>CAJTEY010000004.1 GCA_910575775.1 Lachnospiraceae bacterium | reverse complement strand
TGGGCTATATCTCCATGCTTGACTATTATCTAAAAGTATCGTGAAAACTATTGAACCGCTGTATACCGAACGGTACGTACAGTGGTGTGGGAGGTCGGCTACTCAACTAATGGGTAGCCTCCTACCCGATCGCGCATAAGCAGAGTCAGAAGACGCGCAACGCGAACGAGAAATGCGAAGCATTTCGAGTCTGCTTATGAATAAAAGGCAGAGTCAGAAGACGCGCGGGACATGAGCCACGCTGGCATGGCGTACCATATCAGAGGATAGAAGAAAAACGGAGAGTAAAATGAAAAAGGGACAGATCATAGAGGGAACGGTAGAGCGGATGGATTTCCCCAATAAGGGGATTGTGGTGTGCGGGGAGGGCGTCTGCACAGTAAAAAACGCCCTGCCGGGACAAAAAATGCGGGCAGCCGTCAACAAGGCGAGAAACGGGAGATATGAGGGGCGGCTTTTAGAAGTGCTGGAGCCTTCCCCTTTAGAGACAGGAAGTCCCTGTCCCCATTTCGGGAGCTGCGGCGGCTGTACTTACCTGTCGTTTCCTTATGAGGAAAGTTTAAAAATCAAGGAGGGACAGGTGAGGCGGCTGCTTGCGCCCGTGCTGGAAAGGCAGGACGAAGCATGTCTGTTTGAGGAGGCCAAGGCATCCCCGGCAGTCTTCGGCTACCGAAATAAGATGGAGTTTACGTTCGGGGATGAAGTGAAGGACGGGCCGCTTTCCCTTGGCATGCATAAACGGGGAAGCTTTTATGATATCGTTTCCGTGACGGACTGTCAGATCGTGGATGAGGATTATCGGAAAATTCTGCGCTGTGTCAGGGACTATTTTGAGGAACTGCAGGGGCAGGGGGCGGATGTGTCCTTCTATCACAGACTGCGGCATACGGGCTGGCTGCGGCATCTCGTTGTGCGCAGGGCGGCGAAGACAGGGGAGATTCTGGTGGCGTTAGTGACCACGGGGCAGACACCCGGACGGACTGCGGCAGAGCGGGAGATTCTTGCCGGATTTACCGAGAGATTGCTTGCGCTGTCCCTCGACGGTACTGTTGTGGGCATTCTGCATGTGAGAAACGACTCTGCGGCGGATGTGGTGCAAAGCGACGAGACTACGATTCTGTACGGAAGGGATTATTTTTATGAGGAGCTTCTGGGGCTGCGCTTTAAAATTTCCCTGTTTTCCTTTTTCCAGACCAACAGTCTTGGGGCAGAACTGCTTTACAGCACGGCGAGGGAATATATCTCAGGCTGCATAGCGGCTTCGGACAAGGCGAAAGATGAGGCCGGACAGAAGACAGCGGGCAAAACCGTGTATGATCTGTACAGCGGCACGGGTACGATTGCGCAGTTGATGGCGCCTGTGGCTAAGAAAGTGATCGGTGTGGAGATCGTGGAGGAAGCCGTAGAGGCGGCGAAGAGGAATGCGGAACTAAATGGTTTACATAACTGCGATTTCATCGCCGGGGATGTGCTGAAGGTGCTGGACGGGATCGAGGAGAAGCCGGATGTCATTATTCTTGATCCGCCCAGGGACGGCGTACATCCGAAAGCGCTCTCAAAGATCATAGATTACGGTGTAGAGCATATTTTGTATATTTCCTGCAAGGCGAGCAGCCTGGCGAGGGATCTGGAAGTCTTTCTTGCGAGAGGCTATGCGGCAGTGAAGTGTGTGGCGATCGACCAGTTCCCGTGGACGGCGGGGGTGGAAGTGATGGTAAAGCTGGAGCTTGTGAAAAGATGAAGAAACCGGGATCCTTAATGGGAAAGCATCCGGCAGTGGTTTTGCGTAGAAATTCTATTTGCAACGCGCCCCGATTTACAGTAAGATAAAGAGGTGGACACTAGGGGGTAACAGCGTGTTAAACATTTTACGTCGTTCCCCGGCACAGCAGGAGCCTCAGGGCAGGGCGGCCGGGAGAAGCTACGGCCCCGGAAAACGGGATGCACTCACGGGTGCAGTGAATCGAAGCACCTTTCAGAAGATGGTGGAGGAAACATTGGCAGGCGGGCATGGGCAGGGCTGCCTTCTTTTGGTGGATGTGGACCACATGCAGGAAGTCAACGAGAACTTTGGCAGGGAGATGGGAGACAAGGTGCTGCAGACCGTCTATGCCATGCTGCGGGAGCATTTCAGGGAAGGGGACGGCATAGGACGCCTTTCCGAGGATACCTTCGGCGTCTGGATCGAGGGGCTTTCGGCTGATCAGGTGAGCGGGATCCGTAGACGGATTGCCGTTGTGAACGACAGGCTGCTGCACGGGGGTCAGGATTTGCCAACCGTTACGCTGAGTGCGGGAGCGGCATTGGGGGAATCCGGCGAGAGCTATAAGGAGATGTACCGGCAGGCGCAGAAGGTGTTGACCCGGGTGAAAGAGGGCGGCCGCTGCGGCTGTGAAATATATACAACATAAGAAAGTGGGAGGAAAATATGGGCGGCTTTTTTGGAGTGGCATCGAAGGAGAACTGTATTTTTGATTTGTTTTTTGGGACGGATTATCATTCCCATCTGGGAACCAGACGGGCAGGCATGGCGCTTTATGATGAGGAGGCCGGATTCAACCGCGCGATCCACAACATAGAAAACACGCCGTTTCGCACCAAATTTGACAAGGACGTAAACAAGATGTACGGGACGCTGGGGATCGGCTGTATCTCGGACTATGAGCCGCAGCCGCTGATTATCCGTTCCCATCACGGCACCTACGCGATCACCACGGTAGGCAGGATCAATAACAAAGATGAGATCGTGAAGGAAATTTTTCATAACGGCAAGGGACATTTTCTGGAGATGAGCGGCGGTGATATCAATGCCACGGAGCTGGTGGCGGCGGTGATTAACCAGCGTGACAACCTGATCGAGGGCATCCGGTACGCGCAGGAGTTGATTGACGGTTCCATGACCATTCTGATTATGACCCCGAAGGGGATTTACGCGGCCAGGGACCGTATGGGACGCACACCTGTCACCATCGGCAGAAAGGACGATGCTTTTTGTATATCCTTTGAGAGTTTTGCCTACTTGAACCTGGGCTATGTGCCGGAGCGCGAACTCGGCCCCGGCGAGGTGGTGATCGTGACGGCGGAGGGCGTGCGTACCCTCGCGGCACCGGGGAAGGACATGAAAATCTGCACCTTCTTATGGATTTATTATGGCTATCCCTCTTCATCCTATGAGGGGATCAGCGTGGAAGAGATGCGTTATCACTGCGGCGCGATGTTAGCGAAGCGGGATGATGTGAAGCCGGATATCGTGGCAGGCGTGCCGGATTCCGGGACGGCCCATGCCATCGGTTACGCCAATGAATCGGGCATTCCTTTTTCCAGGCCGTTTATCAAGTATACGCCCACATGGCCCCGCTCCTTTATGCCGACAATCCAGAGCAAGAGGAATCTGATTGCGAAGATGAAGCTGATACCTGTACATGATCTGATTAAGGACAGAAGTCTGCTTCTGATCGACGACTCCATCGTGCGCGGCACGCAGCTTCGGGAGACCACGGAGTTCCTTTATCAGAGCGGCGCGAAGGAGGTACATATCCGTCCGGCCTGTCCGCCTCTGCTTTACGGCTGTAAATATCTGAACTTTTCCCGCTCCACTTCCGAGATGGAGCTGATTGCCCGCCGGGTGATCCAGGAGCTGGAGGGAGAGAACAAATATCCGAATCTGGCGGTCTATGCGGATCCCGACAGCGCAGAGTACGGACAGATGCTGGAAAAGATCCGGGAAAAGCTGAATTTCACCACACTGCGGTATCACCGCCTGGATGACATGATCGCTTCGGTCGGCATGGATAAATGCAAGCTGTGTACTTACTGCTGGGATGGACGTGAATAGCAGCGTGAGAAGAACTTCTAGCCACTCACAGCAAAGGCTGTTTCGTGGAGAAGTACTAAGTCTCACGCGTGAGAATGCTTGAAATGCGGCACTCTCCGTGCAGATTTTACATGAAAGGATTGACATACATATATGATTTTCAAGTGTAGAAACTGCGGCGGCAACACGGTGTATTCGCCGGAAAAGGGCGGGATGTACTGTCCCCATTGTGAGAGCACGGGCAGTGAGGAAAAAATAGGGGACAGCTCCCTTGTGCAATGCGTGAACTGCGGCGCACCCATACAGATCACACAATATACGTCGGCGTGCAGATGTGAGCACTGCGGTAATTATCTGATTTTTAACGAGCGGGTGGAAAACGTTTTTGAGCCGAAGCTCATTCTGCCTTTCCGCATAGGAAAGGAAGGGGCGGCCGCCGCTATGGAGAAGGAATTTTCGAGACGGCTTTTTGCGCCCGCCGATTTCCTGTCTGCGAAGAGTCTGGAGAAGATGGAAGGCGTTTATGTACCTTTCTGGCTCTATGACTATGACGCAGACTATGATTTCGCGGGGGAAGGCACCCGGGTCAGAACCTGGCGCAGCGGTGATACGGAATATACGGAAACCTCCTATTTTGAGGTGGTCCGGCGGATGGATGTGGATTTTGACAGGATTCCCGTGGACGCCTCCATCGCTATGGATGACAGCGTTATGGATCTGATGGAGCCTTATGATTACCGGGCGCTGGCGGACTTTGCGCCGCAGTACATGTCCGGCTTTTTCGGGGAAGTCTATAACCAGAAGGCGGAGGAACTGGACGAAAGGGCCCAGGCAAAGGCGAGACAGGCATCGGAAGAGCTTCTGCAGGGATCCCTGACCGGTTACACCACGGTGCGCCCATACCGAAAAAACCTGCATCTGACCAGGGAGGGCTTCTGCTATGCGCTGATGCCTGTCTGGCAGTATGCTTACCGCTACAGGGATAAGTCTTATCTGTACCATGTGAACGGACAGACCGGGAAAGTGATCGGCGTAACGCCTGTTTCCAGGGGGAAGGTACTGGCCTACGGAGCTTCGGTGTTTGCGGCGGTGACGGCGCTGTGCTATATGGCAGTTCATGTGCTGGAGATTTTATAGGAGGGAAGGGCGGAAGCTTTGAGACAATATTTTCATTATTTTAAGTGGCTCTACATCGTTCTGGCGGCCATTGCGGTTCTGACTGTGGTGCTTCATGTGGGGCACTGGATGCTGGCTAAGACCATGAATTATCAGCGGACGAATACAGAGTGTATTACCGATGAGCGGGTTTTTGACGGAGCAGGTGTGCTGAATGACAAGGAGGAAGAAAAACTTCGCAGACTGATTGCGAAGCGTGAAAGACAGACGGGCTGTGATATCGTGCTTGTCACACTCAATGAGCCTTTGGAGGCGTACGCCAGGGAGATTGAGCCGGGAGTGAGATCGGAGGAGTTCGTGCGGGTGTACGCGGAACAGCGTTGGGAAAATGACGGTTTCGGTTATGACAGGCCGGACGGCGACGGCGTGATACTGGTGGACAACTGGTCGAGGGCGGACGATGGCAGCATACATACATGGCTGTGCACCACCGGCCGGGCGAGGGACGCCTACTATGAGGAGGACATCGACCACCTGCTGGACAATGTATATCACTATGTGGAAAAGAATCCGTACCGCGCGTACAAAACCTATGTGAATGACTTTTACCACGATATGCTGGGCTGGAAGGTATTTCACATGTATGTGCCGGGCTATGTGCCCTGGCTGGCAGGAATAATAGCGGCTGTTATTTTCTGCGTGGTAAACTGGCGTTCCAAAGAGGGGAAAAAGACGACAACGGCAACCACTTATGTGGCGGGCAGGGAACCTGTTTTCCGGGTGTCACAGGACAGATTTTTGAGAAAGATGGTGACCAGACGGAAGATCCAGACGAGCAGCGGCGGCGGAGGCGGCAGAAGCCACGGCGGTGGAGGCGGCCATCACGGCGGCGGGGGACACAGCCGGTAACCGTGTGAGACGAACTTCTAAAGATATCCGGCCATAGGACGCAGCGCCAAGAAGTTCGTCTCACACCAGAGAATGCCCGGATCCGGGCATTCTCCGCGCAGATTTAAGTATAAACAAAAGAAAGGCGGGTGCAAAAGCACTCGCCTTTCATAATGTCATATAATAAGAAAATACCGTCCGCTTTTTACGCCATCTTGTTTACGGCAAGAGTCATACGGGAAACCTTTCTGGCAGAGGTATTTTTGTGGTACACGCCCTTTTTGGTTGCCTTGTCGATTGCGGAAGTAGCGGCAAGCAGTGCGCTCTGCGCAGCAGCCTTGTCCTTCGCATCGATGGCAGCATATACCTTCTTGATTGCTGTCTTAACGCCGGACTTGATGGACTTGTTTCTGTCCGCCTTGGTTTTGTTTACCAGAATTCTCTTTTTTGCAGATTTGATATTAGCCATAACATCCTCCATTTCAAAATATTTACTCTTTATTTTCTTATAGGGACGTGTCTCATTAAAGACGGACACGGACGTTTTAATGGAAACACACGCATATTATTTTAGATTATGGAAATGGGGATGTCAATACATATTTTGTTTATTTTTGCAAAAAATAGAAAACAAAATGGGCAGGCGGAAGAATGGCGCATAAAATATATTATACGCCGCTGCTTGCGGGTTGTGGAAAGGAATGGATATCGCTATGGATAGCTGGTCAAATGTCAGGACGGACTTGGCGTTGGAAGCCAGAGAAAGTATTGGAGAAGAAGAGTCCGGGCTTCATGGAGTGATCGTGGACGAATATTATGATGAGGAGTGCGACGTGCATATCACCCGGGTGGTTATAGAGACGAAAAACGGAGCCAAGGCGCTTGGGAAACCTATGGGAACCTATATTACGCTGGAGGCGCCGGCCATGACGGAGCCGGAGGAGGATTATCATCAGGAGATATCCCGCATTCTGGCGGAACAGCTTCGGGGGATTCTGCCGAATCCGGATCAGGAGCAGTCGATTCTCGTAGTGGGACTGGGCAACCGGGAAGTGACGGCAGATTCCCTTGGACCGAATGTGGTCGACAATCTCTTTGTCAACAGGCACATTATTCTGGAGTATGGCAAGGTGGCTTACAATCGGACGAAGATGCATCTGGTGAGCAGCCTGGCACCCGGCGTTATGGCGAAGACAGGTATGGAGTCTGCGGAGATCATCAAAGGCGTGATCGGGGAGACGAAGCCGGATCTGGTTATTGCGATAGACGCGCTGGCGGCCCGCTCCACCAAACGCCTGAACAGGACGATCCAGATTACAAACACGGGCATTCATCCCGGTTCCGGGGTGGGCAACCACAGAAACGCCATTACGGAGGAGACACTGCATATTCCGGTGCTGGCCCTGGGGGTGCCCACTGTGGTGGATGCGGCCACGATCGTGGGAGACGCTATGGGAGAGCGGCCTGCCACATTGAAGGAGCTGAACAATATGTATGTGACCACAAAAGATGTGGACCAGCAGATCCGCCAGATCAGTCATATTATCTGTGACGGGATCAACAGCGCTTTGAATCTCTGACTAGAAGTGGTGGTATGAAGTCCTATTCGAGGTGCATATATCTTTAGTATGTACATGAACAGAAAGTGGTTGAAACTTATTTTAATAGCGTTTGTTATCATAACTCTCGGGTTCGGATGTGTGGAGCTTTTTAGGGAGAGGGAAAAAAAGACGGAAGCTTCCGCCCTTCATGGGATGATGGAAGAATTGGTGATGGAGCCTTATCTGCCCGGTATCCAAAGTATGAGCGAGACTGACCATCATGTCTCAGGTGACGGTTTCTTTCGCAAAGCGCTGCTGTTTCCCTATACAGGCCTGCTCTATACGCTGGAGAACGGGGAGGATGGTGTGACGGAGAGCGATTATGCCAGACTTCTTCTGACAGAGGGAAGCGACGAGGATCACAAGGGGCTGCCGGAGGAGGCGCTGGAGTACGGTGATGATGCCATGCATCTGGAAAAAAATATGGAATCGGCGCTTTTAAAAGAAAACGAACGCTATTTATCTGAAGAAGAGCAGAAAGAGGAAAAGGAGACGGAGGAGGAAGCGGAGGTGGACGATATGCCCGAAGAGGAGTCGTTTGCCTGTGCGGAGGAGAAAAGCTACCGCTACCAGTGGGAAGAATTGTCTTCCTACGAGTCGCTGATTAAGGCGTTTTATGCAGTGGACAGCACGACTGCGGCCGGGGAGCAGCTTTTGCAGGCGGATGCGCTTAGGGATAAGGATATGCGCATACAGGGAAGTGCGGATGCACCGCAGATCCTGATTTACCACACCCATTCCAAGGAGAGCTTTGTGGATTCTGTACCGGGTGACGAAAACAGCGGGATTCTGGGAGCGGGGGAATATCTGGCCAGTCTGTTGCGGGAACGCTATGGCTACAATGTGATTCATGACACAGGGTGTTACGATGAGGACAGGTCATATGCCTACAACAATTCCCTGCCGGCCATTGAGACAATTTTACGGGAAAACCCGTCCATCGAGGCGGTGATCGACCTGCATCGGGATGAGATGCCGGAGGACAGGCGTCTCGTCATGGATCTGCAGGGCCGCCCGACGGCACAGTTTATGTTCTTTAACGGGCTGTGCCGCACCAGGAAGGGGGCGATTGCACAGTTGGAAAATCCCTATCTGGAGGACAATCTGGCATTGTCTTTCCAGATGCAGACGGCATGTAACGAGTATTACCCGGGGATTGCCCGCAGGATCTATCTGAAGGCATACCGTTACAATATGCACCTTTGTCCAAAATCCCTGCTGATTGAACTGGGCGCACAGAACAATACGGAGGAGGAAATACATAATGCCTGTGAGCCGTTAGCACATGTACTGGATCTTGTTTTTAGCGGCAGCGAGCCGGAGCGGGGGGATGCGTCAACGGCGGATACGCCGGAGGGCGATTGATGTGGACATCCTACAGACAATTTGGTATACTTGCGTGGGAAGAACTTCTATATGGCTGTGGCGTTCTCCGAAACGACGAAAGGTAACAGAGGGTGTACAATGGATCAGAGTAAAATCAGAAATTTTTGTATCGTTGCCCACATAGATCACGGTAAGTCCACGCTGGCGGATCGGATCATCGAGCAGACAGGGCTTCTGACAAGCCGTGAGATGCAGGCACAGATACTGGACAATATGGAATTGGAGCGGGAGCGGGGTATTACGATCAAGGCCCAGACCGTGCGCATCGTCTATCAGGCGAAGGATGGAAATGAGTATATTTTCAACCTGATAGACACGCCGGGCCATGTGGATTTTAACTATGAGGTGAGCCGTTCCCTGGCAGCCTGCGACGGGGCGATCCTTGTGGTGGATGCAGCCCAGGGCATTGAGGCGCAGACACTTGCAAATGTCTATCTGGCGCTGGATCACGATCTGGACGTGTTTCCGGTTATTAATAAGATCGACCTTCCAAGCGCCGATCCGGAGCGGGTAAAGAATGAGATTGAAGATGTGATCGGCATAGAGGCGCAGGATGCACCGCTTATTTCCGCGAAGAACGGTATCGGCATCGGGGAAGTGCTGGAGGCCATCGTGGAGAAAATTCCTGCTCCTGGCGGCAGCCCGGACAATCCGCTGCAGGCACTGATCTTTGACTCCGTCTACGATTCTTACAAGGGTGTGATCGTGTTCTGCCGCATCAAGGAGGGCAGGGTCAGAAAAGGCACGAAGATTAAAATGATGGCCACGGGTGCCACCGCAGAGGTGGTGGAGGCAGGCTATTTCGGCGCGGGACAGTTTATTCCCTGCGACGAGCTGACGGCGGGAATGGTGGGATATCTCACTGCTTCTATCAAGAATGTGAAAGATACCGCAGTGGGCGATACAGTCACGGATGTGGACAATCCCTGTGCAGAGCCGCTTCCGGGTTATAAGAAGGTCAATTCTATGGTTTACTGCGGCATGTATCCGGCGGACGGCGCAAAATACCCGGATCTGCGGGACGCGCTGGAAAAGCTGAAGCTAAATGACGCTTCCTTAAACTACGAGCCGGAGACTTCCATTGCGCTGGGGTTCGGTTTCCGCTGCGGTTTTCTTGGGCTGCTGCATCTGGAGATCATACAGGAGCGGCTGGAGAGAGAGTACAACCTGGATCTGGTGACCACCGCGCCGGGGGTTATTTACAGAGTATATAAGACAAACGGGGAGATGATTGAACTGACCAATCCCTCCAATCTGCCAGACCCTTCCGAGATAGACTATATGGAGGAACCGGTGGTCAGTGCGGAAATCATGGTGACCACGGAGTTTATCGGCCCGATCATGCAGCTATGTCAGGAGCGCAGAGGCCGTTACATCAGCACCGAGTACATTGAGGCGTCGCGCGCGCTCTTAAAATATGACCTGCCCTTAAACGAAATTATCTATGACTTTTTCGATGCGCTGAAATCCCGTTCCAGAGGCTACGCCTCCTTTGACTATGAGTTAAAGGGGTATGAACAGTCGAAGCTGGTGAAGCTGGATATTCTGATCAACCATGACGAGGTGGACGCGCTCTCCTTCATCGTCCATGCGGACAGCGCCTATGAGCGGGGCAGGAGAATGTGCGAGAAACTGAAAGATGAGATACCGAGACACCTTTTTGAGATTCCCATTCAGGCGGCGGTGGGCGGCAAGATCATCGCCAGGGAGACCGTCCGGGCTATGAGAAAAGATGTCCTTGCCAAGTGCTACGGAGGAGACATCACCAGAAAGAAGAAGCTGCTCGAAAAGCAGAAAGAGGGAAAGAAGCGCATGCGACAGGTTGGCAATGTGGAAATTCCCCAGAGCGCGTTTATGAGCGTGCTGAAGCTGGATGACAACTAGGAAACAGAACGCGCGGCGGCCAGCCGGTCTGTGGCCCGCCAGGCAGACAGGGGACAATATGAGAGAACTGAGTATCTATATTCACATTCCGTTCTGCGTCAGAAAATGTTTATACTGCGACTTTCTTTCCGGGCCGGCCTTCGATGGGGAGATGGAGAGTTATGTAAACCTGTTGCAGCGGGAAATAAAAGAACAATCAATATTTTATGGAGATCACAGGGTGGTCTCCATCTTTATGGGCGGAGGTACGCCATCCCTCCTTCCGGCCAAGGAAACAGGGCGGATTCTGGAGCGGATCAGAGACGGATTTTCTCTGGCGGAGGATGTGGAGATAACCATAGAATGCAATCCTGGCACGGTGACGTCGCAGAAACTGAAAAATTACATAACATATGGTATTAATCGTCTCAGCATCGGGCTGCAGTCCACGGAGGATGAGGAGCTTGCCCGTATCGGCAGAATCCACAGTTACCGTGATTTTCAGCAGACATATGCGATGGCGCGGGAGGCCGGTTTCCGCAATATAAACATCGACCTGATGGCGGGACTGCCGGGACAAAGCCTGGCATCGTACAGAAAAACGCTGGAGCGCGTGGCTGCGCTTTCACCGGAACATATTTCTGCTTACAGTCTGATTCTGGAGGAAGGTACTCCACTTTATGTAAACCAAAGAGAGTATACGTTTCCCGATGAGGAGGAGGATCGGGAGATGTATGAACTGACGGGACGGTATCTGGGAGAAGCCGGATTTCACCGTTACGAGATATCCAATTATGCGGGAGAGGGATGGGAATGCCGCCACAATAAGGTGTACTGGCGCAGGGGGGACTATGTGGGCTTCGGTCTGGGGGCATCCTCGATGGTGAACAATGTCAGGTGGAAAAATCCGGACGAGCATATGTCCTATACAGACTGTGTGGAAAAAATGGGGGATGGTGGTTGTGACGGGAGGACTTTTGAGTCCGGCAGCGCGCCCTATATCACGCGTCTTAAGGAAAAGTCCTATGTAGAAATGCTGCGAAGAACAGGACGCTGTGAGGTGCAGATCCTCGCCTCAGAGGAGCAGATGGAAGAGTTTATGTTTCTGGGGCTTCGACTGACGGAGGGCGTGGACCAGGAGGAATTTCGGAGGAATTTCGGAAAAACGGTGGAGGATATTTACGGAAAACAGATCAGATCTTTTTTGGAGAAGGGACTTCTGGAGCGGGAGGGGAAGCGGCTTAGGCTTACCCCGCGGGGGATTGACGTGAGCAATGTGGTGTTTGCGGCGTTTCTCTTTTGAGTGGGATGAGGAATGCGGCAAGGGCTTGGAACGGTATTGTATTTCCCCTGTTATCCTTGTATAATATAATGTAAGAAGCCTAATTGTAATTGGGACAGATGGAAAGGCACTTGGAAAGCCGCCGGGTCATAGAATAGAGTAAATGGACTTTGGAGGCTCCTATTGAAAACATTCAGTCAGCCACTTTCTGCGAAGGATGAGGCCGTCTATCTGGGAAGGCTTAAAACAGGAAGCGAAAGAGAGCGCTGGGAGGCCAAAGGGATTTTGGTGGAGCGGAATTTACGTCTGGTGGCGCACATCGCCAAAAAGTACCAGAACGTGGACGAGGACATGGAAGATCTGATATCCATCGGTACCATTGGATTGATTAAGGCGATAGATTCCTTTGATGCGGGAAAAGGAAAGCTGAGCACTTATGCATCGCGCTGTATTGACAATGAGCTGCTGATGCTTCTTCGGGCGAAGAAAAAGACTTCCCGGGAAGTTTCGCTGTACGAACCCATTGGTACGGACAGGGAAGGCAACGAGATCAGTCTGCTTGACGTGATCGAACAGGATCAGGTGGATGTGATTGACAGAATGGAAGTGGAGGATAAACTGCACAGGCTCAAAGGCTTGATTACAGACAGACTCTCGGACAGGGAGCAGGAGATTATCCTGATGCGCTATGGTCTTTTGAGCGGGCAGGAAATCACCCAGAGGGAGATCGGCCACAGGCTTGGCATTTCCAGAAGCTATGTATCGAGAATCGAGAAGAGGGCACTGGAGAAGTTGAAGGAAGGGTACGAAGCCTTCGGCATGTAATCGTCGGAGAGGAAGTCAGGCAGGGAGTGTTTAAGTACGGGCTTTTTAAATGACAGAATGGAGGAATGGGACAATGCGTTTTATAAAGAGCGAGGATTTAAAAACGGGAATGAGACTGGCACGTCCTATCTACAATAAAAACGGTGTTCTGCTTTATGAGAGGAATTCCAAACTGACGGTACAGGGAATCAACAGTGTGAAAAATTTCGGGCTGCTGGGGATTTTTATTCTGGAGCCTGCAGAGCCCGTGCCGCCCATGACAAGGGCGGACGCGGAGTTTGAGCGTTTCCAGACGATGTGCGTGTTTTCCATCCGTGAGGAGTTGGATGTAATTGCGGAAACAGGCCGGACCCAGCGGGCCCAGATGATTGCCTCCAATATTATCAAAAATTACGGACATATGGATGCCAGGATCAACTTCCTGCAGAATCTGAGGAGCAAGGAGGACTACATATATAAACATTCCCTGAATGTGGCGATTCTCTGCGCAATGATGACACATGTTATGAATATGAAGGTGGAGGAGCAGATGGAGACGGTGCAGGCAGCGCTCGTCCATGATATCGGAAAGATCATGCGTTTTCAGGACGAAGCCGCTGCCGGAGGTGCTTTGATTGATATGACGACGGAAATCCGGGAGGAGAGGGGACACGCTCTTCTTGAAGAAGCTTTTTCCACGAAGCCCAACGTCAAACGGATCTGTTCTCAGGCCTATAAGATGCTGGCAAGCATGAAAACGGGAGAGGACATCTCCTCGATCCGGCTTGTGAACGGGGCGCGGGTGCTGGCGGTAGCGGAAACCTACGACAGGATGACTGCCATGAAAATGGATGAGGAGCCGGCTTCCGAGGTGGAAGCGCTGAAATTTCTTCTGGATCATCCTAAAGTATACCACAGCAAAGTGGTGGATGCGCTGATTAAGTCCGTCAATATTCTGGTGCCCGGGGTCAGCGTGGAACTGAATACCGGGGAGAAGGCGCTTGTTCTTGCAGCGAACGAGGCGGACATCCTGCGGCCCATGATCCTGATGTTCCAGGATAACAGCGTGATTGATCTGGCGGATACAGATCTGTATGAGGATCTGGAGATCAAGGATATTATGAGGACGTTGGACAACCGCCATGTGATGAATATGGATCTGTTGAAGAAGAACGGGATAGAAGTAGAAGAGGAGGAGTATGTGGAGATTCCAATTATCTAAAGATACATAAATGGCAGGAGGGGGAAGAGGAAGATGCCGACGATACAGGAGATTATGCAGACGGCGAACAGAGCCGGCGCGTCAGATGTACATATCACGGTGGGGATACCGCCCAAGATGCGGGTCAACGGAAATCTGATAGCGATGGAATATCCGAGGATGATGCCGCAGGACACGCTGACGGTAGCCTATTCTATCATGAGTGATGTGCAGCGGGAGCGTTTTGAGGAGAGGGGCGAGTACGATATGTCCTTCTCGATCCCGGAGCTGGGAAGATACCGTGTCAATGTTTACAAGCAGAGAGGTTCGGCAGCTCTGGCGCTGCGTCTGGTGGGCACGCAGGTTCCGGCCCCGGAGAAACTGGGCGTGCCGGAGTCTGTTATCAACCTTTATGAGCGCAAACGCGGACTGATCCTGGTGACAGGCCCTACGGGAAGCGGTAAGTCCACCACGCTGGCGGCCGTCATTGACAAGATCAACAACAACCGGGACGCTCATGTGATTACGCTGGAAGATCCGATCGAGTATCTGCACCAGCATAAAATGGCGATGGTAAACCAGAGAGAGATCGGGCTGGATTCCCAGAGCTATGCCAATGCCCTGAGGGCAGCGCTCCGTGAAGACCCGGACGTCATTCTGGTCGGCGAGATGCGTGATTTCGAGACGATAAGTGTCGCGATTACGGCAGCGGAGACTGGGCACCTTGTACTTTCCACCCTGCACACCATCGGCGCGGCCAGTACTGTGGACCGTGTGATCGATGTATTTCCGCCTCATCAGCAGCAGCAGATCCGTGTGCAGCTTGCGAACGTTCTGGAGGCAGTGATTTCCCAGCAGCTCATTCCGACATTGGACGGGCACGGGCGCGTGGCTGCCTTTGAGGTGATGCACGCCAACCATGCGGTCAGAAATCTGATCCGCGAGGGAAAATCCCATCAGCTTGCGTCTGTCATGCAGACCAACCGCAAGATGGGGATGATTACTATGGATGACGCGATTATACAGTTGTTTTACGAGGGAAAGATCGACAGGGAAATGGCGGTACAGTTCGCCCAGGATCCCGACGGGATGCAGAATAAGGTAATGTAAACACTGCTGTGTGAACGGTCTGGCAGGGAGGCAATGATGGACTTTAAAAGAAAAAAATTACGTCTTGGAGACGTGCTTGTACAAAACGGTGTTATTACGGAGGAAGATCTGCAGAGGGGGCTGGAGCGTCAGAAGGGCAGTGGGCGTAAACTGGGCGAGACACTGGTGGATGAAGGCATAACTACCGAGGAGAATATCGCAAGGGCGCTGAGTAAACAGTTCCACTACGATATGGTGGATCTGCAGAACACAGTCATTCCGCAGGAAATTTTGGATCTCGTGCCGGCGAGCGTTTTGAAGAAACACCGGGCGATTCCTTTCGAATATTCGCCGGATAACATGAATGTGCTCCGGGTGGCCATGTCTGATCCGATGGATATCGCGGCGATGGATGATATCAACATCATCACGAACCTGCAGGTGGAGCCGGTGGTTGCCACCATGGGCAGCGTAATGCTGGCAATAGATCATTATTACGGGCAGGCGGAAGTAAATTCCGCGCTGGAGGAGTACACCAGGGAAAAAGAAAGCCAGATGATTGAGCAGGAGGATATGTACAGTGAGGATGTCAACAATTCCCCCATTGTGCAGCTTGTCAAAGGCATGATTGACCAGGCGGTCAGACAGCGCGCTTCCGATATCCATATCGAACCGATGGAGCGACAGGTGCGCATCCGTTACCGTATCGACGGCGCCCTCTATGAGAAATCCGTTTACAGTATAAGGCTTCTGCCGGCGATTGTAGCGCGTATCAAGATCATCGGCGGCATGGATATCTCCGAGAAGAGAAAGCCGCAGGACGGCCGTATCACCCAGATTGTGGACAGAAAGGAGTTTGATATCCGTGTTTCCATTCTGCCGACAGTCTACGGGGAAAAGATCGTAATGCGTCTTACCTCCAAGAACGCCCTGACAAGGGAGAAGAGCCAGCTTGGTCTGAAACCGGACGAACTGAAGAAGTTTGATCATATCCTGAAGAATCCCCACGGGATCCTGCTGGTGACGGGTCCCACAGGAAGCGGTAAGTCCACCACCCTGTACACGGCTCTGAGCGAACTGAATAAGGAGGACGTGAATATCATCACCGTGGAAGACCCGGTGGAGGCTAATATTGAAGGCATCAATCAGGTGCAGGTCAACAACAAGGCGGATCTGACCTTTGCATCCGCCCTGCGCTCCATTCTGCGTCAGGACCCGGACATCATTATGATTGGTGAGATCCGTGACCAGGAGACTGCCTCGATTGCCGTCCAGGCATCCATCACAGGCCACTTGGTGGTTTCGACCCTGCATACCAACTCCGCTGCCAGCACCATCACCCGTCTGGCGGATATGGGGATTGAACCGTATCTGATTGCGGACTCCACGATCGGCGTCATCGCCCAGAGACTGGTGCGCAGGCTCTGCCCCGAGTGTAAACGACAGAAAAAGGCGGATGCGGAGGAGCTGGAGCTTTTACAGCTTGCTCCCGATGCGGATGTGACGATCTATGAGCCTTGTGGATGTCCGAGATGTGACGGTGCCGGATTTAGAGGCCGTATTGGTGTCTATGAGATCATGGAGGTGACCCAGTCCTTAAAGTCGATTATCAGCAAAAACGGTTCTGCGGAGGATATCAAGAAAAAGGCGCTGGAGGAGGGGATGAGTACCCTGCGCATGAGCGCCACCAGGTATGTGCTGGAGGGAATCACCTCTGTACAGGAAATGATGCGTGTATCCTTTGATCTGTAGGCGGCGGGCAGTTCAAAAATAAAAAACAATTGATATTCTAAATAACGTTAATAAATAGAGAGAAAAAAGCTTGACAAAGCTTCGCGAAAGCGATATTCTAATAACAAATCAGCCGGTTATCATGGCATATGAGGCCGGCTGTCTCTATAGGCGGGAATCATACCCCCGCATCAGGTATTCTGGCAGAATCTGCCATAATTTCAAAGTTACTGGCAGAGTCTGCAGGACACAAAGAGAAGAAGGAAATGTCCCTGAGACTCTGCATATACAAGGGGAGACAGATGGGACAAAAGGATTTGGCGGCCAAGCAGTTTGAGCGAAGCCCGGAAGTGTTTGCAGATATTGTCAATGCGCTGATTTTCGAAGGAAAACAGGTGGTATTTCCGAAGGATTTGCAGCCGGCGCCGACGGAGTCTTTGTATCAGGCGGCAGACGGTGCGCTGCGCAGCCAGTACAATGACGTGAGTAAATATGAAATGAAACAGGGCAGGATTGTGGTGCAGTATACACTGGAGAACCAGTCCGGGCCGGATTACAGGATTGTGCTTCGCAAAGCAGGATATGAGGGAGCGATCTATCGGCAACAGTATGATGGGGATGAGGCATACCCGGTAATCACGTTGGTTTTGTATTGGGGAGATCGTGTGTGGAATACCGATGTGGATTTGTATCATTTTTTCCGTAAGAAAAGGATTCACGGTATGGTCAGAAAATATATAGATAATGTCAGAGTACATGTTTATCCGATGAAGAGACTGTCAGAACAGGTCAGACAGAGATTTCAAGGCGATATGAAAATCGTGGTGGACTATCTGGCGGAAGGAAAGAAATATGAGCCGACAGATCAGAAGATTGCGGATGTGGCTGGAACAATGCGTATGCTGCATGCGTTGACGGGAGATACATATTTTATAAATAATATGGAAAAACTTGAGGCTGTTCAGAAGAGAGGAGGCAGAGTGACGATGTGTGAAGTGGTGGATAAATTTGTGCAGAGAGGAAGAGCGCAGGGAATAGAAGAAGGAATAAAAGAAGAAAAAAACCGCTGTGCGACTGCATTTGTGAGAGAAACCGTGATGCAGAAACAGTCTAGGGAATATATCATAGGCATATTACAGACCTGTTTCCAGTTAAAAGAGGAGGAGGCTGACAATCTGTACCGGGAAGGATATGAGAGGGAACATGGAAAAGAATTACCTGTTTTTACATTAAAAAGGAATGGATAGACCGTATCGCTTACTTGCATTCTCACAACAAAAGTGCTATCATTAATAGCAGACTTAGTAAATTAGTACCGAATGAGAAAATCGGCGCTAGTATCTCTGGCATTAGATCAGGGGACGCAGGCAAACTCTTGCAGGATGATACCTGCACGAAAGTACATGGGGAAGTACGGGGGAAGAGCTATGGCAGTCTGGGGATATGTCGCGATCGATAAAGGCGGAAAGGAAATAAAAGGCAGTAAAGACGCTGATAACAAAGATCTTTTGCTTAGGGATCTGAAAAATCAGGGTCTTATTGTGTTGGAACTAAAAGAACAGAATGCTCTGACAAGGGATATCGATCTGGATATTGGCGGCAAACCTACGTCCCGGGATATGGCTGTGTTCTGTAGGCAGTTTGCCAGTATCACCAGAGCCGGCGTCACGATCATTGAGACCTTAAATATGCTGGCGGACTCCACGGAAAACAAAAAGATGAAGAAGGCCCTTTACGCCGTGCGTGCGGACGTGGAGAAGGGTGAAAGCTTTGCGGATTCCCTGTCAGGGCATCCGGGGGTGTTCCCGGAGCTTCTGGTGCAGATGGCCAGGGCGGGCGAGGCGTCCGGCAGTCTGGACACGGCGATGGAGCGTATGGCGGTACAGTTTGAGAAATCAGCCAAGACGCAGGCGCTTGTGAAGAAAGCGATGATCTACCCGATCGTGGTGGCTTTGATTGCGGTGGTGGTTGTGATTGTTATGCTTGTATTTGTCATCCCGCGTTATATGGATATGTTTGAGCAGTTGGGGACGGAGCTTCCGGCGATCACGCTTGCGGTGGTGGGGCTTAGTAACTTTATCAAGAATAACTGGTACATACTTGTTCCGGCCATTGCGGGCATTGTATTTGCGCTCAAGGCTTATGCGAAGACTTATTCCGGCAGACATCTTTTCGGAAAGCTGCAGATGAAGATTCCGGCGGTGAAAAATCTGGTGGTAAAGTCGGCCAGTGCACAGATGGCCAGAACACTCAGCACCCTGCTGACGGCTGGTGTGCCGTTGATCGAGGCGGTGGATATCGTGTCGGACACCATGACGAATATCTGGTTCAAGGAGGCCCTGAAGGAGGCGGTTGAGCAGGTTATGATCGGAGTGCCCCTGTCCCAGCCGGTGCGGACATGCGGTCTGTTTCCGCCTATGGTGTACCATATGATGCGGATCGGCGAGGAGGCCGGTTCCACCGAGGAAATGCTCAATAAGCTGGCGGATTACTACGAGGAAGAGGTGGAGATGGCCGTGCAGTCTCTGATGGCGGCTATGGAGCCTATGATTATTATCGTGCTGGCCGGCATTGTCGGTTTCCTGATTGCGGCGGTCATGGCGCCTATGGTGACGATGTACTCGGCGCTGGATAATTTGTAAAACAGCTTAAATTGTAAGATGAGATATCACACGGACGCAGTAAATGGAATCCGCATATTTTGAATTAGGCGCGCTGGGTAGGGAACAGCTGCGTTTAAGATAAATGCAACCCGAAAACAACCCCAATTTTCTATGATGAAAAGGAGAAGGAAACAATGAAGAAAGAGAACATGAACAACAAAGGTTTCTCCCTCGTCGAGCTGATCATCGTTATTGCCATCATGGCGATCCTGATCGTAGTGCTGGCGCCTCAGTATCTGAAGTATGTGGAGAAATCCCGCAATTCAACCGATTTGCAGTCTGCTACAGAGTTCAAGAACGCTATGGAAATCTATGCGGCTGATCCCGAAGCTACTGAGACATTCTCAAATGTCACTATTACTTTTACTTCAACTGGAGTTACCGGAAATGATACAGCAGTTGATGCGGCTTTGGCGAATGCAGGTCTGGCAAAAGAGAAGTTGAAATGCGTGAGCAAGCAAAAATGGGATGAATTTTCACTGGAGATGCAGCCCCAAACTGATGGTTCGATTAAGTGGGTACATGCGAGCAAGCTTAAAAACACAGCGAATAATGAGTTCAAAGAGGCTATGGAGGGCAAAGGCAGCTCAGGGACTTGATAAAGTTCAGATTGTCAAAACATAAGCATCACTAATAACAATACGGCATAACCCCTCGCCTCCTATGCAAAAAAGCGAACTTAAAAAAACACTTTTTTGCACAGGGGGGGGGTAATACGTTACAGACAAATATCCCACAGAAGGAAACGATATGTTACCAGATCTCTTATTATATAGCATCATACTTCTCTTCGGCATTGTGATTGGCAGCTTTTTGAATGTCTGCATTTTCCGCATCCCGGAGAAAGAGGATATCGTTAAGACATCCTCCCACTGTATGAGCTGCGGCTATCATCTGAAATGGTACGATATGGTTCCGATATGCAGTTTCCTCGCCCTGCGGGGTAAATGCCGCAAATGCGGCGCAAAACTTTCTGTCCAGTATCCTCTGATTGAGGCGGCGAACGGAATCTTATACGTTTGTATCGTATGGACAGGCGGCCTCGGCATAGAATCCCTACTCTACTGTCTGATGGCTTCCGCGCTCCTTGTCTTGAGCGTGATCGATTTTAGGACATATGAGATTCCCTTTGGAATCAATCTTTTTATACTGGCACTGGGGCTGGTCCGGGCGGCGACGGACGCATCCAACATCCTTACCTACTTGATTGGCCTCTTTTCTGTCAGTATCGTGTTAGCAGTTCTGTACTATGCCACCGGCGGGAGAGCGATCGGCGGCGGCGATGTGAAACTGATGGCGGCCTGCGGGCTGCTGCTTGGCTGGAAATTAATTATACTGGCCTTTCTGCTTGGCTGTGTCCTCGGCGCAGTCATCCATGTGATCCGTATGAAAGTAAGCGGCGAGGGCCGCATGCTTGCTATGGGTCCTTATCTGTCTATGGGTGTCCTGATAGCGGCCCTATGGGGGGAGAGCATGCTAAACTGGTATTTTTCGCGATTGCTATGAGCGCTGCGCAGACGGGCAGAAGGACGACGCGTGGGCTTGCCCGCAGCGGCGGAGGGCTGACCGGATGCATAGGGCGACAGCCCGCGAGCGAGGGAAACCGAAGGTTTTTCGAGCAGTGCAGCGCTATGTGGACAGACGGGCAGAAGGACGACGCGTGGGCTTGCCCGCAGCGGCGGAGGGCTGACCGGATGCATAGGGCGACAGCCCGCGAGCGAGGGAAACCGAAGGTTTTTTGAGCAGTGCAGCGCTATGTGGACAGACGGGCAGAAGGACGGCGCGTGGGCTTGCCCGCAGCGGCGGAAGGCTGACCGGATGCATAGGGCGACAGCCCGCGAGCGAGGGAAACCGAAGGTTTTTCGAGCAGTGCAGCGCTGCGCAGACAGAAATTAATTTAGAAAAATCACCTGCACGGCATCACCGGCAGGTTTGTTGTCTCTTTATAGATATGCATTATTTGAACGAGAATACGATAGAGATAAATGGGTGAGGGAGGGAATGATACATGGCTGCCAGGGCGATTGCGATAGAGATCGGTTATTCGCTTACCAAAATCTGCGAAGTGGATTACAAGGCGAAAACACATAAGATATATAAAAGCTTTACAGTTCCAAACGGTGCGGAGGTCATCAGTGACGGTGCGCTTATGGTTTCTCCCGAGTATGTGGAAAACTTGCGGAGTGCGCTCTCGGCGAACCATGTAAAGGGTAAACAGGTGGTATTTACAATTACCTCCTCAAAGATTGCCAGCCGTGAGGTCACGATTCCCTATGTGAAAGAAAACAGGATTGCGGATGTGGTCAATGCCAATGCCACCGACTATTTCCCTGTCGACTTGAGCCAGTACCAGCTTGCATACACCATTCTGGGAACCATCGGGGAGACCAAAGGCGCCCAGCAGTATAAGCTGCTTGTGATGGCGGTGCCTACGGCGCTTCTGTCTGGGTACTACGAGCTGGCAAAGGCGCTGAAACTGGAAGTGGCGGCGATCGACTATGCCGGCAACAGTATTTTCCAGGTAGTGAAGGATGAGTGTGCGAAGGGCAGGCATATTGTTGTTAAGATAGACGAGAGATCTTCGCTCGTGATGGCAGTGGAAAATTCTGTGCTGTCATTTACAAGAAGCGTCTCCTACGGTGTGGAAGAGATTATGGACACGGTGATGAATACGCTCTGCTGGGGTGAGGTCAGTTCTGTGGAGCAGGCGATCCGTGTCCTTCAGAGAAACGAGTGTATTGTCCCGGAGGAGGACGCCGGAGATTCCGAGAGCGCGGAGGAGAACGCAAAATCCGCAAAGGACAGTGCGCTGGAGGATATGCGAGAGGCAGTGATACCACTGATAGGCGGCATCACGAGGGTTATTGACTATTACGCCTCCAGAAACTCAGGTGCAGGTATCGAGCGAATACTGATCACAGGTATGGGTGCGGATTTCAAGGGAATGGACGAAATGTTATCCCGCGAAACCAATATGCCCGTTGCCGTATTAAAGGAAGCGGCAGGATGGAACCTGATGCGCAACTTTAAGAACGAGTGTTTCAGTGAGTACATAGCCTGTGTAGGTGCGGCGGTAGCGCCTCTTGGTTTTAAACAGGAGCCGGAAAAACGGAGTAAGGGGAAAGCGAAGAAGGAAGCTGGAGAAGGGGGAACAAACTGGGCGCCGCTTGCATACACCGTGTTCGGAGTTGGTCTTGTGGCTGCTGCCGCGCTCGTGGCGGTGCCGATGATTGGTTACGCGAAACTGACGAAGACCAATATGGAGTTAAAAGCACAGGCGGGTAGTCTGGAAGACATTATCCCGATCTATAATGAATATGTTGAGGTGAAGGCAGAACATGCCATGGCGGACGCCATGTATGAGGCGACGGAGAGCAGGAACGAGAGCCTGGAAGAATTTCTGGGTGAGCTGGAAGATAAGCTGCCAGCCAATGTCAATGTGATCTCGTTTTCCAGCGATGCCTACGAGGTGTCCATCAATATGCGGGTGCAGACGAAGGATGATGCCGGAGCGGCGGTGGAGCAGATGCGTACTTTCCAGTCGCTGATTCCAGAGAGGGTGACAGTGGCTTCCCTTGTGGAGGAGGAGAACGAGGAGAGCGGAGAGCGCGTGGTCAACTTTACCGTGACGGCGGCCTACCAGGATGTGGGATATATGCTGGAGGAAGAGCTGCCGGAGGAGAACGGGGCAGCGGCAGACAGTGTGACAGATGGCGCCAATGCGGACATGGCGGAATAGGAGGCGCGTGAGATGAAAGTATCAAAGAAAGATGTATTGTTGCTGCTCGGTTTGCTTGGGGTACTCGCCGTTGTCAGCGCCTATATGCTGGTGTTCCAGCCGACGATGGAGAAGACCGAAGCGCTGAAGGAGGAGAATCTGCAGCTGGAGGCGCGGATCGCTGATTTGCAGTCAAAGAAGGATAATAAGGACAGCTACGAGAGCCAGACGGCGCAGATGCGCCGGGAGATCGATGAAATTTACCAGCTTTTCCCGGTGGATGTGCGGGAGGAGAACGCTGTTTACCTGGCGATCAACCAGGAACTGCTCTCACCGATGGAGGTGCAGTCGGTCACCATAGACGCCCTGTTGGAAGTGCCTTTTGTGGATGAGGTGCAGCAGGAGGAAATGCCGGATGCCACCTACGAGATTGATGAGGTGGAAGAGATTGAGGACGCTACGGGGACACAGGAGGCGCCCACGCCCGAGGCAGGTGATACGCAGGGCGCGGCAGGCGTGAATCCCTATCATCTGATGAACCGCAAGACTACCATCAATTACGAGGTTTCTTACGAGGGTCTGAAGAGAAGCGTGAAAAACATCTGTATGCAGACAGACCGCATGGTTATCGATAACCTGTCTGTGGTCTATGACGAGCAGACAGGGCTTTTGAGAGGCACCACAACAGTGAACATGTTCTGCGTGCCTAATCAGGAGGGCAAAGAGTATGAGGAGCCCGACTTTGCCGGCGTGCTTCTCGGCACAGACAATATTTTCGGCACGAGAGTGATTCGCAGCGAGGGCAGTCTTCCCGATCTGGAGGACGGCGCGGAAGGCGGAGCGGACGAAGAGCAGGAGTGACGGCGGAGAACGCGGAAGCAAAGCGGCTTTGGATAGGAACGCGAAAGGCGTGCCTGGCAGACGGGGCAGAAGCGTGATAGCGTAAGACGGCATAAGGCTGCCGCAGGATGACAGGGGGACAATCGTTTGACGACAGCGGAAGACAGGCGAAAACAGAATAGGGACGCCGGATTTTCTTTGGTGGAGCTGCTGATTGCGGTGGTCATTCTTGCCATCATTGTGATTCCGCTTATGAATCTCTTTCTCTCCTCCAACAGGCTCAATATCAAGTCCAGACAGACCCTGCGGGCCACCACGGCGGCGCAGGATATCATGGAGGGACTGAAGGCTTACGATATCGAGGAGCTAAAGACCCAGTTTGCGGATCCGTCCAGCGGATTCTATGTGATAGACAGCAGACTGATCAAGGGAAGCGTGGCGGAGGAACCCTCTCTTGAAGTGGATGCCGCAGGCAATCCCACCCCCGGTCTCTATGTGTTCAGCATGCGCCGGGTTTCCATGCAGGGCAGCGAGTTTGACGCGAAGATAGAGGTGGACGGCAGAGGGTATATGACGGGTACGCTCACCCATGACAATGAATTTAACGATGCGGCGCTGGCGGACGCCAGAAGCATTGATAAGGAGAACGGCACCTTTGTGGAGACGGAAAAGATCAGACAGGCGGTGCTCAAGAGCGTCTTTAAGGACAGCGACATGGACACGGCCATAAGAGCCAGGCTGGGTGCGGCTGGTCTTACGGATGCACAGATTGATGATGAGATCGCTGCGGTCAGCTTTAAGAATGCAGCCACCTTCTTTGACCAGGTCAGCCGCACCATAGAGATTGAGCTGTCGGTCAGCGCGGAGGTGGACAAAGACGGACAGCCGAAGGCGGATATGAAGGTGACGCAGTTCTATGACTTTATCTATAAGGACGCGGCAGGTGCGGATGTGGTTGTGCACACGGCGGGGGATATGGGATCCGGGATCCTGGTGGACGGTATGTCCAGGGGCAGCGTGGCGAAGACGAAGGACGACAAGGTGAATGTAAACCTCTTTTATTATCCGCTTTACGGTGCGTCCAGCCCGGATAGGATTATCGTAAAGAACGGTTCGGGAGCCGGCTTAAATCTTCTGATCGCGAAGCAGAGGCACGAGAAGGACGATCCGTTGAATCCGGGAATGCCGGATCTGAGTGATCCTGAGTATCTGTCAGACCCGCAGCTGATGGCGGCGGAGCAGGCTTACAGGGCGGATGTCGAGATTCTGAATGCGCATGGAGGAGTACACGACAAAGATACCTTTTTCTTAAAGACCAATCTCGGTTTAAATCTGGTAGGCAAAAACTATCTGGCGGGCGCGCCCATAGAGATTCCGTCGCAGGTCACTGTGAACGGAACGAGTATGGATCTGAGCGGTTCCAGCGATATGAATCTTTTCACGCTGGATGGTGTGCGCAGTCCGATGGGCAGGCCGGCGGTGCCCGGTGAAGCCACAGAGCTGATCTACGATGTCACGGTCAGCATTTATGAAGGAGGGGCGGCCGCGAAAGGATTCCCCGACGATATGCGGATGGTCGTGATCGGGGGCAGCGCCACGAACTGACGGAAGCTTCGCAGGCGGCAGAAAATGCCGGACAGCATCGGCGAGAATGGCGGAGAATGCCGGACAGCATCCGCGGGGATGGCAGGAAATGGCGGAAGCAGCGCATATAATGGGGTATGGATATGAAAAGAGCAGGCGGAAAAACAGCACAGCTTTGCAGGCTGATGAAAAAGAGGCGTGACGACAGGGGCTCCGCCATTGTCATCGTAATTATTGCGATGGCGATGATCGGGATTCTGGCTACTACCATGCTCTGGATGGCATACATGAACTATATGATAAAGGTGGCGGATATCCGCAATAAGAACAGCTTTTATACCGCCGAGGAAGTGGTGGAGCAGGTCATGTCGGGGCTGCGGCGTGAGTCTGCCGAGGCTGTGGGCATCGCCTACAGGGAGGTGCTCTCCAACTGGGATAATCTGGAGTCGGAGGCGGCCCGCTCCAACGTCTTTATGACCACTTATTTGGACACGCTGGTTGAAAAATTAAAAGATCCTTCGCTCGGTTCGTCCTACTACGACAGGACGAAACTGGAGGCTTATGTGGATGCCGGCATTTTTCAGAGGGGCACGCCTGCCGCCGGCGTTGATGAGGATGCCTGGGATCACGGCGGTCCGCTGAGCGAGCCTGCAGGCAGCGCGGTGATGGAGATTGTAAACAATAACAGCATTATATTAAAAAACGTCTATGTTTCCTGTACGGACAGCGATGACCGGGTGTCCATTGTGCAGACGGACATCTGTCTGGACGTGCCGAAGCTGATCTTTGAGAACAGCGGTTCTATCGATGCGCTCTACCAGTATACACTGATTGGCAATGAGGGAATCGACGTGCAGGTGCCGGGTATCGTCAAGACCGAGGGCAGTGTCTACGCGGGTACGGATGCGAAAGGCAAAGGCGGTTTCCAGATCGGAAAAGACACGGTGGTGGCCACGAAAATGACAATGGAAGATTCCCTGCGTGTGATTTCCAAGGGCGATATCAAAGTGGATCCGGCCTCCAGTCTGCTGGTACGGGATGTGCTCGGGCAGGATAACCGTGTGTACGCGAAAAATATCAGACTGGAAAGCGCAACGGTCAGCATTGACAGCAAGGTGTATGTGGCCAATGATCTGACGCTGGACGGTGTGGGAAGCAGGGTTGCGCTCACAAAAGAATATTATGGTTACGGCAATTCCACTTCCAACGGACTGCCGGGGGAAGAGGCGGCGGACTCCGGGGCCAGCAGCGCCATTATCATAAACGGCAAAAATTCCACGGTGGATATGTCGCTGGTGACCAGATTGCTGATCGCAGGGCATTCCTACATCGGCCAGGATACGACCAGCGCGGAGGCGGCATATAATAAAGAACAGATTGAGGCCGGCCTTCCTCCGACAACGCCGAGAACGCCAGTGATGATGGGAGAATCCATCGCGGTCAAAGGCGGCCAGGTGGCTTATCTGGTTCCGGCAGAATGTATCGGGACGGTGAAAGGGGAGAGTGTGATCGGCCAGAACCCCATTAACGCCGAAAAGGAAAATGATATCATTGATTTCAGGAATGAGTACGGCGATGAGTTTAAGGAAGTGGACTTTGACAGAAAGGTCTACCGTCTGGGAGGGAAATCCTTAAGCGAGTTCGGCGTTGCGGACATGAATCACATCCGCAAAGTTTACGCGCCATACCGGGGCGGCACGCTGCTCTATTATTATCTGGTTATGGAGAAGAGCAACGCTGAGCGTTACTTTGTCCAGTATTACGATTTCCATGCAAACAGGGAGGAGATAGACACTTATTTCAACAGATATCTCTCCGGCGGATTCCAGCTTGGGGATTTTTCGGATCCGAAGAACCAGTATACCATTCTTGGAAACAGTCTGGTGAGCAGCGCCCTCACGGCAAGCGGCGTGACCCTGCTGACGACGAGCGTTGACCAGACGACCTTATTCCCGCCTGCGGGAACGCCCGGAGAAGGCGGCACCGGCACGGAACCGGCGCCGCCTGCCGATCCTGACGCTTACACGGAGACTGGTGTCAATGCGGAGGAAGTGACAAATATAAAGACGGAAGCGGATGTGCTTACGCTGGTCCAGCAGATCAAAAACGAGTACAAAGGCTTAAACTATAATCTGGAAGAAACAGCGCCTCCGGCGCTTGCCGATCCCGATATCGACCCAGTGGAGGCGGCGAAGCATTATGTGTTTAACAGCGTTATCAAAGAGGCGGAAGTAGAGCAGTATCTGGCAGACAATCATGTGGACCATGTGACCTACGAGACCTCATCGGGCCTGCAGGCGCATCTGTCGAAAAACGATGTGACTTTGACGGGGATCACAGGGGTTGATGCGAAAAAGCTGAGACTTCTTGTCTGCTATGGCGATGTGACGGTGGACAGCGACTTTACAGGTCTGATTATCGCCAAGGGAAAGATCACCGTGACCGGAGCAAACAACATCAGACGCGGCGGGACGGATCTGGCCAATGTGCTGGAGGCAGCGAGCGCAATCAGCGGCGATACGAGAAAACCGATTGACCTGTTTGTAAACGGCGGCGGCAGTATGTTGAACGGGGCGCAGGCGCCGGATGTGGACGATGCGGGCAATCTGGTGCTCGACTACAGTGAACTCGTCCGCTACATGAACTGGATCAAGAAGTAGGTTCCGCGCAGGCGAAGATGCGGCGGCGCACGGCGCAGAGGCTGGATTACGCGCAGAAAAGAAAAGCAGGAAGGAAGCGGAAGGTTGGGCACAGAAGGGCGGAAAACCGATAAACTTCATAAGGGCTGGAGTGACAGACTGCGGAATAACAGATGTTATGAAAATAATAACAATGGCTATTCTATTATTGAACTGATCATTGTCCTCGCTATCATTGCGATTATCATAAGTACGGTGTTTTATTCCATTATTCTGGTTTTCAGTGCGAACGCGAAGAGCTGCGCCAATAATATGCAGCGTTCCATCGGTGACTGCAAGGTGACAACGATGGGCAAATCGGCAGCTTACATGGAGCTTTACCGGGATGCGGATCAGAACGTGTACACGCGGATGTACGTTATGGACAGCGGCGGTTCCTATGTGCCGTCGGAGCCGCAGAAGGTAGGAACCAGCAGAGTGTATGTGGCATACACGCCCGAAGGAGGCGCGGAGACGGAACTTCTGGCGGGAGATAAGATTGAGATCAGGTTTGACCGCGCAAGCGGCGGTTTTGAAGAGGACGCATCCGGCAATATTTATGAGAAGCTTCATGTGCAGGGCGGCAGTAAAAAATACGAGATTGTATTGACGAAGCTTACGGGCAAGTCCGAGGTTAACCTGGTGCCGTAACGGCGAAGCGCAGACAAAAAGGCGCACCGCGCGGCGGCAGGGGTGGGGAATGTGTGGGAATGCATGCCCTGGGAGGCATGTGACGAAGAGCAACGGGGTGATAAAAATGCGTGTGAGAAAGGACCAGAGAGGATTTACTATAGTGGAATTGCTGATTGCGATAGCGATCCTGTCCATCGTTGTCATGTCGGTGTGCGGGTTTATTCTGGTCGGCTCCAAGAGCTATGCGTCGGCCAACAGCGATATCAACGTGCAGCAGGAGGCGCAGCTTTCCCTGAACCAGATGTCGGATGTGCTGATTGACACCACCCGGAGCGTAAATTATGTGGGTTACGATTCGGGCGGCACGCCTCACAAAGCACTGAAGGATGCGGAGTTTACCTTCACGCCGGAGGATAAAAGCCTGATTATGTATAACGGTGTGCTGGAGGAAACGCCGGCGGCGCCCGGCGGTACGCCTACCCAGACAGTAGATCCGGGAAACGGCAATAAGCACTATCATTTTTACTGGAGTAAGGATAAGGAAACGCTTTATTATGCGGAGCTGGATGTGCAGCCCACAGATGTGGATACGGCGGCGGTCCACTTCCCGGTTTTTGACCCGGCAGATCCTGTAGCGGCCGGATGGGTGGAGCTTGCGAGTCATGTGACGAATTTCTCCGTGGATTTAACCCAGGTGGAGGAGAAGCGCGTGGTGCAGCTTGCCCTGACTTTTTTGGACGGAAGAAAAGAGTATGTGACTTCCAATAACGTTACCATCCGCAACAAGGTGGGGGTCAATGATGCGGAACTGGATCCTTTAAATAAGAAAAAGACGCTCTCCATCGCGGCGAGGGACAAGGGCGTGATCCTGGAGCCCGGCGAATCTTATCATTTTTCCACGCCGAAGGTGACGGGCGATAATGTGGCGGACAGAAGCGTTACCTGGTCGCTGGCGTCATCGGGCAGTCCTTCAGGCGGCACCCGGTTTACGGATACGGCAAACGGTATTTTGCAGATCGCCACAGACGAACCGGCGGGAACCATTAACGTAGTGATCACGACCAATGCGGTGGATTCGGACGGCAATCATGCATCCTGCGCGCTGGAGGTTTACATAAAGCGGGTGACGACGGTTTCCCTGACGAAAACGGCGGATGATAACCCGGACAATGCTGATGGCGAGATATCGCCGGGCTGCACGTTTACCATATCCGCAAATGTGGCTGGCACCAGGCTCGGCGAAACCTGTAAGGGATGCGGTGATGACACCTCAATCGACAAACAGGTGACGTATGAGGGTAATCCGCTGGGCAATCCGTATGTATGGCTTATACATGATCCAAGCTCTGTGCCAGGCGCGACAACAACTTGGAATCCGCAATTATATATTGATATAGTGGAAAGCAAACCTGATCACGCTACTTTCCGTTTGGATCCGAATGCGCCAATTTCTGATCCTGATAATCCTAGCCATACATATACGGTTGTAATTCAGGCGATGTCGTTTCTGTCTACGCAGGATAATACCCATGGCAGACATTATGATAACTGGGTGCCGGGCGCAATTACATTGACGATGGTGAAGGGCAAGGAAAATGCGGAGCCGTATAAAGGGGAGTTGAAGTACGGGGAGCAGCAGTTGGATGAGTCGATCAGGGAGGGACTGCCCACAGACTATTCCAAGTATGTGACAGCTATTCGCGTGGTGGATAATTCTGGGAATGCGCCGGATAGAATACTGCTTCATTATACCATCGGCGGCGGTAACAACTATCGGATCTGCCCGGATTTGTTTGATCTGGATCTGAACGGAAGTTATACTTTTTATATGCAGGCAATTTTCCCCATACCCGAGGACAGATATGTGCCGGGCCACGGCGGTACACCGGACAGCAATGAAACAATCAGGGAGGAGTATTTTAATAATATAAAAAACAATACGGCGTCTGAGGGATATACTGGAAAGAAATACAGACACGGCAAAGTATTTTATGCAAAACTGGATCGGCCGAAGGTAACCTTCAACTACCATGAAGTAGAGTATACGGGGAAAAATATTACCTACGACCCTGTCAATATTTACAAGGTTGGAAACGGCAGCGGCATCATTGGGGAGATCAAGCCCTCCAGATATGAGAATATCGAAGGCAATCAAGGTATGGAGGGTATGGTCTACAGTCTCTATGAGGGTGAGGGAAACAGCCAGTCCCAGTGGAAAAAGCTTTACTATTATGACGAGAAGACGATGTCCTATCAGGGGAACAGGTCACTGGCAGGCGGGGTGGCGGACGTCAGTCCCGGGGGTAATCCCTACATGAAGCTGAACAATGAAAACGAGAGGATTAAGGTCTGCGGTAACTACCACATCGTTCCTGGTATGTTATATCGAAATAAGTTTTATGATACTTATGAGATCATCGGCTGGCAGGGGTTCGATTTCCCGAATCTGAAACGGGAGGAGCGTTACTATGAGCTGGACGACAGTACAATCCATGTGGAAGTCGGTACGAATTTCAACCTGGAGCTGTGGAGTTATCATGACAACCAGTTTACGAAGGGGGAAATCTATTTCCCGGCGCCTTCCGAGGGAGAATTTACGTCCTACTTTAACCGGGAGAATCTCGGGTGGCAGGATGCGAAGAAACTTGACTGGACCATAAAGTCGATCAAAGGCACGGACAAAACCACCTACTACGTGCCGTCTGCAATGAGATGCCGTTATGTGGCGGACAGTAAGCTTTATGAGCTGAAACTCTTCTATAATTACTGGGATTCCAAATGGAACAGGAACGTGGAAATTTCTGCAGGTGTCTTCCAGTGTGCGGCGGACGGGAAGGAATGGAGGCGGAAGGATCCGGGAACTCTTGACGGCCAGCTGGAGAGCGGCAATATGAATCCGCAGATTCAGTGTCCTACGGTGGATGTGGATTTTATGTTTAACGGGAATCATTATAAAGGAAAAATGTATATTCCCCTGCCATCGGAGCGCGGATTTACAGGTAAGAACTGGAATGAGTTTGGTTTTGAAAAGAAAGGCGAGTGGCAGACAAAAGAAAATATCGGTTTGAAATACCTGCCGGATGGACAGCAAAACACACAGGATATCTGGGGGTTAAAGCTGAAATGTTTCTATGATGCGGCGACGGATGAATTTACGATACAGATATGCAATTCAAATTGGGATTTTATAACGGCATATCTGTGTAAAAGTAATGGGGACAGCTGGAGAAGCTGGAAATAACAGATGCCCTGCGATGAAACACTATGCCAAAGCCGAAACATCAGCGGCTGCGGCGGTGCCATAGGAGAGAGGTTGTTGCATATGGGGAAAAAAGACTATAAGCCGTTTGTGAAAAAAAACAGCGAGAAAAATTTAATCAATCCGCTTGTCGTCTTCCTGGCGTTCCTTTTGGGAGCGGTGACAGCTTATGCGATGTTTTGGCGGAGCCGTGCATCCGGGAATAAAAAAGGCGGCTGGGCGTCAGGCAAAGCGGCTGACCATGGCAGCGTGCAGGGGGACAAGGATCCGGCGGAGCTGCTGATTAAAAATCCCCAGCAGATCATGCCTTACAGACCGCGCAAACGTGTGATTACGAAGAAAATGTTCGGACGTGCGGTGGCGATGACGGCAGCGGCTGCACTCTTGGTGACAGGCTTCTATATGGCGCCGAATGACAGCGTGCCTGTACCGACGGTGCAGGCAAGGGAGTCTTTCGGCGGTATCAAACAGGTGGTGGAAGAACATGACGAGGATCATCCTTTTGTCATTCTGGATATCGTGCCGGGAAAGGCGCAGGCGGAAGTAAACGATAAGAAATATGATTTTTCCCTTGGTACCATAGGATATCTGGCGCCAGGGCAGTCTCCGGTGCAGAAAGATCTCTCCCGCATTTTTAGGGGGGATGAAAGTGAACAAAGTACAGATTTTTATAAGTATACAGATAGGAAAACGCTGACGGATGCAGTTATTGGCGACGGTTATGGCGAGATTGTATATCGGGAGGCATACGGCGGAACCGGTGAGGATCTGAAAGCCAGCTTATGGAGCCAGATTTTTGACTCCGCAGAGGTGGAGCATGATGAGAATGGAATATTGACTGATGCGGTTTCTTATCCGACAGGGAGACTCTATGCACATGTGCAAAGGAGAACGGATGTCAGTGCAGATGCAGGCAGCCTTCCCGTGCTTACAGGATTTGATTACAATCTGACGGGGCAGCCTGGTGGGAGTTCTATTTTTGGAGCTTCAGACATGACAGTTCTGCCGATGGAAGGGATTTATACCTTTGCGGAGGGACAGGGGGATTACCATGTAATTTTTGGGGAGCCGGTGCTGGCTGCCAATGGTTACCGTGCAGAGGTAGTAAAGAGTGTCAGTGGAGAAGTAGACGATGTGATAAGTGCTCTCGCTGAGTATGTTGACGCGACAGGGTTGTATTATGTTGAGGATGGCAGATATAAGTATGTGTGTACGCTCGGTGAGTTTAAAGGAATTCCGCGTCCGGAGCCGAAACCAGAAGAGCCGGATGAACCGAATAATCCAGAAACGCCTGAAAAACCAGATCAGCCGGCAGGCCCGGAGCAGCCGACAGAACCAGGGAACCCGGAGCAGCCATCAGAACCAGAGAACCCGGAGCAGCCGACAGAACCAGGGACCCCGGAACAGCCGGCAGACCCGGAGCAGCCGACAGAACCAGGGAACCCGGAACAGCCGGCAGACCCGGAGCAACCATCAGATTCGGGAAATCCGGAACAACCGGCAAATCCGACAATCCCGGAGAATACGCCGGAAGTGGAGCAGTCCCGGTCTCTGAGTGCCGGCTTCCAGACACAACCTGTCTTGAAGAACACAGGGGCAGAGGAGGGATGGTATTTATGTGTGGGCATGGAGCCTGTGGCAGAACCGTCACCGAATCCTGTACCAGATCCTGCGCCTGAGCCGGAGAATCCGACAGATCCGGTAGGGCCGGAGAATCCGACAGATCCGGTAGGGCCGGAGAACCCGACAGATCCGGTAGGGCCGGAGAACCCGACAGATCCGGTAGAGCCGGAGAATCCGACAGATCCGGTAGAGCCGGAGAATCCGACAGATCCGGTAGGGCCGGAGAATCCGACAGATCCGGTAGAGCCGGAGAATCCGACAGATCCGATAGAGCCGACACCTGTACCAGGGCAGCCGGAGGTGCCGGATGGCACATACTGTGTATTGAAATTTACGTATGTGGAAGCGGAGGAGGAACAGCTCCTGTATCAGATTAAGGAGGTCAGTGCTGTCTCCGCAGAAGAGGGAATTGCACGCCCTTATGACAGTTACATACTAGAAAAAGATCTGTTCCAGAATGATCTGGACGCGGCAGAGACGGAGGGGGATATCTTTGACGAGGAGCCGGCACTTGCTGGACATTTTGAATATGTTGGCGGCGGTAAGGGTATGTATAAGATTACCAGAGACCGCACGGCGGAAAGTACATCTGCGTATTATATAGAGGTGCAGAATGCGCCCGTATATATAAGATGCACAGGTGGAAATGATTTTCTGAGAAGATATGTATTCAATTCACTGAATAAGCAGGACAATGCTTCCGATGAATTTGCGATCAGAGTGAATACGAAGCTAGCGGGAGAAGTGACGCAGGAGGATGTGAGGAATGCGGATCTTGTGTATCTGGAGGATGGCACGGGGTTGTATCTCAACCCGGAAGCGGAAAAGAGTTATATTACCCTGAAGGATGCGGAAAATGTTTCGGAGGATGGATTGACGGATGTTTCCGAGATGGTAATTACCTGTCTGCTGGAGGAGGCGGTGCAGTCGTTGAAGCCTGTTATCGTGGATTACGGAATTATTGAGGATTCGGAAAACGGCGTAAGTGCGAATTATAAAGGCAGCGCATATCAGAAACTGGCAAAAACTTTCTTGAAAAAGGATCTCCTCGCTTTCTATGATGAGATGGCAAAGGAGGGAAACCTGGCGGACAACATTTTGATGAATGTTGACAAGGAACTTGAGGATCACCCGGATAAAAAGGATAATGATTTTCATTATGTAAACCGCAACATCTATGTTGTGAACGGTACGCCACTGGTTGGGGATGATTTCCCGGATACATTAGATAAGAACGAGGCGAAGTCGGGCTTTGGCGAGGTGCTGGCAGCGATTAAAGCGGAGAACATTCTGCTGCCGGAGGACGAGAGAATTTCCGAGAAGGTCAGCAAGGCAATGGCGGTGCAGTACATCATCAACTATTCCCTCGGACTGGTCGGGGAGTATAAGGATTTGTCAATTCTGGAGCTGCAGCCGACTGCGAACATGAAATCAGATCTGCATCCTCATGCGAACGATAAGGGGAATGTTGTCCTGTTCTGGCAGAGAGAGGATCAAGAGGGAGAAGGGCAGCAGATTCTCAGAAGCTCAAAGAAGATAGAGATCAAAACCACTTTAAGCTCAGTGGTGGCGTTTAACACCAGTTATCAGGATATTAACGAGGATTATAATATGATCTTCATCGGTCTGGACGGCCAGCGTTTCTATCACGAGCCGGATAAGGACGGCAAAATGATGACGGTCTTTAACGACGAAGATTTAAACGGCAAGGTTTACCACACAGGCGACCGTGTAGCAAACCGCGATACCAGATATGATGCGAGCGATATCACAGTGCTGAAAAAGGAAGCGCTTTTGGATTATCTGCGGGCCGGATATCCCATTGTGGTGGAGAATGACTGCTTTAAGGGCCGGAGTGCCCAGAAGGCGGACGAAAGTGATATCAATACGAAATATATCGCTTCCGACACACAGATGTATGACTTTTTAAAGGAAGCGATCTCCATGGGCAGATCGGATGAGGATGATGAGGATCACGGTGTCGGCATCTACACCATTGAAGATGTGCACAGCAGCGCAATGTTTGCCATGCAGTTAAATGCGCAGCGTCCAAAGATTGAACTCCGGGCGGAGGGAGACAGTGGCGGAAATGATTCCGACGGAGAGCAGAGATCTTCCGATATGATAGCGACGGAAGCCGTGCCTGAGAGACCGGGGATACTCCGTGGTACGATCGAGTACTGCATAACCAGCGACCGGGCGGGAGACGATAAAACTTATTGGGGCAGTCTGGATAAACACCTGTATCTTGACTTAAACTATGACGGTGTTTTTGCGCCGGAAGAGGAATTTGCCGGATATCAGTTTGAGGAGTCGGATGGAATCGGCAGAATCAGTGTCGACTTCAATGAGATTAATTTTGGTATTGTGCCTTGGAAACTGGAAGTGAGGGATACCGATAACGAATACCGGCGGGCAGCGGCGCAGGGATGCTTTACCATAAGCGGCAGCGACAGGGCGAAGATCCGGGTACTGCAGATTCTTGACGATACGGATAACAGAGATAAAAACATCCAGAAGCAGTATGAGGATATAAATAATTCTACGCTGGCTCATTATTTGAGCGGAGCGGAAGCGCTTCTGAAAATGGATTGGGATATCGAGGCAGTTACACCGGGTGAACTGGCGGATCGAATTTCGAAAAATGCGAATTACCTTTCCCTCTGGGATGTGGTGGCGCTGGGCTTTGGTGACAGTGGGAACCCGGGTGACGTGGTGATGAATGCTGTCAATGCGTTCATTGACGAGGGCGGGAGCATTGTCGTCTCCTCGGCGGGCGCGTCGGCGGATAAAGGAAGAGCTGGCCTGTCAGCGGAAGTGCTGGGGCAGAAGAATGAACAGACATACGGAAGACTCAGCATGGGAAGTGGCTCAAAATTCCGTTATGAGGGTATAAAAACAGAAGTGTTTGATGAGACGACAGACCTTCTGCTGGATCGGATCAATGACGGTACTGTTGCCAGATGGCCGTATGAGATTGATTTGCGGGTACAGCTCTCAAATATTACGAAGCTTTCAGTGCCGGATTATCTGTTGGATATCGGTACGGAAAAGGAGGCCGGAAAGGCCTATACTACAGCATGGTTTACCCTGTTTGATCAGGAAACTTCCGATGGTTACGGCTCGGGCGGTTACAGCGTGTCACCCCGTGACGGCAGAAATAACTACTATGTGTACAGTAAAGGCAACGTGGTGTATGTGGGACAGTCGATGTACCCTTACTACTATGATAAGGATAAAGATGCGCCGACGGAAGGAGACGGCATACAAGAGTGCCGGATCTTTGTGAATGCGCTGATGGCGGCTTACAATGCCGGTGTGCACAGAGCCGACGTCTCCATTGTGGCGGGTTTTAACGGCGTCACCAAGGTGGAGAGCGTCACGATCCCTTACGATGTGGCATTCAAGGAAGGCGGGGATGCCAAGGGCGGTATTTTGGGTGAAACAATAGATGTGTATTTCTGTTTCACGGACAACAATATTGCCTGCGACAAGACTACGGAGCTTTCCCTCTTCTATAAGAATGCGGGTGCGGCGCCTGAGGCGGAGCTTCTTCTGCCCGGCGGCGGAATTAACAGCGCTGCGTACACGGCCTTTACAAGTCCTGTCTGGGCGGTGGAGAACAACCGTCTGGTGGAAGTGACAGGAGGAATCGTTCCAGGTAAGGTGTACCGCGTCAAAGCGCCTCTGGCGGCTTTGCAGAATGGGGATGATGAGACGTCGCGGATCTGCGTGCTGCTCACGAACCGATATACAAGAGCCGGACAGAGTGTGGAAGCGCTGAGTATGGACAGCGTATCCCTGAACCGCGCCCAGATGTTCCTGCTGGAGTAACAGGGTAATGTAAGGTTATTATAATAGGAAAACAAAATGTCTGAGCCTGCGCGAAAGCGCGGGCTCTTTTGAGGTCATTTTTTCTTGACAAACAGGTGCCGCATGGCGCATAATAATTTTACCGGGATTTCCCGGGGATTCTGATTTCTGACATTCTGGCGTTTCGCCGCAGAAATTCAACAGACAGGGCAGTAAGAGGGGTAAGCGGGTAGCAGTTCAGCCTGGGCCGTTGCATTTACCGCAAGGATCGTGAGCAGAAAGCAATAGCGTGTTTTTTGTGGTGTTTTATTTCAAAAATGTGGTAAAATTGGAAGAAAGAAGGTACATACGAGATGGAGGTCGATATTTTAATTGACACAATTACGGAATGTCTGATAGACACGAGAACAGGGGAAGAAGTGGAGACGGAATACCGGGCACGTGAAACGCCGATCAGACCGAAAGATTGCAGGGGGTGGAAATTTAACTGGAGTATCACTGAGAAAAACGGGTATGATATATACGAGTTGTTCTTAAAAGGTGACGATACCGTGCAGGGGCGGATTTCCGTCAAAATTGGCGGCGGGGTCGCAGATGTGGAGATTGTTGAGACGGCGCCGCACAATTACAGCCATACAGGAAGATATAGGGGTGTCGGCGCACATTTGTTTGCGATCGCCTGTCAGGTGAGTCTTGATGCAGGATGTGACGGTGTAGTTGCATTTACATCTAAGAGTAATTTGGTAAAGTATTACATGGACAAATTGAATGCGGTGGAAATTACACCGAGAAGAATGGTTATTTTAGAAAAGGCAGCACAGATCCTGTTAGAAAAGTATATGAGAAAGTAGGTGATAGTATGTTGGCGATGACTGAAAAATCAACAGAATATGAATACGACATTGCATATTATGCAACAGATAGTCGATTAACAGGAGAGCCAGACGGTAAAAGGTATGAGTGGCGGAAAATGATCGAACGGTCAAAAGAATTGGGCAGACCTCTCACAGAGGAGGAGGCGGAGGAGTTTAGAGTAGAATAAAAGAGTAAAAGGCAGTGTTAAGTGATAGCGGCTTGGGAAAGACCGTCAGAGCCTTTCCCAACAATTCTAATTTCTGACATTCTGGCGTTTCGCCGCAGAAATTCAACAGACAGGGCAGTAAGAGGGGTAAGCATAACGAAAAAAGGCTGTACCGTGCAATGATTTGCAGCTGTGAGAAAAGGAGGATACGTGTTTGCTCAGTACAATTACATCGGGGGCGGTTTACGGTGTTCGCAGTCATCTGATCCAGGTGGAGGTGGATATTTCCCAGGGACTGCCATGCTTTCAGATCGTGGGACTGCCGGGTTCCGAGGTGCGTGAGGCGAGAGAGCGGGTGAAGGTGGCGCTCAAGAATGCAGGGGTCAAGCTGCCGCCCATGTGCATCAACGTCAATCTCTCCCCGGCGGATCTGCCGAAAAACGGTACCATGTTTGATCTGCCTGTGGCGGTGGGGATTATGATTGCGCTTGGAAAACTGAAACAGGAAAATGTGGCAGGGACGCTTCTTCTGGGGGAACTGGGGCTGTCGGGGGAACTAAAACCTGTCCGGGGTGTGCTTCCCATTGTCAGAGAGGCTGCCGTGCAGGGTGTCAGAAGATGTATTCTGCCTGCGGGTAATGCATGGGAGGGTGCTCTGATTCGGGAGATGGAAAGCATCGGTGTGAGAAATGTAACGGAGGCGGTGGCGCTGCTTGCGGGGGAGACTGTTTCCGTGGTGAAACCAGGAGAGAGCATGGACGGAAACGGGGCTGAATCTGTGGTTTGCGTGACTGCGGGGGAAGTGGCCTGTGCCGCAGCGTCCGTTGAGGAGAAGGCGAAGGAGGAACAGCTCGATTTCTCCCAGATAAACGGCCAGCAGGGACTGAAGCGGGCGGCGGAAGTGGCTGCTGCCGGGTTCCACAATCTGCTGATCATAGGTGCGCCGGGTTCCGGGAAAACGATGCTTGCCAGACGGATCCCCTCCATCCTGCCGCCGCTGACGCGGGAAGAGAGTCTGGAGGTATCCACGATCTACAGCATCTGCGGCCGGCTGCAGTCTGTCGGATCCCTGCGGACCACGAGACCTTTTCTGCATCCCCACCACACCATAACGGGGCGGGCGCTTGCAGGCGGCGGGCGGATTCCTGCGCCGGGGGTCATCAGCCTTTCCCACCGTGGGGTACTCTTTTTAGACGAGCTCCCGGAGTTTAAGCGGGAGACACTGGATATTTTGAGGCAGCCTCTGGAGGATAAGCAGGTACAGATAGCCAGAAGCAGTGGAAGCTATGTTTATCCCGCAGATTTTATGCTGGTGGGGGCGATGAATCCCTGTCCATGCGGGTTTTACCCAGACAGGGAGAGGTGCCGCTGTACGCCCTTTGAGGTGAGACGCTATCTGAACCGGGTGTCGGGGCCGATTCTGGACCGCATGGATATCTGTGTGGAGGCGGTGCCAATGGCTTTTGCGGATATGACCTGCAGCGGGGAGGCGGAGGGAAGCTCACAGGTCAGGGAACGGGTGATGGCGGCGAGAAAAAGGCAGGAGAGCAGGTTTGCCGGAAGCGGGCTTCACTTCAATGCGGATATGGGAGCCGGGGATGTGGCGCGTTACTGCGCGCTGGAGGAGGCAGAACTGCGTTACATGGAGCGGATGTTCGCTGCGATGCAGCTTTCCGCCAGAGCCTACCACCGAATTTTGAAGGTGGCAAGAACCATCGCGGATTTAGACAACAGTGACAGAATCGGGACAATACATCTGGCGGAGGCGATCTGCTACCGGCAGTCTGACCACAAATACTGGAATTGAGGGAGAGGGCATGAGAATGGAGGATGCGGAAAGAGTGAAAATGAGGGCTGCAGAGACAGAGAAAATGGGGGCAGCGGATGGAACGGAGAAGACAGCGGCGGCGGAAGACAAAGCGTACATACACTGGCTGTATCAGGCGGCAGGCTTTAACAGCAGAGGGTTTCTGCGCTCCCTGGCGTCTCTTGGGACACCCCGGGAAATTTATCAGATGACTGTTTCCGGCGTGCTTTCAGGGAAACTGTCGGCGCGTTTTCAGAAGAAAGCGGAACGGATGCTGGAATTTAGCAGAGGGTACGATGTTCCGGGAGCGTACGGGCGTATGAGGGAGAGGGGAATTTTTCTGGTTGCAGAGGGGGAACGGCAGTATCCGGCACGCCTGAAAAGGATTTCGGATCCGCCTTATGTTCTCTACTGCGCCGGGCAGCTTCCGCAGGAGGAAAAAAAGGCGGTGGCGCTGATCGGCGCCAGGGATTGTACCGAGTACGGCAGATATATGGCGGGACAATTCAGCGCAGCTTTTGCAAGGGCAGGTGTACAGGTGATCAGCGGCATGGCAAGGGGAATAGACGGTATCGGACAGACTGCGGCGCTAAAAGAGGGCGGGTATTCGCTTGGGGTTCTGGGATGCGGCGTGGACATCTGTTATCCCCGGGAGAATCAAGAACTGTATGAAATGCTGCTTGCGTCTGGCGGTGTCTGTTCTGAATATCCGCCGGGAACCGGGCCGAGAGGAATCCTTTTTCCTCCAAGGAACCGTATTATCAGCGGACTTAGCGATGCGGTGCTCGTGGTGGAGGCGAGGGAGAAGAGCGGTACTTTAATCACGGTGGATATGGCGCTTGAGCAGGGGCGGGAGGTCTACGCGCTGCCCGGGAGGGCAACCGATCCTTTAAGCGGTGGATGCAACCGCCTGATCGGCCAGGGGGCAGGGCTGGTATCCTCGCCGGAGGAGATATTGGGAGAGCTTCTGGAGGAGCCACAGAGAAACGGCGGCAGGAGGAAGAAGGGGGCGCAGGGCAGCCTGATTTTTCTGGAAGGCGTGCAGGGACAACTGTGGGAGATTCTGGATTTCAATCCGCTGCCGGTGCAGGAACTGCAGCGCAGATATGAGGAAAGATATGGAAAGGCCATCGCTTTTCCGATACTGTATAAGGAACTTCTGGAGCTGTGTACAGACGGTTATGCAGGGCAGGTGGGCGGCGGGCATTTTATGCGCACTATGAAAACCTAAAAAAATATATAAATAAACGGAAATGAATACACATGGCGCCTTGACCGGGTTTCCCGCTTTACATATAATGATCTTAAGAGCGGAATATCCGAAAGGAGGGAGTGAAACGAAATGGAGGAAATCATGGGAATGACAGACAATCAATACAAGGATTTTGTGGAGGCGATAAAAGAGAATTTGGAAGAACTGCATGAGTACAAAGAGGCCGGTGACGATGCGGGATTTGAAAAAAAATACGGCCGTATCATGGAAAGACTTGAAAAATCGTTGAATCGGTGAGGAAAGGACAGGCGGAAATGCAGCCGCCTGTTTTCCGTTTTCTGGGTTTGGATAGTAATTTCCCCTTGCAACCGCCTGCGATTTGGTGTATAGTGTTGCACGTTAGACAGGGTAAAACCGTAAAATGACACAGACAGGGGAATCGCTATGGCAAAATATCTGGTAATTGTGGAGTCACCGGCAAAGGTGAAAACCATCAAAAAATTTTTGGGCGCGAACTATGAAGTGGCGGCCAGTCAGGGACATGTGCGTGATCTCCCCAGGAGTGTTTTGGGGATTGACGTGGACAATGACTTTGAACCGAAGTACATTACGATCCGGGGCAAGGGGGACATACTGGCGAATCTGCGCAAAGAAGTGAAGAAGGCGGAGAAAGTCTATCTGGCAACCGACCCGGACCGCGAGGGCGAGGCGATCTCCTGGCATCTGCTTTTTGCGCTGAAGCTGGAAAATAAGAAGGTGTACCGCATTACCTTCAATGAGATTACCAAGACAGCTGTGAAGGAGTCCTTAAAGAACGCCAGAGAGATCAATATGGATCTGGTGGACGCCCAGCAGGCCAGAAGATGTCTGGACCGTATGGTGGGTTATAAGATATCACCCGTTCTTTGGGCGAAGGTGAAGCGGGGACTGTCCGCCGGGCGCGTACAGTCGGTGGCGCTTCGGATTATCTGCGACAGGGAGGAGGAGATCAATGCCTTCATCCCGGAGGAGTACTGGACGCTGGATGCGAAACTGAAGGTGGAGGGCGAGAAAAACCCGCTCATTGCGAAATATTACGGCACGAAGGCGGAGAAGCGCACCATCGCTTCCGCGCAGGAGATGGAGCAGATTAAGAAGGAGCTGTCCGGCGCAGCTTACAAAGTAAGCTCGGTTAAGACCGGGGAACGGATTAAGAAAGCGCCGCTGCCCTTTACGACTTCGACGCTCCAGCAGGAGGCTAGCAAGGTATTGAATTTTTCCACCCAGAAGACGATGCGCCTGGCGCAGCAGCTCTATGAGGGTGTGGAGATCAAAGGAAACGGTACCACGGGTATCATTACCTATCTGCGTACCGACTCCACCAGAATATCGGAGGAGGCAGAGGCGGCAGCCAGGACTTATATCACGGAAAAGTACGGGGAGGAGTATGCGGCGGCCGTAGAGCGGGAGAAAAAGCCGGATAAAAAGATCCAGGACGCCCACGAGGCGATCCGTCCCACGGATATCGGCAGGCTTCCGCTGGAGATCAAGGAATCCCTTTCCAGGGATCAGTTCCGGCTGTACCAGCTGATCTGGAAGCGGTTTGCGGCCAGCCGGATGGCGGCGGCCCGGTATGAGACCACCTCCGTAAAGATAGACGCCGGGGAACATCGTTTTACCGTGGCGGCATCGAAAGTAAAATTTGACGGCTTTATGAGTGTATATATGCAGGAGGAGGATAAGGAGGAGAGCAATACCCTGATCTGCGGTATCTCGGAAGATACGGGGCTGGCACTGCTTGCGCTGGAGGAGAAGCAGCACTTTACCCAGCCGTCCCCCCATTATACGGAGGCATCTCTGGTGCGCGCCATGGAGGAGCTGGGAATCGGAAGGCCGAGTACCTATGCGCCTACCATTACAACGATACTGGCGAGACGCTATATCGTGAAAGAGAACAAGAACCTTTATGTGACGGAGCTGGGCGAGGTTGTCAATAATATGATGAAGGACGCCTTTCCCTCTATCGTGGATGTGAATTTCACCGCTACTATGGAGGCGCTTCTGGACGGTGTGGAGGAAGGCAGCGTCAAGTGGAAGACGGTGGTGAAAAACTTCTATCCCGATCTGCAGGAGGCTGTGGAGAAGGCAGAGAAGGAGCTGGAGGAAGTGGAGATTGCCGATGAACTGTCCGATGAGTTCTGTGAGCTGTGCGGCAGACAGATGGTAATCAAGTACGGGCCTCACGGCAGATTCTTGGCCTGCCCCGGTTTCCCCGACTGCAGAAATACCAAGCCCTATTTTGAGAAGATCGGCGTTGCCTGTCCCAAGTGCGGCAAGGATATCGTCCTTAAAAAGACGAAGAAGGGGCGGAAGTATTACGGCTGCATCGACAACCCGGACTGCGACTTTATGGTGTGGCAGAAGCCGGTGGATGAAAAGTGCGGCCGCTGCGGTTCCATTATGCTCCAGAAGGGCAGCAAGCTGGTATGCGCCGATGAATCCTGCGGATTTGTCAAGGATATGCCGAAGGAAAAGACTGAATGAAACAGTGAGGAATGGGGATATTGACGCAACACAGTTTAAAATTGGACAAATTGTGCGACATGCATTGAAATTGTCTGAATAGTGTGATAAAATCAGTGTATTACAGGCGGACCGGGCACAGGGATCGAGAGGTATACACATGAGCAGCGTGCAATTATTAGATAAGACCAGGAAGATCGGGAAACTTTTACACAACAACAATTCGGGCAAGGTGGTGTTTAACGACATCTGCGATGTACTGAAGGAAATTCTGGTCTCCAATGTGCTGGTTGTGAGCAGAAAAGGCAAGATTTTAGGCATCGGCGATATGCCGACGGTGGAATCCATCACGGAGCTGATCGTGGATCATGTGGGCGGTTTTATTGACCCCATGTTAAATGAGCGGCTTCTCGGGGTACTTTCCACCAAGGAGAATGTCAACCTGGAGACACTCGGATTTGAAAGTCCGGGTATCCGGCGGTTCCAGGCGGTGATCGCCCCGATCGAGATATCGGGAGAACGGCTGGGAACTCTCTTCCTTTATAAATGCGACGAACAGTACGATATTGACGACATTATTTTGTGTGAGTATGGCACCACGGTGGTAGGACTTGAGATGCTGCGGGCAGTCAGCGAGGAGAATGCGGAGGAAAACCGCAAGGTGGCGGTGGTGAAATCGGCGATCTCCACACTTTCGTTCTCTGAGATGGAAGCCATCACCCATATTTTTGACGAGCTGGGAGGTATGGAAGGCATACTGGTGGCCAGCAAGATTGCGGATAAGGTGGGGATTACCCGTTCGGTGATTGTGAACGCTCTGCGCAAATTTGAGAGCGCGGGCGTGATCGAATCCCGCTCATCGGGAATGAAGGGAACATACATCAAGGTGCTGAACGATGTGGTGTTCGATGAAGTGGAAAAATTGAAAGAGCAGGGAAGGTTTTAAACAGTTGACGCTTTAGAAATTACTGGCAGAAGGATCTGCGAAAAGTGCTGATTTTGCGCACCGCAGGTTCTTTTTTGCTGTTTTGCGGCGACACGAATTTGTGAAAATCAATCGAAAAACCTTGTATTTTTTTATAATTTATTTATAATGGAATATGGATTGTATTAACGTGGAAGGAGTGTGACTATGAGCTCATTGATGGATACGAATGCGTTTGATTATGTGAGTGTGCTGGATAAGGCGATGGACGCATCCATGCTTAGGCATGAGGCAATTTCCAATAATCTGTCTAATGTGGATACACCGGGTTATAAGAGGCAGGATGTGAACTTCGAGACGCAGCTCGCGAAGGCGCTGCGCCATTCCCGGTATAAGAGTATGGACGCGAAGGTGGCGGATTTGAAGATGAGAAGACTGGATCCGATTTCCTATAGGGATTACTCCGGCTTTTCCTACCGCATAGACGGAAATAACGTCGATCCGGATACCGAGGGTGTATATCTGGCGAAGAACCAGATTGTTTACCAGGGACTCTATCAGAGTGTTGCCCAGGAGTTTAAGAATCTGCAGTCAGTTATGAAGTGATAGTGTATAGAAGGAGGAGTCAGACATGGCATTGTTTACCGCTTTTGACATCAACGCGACAGGTATGACTGCGGAGCGTTTCCGCATGGATACCATTTCCCAGAATGTGGCGAACGCGAATACAACAAGGACGGAGGACGGTACGCCCTACCGCAGAAAGATCGTAGTATTTAAGGAGAAAAATTCTCCGACGCACTTCCATCAGATCCTTATGAAGGAGCATGAACGCTTCGCGGGCAACGGTGTGAAGGTAACGGGCGTCTATGAGGATACGAAGACAGAGGGGAATATGGTTTACGACCCTTCCCATCCGGATGCAGATGAAAACGGTTATGTGATGTACCCGAATGTGAACATCATTACGGAGTTTACGAACCTGATTGACGCGTCCCGCGCTTATCAGGCGAACGGGACTGCTTTTTCTGCCAGCAAGAACATGGCTACAATGGGACTTAACATTTTGAACGGCTGATAAGATGGTGTATCAGGTGGAGTAACACACGTTATTAATACACGGAATTGAACGGGGAATGTTGGAGGAAACAGAGATGGCTTTGGATATCACAGAATTATATAATGTGTCTTCGGGCGTGATTCGTGAAGCTGCGAAAGCGGCGCCCACAACGCGTATTGAAGACTATAAGGAAAATGGTTTTGATGCACTGCTACATACCGCGATTGACAATCTGAACACCACGAACGGTTATTTGTCGGAGGCGGAAAACGAGAAGATCAAATGGGCGCTGGGTGAGACGGAGAACACCCATGACCTTACCATCGCCCTGCAGAAGGCTTCTACAGCATTACAATACACTGTGGCGATCAGGGATAAGCTTCTGGAAGCGTATAAAGAACTGATCCAGATGCAGGTTTAGTTCCATTTAGCGCATAAAAGGAAATGCCGAAGGAGAACGAATTGCTGTGGAAAAGATAATTGAGAAACTGAGAGAATTAGGAAATAGAATAATGGAGTGGTGGAACCGTTTCACGTCGAAGCAGAAGACTCTGATCGTGGCGGTGGTAGCGGCGCTTATCATAGCCCTGGTGATTATCGTGTCAAGTCTCACCAGACCTGAGTATGTGCTGCTCAGGGAGTGTGAAACCACCAAGGAAGCCTCGGAGGTGATAGACCTTCTGGAGGGCGAAGGGTATAAATACCAGATTACGGATGACGGATTGACCATCTCCATTCTTGAGGAACAGTTAGGGCAGGCTAATCTGCTCCTTGGCGCCAACAATATACAGGCGGCTAGCTGGGGGATTGAGAATGTGACGGACGGCAGTTTTTCCACGACGGAGTCCGACAAGCAGAAAAAACATGTCGTTTATCTGGAAAAGCGCCTGGAAAATGACGTACTGTCCATGTTCACGGCGATCAACAGAGCGAAGGTCACCCTGAATATTCCCGAGGACGACGGTACGCTGATTGCGCAGGAGCAGGAATCTTACGCATGGGTAGTGCTGGAGCTGAAGGACGAGTTTTCGCAGGAGAGTGCAGCCTATCTGGCGCGCGCTGTGGCGACGGCTCTGGGTAATGAAACCACAGACAATATTGTCATTCTTGACACGAACAGCAATATGCTGTTTACAGGGGATGAAAATTATTCTCCTTCCGGTCTGGCAAACGCCCACCTTTCTGTAAAGACCGAGGCGGAGAAAAACATGATTAACAGTGTGCGCAGGGTTATGCTGGGCACGAATGAGTTCGACAATGTGGAGGTGTCCCCCAATCTGGTACTGGATTTCTCCAATCAGACAAAGACGGAGCATACATATACCCCGGCGGAGGGACAGACCCAGGGCGTGCTGAGCCATGAGGATCTTTACGACGAGGAGAATGTGAGTGATGTGGGCGGCGTGCCCGGTACGGATTCTAACGACGACGACACGACTTATGTCATTGAGGATAACAGCAATTCCCGTTCCACGAGGAGCGAGCAGTCGAGGGACTATTTGCCAAACGAGACGATCACCACAACGGAAACGCCTTCCGGGGTGATCAATTACGCGGCTTCGTCTCTGGCGGCATCCCTGATCCGTTACAACGTAATCCGCGAGGAGGACGTGGACGCCCAGGGGCTTCTGGACGGCGTGAGCTGGGAAGAGTATAAGCTTGCCAACAACGAGCGCACACGGATCGAATTGGATGAGACATTTTATAATGCTGCGGCAAACGCGACGGGCATTGCGGTAGATAACATTACGCTGGTGGCGTACAGCGAGAACCTCTTCTTTGACGCAGAAGGTTCTCCGATCACGGCGACGGATGTCCTGCAGATTCTTCTGATTATTGTGATTCTTGCGCTTCTGGCCTTTGTAGTGCTCCGCAGTATGCGCAGCGAGAAGCACGAGGAGGAAGAGGAGGAGCTCACCGTGGAGACGCTGCTTCAGTCCGATGTGCAGCTTGAGGAGATTTCCTCCGAAAACGAGTCCGATGAGAAACGGCTCGTCGGCAAATTTGTGGAAGAGAATCCGGAGGCGGCGGCGAATTTGCTGCGCAACTGGTTAAACGAAGACTGGGGGTAGGATAAATGGCAGCGGCAAAAACGGATGAGAAGATCAACGGACTCCAGAAGGCGGCCATCTTGATGATTGCTCTTGGACCGGAAAAGTCGGCGTCAATTTTCAAACACTTGAAAGAAGACGAGGTGGAGGAGCTGACGCTGGAGATCGCGAACACAAGGAGTATCACGCCTCAGGTTAAGGAGAGCGTGGTGAACGAGTTCTATCAGGTGTGTCTGGCGCAGCAGTATATTGCGGAGGGCGGTATCAACTACGCGAAGGAGCTGCTGGAGAAGTCTTTCGGCTCCGAGAAGGCGATGGACGTAATCGGCAAGCTGACGGCATCCCTGCAGGTAAAGCCTTTCGAGTTTGTGAGAAAGGCCGATGCGGCACAGCTTCTCAACTTTATTCAGGATGAACACCCGCAGACCATCGCGCTCATACTGTCCTATCTGGCGCCCGGGCAGGCGGCTATCATTGTTTCGGCGCTTCCGCCGGACAGACAGGCCGATGTTACGAAGCGTATTGCGGTGATGGACAGAACGAGCCCGGATGTAATCAAGGAGGTGGAGAAAGTTTTGGAATCCAAACTGTCATCTCTGGTAAATCAGGATTATACGATTATCGGCGGTGTGGACGCTGTCGTGGAAATTTTGAATACGGTAGACCGCGGTACAGAGAAACATATCATGGAGACGTTGGAGATCGAGGAGCCGGAACTTGCGGACGAGATCAGAAAGAAGATGTTCGTATTCGAGGATATTCTGCTTCTGGACGACCGTGCAATCCAGCGTGTGCTGCGTGATGTGGATAACTCCGATCTGGCGATCGCTTTGAAGGGTTCCAATGAAGATGTGCAGAACGCAATCTTTAACAACCTCTCCAAGCGTCTTGCCGTTATGATCAAGGAGGATATGGAGTTTATGGGTCCCGTCCGCATGAAGGACGTGGAAGAAGCGCAGCAGAAGATTGTAAACATCATCCGAAAACTGGAGGATGCTGCGGAAATTGTTATCTCCAGAGGCGGAGGTGACGAGATCATTGTTTAGGATAAAACATAGGAATCTATATAAAGCCGGCTGGGTCAGAATAGACGGTGAAGATAAGTGTGTGATAGACAGCAACAGTCTTGTGGCGGAACGCATCGAGAAGTGGGAGAACGTCCGCAAGGCGAATGCGGCTGCGTTGCCTGCCTTTGACGAGGAGGATGGCGAAGGTGAGCCGGAGTTTGTGAGCGGCATCGAAGGCGAAGAGCTGGATGTCCTCTTTGCGGACGGCGAGGGGGGAAGCAGTGTGATCAAAGCCGGTGAAGCGGCAGGGCCTGATTTGGAAGAGATCAGGGCCGAGGCCGAAGAGGAGGCGGAACGCATTCTTGCAGAGGCCAGAGCACAGGCGCTTGAGATTGAGACACAGGCCAGACGTGACGCTGATATTGCGCGAGCAAATGCCGTTGAGGAAGGCACGCGGCAGGGATACGACGAAGGATACGCAAGAGGTCTTTCTGAAGTGGATGACATGAAGCGGGAGCTGGCTGAGAAGAGAAGACAGCTTGAAGCGGAGTTTGACGGACTTCTGGAAGATCTGGAACCGCGGTTCATCGACACGATCACCGATGTATACAGCCATATCTTTGGCGTGGATCTGATGGATAACAGAGACATTCTGGTGCATCTGGTCGATTCCACCCTGCGAAAGGTGGAGAGCAGCAGAACTTTTATTGTGCATGTGTCGGCGGAGGATTATCCTCATGTAAATATGCAGAAACAGGCTCTTGTGGAGGGCGCTGTAGCGGGCAGGGGCATGATTGAGATTATCGAGGACATTGCCCTCGGTAAGGGAGATTGTCTGATTGAGACGGATGGCGGCATTTTCGACTGTGGCGTAGGCACTCAGCTTGAGGAGCTTGCTAAGAAATTACAAGTGTTATCTTATGAAAAGGTTTAAAATAAGTCTGCGGCAGAAAGAAGCATCGGATGAATAAAGCAATCAATTACTTTAAATACAGCAGCATAAAGGACGATACCTTCTTTAAGAAAAAGGGCAGAGTGGAGAATGTGGTGGGACTTACCATCGAGTCCGCCGGACCAGAAGCGAAGCTTGGGGATCTGTGTATTATTTATCCCGTTGGGGATGAATACCCGCCGATCACGGCGGAGGTGGTGGGGTTTAAGGACAGGCGGACGCTTTTGATGCCCTGCGACAACACGGACGGAATCGGGCTGGGATGCATCGTGGAGAACACGGGAAATCCGCTGACGGTGCCGGTGAGCGATGACCTTTTGGGAAAGGTATTGGACGGACTTGGCAGGATTGACGGCGAATATATGCCGGGTGTGCCCTACAGTGTGGAGGCACAGCCCCCGGATGCCATGAGCCGCAAAATCATTTCGGATGTGCTGCCGCTTGGCGTGAAGGCCATTGACGGTCTGATGACGGTGGGCAAGGGACAGCGTATCGGTATTTTTGCAGGCTCCGGCGTGGGGAAATCCACATTGATGGGTATGTTTGCACGAAATACAAAGGCGGATATTAATGTGATTGCCTTGATTGGCGAGCGCGGCAGGGAAGTGCGCGAGTTTGTGGAGCGGGATCTTGGTGAGGAGGGCATGCGCCGTTCCGTGGTGGTGGTGGCCACTTCGGACAGGTCGGCTCTCGAGAGAAATAAAGCGGCCAAAACCGCCTGTGCGATTGCGGAATATTTCAGGGATCAGGGCAGGGACGTTCTTTTGATGATGGACTCTCTGACCCGTTTTTCCATGGCACAGAGAGAAATCGGGCTGGCCAGCGGGGAACCGCCGGTGTCAAGGGGTTATCCCCCCAGCGTTTACTCGGAGATGCCAAGACTTCTGGAGCGGGCGGGATGTGCGGCGACAGGTTCCATTACCGGCCTGTACACGGTGCTGGTGGACGGCGACGACATGAACGAGCCGATCACGGATACGGCGAGAAGTATTCTGGACGGTCATATCATGTTAAACAGAAAGCTGGCGCACCAGAATCATTATCCGGCGATTGACGTGCTGCAGAGCATTTCCCGATGTATGAGCCAGATTGTGAACAAGGAGCATAAGACGCTTGCAGGCAAGCTGAAAAACGTACTTGCCACTTACAATGAGGCGGAAGATCTGATTAACATTGGCGCTTATAAGAGCGGCAGTAACAGAAACATCGACTATGCCATTGAGAAGATCGAGGCGGTGAATGAGTTTCTGATGCAGGATGTGGATTCAAAATATGATTATGAGGAAGCCGTGGGTATGCTGAGGGAGCTTTTTGAAGAAGCGGAGTAAGAGGTGACCTGCCATGGCGAAATTCAGATACAGGATGCAGAGTATCCTGAACATCAAGTATCAGCTTGAAACGCAGGCAAAGATGGAAGTGGGCCGGGCACAGATGCGTCTGAACGAGGAGTTGGAGAAGCAGCAGGCGCTGTTTGACCGGAAGGAGGCTTATCTCGAGGAAGGGCGGCGGATGCGGGAGAGGGCCCTCCACGTGAACGATCTGCGTGACAACCGCAATGCCGTGCTCATTATGGATGAGATGATTGCGGTGCAGAAATTTGAGGTGCAAAAAGCCGAGGAGGCGCTTGAGAGAGCGCGGGCGAAGCTGACGGAGATCATGCAGGAGCGCAAGATGCATGAAAAGCTCAAGGAAAAGGCTCTGCTCCAATTTTTAGAAGAAGAGAAAGCAGCCGAGTTCAAGGTAGTAGATGAACTGACGAGCTATACCTATGGACAGCGTGGAAAGGAAAATGGGAATGGCAGCTGAAGCAACGAATATGGGTATGGAACCCCCCATTGATAAGAAAGCGGAAAAAAAGAGGTTAAAAGAAGAGCGCAATAAGATCAAGAGCGATCAGAAGGCCCAGAAGAAAGAGGCAAAGCAGCGCGCAAAAGAAATTTCAGAGCAGGAGGCGCAGCTGGACGATGACGAGGGCGGCGGCGTTTCTGTTTTTTTGGTAACAGTTGTTATTGTAATTATCTGGATTGCGATTCTGTGTCTTTTGATTAAGCTTGATGTAGGCGGCTTCGGTTCCGGGGTGCTCGCCCCGGTGCTCAAGGATGTGCCTGTGGTCAATAAGATTTTACCTGCGGACGCCACGATCACTACCGATGATCAGGAGTCCTACGGCGGATATACAAGCCTGCGTGAAGCGGTAGATTATATTAAGGAACTGGAGCTGGAGTTAGAGGATGCGCAGGCGGCCAGCACGGTGGATTCTGAGGAGCTGGAAGAGCTCCGCGCCGAGAACGAGAGACTGCAGACTTTTGAGGACGCGCAGGTAGAGTTCGAGCGCATAAAGACAGAGTTTTATGAGGAAGTGGTTTATGCGGAAAACGGGCCGGGGGCGGAAGAGTACCAGAAGTATTATCAGAACATAGACCCCGCCACGGCGGAGTATCTGTATAAGCAGGTGACGCTGCAGCTTGAGACAGATGAACGGATTCAGGACTACGCGCAGGCGTATGCGGAGATGGAGCCTTCACAGGCGGCCGGTATTTTCGAGGCAATGACTGACGACCTGGATCTGGCGGCTAAGATACTGAGTCAGATGAAACCCGCCGACAGGGGAAATATTCTGGGGGTCATGGATGCAGAGACAGCGGCCAGAATCACCAGAATCATGGATCCCGACGAGTAATTTCTCATCGGATTCTTTCGGGAACCGCTTTACATAGTGCGGGAAAATGCCGATATATACCATGTGGCGGGCAATCCGTTACATGTGCTATATATGCGCAGGAATGCATATGGCATATGACTGCTTCGCAGTCTGCATTCCGCGCGGCGGACAAGGGAACCTGTCCGATTGCCAGGACGCAGGAATGCGTCTTATAAAAAAAGAAGAAAGGAGGAAAGAGCAGGGAATGGCAGTAAACAATGTAAACGCCCTGTCGCCCTTTGGGACAGTGCAGGGAAGTCAGGCATCTGCGAAGACGGAGCAGGTCGCGCAGGAACGCTTTGATAAGCTGATGAATAAAGTGAGTGATCAGCTTACGGGACTGCAGAAGGCACAGGCGGGAAGTTCTGCGGCAGCCACAGCGCCAAAGCAGGCATTTGTGGAAAATGCGCAGGAAACAGCGCAGCCGAAGGATGTGTCCGGGCAGGAGAGCGCAGAACTGAAAAAGCCTGAGGAGACGGACATGTCCGCAGACAATGCGAATGACGCCGTGGAGCAGGATGGCAGCGATGGCACGACCACCGGGACGAAAGATGTCCAGACACAGGACGGCGAAACACAGGAGACTGTGGAGGAGGCGGCCAAAGAGCTTGTCAGTGAGATTGTCGATGTGACAGACGTTCCGCTGGAAAAGGTGGAAGAAGCCATGGAAATCCTGGGACTCACGGCAGTGGATCTCTTCGACCCGGCGAATCTGAGACAGTTGCTGCTTGCTTTGACAGACAATGCGGATGAGCTGGCGCTGGTTACAGATGAGACACTTTACGGCAATTTACAGGAGCTGCTCCAGACGGTGAACGAAACACTGGGTGCGTTACAGGAGGAACTGGGACTGAGCGCTGAGGAGCTGGAAGCCTTGATGGCGCGGATCAGCGCCGGGGAGGGAGCGCCTGTAGAGGAAGAACCCGTACTTACCATGCCGGGAGCGGAAATGCCAATGACTGAGGAGCCCGAGGTAAGCGTGGAAGGCATGAAGGATTATGCGGTTTCCGTGCAGAAGGATGGAGGCACTGTACAGATCAAGGTGACGGTTGACGATGCCAGCGGCGAGAAACATGTCAGCGAGCAGGTCACGGACACTGGAAAGCCCGAGACGACTCCTGTTTTAAAGAAGGAGAACATGGGAGACACAGGACACAGGGGAGACGAGAACGCGGGCGGAAACAACGCAGGCAATGCTTTCCTGCAGAATCTGACAGGACGCATGGAAGAAGTGGAAGCGCCGGTGGAGCGGCCGGTATACACACAGCCTGAGACGAATCAGATCATGGATCAGATCGTGGAGTACATGAAGTTTAATCTCAAGCCGGAGATGCAGGAGATGGAGATGCAGTTACATCCTGCAAGTCTGGGTACGGTACATGTGCAGATCGCGGCGAAGGACGGCGTTGTCACGGCACAGTTTGCGGCACAGAACGAGACGGTGAAAGCGGTTTTGGAAACCCAGATGATCCAGCTGAAGGAACAGTTTGAAGAGCAGGGCATCAAGGTGGCGGCTGTGGAAGTCACAGTGGCAAACCACGCTTACGGCGAGCAGTTCGGCGGCGGTCAGGAAGCGGCGGATCAGCAGAGCGAAAACGCGCAGAAGGGCGCGAGAAGGATCAACCTAAACCTCGATGAGATGGAGGAGGAAGGTCTTGAGGCACTCGACGATTCGGAGCGGATCGCGGTGGAGATGATGCAGGCAAACGGCAATACGGTAGACTATACCGCGTAGATAGTGAAAACAGAAAGGAGTGAAAGAATGGGAGTAGTACAGAAAGTAGAAAACGGAAAGTTTGTGGAATCCAATTCCGCAGCGTCTCTGGCTGATGCAGTCAACAAGTCAGCAAAGGGAAATACGCTTGACAAGGACGCGTTTTTGCAGCTTCTGGTAGCACAGATGAAGTATCAGGATCCTCTGGAGCCAACTTCCAACACCGAGTATATTTCCCAGTATGCGACATTCTCGGAACTGGAGCAGATGCAGAACATGAGCGCATCCATGGATCTTTTCCGGGCGTCGGCGCTGGTAGGGCAGACCGTACTCTTAAATGTGAGGGACAGTCAGGGGAGGCTTACGCAGGTGCAGGGTCCTGTGGACTTTGTCACTTACGAGAACAACAAAGCGTATCTTTCCATTCGCGGAGAGCTTTATTCGATGGATGATCTGGCAACTGTGGCGGATCCTAAATATCTGGAAGCATATAAGCTGGCAGCGGAATGGCTGAATATTTTCAACAAACTTCCGGCTATGTCGAATCTGTCGATTGCCGACAGGGAGAAGGTTGAACAGCTGAACGAGATGTACGAGAAGATGACCGACTACCAGAAGGAGTTCTTGACGGACGAAGAAGTAGACACCATGAAGAAGTATGTGGATAAGATGAAGGATCTGGTGGCGATCGCTGAGGCTGATAAGGAAAATGACAGCGATGGTGATGTCGACGGGGATGATGATGGCGACGGAGATGGCGACACCGACGGCGACAGCGATAGCGACAAGTAAGCTTCAGAGGAGCATTGATCTCAGGGAGGAGAGAGTATGAAGATTCAAGGCAGTTCTTTCCCTTCGATAGAGCAGCTTCAGGATCAATATTTAAAGACGGGCAGATCCAGGGACGGAGCGCCTGCACCGGGAGGCATAAGCTTTCAGGATATTCTGTCAAAAAAGACGGACGGGATGGAACCCGGGGAGGTCAGATTCTCCAAGCACGCGGCAAACCGCCTGACAGACAGAAATATTGAACTGACCGAGGATCAGGTCGAGCGCCTGAACTTAGGAGCAGCCAAAGCCTCAGAGAAGGGTATCAAAGAGTCATTGGTCATGGTTGATTCCCTCGCGTTTATCGTGAGCGTGCCGAACCAGACGGTTATCACGGCGATGGATCAGGCGGAAGCCGATGAGAATGTATTCACAAACATAGACGGAGCGGTCATTATATAAGCCGGACCTTACAGGAGGCTTACCGTCCTCGAATGACAGAGAGGACAGACGGTTCCATATAAGTTTAAGGAGGTCATTTCACTATGATGAGATCACTTTTTTCTGGCGTGTCGGGTCTTAAAACCCACCAGACCAGAATGGATGTTATCGGTAACAACATTGCAAACGTAAACACGGTCGCATACAAGTCACAGAACATGATATTCAGCGACCTGCTCTACCAGACAACACAGGCAGCTTCCGGTGCCAACGCGGACACGGGACGAGGCGGTATCAACGCAAGACAGATCGGTCTCGGCGCCAAGGCGGCGGCGATCAACACTGCCATCACGAGACAGGGTTCCGCCCAGTCTACGAACAACCCCTGGGATGTCATGATTTCGGGCGAGTCCTTTTTCATTGTTAACAGCGGCTCCCAGAACTTCTTCACCAGAGACGGCTCCTTTACCATCGACGGCTCCGGAAACCTCGTTATGGCGAGTACCGGTTATCGTGTAATGGGCTGGGGACTGGATGAGGACGGCAATATCCAGTCCGGCCCGGTGCAGGCGCTGCAGATCATGAAAGCGGAAAATATGACGGCTCCCGCAGAGGCGACGACCAAGGCAATCGTAAGCGGTATTCTGGATAAGAACGACACCAACGTCCACAGCAAGGCGGGACTCGTGCGGACATTATCGTTTTTCGATGCAAGGGGTTACCTTTACACAGCACAGTTCAGTATCCATGCGCTGAGTCAGGATGGCAATTACTACGTGCAGCTTGACGACATTATGAATGAAAACGGTGTCTCTCTGAAAGAATACTACAATGTTAACGATATCAGCCAGATCGCTACCTTCGGTGAGGAAAAGCATATCACGGAGACGAAGGTTTACGGTCTTCCCGACGACGGCAGCGTAGAATATGACGATACGACGAATCCGCCCACCTTTAAGGTGAATTATCAGTACGGAGAGATTCTGAAGGGGTTCTCTGATAATGTCATGATGTCCATGGCGAATGACTTAACGGTGACGGCTCCTGCGGCAGGTAATGTGGCAGCAGGCACACAGGTTACCATGACGGGAAATGTGACGCTGGATAAGAAGATCCTGCAGGAAAAGTACGGGTTGACCTACGACGAGAAGGAGAAGGCATACTACTATGCAGAGAAACAGGCTGACGGTTCCTACGGCCCGAAGAAGAAGATGGAGCTTACTGACACGGCAAGCTGGCAGACTGTGCTGGCAAAGCTGGGCGGTGCGGGGCTGACGATCCCTACGACTCCCGGAATCACGATGGACGATAAGGGAGCAGTGACCTTGAACTTTGAGGCACAGTTTGAGACGACGACAGATTCGGTTCTTTCCGCGACAGGAACGTTTGGTGTGACTATAGAGGATACGCCGGAGAACAGAGAGGAGATTCTGGAGAAGGCTTATGGGCTGCACTCCACCGACAATACGTCCTACAGCATCAATTACATTACTCCTGACGGCCATGCAAGCATCACCCGTGACGAGCACTATGTGGGTAATGCGCTTGTGTTCGATACAAAAACCGGTAAATTTGATTATGTGGGAGGTTCGGAGCAGGATGCGGTGACTCTGAATTTTGCGGGTTCCGCCACGGATCTGACTGGCGCAAACGTGGATCTCGGTCATTTCAGCGACCTGTCCATCGACTTTTCGACAATCCGTAATGTCGGCAACGGCAAGACGTCTACGGTTACCTTTGATAATGGCGACGGCGGTGAGAACAACCTCGGCAGCGGCCGTAAGGAAGGCGCGCTCATCGGTGTGGAGATCGGTCAGGACGGTAAGATCAGAGCTTCCTACGACAACGGTCTCTCCAAACTTCTGGGACAGATTGCGGTGACGAAGTTCGCCAACGCGGCAGGTCTTGCGAAAGCAGGTAACAACCTGTACTCGGCGACCTTAAACTCCGGCGAGTTCGACGGCACCGGTATAGACATTACGTCAGACGGCGAGGGTTCCATGGAATCCGGCGTGCTGGAGATGAGTAACGTGGATCTGGCAGGCGAGTTCACTGAAATGATCACGACACAGCGTGGTTTCCAGGCAAACAGCCGTATTATCACCACATCCGACTCCATGCTGGAAGAGCTGGTAAATCTGAAGCGCTGATTATTTAAAAGCATAAGGGGGCTTCTGCGCGGGATACCGCGCATAGGTTCCCTTTTTTATGTGCAGACCTGTGCGGATCATGGAATGGTAAAATTTCTTTTTGCAGTTTTTGAGGATGTGTGGTAAAATAAATGAGTTGTATAATATAAGATGTAGCAGAGGGGGATTGTTTATGGTTGAGGTCACGAAGATTAACGGCGTGAAAGTACTGATCAATCCGGATTTGCTGGAGCTGGTGGAGGAAACCCCTGACACGGTGTTGTCTTTTACCACCGGCCGCAAATTAATTGTAAAAGAAAGTAGACAAGAAGTGAAAAATTTAGTAAAATCGTATAGAAAGGATATTTTTGCAGACTAGTGTAAAAGTGGGTGTGTACATATGGATATAGCTTCGGTTATTGGCTTGGTAGCATGCTTTGCATTGATGATATTCGGTATGGTTTTCGGTAAGGACTTTTCCACGGTGTTAGGCTTCGTGGATGTGCCTTCGATTCTGGTTACTTTCGGCGGTTCCTTCATGTGTATTTTTGCGAGTTACACGATACCTGATTTCGTGGCGGGTCTTAAGAGCATGGGATTGATCTTTAAGACATCCAGCATGAATGTGCCCGGGATTATTCAGAAAATTATAGAGCTTTCCAACGTGGCGCGTAAGGAAGGGCTTCTGTCTCTGGAAGAAGCGGCCAGCGACATCGAGGATGATTTTTTGAAAAAGGGCATCCTGCTGATCGTTGACGGTACCGATCCTGAGCTTGTCCGCGCGATTATGGAGACGGAACTGGTAAGCGTGGAAAGCAGACACAAGGATAAGATCGGTTTTTGGGAGAATATCGCGGCCATGGGTCCTGCATGGGGTATGATCGGAACCCTGATCGGTCTGATTAACATGCTTAGGGATTTGTCGGATTTTGCAACCATCGGACCCAATATGTCGGTCGCACTGGTTACGACTTTCTATGGCTCTGTGCTGGCGAACTGGATTTGCGCGCCGGTTTCCACTAAATTGAAGAACAAGAACGCGGAAGAGATGATGGTGAAGGAAATCGAGATTGAGGGCCTGCTCTCCATTCAGGCAGGCGAGAATCCACGTGTCATCGAGGAGAAACTGAAATCCTTCCTGGCGCCTGCGGACAGAGGCATGGCCGGAGATGAAGGCGGAGGTGAGGCGGATGGCTAAAAAAAAGCAGGAAGAGGCTCCGAAAGGCTCCCCGGCGTGGATGGCCACGTTCTCTGACCTGATGAATCTGCTGCTATGTTTCTTCGTGTTACTTTTTTCGATGTCTACGGTTGATGAGGTGAAGCAGGAAAAGGTGGTAGCTTCCTTTAACCAGATGTTTTCTGTTTTTGAAGGAGGGGCGCAGGCGATCGGGGATGGTATGCTGATCAGTAACGGTGTCAGCCAGCTCAATGAGCTGGATGAATTTATAAACAGTACAGGTAAGATGGATGACGGAGAGATTGTCTCTGAGGATGTGGCTGACAGCACTGCTGCGGCAAAAGAGCAGCTTGAGGAAGCCCAGATGGAAGAGTCTGAAACGCTTGCTGAGAAGATCCAGGAGGCGGTTGACGAGAGGGATATGGCGGATGAGGTGGAGGTGCAGTTTACCGCACAGTTTGTCCAGCTTACCTTGAAAGGTTCCCTGCTTTTTGATTCGGGCAGTACGTATTTGAAGGAGGAGGCCAAACCGGTTCTGGATCAGGTGGGACTGATTCTGGAGCGCTATGCGGAAGGTACGATTGAGATTGAGGGACATACGGATAATGTTCCCATGTCGGGGGCTAAGTATTCTAATAACAATGAATTGAGTTCCGGACGCGCGTTGTCGGTGTTTGACTATATTCTTTCAATTACGAATCTGAATCCGGCGAACATCAAGCATGCGGGCCGAGGAGAGTATCTTCCGGTAGCGGACAATGCTACGCCAGAGGGAAGGGCGAAGAACAGAAGGGTTGAGATCAAGATATATAACTCTCTCAGTTCTTATTAAGATAAGTTGTAGAAGGAGAAGACGAAGGCTATGAAGAAGAATCTGATTTCCGTTATTATTCTGGCGCTGTTAATCGTAAATATTGTATTGACTGCCATAATGATGTTCAGCGTGACGGGCGCGTCCAAAAAGACTGCCGCGCTGGTTGACAACATTGCTACGGCTCTGAATCTGGAGCTGTCCTCCGGCACAGAGGGCGCCGGGGCGGAGGAAGCTGTTTCCATGGCGGACACAGAGACTTACTCTTTTGCGGAACCTATGACGATCCCGCTGAAAAAGAATGAGGGGGAAGATAAGGATCACTATTGTATCGTTTCCATTACCCTTTCCATTAACACAAAGGCTGACGGCTATAAAGAGTATGGCTCCGCAGAAAGTCTGGCGACGATGGAAGGCCTGATTAAAGATGAGATCAACAGCGTTTTCGCCCAGTACACGACGGAAGAAGCGCGGGATAATCAGGAAACGATCAAGAAAGAAATTATCAACAGAATACAAACCATGTTTGATTCCAAGTTTATCTATAACGTGTCCTTCGGCGACATCATGTTTGGATAGTACTTAGACTAAATGACTGCCACAGGAGGTGAACTTTCGTGGGTGAGGTACTATCACAGAGCGAGATAGACAATCTGCTGGCCGCTTTGAGCAGCGGTGAGCTGGACACGGATGAACTGAACGGCGCGGATGATAAGCAGATTAAGGATTACGACTTTAAACGGCCGACTAAATTTTCGAAAGAGCATCTGCGTACACTGGAAATTATATATGAGCATTACGGGCGGCTGCTTTCCACAAGCATGCCGGTATACCTGCGGAAGAATATACAGGTATCGGTGACAAGCTCCGAGACGGTTATCTTTTCGGAGTTTTCAAACTCCCTTTCAAACCCAGTTATTTTAGGCGTTGTGAATTTTCACCCGCTTGGTGGAATGATTCTGATAGAGCTTGCGTCCCAGCTTGGATTTGCCATGATAGATAGAATGCTGGGCGGAGCCGGGGATCCGCTCGAAAAGAGCAGGGAGTTCACCGAAATTGAAATGACAATCATCGAAAAAATGATGGTAGTCTGTATGCAGCTTATGCGGGAGCCATGGAAGAATGTGGTGGATATTAATCCCATGATGGAGAGGATTGAGACCAATTCCCAGTTTGCACAGATTATCGCGCCGAGCGATATGATTGCCATTGTCACCTTGAACATGAAGATAGGTGAAGTGGAAGGATTTATGAATGTATGTCTCCCCTTCTTTACGTTGGAGAGCGTCATGGATAAGCTCAATACGAAGTACTGGTATGCGAATCTGCAGGAGCAGGGTGACGAGGATTTCGAGGAGTACATTGAGGCTCTTATCAAGAGAGTGGATGTTCCTGTCAAGGCGGTGCTGGGAAAAACGAGCATATCGGTTACCGATTTTGTAAATTTGCAGATCGGCGACATCATACGATTAGATACCGAGGTAGAGCAGGATCTTACGGTGTATGTGGGCAATATTAGAAAATTTACCGCGCTCCCGGGTACTAGCAGGGATAAGAATGCTGTGCGGGTTACTTCGGTGATCAGAGAGGGGGAAGAATAAAAGCATGGACGGAATGTTATCACAGGATGAAATAAATGCGCTTTTGAATGGCACGGATGATTCGGCCGGTGATGCTGCGGGAGAGAATACCGCAGGTTTTGATGGTGATGAAGCGGATGATTCGCTTCTGTCAGACATTGAGAAAGACGCTGTCGGCGAGGTTGCCAATATCAGCATGGGCGCATCTGCTACCACCCTGTTCTCCATTGTTAACCGCAAGGTCAACATTACGACACCTGTGGTTAAGATGGCAACCTGGAAGAATGTACTGGAAGATTATGAGAAGCCCTGCGTATTTATTCTGATTAAGTATACACAGGGATTGGATGGATCGAATATTCTGATCTTAAAAGAGCATGATGTGAAGATCATCACGGATCTGATGATGGGTGGTGACGGCAGTAATACGGACGGAGAGCTGGGTGAGCTGCATCTTTCAGCAATTTCGGAGGCGATGAACCAGATGATGGGTTCCTCAGCCACATCACTTTCCACCATGCTCGGCAAGATGATTGATATCAGCCCGCCGGAGGCAAGTCTGGTGGATTTAACGGCATTTAAGTCTGGCGGAGAGATTGCGCCGTTTCTGGAAGGTACTTTTGTAAAGATTTCTTTTCGGATGCAGATTGATGAACTGGTGGATTCCACGATTATGCAGTTGTATCCTGTGGAGTTTGCCAAGGAGATTTATGACACCTTTATTTCCAGTCAGGGTGGAGACAGCGAACCGGCTCCGTCGCCGGCAGCAGCGCCTGCTCCGGCGCCGGCAGCAGCTCCGGCTCCCCAGCCGATGCCTGCGGCAGCACCCCAGATGGATATGAGCCAGATGCAGGCGGGGATGCCTCAGATGGATATGAGTCAGATGCAGATGATGCCTCAGATGGGAATGCCTCAGATGCAGATGATGCCCCAGATGCAAATGATGCCTCAGATGCAGATGCAGCCTAATATGAACGTGCAGCCTGTTCAGTTCCAGAATTTTGCCAGCGACTTTAATCCGCTGCAGAGCCAGGAGAACATAGAGCTGATCAAGGATGTGCCGTTAGAGGTAACCGTTGAGCTGGGCAGAACCTCTAAATCCATTTCGGAGATTCTGGATTTTGCACCGGGTACAATTATTGAGCTGGATAAAATTGCGGGTGAACCGATTGATATTCTGGTTAACGGCAAGTTTGTAGCAAAAGGTGAAGTTGTGGTAATTGAGGAAAGCTTTGGTATTCGGGTAACCGAAATTATCAAATAATATGTGATAGGAGAAGAGACATGGCAAAAAATATTTTAGTATGTGATGATGCAGCGTTTATGCGAATGATGATCAAAGATATCCTGACAAAGAATGGCTATAACGTGGCAGGAGAGGCAGAGAACGGTGCAAAAGCGGTTGAGAAGTACAATGAGCTGAAGCCCGATCTCGTGCTGATGGACATCACGATGCCTGAGATGGATGGTATCCAGGCTCTCAAAAAGATCAAAGAGGGCGATCCTGGTGCTATGGTTATTATGTGTTCCGCTATGGGCCAGCAGGCGATGGTTATCGAGTCTATTCAGTCCGGCGCGAAAGACTTCATCGTAAAACCTTTTCAGGCTGACCGTGTTTTAGAGGCTGTGAAGAAGGTTGTAGGATAATGCTTCTTGCTGCTGCATTATCAGACAGGGCTGACTCCTATGTGCAGTTTATGACAGTATTGATACTGTTTGTGTTCGTGCTGGCGATTACAGCTTTTGTGACAAGATGGATCGGGGGCTACCAGAAGGGAAAGTCTGCAGGTGCGAACATGGAGCTGATCGAATCGCTCCGGCTGTCCAGTAATAAGTATGTCCAGATTGTCAGGATTGGACGGAAATATTTGGCAGTTGCAGTGTGCAAAGATACTGTTACAATGTTATCAGAGATTCCTGCGGAAGACATGAGTTTTCCAGAAGGGTCTTCCGACGGCGCGTCCACTTTTAGGGATGTGCTGGCAAAAATACAAAAAGAAAGAATCCTGGAAAAAGAAGACGGGCGAGACGAATGAAGAAAAATTTTTCCGGATGTTATTTGGCAAAATTAATATGCCTGCTGATAGTGGCAGGCATATTGTATCTTAGTTGGGGGCAGACTGCCTATGCGGTGGAGGACAACAGACCGGATACGGTGACTGATACCCCATACCGGGACTCCAATCTCACAGGTACGGAGAGTGAGAGAACCAATGTGGATCCGCCCGGTGCCTCGGAGAGCGCCGAAGATCTGGCTGAACTGAATATCGCCAATACGGTGACGGTTACGTACAACAATGGTAATGGAAGTGTGAATGGCGCTCTGCGTATTCTGCTCATTCTTACCTTGATTGCTATTGCACCGTCATTGATTATTATGTTAACCTCATTTACGAGGATTATTATTGTACTGCATTTTACGAGGCAGGCATTGAATACGCAGACAGCTCCGCCAAATACGGTGCTGATCGGCATAGCTCTGTTTCTTACCTTTTATGTGATGCAGCCAACAATGACGGCGATTTACACGGATGCGATCGTGCCTTTCGAAGCGGGAGAGATGACGCAGGAGGAGGCTCTCACAGCTGCGGCGGCACCGATCAGACAGTTCATGTACAGGCAGACCCAGAAGAGCGATGTAAATTTCTTTATGGATTTAAGCCGTACCGAGTGGAACGGTGAACTGGACGACATACCGATCAGTGTGCTGGTGCCCGCGTTTATTATCAATGAGCTGCGGCAGGCGTTTATTATCGGTTTCCTCATATATATTCCATTTATTGTGATCGACATGGTGGTGGCTTCCACGCTGATGAGTATGGGTATGATGATGCTGCCGCCGACGACAATTTCCATGCCGTTTAAGATACTTCTTTTCGTGCTGGCGGACGGCTGGTATCTGGTGATCAAAGGCGTTGTGGAGACATTCTATTACTGAGCAGTCGTTCGGGAGTAGAGCATGTACACATACGGCAGGCAGTACAGTGTGTGTGCGGACAGTGATTCGAGGAATGGAGTGTGGGTAGATGACAGTCAATGACGTCACCGAGATTGCCGCACAGGCAATTTATACAATTATCAAATGCAGTGCGCCGATGCTGCTGGTGTCCCTGTGCGTGGGTCTGCTTGTGAGTATCTTTCAGACGGTCACTTCGATTCAGGAGCAGACTCTTACCTTCGTGCCGAAGGTGCTGGCTATCTTTCTGTCGCTGATGCTTATGGGGCACTGGGTTATGAATAATATGGTAGAATTTATGACGGGGCTGTGGACAGACTTTAACCTTTATCTTGGATAAAGATCGTTTGCGCTATAGGAAAGTGACATTATGTTGGATATCAGCTTTACTTATGCGGATTTGGAATATTTTCTGTTGATTCTGGTGCGGGTCAGCTGCTTTGTGTATGTTGCTCCGTTTTTCAGCATGTCGAATGTACCGCAGAGAGTGAAGATCGGTTTCAGCATTTTTTTCGCCTATCTGCTCTATGTGGCGGTGGATCATAATGAGGTTGTTTATCATACACTGCTCGGTTATGCCGTCATTGTGATGAAGGAGGCACTGACAGGTTTTCTCATCGGCTGGGGTGCGCAGATATGCGCCACGGTGACATCCTTTGCGGGAAGTATCGCTGATATGGAAATCGGTTTGTCGATGGTTTCGCTGATTGATCCGACTACCAAAGAGCAGGCAACCTTTACCGGTGTGTTTTACCAGTATATGTTTACGCTTTTTATGATTATTTCAGGTTTATACCAGTATCTGTTAAGGGCGCTGGCAGAGACCTTTACCTTAATTCCGATAAATGGTGCGATTTTTAAGCAGGAGGCGCTGCTGCAGTCCATTATTATGTTTCTTGGTGATTATATTGTCATCGGATTTCGCATCATACTGCCGATCTTCTGCGCCATGATTTTTTTAAACTGTGTGCTTGGCGTACTTGCCAAGGTGTCCCCGCAGCTTAATATGTTTGCCGTCGGCATGCAGCTTAAGGTGCTTGTAGGTCTGGGAATCCTCTTTTTGTCTGTGCGGATGCTGCCGACTCTGTCAGATAACGTACTCACGCAGATGAAACGTATGATTGTATCTTTTGTGGAGGGGATGATTTGATTTTAGAGTATAATCTCCAGTTCTTTGCCAAGGATGGACCGGGCGGAGAGAAAACAGAAGAGCCTACCAGCAAAAAACTGGAGGATGCCCGTAAAGAAGGACAGGTGGCTAAGAGCAAAGAGGTGACCAGCGCTTTTGAGATGCTGGCGGCCTTTCTGATGATCCGCCTTCTGGTTGAGCATATGGGAACGGTTTTCGTGGGAAATATGCAGAGCATTTATTCCCGGATTCCGGAGTATGCGAAGCTTTATGACGGACATATTCAGGTACAGACCTTCCGGATGCTTTTTGTGGATGGTATGCTGCGGATTCTGCAGATCATCGCCCCTTTTCTGCTTGTGGGGTTTCTGGTGGCTTTTATCACAAACCTTCTGCAGGTGAAATGGAAGATGACCTCGAAGCCGCTTAAGCCGAAATTCAGTAAGCTGAATCCTGTGAATGGTGTGAAACGGATTTTTTCGGCAAACTCGCTGATGGAACTTTTAAAATCCGTGTTAAAACTGACGCTGATCGGGTATGTGGTGTATAATTATCTGGAAAAAAATATGCCGCCGATCTACCAGCTTTACGACGTGTCCCTGAACCAGGGAATCGTGCAGATCGGGACACTGGTGATCAATCTGGGAATTCGGATTGCCCTGTTTTATATGCTGATCGCAGCCGCTGATTTTACTTATCAGAAGCTCAAGTTCAAGAAGGACATGAAGATGACCAAGCAGGAGGTCAAAGACGAGTATAAGAATTCGGAAGGTGACCCCCAGATCAAGAGTAAACAGAGGCAGAGAATGATGGAAGCCTCCAGACGCCGTATGATGCAGCAGCTGCCTGAGGCGGACGTGGTTATCACAAACCCGACCCACTTTGCAGTGGCGATCAAATACGAACCCGAGCGCTATGATGCCCCCTTTGTGGTGGCGAAGGGAGCCGATTATCTGGCGCAGAAGATTAAGGATGTGGCGAAGGAAAACCGCATCGAGATTGTGGAGAACAAACCTCTTGCACGTATGCTCTATGCGAATGTGGAGGTGGGCAGTGTGGTGCCGCCGGAACTGTATCAGGCAGTGGCGGAGGTGCTGGCGTTTGTTTACCACTTGAAAGGAAAAGTCTGAATTTTCATATGTATAACAAGTGTTATCAAAAAGCTTTGAAAGGAGGTGATGCGCGGTGCAGAAACTGAGAATTGGAGACGTAGGTGTTACCCTGTATCTTCTTGCGGCATTTATCATGCTGATCGTTCCGATTCAATCGGGACTTTTGGACGTTCTTCTGGCCTGCAATATCGCGGTCGCCTTTACGATTATGTTTGGCTGTATGTTTGCCAATGAAGTGCTGCAGATGTCTTTTTATCCGACAATCCTGCTCTTCACGACGGTTTTCAGAATCGCGCTGAACGTTTCCTCCACGAGACTGATTCTGTCTAAGGGTGACGCCGGTAACGTGGTGCAGACCTTCGGTGAATATGTAGGCGGCGGCGATCTGCTGATAGGCGTTCTCGTATTCCTCATTTTGATTATCGTGCAGTTTATGATTATCAACAAAGGTTCCGAGCGTGTGGCTGAGGTAACGGCGAGATTTACGCTGGATGCGATGCCGGGTAAGCAGATGGCTATTGACGCGGACTTAAATACCGGAGCCATTACGGACGAAGAGGCGAAGAGACGACGGGAAAAGATTCAGGAAGAATCCACATTCTTCGGCTCCATGGACGGTGCTGTGAAGTATGTAAAGGGAGATGCGACTGCGGGTCTGGTAATCACTTTTATCAATATCGTGGGCGGCATTTCTTTCGGTGTGTTCAGACAGGGGCTGGAGGTAGTCGATGCACTCAATAAATATACGATCCTGACCATCGGCGACGGTCTGGTAAGCCAGATCCCGTCTCTTCTGATCTCTCTAGCCACAGGTATTCTCGTGACGAAGGGTTCCAAGGAGGCGGATTTCGGTACGGTTCTGATCAGCCAGCTTTTCGGTACGCCCAAGGTGCTGTATCTGGTGGGCGCGGTTCTGGCTTTTCTGGGAATTGTTACCCCTTTGAATCCAGTGGTGTTCGTGGGGCTTGGTCTGGTATTTGTGGTAGTCGGCAGGGTGATGGCCGGCACCATCGAGACGGCTGTGATCGAGCACGAGGCCGACGAGGAGGAAGCGGCGGCGGAGGAAATCAGACAGCCCGAGAATGTTACCTCGCTTCTGCAGGTAGACCCCATCGAGCTGGAGTTCGGTTACGGTATCATTCCGCTTGCTGACGTCAATCAGGGCGGTGACCTTCTGGACCGTGTGGTTATGATCAGAAGGCAGATCGCACTGGAACTTGGTACGGTTGTGCCGATTATCCGCCTGCGTGATAACATACAGTTGAATCCGAACCAATATATTATTAAGATAAAAGGTGTACAGGTCAGCGAAGGCGAGATCCTTTTCGATCACTATATGGCCATGAACCCCGGTTATGTGGAGGAGGAGATTACAGGTATTCCCACCTTCGAGCCTTCTTTCCATCTGCCTGCCATCTGGATTACGGAGGGGCAGAGAGAGCGTGCGGAGAGCATGGGCTATACTGTAGTAGATCCGCCGTCTATCATCGCGACACATCTGACAGAGATTATCAGACAGTACATATCGGAGCTTTTGACAAGACAGGATGTACAGAGTCTGGTGGACAATTTAAAAGAGACGAATCCTTCCCTTGTGGAGGAGCTGGTGCCCAAGCTTCTGGGACTTGGCGAGATACAGAAGGTGCTGCAGAACCTCCTGAAAGAGGGCATTTCCATCAGAGATCTTCTTACCGTGTTCGAGACGCTGGCAGATTATGCGACAACCACAAGAGATACCGATATTCTGACAGAGTATGTCAGACAGAGCCTGAAGCGTGCGATTTCAAACAAGTTCTTCCCGGCCAACGAAACTACCAGCGTGGTGACGCTGGATCCCAGGCTGGAGCAGGAGATTATGGCGAGTGTCAAGCAGACGGAGCAGGGGGCTTATCTGACCCTCGATCCGGCGAAGACCAAGAGTATCATGGAAGCGCTTGGCGTGGAGGTCAAGAAGCTGGAGGATCTTGGCAAGATACCGCTTGTGATTACGTCCCCCATTGTGCGTGCTTACTTTAAGAAGCTGACGGAGGATTACTATAAAGATCTGGTTGTTGTATCCTACAACGAGGTGGAATCCAGTGTTGAATTACAGTCTGTTGGGATGGTGACAGCATAATGATAATTAAGAAATTTGTAGCGAAAACCGAAAAGGAAGCGATTGAAAACGCCAGAGCGGAACTGGGAGAAGGCGTGGTTGTGATGAACGTGAAGCCCGTGAAAAGCAAGGGTCTTTTTGCGTTTCTGAAATCGCCCATGGTGGAGGTCACGGTAGCGCTTGAGGAGGAGAGCGAAAAGCTCACGGCGGCGGTGTCGGCCATCAGCAGTGTGATTGCTTCCAGCCAGAGTAAGGAAGAGGAAGCATTAAAGAGTGCGTCTGATACAAATGCACCTGTTGCCGAAACGGCGGAGAAGAGGGAGAACAGCGGCGTCATAAGTGAGAAAAGGGAAAATAACAGTGCAATAGAAGAGAAACTTGACAGTCTGCAGTCGCTCTTAGAGCAGCAGCTCCAAAAGCCTGAAGAAGAGAAGGAAGAGCCGAAGGAGGAGAAAAAAGAGGAGACGGAAACGGATAAATTTATGCATCTTCTGCATGACACCATGCTGGAGAATGAAGTGGACGAAAAGTATGCAAGAGAAATCATGGATGAAATCGAGCTGATTAACAGGCCGAATATTCCGTTTGACTATGCGCTGGCCAATATTTACCAGAAGATGATTCTCAAGTTTGGCAAGCCGAGCGGCGTCGAACCTGCATTGAACGGGATCAAGATTGTGTTCTTTATCGGTCCCACGGGAGTCGGGAAGACGACCACAATTGCCAAAATTGCTTCGAAGTTCCGTGTGGATGAGAAGAAGAAGGTGGCACTTCTGACGGCGGACACTTACCGTATTGCGGCGGCGGAGCAGCTGCGCACTTATGCAAATATTCTGGAGGTGCCGTTCCGCGTGATCTATACAGTGGAAGAGATCAATAAGGCGTTGGAGGACTTTAAGGACTACGATTATATTTTGATTGATACGGCCGGTCATTCCCACCAGAACATGACACAGAAAGATAACATGCGGAATATTATACATTCGGTGGATGACAGGGTGGAGAGTGAGGTGCATCTTGTCTTAAGCGCAACAACCAAGTACAAGGATTTGATCAGTATAGCGGATTCCTACAAGGAGATGGCGGACTACAAGCTGATTTTCACGAAGCTGGACGAGACGACGACATTGGGAAATCTTCTGAATCTGCGGCTTTATACGGGCGCGTCGCTGTCCTATGTGACATACGGGCAGAATGTGCCGGATGACATTGAGGACTTTAATCCGCAGAAGACAGTTAAGAGACTGCTCGGAGGGAAGAATTAGGCGGAGGAACAACGAAGGAGGAGGCCTAGTGGATGGATCAGGCTGAACAACTGAGAAGGATAATAAAGGGCAGCGCTCCGCCGAAACGTCCTCTGGCAAGGGTTATCACCGTTACAAGCGGCAAGGGTGGTGTGGGAAAATCGAACACGGCCATCAATCTCGCCATACAGTTTCGAAAAATGGGTCAGAAGGTTATTATTCTGGATGCGGATTTCGGGCTTGCCAATATAGAGATCATGTTTGGGGCGGTGCCTAAACATAATTTATGTGATTTAATTTATCAGGGAAAAAGCATTAGCGATATCATTACATGGGGTCCCATGGAGGTTGGCTTCATATCAGGTGGCTCCGGGATCACGGGGATGTCAAATCTGGATAAAGATAATGTGGGGTATATCATTGACAATCTGGTGGAGCTGGACGAAATGACAGAAACCATTATTGTAGATACCGGAGCCGGGATTTCTGACACGGTGCTGGAATTTCTGGTAGCCAGCGGCGAAATCCTGCTGGTGACCACACCTGAACCGACTTCCATTACGGATTCCTATTCGCTTCTCAAGGCGTTAAGCCGTCATCCGCGTTATAGGGCAGATGCGACACAGATCAAGGTGCTTGCCAACAAGGTGTCGGGAGAGCAGGAAGCGCTTTCACTTTACGGGAAGCTGGAAACGGTGGTGGAGCGGTATCTGAAGGTACCGATTTCCTATCTGGGTATGATCCCGCAGGATCAGCTTCTGGCGAAGGCGGTGATGCAGCAGATGCCGGTATCACTGGATAATCCCAAAGCCAGATCAGCCATTGCCTATGAAATCATAGCGGCAAAACTGATGAACAGGGAACTGGACAAAACGATTCCAAGGCGTGGTATGGCGGCATTTTTTTCCCATATCATATCCGGAAAATAGAGCGGCCTGAGCGCGGGCCGGGAGGTAGGTAATGTCAGAAATTTTATCAAAGTACGCGCTGCCAGGAGGAGAGATAGAACTCAAGGCGATAGGCAGAGCACAAGAACCGGAAGACAGCAGACAGAGAAAAGCCCATCGCAGCCATGTGTTGAAAGTATTGACGGAAAACCGTGTGGAGGTGGCAATGCCGATTGAGGCGGGAAAGCTGATTCTTCTGCCGGTGGACGGTGAGTACGATATGTATTTTTATGGGAACAATGTGGTTTACCAGTGTACCGCAAGGGTGGTTGACCGTTATCGGTTTAATGGGCAGTATGTGCTGGTTATGGATCTGACGAGTAATCTGCGCAATTACCAGAGACGGGAGTATTACCGTTTCAGCTGTGCGCTGGAGATGGATTCCAGACAGCTCGGCGAGGAGGAGGAAATTTCCCTTGCAGCACAGGAAGAGCTGCTGCCGGCGCTGCCGTTAAAGAGCAGCGTGATCGTGGACATCAGTGGCGGGGGACTGCGGTTTGTTGCTTATTATGCATACGAGGTGAACAGCCTGATTCTCTGCCGGTACCATCTGCAGATTGAAGGCAGGGAGAAGGAGTACCGGCTGATCGGGAAGGTTCTGGCGGTGAATGAACTGGAGAAGGAGCCGGGCGTGTTTGACCATCGTGTACAGTATGTGAATGTAGATCCTCAGGACAGGGAGGAAATCATTCAGTATATTTTTGACGAGTCGAGGAAAACCCACAAAAAGGTGGAGGTCTGATCTGCCGGAGGTAGAAAATGAAAAATATATTGCTGGTTGACGACTCTGCACTCATGAGAAGAGTGCTCTGTGATATAATCGAATCAGATAAGAGATTCCGTGTACAGGACAGGGCTGTAAACGGTCTGGACGCGCTGAGTCTGCTCAGCAGAAAAACCTATGACGCGGTAGTGCTTGACGTGAATATGCCGCAGATGAACGGTCTGGAGCTTTTGAAAGAGCTGCAGAAGCGTAAGATTTCGGCGAAGATTATCATGGCAAGCACAGATACGGCGGATGGTGCAAAGGTTACGCTTGATGCGCTGGAACTGGGAGCGCTGGACTTTATCCATAAGCCTACCAGTGCGCTGGACTGCCGTAACGGGACATTCAGTCAGGGGCTGTTGCGGATTCTGGCGGCGGTGACGGATCTGGATGTGTTGTCGCCGGCTCCGGCGTCGATTCCGCCGGGACCGACGACAGCGCCAAAAACAATACCGGTCAGGAATATTGCAGGCAGGGTGGGTGCAGCTCCGGCTCCGATTGTGGACCGGTCGGAGAGAAAGACGGCGCCTCCGCCTTCGGGCAAGGCGGTTTTCAATCCGGGAACCCAGATTGTAGCGCTTGCAAGTTCCACGGGTGGCCCCAAGGCGCTGCAGTCGGTGATTCCTAAGCTCCCGGCGAATCTGAAGGTGCCGGTGGTGGTGGTGCAGCATATGCCGGCCGGATTTACGGCATCCCTGTCGGAGCGGCTGAATTCCCTGAGCGAAGTTACCGTGAAGGAAGCGGCAGAAGGGGATGTGCTTATGCCGGGCAGTGTCTATATTGCCATGGGCGGCAAGCATCTGAATATCTTGAATGTGGCAGGCAAGTATACGATTCATTACTCGGACGAACCGGCCAGGGAAGGTGTGAAACCTTGTGCGAACTACATGTATGAGTCCTTGATGGACAGTAAGCTTGACCGTATCGTATGTGTGGTAATGACGGGCATGGGTGCTGATGGTACAGAGGGAATCCAACATCTGAAAGAAAAAAAGAAAATACATGTGATTGTCCAGGAGGCGAGTACATGTGCCGTGTACGGGATGCCGAAGAGCGCCGTGAACGCGGGACTGGCGGATCAGATCGTGCCGCTGGAGCAGATCGCACAGGAGATCACAACAAACGTGGGGGTAAAATAATATGGATGTAAGCCAGTATCTTGAGATTTTCCTTGATGAAACCAATGAACATCTGCAGAATCTGAATACGCAGATTCTCTCTCTGGAGCAGGATCCTGAGAACATGGATACGATCAATGAGATCTTCCGTGCAGCCCATTCTTTAAAAGGTATGGCGGGAACCATGGGATATAAGAGGATGCAGACGCTGACCCATGATATGGAGAACGTTTTCTCGGAGGTGAGAAATGGCAATATCAAGGTGAAGGCGGACATGATAGATGTGCTGTTCCAGTGTCTTGACGCGCTGGAGGAGTACAACACCAATATCAGAGAAAGCTCCGACGAGGGTACGAATGATAACGGTGCGCTGATTAAGCGGCTGAATGAAATAATGGGCGATGGTTCGGCTGATGCACCGGCGCCGGAAGCGGAGGGGCAGGCGGCCGATGCGCCCGAAGCACAGGTACAGGCGTCTGCTGCGGGCGGTTTTGTGGGAATCAAACTGAACGAGAACCAGCAGAGCGTACTGACTGAGGCGATCAAGCAGGGCAAGCGTGTTTACGGACTGACCGTGAAAGTGCAGGAGTCCTGTATTTTGAAGGCGGCCAGGGCTTTTCTCGTGTTTAAGGCTATTGAGGACACCAGTGAAATTATCGTTTCCGACCCGTCCTCACAGGATATCGAGGATGAGAAGTTTGATCTGCACTTTAGTCTGATTATTGTCTCCGAGACGGATATGAACGAGGTTGTGAAGGCGGCTAAGGCCGTGTCCGAGATAGAAGATGTTTCCGGCAGCGAGCTGAATCTGGATGACGTGGGCGGGGGGACGACGGAGGGATCCCATGCGGCAGAGGCAGAAGAGCCCGCAGCGGCTCCGGCTCCCGCTCCCGCTGAGACAGCGCAGCCGCCCGTGGAGACACCTGCGGCGGCTCCGGCGGAAGCAGCACAGGCACCCGCAGCAGCCCCGGCTCCGGCACCCGCTCCGGCAGCGAAAAAAGCGCCTGCAAACAAGCCGGTGGTGAATCGTACTGTCAGAGTAGACATAGAGAAGCTGGATACGCTGATGAATCTGGTCAGCGAGCTGATTATCGCGAAGAACTCCCTTGTATCGGCATCAGCAATGTCAGGCAATTCCAGCCAGGCGGTGAATGAGCAGATTGAGTATCTGGAGAGTGTGACCACTTCCCTTCACGAGTCGGTTATGAAGGTGAGGATGGTGCCCATCGAGAGCACGGTGAATAAGTTCCCACGTATGGTACGCGATCTGCAGAAGAAACTGGGCAAGAAGATGGAGCTGTACATGAGCGGTGAGGAGACGGAGCTTGACCGTACTGTGGTAGACCAGATCGGCGATCCGCTGATGCATCTGCTGCGTAACTCGGCTGACCATGGACTGGAGTCCGCTGCGGTGCGTAAGGAGAGGGGCAAGCCGGAGGTTGGTTCTATTTTCCTTGATGCCTATCAGGATGGGAATAACGTTGTCATCGAGGTAAGGGATGACGGTAACGGCATTGATACAACGGCAGTTAAAAACAAGGCAATAGAGCGCGGTGTCATCACTCCGGAACAGGGTGAGGCGATGAGCGAGAAGGAGATCATAAATCTGCTGTTCAACGCAGGCTTCTCCACAGCGAAGGTGGTTTCGGATGTGTCTGGACGAGGCGTTGGTCTGGATGTGGTGAAATCCATGATTGAGTCCTTAAGCGGTGAGGTGGAAGTGAAGTCCAAGCTCGGCGAGGGCAGTACGTGGACAATCAGGCTGCCGCTGACACTGGCTATCATTCAGGCTCTGATGGTGGAGATCGGTGACGAAAAATACGCCATTGCACTTGGCTCCATTCAGACGATTGAGGATATCCCTCCCAGCGATGTGAATCTGGTACAGGCGAAGGAAGTCATTCAGCTCCGTGATCTGGTAATTCCGCTGATCCGTCTGAATGAGATTCTGGATATTCCGAGCAAGAAGAACCCGGAGGAAAATCTGGTTGTGGTTGTCGTTAAGAAGGGCGATAAACTGGCGGGTCTTGTGGTGGATGAACTGATCGGGCAGCAGGAGATTGTTATCAAGTCGCTCGGCAAGTACATCAGCAAATGCAAGATTATCAGCGGAGCGACGGTTCTGGGCGACGGTGAAGTGGCGCTGATTCTGGATGCCAATTCGTTGATCTGACAGAAGGGAGGAAGAGAGCATGAATGAAGTGGAAGAATTAAGACCGGTGGCAACGACCACGCAGTTTATCGTGATAAAGCTCGGTGAGGAGCAGTACGGCATTGATATCAAATACATAGACAATATTGTAAGAATGCCGCACATTACCAGAGTGCCGAAGGTGGACGATTACTTAAAGGGCGTAATTAACTTACGTGGCGAGGTTATCCCCGTTATGAGCATCCGTATCAAGATGGGGCTTGAAAAAGATGTGGAGACGAAATCCAGCAGAATTATTATTCTGAAGCTGGAACAGCAAGGGACAATCGGTGTGATCGTCGATGAAGTGAAAGAAGTTGTAACATTGGAAGACGACAGAATTGAGAAAGTGGCGTATGACTCAAAAGATGAGAAATCGAACTTCCTCTGCGGTGTCGGAAAGAGTGATGGGGGACTGATCTCCCTGCTCGATTTGAATGCGGTTGTGCTGGAGAGTGTATAGGAGGAGTGAGAGTGGGCGAAATCAGTTTAGACGAAATGTCAAATGAATATTTCGACGTCCTGAGAGAGTTGGGCAATATAGGCGCCGGAAATGCGACCACGGCTTTGGCGCAGATGATGCAGTGTAAGGTGGATATGGCGGTGCCTAAGGTACAGCTTCTGGAGTTCAGGGAGCTTGGCGAGGCCATGGTCGGCGAGGAGACGGTCATGGCAGGTATCTACCTTGGTATAGAGGGTGATATCAAGGGCAGCATTATGTTTCTGCTGGAAAAAGCGGCGGCAAAACATCTGGTTGGTAAGCTGATGGGAATGGAATCGGAGGGTGATGAGTTTTCGGAGATGGAGTTTTCCGCGTTAAAAGAGGTGGGAAATATTATCACAGGATCTTATCTGAATTCCCTTTCCAGCATTACAAATCTGGCGATTTATCCTTCCGTGCCGGATCTGACGGTGGATATGGCCGGAGCCATTTTAAGTGTGCCGGCGATAGAATTTGCCGCTCTTGGCGACAGAATGTTGATGATTCAGACACAGTTTTTTGATGAGATGGTGTTAGACGGGTATTTTATCCTGATTCCTGATCTGGATTCCTATGGCCGGATGTTGACGGCGCTGGGGATCACTATCTGATCGGTGCAGCCAGGGGGAAATCTTTAGAAAGTGTAAACGGGAGAACGCGGTGTTATGAGTGTAGAGATAAAGGTCGGAATGGCCGACTTAAATGTTTGCGTCAGTCCTGACAGGATAACGACCCTGGGACTGGGGTCCTGTGTAGGTATTGCGCTCCGTGATCCGGTCACAAAGATCGGCGGACTTGCGCATATTATGCTGCCGGACTCTACGACGATTCGAAACAACTCCAATATACCGAAGTTTGCTGACACAGGGATAGAGGAGCTGGTGAAGCAGGTGACCAGAAGAGGGGCAAACAGAAGCCGTCTGGTCGCCAAGATTGCGGGCGGGGCGCAGATGTTTGGTTTTAACAGCAACAGCGAGATGGTACGCGTGGGTGAGAGAAATGTCCAGGCGACCAAAAAGAAGCTGGCGGAGCTTCGGATTCCGATTCTGGCGGAGGATACCGGCAAGAATTTCGGAAGAACGGTTATTTTTTATCCTGAAACCGGGGATTTTGTAATCAGGGCAGTAGGTAAACAGGAATATAAAATCTGATCCTGCAGCGGAAATGATGGAAGGGTAATAAGGTGGACTGGGAAGAGAAGAACAGCGAAGAGATGGAAGAAACGGCGGAAGCACCAGAGACAGAAGAAGAGCTGGAGGAAGGGCTTTCGCCGGAAGATGAGATTGAAACTGCGGCCCAGCGCGAAGCGAGGGAAAAGCGTGAGGAAGAGGAGAGACAAGCAAAGGCGAGAAAGCGCAGACTGATCCCTCCTTTTGTCATGTTATTTGCCGGGGCAGTTGTAAGCATTACCATGCGGATTTTGCACTATGATTTACAGACAATGCTGATTGTTTTACTGTGCGTACTGCTGGGGTTCTATTTTGTCGGAAGAATCCTGCAGATTATGCTGGATCGTTTTGAGCAGCAGATACAGGAGGCCCACATGGAGGAGGGCGAAGTTATAGAAAAGGAACCTTCGGAGTAAAATAAACAAATAAAGTAGAGTAGGGACTCAGGATGGACGATACAGGCAAAAAGAAACTCTGGGAGGAGTACGCAGGTACCAGGTCCCCGGAGATACGGGAAAAGATCATATTGGAGTATGCGCCTTTGGTGAAGGTGGTGGCCGGACGTCTCAGCATGTACCTTGGATACAATGTAGAGTACGAGGATCTGGTGAGTTACGGGATATTTGGGCTGATCGACGCCATTGATAAGTTTGACTGCATGAAGGATGTCAAATTTGAGACCTATGCCAGTCTGAGAATAAGGGGAGCAATTCTGGATCAGATCCGAAAAATGGACTGGATTCCGCGGACTATCAGACAGAAGCAGAAGCGGATCGATGCGGCAATTAAGGAAATCGAGACGCAGTACGGCAGAAGCGCCACAGATGAGGAGATTGCAACGCTTCTGGGTATTACGGACGAGGAATACCTCGACTGGCAGTCCCAGATGAAGATCACAAATGTGGTGTCTTTGAATGAGTTTTTGGAACAGGGGAGTGAAGTACCCAATGAGGCGGGAAGCACAAAGAGCGCAGCGTTTGATTCTCCGGAAGAGATTCTGGAGAGAGATGAGCTGAAAAAAATGCTGGAGCAGGCGCTTGAGCTTCTGACGGAAAAAGAGCGCAAGGTAATCGTCCTATATTATTACGAGGATCTGACCCTGAAGGAAATCAGTAATATATTGGAGGTGTCCGAGTCGAGAATTTCTCAGCTCCACACCAGAGCTCTGCAGAAGATGAGAGGAAGATTGGGAGAGTATATCGGCATCCTCACAGGGACTGACAGAAGAAAATAGAATAGGGGTGCATATGAACGGATATTTCAGACTGGTGAACCGGGAAGGGGCGTCGTCACTTAAGCTGTTTCCGGCGACAGGGGACGGAAAACCCATCAATGTGGCAGATGTGGTTGAGTATCTGACGATGAAGGATTACGCCTGCGATCTGCCGACACTTAAGCGGGCGGTGGAGAGTGCGAAAAGCAAGAAGCAGGAAATCAGTCTCGGGAAGGAGAAGAGACTTCCGGAAAGGGAATGTTATAAGCTGAGGGTGGGGCCTGACAAGATGCAGGCCTTTGTGAAGTTTTATGCAGCTTCCGAGGGCGGCGAGAATATGACTGCCGAAGAACTGGTCAACGATCTGAAACTCCGGGGGATCAAATGCGGAATCTGCAAGGAGGCCATTGAGGGTTTCTTTGCAAAAAGAGAGTACTTGGAAGAGATACTCGTAGCAGAGGGACGGGAACCCGTTCAGGGAAAACATGCTTATATTGAATATAAATTTAGCACGGATAAGAAGGCGAAGCCTACTTTGAAGGAGGATGGAAGCGTAGATTTTTTCCATCTGAATATACTAAATCATTGTAATAAGGGAGATGTGCTGGCGGTTCTGCACCCGGAGGTGCCGGGTAAACCGGGGGAGGATCTTTCGGGAAACAGGATTCAGCCTGCGGAGGTAAGAAAGGAAACCTTAAAATTTGGCCGTAATATTGCGATTTCCGAAGACCGTACCGTGCTTACTGCCCAGGTGGACGGTCATGTGGAGCTGGTGGAGGGGTCGGTTTTTGTCACCGATGAACTGCTGGTGGAAAATGTAGATAATTCTACCGGTAATATTGACTATGAAGGAAATGTGCAGATTAACGGCAACGTGGCAACTAATTTCCATGTGAAAGCCAGGGGCGACATCGTGGTAAAGGGCGTCGTGGAAGGCGCACAGCTTACTGCGGGCGGCAATATTATTATTGCCAGAGGCATGAACGGCATGGGCCGGGGTGTGCTTAAGGCGGACGGCAATATTGTGGCGAAATTTTTGGAAAATGTAACTGCGGAGGCGGAAGGATATGTGACGGCCGAATCCATCCTACACAGCAGGGTAACGGCGGGCGGGGAAGTCAATGTAGACGGCCGCCGTGGATTTATCACAGGCGGCAAAGTGTGTGCCACCGGAAGCATTCATGTAAAAACGCTCGGTTCTGAGATGGGAGCTGACACCATTGTGGAGGTGGGAACCGATCCCAAGCTGAAGGCACGCTTAAACCAGCTCCAGAAGCAGATCGGGGAGGATACGAAGCTGCTGCAGACAGTACAGCCTACGCTCGTTTCCGCGAAACAAAAGCTTGCCAAGGGCGCGAAGCTGAGTCCGGAGCAGATCCAGCAGATCCAGTCCATGGCAGCGCTAAATAAGCAGAAAACCGACGCGATAGCGGCGGCAAATGAGGAGATCGAAGAGCTGCAGAAACAGATGATGAGCACTTCGGAAACCATGGTGCGTGTAAAAGGTGAGGTATACCCTGGTACGCGGATCTGTATCGGGGATGTTTCTATGGTGGTGCAGAAAACCACACATTATTGTCGCTTTATCAGGGAACGGGGCGATGTGAAGATAGCGCCGTTCTAGGGAGTTTGGAGGGGAGTAGCTATGGCAATAGGCTTTGTGGAGATGCAGGGACAGATCACGAGGGCACAGGACTTCACGACTGTCAAGCATAATGAGGACACGAAGGGGCTGGTAGATCAGTCCAATTTCGGACAGCAGATGACCAGACAGGTAGAAAAGCAGACACAGAGGGTCAACGAGAAAGACAAGACGGAAAACCGCCAGAAAAAATTTGACGCGAAAGAAAAAGGAAATAACCAGTACGATGGGGACGGCGGCCGGAACAGGAAGAAGGGAAAAAGGGAACCTGACGGCAAGGTGCTGCTGAAGGGTGTGAGTACTTTTGACATTTCGGGGTAGGATTGGAAGCGGTGTGCCGGATTACGAAAGGGAGAAGCATGAGTGGGATTGAAATCGTTCTGATTATCATCGGGGCAGTGGTATTTCTTTTGGGATATCTTCTGCCGGCAGGGAAGAAGGATGCAGATGAAGAAGTACAGCTGATCAGTGAGGCTGAGATCAGAAAACTGGTGGAGGGAGAAGCAGAGGGTGTCAGGGAAAGAATCACCGACATTGTGGACGAGACCATCGGTTACTCGATAGAAAAGACGGAACGTGCCATGGAGCGCGTGGCAAATGAGAAGATTATGGCGGTGAATGAATATTCGGACACCGTGCTGGAGGAAATCAACAAAAATCATAAGGAAGTGACCTTCCTCTATGACATGCTCAATGACAAGCATGAAACGTTGATGTCTGATATCGGTCAGGCGAACCAGGTTGCGGAAGAGATCAGACAGACTGTGCGCGATGCGGAAATCACAGCGGAAGAGACGTCTAAAAAGGCGAGGGCGGCGGAAGAAGCAGCGGAAGGCGCTCTGAGGAGAATCCATCAGGCGGAAGTCTCGGCAAGAGAAGCGCAGGATGCTGTGCAGGAGGCGGTACACTCTGTGATGGGGGCGGTGGAGGATACCCGTACCGATCTCTGGTCGATTCACAGCGCCGGAACATATTCGCCGGAGGTGGTGGAGGAAGTGCAGACGGCCCGAGTATTCCCGGCGGAGCCGGAGGAAGAGCCGATTTATGAGCCGGAACCGGAATATATACCGTATGAGCCTGTTTCTGAGGAATCGGAAGAAGATGTGGAGGAGGCGGACTTTCAGCCGATCAAACCCAGACGGGTTGAGATTATTCATGAGCCCGATGCGGATTATGTCGCTGAAGAGCCGGAACTTTCCACAAGCGCCATTTTTGCAGAGATGGGTATTTTTGGGAAGCGGGAACCGGATGAACGGGAATTTGCAGGCGTCAGAGCATTTGGCAGTCGTGAGTCTGGTGGCCGGGAATCCGGCGACAGCAGAGAATTTGCAGGTGGCCGGGAAATGGGTGCCAGGAGAGAGCCTGCGCCCGTGCCGGAGGAGCCGCGCGGGGTTGATATCCGCTTTGCCCAGGGAAAAGATAACGGGCGTAATAGCAATGAGAGAATTTTGGAACTTCACAAGGCCGGTAAGTCCAATATGGCGATAGCCAAGGAACTTGGTCTTGGTCTTGGCGAGGTGAAACTGGTGATAGACCTGTTTGAGGGCGTGTAGGATGGAGAAAAAATATTATTTCCGGGGATTTGGCCTGGGCATTATTGTAACGGCTGTTATTATGGGAATTGCACTGCCGGGCGGCGGAAAGAAGACAATGACTGACGATGAGGTGATAGCCCGGGCGAAAGAACTGGGTATGATTGAGGATTCTACCCTGCTGGAGTCTGAGGAGAATAGGCAGGATGGCCAGGGGGAAGTTGAGGCTGCGCCTGTACAGAAGGAAAATGCTGTGAAAAAAGATGACCCTGTGAAAAAGGATGATCCCGTGAAAAAGGACATTGCGGCGGCAGAGCAGACAGAAGAGACGGCGGAGAAGACCGATCCGGGGAAGGTGGAGCCTGTGGAGGGTGCGCCGGAATCTTTGCAGGAGAAGGAGAACAAGGCTGCAGAGGCTGAGGAGTCCGGGGAGGCAGAGGCCAAAAAGCCGGAAGCGCAGAAGAAGAAAGAGCCGGGAAAGACGACAGAGCAAAAGTCTTCCGCAGACACAAATGAGATGACGAAACAGGATGAGGATGTCCAGCAACCCAAAACGGGGAAGGCGATCAGTGTGACCATTTCCAGCGGTGACGGTTCCTATACGGTGGCGAAGAAGCTGGCTGACGCTGGTGTTGTGGGTTCAGCCGTCTCCTATGACGAGTTTTTATGTGCGAATGGTTATGACAAAAAACTCAGACCCGGAACGTTTGACATTCCAGAGCAGGCCAGCGAAGAGCAGATTGCAAAAATTGTGACGGGCCAGGATTAGAATGACTACTCACTCGTGAGAATGCCGGAAAAGAGGCATTCTCCGTATAAGAGTCAGAGAACACGGCGAAAAGGAGAGACATTATGAAATCGATTAAAGCAAGAGTTTTGGCTGCAGTGATTGTATGCACCCTCTTGACCTCCCTGATCTGCGGCGGAGTCAGCATCATCAATTCCAGAAAAACAGTGTATCAGGATTCCCAGAAGGAAATGCAGTATGCATGTACCAACCAGGCGGATGCGCTCAATGCACAGATGAGCAGGGTGGAGCAGTCTGTCAACACGGCATATAACGTTGCCCTGCAGCAGCTCACCGACGTACAGGCATTCAAGACGGATAAGGCATATGTGGATGCTTTCAATAGTATCATGGAGCAGATGCTCTATGAGATCGGCGGGAATACGGAGGGGGCGCTGACGGCATACATCCGCTATAACCCGGAGTTCACAGAGCCGGACAGCGGCGTGTTCTGGAGCAGAAGCAGCGACGCGGAAAAGTTCGAGGCGCTTGTCCCCACAGATTTTTCCATGTATGATCCCGACGATCTGGAGCATGTGGGATGGTACTACATACCTGTGAAAAACGGGAAACCGACATGGATGGATCCATACTTAAATTCCAATATTAATGTTTATATGGTGTCTTATGTCATTCCCATTGTGATGGACGGGGAGTCCATCGGCATTATCGGTATGGACATTGCCTTTGACAAGTTTACGGCAACTGTGGATCATGCGACGGTGTTTGAGACAGGCTCCGCTTTTCTGGTGGATGCAGGCGGCAATATTGCGTATCATAAAGAGATAGAGGCGGGAACGGCAATCGCACAGGCAGAAGCATCGGGCGTAATTGAGGGCGCGCTGGCTGACCCGGCGCTGGAAGGACTGCCGGTCAATTACACCTATCAGGGGCTGGAAAAGGATATGTGTTACAGAACGCTGATCAACGGCATGCAGTATGTGCTGACGGCTCCCGAATCGGAGATGAAGAGCGCGGCCAGCCGCATCACGATGCTTATTATGATAGGTATGCTCATCGCTGTAGCGATCTCTGTTGTGATCGGCGTGATCATGGGGCTGGTGATTACCAGGCCTATCACACAGATCAATGATATCGTGTCCAAGACAGCCCAGTTTAATTTTTCCAAGAATGAGAACAGCGACAGGCTCTGCAAAAGGCAGGATGAGAGCGGCAGCATGGCTAATTCCCTCAGGGAGATGCGGGCCAGCCTCCGATCCATGGTGCAGGATATCAAGACAACCTACTCGGATCTGGACGATACGCTGCTTAAGCTTTCCGATACGACCGAGCAGGTGAAGGGCATGAGCGGGGAGAACACGGAGACGACGCAGGGACTCGCAGCGGCCATGCAGGAGACGGCAGCGGCCATGGAAACCGTGAACAATACGGTAATGCAGATCAGAGAGCGCGCCCAGACGATCCGGGATAATTCCATCGTAGGAGAAAAGGCGTCTCTGGAGAGCAAGCAGCGCGCCGGAGATCTGAAACATACAACGGGAGAAGCCCAGAATAAGACTACGCAGATGTACCGGGGCGTGCAGGAGAGGAGCGCAGCGGCTATGGAGCAGGCGCGGGCGGTGGAGAAGATCAACCAGCTCACCCAGTCCATTCTGGATATTTCCGGGCAGACGAATCTGCTGGCGTTAAACGCGTCGATTGAGGCAGCGAGAGCGGGAGAGGCCGGCAGGGGTTTTGCGGTGGTTGCAGACGAGATCGGCGGACTGGCATCCCAGACCTCTTCCACAGTGACCAATATCAATGGCATCACCACGGAGGTCAACCAGGCGGTGGGAAATATGGAAGCCTGTTTACAGGAAATCCTTACCTTCTTAGAGGATACCGTACTGAAAGATTACAGTGACTTTATGGGCGTTGCGGAGAAGTATACGCAGGATGCCTCAGATTTTGAGGAAAATATGAAGAGCATCGGCGCTGAGGTGGAAACCCTGCTCTCAGCCATTGTGGAGATTGCGGATTCGGTCAACAGCATCACGATGACAGTGGGTGAGGCGGCCGACAATATCAGCAGCATAGCCCAGAAGACGCTGGATGTGTCCCAGCTCGTGGAGGGCAATGCGGAGCTGATGGAGACCAACTCCGAGAATGTGGTAAAGCTGAAAAATATTGTGGATATGTTCCACAACTGACAGACGAAGGGAGCGCTTCTTTGCAGCATGCCTCCGGCATGGGCCAAAGAAGCGCTTTTACCGTTGTTTGGGCTGTTTTTCGCGTTTCCCCTCTTGCAAGAGGAAATTTTTTGTGTTATAGTATCTGAGTGCGCGCAGAGCGTATATATCCTATTAATCACATATATCCAGCCCATGCCGGTGCCCGTTTATGCGCAGGAACAGACAGTCAGATTTGTTGTAGAAGCAGCATGCATCCCGTGCGGAGAGTGAAGCTTGTTCCCGGGTGGCAGGGAGGCGCAAGGTATATGGCAGACAACCAAACGGAGGTAGAGTTATGAGCGTTATTTCAATGAAGCAGTTACTGGAAGCAGGTGTTCATTTCGGACATCAGACAAGAAGATGGAACCCTAAGATGGCTCCCTATATCTTCACGGAGAGAAACGGCATCCACATCATTGATCTGCAGAAGTCTGTCGGCAAGGTGGACGAGGCTTACAGAGCCGTATTTGACGTGGTTTCACAGGGAGGAACGATCCTTTTTGTAGGAACGAAGAAGCAGGCGCAGGACGCGGTGAAGACTGAGGCTGAGCGATGCGGCATGTACTATGTAAATGAGAGATGGCTGGGCGGCATGCTCACAAACTTTAAGACAATCCAGTCCAGAGTAGAGAGATTAAAGGCGATCGAGAGAATGGCTGAGGACGGCACCTTTGAGGTACTGCCCAAGAAAGAAGTCATCAAGATCAAGAAAGAGTGGGAGAAGTTAGAGAAGAATCTGGGCGGCATCAAAGAGATGACCAGAATACCTGACTGTATTTTTGTCGTAGATCCCAAGAAGGAGAGAATCTGCGTACAGGAAGCTCACACACTGGGCATCACCCTGATCGGTATCGGTGATACGAACTGTGATCCCGAGGAGCTTGATTATATCATTCCTGGAAACGATGACGCGATCCGCGCGGTGAAGCTGATTGTGTCCAAGATGGCTGATGCAGTAGTTGAGGCAAATCAGGGCGCAGAGGCTGACGATTATACAGCGGAAGCAGAGGCGGAGAAGGTAGAAGAGGAATAAGCGTACAGCCGGCGGGTGTACAGGCTGGGCGAAAATGGCACAGATAATTCAGGAGGGAAAATAGATGGCTATTACAGCAGCAATGGTAAAAGAGTTGAGAGAAATGACCGGTGCGGGTATGATGGACTGCAAGAAGGCTCTGAACGAGACGGACGGCGACATGGATGCAGCGGTAGAGTATCTGAGAAAGAACGGTCAGGCGAAGGCGGAGAAGAAGGCAGGAAGAATCGCGGCTGAGGGTCTTTGCCGTGTGGCAGTTAAGGATGAGAAGACAGCAGCGGTTGTAGAAGTAAATTCCGAGACCGATTTCGTGGCAAAGAACGCAGATTTCCAGGAGTATGTGGAAGCGGTAGCAAAGCAGGCGGTAGAGTCCGATGCGGCTGATCTGGACGCATTCTTAGGCGAGAAGTGGCATCTGGATGAGTCCAAGACCGTGAAGGATGCGCTGGTAGATAAGGTTGCCGTGATCGGTGAGAACTTAAGCATCAGAAGATTTGAGAAGGTAGTGGCAGCGGACGGCTGTGCAGTGACCTATGTGCACGGCGGCGGCAGAATCGGCGTTATCGTTGAGGCGGCTACGGATGTAGTGAACGACGCAGTGAAAGAAGCCCTCACGAACATCGCGATGCAGGTGGCGGCTCTCTATCCGAAGTATGTGTCCACCGACGAGGTTTCCGAGGAGTTCAAGGCGCACGAGAAGGAGATCATCGCGGAGCAGATCAAGAACGATCCCAAGATGGAAGGCAAACCCGAGAAGGTAATCGAGGGTGCGGTAAACGGTCGTCTGAACAAAGAACTGAAAGAGGTATGCCTCTTAGAGCAGATCTATGTGAAGGCTGAGGATGGCAAGCAGAGCGTTGCGAAGTATCTGGAGCAGGTGGCGAAGGAGAATAGCGCGAACCTTTCCGTGAAGAGATTCGTCCGCTTCGAGACCGGAGAGGGTCTGGAGAAGAAGGAGGAGAACTTCGCGGAGGAAGTGGCGAAGCAGATGGGCATGTAAGCGAAGTTTGCATCTGAAATAATGTAAAAAATGATGAGGCTCTGAAAGCCTTGTAATTGCTTATTATTCAAGTGATTATGAGGATTTCAGAGCCTTTTTGTTATCTAAGAAGGAAAGACAGAAATACCGCCTTTTACCGTCTGAAATCGTCTAAAATCACTTCAAGTTGAGTATTACTCAAGTGCGATGTTGAGTAAAATGAGTGTTCACAATCTTCGGCGAAGTTTACTCAATTATAGTGTTTCCTTAAAACCATTTCTCATCTTTTTAATGAAATCCATAAGGAGGAAAGAAAATGAACAACACAGCGTTAAGAGCAGAGACGCAGAGCGCCGACAACACACACATGGTTTTTGCGGATGAGGAACATGAGAAGTTTTACTATGAGAAACTGGAACAGGCGAGATGTCAGGACTGCTATCATAAGGCTTTGATCTATATTCTTGGTATTTCGGAGGACACAAGAAATGATTTTGACCAGATTTATGATATTGGGACAGGAAATATCAAAAGGGAGTGTCTTTATCAAGGCTGGCAGACAAGCGGTAGTGTAAATGTGATAAGGTTAGCATTTAACCTATACACAGACACAACGCCAAGTGCCAATGATTATAAAAGCAGGGCTGGGCAGATGCGGGAGTGCAGAAGATATTCCGTAAGCGATATTTTTAACTGCAGCTATGCGATGTACTTCTGGCAGGGCATTAAGCTCCGCTATCCGGAATACTGCCACAAACAGAAGTCTATGGAGGAGATTCTTGCGGGAATGAGGAGGAAACGTGCTGAAAATTCGACTGATGGGAACGAAGAATGATATTAAGTGGTTTGAGAGGCTTTTGCGCAGGCAGCGAAAGGTAGCTGTGACGGAAGTCTCGGAGATGTATCCAAACAAGGGTACTGACAGATTTTATAGGGCATATGTGGAAGTACAGAAAGCCAATATCAAACAAAAGTCAAACTAAATCGGAGGAAAAACCATGTGTAAAGTGATTGCAATCGCAAATCAGAAAGGTGGAGTGGGCAAGACCACCACAACAGGGAACTTAGGAATTGGAATGGCAAAACGGGGTAAAAGAGTGCTTTTGATTGACGCAGACGCGCAGGGCAGCCTTACGGCGAGTCTGGGATATACGGAACCGGACAGGCTGGAGGTGACGCTTGCGACAATCATGGAGCGGATCGTGAATGAGGATTACCCGGAACCGTCCGAAGGGATACTGCACCACAAGGAGGGCGTTGACCTGCTCCCCGCGAACATAGAACTGTCTGGCATAGAAGTGTCGTTAGTGAACATCATGAGCCGGGAGACCGTGCTGCGGGCGTATGTGTCTCTCGTATCGGCGGAGTATGACTATATTTTGATTGACTGTACCCCGTCGCTTGGCATGATAACGATCAATGCCCTCGCCTGTGCCGATTCGGTGCTGATACCCGTGCAGGCGGCATATCTGTCACTCAAAGGACTGGAGCAGCTTATCAGGACGATCGGCAAGGTAAAGCGCCAGATTAACCCGAAACTGGAGATAGAGGGTATTTTAATGACGATGGTGGACAGTCGGACAACCTACGCCAGAGAGATCAGCGGCCTTCTGATCGAAAACTATGGCGATAAAGTGAGAATCTATGACAGTACCATCCCCATTTCTGTCAGGGCGGCGGAAGTCTCGGCGGCAGGGATCAGCATTTATACACACGATCCGAAGGGTAAAGTAGCCGCTGCTTACGAAAGGCTGACAGAGGAGGTGCTTGCTAATGGCTAATACGAGGAAAAACCTTGCGGATAAAATCAAATTGGGCGGTTATGATGCTTTGTTTGGCGAGACGGAAGGGGAACAGATTATAGAAGTACCTTTAAGTAGTTTACATAACTTCAAAAACCATCCTTTTCGGGTTTTGGATGATGGAAAGATGGAAGAAACGGTAGAAAGCATCAGACAGCACGGTGTTCTGGTGCCGGGGATTGCAAGACCGAGAAAGGGCGGCGGCTATGAGATCATAGCCGGACACCGCCGAAAACACGGATCGGAACTGGCAGGAAAAGAGACGATGCCCTTCGTTGTTCGGGATTACACGGATGACGAGGCGACGATCATCATGGTGGACTCCAACATCCAGCGGGAGGATATCTTACCCAGCGAAAAGGCGAAAGCCTACCGGATGAAATACGATGCCCTGAAACACCAGGGCAAAAAGGCAGGAGGCAAGACCATTGAGGAGATGGGGGAGGATGCCGGTGAGAGCGCTAAGACAATCCAGAGGTATCTCTGGCTGTCACGCCTGTCAGACGGACTGCTCGATCTGGTGGACAGGAAGAAATTAGGGTTCATGCAGGGCGTGGATATTTCCTTTCTTGCGGAGGAGGCGCAGGGGTGGGTTCATTCGCTGATAGCAGAGGCAGGTGCAGGCGTAAATGCAGCACAGTCGGCAAAGCTGAAAGAGTATGGGAAAACTGGGGAGCTGACACCTGCAATGGTAAGCCTGATCCTTTCCGAAGAAAAGCCGAAAGAGCGTAAAGTCACCCTCAAAGCGGACAAGATTACCCGCTACTTCCCGGAGGATTACAGCAATGAGGAGATAGAGGAGGTTATCATCGGGCTGTTGGAGAAGTGGAAAGGGGAAGGAGCGGTGCGCTGATGGGTTATCTGAGCAGCGGCAATCCCATTGTTGACGCGATGGGAACCATAAATATAACGGGAAACATCGTCCCGACCATCTGGTATAAGACAGTGCTGAAAGAGAACGGCAAGCCCTATCTGCTTGCGATCGCGATCCTTTCGGATATCGTGTACTGGTATCGTCCGACAGAAGTGCGTGACCAGAACACGGGACAGATCACCGGGTGGAGAAAGCGGTTTTCCGAGGATATCCTGCGCCAGAGCTATCAATACTATGCGGATCTGTTCGGAGAGTCAAAGAAAACCGTAAAGACAGCCATAGACAGGCTGGAAGAACTGCAGGCAGTAAAGCGCCATTTCCGTACAGTATCTCACGGAGACGGGCTTATCTCCAACAACGTCATGTATGTGGAACTGATTCCCGCCAGAGTGTATGAATTGACCTATCCGGAAGAAGAACCGGGCGTGGACAGGCAGACAAAGCCATGCCCGGCGGGTGCTGGTGACAAAACGGGAGGGAGACTCCCTACAAAACCGGACACCCCTATGGAAATTTTCGGAGGGAGGGGTATCCCAAACGGGACACAGCACCCTACAGATTCGGATACAGCTCCCTACCCGCAGGTATACACCCTCCCTCCCAAACGGGATACACCTCTGTCCCAAAACGGAGACACGAATACAGAGAATACTGCAGAGAATACCTGCAGAGATTACTCCATCTATCCATCAGAGAGCGATGGGATGGATGGGGAGCAGCGCGGATACATAGAGCAGATCAGACACAACATTGACTACGATGCCTACATGGGCGATGACAGCCGTTTAGACCGGGAACTCTACGAGGAGTTGTACGAACTGATCTGCGGGACCGTGTGCATGAGGCATGGCACCGTCAGGATCGGCGGGGAAGCCTATCCCTGTGAGATGGTCAGGGAGAGATTCCTCAAGCTGAACAGTTTCCATCTGCAGTACGTCATTGACTGTATGCAGAGTACCACGGTCAAGATCGCTAACGTCAAGGCATACTTGCTGACCGCTCTCTTTAACGCTCCTGCAACCATGAAACACTATTACCAGCAGGAAGTCAGCCACGATATGTATGGCGGCGGGTGGGAGGAGAAAGGCATTATAACCACTTGTGGACATTGTGGCCACAAGTGAAAACAGGATAAGGGGGAGTGTATGGAGGAAAACAGACAGGCGCTTTTTGAACGGCTGGATACGGACGTTAAGACCAATGTCGGCAGGATTCCCGCGCCCGACTATCTGGAAATGCGGGCAGGTGAATACGGTTATGACAGCTATGCGGAGATGTATGAGGAGGGCTACCGCATTGCCGGATACGAAAAAATATCTCCCAAAGTGATAGAGGAATGGCAGCGCCAGAAAGAACAGGCGCGCCCGTCACTGAAGGAACGGCTTGCCAGAGAACAGGGAAATGCCCTGTCAGACGGCGGTAACCATAGAAAACGGCAGGTACATAGAGGGATGCAGGAACTGTAACCAAACATTCCACTTGTGGACACAGTGACCACAAGTGACGATTCACAGCGATAAGGCAGATACGAAACCAGAACGGTCAAGTATCTGCCTTTTTTCGTTTCACACACAAATTTGAAAAATATCGAAGAAAGAAGGTTTTATTATGTCAGAAAAACAAAGAGCAGCAGAAAACAGTGATATGGCGGACGAAAAGCAGATGCAGGAGACGGCGCTTTTATCCGGCGCCGACAAATACGGCATCTATCAGTTAAGGGACGATCCGGAACTGAGCAGGCTGCGCTTTAAGGGGACGTGGTCGTTAAAGCAGGCGGGGATTCTCAAAGAAAATGCGGAGGCTGTCGCGGTTAAGCCGGAAAATTATGATCTGGTCTATGTAGGGGACCTGTCAGAACTGAAAGCAAAGACTGCCGGACTCTACACACAGGAAGATACGCTGCACGCTCTCTTTGAGAAATTTAATATCTATCAGCCGGGGGATTACACAGGACATCCCCTCTCCAAGGGCGATATCGTGGTGCTGCGGGAAGATGGGAAAAACACCGCGCATTATGTCGATACAACGGGTTATACCGAAATGCCCCATTTTATCCGTATGCTGGAGAACAGGAGGGAAAAAGAGCAGGAAACGGACCGTGCCCGGTCAGAGGGCAGAGTGGCAGGGAAAGAGTCCCTTAAGGAAAAACTTGCCGGGTACAAGAATTTATCGGCGGATGTGGGGAAGGATCACCCGACGAGAAAACAGCAGAAAGAAATGTCATTGTAAGGGAACTTGTGGACATTGTGACCACAAGTTGTGAGATAGAAAGAAGAGAAAATGCTGACTTGAAATTTTAAATTCCAGTGCAGAAGTAAATTCCACTGCAGTTTAAAATTTATAGGAAAATAGAGATTTCCAGGAGTCAAAACACCCGGTTTCTGTTATAATCAAGACAACTTCTTACAAAATATCTGGTTTTAGGGTATAGAAAACAGACCGCTGGAGAGTTAGTGTGCCGGACTAAATTCCACCGGCAGCATGGTAAAAATGTGAAAGTCTGAATTCCATCCTGACAGCAGATTTTGTAAGATTGTTAACGGTTATATTTGATCAGCTTAGGCGTCAGGTTGACTTCATCAGGGTCGACCGGTCTAAGCTGAAGTGCTTTCAGGACTTCTTCACCGTATGCTTCCAGTGCAGCTGCATAAGGTGTTTTTCCTGAAAGGCTTTCCCGTGGTGTGGAATTGATGTGGTTTACGATCAGGTTCACATCCCACTGGGTAAGGAATTCAAAACTGGTTCCTTTTGGCAGTACCATCCTGAGCATGGTATGGGCATTTTCAACGCCGCCCTTCTGGCCGCTGCGCATGGGGTCACAGTAATAGATGTTAGTCCTCTCTATGCCGTTTATGCCTGCCTCCAGAGTATCAGGATCACCAAACTCAGAGCCCCTGTCCGTCAGGAGGGTATGAAAAAGGCACAGGAAATCATAAGTGCCCATCTTCTTTTCCAGACGGTCGAATACGGCACGGACAGCGCCTTTGGTACAACGGTTCATAAGGAAAGCCAGAAAGAGTTTTTCCCGCTTTAAAAAGAAAGTCAGGAGTACCTTTTTTGACTCATTTGAGGAGTGAACGGTATCCATCTCCGTCCAATGGTCAGAGGAAAGCGCCTGAAAGTCAGTATACATCCTTCCCTGAAAGACGGCACGGTCTTTGATCTGTGTGTTATGGCACTTACGAGGTTTGAATTTTACCTTGCGTTTTAGGTCGATATTCCTTGCGGTAAAGAGCCCCTCATCCAGATAGGTATAAAGAGTCCTGACGGACATATCCAGTTCCGGGTGGTTTGTTACGATCTGGTAAGGGGACTGACCCTGGGAGATGAGCGGGGAGATGACCATATCCTTCTGCCGCAGTTCATGCTTTGTCATACTGATGCCGGAGCGGGAATCCGTAAGGAGTTCCCTGTACTTCCTGTCAGCGAATTTAGCATCATAGCGGTATTTGTGGGCGATGGTGCAGTGGTTTATGGCTTTTGGACATCCATTACAGACATAGGGTGCTTTATCGAGGCGGTCACAGCGTTCCTTGGCAAAATCGGGACAGGTCTGGTTACAGGTAGGACAGGAAGCACATTTCACATCACAGAGGATGATCTTACGGCATACGTTAGTCTTCCTGCAGCGGTAACGGTGGATACAGAAGTTATGGGCATTGTAGAAAGTGCCCTTATGATACCAGTCACTGAGCCGGTGGGCCCTGATCTCCTTTGAGATGGTGGTAGGGTCTTTACACAGGTACTTGGCGATCTCTTTGAAGGAAAGCCCCTGGTTTAGAGACTTTTCGATATACTTACGGTCATCAAAGGTAAGGTGCTTCTGGTTGCCTGGTATGTATTTACTCATGGAGAACCTCTTTCTACTGCTGTCAGGAGGGCATGGAGAGTATAACACTGATATGTGAAAGAGTAAACTCCACTTATGCAGAGGTAAATTCCACTGAATTGTCTAAAAGTGGAATTTAAAATTTCAATTTTCGAAGAAGAGAAAATTGTCTGTTGAAAATAGTTTCTGCAAAAATATCTGATATAATAGAACAGAAAGAACGAAAAATATCGTGATTGGGTAATCAATGAGAAACTGGAGGAAAATGGTATGATGGCTATAATAGAAAATATTATAGATCAATATTATTTTTATAGTACGGAGATACTTGAGTGTTTTTCAGCTATCTTTATAATTGTTGCAATATTTGGTTTTATCTATACTTTCATAGATGATATCTCTCGTTGCTTGAAAGACTTCATTGAGTTTGTTAAGAATAGAACTCATGCAGTAAAAAATGAAGAACTCCATCCAAAGACAAGTAAAAAGAGAATAAATTATAATATAAATAGCCTGATTTATAAAGGGATTTATAGTGCCATTGTAGCTGGAATGGGTACATTACTTTGTCAGATGGGGGCAAAATTAGAGATAGAGTATGTTTATTTCAATGCAGTAGTTTTTATGTTTATTGTTGGGGCTACGATTGCATATGGTATTTTATTATGCCTTATGTTTCGGCAGATATTATTGCCGATGCAACAAAGCTGTAGGTATATTCAGTTCTTCATTTTTGTGGAACTGTTTTTATTGGCGGTTACACAGCATTTGGATTTTCTGGAATGGGTAACGGTTACATTAGGAATTATTTCTGCAGAAGTGATGACTAAAGTGTTGGAAAAGTTGGTGTATAAGAAAAAAGAGAGGAAAGAGAAGGAGAAAAATAAGTGGTGTGATGATCCAGATCCCGATTTGTATCCAACAAGAAAAAGACAATTAGAGAGATTTATTGCAGTATTGAAAGAACAGAGATATGAGCCATATGCAGTTATGATTTCAGGAGAGTGGGGGAAGGGAAAAACCAGCTTTGTTCAGGCACTGGAAAAAACATTAGAAGAAAGCAGTTTTATATGGGTTCGTGCAGGAAGTGAAAAAAATGTTGCAGAAATCATGTCAGAGATTTCAGGTCAGATTATGGCGGTACTCAAGGAGAATAATATCTTTTTAGATCGTCAGGATCTGATTGAAAAGTATTTTCTTGCTTTTTCTGATTTACTTGAAGATACCACATTAAAGCCATTAAAGAAAATGGCTGGCGTTATGCTGAATAAAAAAAGTATAGATGAAAGTAAATACTTAAATAGTAAGTTAGATGAGTTGGATAAGGTTATTTATTTGATTATTGACGATTTGGACAGATGCGATAGAGATTATCAGCTAAAGATGTTCAAAGTAATTCGGGAAAGTATGGAACTTCACAACTGCAAAACGATATTTCTGGTTGATAAAACAAAGTTTCTCACTGAGGAGCAGGATGCCAATTATATTGAGAAATATGTGAGTTACACCCTGGATTTATGTGAGGTTGATTATCTTGAGATTGTAAAATTTGTAATTAAGGATATATTGGATGATAGGCTTATCCAATATATGAATCCCATTCTGTTGAGAGACAGGAGTGCAGAGCAGATAAGAGAGGCAGTGTGCAGATTTCCTATTTGTCTTATAGAGAAGATAGAAGCTGAAATATCGACAGAGCAGGAGAGTCAGCAAAAGAAGAAAGATGTGGAACTTAATAGGAGCAAAAAGAAAGTTGAAGAGCTTCAGCAGCTAATTCTTAGAATAAAAAAGGATATTGCAATTCCCAGAAAAGTAAAGAATTACTTAAAAGGAATTAAAAGGGATGCGGATGCGTTCAAAGACGATAGAGATATGATCGAAGGAGAACTTCGGGAGGAGGACTGGTTCGCGGCAATTATTAAAGTGGAGTATATTAGGAATTTTATGCCGGAAGTTTTTAATGACATAAAAATGAAGAGAAATATTTTTGAATTTTATCAAAAATATGACGGCTATGCGGTAGATATGATTTTTGATCTAAAATATGGACTCTTATATCACAGTGAAAAACAGGAAGCCCTATTGGATACTATTATATATAAAATAGATGTAATAGATTTTTCACGGATTAAAACCATTCGTGACACATACCTTTCTGAATTACATAATGATCAGACTTCAGTAAAACATATAAAGGAATATATCGAGTTTGCCCAGACATATGAAGATTTGAACAAAATACTGGATATATATGAAAACCAGGAATTGAATAAAGGAGTTACTAATTATAATTTTATAGAAATGATTTTTAATGTATTATCTCAACGCGCCAATCCCTTTAAGGCAGATACAAAAGATTTTCTGGATTTTTCCAAAAGATTAATGGAGTGTCTGGTAAAAAAAGGAATGTCAGATGTTGAGAAGATAACGTGCGTGCGAGAAGGTATTTCAGTTGTTGACAGGACATTAGAGGATAATAAAAACCAGTTTATGATTGTTTTACTTATTCTGTTTGATATAACTATCGTTATGGAAAAATGGGATAATTTCTTTCTTAGAGATGTAGATGGATTTTATACTGTACTCGAGAGAATTGATAAAAATGCAAGATTTAAGGGACTTGAGGATAAAACGAATAAATTATTGAGTATAGAAACATATTATAAAAATCTGGAAATTGAATTAATGGATGAAAAGTATAAAGATTTGGGATTAGACTTAGAGGGCCTGTTTTCAAGGAATAAAATAGTATTTGATATTTGCAGATTTTGGAATGGGGTAAGAGATTATATTGACAAGAATGAGGATGCGAAGACAGTATTTCCTAGAAAATATTTTGTCGAAAACGGGTATGGGTTACGCAGAGAAATGTTTGTGGATTCCGCTGCTTTCATAGAAGCATTAGAATTATTGAAAAAGTTTTATATAGGAAATGAAAACAATTATAACTCCGACTATTCGTTGCTATTACTCAGGTTGTCTTATCGTATAATTGTTCAATATGAGGCAGATCCGGCTTGGTTTGGAGATAAGAAGCGGGACATTGCGAAGCTGTTGAAAGAAGTAAAAGAACTGGCTTGCAAATTGGATGGATTAACAGGGTATGATGCACAGAATACGATTAATGAAATCAAAGTCTATGTCTATAAATTTAATGAGCATTGTAAGGATGAAACAAAGGAAAAAGAAAGAGCAGGGGAAATGGAGGAAACAAGGGAAAAAGAGGGAACAGAGGTAACAAAGGAAACGGAAAGAGTAGAGGAAGTAGAGGAAACAGAAAAACAAAATAAATAGCAGCATAACAAAACACAGCGGTAAGGCAGATACGAAACCATAACGGTCAAGTATCTGCCTTTTTACGTTTTGGAGAACTTGTGGACATTGTGACCACAAGTATGGAGGAAAGTATGAAAAGAATAAACATCCAGAATGAAAGATTCGGTATGCTCACAGCCATCGAGCCAACCGATCAGCGCAACTTCGGCAACGTCATATGGAAATGCAGATGCGACTGCGGGAAGATCGTCTACAAATCAACCAGCTATCTGAGCAAAGACCGTATGTGCAGTTGCGGCTGCTATGCCGAGATACAGCACCAGAAACAACGCCGCGATATCACGGGCCAGCGCTTTGGCAGCCTTGTGGCAATGGAACCCACCGGGAAATCAAACAAGACCAAACAGCGGATATGGAGATTCCGCTGTGACTGCGGAACGATCATTGAGAGACCCATCTCGGAAGTGACAAAGAAAACAAACCCCACGCACTCCTGCGGCTGCAGCCGGGCATGGTTCATCGGCAATTCCGAGCATGGGCGAAAACATTATGCCAATCTGGAGAGGAACCGTGTCATGGGGACAAACATTGTGGAAATCCGCAGAAAAGACGAGGAACCCACCAAAGCCAACACATCCGGCTACCAGGGCGTAAGCTATATCACCACCCGCGACGTATGGGTGGCATACTGCCGCTTTCAGGGATACTACGCCCAAAAAACCTGCCACAGCTTAGAGGACGCCATCCGCGCAAGACAACAGATGCGCCAGATTCGGGATGATTTTATCGAATGGTACGATTCCCTCACCGAAGAAGAAAGGCAGGAGGCAATAAAGAAGTATGACAGCAACCGAAACTTTTACAAAAATTATTATAGAGACAGGATGCAGGAGATTATGAGACAGTAAGCCGCAATAGCCTTCCAGAGTGACCACTTGTGGACACTGTGACCACAAGTGGCGGGAGGATATCTGTAGGCGTAAGCCACAGCGTAACTTCCGTGTCAAGGAAAAGGGTGGAGATTTTGCGGAGCAAAATACTACCCCCTTGACGCGGGCGATAGCCGTACCATAGGGGCAAGGGCAGGGACATACCTGTTCCTTGCCCTTGATTACCGACACGGTGTAAAGCGGGAGAGGGAGTAAAGGAGGGAGAAAATAACATGCAGGAAGAAGTGACACAAAAAACCATAGCCATCACGTTTAAGTCGGCAAGGCTGACCACGGATGTGTTGCTGCGTGCATTTAAGGCGTATCTGGAACACAGGAGGCATAGGGAGCCTTCTCACGGAAAAATCTCGGTGAAGAAACTGCTGGCACAGAACCAGGGCGCGAAGTCCATCGAGATCACAGACGAAAATATCAAGTCCTTCAGCCGGATTGCGGGGAAATATAACGTGGATTTTTCTGTCAAGAGGGACAGGACGGCAGACCCGCCTAAATATCTGGTCTTTTTTAAGGCGAAGGACTCGGATTTGATCGTGCAGGCGTTTAAGGAGTTTGTCCGTGCCAATGAGAAGAAAAAACAGCGTGTGTCTATCCGGGCGAAGATGAAACAGATGAGGCAGGGTATGGAAAAAGACCAGAACCGGGAGCGCACAAGAGAAAAACAGATGGATCGGGGGCAGAGTTTATGAATAAAATACTGAACGGCATAAAGAACGACCTGCTCTCGATTCCGGGCAGGGTAAGGGGAGCGGTGCAGGGCATAGAACCGAAAAAACTGTTTTTGAGCGGTGCGCCTTATCTGACCTTCGGGTATGTGTCGGATAAGATTTCGTGGCAGTACCGCCATGAGGACAGGGGGAATTTCTTTCAGAACCTTCTCTATACGCTGAACGATCTGGGCGGCAGTTTTCACAATCCCCTGCCCAGCTTGCATCCTGCGGATTTACTGGCGGGTATCTGCGGCGGCACGGTGTTTTTTCTGGTCGTGTACTGTAAGAGGAAGAACGCCAAAAAGTTTCGCCACGGGACGGAGTACGGCTCCGCAAGCTGGGGAACGGCAAAGGATATTCAGCCATACATAGACCCGGTTTTTGAGAATAACGTGATCCTGACGGCAACGGAGCGTCTTATGATGTCGGGCAGACCGAAACAGCCTAAATATGCGAGAAATAAAAACGTGTTAGTCATAGGCGGTTCGGGATCGGGCAAGACCCGTTTTTTCGTAAAGCCGAACCTTATGCAGATGAATGGTTCTTATTGTGTCACTGATCCGAAAGGCACCATCCTCGAAGAGTGCGGAAAGATGCTGGTAAAGAATGGTTATCAGATAAAAGTCTTAAACACCATCAACTTTGCAAAATCCATGCACATCAACCCTTTTGTCTATATTCGGAGCGAGAAAGATATTTTGAAACTCGTAAATACGATCATCTTAAACACCAAGGGGGAGGGGCAGCAATCCAGTGAGGATTTCTGGGTGAAGGCGGAAAAGCTGTATTACACGGCGCTGATTGCCTATATCTGGTATGAGGCTCCGCCAGAGGAGCAGAATTTTCCCATGCTCATCGACATGGTGGACGCAAGCGAAGTAAGGGAAGATGACGAAAATTTCAAAAATGTGGTGGACAGGCTCTTTGACGAACTAAAGGAAAGGGACCCTCATCACTTCGCGGTGCGCCAATATGCCAAGTTTAAGCTTGCGGCGGGCAAAACGGCGAAAAGTATACTTGTTTCCTGCGGGGCGCGCCTTGCTCCCTTTGATATAAAGGAGCTGCGCGAGCTGACGGCATATGACGAACTGGAACTTGACACGCTGGGGGAGAAAAGGACGGCGCTGTTTGTCATCATTTCCGATACGGACGCGACTTTCAATTTCCTCGTGAGCATCATGTACACCCAGCTATTTAATCTGCTCTGTGATAAGGCAGACGACATATACCATGGGAGACTGCCCATACATGTGCGTTTTCTTTTGGACGAATTTGCAAATATTGGGCAGATCCCCAATTTTGAGAAGCTGATTGCGACGATCAGGAGCCGCGAGATATCAGCTTCTATTATTTTGCAGTCGAAATCCCAGCTTAAGGCGATTTATAAGGATAATGCGGACACCATACAGGGAAACTGCGACACCCTTCTTTTTCTGGGAGGGCAGGAGCAGACCACCCTTAAGGAGCTTGCGGAGGTTCTGGGAAAGGAGACGATAGACCTCTGCAATACTTCGGACACAAGAGGCACGTCGCAGTCCTACGGTATGAATTACCAGAAAACCGGAAAAGCGCTGATGAGTGAGGATGAGATAGCGGTTATGGACGGCAGCAAGTGTATCATGCGGCTTAGGGGCGTGAGACCTTTTTTCTCAAACAAATACGATATTACTCAGCACAAGCAGTACCCGCTGTTGTTCGATTATGACCCAAAGAATACTTTCGACATCGAAAAATACATGAGGAACCGGGGAAAGGCAAGGTTACACGACACCGATGTGGTGGAGGAAGTTTTCGATGCCGGAGTGTTATAAACTTGTGGACATTGTGACCACAGGTGAGAACGTTAGGAAAGGAGGCAGACCGTATGAAGAAGGTAAGGGATGGCTTTGACAGGCTCACGGGCTGGGTAGGGGAGAAACTTTTTCCCGGCGCGGATGAAAAGTCGAGGAAACGTCTGGCCGCATGGCTTTTGACTGCTCTGTTGTGTATGGCGCTGGTGGGTGTTTTCCGTTACAGAGCCATGCAGGAACTTAAGCAGTATCAGCGGATCGCGGACGCATATACGATTCTTTTAGGGGAATGAGCGTGTGGCAGAACTTGTGGACATTGTGACCACAAGTAAAAAGACAACTGAATAGGGAACAGATTAACCAATGGATATGACATCCAGAATCAAACAAAGAGTTTTCCATGTTAGGGAGGGAACAGAAACAAAGCAACCGGCACTGCCAATTGCCAAACTGAAAGTGCCGGATGCCCGCAGGGTTCTTCCCAAAGAATTGCCCTGTCTTTATCTTACCATAAGGCAGGGCATTTTACACGAAAAACTCTTTCAACATGAAGGAGGTAACAGTAATGGCATTTTTCGCATCAGCAATTACGGGTCTGACCACGGTGGTGACGGCAATCGGCGCAGGCGTGGCAGTATGGGGCGTGATCAATTTGCTCGAAGGGTATGGCAATGACAACCCTGGTGCAAATGCTCATGTACGGTAAAGAAGCAAGCAACCGAAAACAAGAGATAGACCGCCAGCACCACACTATTCCGAACCAAAAGAATCAAAGAGCAAGACCAAAAGACAAGCATTATGGAAATGTGCATAACAGGCTATGGAATCATGGATAACTCTATTCACAGAACATGGAAAAGCTAAAGTGCAGCTTTCCCACATTCTGCAAACAGAGTTACCCACAATTCCATGAGACAGCCAGTTATACACATTACGCACAATGCCGATTACGGCGGAATCCCACACATTCCTTTTTTCTTTCATGAATATAAAAGTTTATTATTTGACAAATAATTTACTAATTTATCGTTTTTTGAAAAAGTGAAAGTTTAGCAAAAGGGATTGACAGAAAGAATATCCTGATTTATAATTTGCCTAATGTATAATCTGAGTTATATATGATGCAAATTATAAATGGAGGTACAAATATGCCAGCAATAGCGAAAGTCACAAAAGAAATGATTATAGACGCTGCTTTTGAAATTGCAAAAGAAATTGGAGCAGAAAACATAAACGCCCGGACAGTTTCACAAAAGCTCGGCTGCTCAACACAGCCCGTTTTATATCATTTTAAAACAATTGAAGATGTCCGAATGGCAGCACATAGAAAAGCAGGTGAGTTTCATATTAACTATGTAACAAATTTAAGCGGCAAATACGAACGTCCTATGTTGGAAGTGGGTATGAGACATATTCAGTTTGCCGTAGAAGAAACAAATCTTTTTCGTTTTTTATTTCATTCAAACTATTATACAGGCGTTTCCCTTTCTGATTGGCTTACAGGGAAAAATTTTGATTCTTTATTTCCTATTTTGGAGAGACAGGCAAAGGTAGACAAGCAACAGGCATATAACATATTTTCTCAAATTTTTTTAGTAACACATGGAATAGCCAGCCTGCTTGCTAATAATGCAATGGCTTATGATGAAGCATATTGTATAAAGACATTGTCTAATGCCTATTTTGGAACAATGCATCTGATAAAAGACAGAGGTTTATTATGAATATAAGTTTACTATTTTTGAAATCCTGATAAAGCATATCCTTCTATTTCATAAATAAATGACTGTTTTTTTACAGTTTCGTTTTCCATGCTAAAATGAAATTACAAAAAGGAAAGAGGTAAAAAAATGTATTTCAATATCCTAAAAAAAGATTTAAGAAGAAAAAAGATAATGAATATCATTTTACTTATATTCATTGTACTGGCAACAATGTTTGTATCATCCAGTGTAAATAATATTTTAAATGTTACTTCTGCATTAGATAATTATTTAGATATGGCTGGAGCACCTGATTATTTAGTGGCAACAAGGAATAAAATTTTTGAAGCTGATTTAACTGCTGTCTTAAATTCCACAAAATCAATTGAAGATTATAGCGTAGAAAAATTGTTGTTTTTAGCTCCTGAGAATTTTATATTTGAGGGGGAGAATATAACTGTTTTAGGTGGAACTAATGTCATTCAAAGTGATGAAAGATTGTCTTTGAACTATTTTCTTGCAGATGGAAATAAACTTGAAAAAGTTGAGCCGGGAGAAATCTATATAACAGAAGGAAAAGCAGAAAAAATCGGACTAAAAAAAGGAGATATCATCACCATTGAAATAGACGGGGTTAAAAATGAATTTGTATTTGCCGGTGAAATTAAAGATGTTATTTTTGGTGCAAAGTCCATGCAGATTCAACGATATATAATAAGCAGCAAAGATTATAAAGAATATACATCTAATTCAAAAACGGAAAAGATTTATGGTGGAAATTTAATTTATATACATACTAACAATATTGAAAACACACTTTCAGAAATAAAATTACTTACTGATAATAGTATTTTGAACATAGATAAATCTAAAATAAAACTTTGTTATATTTTGGATATGGTAGTAACAGGCATTATTCTTGTAGTAAGTATTATTTTTATAATAATTGCATTTATCATCTTACGTTTTACAATTACTTTTACATTAGCAGAGGAATTTCGTGAGATTGGAGTTATGAAAGCTATTGGTATCAGTAATTTAAAAATAAGAGGATTATATCTTGTAAAATATACAGCACTTTCTATAACAGGGGCATTCATTGGACTTATATTAAGTTTTCCATTTGGCAAAATGTTATTACTGAATGTTTCTTCAACCTCGATTATGATAAGTAATCAAAATTCAATTTTTATAAATATGTTTTGTGTAGTAATTGTTGTTTTTGTGATTCTAATGTTTTGTTTTGGCTGTACCAGTAAGGTAAAAAAAATGAACCCCATTGATGCAATTAGAAATGGGCAGACAGGAGAACGTTTCAGAAAAAAGAATTGTATGAAGTTGGGAAAAAGCAGATTGCCGTCAACATCTTTTTTAGCACTGAATGATATTGTAAGCAGTCCGAAGCGTTTTTGTATTATTGCTATTATATTTTTTGTGTGTACGTCACTTCCTCTGGTACTTTCCGTAACTGTTTCAACATTGAAAAGCGGTAGTTTATATAGTGTATTGAGTATCGTTGACAGCGATGTTGTTGTAGGCGATAATCCTGCTGAATTTTCAATAGAAAATGGACATGAAGAACTTGAAAAGTTTTTAAATAATTTAGAAGATAAACTTGAAAAAAATGGAATGCCTGCAAATTGCATAAAAGAGATGATGTTTTCATTACCTGTAAGTTTTAATGGTAATGAAGCAAAGCTGCCAATATATCAGGGGACAGGAACTACAATGGATATGTATCAATACTTAGAAGGAACAGTTCCTGAAAATTCTAATGAAATAGCGATAACTAAGATTTCAGCAAATAAAATTAAAGCAACGATTGGAGATACTATAACAATTAAAACGATAGATGGTGACAAGAATTATATTATCACAGCATTTTTTCAATCAATGCATAGTAATGGAGACGGGATAAGACTTCATACGAATGAAGAAATAAATTATATTCAAACTTTTCATGAGATAAATACCCAAATTATATTTACAGATAATCCAGATAAAGAAGAAATTGAAATCAGGGTGGAAAAAATAAAAGAAATTTTTCCAGAGTTTGAAACTGTCAAGACAAGTGTGGAATTTATATCAGATATGTTAGGTGTTACAGAACCTCTTAACGCCATAAAAATACTGATTGCTATTATTACAGTCCTCTTAGTTGCTCTTATTTCAGTGCTTATGGAACGCTCTTTTATTGAAAAAGAGCAAGGTGAAATTGGACTTATGAAAGCCATTGGTATCAGCGGCAAAACAATATATTTATATCATGCGTTAAGATTTTTATTTATAGGAATGATTTCAGTAATGATAAGTGAAATTTTTGCAATTCCATTAACACATTTATGTATAGATTCACTATTTAAGATGATGGGATTAGAGACCGGCGTAGATTATGTAATAAATCCTATGGAAACTTTTATTACTTTTCCGGCAATTGTTTTTATTACAACAATGATATGTGCATATTTGACATCAATGTACATAAGAAAAATAAAATCCTCAAATATATCAATTACTGAATAAAAAAGGAGCAGATTATGAATATTTTAGAAGTAAGAAATCTTTGTAAATCCTATAATGTAAATGGCTGTCAAAATAATATTCTTGAAAATGTAAATTTTAATATTTCTAAAGGAGAAATGGTTGCTATTATGGGGCCTTCCGGTTCAGGTAAATCGACATTACTTTACTCGGTTTCAGGTTTGGATAGTGTAACCTCAGGAGAAGTAAAGATTGGTAATAAAAATATTGTTAAAATGAAAGAAAAAGAACTGGCAAATTTACGACTTGATGATATTGGATTTATTTTTCAACAAATGTATATGCTAAAAAATCTTACCATAACAGACAATATTATACTTCCGGCAGTGCAATCTAAAAAAAATAATGAAAACCGAAATGAAATCCTTCAAAGAGGACATGCCCTAATGCGTAAACTTGGAATTATGGAAATTGCAGATAATGACATAAACGAAGTTTCAGGAGGGCAATTACAACGTGCATGTATTTGCCGCAGTATGATTAATAATCCAAAAATTATTTTTGCAGACGAGCCAACAGGAGCTTTAAATCGTACTTCTTCTGATGAAGTTATGGAAGAACTTACAAAATTAAATGATAACGGAACTACAATAATGCTTGTGACACATGATGTAAAGGTTGCCGCAAAGTGTACAAGAGTTATGTACATAGTTGACGGAAATATAAAAGGTGAGCATAATTTAGGAAAATATAAAATTGATTCACAAAAACGAGAACGAGCTTTAAATAATTGGCTTATGGAAATGGGGTGGTAAATTGAATGAAAAATTTATAGTATAAATTGCAAAAACAGGAGAAAAAGCCTTCTATTTCCTTTGCTAATATTTGCCGGGGATAAAGATAGTACAGATAAAGTAAAAGCATTTTGCAGAGAATGGGCAAAATGCTCATGTACAGTAAAGAAACAAGAAGCCGAAAACAAGAGATAGACCACCAACACCACACTATTTCGAACCAAAGACAAAAAGACAAGCATTATGGAAATGTGCATAACAGGCTATTCCACTATGAGGAACAAATTGACGAGCTGTACTTAGCTGGGAGCGAATCGACAAAGGCGGGAAATAATATGGTGAAAGTGAAAAGATAGTTGAATTTTTGTCATATTGGAGAGGAGGGGCATTTTCTATGAATTGCACAGAAGCATACAAGGAACACATCATGTATACTTTTAATGGTTTCTGCAAAGTTGTGATACGCTATGCCGCTATCAACGCATGGCGGGAACGGAGCAGACGGCGGCAAAGGGAAATATCCTTTGAATACCTCACAGAAGAAAAATTTTACCCATTCAGTACGTCAGATGAATATTTTGCAGACCCCTACAAGGAATACCGTATCACGATATGCGGTCAGACAATCATTCTCACCAATGGGAATCTTGCCGCTGCCCTGTTATCGTTGCCAAAGAAAAAGAGAGAAATTATTTACCTTTACTTTTTCGGACGTTATACACAACAGGAAATCGGGGAAATATACGGAAGCTGCCGGAGTACAGCATGGCATCACATACACAGTGCCTTGCAGATGTTACAGAAAGAAATGGAGGTGCTTTCACATGGGGAAACCTAACCTTGTGCCTTATGAAACCATTATCAGAGCGACCAATGGAGAGCCGGAAGCCGTGGACGAGGTTTTACAGCATTACAGCAGACAAATCCGGCTTGCCACCCTTGAAAACGGGCATATCAACAAGGACACCGAGGACAGCATAAAACGGCGGCTTGTCGCTGCCCTATTCCAGTTCCGTCTTGACGGACAGGCTACATAACAGGAGGTGGGATTTGTCGCTAAAATAATCATACTCACATTCAAAGACACGGAAGAAAAAGCAGTTGAGGAAGCCATAGCCGCCCTTGTTGATATGATACCGCTGGAAGCCATACAGCCGCCACATTCCCCTATGCTGATTTTTCCGGGATTGGAAATCAGACCACACCAACGCCGGGTACTGAAAGACGGTGCAGACATAAGCCTTACCCGTTTGGAATACGGCACACTTTGCTACCTTGCCGCCAGTCCGGGGAGGGTATTCACAAAGGCACAAATCTTTGAAGCCGTATGGAGCATGGAGAGCGAGAGCTGCCAGTCAAGCGTGGCAAATGTGATTTGCAACTTGCGGAAAAAGATAGAGCCGGACAGCCAAAACCCCACCTACATAAAAACCGTTTTAGGCATGGGCTACAAATTCGCTTCCGGGGAATGAACAACTGAATAACCGCCGCTATCAACGGCAACGCAGAAGCAGGAAATCAAGAAAAGGTTTCCTGTTTTTTTGCGCCCATTTTTGGCATTTTTGAAAATCGTCAGTATTATGCCGTGCAAAGGGATAAAAAGAAATCTCTGCCCGTTTTGTCAAATCCTGTTAGGAAAAGACGAAAAGAAATTTCGCAAAACATTGCCTGATTTTCATTTCCGTGCGTAGTAGGTAATAGAGGGGTAAATTTTGCCGCAGAGTTGGCAAAAGCCCCGCCCTCTCCGTGGAGGGTATCAGCGGAAAGCCCACACAGAGGAAGCCGCCGCTTTTTAAGAGCAAGATTCTACCACAGTACCAAATTTCGCCTATCGGCTCAATTTGTCCTGCGGGAATCTTGTTGGGGTTGCCACCCCAAGCCCGCCTTTTTGCGGCTTGCGCCGCTTGAAAAATCCCCGAAAAATTTTTTCGGATTTTTCAAAAAACACTTCCGCTTTGCCCCCTGTTTTTCTCCTATTGGTGAGAGGGCAAAGCATAAAAAGAAAGGAGTTGAAGCCTATGAAAAGATACAACACGCCCCACCGCCGCCGGGTAATCAAGACACGTTTGACCGAGGAAGAATACGCCGAGTTTTCCGAGCGTGTTTCTCTCTGCAAAATGAGCCAGTCTGAATATATCCGGCAAGCCCTAACCAAATCAAGGATATGCCCGGTTATCACCGTTTCCCCGGTCAATGATGAATTGCTGTCTGCTGTTGGAAAACTCACAGCCGAGTATGGGAAAATCGGCGGCAACTTGAATCAGATTGCCCGCTGTCTGAACGAGTACGGCGCACCCTATAACACCCTCTCCCAAGAGGTAAGAGCCGCCACAGCGGAGCTTGCCGCCTTGAAGTTTGAAGTCTTGCAGAAAGTAGGTGAAGCCGTTGGCAACATTCAAACATATCAGCTCTAAAAATGCCGACTACGGAGCTGCCGAGCAGTACCTAACTTTTGAACATGACGAGTTTACCATGAAGCCCACACTGGACGGGAATGGGCGGCTTGTTCCCCGTGACGGTTACCGCATTTCCTCTCTGAATTGTGGCGGGGAAGATTTCGCCATAGCGTGTATGCGCTCCAATCTCAAATACAGCAAAAACCAGAAACGTGAGGACGTAAAGAGCCACCATTACATTATCAGTTTTGACCCCCGTGACGCATCAGACAACGGCTTGACCGTAGACCGGGCGCAAGTATTGGGCGAGCAGTTTTGTAAAGAGCATTTTCCCGGACACCAAGCCCTTGTTTGTACTCACCCAGACGGGCATAACCACAGCGGCAACATTCATGTGCATATCGTCATAAACAGCTTGCGGATTGCCGAAGTGCCGCTATTGCCCTACATGGAAAGACCAGCCGACACAAGGGAGGGCTGCAAGCACCGCTGTACGGACGCAGCTATGGAGTATTTCAAAGCGGAAGTCATGGAGATGTGCCACCGGGAAAACCTCTATCAGATTGACTTGCTGAACGGGAGCAAGAACCGCATTACCGAGCGTGAGTATTGGGCGAAGCGGAAAGGACAAGCCGCACTGGATAAGGAGAACGCTTCCCAAGCCGCCACGGGAGAGCCGCCCAAACAGACCAAGTTTGAAACCGACAAGGAGAAATTACGGCGCACAATCCGAGCCGCCCTGTCCTCTGCCGTTTCCTTTGAGGATTTTTCCGGGAAGCTGCTACAACAGGGCGTGACCGTCAAGGAGAGCCGGGGGAGATTATCGTATCTCACGCCGGACAGGACGAAGCCCATCACTGCCCGGAAACTGGGTGATGATTTTGACCGTGCCGCCGTACTGGAAGCACTCACCATAAACGCACAGAACGCCGCCAGAGCCGCCGAAACGCCCCTACCCCAACAGGAATACCCCCGCAGCATAAAAGACCGCTTACAGTGCAACAAAGCCGCTGTAAACGCCCCGAAACAGGACAGCGTACAGCGCATGGTAGACATAGCCGCCAAGAAAGCCGAGGGCAAGGGGAAAGGCTATGAGAAATGGGCGACCTTACACAACTTGAAGCAAATGGCGGCTACCATGAGCGTTTACGAGGAATCCGGCTTTTCTTCCCCGGAGGAACTGGAAGCCGCCCTTGCCGCTGCCAGTGCCGGACTGCATGAAGTGACCGGGAAACTGAAAACCGTGGAAAGCACCTTGCAGGAGAAAAAGGACTTGCAGAAACAGCTATTGGCGTACATCAAGACCAAGCCAGCCCGTGACGGACTGCGGGCGCAGAAAACGGAGAAAGCCCGAAAAGCCTACCGGGAGCAGCACGAAAGCGAATTTATCATTTCCGAATCTGCCGCCCGGTATTTCAAGGCACAGGGAATCTCCAAGCTGCCAGCGTCCAAAGCATTACAGACCGAGATTGAGCAGCTTACCAAAGAGAAAAACGCCCTTTACAACGAGTACCGGAAGAAGAAAGCGAACGTCCGGGAATTGCAGACCGTGAAAAGCAATCTTGACAAAATATTACGCCGTGAGCCGGAACGGGGAAAGGGGCGGGAAAATGAACGGTAAACGCCCCTACATGGACTACCAGCAGTACAGAGCCGCCCGCCGTCTTGTGCATGAGTGCTGCAACTACGATAACAGCAACTGTATCTTGCTGGATAACGGCGAGCCTTGCGTATGCGTCCAGAGTATCAGCTATTCGCTTATATGCCGCTGGTTCATTACCGCCGTGCTGCCGCTGGACGGGAAACTGGAAGCCGCCCTACTCCACCGGGCAGACAGGAAACGCTGTACCGAGTGCGGCGGGTATTTTCTCCCCAAGTCAAACCGGGGGAAATACTACCCGGAGTGCGCCGGACGCATGAAAAGAATCAAAGCCACACAGCGCAAGCGGAAACAGAGGGATAAATGTCACGCTTTAGGATATTCCAGACCCCCGTAAATCAAGGCTTTTTTGACCGCCCTCAAAGGGTATGCGATACATTTATCCTTTATCCCCGAAAATGCCGTTTTAACTGCGTAACAGAAGCCACAGACAGGAGGTGAGAACCATAACCGAATACATCACAGCCGACACCATCATGCCGCCGTTTTTCCGATACCCCCGTTTTCTGCTGAAAATGGACTTGTCACAGACCGCAAAGCTGCTTTATTCGCTGCTCCTTGACCGTTCCGAACTCTCACAGAAGAACGGCTGGCAGGACAGCGAGGGCAGGACATACATTGTCTACCCTGTTTCGGAGATAGCGGAAATGCTGGATAAAGGCAGCACCGCCATAAAAGCCGCACTGAACGAGCTGGACGCTGCCGGGCTTCTGGTGAGGGAACGCCGGGGCTTCTCCGCACCGAACCGCCTTTATGTGAAAGTGCCGCAAGTGCCAGTGGTACAGTTTTCCGACCATATGACCGCCATACAGTCGGAAAACCGACCCTCTGATAGCCGGAAAAGCGACCCTCATAAGGACGGAAAACCGACCTTTGCGTTGGACGGAAAACCGACCCCTAACCAACTTACTATAAACAAACTAAAAGAGAACCAACTAAAAGGAGCGAGTGAGAAGCCGCCCGCCCCGTTTGGCAGATACCAGAATGTTTTCCTCTCTGAAAGCGAATATGCGGAGCTGAAAGAGGAATACCCGGACAGGCTGGAACGGCTCATTGAGGAAATGAGCGAGTTCATAGCTGCCACCGGGAATGATTATGTGTGCCATACCGCCGCATTGCGCCGCTGGTTAAACCGGGAGAAAAAGGAGAACCCGAAAAAGGGAATCCCCGATTATTCCTACAAAGAGGGCGAGAGCCTTTGACCGCATAGACACAACGCCCCGTAAACAGGGCGTGAAAGACCATGAACAAGGAGGACGATTTTATGTGTGATTACGATAACGCCATTTTCCGGCTTGCCACGGCACAGGAAGCAGAGCCGGAGGACTACACCGGGGAGGACGGGCTTTTATATTGCGGGAGCTGCCGCCAGCCCAAAGAAGCCTACTTCCCGGAGGGCAAGACCTTTTTCGGACGTGACCGCCACCCCAAAGAATGTGACTGCCAGCGGAAACGCCGGGAAACGCTGGAAGCCAGACACCGGGAATACAAGCACCGGGAGGAAGTGGAACGGCTGAAACGGACAGGCTTCACCGACCCGGCTATGCGGGAATGGACGTTTGAAAACGACAACGGGAAATGCCCGCAAATGTGTTATGCCCGTGAATATATGGAGTGTTGGGAAGTGATGAAAGCGGAGAACCACGGGCTGATTTTGTGGGGAAGTGTTGGCACAGGGAAAAGCTATTTTGCCGGGTGTATCGCCAACGCCCTCATGGAGAAAGAGATTTCCGTCTGCATGACGAACTTTGCTTTGATACTCAATGACCTTGCCGCCAGCTTCAAAGACCGTAACGAATACATAGCCCGCCTTTGCAGCTTCCCTCTGCTTATCCTTGACGATTTTGGCATGGAGCGTGGCACGGAATACGGCTTAGAGCAAGTCTATAACGTGATAGACAGCCGATACCGCAGCGGCAAGCCCCTAATCGTGACAACGAACCTCACACTGGAGGAATTACAGAACCCGGAGGACACCGCCCACGCCCGGATATATGACCGCCTTACGGAAATGTGCTGCCCCGTCTGCATTACCGGGGAGAATTTCAGAAAAGACAAAGCACGGGAGAAAATGGAACGCCTTAAAAAGCTGCTGAACGGAAAGGAGATTTGCCTATGACCGACACGCCCAAGAAAAGCACCGCCACTACCGCCCGCCGCCCGGATTGCGTGACAGAAGTACGCCGAGGGAACACCGTCCTTGTGGTTTCCGGCTATTTCAAACAAGGCACTACCGCCACCGCCGCCGACAAGATGATGAAAGTGCTGGAAGCCGAAAGCGCAGCCGGGGGAACAGCCGCCCACGCTATATAATGCGATAAGCCTTAATAAAATAGTGTGATATTTTTCGACATAAAGTAGCAAAAAAGACTGTACAGCCAGCCCCGCCCTATGGTATAATAAACCTACGGAATAGTGGGGCTGGCTGTCGGAAATGGAGGAAACCATGACAAGACAGACCACCCAAAAACTGATTACCGCCCTATATCCGAGATTGTCGCACGAGGACACGCTTCAAGGCGAATCCAACTCCATAAGCAACCAGAAGCGAATCCTTGAAGCCTACGCAAAACAGAACGGCTTTTCAAACCTCAAATGGTACACGGACGACGGATTCTCCGGGGCAAATTTTCAAAGACCCGGTTTCCAGTCCATGCTTGCCGACATTGAAGCAGGGCTTGTGGGAACGGTTATCGTAAAGGATATGTCAAGGTTAGGGCGAAATTACTTACAAGTGGGAATGTACACCGAAATGATTTTCCCACAGAACGGCGTCCGCTTCATTGCTATCAATGACGGCGTTGACAGCGCACAGGGCGACAACGATTTTGCGCCCTTGCGTAATATTTTTAACGAATGGCTGGTGAGGGATACGAGCAAGAAAATCCGGGCGGTAAAACGCTCAAAAGGCATGAGTGGGAAGCCCGTCACAAGCAAGCCCGTGTACGGCTACCTCATGGACGAGGACGAAAATTTCATCATTGACGAGGAAGCCGCCCCCGTGGTGAAGCAGATATACAGCCTTTGCCTTGCCGGGAACGGTCCGACCAAGATAGCCCGTATGCTCACGGAGCAGGAAATCCCCACGCCGGGAACGCTGGAATACCGCCGGACAGGGAGAACCCGCCGCTACCACCCCGGCTATGAGTGCAAGTGGGCGGCGAACACCGTGGTACATATCCTTGAAAACCGGGAATACACGGGCTGCCTTGTGAACTTCAAGACCACCACACAATCCTACAAGTGCAGCAAGATTATCTACAACAGCGAGGACAAACAGGCAATCTTCGAGAACCACCACGAGCAGATAATCGACAAGGACACATGGGAGCGTGTGCAGGAGCTACGCAAGCAGCGCAAACGTCCTAACCGCTATGATGAAGTGGGTTTGTTCTCCGGCTTGCTCTTTTGTGCCGACTGCGGCAGCGTCATGTACCAGCAACGCTATCAGACGGACAAGCGGCGGCAGGACTGCTATATCTGCGGCAGCTACAAGAAGCGCACGGCAGACTGTACGGCGCACTTTATCCGCACCGACCTTTTAACCGCCGGAGTGACCGAGAACCTACGGAAAGTCACCAGCTACGCCGCCAAGCACGAAGCCCGGTTCATGAAGCTGTTGACCGAGCAGACCGAGGACGGGAGCAAACGCCGGAACGCCGCCAAGAAGAAAGAACTGGAAGCGGCAGAAAAACGGATTGCGGAACTCTCCGCTATCTTCAAGCGGCTGTATGAGGACAGCGTGACCGGGCGCATATCGGACGAGCGTTTCACGGAGCTTTCGGCAGACTACGAAGCCGAGCAAAAGGAACTGAAAGAGAAAGCCGCCGCTTTGCAGAGCGAACTTTCTAAAACGCTGGAAGCCACGGCAAACGCTGAAAAGTTTATGAAAGTGGTACGCAAGTACACCAGCTTTGAGGAACTTACCCCTACCCTGTTGCGGGAGTTTGTGGAGAAAATCGTAATCCACGAATCGGAAGCCCTTGACGGGAAACGCCGGGGGAAGCTCCGCAGACAGGAAATCGAAATCTATTACTCTTTTGTCGGCAAGGTAGAATTGCCCGACTAAAGCCCGACCCGTCCGGCAGTCAGCCGGACAGGGAACGGCAAAATTTTTTACACTTCTTTTACTTCTTTATCCCACATGAGCAAAATCTCAGGGGATCAAGCAGTTCATGGCTAATTAAAGGGAACAAAAAGAAAGGGAAAGCCAATCCAGACGGTATCAGCGGCAGGATACAAGAATAAATTGTGATTTCACAAGATTGGTGCTATAATAAGAGAAAAGTTCCTGCCGGGGCAGCCGCCCCGGTGGTATGGATAGAAAGGCAGGAAAACAATATGCACATCAGCTATAAACCACTCTGGCACACACTGTTAGAGCGTGATATGAGGAAAGAGGATTTAAGGCTTGCTGCTGGTATGACAACAAATATGATTGCCAACATGAGCAAAGAGGGAAAGCACATCAGCATGGATACATTAGCCCGTATCTGCGAAACGCTGAATTGTGAGATTACCGATGTGATTGAGTTAGTACCAGACGAGCCTGCTTCCACAGGAGGTAAGGAACATGAGAGAATTGAAACCAAGAATAACGGAAAACGGAATTGATTATATCCTTGTCGGAGATTACTACATCCCGGACTTGAAACTGCCGGAGGAACACCGCCCTATCGGAAAGTACGGACGGATGCACCGGGAATATTTAAGGGAAGTCCACCCAGCCAGATTGAATACATTGATACTGACCGGAGAATTGTGGACATATCTTGCAGACCTGAACGAACAGGCACAGGAACGGTTAGACACTATCATGGAGCAGATGAAAGCCACCGAGGGCGTGACAGAGGAATTGAAGCGAACTCAACAAATGGAATGGGTGCAGCGTTGTAATAACATTCACAACCGGGCAGAAGAAATTGTTTTGCATGATATAATTTATTCATACGGGAGTAATTAAATCGGAGGTATATAAGATGATTGAAATTGTATTTGGTGAAAGTGCCTGTGGAAGTTTGAAAATTGCCCAAACTTACGGTAAGGGAAAGTATAGAGGAAGTGCAGTTTCGGTCTTTATGAGGCACGAAGATGGGAGTGTTCCATCTTCAGATGAAATGAAAGAAGCACAAATTCAAGCACAGGAACAAGAACATATTGCTTGGGAGAATGCTATTCCATTGGGAGGCAAGAGCAGTGATGTTTATTGTTTTGATATGGCTCTTAGTGTGGGAGATATTTCTGATAATGGAATTGGCGAACAGCGGAAAAATGTTCTCAAGAAAATGCTGTCTGTCTGGTTTGTAGAGGATTTAGACTATCAGGTTGAAGAAAAAATACAGAAAATTAAAACTACATTGTCTTCGGTTATTGAACGATATGTAGCTGGGGAAGAAGTTCGTATTTGGTATAGCTATAATCCGGATGAACTTTGCGGTATGTACTGGCTTATGAAACAACTTCGACCATTAAACTGTCAGACAACAATTTATTTGGTTAAGTTACCTGCCTGGGAATATGGAAAAGAAAATACTATGATATCCAAAATAGCATGGGGTGAGGTTTCTCCTGGCGAATGGGGAAAATATATAACTCTACAAGAAAAAGCTAAGCCTGTATTTCTTTCAGCTTGTGCTATGAAATGGAATCAACTTCAAAATGAAAATGCACCTTTGCGTGCAATGCTAAATGGTAAATTGCAAAGTGTTTCAGAAGATATATATGATAGTTTCATTCTTCGTGAAATTGCGGAACAGCCAGAGCAATTCAAAATGGCTATTGTTATAGGTAATGTTTTAGGAAAATATCAACTTGGAATTAGTGATGTATGGATTTCTAATCGCATTGATAAAATGCTTGAAGATGGTGTGTTGGAAATTATACAGGACGCACCAAAGGGAGAAACAAATTATCGCCGGATATTAAGAAAACGAATGAAATAATAACCACAGCAAGAACCGCTGCTACATGGAAGGCACCCCAACCATGCAACAGCGGTTTTTTTTACCGTTTTTTCCTCTGGCTGATAGGCGTTCCCATTTTCTTTGATTTTTTGAGAATCCGAATCAGCCAGCGAAATTCTTCGTCTGACAGATTTTTATAGTTGATACCGAGCTGCTTGCAGTAAAGGACAACCAGCTTTTCATCCCGGCTGCCCTTGAAATTTTCGACTGCTTCGAGATTTTCTTTCAATTCATCGGCAACGGTGGTCTGGGGCGCACTCTCACTGTCCTTTTTGTGGGCTTCCCGAATATCCCGGATAATCAGGTTGAGGTCATCCAGAACCATGTGACTGAAATACTCATCATCACTGATATGGGCGGCTTGCAGCACTTTCAAATGCGGGTCATCTTCGCCTGGGCGATACCGTTCAATGATTTCATGCCGGACGGTATCGACAAGTGCATTGAGGTTTTGAATCTGCATGGTAGCAATCCCGTCCACATAAATCTCAATGTCTGCAAGAAACTTGATAAAATCTTTATGTGTAGCAAGCTCACAGAGCAGACGGTTGTTAATCCGACCGCTTTTCAGCAGTGCCACCATCTCATCATTCAAATGCAGCTCCGTCAATGGTGTGTTGATCTGCTCCCTGTTCTCTGTCCGGCACAGTAGATAATCAACAGAGACCCCATAGAAGTCTGCCAGCGTGATAAGGTTGCCATGATTGATTTCCTTAAAATCCTCTTTTTCATAACTTCCAAGAGCTGATTTGGAAATGCCTGTCAGCTTTGATAGTTCTTCCAGATTTAAGCCTTTGTCCTTGCGGAGTTCCCAAAGGCGTTCCTGTATGCTTGTTGCTCCTTTCATGGGCGCACGCTCCTTTCCAATGGTTTCATTGCTGCCGCTTATCTGGATTATATCACACTTTCCGCAATCGTGGAAATTTCTGATTTTTACCCCTAATTCCTACTTTGTGGACATACGGCACAGGGCACAAAAATGTTCTATGATACAGGTAGTTCATCGATGGATTATTCCAATCGAATGACCAGCCTGTGTGGGATATGCTTCCCCGGCGATGTAGCGCCATGACTTTTGGCAGGGATGTGGAGGAACCCTGACCGAAACGAGCGTACCAAAGGGAGCGATACGCCGCTGTGAGATTCAGGGGAGGAACGACACCGGGGAGAACTGGCGAACTGACACCGAAATGATACCGAAACACGACAATCTGATAGGGGGATAGTCTACCCTATCGCTGATACTTCGGGAGATTTTAATCGGCTCTATGACCGTAATTTTGCCGAAAATCGCCCCGAAACCATACACTAAAACGGGAGGAAATACAATATGCCGAGAATGAGCAAAAAGAGGAAGCATGAGCTTTCCTTTTACCTCAATGACCGGGGGCGTGTCACTTACAACGAATTATGCCGGAAATGCCAGCATGGGTGCAAGCAGAGCTTCCGGGCGGTTGTGATTGACTGCCCCCGTTATTTATTCAAACGATCAAAGAAAAAGGAGGAACACACCGAATGAATTTTGAATTTATGACGATAGACACACCATTGCCGCCCTGTATGCCATTTCCCAGAGCGTTGACAGGATTTCCAGTCAGCAGCACCGCAAAGGTCATGTACTGCCGGATGCTGGACGCTATGCTATCCAAAGGGCAGGAGGACGAGAACGGAATCCTGTTTGTCTGCTTCCCTGTCACAGCCATTGCCGCAGTCCTGTCCCGCAGTCCCATGACGGTCAAGCGTTCTCTGAATGAACTGGAAAACGCCGGACTTATCATGCGGGTGCGTCAGGGCGTGGGAGAACCGAATAGGATTTATGTGCTGATACCGGGAAAGGAGGACGCTGCCCTTGCCTGATACCTCGAAGCTGGAAAAGCTCAACCGGGAGCTGGAGAAAAGCGAAAAGAAACTGCGGAAAGCCATCAATGATGAAAAGGCATTGCAGCACCAGTTAAAGCAGCTTACCCGAAAGGAACGGACGCACCGGCTCTGCACTCGTGGCGGTATGCTGGAAAGTTTTCTGCAAGAGCCGGAACGCCTAACAGATGATGATGTCATGCTGTTGTTGAAACTCATTTTTCACAGGCAGGACACGCAGGAACTATTGAAAAAAATGCTGGAACGGGAGAAGCCGGAAACCCCTTAGTTTACTAAGGGCGCATTATCCGAGATTTCCAATTATCCGAGGTAACTCTCAAAGCTGCCGATATGAAAGGCTTTCAAAGAAATTATCTCGGATAATTATTTATGAAAAGAGCAACTGCCATTTCAAAAATTATCAGAGGCAAAGGTGTGATTTACCCAATTATCTCGGATAAGTACAAATCACCCACAATTGAAAGCGGGGTTAATTATCCGAGATAATCGTTTTCAAATGCTGTATTCATCGGATTTAATCAATTTACCTCGGATAAGTTTTTATCTCGGATAATGCGCCCTATCCAAGAACTCGGATAGGGCGCAATTATACACCACCCAGAGGTTGGTGCATTGCGTTCTCCGAAGGCTCCTCGCCGGAGGGCTGTGATTTTCCGCAGTCATGGTCTGCTCCAAATCATACAGGGGACGCTACGCTTCCCCTGCGCTGGCTGCCGCCAGCTACCCTTTTGTGGACTTGCCATCTGGGGACACCTTGCCTTGCAAGCTGTTCCCAGCCGACAAGTTTCATAAAATATGCTATCTTTTCGATAGGCAATACAGTATAATGATGTTGATAACAATTTAAGTAAGGAAGATAGTGATGAAAGACTTATATGATATTGCCTTGTGTACGGTAAAAAACATAAATTTAAAGAAAAATGGTAAAGCAGGTCATGTGGCTTGTGCTTTAGAAACAGTAAGTGGTATTGTTTATACTGGCATTTGTATTGATGTGCCCTGTTCAATTGGAATTTGTGCAGAACAGGCAGCTATTGCCGAAATGCTGAAACATGGAGAAACGAAAATCAAAAGAATTGTATCTGTTTATGAAGATGGCAGCATCCTGTCGCCTTGTGGAAGATGCAGAGAATTGATTTCACAGTTAGATCTGGATAATGAAAATACAGTAGTTGCCATTAACAATGACCAAAAGGTTACATTGAAAGAATTATTACCTGAAAGGTGGGACAAAAAATGGGATTAAATAAATTAACCAACAGAATTTATTTTTTAGAACACGCCCCCGAAGTGGACAGACCGATGTTAGCTTATCTTAAAGGAGATAAAATTTCTCTGGCGATTGATGCTGGATATTCGGCATCTCATGTTCAGGATTTTTACAGGGCAATCGAAGCGGAACAGTTTAACAAGCCGGATTTTACGGTTATTACACATTGGCATTATGACCACACCTTTGGTATGCACGCAATCAATGGAATAAGTATTGCCTATGGCAAAACAAATGAGTTCCTCAAAGACCAGCAAGAACAGGCAAAAAACCTCAATTATATCGAAATTCTGAAAAAGGAAGATATTCATTTTAGAAAAGAATATTGCGGACAGGACAAATTAAGTATTGTGCTGTCCGACATAACTTTCTCGGATAAAATGACTTTGGATTTAGGTGGCATTACTGCACAAATCTTTCATACAATTTCGCCACATTCAGAAGATACTACTTGTGTTTATGTGCCAGAAGAAAAAGTTTTGTTTTTAGGAGATTCAACGAGTGAAGATTTCTTTAATAATGGATATATGGATAAGGATAAACTGTATTCTTTGGTTCAGACTATTCAATCTATCGATTGTAAATATTGCATACTAAGTCATTGCGAACCTCTTAGTAAAGAGGATTTGCTTGCTTATTTGTTGTCAGTAGAAGCTTGAAATTCCATTTTGCTATTTTTCTACATCGGGTCAACTTGCCCCGAACTTTTACAACTAAATACCCGCCGCCCAGCGGCATACCGAGCAGGAAATCTGAAAAAGGTCTCCTGCTTTTTTTCTGCCCAAAATGAGGTGGCAAAACGCCACCCCATCCACCAAGCATAGAAAGGAGGGACACGAAATGCCCTGTCCACACAACGAAATCACGATTGTACAGCGAAGCCAGCGGCAGTCTGCGGTTGCCGCCGCTGCTTACCAGAGTGGCGAAAAGCTTTTCTGTGAATATGACCAGCAAGTGAAGCACTACCCGGAAAAGCGTGGTATCGTCCACAATGAAATCCTGCTCCCGGCAAATGCCCCACAGAAATATGCAGACCGCAATACCCTATGGAACGCCGCCGAAGCGGTGGAGAAACAATGGAACTCTCAGCTTGCAAGGCGGTGGGTGCTTACCATCCCCAGAGAGATACCACCTGACCAGTATGCTGTCCTTGTCCGGGAGTTTTGTAAACAGCAGTTTGTTTCCAAAGGCATGATTGCTGACTTTGCCATCCATGACCCCCATCCGCCGGGACACAATCCCCACGCCCATGTCATGCTGACTATGAGGGCAATGGATGAACATGGGAAATGGCTTCCCAAGAGCCGCAAGGTTTATGACCTTGACGAAAACGGGGAACGGATAAAACTTCCCTCCGGCAGATGGAAAAGCCACAAGGAAGATACGGTTGACTGGAACGACCAGAAGTATTGTGAAATCTGGAGGCATGAATGGGAGGTCATCCAGAACCGCTATCTGGAAGCCAATGACCGCCCGGAGCGTGTGGACTTGCGTTCCTATGCCAGACAGGGGCTTGATATTGTCCCCACTGTCCATGAGGGTGCTGCTGTCCGGCAGATGGAAAAACGTGGTATCCAGACGAATATCGGCAATCTGAACCGGGAAATCAGAGCCGCCAACCGCCTGATGAAGTCCATCCGGCAGCTTATCCAAAACCTCAAAGGCTGGATTACCGAGCTGGGAGAAAAACGGAAAGAGCTGCTTGCACAAAAAGCGGCGGAGGAAGCGGTCTTTCTTCCAAATCTGCTGATGAAGTATATGGAGATACGAAAGGAAGAACGGAAGGACTGGACAAGGGCTGGACAGAACCGGGGGACTTCACAGGACTTAAAGGCAGTCAGCGAAGCCCTGTCCTATCTCCGGCAAAAGGGGCTTTCTACTGTGGAGGACTTAGAAGTATTTCTGGAATCTTCCGGGAAATCAGCCGCAGATTACCGCAATCAGATGAAGCCAAAGGAAGCCCGCAGCAAAGTGATTGACGGGATTCTTGCCAGCCGGACAGACAGCAAGGAATGTAAGCCCGTCTATGACAAGTACCAGAAGATATTTTTTAAGAAAACAAAGGAAAAATTCAAACAGGAACACCCGGAGGTTGCCCGGTATGAGAAAGCCGCCGCCTACCTTGCTAAGCACCCGGACGATAAGGACAGCACTCAAAAGGAACTGCAAGAGGAGCAGGAAACGCTTCTCAGCGAAATCGCAGAGCTGAAAGTACCGCTGACCGAGGTACAGGAGGATTTGAAGAAGCTGCGGGACATCCGTTATTGGGTACGGAAAGCCACACCCGGCACAGAGGAAAGTAAAGAGCCACCCAAGAAACAGCCCATCAAGGAAGCCTTGCAGGATAAGGTGGACGAGAAAAAGGCTAAAAGAACTATCCCGGCGCAGACAAAACGCAAACAACAGGATATGGAACTTTAACAGACACTTGCCATTTTCAATCAGAGAATGTCAGGTGTTTTTTCTTTTTTTCAAGGAGGGACAGATTTGAATGTATTTGAAGCTGTGAAGCAGTCCGTCACAACCAGACAGGCTGCGGAGCATTATGGAATCCATGCAGGGCGGAACGGGATGGCTTGCTGCCCGTTCCATCACGATAAAACCCCAAGCATGAAGCTGGATCGGCGTTACCACTGCTTCGGTTGCGGTGCGGATGGGGATGTGATTGATTTTGCCGCCGCCCTGTATGGGCTGGGAAAGAAAGAAGCCGCCGTACAACTGGCACAGGACTTCGGGCTTTCCTATGAGGACTGGAAGCCGCCGGGAAAGGCAAAAAAGCCCAAGCCCTGGCAGAAATCCCCGGAGGAACAGTTTCAAGAAGCAAAGAGCCGCTGCTTCCGTATTCTTGCCGATTATCTCCATCTGCTTCGGGCATGGAGAACGGACTACGCCCCACACTCCCCGGAGGAAGCCTTTCATCCCCGGTTTATAGAAGCCTTACAGAAGCAAGACCAAGTGGAGTATCTGCTGGATGTGCTGCTGTTCGGGGAAACAGAGGAAAAAGCGGCTTTGATTACGGACTACGGAAAGGATGTGATACAGCTTGAACAGCGAATGGCAGAGCTTGCCGCCGCAGACGCAGCAAGAACTAAAAAACACCATGAACGCCATGCAGCCACCCCAGAGCATTGAGGAAATCAAGGAGGGGCTGGAAACTACCGAGAAAGGCGGCGTCCGTCAGAGTATACGGAACTGCCTGACTGTATTCCAGCGTGACCCGCTGCTTTCCGGGGCTATCGCATACAATATCCTGACTGACCGCAAGGACATCATAAAGCCCATCGGCTTCCACAGGGAAAGCACCCCCCTGAACGATACAGATATGAAGTATCTGCTTCTCTATCTGGAAGAAACCTACGGGCTTACCAATGAGAAAAAGATTGATAACGCCATCGGGATTGTGGCGAATGAAAACAAGTACCACCCCATCCGGGATTATTTAAGTTCCCTTGTGTGGGACGGGACAGAGCGAATCCGCTTCTGCCTGCGGCACTTTCTGGGGGCTGACGCAGACGATTACACCTATGAAGCGTTGAAGCTGTTCCTGCTGGGTGCAATCTCACGAGCCTTTCAGCCGGGGTGCAAGTTTGAAATCATGCTTTGTCTGGTAGGCGGTCAGGGGGCTGGCAAGTCCACCTTCTTCCGTCTGCTGGCAATCCGGGACGAGTGGTTCTCCGATGATTTGCGGAAGCTGGACGATGACAATGTGTACCGCAAGCTGCAAGGTCACTGGATTATCGAAATGTCGGAAATGATGGCAACCGCAAACGCCAAGAGCATTGAGGAAATCAAGTCATTTTTAAGCCGGCAGAAAGAGGTTTACAAGATACCCTATGAAACCCACCCGGCAGACCGCCCCCGTCAGTGCGTGTTTGGCGGCACTTCCAATGCCCTTGATTTTCTTCCCCTTGACCGTTCCGGCAACCGCCGCTTTATCCCCGTCATGGTGTACCCGGAGCAAGCCGAGGTTCACATTTTGGAGGACGAAGCCGCTTCCAGAGCCTATATCGAGCAGATGTGGGCGGAAGCGATGGAGATTTACCGAAGCGGCAGGTTCAAGCTGGCTTTCAGCCCCGCCATGCAGCGGTATCTCAAAGAACACCAGCGGGATTTTATGCCGGAGGACACCAAAGCCGGAATGATACAGGCGTATCTTGATAAGTACACCGGGAGCATGGTCTGTTCCAAGCAGCTCTACAAGGAAGCCTTGAACCATGCCTTTGACGAACCGAAGCAATGGGAAATCCGGGAAATCAACGAGATTATGAACCAGTGCATTTCCGGCTGGCGGTACTTCCCGAATCCAAGAATGTTTTCAGAATATGGCAGACAAAAGGGCTGGGAGCGTGAAAACCCGGCAACGGACTCCGGCAACCCGTCTGAAAAAATGGTGGACGGTTTTGTGGAGGTCACAGAACAGATGGAGCTTCCATTCTGAAAATGACAGCCTGTTGCACACCCTGTTGCTATCCCGTTGCCGAGCCGGTTGCCGGAGAAAATCCCATAACTGCGGGCTTTTCTCCCCTATGACAACCAAAACAACAGAAAAATAAAAGAAAAATATAAATAGTAACCATCGCCAGATTGAGATTGTTTGCAAGGTCTTTTGAAGCCCGTTGCCGGACTTCGTTGCCGACACCCTCTGTCTGGCTATTTTCATGTATGGAGGATAACTGCCTATGGCAAAAAACAAAACAGAGATTCATGTGACTACTGTGTTTGACGGGGAGCTTGACGCAACCGATGTGTTCGTCAGCCTGATTTCCCAGAAATATGGAAAGACAAATTCAAAAGAATATCTTGCTAAAAAGAAAGATTTGAAGTATAATGAAGATGAGGTTCAAAAGAGCCAGATACCGTCTGGATTGTGTGGGTAAATGGCTATGATGAACGAAATGGAATACAGAACAATCGGTTCGGCACTTGCCGGGGGCTATCGTGCAGCGGTCTATTGCAGACTGTCAAAGGACGATGACCTGCAAGGCGAAAGTGCCAGTATCGCAAACCAGCGTGATATGCTGGAAAAATACTGCGAAAAGCAGGGATGGGAGGTTGTGGCAGTCTATCAGGACGATGGCTTCACAGGTCTTAATATGGAGCGTCCTGATTTACAGAGAATGTTGAGAGCCATTGAGCGCAGGCAAATCAACCTTGTCATCACGAAAGACCTCAGCCGACTGGGGCGGAACTATCTGCAAACCGGGCATTTGATTGAGGACTTTTTCCCAAGAAACGGTGTCCGCTATATCGCCATGAATGACGGTATCGACACCCTGCGGGATAACAACGATATTGCCCCGTTCAAGAATATCCTGAACGAGATGTACAGCAAGGATATTTCCAAGAAAGTCCATTCCTCTTATCTTCTGAAAGCGCAGAAAGGACAGTTTACCGGGTGTCTTGCCCCGTTTGGGTATCGGAAAGACCCGGAGGACAAAAACCATCTGCTCATTGACGAGGAAACCGCCCCGATTGTGCGGCTGATTTTCGGATATGCCCTGAACGGTCATGGTCCGAACTATATCCGCAGACGGCTGGAGGAAGAAAAAATCCCCTGCCCCACATGGTGGAACCGGGAACGGGGGCTTCGCAATACCCGCACCAAATGGGAAAAGAAAGACCCGGAAAACGGGCGGTATATGTGGGACTTCTCCGTTATCAAAGACCTTTTGATGAATCCCGTCTACACCGGGGCGATTGCTTCCCAGAAAAAAGACTACCGCTTCAAAATCGGCACGATTGGGGAAAAGAAGCCGGAGGACTGGATTGTGGTGGAGGGACAGCATGAACCGCTGATTGACCGCATGAGTTTTGACATTGTGCAGAACAAGCTGAAATCCCGCCAGCGTCCGGGGCAGACCAATGAAATCAGCCTGTTTGCCGGACTGCTAAAATGCGGCGAGTGTGGGAAGTCGCTGACGATACGCTACACAAACGCAAAACATCCCCAGCGGATATACTCCTGCAAAACCTACAATGCCTTTGGAAAGAACCACTGCACCCAGCACCGGATTGATTATGACACCCTTTACAGCCATGTGCTGCGGAAAATACGGGAATGTGCCAGAGCTGCCCTGATGGACGGGGAAGCGGTTGCCGACCGCCTGACCAATACCTGTGAAGCCGAGCAGCGGGAACAGCGGGAAGCAATGGAACGCTCCCTTACAAGGGACGAGGAACGGATTGAGGTTCTGGACAAAATGGTAATGCGGCTTTATGAGGATATGATTGCAGGGCGTATCAGTGAGCAGAACTTCAACACCATGCTGGAAAGGACACAGACCGAGCAGACGGAGCTTAAAACAAAAGTGTCCGAGGGCAGGAAGCGGCTGTCCGATGAAGTCCAGCTTGCCAATGACGCAAAACAATGGGTGGAAGCCATTCAGGAATACGCCAACATCACAGAGCTGGACGCAGCCACCCTCAACCGCTTAATCAAAGAAATCGTCGTGCATGAGCGCATTGACGAAAATAAAACAAGACACATTTCTATCGAAATTCATTTTAATCTCAAACCCATCCCGGAGGTGGAACAGGTCACTGCCTGACCTGTCCCGCCGGGACGGTTCTCTTAACAACACCATATAGATTTTTTGTACGCCGCCGCCCGCCATCGAGCAGAGTTTTTACACCTAATTGGGGATAAAACAGTTGATGGCAGGCGGCGGCATTGTCATTGTGGCGCAGACGGTGATTCCACAGCTTACGAGCCTGTTCTCATAAGATGGGCGGCATCATAGAAAAAATCACTGAATTTATAAAGGATATGCTGAAAGGCTGGATTTTATCTAATCTGGATTCCATGTTTACCGATGTCAACGACAAGGTAGGCACGATTGCGGGTGAGGTCGGCATGACGCCCAGCGCGTGGAACGCCGGTATATTCGGCATGGTGCAGACACTGTCTGAGAACGTGGTCATACCCATAGCCGGCATGATTATCAGTTTTGTGCTGATCTATGAACTGATCTCGATGGTCATCGACAAAAATAACATGCACGACTTTGATACGGGCCTGTTTTTCCGCTTTTTGGGCAAGGCATGTATCGCGGTCATGCTGGTTTCCAAGACCTTTGATATCGTCATGGCTGTCTTTGATGTGGGCAGTTACGTGGTGGCACAGGCGGCGGGTTCCATTTCAGGTTCCACGAGTATTGATGTGGAGGCGGCGCTTGTATCCATGTTAAACAGCCAGATTGACACAATGGAGATCGGGGAGCTGATCCGGCTTGGTCTGGAAACGATGATTATAAGCCTTTGTATGAAAATCATGTCCGTTCTGATAACCGTCATCATGTACGGACGTATGATTGAGATTTACCTTTATGTTTCAGTGGCACCGATCCCGGCTGCCACCGTCACCATCAGGGAGTGGGGCAGTATCGGGACAAATTATCTGAAAGGGCTGGTTGCATTAGCTTTTCAGGGCTTTTTCATCATGGTGTGCGTGGCGATCTATGCGGTGCTGGCATCGGGCATTACGGTAGCCGCAGACCTTCATTCGGCATTGTGGTCGGTGGGCGCATACACAGTGATCTTATGTTTCAGCCTGTTTAAGACAGGCTCTGTCTCAAAATCCATATTCAACGCGCACTAGGAAAGCGGTAGGAAACGGCATCTGCCGGGGATGACCATATCGTCTGTAAACGCGGCAGGGTATGGCAGAATGGAGGTGGTAATGTTGTAAATCAATTCTCGGAATGCTATAATTTACCCAAAAGCAGTAAGCCAGAAACAGGTATTTTGCGGTAAGCCGGAGGCTGGGAGGTGGTGTTTATGGGAAGAAACAGAAAACGGGATAAAGAATGGCAAAACACCTTAAAAGACATCAGTGAGAGTGGCCGGGTTAACGTAGAACATAACAGACAGATCAGCGAAAAGCTGGATGACCTCAATGAAGGCAGCCGCGCTATCGCATATCATGCCGAGCAGACCAATGAACAACTGAAAGCTATAAAGAGTGATACGGAGAAGAGCAGTAAGTCGAAGATTCCCCTTTATTCCTTAATCGTGGCGGTGGTCGCATTGGTTGTTACAATTAGCGGCTATTCTGTTAAAAGCATCATTGACGGGAGAAACCTTGATTCAGGAGCGGAGCCGACAGCAGAAACAGTAGCAGAGCTGAAAACGGAAGTGGCGGCAGAAGTGGCGCCGGAAATGGAAGTGGAGGCAGAAACAGAAACCAAAGCGGAAACGGAACGGGAAATAGCTGCGGAGGAGTCGGAGTATACGATTTATCTGTATTCGGAACACAGAACTATTGACATAGGTACGAATGTCGAGATGACTGCAACTCTGAATTTTAAGACGGATGCAGTTACAATAACGGCTTATTTTGAATCCGGTGGAGATGAATCGTTATCGCTGTATGAGAAAAATGCAACGGAGTGGCAGAATGATGTTATCTTTGATAGGCTGGGTGTTCACAAGATTGTCGTTACCGCAACAGCGCCAAATGGGGAAGTCATCGAAAACAGTATCGAGGTAGAGGTAGTCCCGATCAGTATAGATATTGATATGGACACGATCAATCAGTTTCTGCCTACAGGTTTGCAGGGAGTAAATTAAAGCAGCGTTTCACAAGTAAATAAGGATATAACAGCGTAAGGGCGTATAGGAGAAAACTATACGTCTTTTTTTATGGGAAAGGAGTGGACATATGGCAATTTCAGTATCAGTGCCAAAGAACTTAAACGGTATCAAGACGAAGGTTGCACTGAATCTGACCAAGCGCCAGATCGTATGCTTTGGGAGCGCCGCCCTTGTGGGAATCCCCTTATATTTTCTTACCAAAGGAGTCATAGGGACGCAGGCGGCGGCACTGATCATGGTGTTTGTAATGCTCCCGTTTTTCTTTCTGGCGATGTATGAAAGAGACGGCTTTCCGGCGGAAAAGGTGCTGTACTTTATCGTGCGGCAGAAGATTTTAATGCCGGGCATCAGACCTTACCGGTCAGAGAACTTATATAGAAAGCTGGAGGAAAGGGAGAAATGGAAGAGGGAGGTGAGGAGTCTTGAAGAAAAAGCGAAAGGCACGCGATAAAAGGGAAGGGCTTACCTTCTCTGAGAGAAAGCGGCTTACCAGATTAAAGAGGAACCTTGCAGGACAGGGGATGGCGCAGGAGAAGCCGGATACCGCGCAGAAAACCATTACTTTTGAAAAAATGTACCGGGATGGAACCTGTCAGGTCACCCACGGTTTTTACACGAGGATGGTGGAGTTTCACGATATCAACTATGACCTGCTGGAGACCGACGACCAGAGATACATTCTGGAGGAGTACAGCAGGCTCATCAATTACTTTGACCCGTCCGTAAAATTCGGACTGTTTTTGTTTAACCGACATGTAAGTGAGAAGGAACTGGCGGACAGGTTTGAAATCCCGCCTCAGGAGGACTCTTTCAACGATATCAGGGAGGAGTATGCCGCGATGCTAAAGCGGCAGGCGGCAAAAGGCAACAACGGTGTGGTGAAGTCCAAATATCTTGTTTTCGGTGTGGAGTGCTCCGGCTACAAAGAGGCGAAGGCCAGACTGGATAACATTCAGAAAGATATATTACACAATCTGAATAACATCGGCGCAAACGCAAAGGCGCTTGACGGTAAGGAAAGGCTCTGCATCCTGCATGAATATTTCAACCAGGGAGCGGAGCCTTTCCGTTTCTCTTTCCGGGAGCTGTCCGAGTCGGGAAAGTCGGTGAAGGATTATATTGCGCCGCCGGGGTTTGATTTCCGCTATCCGAGCAGATTTCGGACAGGAAATATGTACGGCTGTGTGTCCTATCTGGATATGACGGCGCCAAGATTCAATGACGAATTGGTGAAACGGCTGCTGGATATCGACGAGAACCTGTCGCTGACCATGCACATGCAGACCCTCGATCCGGTCAGGGCCATCAAGATGTTAAAAGGGGCGCTGACCAACATACAGAAGATGAAGATAGAGGAGCAGAAAAAGGCGGTACGCTCCGGCTACGATATGGACATCCTTCCCACGGACATTCTCACTTATGAGAAGGATACGCTGGAACTTCTGGACGACTTAAACAGCAGTAACCAGAAGATTATCAAAATGACCTTTCTGATCACCTGTTACGGGAGGACAAAAAAGGAACTGGAGGCGGTCACACAGCGGGTTTCGGGTATCATCCAGCAGGCGAACTGTGTCCTGCGCCCCTTGCAGTATCTTCAGGAGAGGGGACTTATGGCAAGTGTGCCGATTGGCTGTAACGGGACGGGTATCGAGCGGGTGCTGACGACAAAGAGTGCGGCGATCCTTGTACCCTTCTGCACGCAGGAACTGTTCATGCCGGGAGAATCCATCTATTACGGTCTGAATGCCCTTTCCAACAACATGATCATGGCGGACAGGAAACGCCTCAGAACGCCAAACGGTGTGATTCTGGGAACGCCGGGCAGCGGCAAATCCTTCTCTGCCAAGCGGGAGATTTTGTCCTGTTTCCTTTCCACAAAGGATGACATTATTATCTGCGACCCGGAAGGCGAGTATTTTGCGCTTGTGGAGGCACTAAAGGGACAGGTGGTAAGGCTTTCCACCAATTCCAGGGAGTATCTGAACCCGATGGACATACAGACCAGCCACAGGGGAGACGGGGAGGCGTTAAAGGTAAAGAGCGACTTCCTGATTACCTTATGCGATCTGGTGGCGGGCGGCAGGGATGGTCTTGCCAATGATGAGAAGGGGATTATCGACGACTGCATCCATACGGTATACGAAACGTATTTTGAAAATCCGGTGCCGGAAAACATGCCCATACTGGAGGATTTATATGACGCGCTGTTACAGTATGAGCCGAAAAACGTTGCGCCGTCATTACAGCAGGAGGCGAAAAAAAAGGCGGTGCGGATCGCAAACAGCCTTGTGCTGTATGTGCGCGGCTCACAGAATTACTTCAACCACAGGACGAATGTAGACAGTCAGAACAGGATCATGTGTTTTGACATCAGGGACTTGGGCAACCAGCTTAAAGAGCTGGGCATGCTGATTGTGCAGGATGCGGTGTGGAACCGGGTGTCGCAGAACCGGGAGATCAGAAAAGCGACAAGATATTACTGTGACGAATTTCACCTGCTCCTGCGGGAAAAACAGACGGCGGTCTACTCAGTCAGCGTCTGGAAACGCTTTAGGAAATGGGGCGGTGTCCCCACCGCGCTGACCCAGAACGTGGGAGATTTCTTAAGATCGGAGGAGATTGAGGGGATTCTTGGCAACTCCGATTTTGTCTATTTGTTGAACCAAAATGCAAAAGACCAGCGCATCCTCGCGGAGAAACTTGGGTTGTCGGAAAAACAGCTTATGTACGTCACCAATTCGGAGGCGGGCAGCGGCCTGATCCTGTTTGACAACGTGGTGATTCCCTTCGTGGATAAATACCCGGCAGATACAAAGACTTACGTGATTATGAACACAAAGCCGGAAGAAAGCATAAAGGCGGGTGAAGTGTGACTTGAAAGTGGGACTGATCGATGTGGACGGACACCGATGGCCGAACCTGTGCCTGATGAAACTGTCCGCGTACCACAGGGCAAGGGGCGATACCGTGGAGTGGCATGACGGCAGGAAGTATTATGACCTCGTATACATGAGCAGGGTGTTCACAGACACGTATTCCAAAGATTATACGAAAACGGTACATGCCGACAAAATCATCCGGGGCGGCACCGGGTACGGTCTTGACAATAAGCTGCCAGATGTGGTGGAACATGCCTGCCCCGATTACCGTTTATATCCGCAGTTTACAGGCACAGCCTACGGGTTTTTGTCACGGGGCTGTCCAAGGGGCTGCGGTTTCTGCATTGTAGGGGCGAAGGAGGGCAGGAAAAGTGTAGCGGTAGCTGACCTGTCGGAGTTTTGGCGCGGGGAAAAGGAGATCAAGCTGCTCGACGCGAACCTGCTTGCCTGTCCCGATTGTGAGAGGCTTTTGGCTCAGCTTGCAGAAAGCGGCGCGACTGTGGATTTTACGCAGGGGCTGGATATAAGACTTGCTACGCCGGAAAAAGTAGCGGCGCTAAACCGTGTGAAAACCAAGATGCTGCACTTCGCATGGGATAATCCGGAGGATGATCTGGCACCGTATTTTAAGCGTTTTGCAGAACTTACTTCCGCAAAGGATAACAGAAAACGGCGCGTCTATGTGCTGACCAACTACGGCAGCACAAAAGAGCAGGACCTGTACCGCATTTATACCCTGCGGGCTCTGGGATTTGACCCATATGTCATGATTTATGAAAAACCCACGGCACCGCAGGAGACAAGAATGTTACAGCGGTGGGTAAACAATAAGAGGATTTTCTGGTCAGTGCGGGATTTTGAGGCGTATGACCCGAAGTACGGGGGAAACGGCAACTGTGGACAGGAGACAGCGGTATGAGATGACGGAGGGATATGTATGGCAGAAAAAGGAGAAAAAACCAAGCGTCCCGGCGCACACCGGCCCAGGGATGCAGATGATGTTTCCGACCAGAATGATCGGAGGGTAAGGCAGAAAAGCAGGCGAAAGTACCAGAACCGGGGACATACAGACAATCCGGATGGCGGGCGCGGCTTTCAGACAAAGGACGATACGTTTTCCGACAGCGGTACCTTCGGGGAGGAGAAAAAAGCGGAAACGTCCGGCAGTAAGAAGTTACACAGGATGCAGGGGAAAGCGGAGAAAGCGGGCAAAAAAGCAGCCGCGGAAAAAAGCCGGTTACCGAAGAAAACCGCCTTTTCTATTGAGCGTGTCTTTGACGAAAAGACAGGCAGGGCAAAATATGTGGTTACCACCGTGAAAACGCCGAAGCCCTACAGAGGGGACAGCGCCGTAAAAAGGGCGGCGCGCAGGCTCAGTGCCGGGTATGCGGGCTATGCCCACGGCAAAGTGGCGGAGGCGGAGCAGGAAAATGCGGCGGTGGAGGGAGCGCATAAGACAGAGCAGCGGGCGGAGGAGGTTTACCGCTACGCAAAAAGCCACCGCAGGGGGAAGGTGCAGAAACGGCAGGAAAGGGCGGAAAAACTGGAGAGGCGGCATTTCCGCAAAGAAGTGAATTTTGAGTACCAGAAGTTTCTGGAAGAAAACCCGCAGATGCAGAAAAAAGCCTTACAGAAACGGCTGCAGAAAGAGCGCATCAAGCGGGAGTACAGAAAGGCTGGGCAGAAAGCGGCGGCGGGGAAGGCGGCATCACAGTCCTTCTGGCAGGGTAAAAACGTGGCGGTGTCAGCCGCCAGGAAACTGCAGGAGACCGCCGCAAGAAACGCGGGCACACTTGTCACGGTGGGAATAACAGCCCTGTTACTGCTTGTTGTGATGATGGCGGTATCTTCCTGCGGCGCGATGTTTGCGGAGGTGCAGTCCACCATTCTGGCGGCAAGCTATTTGAGTAAGCCGCAGGAGATCGATGCAGCCGACCTGCAGATGACGCAGCTTGAACTTTCCCTGCAGGAAGAGATTGACCGCATTGAGACCGATTACCCGGATTATGATGAGTATGCTTACAATCTGGGGGAGATCGGACACAACCCCTTTACCCTGATCGGCTATCTTTCGGCTGCCCATACAGAGTTTACGGCGGACGAAGTGGAGAGTGAAGTGCAGGCGCTCTTTGATGGGATGTATACGCTGACGCTGACACCGGATACGGAGACAAGAACCAGAACTGTCACAAAGACGGGGACGAGACCATCGACTGACCCGGCGACAGGGGCTGAGACGGAAGAAACCTATGAGTACGAGGAAGAGGAGGAGTACCAGGTCAGCATCCTGCGGGTGGTACTCGCTGTCATACCGCTTGAGGATATTGTTTCCGGGAGAATGAATGCGGAACAGACAGAGATCTATGGGATGTATGAAGAGACGAAGGGACTGCTGCAGGTCTTTGACTCTCCATTGCGTCTGTATTGGTATTCCTATGTCAGCAGTTATTATGGCTGGCGCAAAAATATCCTGACGGGGAGCGGGGAGTTCCACCGGGGCGTGGATATCGCCGTGCCTGTGGGTACGGCAGTCTACGCGGCACATGACGGCACGGTAACGGCGGCTGCTTATGACAGCCACTACGGAAAGTATGTGGTGATTGAAAAGGACGGCTACCTAACCAAGTATGCCCACATGGACAGCCTTAATGTAGTTGCCGGGGAGGAGGTAGCAAAAGGAAGTCTGATCGGGGCTACGGGAAATACCGGGAGCAGCATGGGGAGTCATCTGCATATCGAGTGTCTTTACGGCGGGGAATACTATAACCCGCTGTTTTATTTTGAGGCGGGCGAAGGGACGCTTTTCGGGGAAGAAACAGGCGGCGCACCCGGAAACGCTGCGCTGCCGGAAAGCTATGATGACGCGGCGGTGCAGGCGCTGATGGAGGAGGTGGAAAGATGCATCGGCTGTCCCTATGTATGGGGTGGTTCCAGTCCATCCACAGGTTTTGACTGTTCGGGATTTGTGTGCTGGGTGTTTACCAAAAGCGGTGTCCACAGCCTTCCAAGGACGACGGCACAGGGAATCTATAACCAGTGTACGCCCGTATCCGCATCGGCGGCAAAGCCGGGGGATATCATTTTCTTCACGGGTACATACCACAGCGGGAACCCGGTCACCCATGTGGGCATCTACTGTGGAAACGGCGTCATGGCCCATGCGGGCGACCCGGTCAAATATTCCTCCATCAACAGCCCTTACTGGCAGAGCCATTTTTACGGATTTGGCAGAATCAGGTGACAGACAAGGGGGTGAGGGAAAATGACAAAGGAGCGGATCAATAAGGAGCTTGCCAAAGTAAGGGAGCAGCTCGCAGCCCTGCAGGCGAAGGAGAAGGAATTAGACGAGCAGAGGCAGATGGCGGAGGATGCCGAAGCCATGAAGATTATCAAAAAATATAAAATCTCGCCGGAGAAGCTGAACCTGTTAAACAAGGTGAGCGAGGCAGAGATTTTGCGGATTTTAGACCAAAAAGGAAAGGAGACTACTTAACTATGAGAAAGAAAAGAAAATGGGGAGCAGCCATTCTGATGGCGGTTTCGGTGCTTTCATTTGGTATTCCTGCCGGGGTGTTTCTGGCAGGCGCACAGGAACCGATGGAAGTCCATGCGGAGGAAAGGGACAGCCCGGCAAGGGAAAACGGGGACGGGAGTGTTTCCGACAATACCGTCCCGGAGCCGGAATGTACCTGTAGGGAGAAGTGTACGGAAGAAGATGCAGATCAGTCCTGTGAAGTCTGTAAGGCAGACTACAGCGCCTGCGCCTATGTGAATCCGAGTGTGCGGATTACGATCAACACACCTTCCGGCTGGCATAATGACACTACGAAGGTATACATATCGGTGGAAGATGTGGCGCAGTCCGGGAACTTTGAGATACAGTCCCTGCAGGCGAAGGTAACCCAGAACGGGAACTGGACGGACATTACAGAGGAGCGGTATGTGGAGATCAATGAGGACTGCTCCGTCTATGCCCTTGTGACGGATGAAAAGGGCAGGACTTATGAAAAGAGCCGCTATATCAAGTGTTTTGATTACACGCCGCCCACGTTAAACGCGGCGGTCAGCGACGGCCTTTTGAGCGTCCGGGCGCAGGATACGGGTTCGGGGGTCAAAGTAATCTATGTCAATGGTCATGAATTTAAGGATCTGGTCAACGGGACACTGAATGTCCGGCTCCAGCAGTTTGATGCGGGCTATCAGTATTTTACCATCTCCGCCATGGATTATGTTGGAAATATGTCCGAGGTCTATCAAACGAAAAACCCCTATTACAGAGACCCGGAGGTGGAAACCAAAGACCAGCAGGACGTTATGCAGCAACTTCCGGCAAGCGCACAGGCGACGGCTCCCGTGACGGCGGCGGCACAGGTCACGGAACATACCAAAACCGACAGCGAGGGCAATACCACGGCAGAGACAAGCCCTGCGGAAGAAAAGAAGGCAGCCATGCGGGAGGCGGACGTTTCCGAGACGGCAGAAAGAGAGCAGACGGCTGTAGAGACGGGAAAAGGTAAGGAGTTTTACACCATCCAGACGGAGAGCGAGAAGGTCTTTTATCTGGTCATCGACAGGGACGGCGAGGAGGAAACGGTTTACTTCCTTACGGAGATCAGCGAAAACGATCTGCTGAATGTTACTTCCGATTTGAAGGAAACACTTCCCCAAAATTCGGCTGTGGTAGAATCGGCGCTCCCCCGGACAGAGGATACAGCACCTGTCAGGGATGGGGATGCCGTGGAGGAAGAGAACGGGACAGAAGAGCCGGAAACAGAAACAGAGGAAACGGAGGAAACTGCAAAAGAGACGGCGGAGAATCCGGCAGCGGCCTATATCCTCTTAGGGCTTGTGGCTGCAGCGGTGATTGGCGCAGCTTACTATGTGAAAGTCCTTCGGAAAAAGGATGAGGGGTTTCTGGATGAAGAGGATGAGGAAGATGATGAGGAGTATGACGACGAAGAGGAGGAACTGGAAGAAGAGGACAACAGTAACCCGGAGGAAGCATTTTTTACAGACAGGGAGGATGAGGAAGTATGAAGTTAGTGATTGCAGAGAAACCCAGCGTGGCACAGTCCATTGCAGGCGTGATAGGGGCAGATGAAAAGAAGGATGGGTATCTGGAGGGAAACGGCTATCTGGTGAGCTGGTGCGTGGGGCATCTGGTGGAGCCTGCCGCGCCGGAGGGCTACAGCGAGCGCTTTCGGAAATGGCGGCATGAGACGCTGCCGATTATCCCGGAAGAGTGGAAGTATGAGGTAAAGCCGGAGGTGCGGGCGCAGTTTGTTGTCTTAAAGAAACTGCTGAATCGCACTGATGTAGACAAAACGATAAATGCCTGTGACGCAGGGCGCGAGGGCGAGCTGATCTTCCGCCTTGTCTGTGAGGCGGCGGGCTGCAGGAAACCGATGGAGCGGCTGTGGATCTCCTCTATGGAGGAGAGCGCGGTGCGGGAAGGGTTTGCCCATCTGAAACCGGGCAGCGATTATGACTGCCTGTACCGGGCGGCTCTGTGCAGACAACAGGCGGACTGGCTGGTCGGAATCAACGGCACGAGGCTTTTTACCGTACTGTTCGGCGGCAGGACTTTGAAGGTGGGCAGGGTGCAGACACCCACCCTTGCGATGATCGTAGAACGGGAGGAGACGATTGCATGTTTTCGGAAAGAGACCTACTATACGGCACAGATCAGATGCGGGGCGCTGGAGGCAGCAACAAAGAGGATTGATGATAAAAGCATGGCGGAAAGGATGGCAGGGGCTTGTCTGAACGGACAGGCTCTCGTCCGTCTGGTGACGAAGGAGGAAAAGAGCATAAAGCCGCCGAAACTCTATGACCTCACCACCCTGCAGAGGGAGGCAAACAGGCTTTTCGGCTACAGCGCGAAACAGACCCTTGAATATCTGCAGAGCCTGTACGAAAAGAAACTGGCAACTTACCCCAGAACGGACAGCCGCTATCTGTCCGACGACATGGGGCAGACGGCAGGGGAAGTGATCGAGGCGGTGCAAAAGTGCTTTTTGTCCGAGGGTGATATCCTGCCCGAACCGGATGTGGGCAGGGTGCTTGACAGCAAAAAGGTCAGTGACCACCATGCCATCATCCCCACCGTGCAGATCGCCCACACGGACTTAAAAGCCCTGCCGGAAGGGGAGTATAAAGTGCTGTCTCTGCTCGCCAACCGCCTTCTGTGCGCCACGGGAAGAACGCATCTGTATCAGTCGGCAAAGGCAGAACTTGCCTGCGGGGAAGAGGTCTTTTATGTCTCCGGCAGGGAGGTGACGCAGAACGGCTGGAAAACTTTTGAGGAGATGGTAAAAGGCGGGAGCCGGAAACCTTCTGGGGAAACGGATGAGGAGGAGAAAAAGCTGCCTGTACTGGAGGAGGGACAGCGCCTTGCCGTGACGGGCACAGAGGTCTTGGAACATTTCACTAAACCGCCCGCCCGCTATACGGAGGACACCCTGCTTGCGGCGATGGAGCGCGCCGGGGATGAGGAGATGGTGGACGATGTGGAGCGAAAAGGAATCGGTACGCCAGCCACCAGAGCGGAAGTGATTGAGAAGCTGGTGAAGGACGGTTTTGTGCGCAGGGAGAAGAAACTGCTGATCCCAACGGAGGAAGGGAAGAAACTCATCATGGTTCTCCCAGATATGCTAAAGTCTGCGAAACTCACGGCGGATTGGGAAAATGCCCTCACCCGTGTGGCAAAGGGGGAACTGGACAGTACCGATTTCATGGCGGATATCAGAATGTTGGTGTCCGCTCTTGTTGACGAGTGTCAGGAGGCAGACGAGGAGCAGAGACAGATCTTTGCAGCAGACCGGCAGGTCTTGGGGAAATGTCCGCACTGCGGCGGCCAGATCGTGAAGGGAAAATACGGGGCGTACTGCGAGAACAGGTGCGGCATGAGCTGTAAACAGGTCAAAGTTGTTCGCGGCGATTTTGCATTTGTTATGGGTGTTTCCCTTACCGATGTCCAGATCAAAGATCTGCTTACCGGAAAGAAGATTCTGTTAAAGGGACTGAAAGGCAAAGCGGGCAAGCCCTATGACGCCTATATCACGCCGGACGGCACGGAAAGATACATCTACACCAAGGACGGGCAGGAAAAGAGCGGGGTGCAGTTTACGGTCATCATGGAGTTTCCGGGGAAGAAACCTTCCGGCAGGAAAGGAAACAGGTAGAGGCAGTTCGTATAAACAAAATAGAGACACAGCGTCAGGGCGTATAGAAACCAATCTATGCGCCCTTTTTCTGTGCACAAAAAATGGAAAGGAAGATGGAGATGAAGAAGATAAAAGAAAAGACAGCCAGAAGCCTTGTGGCGTTTCTGGCGGCTGTGTGTATGTTTGTAACCATGCCGGGGATGACAGTTATTTCCCGTGCAGAGGAGGGAATAGGGCAATCTATAGAGGCTTATGATGCGGACGGGCAGGAGGAGAACCGGGAAGATGCCGATACCAAAGAGCAGGATGGGGAGAAAACAGGGGAAGGTACAGGGAAACCGAAAGACTCAGAAGAATCGGAAGATACGGAAAAAACGGGGGATACCGAGGAATCGAAAGATTTAGAAGAATCGGGTGATAAGGAAAATGCAGGGGAATCTGGCGCTGGGGGAACGGGAGATTTGGAAGAAAAAGTCCCGGAAGAGGAAGATCCGGGCAAAGAGGAAATCCCGGAGGAATTGCCAGAGGGAGAAGCGGATAAGGAGAGTGAGGAATCCGATGCAGAGGAAGAGGAGCCTGCCGGGGAGGAGGAAACCACAGAAGGGGAGGAGAATGCAGAGGAAACGGAACTGGAGGAAAGCGAAGAAGTGGGCGTGATGCTCCTGTCAGCGCAGGCAGCAGAAGGGAGTGCGGTACAGGACGCGGACAGCACCTATACGGATGGGAACGGCGTCATATACCACTATTACGGATATGAGGACGGGACGGCGGAAATCTATGAACTGGAGGACTGCAAGGAGTCAACATGGGATTACAAGGCGTTGAGTTTTCCCTCGCAGATCGGGGATTATACGGTCACACGGCTTACGTTCACGCTGGCATCGACAACGCCGGTCTTTCCTTCCGTCACCATACCGGAGACGGTCACATATATGAAGGACAGTCTTTTCAAGCGCATGACGATACGGGAACTTTACTATAATGCGGAGGCAGCCGAGACCGGGGCGGGAGGTGAAAGCACCGGGGTTTTCTTTCAGGCAAATATCAGGGAACTGCACATAGGTGGGAATGTGAAGGTCATTCCCGATTACTGTTTTGCCTCGGCAAAGATTACGATGGACGAGCTGACGATTGATGTGGAGCGCATAGGATGCAAGGCTTTTTATTATGACAAGGCGATCGCCACGCTGACAATCGGGGAGAATGTGAAAGAGATCGGAAAAGAGGCATTTGCAAGAAATGAGATTGAAAATATCTATTACAACGCGGTAAATGCCGTGTCCGAGCCATATGGGGAAACTATATTGGGGACTTTCGGGAATATCACGGTTTCCGGCATTACAATCGGCAGCCGGGTAACGGCAATCCCGGAGCATCTGTTCTGTGGCATTGACTATACGGCGGACACGCTCGTATTCCCGGAATGTCTGACTACGGTGGGCGCATGGGCTTTCTATGGGGATGATATTACCATAGGGGCACTGACCATCGGAGAGAACATGACCTCTATTGGAGCGGAGGCGTTTGCTGTGGGCCATATCGGGCTTTTGAATTATAATGCTGTGGATGCACGACTGGATGGGGTGACGGAATCCAATAGACACCGTACCGCTTTTGAAGGAGTGGAAGTAGGTGAACTTCGGATCGGCAATCGCGTAAAGGGCCTGCCCGATACACTTTTCTATGCTATGGGGTTAAACCAGGACGCACTGATTCTGCCGGACAGTATTACCTATATTGGAGCATATGTGCTGTCCCACAGCGGAGACAATAACAGTGGGAAAGCAGTGCAGATCGGCACTTTGGAGATCGGGGACAATGTAGTACATATTGGCAGAGCGGCCTTTGGCTGTAACACATACGATAAGGTGGTTGTCCGTACAGTGGAGACAGATGTCCCGCCAAGATCTGATATAGAAATGGAGCTGCCTTCCTGCAGTGAAATAGAGATTCATGGAAAATCGCCCTATTACGATTTCTTTACAAAAAGGACAGAAAAAGAATATATCACTCTGCTGTGCGAGGACTTTGAGGTTACCAGAGGAGAGGAATACTACGATGCCGGAAAGAAATCCTTTGTAACACCCATAACGGACGTATGTACGGTATGCGGCTATGGAACAACCAGGAATGAATACAGTGAGGCGTGTACGGTTATCTTTACAGACTATGACGGCAGGGAGCTGTCAAGGCAGCATATACATAAGGGTGACGATGCTGAAGCGCCCGAGGAGCCGGAACGGACAGGGTATCGGTTTATGGGCTGGGATAAGGGCTTCACGAATGTTACATCCGATCTGACTGTCAGGGCAGAGTACGAGATTAAAAAATTCACGGTGGTGTTTAAGGACGGCGACCACACGATCAGCGAACAGGAGATCGAGTATAAGAAAGATGCTAAAGCCCCCGAAAATCCCACCCGTCCCGCAGAAGAATGGGGAAACTGGAGATTTACCGGGTGGAATGGCAGTTATACCAATGTCACAAAAGATGAAGTGGTTACAGCACAGTTTGAGAAGGTTCTGAATAAATATGAGGTTATTTTTTACGATGCCGAAGGAAATGTGATCAGCAGACAGACGATAGCCCACGGGGAAGATGCCGAGGAGCCGGAAATACCTGAGAAGGAGCCTACGGCGCAGTACACTTATATTTTTACCGGCTGGAGCGCGGCAACGGAAGGTATCACCGGGGATACAGCGTTTTACCCGGTCTATGATACGGCGACACGTTCCTATACAGTAAAGTTTATGGACGGCGGTACCGTACTGGATACGCAGAAGGTAGCGTACGGGGAAGATGCCACCGCGCCTGCAGATCCCATCCGCCCGGAAGAAGAGTGGGGAAGCTGGGAGTTTACAGGATGGAGAGGCAGTTACACACATATCACAAAGGACGAGATTATATGGGCAGGGTTTGAGCAGGTTTTTCATGTGTACGAGGTAATCTTCTACGATGCAGATGACAATATTTTGAGCAGGCAGACAGTACGGTATGGCATGGGAGCAGAAGCGCCCGAAGCGCCCGACATGAAGCCTACGGAAAAGGAATGTTATGTTTTTGCGGGCTGGGACGGCGATATCAGCCGTATAACGGGGATATCCCATTTCCATCCGGTGTATGAAACGAAGCCCCGTACCTATACCGTAACCTTTATGAATGGTGATATTTCTTATGATGTGCAGAAAGTGGCATACGGTTCGGCGGCGGTAACCCCGGCTGATCCCGTAAAGGAGGAAGACGAAACCTATACCTACAGATTCGTGGGCTGGGACAGGGATTACAGTTGCATCACGGGCGATCTGACCGTACATGCGGTATTCGAGCAGGTTATCAAGCCCAAAGATGACCCGGACAAAGATAAACCGGATGAAGACGGACAGGACAAAGAGAAAGATAAGCCCAAGGGTGATGACACGGATGGGAAAAAGCCGGGAGACGGTGACGGCGGACAGCAGCCGGGAGGCGAAACGGGCACAGAAGGCGGGCAGCTGGAGGGTGACCCCGTAGGAGATGCCGGTGAGAAGAATGGTGACCCGTCGCCGGAAACCATTGCCGAAAAGACGATACTGCGACGGGAGGCGCTGCCTGAGTTGACAGACGGGAAGAAGCCTGTTTTTCCGATACCGGAAATCCCGGATCTATCCACAAAACCGGGAGAGCAAAAGGTGCAGGCAGAAGAGCCGGAAGAACAGGAGAGTATGCAGACAGCAGAATCGGAAGAGACAGAAGGTGCGCATCGGCAGATACCGGGCTGGCTGTGGTTTTTGCTGCTGCTTGGAGCCGGGACAGGCGCATGGGGCATCTGGCTTTGGCTGGCAGGCACCGACGAAAGGACGATATGCGGGACAGTCATGGACGAGGACGGAAATGTTATGAGTGGCGTAAACGTGACCTTGACGGGAGAGGAAGGGAAACCTGTGGAGACGCAGACAGATGAGGATGGACAATACCTGTTTGAGGATCTGAAAAAGAACAGCTACCGCCTGTGTTTCCACTATATGGATGCGACGGGACTGCTCTTACTGGATATCCATATGGAGAGACGTGACCGTAAAAAAGTATTTTCCATTCTGAAATCCACCGTCAATGCGGTAGAAACCAAGCGGAGCGGAGGAAGATACCAGATAGATGTAACGGTCTGACAGCAAGGCGCAGGACGGCACGGTGGCAGGGCATATAGAAAGAGGATAGCAGCGAAAATGGCGGCGGGGATATGACCCGCCGCTTTATCAGGAGGAAATTTGCGATGACAAGATATGAGGAGATTTCCATTCTGGCAGAGGACACCGCCAGAAGGATAGTCAAAAACGGGCGGGAGTGGACACTGTATCTGGATACGGCGGCCAGACTCTATAAATATCCCTTTAGCGAGCAGATGCTTATTTATGCCCAGCGTCCGGGTGCGACTGCCTGCGCTTTAATGGAAGACTGGAATGAGAAAATGTACTGCTGGGTAAACCGTTATTCCAAGGGAATCGGTCTGCCAGACACCAGGAGCGCAAAGCCAAAGCTAAAATATGTCTTTGACATAGCCGATGTACACAGGCTGAAAAACGGGCGTTATCCTTATTTATGGGAAATGAGGGAGGAAGTAAAGGAGCCGGTTCTTGCGCGGCTGGAAAGCATTTACGGCGCTACAGATGAAAACAGGACTTTTGAAGAGCGGATTGTGGAGATCGCCGGGCGTATTGCCGGAGAAACTTATGCAGAGATTCTGAACCAGATCGGCTATGTGACAGATGGGAGTTATCTGGAGGGACTGGATGAGATGAATCTGGGTGTGCGGCTGCGGGAAACGCTTGCATCAAGCATTGCCTATACAGTTTTATCGCGCTGCGGGGCGGACAGGAAAAGATGGCGGGAAGAACTGGATTTTGACCATATAAGCGAGTTCAATACTGTAAAGACCCTGTCCATTCTTGGCAATGCCACCACAGAGATGTGCAGACCGCTCCTCATAGAAATCAAACGTGCGATCCGGGCTTATGAGAGACAGAACGTGCGAAACCGCGGGGAGAGGGAAAGTATTATAAATCATCAAAAAAATATCGGGAAAGGGATTGCAAGCAGTCAGAAAGAGGGCTATAATACTTTAAAGCGTGAAAGTGAATCAAAGAGGCAGGCAACAGTTATAACGGAAACGGATCAAGAAAAGGAGGGGAAGGCATATGAATCTGACATACGAGAGGAACGGGGATTATCTGATACCGAACCTGTTACCCAACAGGGAGCCGGAGGAGGAACTGACCAGATTCGGGCTGATGCGGAAAAACTTTCTGAAGGAACACCGGGGAGGGATTTATCAGGGCATGATACTGACGGGAGAACTGAAGGCACACTGTCTGGAGGTGCAGAGGCAGGCAGAGGAGCGGATGGACTTTCTGACAGCGCAGATGGCGAAAACGGAGGGCGTGACGGAGGAGATGAAAGCGTCCGACCAGATGAAGTGGGTGGGGATGATGAACAACATCAGACACTCGGCGGAGGAGATCGTGCGGGAGGAACTGATCTACATTTAGACAGCGCGGCACAACAGAATAGGGAAACGGGGAAGCCGGATAATGAACACAGCAGTATGGGAGATTCATTATCCGGCTTTTCTGCGCCCAAAGTGATCTATGAACAGCTCAGCCTGTTCCCTACGCTGGAGGAGCAGATCGGTACGATTGCAGCGGCGCAGGCAGGGGAGAGATATACCATACCTGCCGCTTTTTCCCTGCCGGAAGAACAGCTTGAAGCAATCCTGCGCACAGGAGGCGGACGGAATAATAGCAGGAGCCGTATCTATGCAAAGTACCGGCAGGGAAAAACGCCGGAGGAAATGGAAGAGTTTTTGAAAAAGGAATACGGGACTGTCGGAAAAGGCTTTTACTTCGACAGTCATCCCGTCTCTGTGTGGTTTTGTGGGATGGGTATGTGCATCGGCTATGGGATGTCTGCAAAGGAAAATACGGTAGCAGTGATGGGATGGCAGGAAGTGGAAGGTGTTGTCCGCTCTATGGTGGAGAATGGCACATATATGAGTGCGAATGAAGTGTTTCTTGTAGATGCGGTTGTACGGCAGAGGGTATCAGATGTCCTTTACAATTTCTTCTGGGACGGTATCGGAGAAGTGCCGGAAAGCATACCGATCAAAATCTATGACCACTCAGAAAGTATGGCGAAACTTGGTGAGCTTTTATCCACGCAGGAAGGACGCGAGGTTGTCACAGGAGAACTTCTCAGAGTAAAAGAGCAGCTTGACACGGGAGAAAAGCGACTAAAGCGGCGGTATGTAGAAAGCCTGGGGTATCTGCTCTCAGAGATGGCGGATTTAAGCGCGAAGAAAAGGGTGTTTCCCGTGTGGAACCATGTAGAGGTTTTGCAGGAAGACTTTATTACTCAGGACGAGATCGATTACTATCTGACGGGCGAAAACAGGGTTCACTTCAGGCAGTTCCGTATCTATGAGTATTTTATGGAAGGCCATGACAAGAAAGAGAACATCGCCTTCTTAAAAAAAGAATATGGTATAGGCGGCGGCTGTCCAGCCTTAACGGGTTCAGACAGGAGTGATGAGTGGCATGATGCAAAGGGAATTTTGCTAAGGAAAGGCAGGATAACAGATCCCTATGCAACGGTACTTTTGAAGTGGAATGTGGTGGAAAAGCGCATCGGCAATCTTATCAGAGCGGATAAATACCTTACGGCGGAGGGCAAAGAAGCCTATGTACAGTACAAAAAGGAGCAGGCAGAGGAAACCATGCGCCGGGAGTGGGAAAGTCAGGAACATGATAAATGTGTGGAGTGCAGGAAGGCTATAGAAAAGGCGGTTTTGGAAAAGTCTGACGGCGGGCAGCTTACGGAAGAAACAGCAGGGAGCATCATTAGAGAATATGGCATTGACCGTGTACGCTATGTGCTTTCCCATACCGTTTTTCATAACGCACAGGATCAGGCTGTTTCTGATGAAAATAAGGAGTGGGCCAAGGAAATTGTGACGGATTCCTCGTGGAGAAACCATGATCTGCTCATAAGCTCCAGATGCTTAGCACTGAATGACTTTATCAATCAGACAAGGCAGTACATAGAGCGGGATAAGGAAAAGGCGGTGGAGCAGACTGAGCCGGAGAAGATGGAAAAATCCGAAGGTGTCAACTTCCGGATCATGGACGATACACCCGGCGCCGGGACTGCAAAAGAGAAATACGGATGGAATGTGGAGGCAATCCGTATCTTAGAGCAGATCGAGAAGGAAAACCGTACCGCAACATCGGAGGAACAGGAGGTATTATCGCGGTATGTGGGATGGGGCGGTCTTGCCGATGCGTTTGACGAGAGCAAAAGCGCATGGTCAGCGGAGTATCAGGAGTTAAAAAGTCTGTTATCCCCGGAAGAGTACGCATCCGCAAGGGAAAGCACCTTAAACGCCCACTACACAAGCCCCGTGATCATCCAAAACATCTATGAGACACTGGAGCGGATGGGCTTTGAGAAGGGAAACATTCTGGAACCGGCGATGGGCATCGGGAACTTTTTCGGATGCCTGCCGGAAAAAATGCGAAAGAGCAGGCTGTACGGCGTGGAACTGGACGGCGTCACGGGCAGGATTGCGAGGCAGCTTTATCCGAAAGCAGACATAAAGATTTGCGGCTTTGAAAAGACGGATTACCCGGACGATTTCTTCGACGCAGCGGTAGGCAATGTGCCTTTTGGACAGTACAAGGTTGTGGATAAAAAGTATGACAGGCATAACTTTTTGATCCATGACTATTTTTTTGCAAAGGCGCTGGATAAGGTGCGTCCGGGCGGCGTGACCGCTTTTGTCACGAGCAAGGGCACGATGGACAAGAAAAATCCCGGAGTGAGGAAATATCTTGCACGGAGGGCGGAACTTCTGGGAGCAGTCAGACTCCCCAACACGGCTTTTTCCGGCGCGGGGACGGAAGTCACATCCGATATTCTCTTCTTAAAGAAACGCGACAGGGTAATGGAAATAGAGCCGGATTGGGTTTATCTGTCTGAAAACGCAGACGGCATCACCATGAATGATTATTTCGTGCAGCACCCGGAGATGGTTGTTGGCAGGATGGAGATGGTTTCCGGACCTTACGGTATGGAAAGTACCTGTATGCCTGACACCACAAGACCCTTTGCACAGCAGTTGCGGGAGGCGCTCAGCTTTATCGACGGGAAGATTGAGGCGGTGGAACTGGATGAACTTCCCGAAGAGATGGCAGATAGCATAATCCCGGCAGACCCGGATGTGAAGAATTACAGCTATACCCTTGTGGATGGCAAGGTGTACTACAGGGAAAATTCCATTATGAAGCCTGTGGATCTGTCTGTATCCATGCAGGAGCGTATCAAGGGCATGGTCGGCATAAGGAACTGTACGCGGGAACTGATCCGCCTGCAGCTTGCGGAATACCCGGACAGCGACATCAGGGAAAAACAGGTACAGTTAAACAGACTGTATGACGAGTTTTCAAAAAAATACGGGTTGATCAATTCGCAGACCAACAAAAGGGCATTTAACCAGGACAGCGGTTACTGTCTGCTGTGTTCTCTGGAAAAGCTGGACGAAGAGGGCAGGTTTGCCGGCAAGGCGGATATGTTTACGAAGCGGACGATCAAGAAGGCTCAGGTCGTCACCAGTGTGGATACGGCAAGCGAGGCTCTGGCGGTATCCTTGTCGGAAAAAGCAGGAGTGAATCTTGCCTATATGTCGCAGCTCGCAGATAAAAGTGAGGAGGAAATCACAAAAGAGCTGGCAGGGATAATTTTCCAAGACCCTGTTACGGAAAAGTGGGTGACGGCTGACGAGTATTTAAGCGGCAACGTCCGTGAAAAGCTGGAAACGGCAAAGGTTTATGCAGGGAACCGCCCGGAGTATGCCGTAAACGTACAGGCACTCACACAGGTGCAGCCGAAGGAACTGGATGCCTCCGAGATTGAGGTGCGCATCGGCGCAACGTGGATCGAGCCGGGGTATATCGAGGATTTCATGCGCGATACGTTTGAGACGTCGCCGTATTTATTTGACCGGAACATGATAGGCATACAGTTTTCAAAAGTGACAGGGCAATGGAATGTCAAAGGGAAAAATGCGGACAGCGGTAATGCTCTCGTTAACGCGACCTACGGTACGGGCAGAAGGAATGCCTACACAATTCTGGAGGATTTGCTTAACTTAAAGGACAGCCGGGTATATGACACCATTATGGAGGACGGCAAAGAAAAACGCGTACTGAATAAGAAGGAAACCACTCTGGCGGCGCAGAAACAGGAGGCAATCAGAGAAACCTTTAAGGATTGGGTGTTCCGCGATCCCAAAAGACGGCAGGATCTGGTGGCAAAGTACAATAAGCTGTTTAATTCTACAAGACCGAGAGAGTATGACGGCTCCCACTTAAAATTTCCGGGTATGACTCCGGATATCGAACTAAAGACCCACCAGAAAAATGCGGTCGCACACGTTTTATACGGTGATAACACCTTACTGGCACACTGTGTCGGTGCAGGCAAAACCTTTGAGATGACAGCGGCGGCGATGGAAAGTAAACGATTAGGCTTATGCCAGAAGAGCCTGTTTGTCGTGCCAAACCATCTGACAGAACAGTGGGCAAGTGACTTCCTGCGGCTGTATCCCGGCGCGAATATCCTTGCGGCAACGAAAAAGGATTTTGAGCCTGTGAACAGGAAGAAATTCTGTTCCCGGATATCCACAGGTGATTACGATGCGGTCATCATCGGCCATTCGCAGTTTGAAAAGGTGCCGCTTTCACAGGAGAGGCAGGCGGCGGTCATTGAGCGGCAGATAGAGGAGATCACGTTGGCTATCCGTGAGGCGAAAGCTGAAAAAGGGGAGCGCTACACAATCAAACAGATGGAGAAATCAAAAAAAGCGCTGCAGGCAAGGCTTAAGAAACTCAATGACACCACAAGGAAAGATGATGTCGTAACCTTTGAACAGTTGGGCGTGGACAGGCTCTTTGTGGATGAGAGCCATGGATATAAAAACCTCTTTTTATTTACGAAAATGCGTAATGTGGCGGGCATCACCCAGACAGAGGCGCAGAAAAGTTCGGATATGTTTGCCAAGTGCCGGTACCTTGATGAACTGACAGGTGGCAAAGGCATAACCTTTGCCACAGGTACACCGATTTCCAACAGTATGACAGAGCTTTACACCAATATGCGTTACCTCCAGTACAATACCTTACAGCGTCTTGGATTGGGGCATTTTGACAGTTGGGCGGCATCGTTTGGGGAAACACAGACCGCCATAGAATTATCCCCGGAGGGTACGGGCTACCGTGCAAAGACAAGATTTGCAAAGTTCTTCAATTTGCCGGAACTCCTCGCCTTGTTTAAGGAATGTGCGGATATCCAGACTGCGGATATGTTAAATCTGCCTGTGCCGGAAGCTGCCTATGAAAATGTGGTGTTAAAGCCGAGCAAGTACCAGCAGGATATGCTTACATCCCTGTCAGACAGGGCGGAGGCGGTCAGGAGCAGGGAAGTGGATGCCACCGATGACAACATGCTCAGGATCACCAGTGACGGCAGGAAATTAGCCTTAGACCAGAGACTTCTCAATCCCCTGCTCCCCGATGATGAAAATTCTAAGGTAAACGCCTGTGTCAATAGAGCATACGAAATCTGGGAGCAGACAAAGGAAAAGAGACTGACACAGTTGATTTTCTGCGATCTCTCCACGCCAAAAGCAGTAGGGAAAACCGAAGTCAGAATGGAAGGGAAAAAGGAAGAAACGGAGATATTTGATGACGTTTACCACGATATCAAAAGAAAGCTGATGGCAAAAGACGTCCCGGAAGAGGAAATCGCCTTTATCCATGATGCGAATACGGAAACAAAGAAAGCGGAGCTGTTCGGAAAAGTAAGAAGCGGGCGGGTCCGTTTTTTATTGGGTTCGACTGCAAAGATGGGCGCCGGGACAAATGTGCAGGACAGACTGATTGCGTTACATCACATTGATGTGCCATGGCGTCCTTCTGACATCGAACAGCAGGAGGGGCGCATTTTAAGGCAGGGAAACTTCAACCCCAAAATCTGGATATTCCGGTATGTGACGGAAAAAACCTTTGACAGTTATTCCTGGCAGATTATCGAAAACAAGCAGAAATTTATTTCCCAGATCATGACAAGCAAATCCCCGGTACGGAGCTGTGAAGATATAGACGAGGCGGCGCTGACCTATGCGGAAGTAAAAGCCCTTGCTACAGGGAATCCGTATATCAAGGAGAAGATGACACTGGATATTGAAGTATCGAAGCTGAAACTGCTAAAAGCCGGGCATGACAGCCAGAGATACCGTCTGGAGGATAATCTTATGACGAACTATCCCCGTAAGATTGCTTTTCTGAAAGAGCATATATACGGTCTGGAGACAGACAGGCAGACGGCAGAGAAAAATCTTCCAACGGACAGAAAGTCCGTTTTAGACAAGGAACAGTTTCTTATGGAAGTAGGGGGCAGGCGCTATACGGACAAAAAGGAGGCGGGAGCAGCGATCATAGAGATGTGCAAAGGAGTCAAAACTTTCAGTTCCTCTGTGCCTATAGGAGAATATGCGGGCTTTCGGATGGCGGTAGCTTTTGACCTTCTCAACAATCAGTTTGTGATGAGTTTAAAGGGACAGCTCTCCCATAACCTTGCAATCGGGCCAGATCCGCTTGGAAATATCACCCGGATCAACCATACGCTTGAATCGTTGGAGAAAAAACTCGCGGAAGCAAGGATCAAACTGGAGGATGTGGAACACCAGATTGAAAATGCCAGGGTGGAAGTGGCAAAACCTTTTGCAAAAGAGAGGGAGCTTGCTGAGAAACTGGAGCGTCTTGCAGAACTGAATGCCCTGTTAAATATGGATGAGAAGGGCGAGGAGGGGATTGCTATGGATGATGAGTCTGAGAAACCGGCAGCAGACAGGCCTGCAGTAGATATACCCGCACAGAAACCATCGATACGGGAAAAAATGGAAACCTATAAAAAAGAGTCCATTGGTGGAAAGAATAAGGAGAGCCTTGCGGAGAGGCGAGAAGAGGCAGTCCTGTAGATTGAATGATGTAAAGTTTCAGGAAGTAAGACAGTCGGATCAGATTGTCTTTTTTTGATGCAAAGGAGGAAAGATGAGTAAACATACGATAAACGACCTGTACCAGATGCAGGCTCTCCCTCTTTCTCTCAAAATACGGATGACGCAGCGCCGCATTCGGGATTGGGTGGAATATTATGGGAAAGATGGTGTCTACGTCAGTTTCAGCGGCGGGAAGGACAGTACCGTACTTTTGTACCTTGTAAGGGAGATTTACCCGGAGATAACAGGCGTGTATGTAGATACCGGACTGGAATACCCGGAGGTGAAGGAGTTTGTGAGGCAGCATGAAAATGTGGAAATTCTCAGACCGAAAATGAATTTCCGGCAGGTCATTATGAAATATGGCTATCCATTTATCAGTAAAGAGGTGGCGGATTGTGTCTATGGTTCGAGACGGTATGTAGAAAAGCTGACAGAACGGGAAAACAGTATGGAACAGGAAGGAATTGTTTCTAACCATACTTACATGGCGGATTTATTAGGGATAGACCGCAGGGAAGATAAGGAAAATGAAGCCTATAAATGTTTACAGCGCGGGGAGATACCAAGTGCGGCCATAAAAGCACCTGTCAGATACCTGATCCTGCAGGGAAAATATCCCCATAAAGAGAAAGGTGTGGAAACATCGGAGTATTCCAGAATGTACAACAAGGAGCGGTACATATTCTTTTTGGACGCTCCTTTTGAGATTTCAGCTCATTGTTGTTCGATTATGAAAAAAGCGCCTATGAAGAACTATGCAAAGCGGACGGGGAAAATGCCGATGACGGCGCAGATGGCAAGTGAGAGCCGTCTCCGCACCATGAAGTGGCTGGAAAACGGCTGTAATGGTTTTGACATGAAAAGCCCGATCAGCAACCCCCTGTCTTTTTGGACGGAGCAGGATGTGCTTGAATATATTTACTGCAACCATATCCCCGTTGCCAGTGTGTACGGAAAAATAACGGCGGATTATGGGGTGGGAAAACCACAGGGAAATACGATGGAGCTGGGATTATTCGATGAGGGAAAGCCTCTGTTTGAAACAACCGGGTGTAACAGGACAGGGTGCGTTTTCTGCGGTTTCGGCTGTCACAGGGAGAAATCTCCGAACCGATGGGAGATCGCAGAGCGGTTCTCAAATCCAGCGATCATAGACTATATGCTGAGGGGCGGGGCCTTCGATGAAAAGGGTGTCTGGAAACCGGATGAGAGGGGACTTGGATTCTGGTTTGTCATCGAGTGGATTAATGTACACGGAAATCTGCATATCGTCATGCCCCATCGGGAGAAGTATCTGGAACAGTACATAACACAGGATACGGAAAAATTTCTTATGGCGTAAACAGTGACAATCAGTGAAACGGGAGGAAAACAAAATGAAGAGTAAAAGAGTAATTCTTACCTATACGGTAGCAGAATGTGGGGAATATCATAGCTTGGGGAAATATTATGAGGGGATACAGACGCTGGAGGAAGCGGTAGAACTTTATCTGCAGATGCCAACTGAGCGTATGCACGGTATTCCTGCCATCGGTATCAATCTCCATGTGGAAGGAACGAAGCGGATACAGGATTCCCAGGTGGACATCCTTTCTGGCGATGAAATAGACGTGGGAATGATCAGGCTTATGCCGGAGTTTTATGGAAATCCGCAGGTGTTGGAGGCGTTAAATGCCATTATTAAACGTTTTCCGGAGAAGGAGGTCATCGACTACTAATTTCAAAGCCAAATTCACAATCTTTTGTAATTTCAACAACGTCCTGTACGTTACAGTCCAAAATCTTACACAGTGTTTCGAGGGTATTGACGGTAACACTCTTATTGTGTTTCAAATCATTTAGAGTATGTGCATCAAAACCAAATTTATGGATGAGAGCATATGTTGTTATATTCTTTTCCCGCATCGTATCCCATAGAGGAGAATAGCTTATCATGGTATTTATTTTCCCCACTCTTCTTGAAACTAATATTATTATGGGGTTCTTACGGTTCTTGCGCATTATGGGATTTCCCACTATACTGGTCGTATAAAGGCAGGAGAATTAATGGATCATTAATTTGATAGGCTAATTTTGACAACAATTCCATAAAAAGAGAAATTCCGTAGAGGAAATAGATGATGTGTGAAAAATTTGATCTTTCGCAGCAGATGTATATGATCTGTATGTTATTGTGTTTGGTTATGCATGGTATTTATTTGTGGCATGTTAGGAAATGTCCGATTTTCCATAGGTGTTACAGGAGCGAATGCAGATTTCATAAATACTGTCCGAAGTATAAGGAAGGTTTGACGCAAGAGGAAACGGAAGAACTGCTAAGATTACTGGATGAATATCATCGCAAAGACTAATGTAAGTATAATTTGAGGAATATTTATAGTTCGTGAATTGCAAACCGAGATTCGCGCTCAAGGGGGAAAGTCGGGTACAAACTGAATAAAACAGAAGAGTGAAAGTGACGATACAAGCGCAGGAGGAGCAGAAATGTTCTTTCTGTTTCTATTTGGAAGCAGAGATTATAGCAAAGTTTTTAAACTACGAGAACTGGCTGGAGATAGATGGGAAACAGGTGGCGACAAGAGACGTGCATCCTTTCCAGCCTGCCCTCATTCTGTGGGTGGATCATGGAGAAATGGTATCGGAAGTATTGAAATGGGGATATGAGGCATACGGAAAGAAAACGCTGATTTTTAATATAAAGTCAAAAACGGTGCAGGAACGCCCGATGTTTATGTATGATTTTGAAGAACGGCGCTGCCTGATTCCTGCCGGTAAATTTTATGAATGGAAGCAGGATGGGACGAAGCAAAAGGAAAAGTATGAGTTTTTCACACTGGACAAGATTCTGTATCTGGCGGGAATATACCATAAAGATCTTAAAGGTGACTGCTTTAACATCCTCACTCGCGAAGCAGAGGGGTGTATGATCGGGATACATCCCCGTATGCCGCTTATCCTGTATAAGAAGGATATGGAGAGATGGCTGCTTTCAAAAGAAGATACTGAAAAACTGCTTGAGAGCCATTATAAAGAGTTAGAGAAAAGAGGGAATGAAGAATATCACCAGATGAGCTTAAAGCTGTAGGAGAAAGGCAGGCGGAAAAACGCCCTGAAAAAAAGGGAAAAGAAGCGAAAAAAGTCGATTTAGAAAAGTCCTCTTGAATTAAACTACGGTTTGGTTAAAGGGGATTTTTTGATTAATTGATCGTTTTCTGAAAAAAATAGCCACTTTCGGCAAGAAAAATCGAATTATAAAAAATTTGGTATACTTGTATAAATTCTTAATACTGCGTATAAAGGAATAATTTCGACTGGTACATAGGTAATTTAAAATATAATATTTGGCAGGAAACGAAATTTATGCTACACTTAAATTCGACTAAAAATTACAATTAATACAACCTTGTTTTTCGTTTTTTTTTTTTATAAAGGGGGGTATAATATTGAGAAAAAAAGTATTAATATATTTATCTTTTGGTATTTTTGGTTCTGTCGTTTCTATACTTTTAGCATTATCATTCTATTTTATTTTTGAGAATAATAATCAAAACTTAGCTGGAATTAAAATGGAAGTTGTACCAGATTTATTATTAGCGACTTTCGCTATTGCGTCAAGTACGATAAGTATTTTATTTGATAGTGCAGATGATACTTTTTATCTTTGTTTTAAGGGGATAATAAGTGCTTTTTCCGCGCTTGTAGGATTTGCGATGTATTATTCTGTTTTTGGGTATATTACTGCTGTTAATAATATTATGGTTGAAATGGGAAATATTGATAAGGCTTCAGAAGCTGAAATTTATGAAGCTTCACGCAAAATAGAGAAAGCAAAAGATTTAATAATGAATAATAATGTCAAGTGGGATGTTCTTATCTGGGTAGCTTTAGGAATCATATTAATTAATATTATAGTTGGAATAAGCGCAATATATAGAGACTCTTATTCAAGAAAACCTAAAAAAGCTGTTGACATTAAAAATGAAACAGTCAGTGTTGAAAAGGAAGGGACGCATTAAAATGAAATCAAGAGAACATAAAATCAAAATTCCACCAATTATAAAAGGAATTCTAGTCTGCTTTTATATTTTTTTTATAATTAGTTTAGTTTTTGAAATATATCAAGGTCGCAAATATGATCAAGCAAAAGAATTGTATGAAGATGGTAAATACGAGGAAGCATTAGAACGATTTGACAATTTAGGTTTTTATAGCGACAGTCTTGATTTTTCAGTAAAGGCATCTATGTACATAGAATATCAAGAAGCAATAAACTATTTAGAAACGGGTGCAAATTACGAGAAGGCGTGGAAAATTTTTTCTTCTTTAGGAGATTTTGAAAAAAGTAAATACTATTGGGAAATCGCTACTTTCAAATATGCAAGACAACTTTTTGATGAAGGAAAACTTGATGAAGCATCAAATCTTTTTTTAAGCATAATTGATTATGTAGATGAAGAAAGTGGAGAAGATGCTAAAACTTTTTATGCTAAATCAATGATTCCTGCGGTTAACGATATATCCGAAACAATATACAATAGTGCAAAGAAAGAGTATAATGAAAAAAATTATAAAGAAGCTTATAAAGAATTTTTGGAACTTAATGGATATGAAGAAAGTGCCGAATGGGTGGAAAAATGTCGTGCAAAACTTGCCCAAGAAATATTAGGGCATACATTTTCTGCAGGGATTCGTTATTCCATTGCTATCAATAAGGATTATGAAATCAAAATTACTGGTGATATTTCCTCAAAAAATCGTGATTTTCTCTTAAATATAGAAAATAAAGAAGATATAAAATCTATTTCTGGTTTTTCTTCTACGGTTGCAGTGTTAATGGAAAATGGTAAAGTAATTGCTTCTTCTGATTATGATTTGGATACTGATTATGTTGAATCTTGGTCAGACATAATTGCAATTGCAACAGGAGATCAGTTTATTGTGGGGTTGGATAAGGATGGCAACATATTTGGAGCAGGACACCCTAATGATGGACAAATAGAATTTGATGAATGGGATAATATTATTTCTTTTGATACTGCTTGGAGAAGAACTGTGGGAGTTGATGTGGATGGGAATATATACATAACTGGATATGGAGCTCCAAGTCATCGAAATGAAATTGAAAAAGCAAATCGTATAGCGCAGGATTCAAATGATGGAGAAATACAAAAAATGGCATGGGATAATATTGTTTCCGTTGCGACTGGTGGCGGTTATGGTGTCGAACATGGACATACCGTTGGATTGAAATCCGATGGAACTGTTGTTGCGGTTGGAGATAATGAACATAATCAACTTGAAGTTTCTGAGTGGGAACATGTTATTTCCATTGCAGCCGGAGATTATCACACAGTTGGCTTAACTAGCACCGGGAAAGTTTTATATGCTGGTGATAGAAACGATAAGTATGTTGACCAAAATGGATATGTAAAAGGCTGGAACAACATTGTTGCAATCGCTGCCGGAAAAGACTACACTTTAGCTTTAACATCTGAGGGAGATATATTATCCTTTGGCTATGATAAGCAGGATCAACGTCCAACATCAAGCGAATGGAATAATATCATTATCTATGATTGGGTCGAACTGAAAGAAATAGTAGAACAGCTCATAACTCAATAACTAAACAGTTTTTTTAAGAGAAACACTGTGTCTAAAATAACAAAATCAGTCACATGCTACAGAGCTGAAAGCCGAAATTACAAAACATAGAAAGTGGTAAGATTGCGGAACAAGGAATTTTTCAACAAAGATGAATTGAGCGGATATTCTCAAAGATATTATGCAGGAACAATATGATGTCGTTTTTTGAAAAGCTACATGGAATGGAAAAGTTTTTAGAATGATTGGGGCAGTAGAAGCTTCAGCTTTGATGAATCGTTTGGACTTTCGGGAGAGCGAAGCAGTTACGAATGACAGAAGAACCGCAAAAGAAGTTAAATTTGCATGTGAGACTAAATATATATCACTATGCTAATAATGTGTTTTTGGTTTTTAAGGGAATAGATTAGACCACAGATTATATCTGGAGTCTGCTCTTTTTTGTGTATCTTTATTTATTAGTTAAGGTGCTATATGTCAGATAAAAGGCGTAGACCACTGGCTGAAATATCGGAGAAAACAGACGTGAATTTTGTGGTACAAAATTTGTACGTGAATAGTAATCCGAGATTCCCGTCTAAGGGGGGGAAAGACAGATACAAACAGAATAACAGGAAGCAGGGAAAATGGCAATACAAAGACAGATTTTGAGTTTCCCCATTTTTAAAGGACAAACGCTCCGGCATCCGCTATTTTAAAGTGATCAAACAGGTTTAGCTGCTGTGATTTCACTCTTTGGGGAAAGAAGCTGCTTATACCTTTCCTGTCCATGGACAGAAAGCGTTCTATTGCATAGCCCAACGCATAAAAAATGAATGGCGGAACCTCATAAATCCGTTTGGAACATTCTTTTAGTTCCATCAGAAAAATGCTTTCCTCATGTACAGAAGAAGTCAGCCCGATGTATCCTGCCGCAAGCATGGCAAACAGGTTCAGGTTACGGATGGACTGCAAGGACATTACCCGTAGATCTTCAAGTGCAAACTGCTGTTTCTTGAATCTGAAATATTCTTCTATACGCCATCTCATCAAATATACTCAAAGAGGTCTATATAGCATCCTTCTTCCGGCTCATCACCATCCCAGTCGTCATCTTTGGTTAGAAAATAGTGCATGTCCAAAAGGTCTGAGTCCGACATGTTCTTAACGAGTTTTGCCGCCATTCCCTTTGGAGGATTTTTGATATATTTGTTACGAAGTTCCTCTAGAGCATTTGAATCCATTAATGTATGTACCTCCCTGTCTGCTGATAGATACAGTATGAAGCAGATAGGAAGATAAATCAAGCAGAACGGCATTTGAATTTAGCAATAGTCCTTTCGTACATTTCTTCCAGAGGAACCCGTCTGTGGCTGTAGTAAAGGTCAGTCAGTGTCATGACAGTTTTGCAGACGGGACAACAAAGAGGGTCGTAACAAAAAGAAGCAGCGATGTGATTGCGTCATTTTGTGAAACTGCAGATGAATTTATGCCTGTCTTTTGGAATGGCGTGCCAGAGTTTTGGGTCATTTTTACGGTGTCTGGCATAGAGGCCATAATAACGGGTCATTTTGTAATGCGGCTCAGGTATGTGCTGGATTAGTAAAGAAATAAAGTCCAGAGCAGGAATAGTTTTCTTTACGAAGGCATTATCCTGGTGCCGGTTATAATGAAAAGTGACATTTTCACCGTCATAAGAATCAATACGGTTTAAGGCAATAACTGGACGGCCCAGGTATCTGCTGATGTATTTGACAACAGTTTTTGTATCACAAAGATTAGGTTTTGCAAAGACATAGAAACCATTGGTATCTTTTTTGTAAATAAGGGCTTTGGTTTTTTGAAGGAAGGGCCGATACGTTTTTCCATTTCGTTAAGAAGCGCGGTCTGGAAAGACCTGGGGAGAAGGGTATAGTTGAAATGTTTAACGACACGCCAAAAGCCATCGTCGGAGAAACCACCTTCCGAAATCAGGCAGTGAATATGAGGATTTCATTCAAGGGGACGGCCAAAAGTATGAAGGACACAGATAAAGCCGGGTACAAAGTTCTTTGATTTGTTGATCTGTAAGAACAACACTGCGGACAGCATGGAACAGACAGTCAAGAAGAGAACGGTCTTCAAGAAAAAAGTGACGGAGCTCTTTGTCAATGGTAAAAACGCAGTGGCGATGGGTAGACTGGATTAATTTAAAAGCCATGGCATTGGATCTGTCTAGGCAGTATTTGACACCACAGGATGGACAGAACCTGCTCTTGCAACGGAAGGGGACAAATTTTAGGCTGCCACATTTGGAACAGGCATACATGGCACCGCCGAAGGAAGGGTCACCACAGCCTATCATCTTGTCAACGTTATCAATGACAGCTTGACGGGGATGTAAAATATATAACATTTCTTCATAATGGTCTTTAAAAATGGTTTGCAGGATATTCATAAGTCTATTATGAAAGAAAAGTCGTAAAAAGGGAATCCCACCCCTCATGATTGAGGGGCAGGGGAGTTGAATAGGCGAAGCCTATTTTTTATTTATGCGGAATTAGCCGAATCAGAAATACACTTGTTTGAAGAAATTATTTGAATTCGGTGGATTTACTTCATGAAAAGCGCAAAATGTCTACGAAATTTATCCGGCGTGTTCAGCACCTCTTTTCGTAATCACGAGCTTGTTTTGCTTGCATTTAATCTGAATATGGTCGCCTATAGAGAAACCCGCTTTCAGAAGCCAGTCCCCCTGCATCTTGATCTGTGGAATGTGTCGATAGCCGGCTCCTGTTGTCTTATAGACGGTCATCTTTCTGTTTTTTTCTGTCATGCTGATTTCCTCCCTTTCTGGTCTGTGCCTTTGCAGACTTTTTTCTTAGTTCTTACATGAAGATGGTAAAAGTCGTGTGCCTTAATCTTATCTATAGCCTGTCCGAGAGTAGGGGCGGTTCCCTGTTCGTGGAAGGGGCTGGACTGCTTGTGCTTATGCTGGATTTTGCATGTGGTAAAGGACGGGTACTGCTGATGTATGATGTGCCAGTAGTGGTTTGTGTTTCTGGACTGCAGTGTGACGCAGTAGCAGCCAGCGCTTATGATATGAAAGTAAGTACAGTCAATATTTTTAAGCTCTTCTGTAGTAAACATGTTGCATGTTCCCCTTAATCCTTTATACACTAATAATAGTATATACTACTAATAGTATAATGTCAATACAAAATATACTAATATTGGTATAAACATATTGACAACCATTCTGCCAGATGTTACTTTGTAAATGGAGGAAAGATTGAAAATGAAAAGTAGAGAGTATCCGTTACTTTAAGCACACGACAAACAAGCCATCATGCGGTGGCTGCTTTAAAACTTGAATATTGAAAATGTTAAGGTTATGCAGTTCTGACTTAATCTTATAGCCTTGATTTCTTGCTATGATGATTGCCTGCTCTACCGTGATCTCACGGTCTGCCGGAGGCAGGGCGGATTTTCGATAAAGTTCCGCATTATAGTTTTCTCCGTTCTTCAGCATATGGTATAATGCGGTCAGAAGCATTCTTGCTATGGCAATGACTGACTTCTTGTGACCGCGACGCTTTTTGAGACGGAGATAGCGGTTGCGAATCTCAGGATGCTTTTTGCTGGTAACAACAGCATTGGCACACTGCACAAGCAGCGGCTTGATGCAGCATCCGGCTTTGGAGACCCGGACAGATTTTTTCTTCCCTGCACTTTCATTGTTGGACGGGGTAAGCCCAGCCCATGAGCAAAGGTGTTTCGCCGAAGGAAAAGCCTCCATGTTGGTACCGATTTCGGAAATGATTCCGATGGCAGTGAAAACACTGCTGATACCAGGAGCGGTTTGAAGAATGGCAAGTTCCTGCTGATAGGGAGCGGCGAGCGCAAGAATGAGTTCTTCAAGCTCTGCTTTCCGGGATTCAAGGTCTTCGAAGTGGCCTTTGATCACTTTGAGTTTACCGGCCTGTTCTGGTGTGATATAGCCGTCAATGGCGTCACGCAGTTCAGGGAGCTTCTTTTTCAGACTTTTGAAAACAAGTGGTTCAAGGTCAAAGGAAGTATCTTCAGGGTTTTCTAAAATCTTATCCAGTATTGCCTGAGCAGATTTGCCGAAGGTGTCCGAAACAACGTTTCCCAACTGGATATTGGAAACCGTGAGACAGTTCTGCAAACGATTCTTTTCACTTGATCTAAAGCAGGTCAGTTTGAAACGGTAGCGCATAAGGTCACGAAGCTGGTGGATGTCAGCGGGCGGCATAAAGCTTCCGGCAACAAGATCATGCTTGAACAGGTCAGCAATCCATTTGGCATCTTTCCTGTCAGTTTTCTTTCCACGGATAGCCTTAACATATTTAGGATGAGCAAGGACGATCGAACAATCATCTTCTAAGATGTTGTAAACAGGGATCCAGTATTTATCGGTAGATTCCATACAGACATCCTTGCAATTGTGTGCGAGAAGCCATTGTAACAAATCTTTCAGACCCTTCGTGTAGGTTGAAAAACGGTGGCTCTCATAAGTGGTGACGCCTTTATTATTGGTGGAGGCGATACAGGCCACTACAAAAGTCTTGTGGACATCAATGCCACAGCAGATTTTGTACACGATTTTTAAAGCCATAGGGACTCCTTTCAGAACCAGAAGGTTCGCTAAAGATTATAGGGAGGGACGGCATTGACTGAACGCCTGAGCCATAAACGAGATTGTTTATACAAAGATAAGATTACGTGCTCAAAGTCACACTTATTTGTGCTTGAAAAGGCGGACTACACATATAAGTATACGGTCATCCGGCAAGCCGGACAGCCCACTCACCTCCCCGTGATTTGTAGTATACCGAGTTCCCTACAAGAAGAATTATAAAGGATAAATAAGCTTGGGCAACCATTTTCATAACGTTTTGTGCCTGAGCGAAGCGAAAGGAATGGATATAAGTATGATAAGATATAAAATAGATGTGTTTAAGGAATTGAGTAATAATGGTTTCAATCAGACCAGAATTCAGAGGGAAAATTTACTGCCAAGGCAGACCATAACCAATATCAAGGCAGGGAAGAGTATAACACTGGAAACATTAAATAAAATCTGTGTTATGTGTAACCTGCAGCCGGGGGATATCATTGAGGTGGTTCTGACGGATGAGGAAAAAATGAAATACAATATATGAATAAAAAATCCGATGTTCCCAAGATGGAATACATCGGATTTTACTATGTTACATATCTTCCGGCAGAAGTTCAATCATAAGCTGCATTTGAAAGTCTTTGTCCGTAGCAGCGCGTTTTAAGTCATCAAATCTGTTCAGATTAATCAAAATAGAGTTGAGGGTATTGATACGAGTTTCGCCCTCAAGTCTGCCTTCAAGTCTGCCTTCAAGTCTGCCCTCGTTACGTTCTTCTTTTGCAATTCTTTCCATAATTTCACACATAACCTGCTGTCCCTCCTCTGTCGTTTTATACCGGCGCTTACTGCCGGAGGTAACGGGAAATTTGCTGTTGTATGCAGCATCGTCAACAAATACTTCCATCAGCTCGGATACTTCGGAGCCGTCCTTTACTTTTGCATTGACGTAAACCTCTTCAAATCCGTTATCGACAACTTTTCCGGTTTCCCTTATAATCCGATCCACATGATATAAAGAATGATTTCCATCAAAGATGTCAAAGCGGGAGATGAATACAACGCAGACATCGGGAATGTTCTCAAACTTCTCGCCTGGATCGGTGAGGTTGGTTGTAAGGATCGCGCCATTGTAGCGGACACGGCGCTGATGATCGGTGTCATTCGCCTTTTGCACTTCGATGTCCGTTTTCCGTCCGTCCCCAAGGACACATTTGGCGTCAAGGATCACGGAGCGTCCCTGCGGATTAGTCCCGGCATATTGGGGCGTGGATTCCAGTACCGTAAGCGCCGGATCTGACAGGATCACCCGCAGGATTTCTTCGCAGAACGCTTTATCTTCTGCCATCGTGCGGAACATCAGGTCGTCGATGGGATTCAGTTTTTTTGCCTCTTCTCGTATTTTTGCCTTATTGCTCATGCCTGATCCTTTGTTTGTATTCACAGCATAAAACGCCTGCTGTTAACTATAGTATACCATTTTTCAAAAGATACTCAATAAAAAATTTATGACAGTGGATGCCGCTCAGAGTGTCGGCTCTTTCGTGTTTTTCTGCACGGAAATAGTGTTCGGTTCAGTGCTCAGATACTGTTCCAGTTTATCCAGTTCACGCTCCAAGCGTCTGCCGTCTTTTTCTGCAGTCTGATAAGCCTGCCGCAGTTCTTTTTTCTTCTGTTCCATCTGCGAAAACTCTGCGCGTAGTTTGTTTATATCAAGAGTACGGTGATCGATCTTTGCCCTGCGCAGCATTTCTTTTGCACCGTCATACAAAATCAGTTCCGTCTCATGTTTTTGAAAATAATCGTCGGGATTTTTGGCTTTGCGGTAGCGGATCTGATAAGGACGGTTCTCCTGATATTGCTGCGCGTATTTTATGATTTCTGCCATGCTTTTCATTCGGCGCTCAAGGATAGTAAGTTTCTCACGGTTACTTTTGGCAGAGGCGGAACATTCTGCGATTTTCTTTTCCAGGTCAGCGATAGAGTTTACTTTACTGTATGCGCTGGCGGCTGTTTTGAGGTTTTCGATCTCAGCCCAGCGTTTTAAACCAGCACTTTTCTGAAACTTTTCCTGTGAAGTGTCGATCAGGCGTTTCCCTGTAGAACCGACTGTCAGGGCTTTTCCACGGTTCTGCACATTTTCAGAAATCCGCTCAGCGATGCGCTCCTTCGTGTATTCTGCCCCAAGGGACTTAACGCTGCCGCGCACAAAACGCTCCCTGCCCGGAGGCAGGAAGGAAATGTATTTTGGAGATTTTCCGTCAAGGGTTTCCCCTTTCACAACGTAGCCTTTTGCCCGCAGAAGATGCAGGAACTCATCATAAGTATCGGCGGATCTGATGGCGGCATTGATATCCCTGCGCAGTTCTGATTTGCGGGAATCGCCGTGTTTGTCTGCAGACCATTCGTTGTACTTTTTTCCGCGCTGTCCGTCCGGCACGATGACGGATAAATGGTACTCCCTGCACAGTTCATCGCTTAAGTGACGGATACGGTAATAACTTCTTTTGCAGTCATTGTATTTGTGGTGGTCGATGTTGTCGGCAGCGCAGAAGATGATGTGGTTATGAATGTGATCCCTGTCTATATGCGTACTGACCACATAGGAATACTTCCCCTCTAAAACTTTATCGGCAAGCTCCATGCCGATCTGGTGCGCCGTATCAAAATCGACCTCGCCGGGGAGGAAGGACTGGATCAGATGGTACGCCTTGTTTTCGTCATTCTGTGAAGTCTTTGACAGTGCAAACTTAAAGTCGAAATGGGCAGTCTCCGGGCTGCACCCATAGGAGGAAATTAACAGGCTGCCATCGGTTTTATCCGGGTTGCAGATGTAGGCTATTGCCTTATGCACGGTTGCTTTGACAGCATGGATTTTTGTGTATGCCATACCTGTTTCATCATCTCCTTTACCTCTTTTACATCCTCATCGTAAATGTGTCCTGTGGCGTTCATACGTCTGGCGATCTGGTTTAAGCTGTTCCCGATGCGGGACAGATTCGTGTTGTACTCATGCAGTTCCTTATAATCCACATCATAGACATATCCGTAAATAATGAGGTGCCGGAGGAAAGCCATGCGGCTGCGCATACCGGACAGTTTATATTTTGTGTCGAGGATATATTTTTCATCATCGTTCAGGTACAGGATCAGGGAATGTTTGCGTGTTCTGTTTAGCATAGATGTCTCCTTTCGTGAGTCGTATGTAGTGGATTTTGAAAAATAGTGCAGCATTGGAGCGGGCTTATTTTTGTAACAAAGGGGGTCAGGGGGCTTCAATGTCGTCAACTTAAGCCATAGTTACTCCTTCTTACACAGCAGAAAAAAATTCAAAAAATTTAATAAAAACACTTGACAGGTACGCCGAAAAATGTTGCCCCGCAATTAATTATCTTATTGATTGCGAGGTATCCATATGTTCAAGAAAAACAGCATCTGTAAGCTTATTAAAA
>CAJTEY010000003.1 GCA_910575775.1 Lachnospiraceae bacterium | reverse complement strand
CTGGTTCAAACACTCTGCTGTAAAATACATCAGAATATATGAGCCAGTACCTTCATTTAATTTGACGAATATAAGAAAGATCTGGAGCACCTAGGGTGCTGGATAACACTTAGGCGCGACAATATCATATCAATTTGGTTGTCCATCTGTTCACAAGTAATATATCTCCGATTCATTTTATGTGCAACAGCCGCCGTTGTCCCAGAGCCGCCAAAAAAATCTAAAACAAGATCCTCCTCGTCACTAAAATAGTCCAAGAAAAATTTTATAAGTTGTTCTGGCTTTTTACCTCCTTCGATGTCTACGCCGCCTTCATTACGGCAATTTCCAAAATCGCCTTCAGACGACAAATAGTTGTATATCAGATTGGGAACGGGTTTTTCTTTATCGTAGACACCTGTTCGAACCTCATTTTTGATTCCGAGGGGTACACCACTATAAAATTTGCCTCGGAATGCACTCTCTTTTTGAGGTCCTAAGATATATCTGAAACCGAGTCCATCTTCGCCCATATTATAAACCTTATATAAGACTTTCAGCCCGTCCTCTTTTTTTCTGTCAATAAGGTATTTTGCAAGAAACTCAGCAGCAGTACCTCCTTGACGAATCAGACTGCCTGTTGCCCAAGTTTCTTTTAATCCATCAATGTGAGGCTCGACCTTTATAATTTCGTATTTTCCATTTGTGAAAATATCAACCGTTTTTCCTCCGACTTCAATCGTCTTCGGTTCTCCAAGCTCTCGTATTTCCCAACAGAACTTATCAAGGGAATATTGTTCCTTGATTTTATTGATACGAAATGCCTCATGTTTTTTTGAGTATACATGAACCGTTTCCATTACTTTGTGCAATGTGCTATCTTCTGCTAATGTTTTATTTGTAAATCGAACTTGAACAAAAAATGTTGTTTCATATTGTTCAGCACCAAATATCTCATCGCACAGAACTTTTAGATAGGCTTGTTCCTTGTCATCTGTTTGAATAAGAATACATCCATCGAGGGAGAGCAGTCTTCTTGCATATTCCAATCTTGTTTTCATAAAAGAAAGCCATGTAGAATGATTGAAACAATCATTATATCCAAAGCTGTTCTTCTTGCCAGTATTGTAAGGCGGATCAATATAGATACACTTCACCTGTCCCTCGTAATTGCGTATCAAAGTAGCGAGAGAGAGCAAATTATTCCCTTTTATAACCATATTATCTGTTGGTAAAAATTCTTCTGCTGCCGTTTCTCCATCTGTAGAATACCTTGTCGCATTACAAAAAATCTTTGGAAAAAGAAGCCTATCCACCTCATCAGGAGCAAGCGATTGATTATAAAAAACTTCTTGTCTCTTTTGCTCCTCCAAAGTTTGCCCACCTTCAAGAACACAATCTTTGTACGGAAAGACAAGCTCAACCTTGCCGGAGGTGGAAATCAAATCACCGTTCTCGTCTGCAAGTCCAATCTTATTCTTGAAACGGGTATAGCTGTCCGGCAGAAATTGACGGTTATTGATTACCCAGGCAAAGCCTACCTTGTCAAAGACTTTCACGCCGTCTACATCCACAAAGAAACGTGAACTTGTTTCTTCGTTCGCAAGAAGTAGACGGATAAGTCTATCGTCCATCTTCATTGCAGCCTCATAAACCGCATTACGCAGAAAGGTGCCGTCTTCGGCTACAAATCGCTCATCTGTTTTTAATACCGTCAGCACGGTTTCATAAAAGTTTGTCATCTCTTTTTTCTCCTTCATCTATAAACAGTTCCGGGACATTGTATTGAATCTCTTGTGTATCTCTTCTGACAAGCTCATTTGGACATTCAAGCAATGCCCATTTCAACAGTTTAGGATTGTCTGGCGTTCCTCTTACATATTTATCGGCATTTCGCCGTATGTACTCGGTCGAATCTCTCTTGAAACCGCTACGCTGCAGAATGATTCGTAGCCGGTTTGTTGTCCCATACTCTACAAATTCATACCAGTCATTCGTGAACGGCTCATCGGGATGCTGTCGTTTATATGCCTCTGAGAATTTCAGAAAGTAGTTTGACAGCTGGAACAACAGTACGTCCTCAATTGCCTCCAAGGTGTCGGCAATGATGATATTCTTATGCTTTTGTGAGCCGTCAAAAGTCTCCCATTTATTGTAGTCAACTTTAACCTCTCGCTTTTTCTTATCATAGTCATCAATGCTTCGACCGATGATATAGCTAAGACCGTGTCCCTGCATCCATTGGATCAGCAGAACAGTGTACCATGTCAGTTTTGTATATTTTTGACCTTCCCCGGCTCCGAGGGTACGGTTCTCGTAAATACGCCATTTGAAAGCGACTGCCAGTTTGTTGAGGAAGAAAAGCGTCTCGTTATAATCTGCCCCTCGCTTGGGGTCTTCGATTTTTGGGTATGAAAGACCGTCACGGATGAGCTTTTCGATGCCCTGTATCTGGTCATATGAAACATTGATGTCGTCATCTGGCTTTTTGCCTGCCACAGAAAATTGCTCACGAATTTTCATTTCAGTCTTAGTCGTCAGATATGGGGCAAACTCCCGCCTGATGCAGCTGCTTCTACCGTCCACTATGTCACCAACAAGAATCAACATCGTTTTTCTCATCAACTCGTAGTTATCCTCGCTTTGGTTCTTCTTGGACTTGTGTATTTCAACACTACCGGAAAGAAGCGTGTCTACAATGAGTTTTTTCTGATTTGAGTTTAGCTCCGCCTCTATGGAGAGCTTCTGCAGCGGCACATCATCCTTCAGGAGATTCTCAAATTTCTGCAGATCTTCCTCGCGTTCTTGTTTCTGAAGTCGAACAATAAAGACATTGCCATACAGATTGTACTTTGCCCGACCGACACGCCCTACAAGGTTTTTGAAATCTACCTCCGAAAAATTGCTCAGACCTTTCTTGTAGCTTGTAATGAATAGGTTTTCCGCTGGCAGATTTACGCCTTCAAGAAGGGTGCTTGTGCAGAACATCGTCTTGATAAGACCTTCTCGGTAATAGTCCTCAAGCTGCATCCTGATATTCGCCGGAAGATAGCCAATGTGGTACGCCACACCTCTTTCTACCAGTTCGGCTAGATAATATTCCTTGTGGACATCGCTACGAATTGCTTCTGCAAATGCCTCGAGTTTTTTGTCTCCGATAACATCTTGTGTGTTCGCATAATCCCTTGCATACTGAATAGCGTCATTCTTGGACTTGCAATACACAATGTTATGCCGTCTGTCGCCGATTCGAGCGATTACCTCGCTCAAAGAGTGTTGGCGGTTCATTTCATGCAACAGTATAAATTTCTTCGAGTATGAGTCGAAGATACGGATATTGCGTTCCCATAGATCAATGATATATTTTAGTTGACTGACAGGAGCATATCTACACGCCACAATGGGCTCCTCATCTATGATCCATTCTCCCTTTGACAGCGTATCAAGATAGACTCTTGGATTCGGAATGTTCGGCGAAGCAAATATGATATGAGTATCGCTGTGCCGTTCTTCTAACTTGTTGATAACTTTGTAATAAAATGCACTCCGCTTATCGCCGGAGGATATTTTATGTGCCTCATCTACAAAGAGGTAGTCGATTTTAAGGTCTGGATCATCAATCAATATATACAGCATCCGCTCTGGTGTCAAAACGAAAATATAGTTATGCTTTGTCTCAAGTGCCATTGAGCCGGATGAAGTTACAATGCGGTAATCTGTCTCTTTCAAAAGCGTGGTAAGGCTTTCAATCAACTCACTTGTAACTTCGTTAATGAGTGCCTTTGTTGGAATAAGCAAGGCAAAATTCTTCTTTGTTCCATTCATGATCTGTTGCTTAATAAAAGTGCGCATCATGAAAGATTTACCCATTGATGTTGGCGCAGAGTAGCTGAAATAAGATCTGGACAGGCTGTCGTATATTTCCTTCTGTGCCGGAAAGAAACAGGACCCCTCTTCAGAAGGCACCGAAAGATAGTCCATATTAAAGTGCATGAACATCTTCTCAAGCAAAGAGGCATTCTCGAATTCCGGTGTCAGACGCTTCATACCAAGAAAATTGCCAGTGTTTGCAAGAACGGAGCCAAGATAGTATTTAATCTGCTCGTTTTGCGGATACATATCATACAGCAGTGCGACCATTTCCTGCGCACGTGTTTTATGTATATCGGACAGATTTGTGCCGCAGGACTTTGACAGGACATCTGCAAAAGTAAGGGCGTGTCCGATATCCACAGGCACTTTCTCCATCTCATCCAAATTAAACAATTTCTTCGAATAGTTGATGAGAATGTTGTGGTAAAGTTTCTGTAAATATGCATTGTTATCTATTTTGGAAAACAGGTGTTCTCCGAAGGTGACATCTCTGAAATTGCTCATGGCATACCTCCTCCAGATTGCAGTAGCTTGTCTATAATATTTTTCTTATCCTCATCTGCATTGGCAAACGGGAGCAGATATATGTACAGCGAGTATCCGTCAAGTCCATATTGTGTGATTTTGGATTCGATAAACGAAACCTGATTTAAGATATCTGCTTTCAGCTTATCAAGCACATCAGTCTGATAAACATCAATAGATTTTCCATCTGCGGATACACCGTTTAATGTGTATCCAAGGAACATACCGAATGCCGTAGCAGGTTTTTTTCCGGAAGTCTCATCGGGCAAAATAATAGACTCAAGCTGCTCGTATATTTTTTCAGGGAAAGATGCTGCAAAAATGTTTGACTCAACAAATCGTCTCTCGTCTTTTTTCCTGTATTTTAACTTTTGTGCATCTGCAAAGGCTAAGTCAATAACCGTTTGCAGGTCACCATTTATCATGGATGTGCCTAATACCACCTGATTGAATGGAACAGTGGCATCAGCAGTCAGGAGATGTATGCCAGCACTCTCGCTTGTAAAAATACCACCATGATTACCGAATTCAACCTTGCTCATCAATTTTGGAGCATTGAGAACCTGCTCCAAAAAGATGTAAAGCAGAAGCTCTCCGAGTTCATTCCCGGACAGTATTTTACCATTGGCAATCATTTCTTTGATATGTGCGATGGCATCATAGGCAAGGGCGGAAATCTCGTCATCATCCATGTACTGCTTTATCTGCGCTCTCGAATAAACATAATATCCGATGTTATTTCGGAGGTGTTTCCAGAGACCATGATAGTCGAAATCGAAATCATCAAACTTGAGACAGAATATTTGAAGATCATGGCTTGCAGAGATGGATAGTCTCTCGCTCGAGATGGGCGTGAAAACCTTATCAAATTTGCCTTTGCTGGTCAGCGGAATCGTAGCTACGGATTTCGGCTTTGTAACCTCGTATAGTTTAATCGTGTCGACCATCTGATTGTAGATGGCATAAAAATCCTTCTTGATTGATTTTGTAAAAGCAGCCTCAGTCGTATTGTCAGTTTTGGCAACGGCGTAGATAAATGTATCCGTTAAAAATTCGGACAAGACAAACTCATTCTTGTTTTTGAGATCATTCTTTGTAAGGCTGCTAATGGTGCCAAGCTGTGTGGTATCAGCGATGAGATTATCTTTCAGAATGATGTTTTTAAGGGCAAGCACGGCATTTTTCTTCCGTGACTCCTCCATAGCAGGAATGATTGCGCTTATAAAATACCGTTCAATGGCACGAGCATCCTTTGTAAGAGCCATTTGCATGACTTCGGTGGGCAAATTCTGACTTGCAGAGTGAATTTTATTGAAGTTCGTATATGTATATGTAACATTACTTCCATCTGCTGAAATATAAGAAAAAGCTGTAACATCGGTTGGACATAGAGACAGCATTATTTTCTCGCAGAAGGAATCGAACTTGCGCTCCGCAGGAATAGCACACGATGTCATAATTCTTACATATGAACCAATACAAAGATGCTCCATTTGATTACCACCTTCCTCCGCATTTGTAGTTACCTAAAATCACTCTTTTTTAACCACATCAACGATATCACCTATATTGCAATCCAGGACTATGCATATTTTCCCAAGGACATCCATACTCACTGCCTTGTTCTTTCCCATCTTTGCAATAGTGGATGAAGTAATACCTGTTTTTTTCATTAGATCTTTTTTCATCATATTTTTATCTATCAACAGTTTCCAGAGCTTATTGTAATTATATTCCATCTGCGCCCTCCTAGTTTGAGCTTCTGACATCGTCAATATATTATTATGGCATAAAACTTTGTGTATTTCAATATAAAATTGAAATTTTTCGTGTTCACATTTGATTTTTCAAAGCCGAGTCAGACGTTCGTCGTATCTCTTATCGTAATTGAATTATCTGGAGGGTAGTATCGCATATCATCAGCGTTTCTGGGACTTCTGCGTTACGCAGAAATCCAGGATTTTTCATTCCGAAAATTTTCTGGTGATGTTCTTTTTCCATTCGTTTTTTGCCTCTATCGTTCTGATTATAATCAAAAGTACCAACGATTGAGGAGGTGAGCGGAATGGTAACTAACAAAAAGCAGACCTCAAAGGCTGTTGCTACCAAAGCGAGTCAGATTCTTAAAGACAATCGCTACAGCTACAATTCTAAGTCTGTTGCAGGCGGCACCCTAGCACATACCAGACCAAGCAAGAAAAAGTAAGGTCACCATTCGATGGGCGGTGACAGATTAACCAATCAGCCTACCCATCTCCTTCGGGGGAATTATCTAAATCAAATCTCTTAGTCCGAATAGCGCTATAAGGACGGAGGGATGCATAAGAGTTCGGAATGCAGCGATGACGGCTGTGTTTGGAACGAAGATGCTCCCACCGTAGTTTCGTGCGCCATTTTTCGGCTATCGGAGCCTGTGGTCATCTTCAACCGCAGGCTCTTTTGTGTCTCTCCGTACCGCTCGGACGGAAAGGACACTGCAATGAAGAGCAAAGAAACAAAGGAACGTAATAGAGGATTTAACGGAAAGTACAACAGTACACTTGAGGAAAGAATTAAAAGGACTCCTAAAGAAAATGCTATTAGAGGAATGTGGACAGGTGACAGAGGAGAGTCTTGGTATATACCTGCAGACAAAAGCGTAAATGCTATTTTACATGTATTTGAATTAGACGGCATATTATATAAAGAAGGAATACCGGATTTTAGTGTATGTGCAAAAGTAACAGTTAGTATAGAAAATATGAACGAAATTAGGAGAGAAAACTTCTGGAAGTGTGATGTAAAATGTGCAGAGAAATGGAGTGGGGAAAAGTATGAAGGAAAAAGTAGCTGGACTTCAAAGGATGTAAAACAGTGGCGAAAAGAAAACGGATATACATGGCATGAAAGAAATGATATGGTGATTTGTGATTTAGTACCAACTAAAATCAATGGATTTTTTGGGCACTTGGGTGGTGTATCAGAATGTAAAAAATGCAGAATGGTTTAAAATGGCTGTTTTGCAAGAAGAATATCGATGTCAAGGAGCAGAATTCCATTGATATTCGCAGATAAATTAGGTACAATATCAAATATCAATGGATAAAGGGTGATGATAGTGGCATTAGTAAATATTGGTTCTGAAACCGAGCAAATTGAATATAAAAAGAGTATTGGCGAGCTAAAGGAAGCGATGTTTTCTATTGCTGCTATTTTGAACAAGCACCAGAAGGGTGAATTGTATTTTGGTGTGAAAAATGATGGGACAGTAATCGGGCAGGAAATTAATGATGAATCTCTGCGGAAAGTAAGTCAGGCAATCGGAAATCATATTAAGCCTGCTATTTATCCGGAAATAAAGATACAACAATTTGGTGACAGAGAGACTATTCTGGTACGCTTTGAAGGCAGTAGATGCCCGTATCTTGCCTACAATGTTCCAAGGATAAGAGTAGCGGACGAAGATCTTGTTATGGATCAGGATGCTTATGATTCTATGATACGTAAGCGTGATAATGTTGACTATTCATGGGAGAAGAGAGTATCTAAGTATACAATTGACGATGTAAATGAAGATGCTTTTGCGGAGTATCTGAGAAAAGCAAAAGATGCTGGGCGAATTGATTTTGAGGAGACGGATGTAAAAACTGTTTTGGATAAATTGGAGTTGATAGAGGGAAACTATCTTTTAAATGCAGGTGCTGCTCTTTTTTGTGATTGTGGTATTGTCAATGAATTGCAGATTGCGAAATTTGCATCTGATGAACGTTTGACATTTACCGACATACGAAGGTACAGCGGTTCTGTTATGGAATTAAAGAAAAAAGCGGAACAGTATATTATTGATGCTATGGATTGGCGCGTCGAGTTTGGAAATTTGACGAGGAAGGAAATACCAGAAATTCCCTTGGATGCGATCAGGGAGGCAATTACAAATTCTTTTGGACATAGAATGTTCGATAGTGGACAGAGCAATGAAATTACTATTTTTAAAAATAGAATTGAAATCTATAATCCCGGCGCTTTTCCAGCAAATAAAACACCGGAGAGTTATGTGGTGGGAAATCAACGACCAATTCGAAGAAATCCTCTAATTGCCCGTACATTATATTATTCTAAAGATATGGAAAGCTTTGCAACAGGATTAAAACGTATTAAGGATGCTTGTGATAAAGCAGGATGCAGGGTGGAATTTGAAACACCGGATGATGGTTTTGTTGTTGTGTTTTATCGGTATGGTACTCAAAAATTGAGCGGTACCGCTCAAAAAACCGCTCAAAAAGAAGAAACGACCGCTCAAAAAACCGCTCAAAAGGAAGAAAGGATCAATGCGCTGCTTGAATATTGCAAAGAACCAAGAGACAGAGATGAAATGATGAAGTTTCTTGGTATAAAACACAGAACCACATTCAGAAGCGATTACCTGAATCCATTATTGGATGAAGGGAAAATTGCAATGACAATACCTGATAAGCCGCGTAGCAAAAATCAAAAATTTTATTCTGTTTAACTTTCGCTAACTTTCACGAAATAACAAATTTGCAGTCTGTAACAGCAGAAGCAATGTCAAAAACCTGATATTTTGTGGTTCTTGACATTGCTTTCTGTAATTTTGGAGATTTAGTAGCCTCCTTTTTAACTTTTGCTAACTTTCTATTTATTTTTATACGCCAAAGCCTGTTCCGGTTTCTGCCATCGGGAATACAGGTTGTTCAGGTACAAATAAACAGTTTTAGCATAATCGTTATCGGTTCCCATGACTTCCGAAATAATATTCTCCGCAGATAAAAGATGAAGTTCAGCTTCTTTAGCATTGCCCTCGGAAAGCGCAATCGCACCATACATCATCTGGCAGACACCATTATCTAAAGTTTGCGTTCCTTCATGTTCCAAAACAAGATTCTCATAGGTGGAAAGAACCTGTTTTGCCGTATCTGTATTTTTGGAGAGGATCAGCATATTGGTAAGGTTCAGCAACTGTTGCAGCATATCATGTGATTCTGCCAGTCCGAGGTGTGTATATTCCTGCCGGATGGTTAAAGCAGTATGGAGCATTTCAGCAGCCTCTTTCGTCTTTTTCATCAGCAGGTATGTATTAGAAAGATTGTTGTACAGGTTTGAGAGCAGATTTGCTGTCCGCTGGTCTGCATCCTCCGTATGGTACGGTTCTAAGACACTGACAGCTTTTAACCGTTTCTTCAAGGCGTTTTTATAATCGTTTTTGGTAAGAAACAGTTCTGCCTTATAGTCAAGAAGCAACGCTCTATCGCAGTAGGAATGCGTATTCTGTTTCATTACATACTCTATCCGTTCTACAAGTTTTGGCAGATAGTCCGTCACAAGATATTTTTCAAGGTATGGGAACATATCCTGAAGGAACAGCAGATAATCCTCTGGTATGTCTGCTAAAATATTTTCTGTAATGCTGATAAGCGAATCGATCATATTCTGTGGTCTTTTAACTTCCAGTCCATGCACAAGGCAGATGCAATGCAGACTGTCAAGCAGTGTATGGCAGTTTGATACGGACGGTAAAGTTTCCAGTGCAACAATCTCTCTTATCAGTGGGTGCAGACTGATTTTCCGGTTTTCTTTGTCATCATGGATAAAGCCGTATTTGGCAAGATAATTCACATCATTTAATGATGGCAGTTTCATCCAGTTCTTAAAAGCATTTTTTAATACGCCGGAGGCAGAAAGCAGGGAAAGGTTACGCAGGACATCAAGACAGGGATCAGACAGTTTCCCAAGCTGTAACAGTTTCCTTAAATGCTCTGCCATCAGTCCGTCAGTGTAATCTCCATCCTTATATAATTCAACAGCTTCACCGGAAGCAATACTCAGTCCGCAGGTCTGTAATTCATATAGCAGTTCTTCCGCTTCCATACCGCTTGCGGATAAGGATAACGCAGATAACACAACAGTCAGCGTATGGCTGTGTACGGTTTGTATGATCTGCTTTGTTGCCAGTGCATTTTCTGTTGCGGAAGGGCACAGACGGTAAAACAGTTCCGGCAGTTCGGTATCTGCATCCAGCTCTTTTAATTCCATAATGGGGTACTGCGTAGGACGGCATCTGGTGGTTATCAATAGCTGAAAATCATTCTGTGCAAATTCCCTGAAAAAGCTGTCATCCTTTGGGAGTACATTAAAATTATCAAGAATAATAAGGCTGTCATGGTGCAGCTTTTTCAATGTCTTATAGTGTCTGTCAAAAAGCGTCTCTTCAGTCATTTCACTGGTATCATCGTCAAATTCCATGCCTGCAATGCTTTTCTTTAAATCTCCTGCATAATAGAGGTAAATGATATTTGTATATTTCTTACGGTTTTTTTCCGCAAAATATTTTGCAAATTCACTTTTCCCGATCCCTGCCACGCCGCTGATAAAAAGTGTGGGGTGTTCCTGCAAAAGTTTCCCGCATTCTTTCAGTTCATTTTTACGTCCTACAAATTCTTCCGTAATGGAGGGCAGGCAGCTGTTTTGTATGGTATCGGATAAATCAGGTGAAAATAAGCCGCTGTGTTTGTGGTCTGACAGAATAGCATAACGGACTACGGCAGTAAAAAATGCTGCATTATCAGTAAGTGCAAGCATTTCATCTGCGGTTTTGTTGCCGATGATATTGCGGCTGTCATTGATCAGTTCTTCCATTTGGGAATGTGCCTGTGATTCATTTATCAGGTTCGGAATGATTTTGCACCGGAAATCTTCTTCCATGACCTCAAAATTATTATCCTCATAAATGCGCAGGATTTCCATAGGTATCGGTCTTGCTCCGGTACACCAGCGGCTGTACATGGTGTTATCTTCTGCATATATTTCATCGCTTGAAAGTTCATCGTTCAGGTATGCGGAAAATAAGCTGCGGACAAGCTGATGTTGCTGATAGGTTTTCTTTTTATTCTCAAGAAGTATGCTTATTATATTGGCAAAGGTAAGTCGGTTTCTCAAATCATTTTCTCCCTTAAAAATTTTTATGTCAATGTATGGTCAAGTCTCCGTCAATGTTTTTCTACTCTCTGTATTGGTATCATAAATCCATGAAAACGAAGCCGCTTAAAGCCATCAGGCAGACAAGGCGGTTACAAAAGAATTATATCATGTTGTGGATAAATCTTGTGTCGAATTATGAAAAAATTGGAAGAAGGTTTTGGAAGCAGCAAAAGAACATTGATAAATAATCCGCCAGAACGGATTCATGAGCTGTACTTCATGCCAACAGACCTGCAAAGAACCTTTTACAGAAAAGAGGAGCAGGCAGACACTTCCGAAAGGGTGGGAATATTCCGAGCAGGGGAAGCCCACAGGCAGATTTTGAAACAGAAATCGTTGCTAAAGGTCAGCAATGACAGCATGGGATACGAATGGAGGCCAAATGGGTCAACGCTTTTGCCAGAGATGTTCATTTTGTTAAATTCAATGTATCAATAAAGAAGTCGATAGTGAAAATATTAGAATGAGGAGGAGTCGGATGACAAGGGAAATGGAGTATGCAAAGTGTATAGCAATTCTTTGTAAAATTTACCGCAAAGGGAGTATTACAGAAGCAGAGTTTCGATATACAAAGGGGAAATTAAAGGACAGATTTTTGATTGTGGAAAATACTGATGATGCAGCATAAAATTTTTCGGTACATTCGTTAATATTTAAGTTTGAGTATATGATGGCAGCATACAGAGGATGTTTCAAAAAGAAAAATCCTTTGCAACTGTCATTTTCCATATAGGACTGACAGAAATCAATATGCAGATTATTGAAAAGATTGGAGGAATTGTATGAGCGAAGTGCAGGTATTGCAAAAGACAAAAATTGTTCCGAATGGCAGGAACAGGGGCAGTACGGGAGCTTTGAGGGTTGACCGTATCAGGGTGGCGGCATACTGCCGTGTATCTACCGATGATGATGAGCAGTTGGGGAGCTTTGAATCACAGAAACTGTATTATGAACAAAAGATAGCATCAAATAAAGATTGGGTAAATGCAGGAATATTTGCGGATGAAGCGGTCACAGGAACAAAGACGGATAAGCGGAGTGGGTTTCAGGATATGATTGCCCATTGCTACAATGGAGAAATAGATATGATACTTACAAAGTCTATTTCACGGTTTGCCCGCAATACGGTAGATACGCTGAATTATGTGAGAATGCTCCGCGACCGGAATATTGCCATATTTTTCGAGAAGGAAAATATCAATACACTTGATATGAACGGCGAGCTGTTATTGACTATTATGAGTTCATTGGCACAGCAGGAAGTAGAGTCGCTTTCACAGAATGTCAAGATGGGATTACAGATGAAAATGAAGCGCGGCGAATTAATCGGTTTCAATGGCTGTTATGGATATGATTATCATACCGAGGACAAGAGTATAACTGTCAATGAGGAAGAAGCGGAGATTGTCCGTATGATTTATGATATGTATCTGGAGGGTTATGGAACGACCACGATTGCAAAACGGTTAATGGAACTTGGAATTAAGAATAAAAAAGGAGAAGTAAGCTGGCATACGCATGGTGTTATGGGGATGATTAAGAATGAAAAATACAAAGGGGATATTCTTCTTGGAAAGACATTTACTACAGATCCGATTTCCAAACGCAGGCTTGCAAATATGGGGGAAGAAAACCAGTATTATCTCAGGGATCATCATGAGCCGATTGTCTCAAGAGAAATATGGGATAAGGCGGAGGAAATACGCATGAAGCGTTCCCGAAATAAAGTAGTCGAAACAACTGGAAACAGGGAACGTTATACACGCCAATATTCATTCAGTAGTATGTGTGAATGTGCCTATTGCGGGCATAAACTTACACGCAGGACAAGACACAGCAGGTCTGATTATGAAAAACCAGTGTGGCAGTGTATGAATGCCACTAAGAACGGCATTGACAACTGTCCGAACTGTAAAGCTGTTGATGAAGCAATTTTGGAGGGAGCTTTTCTTGATGCTTTTGAATTGCTGGCTGGCAATTTTGATGATGTGCTGGATGTGGTATTGTCATATGTGGCGGAATCGGCTGACAGTGATGAAAATATACGGAAGAAACAGCAGATTGATAAGGATATTTCTTCACTGGAATCAAAAAAATCGCGGATGACAGACATGCTGATCGATGGTACAATATCCAAAGAGGTGTATGAGGAAAAAATGGTAGATTTCACCAGAAAGCTTCATAAGCTGTCTGAGAGAAAAGCACTTCTTGAGGACAGCATCTGCACGCAGAAAGATATAAACAGGCGGATGTCAGAACTTCGTGACACACTTGAAAAGGAACAAGTCCTTGATGAATTTGACAGGGTAGTTTTTGAGAGTATCATCGACAGGGTAATTGTTGGAGGATATGAGGAAAACGGGATACCCGATCCTTACAAGCTGACCTTTGTGTTAAAAGGTAATCAAACAGGAACGGTGCCACATGCTAAGGAGCAGTTTAAGGAAAAGGCAAAGAAGTCAAATGAAGAAAAGAGGGTGTCATAAGATGGAGAGCAGGCTGGCAGAAGTTGTTGATAAAATTGTAATTGTGGAAGTGGACACAGAATTAAGTTTGTGTTCATGTGAGAATGACGTGGTGGACGAAACGTGTTCATTAGGCGGTAACGACACACGTTGAGGTAATAATAATGATGCAGTATTGTGGAAAAGAGAAGAATTAGGGGGGATCTAAACCACAAGATGTTGTGTTCCCCGGGCAAAAATTGGAGCGAAAATCGACCAGTTTTTGCCCTATTTTTTGGCCCGTTTTTATAGATGCATAGTGCTTGCCCAAAGGCATGCACGAGCCAAAATCGGTTTTGGGGACGATTTGGGAATATTTTCAGAATGAGAAGGAGGTGGAAACCAGATTGAAAGAAGAGATGAATCCATTCTTTTTGGCAGTAGCGGAACTGGCAGAGAACAGGGGGTTTGAAGTCGACGGCATAAGAGGAGGAGCCTTGAACTTAAACTTAAATGGAAAGTTTGCGGCATCGGTTGATGAAACCGGCGCAATAAACTACCATCCGTACAAAGAGGTTTTCGATATGATGGATGAGGTAGCAAAGTTGCGGGAAGAGATTCCCGGTGAAGAACCAGAGGAAGGAATGCAGATGAACATGTAAGGGGCTGTCGCACTAAGTAATTAGTGCGCAGCTCTTTTTCTATGCGAAAAATAACTGCCAGACCTCGAAAGAATCCGGCAGTTGGTGTAAAATTAATGTATGACCAAACACATTAACTTACAGAAAAATTATAGTCTAAATCAAGGCGGATATCAATTAAAACTTCCGCTAAATATTGAAACAATCATTCCAGAAGATGATTCTGTGTGGTTGCTAAGCCAGTTTGTGGAGGCGATGGATCTGACTGACTTATATTCTGCTTACGAAAGAATAAATGCAGTATCCCCAAGAACACTTCTGAAGAATGTGCTTTACTCCTACATGAATGGGGATTATTCGTCCCGTTCCATGGAGCTTAACTGTAAAAGAGATATCAATTTCATGTTTCTTTTAGAAGGCGCGCCTGCTCCTGACCATGCAACATCTGCACGGTTCCGGAGCATTCATTCTGCACCTTGTTCTAAGCGGATCCTTGCAGAAATGTCCAATGCGCTTTTTGACTTGGGAGAAATTTCAGGTGAAACGATTTTCATTGACGGCACAAAAATCGAAGCGGCCGCAAACAAATACACTTTTGTCTGGAAGAAAGCCGTAACCCAAAATCAGACAAAGCTTTTGATAAAACTTGCTGATTTTGTGGCGGAGTGCGAACAGCTCTACGGTTTAAAGATTGTTTATGGCATTGGAAAAAGAAAAACGCCGCTTCAAAAGAGTATTGAAACCCTCGAAGACTATCTGTGCCGGCTCAAAAAATATAATCAGCAAATACATATCTGCGGCGGACGGAACAGTTATTCCAAGACAGACCATGATGCCACTTTTATGAGGATGAAAGAGGATGCCATGGGTAACGGACAGTTAAAACCGGCATATAACCTCCGGCATGGAGTAGACTCTGAATATATTACATGGCTCACCATAGGCCCACAGCCAACAGATACAACAACATTGGTTCCTTTTTTAAAAGATGCGGAAGAACATCTGAAATTTAAATATGAAAACATAACTGCGGATGCCGGGTATGAAAGTGAAGAAAACTATGTGTTTGTTGAAGCAAACGGGCAGCTTTCTTATATAAAGCCCGCTAACTATGGGATTTCAAAAACACGTAAGTACAGGAATGACATAGGAAAAACAGAAAATATGGAATATGATGCGCAATTGGATATCTATATTTGCCGGAATGCGAAAAGGCTGAATGCAGACCATATCAGGCATTCCAAAAGCAAAACCGGTTATGTAAGCGAAAAAACGATTTACAAATGTGAGGATTGTAGCGGATGTCCGTATAAAGGTGAATGTATCAAGGGCAATAATTGTAAAATACCGTTGGAAGAAAGGACGAAAACACTTCAGGTTGCCAGGACATTTCTGAAATACAGGCAGGAAGATCTGGAACGGATACTTTCTGATGAAGGGATTGCATTCAGAATCAACCGGAGCATACAGGCAGAAGGTTCTTTTGGGGATTTAAAACAGGATATGCAGTTTCGGAGATATGTAAGCAAAGGAACTCCAAATGTGCTTGCGGAAAGTATACTGCTCGCTATGGCAAGGAATATAAACAAGCTCCATAATAAGATTCAAAAAGGCAGGACGGGAACACATTTGTTTCCAATGAGAAGCGCTTAATTTTAAACATCTCAAAACAAACTTTCAAGCCATGGGAAATGGCTTATTAAAGTATGCCCTTTTTATAGAATAACAGAGTGATCTGGGGCTTTTTCTTAAAATCACATGTAAAAACAGCAAAAATGAAGCTGTCGCTTCACGAATTTTTATTCGTTAATGCGACAGCCCCTTCCTGCTATTTTAAGAAGGCGCCATAATTTTGCCTGTCGTCAATGATATATTCGATTTTTACGCATTTGTCCTCTTCCTTAACCTGAAATACAAGCCATAAATGGGGCCAGAAAGTAATCACGCGGTATTTGGAAGGAATATATTTTAATCTGGCGCATCCAATCATCGGGGTGGTTTCGAGATGACCGAGCTTCTCATCAAAGGCGTCCAGAAGCCGGAGCGCGCATTCTACGCCATTGTCGCTGGCACAGCGGAGACTGTAATCTTCCAGCACAGCGTTGGCGGCAGGGGAAATATCAACTTTATACATGGGAATGCTCCTTTAACAGAGAACGAAGATTAGCGGATGCTGTCCGGGCAGGAATGTCCGGGATGCCGGCATTTCTCAGTTCTTCAATCTCCACCAGCTTCTCCCGCAATTCCAACTGTTTTTCCCGCTGGTCATATACGGCGATATCCATGACAACCAGATCGCCTTCTCCGTTTTTAGTCAGGAAAACAGGTTCCCCGGTTTCCTTGCAAAGATTTGCGATGTCAGTATAGTTCTGACGGATGGCGGCAGATGGTTTAATCAATGTCTGCATAAAAACTCCTTTCGTAACATCCAATTTCAATTATAGTAATATTCTGCATCAATTCTAATGACATTATACTATGGACTTTTCCAAAATGAAATATAAAAAATTTTTTCACTTTCAGGGTGTGCAAAACGCATCTGAGTGTGAGTACCTTATGAGAGGATATTTTCCGGGCAGATGGTCTCTTCCGGGAAAGCCTCTCTACAGACCTTTGACAAATGCCGGGAGCAGGGCTTCCGAGAGCATGTGCAGGAATCACGGTGCGCCATGCCAGCCATATCCAGCAGTCCAGATACATTAGCCATTTAAGGAGCCGTAACCGAGGCGCTAAGACACTCCTGCAGCCATTTGTTGGTTGTAAAAAAGATCGCGTCTAAGGAGCCGAGCGGGAAAGCCGGGGTACAGCCTGTCCGTGGTGGGCAGGTGCGAAGAGGGGCAGAACACTTTTTAAGAAGTGAAGGATTATGGCAGTAAGACTTAATCACAGAAACCATGCGGCGGGGGGATTGTGTTCCGCCGCATTCCTGTGGGATTAAGCAGTAGAAATTTATAGGACAGGGAGATGGAAACAGTGAACATTGCAGTGTATGCAAGGGTAAACAGCCCGGAACAGGCAGGAGAGCGTGCTTGCCACAACGCCGGAAAATTTCTAAAAATTTGAACCCCCCAAAGGCAAAATCAAAATGTTTATCAGATTGGGGCATTGTATTCCATGAAGCCGTTTACACCGGCACATAGAAGCTGGTTTGATATTTTTATCATTTCTTCCAGGGGGATTTTTTTCCCATCCGCTACCCACTGGCTATACATTTCCACAGTGGAGGTCTGGATGAAATGCAGCAGGATATTTTGCTTCGGTGGTTCCAGAAGCTGGAGCCATGCGGAGCTTTTCCAGGTGGAATTCATCACATCGCTGATCATCCTGCTTCGGATATATCCATAATTTCCGCTGCAGGTGATTTTTTCGTATACAGACCCTTTTTCTGCGGAATAGAGAAAAAATTCACGGTTGATCTTATCCAGGTCTTCCGGTATCCGGTAGTTTTTGATCCGTTCCAGATATTCTTCTATCATTACCCCCTGCAGCTCGGCGAGCAGGTCGTCAAGGACGGAATAATACCGGTAAAAAGTTTTTTTATTGATCCGCGCCCTTTCGCAGAGTTCTTTGACCGTAATCTTTTCATAATCCATTTCACAGATCATATCTTCAAACGTTTTCTGTATGGCGTCTATTGTTTTCTGTACCCTCAAATCTTCTGTGCCGTTGATCAGCATTTTCATTACCTCCTTGGGATTTGTGCAACCTTTTTGCGGGAAGCGTGGCATAACTCACTATATCAGAAAAAGCGTCCATTGTTTTTGCTTCCCGATACGGATATAATAAACTGTACAGAGATAAGCAACTTGAGTTGAATAATATAAGAATATCACAGATAAATAAAAAAGTCAAGGAGGTCTATATATGGCAGAAAAAACAGTAACTGCGGAATTAAGCAGAAATGCCGGAGATGAAACCGCAGCGGAAAATGAGATGGGGACGCTTCCCATAGGAAAACTTTTAAGGAAGATGTCCCTGCCGCTGATCATCTCCATGCTTGTGCAGGTTTTGTATGGGCTTGTGGACAGTATGTATGTGGCAAGGCTTGGCGATTCTGCATTAACGGCAATCTCCCTTTGTATGCCCGTCCAGTATCTGGCTGTCGGCATTGGGATTGGGCTTGGCGTGGGCGTTAATTCCGTATTGTCAAAAAAACTTGGAGAAGGGGATAAACAGGGGGTAAACCGTGCGGCGGGAAACGGTATGCTGCTGATATGGCTTGTATCCATTGCCTTTGTATTTATAGGACTGTTTGCCATGGAGCCGTTTTACCGTATGCAGACGGATATTGAAGAAGTGCTGGAGATGAGTATTTCCTACAGCGAGATCATCAGTGTGCTGGCCTTTGCAGCCCTGCACCAGGTCATGATGGAGAGGCTTTTGTCGGCGACTGGAAAGGCGAATCTCACCATGGTTTCCATGCTGGCGGGGGCGGTGGTAAATATTGTGCTTGACCCTGTCATGATCTTTGGATGGTTTGGGCTTCCTGCCATGGGAATCGCAGGAGCGGCATATGCTACTGTGATCGCGCAGGCCGTAGCGGCGGCAGTGGGTTTCTGGATGAATTTACATTTCAACAAAGAAGTCCGTTTCGAGAGAAAAGGATTTCTGCCGGATGGAAGCATGATTGCGGAGATCATAAAAGTCGGGGTTCCCGTGGCGCTGTCACAGTGCCTTATATCCGTCCTTGCATTTGGCATGAATAATATCCTTCTGTCATTGTCCTCGGTAGCCCCTGGAATTTATGTGATCTATATCCGGCTCCAGAGTTTTGTCATTATGCCGGCCGGCGGGATGAGTACGGCAGGCATATCCATCATCGCCTATAATTTCGGGGCGGGGAACAAAGAACGGATTATGGAAACCCTGAAAAAGAGTATCCTGGTAAACCTTGTTATTGCGTTTTTCGGAACCCTTGTCTTTCTGGCAGTGCCGCAGCTTCTGCTTGCCATGTTTGATGCATCGGAGGCGGTTCTTGAAATAGGGATTCCTGCGCTCAGGATCATTGCGGCATCGCTCCTTCTCACAACGACAACGCAGATACTTACCGGTTTCCTGCAGGCGTTGGGGCGTGGGACGGACAGCTTTCTCATTGCGGTGTTACAGGCGGTATTCCTGCTGCTTTCCGCATGGCTGTTATCTTTATCGGGCAGCGTGGTCTTAGTGTGGCTGGCGTTCCCAATCATGGAAATCCTCCGGTTTTTAATCGGAGTGTTCATGGTCAGGAAAACATACAAAAAGCAGATTGCAGTAATTTAGTTGATTCAAAAAAATTTTAGGAGGATTTCATGATGAAAAAAATCAGTATTTTCTTCTTGGCACTTATTCTTATGTTCAGTATAGCCGGATGCGGTGCAGAAAGTGATCCACAGACATCAGGACAGGCCGACCGTGTGGAATCGGAAACAGATACAGAACCAACAGATACCACAGGGGCGGATGAAACAGAACTTACTTATGATGCAGACACGGAGGTTGTAACAAATGATAAGGAACCGGCAGATGAAGCCGGGGTATTTGACCTTGAGCAGGGTACCGTCCTTTTGAACAGCGGATATGAAATGCCGATCCTTGGTATTGGCTGTTTCAGGCTTTCACAGGAAGAAGCGGAAAACTCTGTCTATTGGGCGCTCCGTGACGGATACCGCCTGATCGACACGGCTCGGATCTATGGGAATGAAGTCGGTGTTGGGCGTGGGATACAAAAGGCGATTGATGAGGGCTTTGTAACCAGGGAAGAAATCTTTGTGACGACCAAGATGTGGACAGATGATTACGATGAGGGGGCAGCAGCGATTGATGCATCCCTTGACAGGCTTGGACTTGATTATATCGATCTTATGATCCTCCACCACTCACAGCCGGAAAACGATGTGGAGGCATACCAGGCAATGGAGCAGGCTGTTGCAGATGGAAAACTGAGATCCATCGGGCTGTCCAATTACTATGAGCCGGAGGACTTTGACCGTCTGGTGAATGCGACGACAATCGTTCCGGCACTGATCCAGAACGAAACGCATCCATACCATCAGAGTATGGGGATGAAGGTGCATATTGCCCAGTACGGGACGGTCATGGAATCCTGGTTTCCATTGGGCGGAAGAGGAAATACGCAGACACTTTTTAATGATAATACCATCAGCAGCATAGCCGAAGCGCACGGCAAGACTTCTGCACAGGTGATCCTGCGCTGGCATCTGCAGGCGGGTAATATCGCAATCCCCGGCTCAAGCAATGAGGCGCATATCCAGGAAAACTTTGAGATTTTTGATTTTGAATTGTCGGAGGAAGAAATGCAGAGGATGACAGATATTGACAAGGACCAGAGATTTGCGGGTTATTGATAGAGGGGGCGGCATGAAGACAAGATTATTAAGGGATATTGAAGTATCCGAGGTCGGCATGGGATGCATGGCGTTTTCACACGGCTATGGGCAGATACCGCCGGAGGAATACAGCGTGGAAGCAATCCGGAATGCTTACCGGAAGGGATGCACGTTTTTTGATACCGCAGAAATCTACAGCCCGAACCTTTCCGGCATTGGGCATAATGAGCGCATTGTGAGAAAAGCGCTGCATGGGGTAAGGGAACAGGTGGTGATTGCCACGAAGCTGTTTTTAAATGGCTTTGAAGCCATCGGAAGGGGCTCTGTTTACAATGCAGTCCGCAGACATTTGGAAGGCTCGCTAAAGCGGCTTGGGACGGACTGGGTGGACATATATTATCTCCACAGAATGGGCGGCGTGTCCGTGGAGAAGATTGCGGAAGCTATGGGCAGGCTCATGGAGGATGGACTGATCCGTGGTTGGGGACTGTCGCAGGTGGATGTACCTGTCATTCAGAAAGCAAACAGGGTAACGCCACTCTCGGCAATCCAAAATATTTATTCCATGGTAGAGCGGGACGCGGAACAGGGTGTGATTCCCTACTGTCTGGAGAACAATATCGGCTTCGTTCCGTTTTCACCGATTGCCAGCGGGCTTCTTTCCGGGAAGATCACAGTGGACACACAATTTGAGAAAAACGATGATGTCAGGAATTGGGTCCCGCAGCTTTCCAAAGCAAACATTGCGGGAAACCAGCCGATTATTAACCTTCTGAAAAGATACGCGGAAATGAAAGATGCGACCAGCGCACAGATTTCCCTGGCGTGGATGCTGCACAAGTACCCCAATGTGGTTCCGATACCGGGTTCAAAAAATAAGGAGCGCATTGTTGAGAATCTGGATGCGTCCAAAGTGGAGCTGACAGACGAAGAGTTCTGCTCTCTGGAGGAAGCGCTGGATGGGTGCAGGGTATATGGCCACCGGGGATTTCGCAGGTAGCGGCAGAGTGTGGCAGTTTTATAGGAAAAACTGCCGCAGTCGGCGGATAAGAAATTTTAGACAGGTAAGAAAATAAAAGATGGAGGTATTGCCATGAAAAAAGTATTGATCGCTTATTTTTCCCATGAGGGAGAAGCCTATGTGGAAGGGAAAATTGTAAAATTGAAAATCAAAATACAAGGGTTGCGGCACAGATGATCCATGGATTGACAGGCGGGGATGTATTCCGCATTGAAACGGAGAAATCATATCCGGATGAACATATGGAAACCGTAGAGCTGGCAAAATCCGAGCAGAATGCAAAAGTGCGCCCGGTATTGAAAGCGGATGCCCTGAAAATGGATGACTATGATACTGTGATCTTGGGTTACCCAAACTGGTGGGGCGATATGCCGATGATCGTTTACAATTTTTTGGAAAGCTATGATTTTTCCGAAAAAACGGTAATTCCATTCTGTACACATGGCGGCAGTGGATTGTCTGGCACGGAAAGCACCATTGAGGATATTACGGGAGCCGAGATGATGGATGGCTTTGACATTGCCGGTGCAACGGCGCAGAATCGGAGGGACAAAGCAAATGAGGCGGTGTCAGAGTGGCTGCGGGAAGGTGGATTTATTGAGTGAAGGAGGACGGATGCAGAAATGTATCACTTGTATACTGATTATGTTGGTGGCGTTTTTGACGTTCTCCGCTTGCGGTAATCCGGAAAATCAGGATATGCAGGAGCTGGTAACTGGCACGGCAGAGATTTCCGATACAAGAACTGCCGAAGAGGGAATATCGGAATCTGAACATAAACCTTCTGATACCACAGAAATCAAGCTGAGAATTCCAGTCAGGGCGGCCTGATCCGTATGGGGAAGATTACTTCGGATTTAAGTGTATTTGAGACAATGGAAGACAATGTATCCGTGACGGTTGAAATCGTAGACAGGCAGGAAGGAGAAGGTTCCTGCTTTTTATCCTGCACCATGTACTGAATTTTTCGTGGTACAGAAATCTGTTTCGGGGGCATTATTCCGTTTCACGCATATTGAAGACGATATCCGCTCTGCTTTTGATCCCGGTTATGCTGGCTTTGCCGGTCAGTGGAATCATGATGTCCCGTCATATATTTCCGGGTTTGGGCAGCAGTTTATCTCTTGTGCGGATAGTGCATCTTTTCGCCTCCTATTGGGGATTTGTACTTATGTCGCTGCATATAGGGCTTCACTGGAGGATGGCTGTCGGTATGGCAGGTAATTTATGTGGCAGGAAGAAAATGGGCAGCACTGCTGGAGAAAAGGAGAAAAAGGGCATGAAAAGAATACTTGCTTTAAGCATGGCTATGCTGGCGGTACTTTTATTTACAGGGTGTGCGGGTGGAAATGGTGCAGATTCGCATATGGAAGGAACACAGCAGATGGAATCGTCAGCCTCGGAAACGCCGGGCGTGGATTCTGATGATACAGAATCCTCACAAAATGAGCCGGAAACGGATGGAGCAGACCGGGCGGTTTTGCTTTATCAGGGACAGGCAAGCATCCGTATTGTTACGGCGGAGGGAAGGGTTATTTATGTTGATCCTTATGCGGGGGATGATTATGAACTTTCTGCGGATTTGATTCTGGTAACACACCCGCATTATGATCACAACATGGTTGATAAAGTGCAGAACCGGAATCCAGGCTGTGAGATCATCACGCAGGACGAGGCAATCCAGAATGGAGAACACCAGATATTTGACCTGGGCTATGTGACAGTGGAGGCGGTAGAAGCAGGCTATAATTCCCTGCATGATGTGAGTAATTGCGTAGGCTACATACTGACTTTTTCTGATGGAAAGTCTGTCTATGTGACAGGCGATACATCAACCACAGAGCAGATGCCGCTGCTGGCAGAAAAAAACATTGATTATGCTTTTTTCTGTTGTGATGGAATTTATAATATGGGACTTGAGGAAGCTGCGGAATGTGCGGAATTGGTTGGGGCAAAGCATAATATTCCCTACCATGTGACAGCTAAGGAGGGCGTTGTGTTTGACAGGGAACTGGCGGAGCAGTTTGAAGCGCCAGACCGTTTGATTGTGGAAGCTGGGGAAGAAATTGTAATTGAATAAAACTTATGGAACGAATGGAGGAAACGTAATGAAAAAATTTGGTTTTGGATTAATGAGGCTGCCTGTGGTAAATGGAAATTACAGTGAGGTGGATATTCCGAAAATGAAGGAAATGGTGGATACTTTTCTCGAAGCAGGCGGCACATACTTTGACACGGCATATCCGTATCATGGCGGCAGCAGCGAGAAAGCGTTCCGGGAAACCGTGGTAAAACGGTATCCGAGGGAGCGTTTTACCATTACGGATAAGATGCCGGTTTACATGGTACAGAAAACGGAACAGATGCAGGGGATATTTGAAGAACAGCTAAACCGGTGCGGTGTGGAGTATTTTGATTATTACTGGCTCCATGCACTGGCTGGCACCAACTACGAGAATGTCCAGAAAGTAGGGGCATTTGATTTTCTGGTACAGAAAAAAGAAGAAGGGAGAATCCGTCACATCGGTTTTTCTTTTCATGATTCGCCGGAACTTCTGGAGCGCATATTGAAGGATCATCCGGAAACAGAATATGTGCAGCTTCAGTTGAATTATCTGGATTGGGACGATGCCGCACTCCGGGCGAAGGAATGCTATGAGATTGCCACACGGCATGGCAAGCCGGTGATCGTGATGGAACCGATCAAAGGGGGCGCGCTTGCGAATATCCCGGCGAAAGCAGACGAGATACTGAAGGCAGAGACACCGGGACTTTCTACGGCATCGTGGGCGATCCGTTTTGCAGCCACTCATGAAAATGTGATGATGGTGCTTTCAGGGATGAGCAATATGGAACAGGTTGCGGATAACTTAAGCTACATGAAGGATTTTAAACCTTTGAGCGAAGCAGAAATGAAAGCATTGAAACAGGCTGCGGATATTATCCGTTCCGGGATTGCGATTCCTTGTACAGCCTGCAGATATTGCATCAGTGAGAGTGAATGCCCGAAGAATATTGCGATTCCGAATTATTTCGCATTATACAACGATAATAAAAATTTTAAGGGGATGGTATCATCCATCTATTATAACAATCTGGCATTAACACACGGAAAAGCGTCGGAGTGCATCGGCTGTGGAAAATGCGAAAAACATTGTCCGCAGCATTTGCCGATCCGGGAATATTTAAAGGATGTAGCAGAAGTGTTTGGCTGATAATAGCTAAATAAACAGGATTATAAAAATGTAATTATGCTTTGGTATGTTCTGAATGGAGGAGGTGGTAACATCAGCCGTGTATTAATTATTGAGTCCAATGAAGGAAGTCATTCAATTATTGATGAAATAATAGAGACTTTGAAAAAGCATACGGGAGGACTACGAGGCGGTCAAGGAACGCTTTTATGACACATTGGAACTGGAGGCGGAGCGGATTCAGTTTCAGGAAGAGATGAACATCGCGGTAGAGATGATACAGCAGTGCGTGAATGGGAATGCCTGCATTGCCCTCGACCAGACGGAGTACCAGAAAAAATATGACGGGCAGACAGAATACTCCTTATTTAAATTTTCACCTATCCTGCGTATTCCAGTGATAATCTGCAATGATGCTTTCCATTGTGATGGCTTGTAAACTGCGGCATAAATCATTCTGGATCTTCTGATAAGAGCAGTCTAATACTTTATGGATATTTTTCCCAACAGGGCAGAAAGGGGAAGGCATCGCATGGACGCCAATCAGCTTTTTCATAAAATCCGGCTCAAAGGACAGGTCATCGTCAACCACAACAAATTCATGGGCTACACCAAAAATGAAAAAGGCGAGCTGGTCATCGTGCTGGAAGAGGCGGAGATCGTGCAGACGGTGTTCCGGCTTTACCTCGAAGGGTACAGCGCCGCCAAGATCAGCGAGCATCTGCAGGAGAAAGGCATCCGCACCACAACAGGAAAAGAAAAATGGCATGCCACCGTAGTGATGAAAATGCTGCGCAATGAAAAATACATGGGCGATGCCCTGTTGCAGAAAACCTATACCGTAGACTTTATGACAAAAAAGAAAGTCATCAACAACGGCATTGTCCCCCAATACTATGTGGAGGACGACCATGAGGCCATTATACCGAAAGAACTGTTTTTCCGGGTACAGGAAGAGATCATGCGGCGCTCGTCCATGTGCAAATCAGCCGTCACAAGGAAGAAGAACCAGAAGAGTAAATATTCATCGGGATATGCCCTTACAGGCATCTTGCTCTGCGGAAAGTGCGGACAGGAATACCGCCGGGTGACTTGGGCAAGGAACGGCAGAAAGAAGATCGTCTGGAGATGCTCGAACCGCCTGACAAACGGGGTAAAGAAATGCGGCGATTCCGAAACGCTGGAAGAGGGCGCGTTGAACAGGGCGGTCATGGAGGCCATCCACCGCATCACAAGAAACGAAGGGGATTTCGTAGGCGCCTTCCGACAGAACGTCATCCGGGTGATCGGCAGCTACGGCAAGGAACAGCAGCCGGATGAATACACGGACAGGATAAAAGCGTTGTTCCTGCCGGTCTGCGGTAAGAATAAAATGCCTGTCGGGGGACGGGTGTTTTATTGTTGGCGTAGGAAGAGATAAGGGAATGGAGAGGTGGAAAGATGGGTTTTGTAATGGGGTTATTGGGGAGATATGTGATGTTTACGGCGGCGGTTTTTGTGGTTGGCGGGGTTAGGGGGTGGTTTTTTGATACAAGGAGCGATGAGGAAGCATAGGATTATTTGACGGGAGAAAGGCATTGAAATAAATTTTTAAGACAAAATTTCCTTTTTGCATAATCAATTGGAAGAGTGGTATAGTATTTTATAGCATATAATATAGATGGTAAGATATATTTTGAATTTGTTGTTGAGAATAAAGATATATGCTATACTGTAACTGATTAGAAAGGGTGTGATTAATATGTTAGCAACCAAACCGCAAATAACTACAGAAACATCGGATTCTGCAAAACTGGAGTTATATAGATTAATTGGCGAAGGCTATAAAGCAATGCAGGAAGGCAGAACCAGTACAATTGAAGAAGTAAGGGAAAAACTGGAAAAGAGGAGAAAAGAACGTGGACAGGGTGGTATTTACTGAGCCGGCGGAGTATGACCTGCTGGACATAGAATACTATATTTTTGTTAATCTTTGTAACCCACAGGCGGCGCAGAGGATATCCGATGGCATTTTAGGTGCAGCAGGTAAGCTGGCAGAACATTCTTAAAAGATAATTTTCAGTAATTTGAATGATACCCCCAAATTTATAAAGTTGGGGGTTTTTACAATGTATTATTATTTGGCGTAAATTGTGTATTTGGATATATAAAGACATAAATGGGACTCAGGACAAAAGAAGTTATGATGATAAGGTTCCAGTTCAAATGAAAGGGCATGTAGATAAGAATAGAAAGTATATAGATGAACAGAAAATTACATATTTTGTAGATTTAGATGATTTGGACAATATTTTCAGGACAGAGGAGTTTTGTTTTTTGAAGTTTTTATGAAATGGAAACATCGCCAGATGCTTTTTATGCAATAGTAAAGCAGTTCAGCAATGAAAGTAAAAAACAGGGATTTGGACATGAGCAAATGGTTTAAAATGCTATAAAGTATGGGGATTTTAGCAGAGTCACTTCAATAACTGCGAGTGCAGTTGGGGTTAATAATGATATTGAGTTCATGAAAAGAATTGGTGATGGCGATGTAAGTTTCTATGGAACTATTGAAGGAAGTTCATTTAAAGTCCCCTTGGAATGGCATGAAGAAGTTTTACATTTCCTCTGGAAAGAAATATAATTCCACACATGGAGGCACAATCAGTCACTATAAAGATATTGGCATATAGGCAGGCGGCAAGCACCATAGCAAAAGGCAGTTCACAAATCAAACCGAAGTTTTTCTTTTAGAGGTTCAGGCATATCAACTTTGTATCAATCGGTCGGATTCCATACCTCACCAGTGGACAGCATCTGGTAGATGGCAGTAAGAATCATCCGGGCGATGGCAATGATGGCACGTGTTATCCTGACAGATTTCTTCTTACCAGCAGATTCATTGTTACCGGGAGTCAGCCCTGCCCAACAGCATAAGCGTTTGGAATTAGAAAACGGAGTCATATCGGTACCAATTCTTTAACAATTATTTTATCAGCAACGTGGAGGATTGGAAGACTTTCATTACTATTTGTGCCGCCGACTTGGCGGCGGAATGGAGATTACTATGAACAGAGATGAGTTTTTAAAAGTATACTGGAAACAATATCGGCTGCTTGAGAGAGACTTGATACAAACAGATGACTATGTTTCAATTGATAAAGACAATTATACTACATTTTCAAGTCAATATACAAAACTGCTGCTGACGACATGCAGTGAAATGGATTCTATTGCCGAGCAGTTATGCGGGATCCATGAAGGAAAGATTCCGTTTGGAATAAGGAATAAACTGGATGTGCTTATTGAGGAATACCCGAACTTGAAAAAATACAGGGTGAATACTAAGTACCCATATGACATTAAGAATATTACGCCGATGGTAAAGTTCGACGATTCGGTATCGGACTGGTGGCAGGCATACAATGACATCAAACACAGGCGGATGGAAGCGAACGAGGCGGGCCGGTATAATTATACAAAGGCAAATCTCAAAAATGTTCTGCATGCAATGGCGGCTTTATATATTTTGAATCGGAAATTGTATGACAGCTTAGAGGATGTCGGAAAACCGGGAGAAGCGCTTATATCCAATTTGTTTGACGATGAGCTTATGCTTTAATGGAGGAAAAAGAAAAGTATGGAAATGGAGCAGAAAAACCAGGGTACTTTAGGAAGCATAGAAGACCAATTCAACTTAATTGCGGAGGAATACGACATTAACCGCAGAAAATTTATTCCGTGTTTTGAGGACTACTACAAAAACACTACAAAATTTATTGTATCAAATATACATAAACCGAAGCGTATCTTGGACTTAGGAGCGGGAACAGGGCTGCTGTCCTATTTCTGGTATCTGTATTTTCCGGCGTCCGAATATGTGCTTGTCGATATTGCGGATGACATGCTGCAAGTTGCCAGAAAAAGGTTTGCCGGAATAGATACCGTATTGTATCAGGCGGCAGATTATTCCAGAGAGTTTCCGGCACAAGATTTTGATGTCATTATTTCGGCGCTGTCCATACACCATTTGGAAAACAGGGATAAGAAAAAGCTGTTTGAGAGAATTTACGACAAACTGCCGGAGGGAGGGGTGTTTGTAAACTACGATCAGTTTTGTGCCGGAAAGTCAGACATGGACGATTGGTTTGATTCTTATTGGGAGAGCCAGTTGTCGGACAGCGGTCTGACGGAACACGATATTGAATTGTGGAAAGAGCGCAGGAAGCTGGATCGGGAATGCTCCGTTGAGGAAGAAACGGCGATGCTTGCTGAAAGAGGATTTAAAAGCGTTAAATGTATCTATACTTATCAGAAATTTTCTGTAATAATAGCGATAAAATAAACTTTGGCACTCCGATGTTTATGCGAAGATCGGACTTTTGATTAAGCCAGATTCCAGGGAGGAGGACATCTGAATGACACTGACTCACATCACAGTAAACACCCAGAGCAGCATTCGCATGCAAGGCTCGAAAACCCTATACTTCGACCCCTATCAGATCCCGGCCGCTGCCAATGACGCGGACATTATCTTCGTTACCCACGAACATTACGATCATTTTGAGCCGGAATCCATTGCGAAGCTGAAAAAGGATGACACGCTCCTTGTCACGCCGGAGTCCATGAAAAAGAAGGCGCTTTCGGAATCGGGTATTGCGCCGGTGAACTGTCTGTTTTATCAGCCGGGGGAAATCCACGAAGTAAACGGCGTGGTGATAGAGACGGTGCCTGCTTACAATAAGCTGAAACCTTTTCATCCGAAGGGAAAGAAGTGGCAGGGGTATGTGGTAGAAATGGATGACATGCGCTGCTATGTATCCGGCGACACGGATGTAAATGAAGATATCAGAACGGTGCGCTGCGATGTGGCGCTGGTTCCGATCGGGGGATTTTACACGATGGACTGGAAGCAGGCGGCAGAATATATCGCCCGGTTAAAGCCGCAGGCAGTAATCCCCACGCACTACGGCAGCATTGTGGGGAAGAAAAGCGATGGGCAGGATTTCCAAAAGATGTTAGAAAGTCTGGACAACAATATTCAGGTGGCGTTAAAGCTGTAAACGCCGGTTTAAGGAGAAAGCCGGGGAAACGTTTTGGCCGGCGTTTCCCTACGCAAGTTTCCCCAGTTTTGCTGTATTGGCAATCACGATCATTTTCATGGACGGCTGTAAAGGCATTTCGGGATCAATATCAATGCGGACGTTTTTATCCTCTATGATTGCCACCACGTTGATGGAATACTTTTTCCTAAGGTTTAATTCCATGAGTGTTTTTCCCACCCAGTCCGCTCTGACGGGCAGTTCCACCATAGAGACATCTTTGGAAAGTTCCATGATATCCATAAACCCGGAGCTTAAGAGATTTTTTGCCAGACGGATGCCGGACTCGCTTTCCGGGAATACAACCCGGTCTGCGCCTACTTTATTTAGAATTTTTCGGTCTAAATCGGTGGCACATTTTGCGATCACAGTTTTGACGCCGATTTCTTTACAGAGCATGGTGGCCATGACACTGGCTTTCAGATTGCTGGCCATAGCGATAATAACCACATCGATATTGGCGATGCCGAGCTGCCTGATGACCTCTGCTTCTGTGATATCCGCACATTTGCAGATGGGAATTTCAGTGATGGCGGCATTGACAAGTTCCTCGTCCGAATCTACGGCAAGCACTTCCGCGCCATTGCTTACAAGCTCTTTTGCCACGGCAAATCCATATCTGCCAAGGCCGAATACTGCATAAGATTGATGAATGCCCATAAGTTTTCTCCATTCCGAAGCACCTTTTTGCTTCTGTCTTCTGAATCATCGCTGCCGAGCGATGATTTTTTATCCCACGCTGATATCTTCGGTGGGATTCTTGATGATATTTTTCGTTTCCTTCTTTGTATTCAGCGCGATCATAAGAGAAATCGGGCCGACTCTGCCGAGATACATCGTTATAATAATGATGATTCTGCCCCAGATATTTAATTCGGATGTGAGGCTTCTGGTCAGGCCTACTGTCGCTGCCGCACTGACGGTTTCGTAGACAATGTCAAGAGCGTCCGCGTCGGTGACTGCTGCCAGAAGGAGGGTCGCCGTAAACAGGATAATAAAGGCCATACTCACCACAGCGACTGCCTTGCTGACAGCCTGTTTTGGAATGGTCCGATGAAAGAGTTCCGCTTCGGAACGGGTTTTCATTGTGGCAAAGGCCGAGGTGATCAGCACGGCGAAGGTTACTGTCTTGATGCCGCCCGCTGTGCCCACCGGCGACCCGCCGATAAACATCAGGAGCAGGGATGTCAGGGCGGAGGCGTTTGTCAGATTTTCCTGGGGTACAGTGGCAAAGCCGGCAGTTCTTGTGGTCACGGACTGAAACAACGATGCCTGTAGTTTCTCCGGGACGGAAAAGCTGTACATAGTCAGCGGATTGTTATATTCAAAAATAAAAACGGCCGCAGTGCCTGCGAGGATAAGGATTCCTGTGACGGAGAGGGCAATCTTGCTGTGAAAGGTCAGATTCGCGAAGCATTTCAGCCCTTGCCGCCGTATGTTTTTGAGGACGCCCATAATATCCCACCAGACAATATATCCGATGCCGCCAAAAACGATCAGAAGGATGGTCACGATGTTGATGACGGGGTTATGGACATAGGCGTACAGGCTGTTTTCCGATATCACGTCCATACCCGCATTGCAGAATGCAGATACCGCGTTAAACAGGGAGATCCACACGCCTTTGACGCCAAATTCCGGCACAAATACCGTCATGTACAGGAGGGCGCCGATACCCTCCACCAGAAACGTGCCGGCGATCACTTTACGGATGAACTTTACCATGCCGGACAGGGTATTCAGATTGAAGGCGTCCTGAATCAGCATCCTGTCCTTGATGCCGATTCTGCGGTGAAGGCTGATCATCAGCCCGGACATAATTGTGACAACGCCGAGTCCGCCGATCTGTATCAGAAAGAGGATGATGATCTGCCCGAAAAGGCTCCATGTGGAAAAGGTAGGAACGGTCACAAGCCCTGTCACGCAGATGGAGGTGGTTGCAGTAAAGAGCGCATCTATATAGGGTACGGCTATGCCGTCCGCAGAGCTGACGGGCAGGGCAAGCAGCGCGCTTCCCGCCAGAATTGCCAGCAAAAAGCTGAGCAGGATTGTCTGCGTTGTGGATAAATTGATACGAGATTTCTTTTTCATAGGAAAACCTTTCTTTTGATACAGATATAGTTTACGCCGTATTCTGTACAATTTCAAGGGAATGTATAAAACTTGCCATGTATGGAATTGACGACCAATGGTCGAAGTGCTATATTTCCCATTGAAAGAAAGAGGTGTTGTTCTATGGAGAACGAGAAAATGGAAAAAAAGGGCGGCAATCAGGCAATGCTCAAAATCTGCGGATTCATTGTAGATAAACGGAATTTGTTTTTTCTGTTATTTGGCATTCTGATTATTTTTTCCGCCGTATCAAGAAACTGGGTTAACGTAGAGAACTCCATGTCCCATTATCTCCCGGATTCCACAGAGACGAAACAAGGGCTGGATCTGATGGAACAGGAGTTTATTACATACGGAACCTGTGATGTGATGGTGGCAAATGTTTCTTATGAACAGGCGGAGTCTATCGGACGGAAGCTGGAATTTGTGCCAGGAATCTTTATGGTAGACTTTGATGATACGGAAGAACATTACTTTAATGGTTCTTCCTATTATAATGTCACTTTCGATTATGACGAGAAGGATGACCAGTGCCTGGAAGCGCTGGAGCGGGTGAAGGAGGCGCTTGGCGGGTATGACTATTATCTGTCCACAACGCTGGGAGATATCGAGGCGGAACTGATCGCGGAGGAAATGAATGTCATCGTTGTTCTGGTAGCGTTTGTGGTAGTGACGGTGCTGCTGCTGACATCACAGGCATATGCGGAAGTGCCCGTTTTGTTGATTACTTTCGTGGCAGCGGCCGTTTTGCAGATGGGGACAAATTTCATCTTCGGAACGATCTCCTTTGTCTCCAATTCTGTGACGGTGGTGCTGCAGCTTGCTCTGTCGGTGGACTATGCCATTATCCTTCTGAACAGGTATAAGGAGGAACATGCGGCACTGGAATCCCGCGAGGCGGTTATTGTTGCCCTGAGTAAAGCGATCCCGGAGATCTGCGGCAGTTCCCTGACCACCATAGGGGGTCTGATTGCGATGGGATTTATGCAGTATAAGATGGGGCCGGATCTGTCCGTCTGTCTGATTAAGTCCATTTTCCTGGCCCTTGGTTCGGTGTTTTTGCTGATGCCGGGCGTTATTATGCTGTTTTCCAAGCTGATGGATAGCACCAGACATAAGAATTTCATCCCGGACATTCCCTTTGTAGGGAAATTCGATTATGCGACGAGACATATCGTGGCGCCACTCTTTGTTCTTGTCATAATAGGGGCGTACACGGTTTCCGGCAGGTGTCCTTATGTGTTTGGTGACAGCACGATCACGCCGCCGATTCAGAACAACATCCAGAAGACGGAGGAACTGCAGACGGATAATTTTGGCGCCAGCAATATGGTTGCGCTGATTGTGCCTGCGGGAGACTACGAGAAAGAAGCAAAGCTGTTGGAAGAGCTGGAGGCATGTCCAGAGGTGGATTACACGCAGGGGCTTGCCAACATAGAGGCGCTGGACGATTACTGTCTGACAGACAGGCTGACGCCGAGGCAGTTTTCGGAGCTGATTGATCTGGATTACGAGGTGGCGGAACTGGTATATGCGGCCTATGCAGTAAATGATGAAGACTATGCGAAGGTGGTCAACGGCCTCCCGGAATATAAAGTGTCTCTGATAGACATGTTTATGTTTGTCCACGACGAGGTAGAGGAAGGGTATGTCACGCTGGAGGATGATCTGCAGGATACGCTGGACGAGGCGTATGATGCCATGAATTTTGCGAAAAACCAGCTGCAGGGTGAGAACTACAGCCGTATGCTTGTCTTTCTGACACTTCCCGAAGAGAGTGAGGAGACATTTGCTTTCCTTGACAGGATGCATGAGATTGCGGAGAAATATTATCCGAACGAAAGGGTGCTGGTATGCGGGGAATCGGTGAGCCAGTATGACCTGCAAAAGACGTTTGGCCGTGATAATCTGGTGAATAATGTGGTTTCTATTCTGGCCGTGCTGGTGGTGCTTCTGTTTACCTTTAAGTCGGCGGGTATGCCGGTGCTTCTGATTGCGGTGATTCAGGGATGTATCTGGCTTAACTTTTCGATTCCTGCGCTGCAGCATGACAATATTTTCTTCATGTCCTATCTGATTGTCAGTTCGATACAGATGGGTGCAAATATTGACTATGCGATCGTCATTGCGGGCCGGTATATGGAGCTTCGCAAAACATACGGCAGAAGACAGTCCATCATAGATTCCATGAATCAGGCGTTTCCGACAATTATTACCTCGGGAACCATGATGGTGGTGGCGGGTTTTCTGATCGGCAAACTGACTTCCAATGCGGCCATCTTTGGCATTGGAAAATGTCTGGGGAGAGGAACGTCAATCTCCATTATGGTGACCATGTTTGTTCTGCCGCAGATTCTTCTGGTGGGCGATAAGATTATTGAGAAGACAGCCTTTGTTATGAATATGCCGATCCGCACGAAGAACGTGACCGGGCTTATGAAGGTGGACGGACTTGTGCGCGGCAGGATTGAGGGAACCGTGACAGGCAGCATGAGTGCCATTGTCAGGGGGAATGTGAGCGCCTATGTGGAGGCCGGAGATGTGACAACGCTTACGGAGGAGGAATACAGGCAGATGACGGAGGCGGTGTCCGGGGAGCTGGCAAGCCGGCGGCTGCCGGAAACTGCGACAGGAGGCATAGTGGAAGAAAAAACGCCTGAGCAGGATAAGAGCAGGGAGGTGGCGGATCATGTGTAGGAAGAGGACAGTCTGGTCAAATGCTGAATGGCTGCGCAGAAAAAGGCGGACAGCCCTGTTGATGGCGGCTGCAGTGCTGATGGGCAGTTTTCCGGCGGTATCTGTGCAGGCGGAGGAAGAAGAGGCGCAGGTGGAGAAAGGGGAGGAAGAAGTCGCCAGCGTGGAGGATGCCAACGAGACGATAGCGTCCTATAAGAATGAGGAAACAGCATGGGAAGAGGTGTATATAGGCAATGCGGAGGAATTAAAAGCCTTTTCCAGAGACTGCTGGCTGGATACATGGTCGCAGAATAAAAAGGTGTATTTGACGGCAGACATTGATTTGTCTGGGGAAGGTTTTGTTTCCATACCTACTTTTGGCGGTTATTTCGACGGACAGGGGCATACGATCAGCGGGTTTCTGGTGCGCAAGCCGGTTTCCTATGTGGGACTTTTTAATTACACGCAGAAAACGGCAGTGATTGCCAACCTGAAAGTAGAGGGAACGGTCAGGCCCACTGGGACGCAGATGGTAGTAGGGGGTATCGTGGGGGATAACAGCGGTATTCTGCTAAACTGTGTCTTTGACGGTGATGTAGAGGCCGGCGATTATGTAGGGGGTCTCACGGGTTACAATGAGATCAGCGGTGTGCTGATGGACAGCGAGGCGTTAGGAGTAGTTACGGGTGCGCACTATACAGGCGGTATTGCGGGAGATAATGTGGGCAATATCGTTGGATGTGTCAACCGCGCCGACGTCAATGTTTCCAGCGAAGACAAGGCGAAATCTCTGGAAGATATTGATCTGGGGCAGTATACGGCGGGCTTGTTCGGTTCCCAGGAAGGGGGAGCAGACGAGAAAAGCGAAAAGCTGTCCACCACAGAAAATATGGTGGATACGGGTGGCATCGCAGGCCTTTCCACTGGAATCATACAAAACTGTGTAAACGAGGGTACAGTCGGCTATGAGCATGTCGGCTATAACGTGGGCGGCATAGCCGGCAGACAGTCGGGGTATGTGTATTCCTGTGTGAACAAGGGAAAGATATATGGACGTAAGGACGTGGGCGGTATCGCCGGGCAGGCGGAACCGTACATAGCAGTGGATCTGTCGGAGGATATTGTACGGCAGTTGTCGGATCATATCGATACCATGCATGACCAGGTCGGCAAGATGCTGGACGATGCAGGAGACCGCTCAGATGTGCTCTCTAACAGACTGTCTGTGATCCGGGATTTTGCGGACAGGGCGCTTGACGATACTTATTCTCTGGCAGACAGGACAGCGGAGTGGACGGACAGCATGATGGACTCCGTCAATGAGGCGGTGAGCCGGTTTGACTATGTGCTGGACGAAACGGCGAAGGAGGGCGGGGTGATCGACCACGCTTCGGACGCGGCGGGGGATGTAAAAGACGCGGTGGGAAAATTGGAGGACATGGTAAAGTCTGCGGATCTTTATCAATATATGACGCCCGAAGAGCGGGAACAGTATGATCAGGCGAAAAAAGCGATTGAAGAGGCCGAGAAACAGCATGCCGAGGATGTGGCGAAAGCTACGGAGGCGTATGAGAATTATTATATTGGCAAGGCGGCCAGCGAGGACACCACGAACGAATACGATCTGAAGCCAGTGACGGAATCGGGTGTGGACAGTGGCTGGAGCTATGCCTCCATTGATTTTCAGGATGTACCGGAACATTATATGGGAATTACCGGCTGGGTGCATTATGACAGTGGCAGCGGAGAGAGCAGGGAATTTCCGCTTTCCGATGACAGTGCGCAGGCGGAGGCAGATCGGCAGGTAGAGAAAAAGGTATCGGAAAATATGGCCGCAAATGCCTCGCAAATTGCAGATGCCGCCGGGGATTATGCGGATAAGAAGTACCGTGAGGCGCACGACGGCAGCAGTTACGCGGAGGACATGCGCAAATATCTGGAAATCATGACAGATATCGCATCCAGACATGCAGACGAGATGACGGATGACGCGAAGAAACAATTGAAATCCGCCGCTTCCTCCGCAAAGGATGCCGCAGAAAATATGGAAGAAATGGGGGATGAGACGAAAGATATTCTGACGACCCTAAATGAGAAGCCGGATCTCAGCTTCCCGAGACTGGGGGAAGACTACCGTTCCACTACGGGAAGCCTTAATTCCAATCTGAAAAATATCTCTGAGAATATGGGATATCTGAATGAGGAGATGTCATCCTCCGGGGATATTCTGGGAGATGATCTGGCGGATATCAACGATCAGTTCAGTGAGATTATGCTCCTGTATACAGATGCGCTGGACGGGGTGCTGGATATGGACTATTCCGGCAGATATGAGGATGAGTCACAGGAGGACGCGGAGGTGAGCATAGATGCCACCATTGCCAACTGTACCAACGGCGGAACTGTGGAGGCGGATCTGAATGTATCGGGTATTGCCGGGACTATGGCAGTCGAGTATGATTTCGATCTGGAGAGCGATATCACAGGGATTGATGAAGCCAGGGCAAATTCGACGTTCCTTACCAAGTGTGTACTGAGAAAAAATGTGAACCGGGCGAAGGTAACTGCACAGAAGAGCTATGCAGGAGGCATATGCGGACTGCAGGAGATGGGAATGGTGCTTGGCTGTGAGAATTACGGCAGGATTGAGAGTACGGCGGGCGATTATGCAGGAGGTATTGCGGGCCAGTCGTTATCCCATATCAGACAAAGCTATGCCAAATGTACGGTGGCGGGTAAGGAGTATGTGGCAGGCATTGCCGGATGGGGAAATGGAATAGACGGCTGTCTGGCTATGGTCAAAGTGAAAGAGGCGGATGCCTTTTCGGGTGCCATAGCGGGCAAGGTTTCTGACAATGCGGAGATTCTGGACAATTATTTTGTCTCGGATGAGATTGCGGGGATTGACCGCATCAGCTACAGCGGTAAGGCAGAGCCGATAAGCTACCAGACGCTTTTGCAGAGGGAGGGAATCCCCGCAGATTTCCGCAGGATGAAGATCACTTTTTATGCGGATGAGGAGGAAGTGGGAGCGGTTGAGTGTTCATACGGCGGCAGCGTGGCATTGGACAGCTATCCGAATATCCCGGTGAAGGAAGGATTCTACGCGGACTGGGACAATAAGGAGCTTGCGAATGTCAGACTGGATGAAGATGTATCGGTGGACTATGTGCGGTATCTGACGACACTGGCAGGAAGCTGGATGCGGGATAACGGGCAGTCGTCTCTTCTGGTGGACGGCCGGTTTCTTCAGGAGGATGAGCTGACTGTGGAAAAGCTGGATGTGAATGCGGCCGATGCAGCTCTGCCGGGAGATGGGGATTTGACCGAGTGCTGGCGGATCACGATTCCTGATGACGGCGCGTCAACCCATCAGATCCGCTATCAGGCTCCACAGGGACAGACGGAAGGCGTTGAGATTTATGTATATGACGGTACGGCATGGATGGAAGTGGAGACAGAACTTATGGGTATTTACCATCTCTTTTTTGTGGACGGCAGCAGCGTGGAGATTGGGGTCTGCGTGACCGGGAAAGAGATTATGGATTATATCTTTTTTATTGCAGCCGGCGCTGCGGCAGTGATTGCACTGACTGTTCTGCTTGTTCATAAAAAACGGAAAAAGCGGCTGGCCCAAAAGGCAGAAAAGGACGGGGAAAGTAAGAGCGGCACGGAGACAGAGGAGAAGACGAAGGAATAGACTTTGCAGGATCCGAATAAAGAGGGAGCAGCACAGATACTTTGGAAAATGAGCATACGAAAGGTATGCTCATTTTTGTAAAGTAAGGAATCTGTTTTTTCAGCGCCTCTATTTCAGCCTGCAACTGTTGAATGCGGGCGTCACGCTTGGCGAGAGCCCGCAGATCCTAATAATGGCCCACCCGTGAATATGATACTCGGCCTGTCATCAAACAGGGTATAGTCCAAAAAACCGCGGCAAAAATCAACATATGGTGTAGGAGATTGATCAGAAAGTGGACATAATCAAAGCCCAAACACATCCTTGATAAACAGATACGCCACGGTGAGAATCAGTCCGACGCAGAAGAGCAGGAGGCCGAAGGACATGCTTCTGGTAATCATCATGGCATTTTCGCTCCACTCCTCGTGCAGCAGCGCGAACTTATGCTCGTAGTCCTGCCTTTTCGGGGTTTTCCGGCGAAGAAACAGATTGCCAAGTCCCTCAAAGAAGGAGGCTGTGCAGGCGGCCAGGTGGGTAAAAACATTGCCTTCAGGACGCTCGTGGGGCAGCTTCTCATCGCGGTAAACGGTTTTTCTGAGCACCACAACAATGGTATCGACCAGGCTGTCAAGAAAACGGCAGAGCATACCGAAAGTAAAAGGCAGAATCCTTAACAGCAGAGGACGATAAATCAGATTTTCCAGATCCAGCCGGCGCGGCCAAAGGCTGACATAGGATTTCCCCGCAGAGTCTTTTTCTCTCTGCATGAGCAGAGGACGTACAATAAAGACGTAAATCAGTGCGCCAAACACCAGAGAAGTCAGTGCACCGCGCAGGTTGCCGGAGGAAAAGTAGGAAATCTTTTCCATTGCTTCTGCCCGCAGAAATGTCTGCCCCATGTCGGCAATACCGTCCATGACAATACCGGGAAGCAATCCCATAAGGGGCAGCAGGACAGCGCTTCCAGAGAGGGCAAGGACGCTTACGGGGTTCATGTAGCTGCCTTGCATCGCATCGTATTTTTCCTGTACAGCCTCGTCGGCGTTCTTTTCAATGAAAAGGCAGACGTAAAGTTTGGCCATGTAGGCCGCCGTCAGACCGCCGCTTATAAGGAAAATCTTCTCAACAGCACTCATAAGCGAGGCGGCAAAAAAGGCGGGGATCACATTCGCGTTGATCAGGAACACATATTCCACAATGCTTTCGTGGATCAGCGTTTTGCTGACATAGCCGTTAAAGAGCGGTACACCGCTGATACCCAGCGCACCGGTCAGAAAGATAACGTTAAGGAGCGGCTTTTTTCGTCCAAAACCGCGGATGGCATTTAGATCCAGATTATGCACATTCATAAAGACTACGCCCGTAGCCATAAACAGTACGAGCTTAATCAGAGAGTGGTTTACCATATGCAGAAGGCTGCCCCGGAGAGCCAGTGCGGTCTCTGAGCCAAGCAGGCCGGACATACCAACACCGACCAGAATGAAGCCGATCTGTGACACGGAAGAGCAGGCCAGTGTCCGTTTCAGATCAATGGAGAACAGGGCGAGCACCGCGCCGATTATCATGGTAAAAACACCTAAAATCAGAATCAGACCGCCCCAGGCCGCACTTTTGAAAAAGAGGCAGGTCGTCAGAATCAATATACCGTACATGCCCGCTTTGGTCAGAATGCCCGAGAGCAGGGCGGAAGCGGGAGCCGGGGCCACCGGATGGGCCTTCGGAAGCCATATGTGAAGCGGAAACGCGCCTGCTTTCGCCCCAAAACCAAACAGAAGGCAAAGGCCGGCGGCCCAGATCTGTGCGGCTGTTTTCCCGGTACAGAGTGACAAATCTGCCAGATCCGCAAAGAAGAGCGTGCCTGCCGCATCGTAGAGGAGGAAAATACCCATCAGCATGACCAGACCGCCGATTACGGCCACGGCCAGGTAAGTTGCGCCTGCCCGAAGGGATTCTGGCTTCTCGTCGTGCACCACCCAGACATAGGAGGTAAACGACATCATCTCAAAAAAGAGAAAGGTCGTAAAAAAGTCGGCGGAGAAAAAGACACCCTCGGTTGCGCCCAGCGTCAGCAGCAGAAACAGATAGTAGCGGTTTCGGTTTCTGTAGTGTGCAAAATATTCTTTGGAAAAGAGGGTGCTCATAAACCACATAAAGGCGGCCACAGCCGCGTACAGCGCACGGAAGCCGTCCAGAGTGAAATGCAGTCCCATGCCGCAGACATAGGGAATTTCGAAAACAGATTCGGGGCTGACGGGCGTGCCTGTCAGCATCTGTACCGACAGCATGCCGCAGAGAAGAAAGGTAAGGCCTGTAATGAGACCGGCAAAGAGACTTCGTCCGTCTTTACTTTTCCGCCCTATGGCGTAACTGACAGGAGCCGCGAGCATGGGAAGAAAAACGGCGCATTCTATGATAATAGCTGTTTTGTTGTACATGGTAACCTCCATAAATGACATACGGCAAATTTCTGCAGCGGAGAGCTGTGATTGTGTTTCGTGCGGTTTACACCGCGCCCGCCGCAACGCTCATAAAAAAGTCCACGATCGGCTGGGAATAAACGCCAAACAGTACAATACATACGGTAAACACAAACAGCGGCAGTAGCATTTTCCAGTTAGGATCGCGGATATCGGAAACAGTGCTGTAGTCGAAATCCTTTCCGGGGAAGAAGGCCCGCACGACAATTGTCAGCATATAGACTGCCGTCAAAAGGGCCGACACCAGCAGGCAGGCGATTCCGCCCCAGGCCAGAGGATTTCCGCTTTCCACTGCCGCCCCGGCCAGATTCCACTTACTGATGAACCCGGCAAGCCCCGGCACGCCCATGAGTGCCAGGGCAGAGATGGTGAAAATGCCGAATACACGGGGCATTTTATATCCAAGTCCATTCAGCTCATGCACATAATGGCGGTCTGTCTGGTGCATGACCGCTCCCGCGCAGAAGAAGGAGCTGATTTTCATTATGGCGTGGAACACAAGGTGGGTCAGTGCCCCCACAAGTCCCAGCGGTGTCATAATGACGGCGCCGAAGAGAATGTAGGACAGATTGCTGATGGTGGAGTAAGCAAGGCGCCTCTTGAGGTGCGTCTCCTTCACCGCCCGGCTGCAGCCGTAGACGATGGTAAACATGACAACGGCCATAACCACGTCCTGTGCCCAGGTACCCTGCAGGAAATCCGTGCCAAAGCTGTAGTAAGTAAGCCTTATGATGGCGAAAGCGCCGGATTTGACCACAGCTACCGCATGGAGCAGCGCGGTGACAGGCGTGGGGGCCACACCGGCCTGGGGCAGCCAGGAGTTAAACGGGCAGACTGCCGCTTTTACGCCAAATCCCAGAAAGGCCATCACATAGATCAGTAACAACACGTTATTTTTTCCAGCCGTTTTGGCGGGATCAAGCACACCGCCCAGAATAAAGTCAGTGGTGCTGCCGTAGACAATGACCATAATCAGGCCGAGAAAGGCGAAGGCCGCGCCGCCCAGCGAATAGTAGAGATACTTGCGGCTTGCCAGAACCGCCTCGCGGGTCAGCGTGTGCATGACGAGAGGCACGGTGACCAGCGTCAGCAGTTCATAAAAGAAATACATGGTAAGCAGATTGGCGGCGAGAGCAATGCCAAGTGTTACGCCGTAGGTCAGCGTATAAAAGAGGAAAAACACATTTTCGTTCTCCTCTTTTGTCATGTATTCAAAGGCGTAGAGGGTGGCAAAGGGCCAGAGTGCGGAGACAAGTCCCGCGAACACCATGCTCATGCCGTCCACACGGAAACTGATATTCAGATTGCCCGTAAAATGTGCCAGAAGGAAGGTGCTGTCCGAGTGATGCAGGAGCAGATACCATACAAGGATGCTGTTTAATACCACTGCCGTCTCCAGGAAAACCTCTTTCTGCCACCTTTTCCGAAACGGGATGACGGGAACCAGAATCCCCGTGATAAAAGGAATTAAGATTACTGAAACAATCATGGTATCACCTCCCTGTAAATGCCGCAGCAATTATGCCGCTGACACAGTCTGGAAACAGGCCGATAAAAACGGACGCTGTTGTCAGGATGAAAATCGGTACAGTCATCAGCCTGCATGGTTCTTTTTTCTGCAGTCTGCCATAATCGTAGTCCGCTCCCGGAAAAAAGCCGTGGATGACAGGCGGCAGAAGGTATCCCGCAGTCAGCAGCGCGCTTACCAGAAGAATGACCGGGCCTAGTACGTCAAAAACAGGCATACCGCTCTTTAAAGAGCCAAGAGCCAGATACCATTTGCTGACGAAGCCGCCCGTGGGCGGAATGCCGATCAGTCCGAGGGAAGCAATCGTGAAGCACCACATGGTGAGGGGCATTTCTTTGCCGATGCCGCGCAGTTCCTCGACCCGCGTTTTTCCCGTCTTGTAAATAATGGCTCCGGCGCACAGGAAGAGGGAAGACTTGATAAATCCGTGTGCCAGCACATGACAGAGAGCGCCCGTGAAAGCTGTTTCCTGCATAACGGCGAGGCCGAACAGGATATAGGAGAGCTGGCTTACCGTGGAGTAGGCCAGTCTTTTTTTCAGCACAGGCTCCCGGTAGGCGAGCAGGGAACCCATAAATACTGTTACAAGCGTCAGGCTGATCCAGACGCTCTGTACCCATGTGCCTCTCAGAAAATCTCTGCCGAACATGCCGAGTACACGGATAATGGCGAGAACACCCGCCTTTACGATGACGGCGGAAAGAACTGCGGAAGCGGGAGCCGGAGCTACGGGGTGCGCGGTGGGCAGCCATGCATGCATGGGAAACATGCCGGCTTTCACTCCGAAACCCAGGAGCATGACGAAAGCCGTCACCAGAAGGAAACCGCCGTGCTCCGCGATGGAGGAGGCGCGCAGGGCGCCGTCCGCCGTAAAAGCCAGCGAGTCGCAGTTCTGATAGAGGAAATAAATGCCGAACAATGCCGCGTAGGCGCCGCACAGGGAATAAAATAAGTATTTCAGTCCAGCCATCACAGCCTCCCTGGAGCAGCTATGCAGCACAAGCGGCATGGAAGTCATGGTTAATAGCTCAAAAAACAGGTAAAAGGTGATCAGATTGCCCGCAGAGCAGAGGGCGTTCAGCACGCCGAATGCCAACAGATAAAAACCATAATAGCGGCTCTCCCGCTCTTCGTGCTTCATGTACTCGAAAGAGAAAAAGCCCGCGCAGGGAAGAACGATCACTGCAAGCATGGAAAAAAGCCTGCCCACACTGTCAATTCGGAAATAAATGGGCAGGGTTTTTGTCAGATAAAAAAGAGTAAAGCTTTCCTTTGCATGCAGAAGCGCGGCGGCGACAAGCGCAGCCGTGATGAGAAGGAAAATGCCGGTCAGGGTCGTCAGCGCCTTTCTGTCAATGGCACGTTTTTCTCCCGGGAGGGGCGTCCGATAACGGATCAGCAGAAACAATCCTGCCAGAATAGGAAAAAAGATGGATGATAAAATCAAATACATGCCATCACCTCCTGATATAGTATGAAAAAGCAAGCAAATTTTTACGCAAACATGGCGAGGCCCTGGCCGATCATATCCACAACCGGCTGTGAGCTGACGCCCAGAATGACATTTAACAGGACGGAACATACAAGTACTACCGTATAGCCTTTTCTGTCCCGGAAAGTAATGCTCCTGTAGGGCGCATCCTGTTCCGAAGTATAAATACGGATCACGGTTTTCATAAAGTAGACTGCGTTTAAAACCGTACTGATTCCCAGAACGATCAGCGAAGCCAGCATCTTGCCTTCCACCTGCACGGCAGCCTGCGCAAAGAGAAGCTTGCTGATAAAGCCGGAAAAGAGAGGGATGCCCACCATCGACAGCGATCCGGCCGTAAAGGCCACGCCGGCCCATTTATTGCGGTAGGCGGCTCCCGTCAGATCTATGAATTTACGGCTTCCGCCTGACACGTCCGTAAGACCGATGGCGGCGATAAAGAGCAGGGATTTTGTGGCGGCGTGGGATAAAATGTGAAAGATGCTGGCTACCATGCCCGCCTGCGTACCCATGCCAAAACCCATGTAAATATAGCCGATCTGCGCCACGGAGGAAAAAGCGATCATCCTGCGGATATCATTTTCCTTTATGGCGGACAGGGAACCGAAAATCATTCCCATGAGACCGAAAACAAAGAGTACGTCAATGATTCTTGTACTGTTAAATATGTCGAAGCCGATCACGCGGTAAATAATCTTGATCAGCAGAAAGATATAGCCTTTGGATACCAGACTGGAGAGAATTGCGGCAGAGGATACCGTGGAGTATCCGTATGCGTCCGGCAGCCAGGAGTGGAAGGGAAACAGCGCGCTCTTGATGCATAGGCCGATGCACATCAATGCCACTGCGACAATCAGTGGAATCTGGTACTCGCCGTTTGCCATGATAAGGGCCACTGATTCCTTGATGTTACTCATCAGAAGATGGCCCGTCAGATCGTACATGATACAAAGCCCGAAGAGAAGCAGGCCGGAGCCAAGGAGACTCATAATCATATAGCGGACGGCAGCCTCGATGGTACGTCCCACCTGCCTGATCATAATCAGGCCGCATGCGGAAATGGTGTTGATTTCCACAAAAACGTAGGCCGTAAACATATCGTTGGTGTAAACCAGGGCGAGCAGGGAACTGAGCAGCAGGTTCACAAGGATATAGTACAGGCTGTGTTTGCTCTCCACCACCTCGCCTGGAAGCTTGTGCGCGCCGCCTGCCATAGACAGGTACATGATCACGCAGAAAAAGAGCGCCATCCCGGCTTCCAGCACACCGGCCCGGATCTCATTGCCCCAGGGCGCGGGGAAATGCCCCATCCAGTAGATGAAGGATTCACCCGTGGAGAGGAGATACAGGAGAAGCACAGCGGACATCAGCCCGACGGCGGCTATGACCAGACGGTTTACTGCCTTTGCTGCCTTCGCGGGCAACACGGAACAGATGGTGCCTGAAAAAAGACTTATCAAAATAGAAAAAAAGGGAAAATTGCAGATAAAATCCATTTTATTTTCCCTCCCTTTTCAACTGCATGGAAATCTCGTCCAGATCCAGTGTGTGATATCTGAGATAGAGACGGATTGTCAGAGACAGCATCAGCGCGGTTACGGAGACGGAAACCACAATACCTGTCAGCACAAGGCCGCTTGGAATCGGGTTGATATAGGCCTCAACGCTGGTGACGCCGTCCACTACAATGGGCGCAGCCCGCCCTGCGATATAGCCTTTTTCGGCCAGAAAGAGGTAGATTGCACTGTCCATAATATTTAAACCGATAATTTTCTTGATCAGATTGGTCTGCAGGAGCAGATTGGTGAAGCCGATACAGAAAAGAATGGCTGAGACGGCCTCCCCGTAGTTTGCAAGTAAATTCGGACCCATCCTAAAATCCCCCTTTTCGGAACATGGCATAAAAAGCGTAAATCGTGCAGGCAACCACCAGTCCAACCGCGATATTTAAGGGAAGGATCAGGCCGCTTGAGAGGATCGCTCCGGGCGTGCCTTTCGGGATTACGCTGTGGAGCTGGTTTGCGCCCGTGTAAAAGGAGTAGCTCTTCGCCAGACAGTAGAAGGAGAGGGAGAAAAAGCATACCCATTTATACGTTTTTTCCGTGAAGAACCGCTCTGTCTTCTTGAAACCGAAGGCGTTTAAATAGAGCACCAGACCTGCACCGATTACCGCTCCGCCGGAGAAGCCGCCGCCGGGGCCGAGATGACCGTTTAAAATGATATAAATGCCAAAGATAATGATAATCGGGACAAGGAAAGTTGCTACAAGCTGCAGGATTGCGTCATTTTTTGGCTCGAAACGGCGGTCGTTTACTTCCGCCTCATCCTTCTCGGTTTTATTCAGCCGGAGAAGAATCAGCACGGTGATGGTTGCCGTAAAAAGCACATGGGATTCCCCCAATGTATCAAAAGCTCTGTAATCCAGAATCATACCGGCGACAATGTTCACTGCGCCTGTCTCTTCCAGCCCTTTCTCAATATAGCGCTCTGCAACCTCGTTATTGACCGGCCGGATCACGGTTCCGTTAGCGGGCAGGTAGGAGACGGTCACAAGCAGCAGGGCAATCAGAAACAGACAAAAGAGAACGCTGGTTGCCTGATACAATCGGTGAAACAGATACAGCGATTTGTTGTGCGTGGTGTCATAAACCTTGTCCAGGATTGCGTCATGCTCTTTTTCGCGGCGGAGAGCCGCTTCCTGATCCGGCTGGTATTCTTCCTGGGGGCACATTTCCACATTCCCGATATAAGGATCTTCCTCGCCGGAAAGCCAGCGGAAGAATCGGAAAGCGGAGGTTTTTTGGTATTCTTCAATAGACTTTTTCCTACTCATTTTCCGTTTCCTCCTTTGCTTCAGGCTCCGAAGCGTCGATGGCGTGGATTTTTTTGAGTGTCACAAAAAAGAGGACACTGGTGATTCCCGCGCCGACAGCAGCCTCCGTGATGGCAAGGTCAGGAGACTCCAGACAGATCCAGAGCATGGACATGACCAGACTGAAAGACATATAAATCAAAATGGAGTTTAACAGGTTTTGGGAAAAGCTGACGGAGACCGCGCAGATGATTAACAGTCCCATCAAAATGATCTGAAAAGCGGTCATAATGCTGACGCCTCCTTTTCCTCTGAATTTTTATCGGCTTTCGCTGCAATGAGTTCTCTGTCAAGAACTTCCACATCCTCATATATTTCACAGTGTGCCGCCAGATTGTCGTTGGTAGCGGCCTCCAGCCGTGAGAGAACGTGTGAGGAGACAGGGGAAGCGAACCACAGGAAAACGATTACCAGAAACATTTTTAAAGTCGTAAAGTTTAATCCCGAAAAAATCATCAGACCGATCAGACACGCGCTGATGCCCAGCGTGTCGCCCATGGCGGCTGCGTGCATTCTGTTCAGGACATATTTAAAGTGAAAGACCCCGTACAGTTCCGTAAAGAATATGACTATCCCGGCCAATACAAACAGGGATCCGATCACAAGACGGATCCAATCAACTGCGCTCATCGGTATTTCCCCCTTCCACATGTTCCTGATTGTGGTGCTGCTCCTCGTAGATACCAATGTAAACTTTAGATATCACAACCACAGAGAGAAAACTGATCATGGCATAGATGAGGCAGATGTCCACCAGATAGCTTTCCTGAAAAAGCAGCGCCAGAACCGAAATCATAACCATAACCATCGTACCCATCATATTGACTGCCATCAGACGGTCAGCCACACGGGGACCCTTTACGGCACGGATCAGACAGACCAGCAGCATAAAGGAAAGGACAACCAGCACCAGAATGAAAAGCGGATGGTAAATCATTTCTTTTTCCATAGTTTCCTCCATTTCACAATCAGAGAATGACTTAATGCAGTCCCTCCTCGATTTTTGTCAGAAGCTGTACAAACACGGAGGAGGAAATGCCCTCCGCCAGTTCTTTGTCGAGACAGTGTACGGTATATTCGCTGCCTGTCAACGCGACAGTGATGGTACCTGGGGTCAGAGTGATGGAGTTTGCCAGCAGCACCCGCGCAAATGTGGAGCGCAGATCGGTCTTAAAGTGTACGACTGCAGGCTCCAGCTCATATTCTGCAGTATAAATCAGCTTAAAGACAGCCGCGTTTGCTTTCAGGATCTCCACCACCAGTGTGATAAGGTAATAAAGCAGAAGCGGCGCTTTTCGCCATAAAAAAAGGTCGTACCGGGGGTTGTAATTAAAAAACTGACATAGAAACCAGTACATAACCCCTGCGATGACGACACCAAAGACAGCAATTTCCGCAGTAAGCTGCCCGCTAAAAATGACCCAGATCAGAAAAAAAAGAATAAACATGTTTCACTCCGTTCTTCTGAAAATATTTTTAAGCCTTAAGTGTGTTTTAACTATATTTATATAAGGATCTGATAGGAACGGTAATATTATGTATCTAAAACAAACAAGTGTCAAGAGAAATGTCGATGAGGGGCGCGGGCCGTGCTCTTTTTCTTCACACTTGTTTTTCGCCGGGGAATCGGCTATCATGTTTTCTATGGGGCGCACGCCCTGTATGAGATTTATAGACGGCACGGCGGAATGCGCCTGGCGGTAAAACCATCGAAACGGAGGCATCTATGAAATACTTAGTGATCGGAGCGGGCGGCACAGGCGGCAGTATTGGTGCGTATATGACGGAGGCAGGAAAGGATGTGACCCTGATTGCGAGGGGGGGAACACCTGAAAAGAATCCAGGAGCATGGTCTTAAAATGGAGACGACCAGAAAGGGCAGCTACACTGTGCATCCCATTAGGGCAGTGGACATGGCGCATTATGATGAACAGCCGGACATTATTTTTGTCTGTGTGAAAGGCTACTCGCTGGATGAGACGATTCCTTTTATCAAGCGTGTGGAAAAAGAAACGACGATTGTAATTCCTATTTTAAATATTTATGGCACGGGCGGCAGGATGCAGGAAAAGCTGCCGGAAATTCTGGTGACCGACGGCTGCATCTATATAGCCGCAGAGATCAGAGAGCCGGGGACGATCTGGCAGAACGGGGATATATTCCGGGTGGTGTACGGTACGAGGAAAAAGGAAGAACTGCGGCCGGAATTGTTTGAGGTGGCGAAAGATTTAAAGGAGAGCGGGATCGACGGTGTGCTTTCAGAGAATATACAGAGGGATGCCCTGCAGAAGTTTGCCTATGTGTCTCCTATGGCGGCCTGCGGCCTTTATTACCATGTAGGCGCCGGGGATGTACAGGTCACCGGGGAGCCGAGAGATACGTTTGTAAAGCTGATGAGGGAGGTTGATGCGCTGGCTGTGGCAATGGGCGTCCCTTTCCTCATAGATATTGTCACGACTAATCTGCAGATTCTGGATGCCCTTAATCCTACGGCCAGCACATCTATGCAGCGCGATATTTACGCGGGCAAGGCTTCCGAGATCGACGGATTGATCTATGAAGTGGTGCGGATGGGAAAACAATATGGCGTTCCCACACCTACTTATCAGATGATTGCGGATAAGGCGCGGAAGGACGGCCTGCAGTAACTTGACATATGCTGACACGGGAGGGACAAATGGCAGAAAATACGGAGAAAAAATTCAAGGAAAAATATTTGGCGGGTGAGCTGGCGTTCGAGGAGATCGACGACTACAGCCAGGAGTGGGGATTTTCCGATACCACCGATACGCTGCGGGAATATCTCGGTTTAAATGCCGAGGAGGAGGATGCCTGGGTGAGTGTGGGAGACGAGGCGCTGAAGGATCTCCTGGATCAGCAGAAGCAAGGTTGAGAGGGAAACCACAGGTTATATAAAATGAAAAAAAGAAACGCTGACCTGGCAGAGGGATGGTCAGCGTTTCTTTTTTTCGATGACTTTTGCATAAAAATATGCTTCGATTATGGTGCGTGTGTCTGGTGGCAGGATGTAACAATCAGCCGGCGGATCTCTCATGCTTTCGCAGATAAAAAATGGAGAGCGCAGCAAAAAGCAGGATATAACCGATGGAATTGACCAATAGAGTCGATATGTGGATTTCCATATAAGGATTGTTGGCCCGCATCCCCATACAGTAAAGTGAGTATGGGTAATTCATGCCATAGTTCCGGTTCGTCATAAACAGACCGAATATGCTTCCTGCAAGGGCAATGCCGATTGGGATGGCGAAGGAACGGATCAGCAGGGAGAGGAGAAGCTGCACACAGCAGACAACCACCGAGCCAAGCGTTCCGCAGAGAAACCACGACAGAGCTTCCCGGGGAAAAGAACTTGGAATCCTGGCGAACTTACCGCAGACATAATACAGCAAAAATATCCATAAATTTCCGAGGATGGTTACGCGAACCGCCTGTGTCAGTTTGCCGAGATAAAGGATGGAAATGGGAACAGGCGCGGTCAGGAAGCTGTTCCAGTTGTGGCGGGTATGCTCCAGCCGCCACAGATAGGAGCAGTAAGTGCCGATCAGCGCCGGCATGAAAAGGTAGCATAAAAAGAGCGTGTGCTGGCTCCATAAACTGTACCATTCTGACTGCAGGACACTGATATTCAGTTTGTAATTCATCGTGCCGAAAAAGGCGGATATGAGAGGGAGCGTGAAGAACGCCAGCCATACCGGGCTCCGTTTCAGTTTCAAGGATTCCGCCCTGATGACTCTGATATAAAATGTATACATGTTGATACCTCCTTGCATGAGCATATTTTCAATGGCGCTGTTTTGGGAAACTGCGCAATCTATGATTCCTTTCTGGCAAATAAAATCCGGCCTGCCCCATAAAAAACCAGAATCCAGACAAAAATCATGGCCAGTGCACAAAGCTCAACCGATGAATATTCGCGGTAATAAAAATGTATGACTCTGGTTTCCGGGTTCCAGTCCATCGTTACCTGGGCGGAGGAGAGAAAGCCGCCCCAGGGAAGGAAAGAGTACATTTTAATATACATCAAAACGAGTCCGAGCATAGAGCCGCCAAGACCGGCCGCAAGAGGAACCATCTGGTTGAAAAACAACATGGACAGCAGAAGCTGCAGCAGATACAGGGAAAGGCAGCAGGCCAGATTTAGGAAAAAAGCCGCGCCATAATGCTTCCATTCGGGATGCCCGGCGTAGCCTCTGGCGTATCCAAGAGCAATGATAAAGAGAAACTGCGCAGATGAGACTGCCAGAATAAAAAGCCCGCCGCAGACTACCTTTGCGTGATAGAGAGCGCCCGGGCGGCGCAGCGTTTTCAGGAGCTTATAGGTATTGCCCTTGTGTTCCACATCGGCAAGGCGGGAGGCGAGCACGGCCATGATGGTGGGCATCATAATAACGCTTACCAGTGGAAGGGAATAGAGCATTTCGATCCAGCCATACAGCCGCTCTGTTTCGTTGGGACGACTGCCTGCCCAGAGAAGCCAGGCAAACTGGACACCGATCAGCGCACACATGGTCAGGCCGATCCACTTTCTCTTGATTTTTCTGAATTCCATCTGCAGAGTACTCATAAGCTGTTCTCCTTTCCTGTCAGGGATAAGAAAATATCCTCCAGACTCTTCTCCCGCTTCTCGATACGATAGAGCGATATATTCTGCGCGACAAGATGTCTGCAAAGATTTGCCACACAGGTGTCATCCACCATGGGAAACAGAAGATAGCCGTCCTCCTGTGTGGCTTCGATTCCATCCTGCCGGAGCAGATCGAGCGCAACCTTCGTGTGGCTGACGCGGAGCGCAATCTGTTCTTTGGAGTGGGCGTGCAGGGATTCCAGTGTGTCCTGATAGACCAGCACACCCTTTCGGATGATGCCCACATGGTCGGCCATCTGATCGATTTCGCTGAGCAGATGAGAAGAGAGAAGAATCGTCATACCGTAAGCCTGCGGCAGGGAGCAGATCAACTCGCGCATTTCCTGGATGCCTGCCGGATCAAGGCCGTTGGTGGGCTCATCAAGAATCAGAAGCTTGGGAAAACCAAGCAGTGCCGCAGCAAGGCCGAGCCGCTGTTTCATACCGAGAGAGTAGTGATTAACCAGTTTTCCCCGGGCCTCGTTCAGACGGACGATTTTTAATACCTCGTCAATATCCTTTTCGGAACAGCCTTTGAGCGTCTGGATGATGCGCAGATTTTCTTCCCCGGTAAGATGGCCGTAATAACTGGGTGATTCGATGAGCGATCCTGTCTGTGCGAGGAGCTTCATGCGGTTCTGTTCATTGACCGGCGTGTCAAAGAGTGTGATATTGCCTTTGGTAGGTCTGACCAGTCCGAGAATCATTTTTAAAGTGGTGGATTTGCCCGCGCCGTTCGGCCCCAAAAAGCCGTAAATCGCGCCGGGAGGAACCATCATATTGAGGGTGTTTACACAGCAGACTTTGCCGTACTGTTTTGTGAGATTATGGGTTTCTACCAGATTTTGTGTTGGCATGGCATTTCGTCCTTTCTTTGGAAGATTTTGCGGCAGGCGGTTCGTTTGTGGGAACATCAGCCTGCTATAGACAGGATAAGGCGGCAGGCTTACAGGGGAATGAAGAGAAGATTACATTTACCTTAAGAATCGTTAGGGAATCTTTTCAGATCATGCGGAAAGCCATATACTATATTTGGAGGGAGCGTACATGAACTTATATGACTGCAAAATTCTGTTGGTAGATGATGAGAAGGCGCTGCGGGATATGGTGGGCGGATTTCTTCGCAGGGCGGGATTTCACAAGGTAACTGCGGCGGCAGACTGCATGGAGGCCGAAGAATTGTTTGCGCTGAAAGAACCGCATCTGGTTCTTCTGGACGTTATGCTGCCTGACGGAGACGGCTTTTCCTTATTGAAAAGATTGAGGAAAATGTCGGAAGTTCCCGTGATTTTTCTCTCGGCGCGGGACGAGGACGAGAACAGACTGCGTGGGCTGGGGCTCGGCGCGGATGATTATATCACGAAGCCCTTTTTGCCGGAAGAACTGATTTTGCGTGTGACGGCCGTGCTGAAACGGGCGTACCGGGTAAAAAACATGCAGGAGCAGGAGCTGATTTCACTCGGCAAATGCGCGGTTGACCTGGGGAGCGGGGTTGTAAAGTGGAATAGGGGCGCAGAGGATAGTGGGGAAATGATACTGACTGCGAAAGAATACGCGATCCTGCAGAAACTGGCGCAGGAGAGAGGGCGGATCGTGACCATTGATGCCCTGTGCGATGCGGTCTGGCGTGAAGAAAATTACGGATACGAAAACACGCTTGTTGTGCATATCCGCAGGCTGCGGGAGAAAATTGAGGAAGACCCCTCACATCCGAAATACCTTTTGACGGTGAGAGGGCTGGGGTACAGGCTGGTATGAGAAGCGATAAAACGGAGCGGGTCAATTATAATTACAAAAGAGCGGCACGCCTTTTTTTCTATTGGGCGCTGGCGGTTCTGGGAGTCGCTGTCCTGACTTTGATACTCAATATGGTGTTTTTGTTTGCGGCGGCGGTCGTTTATATGGATACGGAGGCACATTATATTTATGGGGAAAGTGTCATGGAGGCGCTTACCTTGACGAAAAACGGCTATGTGCTTGACAGAGGGATGGAGGAAGAACTGGCGCAGAAAGAACAGTGGGCGATGCTTCTTGATGAAAACGGACGGGTGGTCTGGAGTTTTCGGAAACCGAAAGAACTGGAAGACGAGTACAGCAGATCGGACGTTGCCCGCATGAGCAAATGGTATTTGAAAGGATATCCTGTGCGGATGCGTGTCTGGGATGACTGCATTATGATCGTGGGGATGCAGAAAGAAACCATGTGGAAATATACCGTAGAATTTTCGAAGCCGTGGATGGAATTTGTCGAGCGGACGGTTCTTGCATTTTTCTTTCTAAATTTTGCATGGATTGTGGTATCTGCCTTTGCGTTTACAAAACGGTTTATGGGAAGCAGGGAACGGGCCCGCATTGAGTGGATTGCCGGCATTTCCCACGATATCCGCACGCCTTTGTCTGTGGTGCTGGGGTATGCAGACACGCTGGAACGCAGCATGACACTGCCGGCGGAGACAAGGCAGCAGGCGGCCGTGATACGGCACCAGAGCATGGTGATGAAGGAACTGATAGCGGATCTAAACCTGACCTCCAAACTGGATTACTCCATGCAGGCGCTGCGGAAAGAAAAAGTGCGTCCGGCGGAGATTGCCAGAAGTGTGGCGGCTTCTTTTCTTAACGATGCTATGCCGGGAGAACTGGAGATTGATGTGCAGATAGAGCAGGATGCTGAACAGATGCATGTAAAAGCGGACAGGCAGCTTTTGGTGCGTGTATTCCGCAATTTGATTCATAACAGTATGAAACACAGCGGCAAAAACGAACCGCTGAAAATTACGATTGTCATATGGGAAGAAAAAAGCAGATGCCATATCTGCCTGAAAGATAACGGTGTTGGTTATCCGGAAGAGGCGCTGCGTCGCCTGCAGAGCAGAAAGAAGCAGGCGGAAGAGCAGATCCGGGGCCTGGAGATTGTAAAAAAGATTATTCTGGCGCATGGCGGAAAGATCCGATTCGGGAATGGGGAGGATGGCGGAGGATATTGCATGATAGAGCTGCGCAGGATGAAGAAGGTGGAGTGAGTTATAAATTAAAATTCGCAGAATTGGATATTCTGCGAATTTTTTGTATGTACCTTACAGCGCACGTCACTTGCTTATTAGCTGTTTGTAAGATATGTATCGTCATAAATTATACTTTAGATAAGGTTGTTTGTCAATTTTGCCGCAACAGGCAGTGCTGTCATCTTTTGGCAGCCATTCTTTCACATTGAATAAACTCTGTAAACTCAAGATATAGTTCTCCATAAATACCCACTTGAATCCGTTTCGTAAAAGGATGGCATATCGGAATATCCCATCGCTCCGCTGTATAAACCGTAACGATTTCTTTTTCCGGATCAACAATCCAATATTCCTGCACACCCGTTTCCTGATATAGAGCAGGTTTTCGCACATAATCCATTTTTCTGCTGGAAGGTGACACAATCTCAATCACCAGGTCAGGTGCGCCGTGACAGCCTTTTTCGTCCAGGCGATCCCCATGACAGATCACCGAAATGTCAGGTTCCACGTAGTTTCGGTCGTCTTTTTTAATGTAAACGCCAAAGGGCGCGGGAAGAAGCTCACAATTTCCTCCATTTTTTCTGATATAGGTTTCAATTTCAAAAATAAGTTTTACAAGAATCCGCTGGTGTACTGTCATTGGCGGTGCCATCATAAACAGTTCGCCGTCAATCAGTTCCGCCCGTTCTCCATCTGGCAGCGCTTCGATATCTGCAATTGTATATCCCTTTCCTCCCTTAATTTCCATAAACAGTTCCTCTTTTCTGATTTTTGCATGATCCATGACTTGCCCTCCTGTTCTGCAGGAGAGCCAGCTTGTCCCGACATCTATTGCCGGACATTGTTTGGAATCTCCCGCTCTTAAATTGTATTGATTGATTTAAAAGCATAGAAATTCTGAAACACAGACTGGAAACCGATCAGAAAACCGATTTGTTTGACTCTGGTGTAAAATAAGATTACACCGAACATTTGTTGTCGATAAAATATTATGCTTTGTAAACATTATAAAGAACCGTCTAGCGCATGTCAAGCACGAAAAAACGTTTCTGCTAAACCATATGTAAAATTTTGTCATAAATTGTCACGAAACTGTTATTAATGATATATTTGTGGTCAAAAAAGTGGTCAGAAAGGAGAAATGCATATGCCAAGACGAGGTGACAACATAAGGAAACGCACAGACGGAAGGTGGGAAGGCCGCTATCCGGTGACATCTGCAGATGGTAAAAAGCGTTATCTGTCTGTTTACGGAAAATCTTACAGGGAGGTGAAAGAAAAGCTTACCGCCAAAATGTATTTGTTAAGTAACAGGGAATCCCCTGCTGTGCTGGCTTCACAGTTAAATGATGGAATGCAGATTTATGATACTGGTTTTTGTGTACTTGTGGAGGAATGGCTGGAGGAGATAGCTCAAAACAGAAAATACTCTACATATATTAAATATAAGAAGCTTTATACATGTCATATCCAGAACCTCTTTTTCTCAGATATGCTTTCCCAGATGTCCGACAACCACATTCAGATTCGGATATCGGCGTTGAAAGTATCGGATTCGACCAGACACAGTGTTTTCGCCATTATCAGACAGACATTGCAATATGCCGAAAAACAGTACGGTCATCCCATGCCTGCTATCACAGGCTGCTCCCTCCAGAAAAGAACATCATCAGTTGAAGTTATGAACCGCACAGAGCAAACCAGATTAATCCAGTTTCTTTACAGTGATATGAATATCTCCAAGGCAGGAATATACCTTTGCCTTTTCACCGGGCTTCGCCTGGGTGAAATATGTGCTTTGAAGTGGGCTGATATAGATCAGGACAGAGGACTTCTTCACGTCAACAGAACCGTACAGAGAATCGAGAGCAAAGAAGGGCCAACCAAAACCATTCTTTTAGAGACGGCTCCCAAAAGTGATTTTTCTAAACGGGCACTCCCCATATCAGATACGCTGATGTCTCTTCTTAAAAGATTTCGACAGGAGGGGCAGGAATATGTTTTACAAAATAATAAACCGATGGAGCCTCGTACTTATCAAAATCATTTTAAAAAATATCTGGAAGAGATCCATGCTCCAAATTACAACTTTCATATCTTGAGACACACCTTTGCCACAAACTGCATTGACAGTGGAATGGATATCAAGAGTCTGAGTGAGATTTTGGGACATTCCAATGTACAGATTACACTAAACCGATACGTGCATCCCAGCATGGATACCAAGCGCAAATATATCAATGCACTCTCAGCTGATTATGGTCAGCTATGTGGTCAGGCATAGCAAATGGGTGCTTTTAGCTATTAAACAGCTAAAATTCGCAGAATATCCAATTCTGCGAAATGATATCAGAAAAACCGGGAGGCAGACACAGCCATATGCCGCCGAGAACTATATGCAAGACCGTCCGCCAATATAATAGCGAACCCATTTCTGAGACGGATATGAAAAAGCTTCAGGAGATCGCGAAGGATTACAGTACAGTCAAGAACTATGTATACCAGCGCTACGGTGGAATCAAAAGCCTGCCAAAGATCTATCCGGGTTATACGGTGCAAAATGAGATGACGGCAAGCGGTCTGAGAACAACTCTGGGACTGCCGTCGGTATATTTCTATCTGGCTGTATTTGACGCACTGGGAGATATCAAGAACCAGTGGACACAGACTAAAAGCAGGATCGAAAAGTGCATTCGGGAGAACGAAAATCTGACGCCGGAGGACAGACATTACCTGCGGTTTGTAATGAAGCAGAGCAATTGTTTTGCGTGCATCCTCATGAAACAGGAAATAAACCTGTCGCAGGAGTGGCAGAAATCCTATGAAGAAGTGCGGACTGAGGTTGACGAAGAACATTTAAAACAATATCTTCGCAGGCAGGTACGCAGACATATGAAGAAACTGCATACAGATGCGATAGATGGTTTCGCAGTGGCGGAGCGGGCATACCGTTATGATGACGGCGGAATTTATCTTGCTATAAAAGAGAAACGCAAGCGTGTTTTTATTCCCCTCACAGACAATAACCACTATACCAAACAGTTGTATATCCGTCTTCTTCCAGAGGAAGGCAGCCTTGTCATTCACGTACCCATAGAGACAAAAATCAGACAGAACGAGGAATACCGAAGGGAAATCGGAGTGGCAGTAGGCATACGCACTATGTTTGTGGCAGATAATGGTGCCGTTTACGGCGAAAAGTACAGCGAATATCAGTATGCCCTTGCTGAATATGTCAGGGAGGGCAATATTCGCTATCGGAGGAACAAAGAAAAGAATCCGGGAAGAAAGAAATATATGGCAGGAAGGGAGAAGCTGGAGGCAGCCCTGCATACTTACATCAATGCGGAGATTAACCGTATGCTGAGAACAGAAAAGCCTGCTGTGATATATCTTCCCAAGTTGCCGCAGAGTTCCAGGGCAGGTATTAACAAAAAGATAAATAGTTCTGTCAGCATGTGGCAGAAGGGATATGTGAAAAAACGGCTGAGCCAGAAATGCAGGGAACAGTCGATTGAGCTGAAAGAAGTGTTTGGAAAAAATATCAGCAATGAATGCAGCAGATGCGGTGCCATCGGGGAAAAAAGAGACGGTATTTTTTCCTGTGGGAATTGCGGAGCCAATCTGCCGGAAAGGGAGAACGCTGCAAAAAACGCCTTGAAAAGGGGCCGGATCAGTTCATAATGAAAGCTTTCACAGATGAATGCCTCTGCAGAGGCGTTTTACCAAAACTGATTTGAGGGAGTAGGACTGTGGGAAATTTCTTTTGATAAAAATGGACGTAACGGATTTGTAATAGAAACCGTAACGCCGGACGGCATTAGAAGCCGGCTGTGGCCGGGTATTGGGTATGCCAGGACCTTTGGGAACTTCCGAAAGGGAGAAGTACCGGGAGCGAAGCGGAATTTCCGCATCACCGAATGGGTGACCAATATGCCTTGTTAATTATGCAGTGCCTGTGGCTGCCAGACGAGGCGAAAGTGGAAAGAGGTGGCGACATTGGAAAGATATAAAAAGAAAGATATGCTGCAGACAGTAGATACGCTCTTAAATGCCAATGACGCCATCGCAAGGGCTGCCCGTACCAATGTCCGGGGAACAGAGGAAGCGCTGGGACAGTGTCAGGAGTCAGCCATTGTCCTTGGCACTTACATAGATACACTTGATGAAAAGTATGCAAATCTTGTTCACATCCTGGAAGATTACTGCGAAAACATTTATCAGATGAGCGAGAACCTGTCGGATGAAAATGTTTGCCGGAAAATTTCAAAAAAGATTCAGAAGCAGCTGACGAATCTGCATAACGGCATCAAATACGATCTGCCCGATGATAAAAAGGAAATTGTGTTTCTTCCATATAAAGCATCTATGTGGGATTCATTGGAAAGCCTCTGGAAAGAAGCGGATGCTGATCCTGCATGCAAAGCCTATGTAATTCCGATTCCGTATTTTGACAAGAACCCGGACGGGAGCTTTAGGGAGGAGCATTATGAGGGCGACCAGTACCCGAAGAATGTGCCGATAACCCGCTATGATAAATATGATCTGGAGGCACACCACCCGGATATTATTTATATACATAATCCTTATGATGAATGCAATCATGTGACCAGTGTGCACCCTCATTTTTATGCCAGGAATTTAAGAAATTATACAGATAAGTTAGTGTATATTCCTTATTTCATTTTGAGGGAAATAGAGCCGGACGATCAGACGGCGATTGATACGATGAAACACTTCTGCTTTACCCCGGGAACGATTTATGCCCATCAGGTAATTGTGCAGTCAGAAAAAATGCGGCAGATTTACATCAATGAATATATCAAGGCTGCAAAGGAAATGGGACTGCCCGGTGAACATGTGGACAGGAAATTTCTGGAGAAGAAGTTTCTGGGGACAGGGTCACCGAAGATTGACAAGGTTCTGAATACAAAAAGAGAGGATCTGGAGATTCCGGCAGAGTGGCTGAGGATTATTGAAAAGCCGGACGGGAGCTGGAAGAAGATTGTTTTTTATAATACGAGTGTGAGTGCGCTATTGCAGCACAGTGAAAAAATGCTCAGAAAGATGGAGTCGGTGTTTGGCATCTTCAAGGAGAACAGGGATGAGGTGGCGCTGTTATGGAGACCACACCCACTGATTCAGGCGACGATCGAGAGTATGAGACCGAAGCTGTGGGAAGGATATCAGGAGATTCGGGATCGGTATGTTGCGGAGGGATGGGGGATTTATGATGACTCGGCGGATATGGATCGGGCGGTGGTTTTAAGCGATGCGTATTATGGCGATTGGAGCTCTGTAATGCAGTTATGCCGGGAGTGTGGTATGGATATACTTGTGCAGGATGTGGAGAAAGAAGCGAAATTACGGGATATGAATAAAATACCAATTTGGTTTGAGGATTGTGTACAAGTAGAAAATGATTTATGGTTTTCAGCTAATGATTTTAATGGGTTATGTAAAGTTAATATAGAAACGGGAAAGACAGAATATGTAGCACAATTTCCAGATGAGTATCAAAATGCGGACCGGCTATATATCAAGGTGTTTCGATCAAGTAACAAATTGATATTTATACCGCATTCAGCACAAAATATTGCCATATATGAACTGGATCGTGCAAAGTTTGTGACTATCAGTTTAAAAGTATTGGAAGATATCGATCTGGAATTTGAGGATAAATATCAGTTTGCAGAGACATATGGGGATTTTATATATTTTTTTGATATCCATGCAGGAGTAGTAAAATTGAATGTTACGACAGGGCAACTGCTCAAAGTAAAAGCGGATATAAAGGAGGAAATGAAGGGAACTATTCTATTTGATAAGCATGCGAGGATTGGGAATAAGGTTTACGGTGTATTTATGGGATCAAATAAAGTATATATTTTTGATTTGGAAACGGAGAGATATGAAATTAGCTTTCTCCGAAAGGAAAGACAAGAGTTGTTGTTCTGTTTTGCTGATGATAAAACTCTCTTTTTGGGAGGAAAAGGAAGTCTGTTTCAGTGTGACGAAAAATTGGATGAATGTAGAGAAATTTATACTGAAAAAAAAGCAGAGTGGATAGACGGATGCTATGCGAAGGGAAAGTTTTATCTGTGTGATAAAAACGGAAAAGGTGTGTCAGTATTTAGCGAGAACGGAAAGAGAATAGAAATATTATCAGGGGTAAAAACAAACGAACATGAATATCCAAGATGGAGAAATTCATTGCTGCTGGAAAGGAAAAATAATGAGTTAATATTTATAGATTTGAACACTTATAGCGTATTAATAATAAGTTCAAATGAAGTGAAAATATTGCCAATACATATAAGCAGGGATGACTTGATTGCGCATCTTGATTTACATAAGGATCTGCTTCGAGTTAGGAAATATAGGGAGGCAGTAATGGAAGGAGCACCAGGATATCTTTTTGCATTAGATAACTGGTTGGAAGCGATTATTGAAAAAAATGTTTTATGTGAAGAATCAACGTATGTTTGCTGAAGTGACTGAGATGTGTAAATTTATGCCAAGATGTTTAAGGGAAAAATATTATAAAATTCTGCAGAATATATTCCATTTCGATCTATGGCATCTTATGCCGTTTGAAGAGAGGATTTATGCGGTAGAGCTGGTTCAGACAGTCAACAAAATTATAGCAGAAAAACCCGGACTTAGGAAGAAACGGGTAATAGAGGTTGGATGTGGACTCGGTGATATTATTGCAGGCGTTGCTCTGCCAGTACAGAAAAAAACAGGCTTTGATATTGATAACAGAGTGATTGGAGGAGCCAGATTAGCGCATCCAATGAATAAATTTATACAGGGGAGCTTTACAGACATTGCAAATGAAGATATTAGCTTCCTGATTGCAGTAAATTTTTTACATTCCATAGACGGAAATACCGTTACTGAACTGCTTGCAGGGGTGACCAAAAGGAATTCGGTGGACTATATAGTGGTAGACCAGCTCAAATCCCCTGCGTATAGATACATACATGACTGGGAGAAGGTTATGGGGGAACTGGGCTATACATTATATAAGAAAAGCAGGAGATATGAAGCAGCCCGGGGAAGCAGGTGGAATTTAATTTATAGGCAGATCACCAGATAAAAGCCGGAATATGAGAGGATATACAGATATTAGAAGAGGGATAGCATGTGTGGAATTTTAGGCGGGAATAATCAGGGATGGGATTATAACAAAGGAATCAACAGTATTTTTCATCGTGGGCCGGATGCACAGAAAGTAGTTAAACTGTCAGACTGCACATTGGCATTCACACGGTTGTCAATCATGGATTTATCAGAAAACGGAATGCAGCCAATGACGTGTGAAGATGGAAGCGTGACGATTGTATACAATGGAGAAATATATGGATATGATCTTCTGAAGAAAGAGTTAGAAAAGAAATATCATTTTCAGTCGCATTCTGATACGGAAGTTATTCTGTATGCATATCTTGAGTATGGAGATCGTTTTTTGGATCATATTGACGGGATGTTTGCAATTGTAATATATGACAGAAGAAACCGGCAGATAAAACTATACAGGGACAGGGCAGGTATTAAGCCTCTTTATTATTATTACCGTGACGGGCAGTTTGCATTTGCCTCAGAGCTCAAGGCATTAACTGCCGCCTGTACGGATGTGGATTGGAAGATTGATTATACTGCATTATATGATTATTTGTTTTACCAGTATATACCGGATCCAAAGACAATGTACAAAGACTGCTATAAACTTTCGCCGGCACACATGCTGGTATATGATCTGGAAAAACGGAGAATCAAAGAAGTCAGCAAATACTGGAAGCTGCATGTGAACACTGCAAAAGGCAGGTACAGGAAAGAGGAAGTTTTATGTGATGAACTGAGATCTATTTTGTCCCGGTCAGTACAGAAACATTTAACAGCAGATGTCCCGGTCGGATGCTTTTTAAGCGGCGGCATTGACTCCAGCATAATTACATACGAGTGTAACCATTACAGCCCGGATATACATGCATATACGATCGGATTTGAGGAAAAGAAATATGATGAATCAGGATTTGCGGATATGATGATCGGGAAATATCATCTTAACTGCAAAACAAAAATTCTGAATCATCGGGATGTTGACAGGATCAAAGGCAGAATGAAAACATGGTACGATGAACCGTTTGCGGATACATCAGCGTACCCATCCTATATTGTATCGGCACTGGCGAGGCAGGATGTAAAAGTGGTTCTGACCGGAGATGGCGGAGACGAATTGTTTGGCGGATATGACAGATACAGCCTGTATGCGAAAACGGTTGACGGGAAACGGATGGACAGTGAAATGTTCAGTAAGGCGGGGAAATGGATTGGACTGCATCGTATTCTGCCAGAGGATAAGGTGCAAAAATACTTAAATACTGGTTTGGAAAATTATTTTCCGTATATTATGCTGGCTGAAAAGTCAGCAGTGGAATCATATCGGAAGCGGTGGAACATCGGAAAAGATTATGATCCTTACTGGCATCTGAAAAAATATTATGTTAAGGAACTTCCCCAAATTACGCGTGTAAGGTACTTGGATTTTAAGACATATCTGCCAGGGGATATATTAACAAAAGTAGACCGGGTAAGTATGGCAAATTCGTTAGAGGCAAGGGTTCCCTTTCTGGGGAAGGAGGTCATAGAGTTTGCGTTTTCCCTAAGTGAGGAGGAATGCTGCACTTCCCATGCGCTCAAAAGGATTATGAAGGATGCCTATTCCACAGTGATTCCGAAGGAGATTTTATATAGGAAAAAGAGGGGGTTTTCTGTCCCGTCGGAGTATTTTGCGGCAAGGAGAAAGAATATTCCAATTACATGTGAAAGGCTAAGCCATGAGTGGAAAGAACTGACAGGATAGAAATTTGAGGATGCCAGATGGAAAAGTATTTTATTATAACGGTTGATACGGAAGGGGATAATTTATGGGAGCCGGTAATCAGACCGAACGGGATGAGGAATATTACGGTTAAGAATGCCGCATATATAGAGCGGTTCCAGAAAACCTGTGAAAAGTATCATTTTATCCCGACTTACCTGGTCAATTATGAAATGGCAAAGGCAGAGCCGTTTGCCGGGATGGCCAGGGAATGGGTAAAGGATAAGAAATGTGAGATAGGCATGCATATGCATGCATGGAACACTCCGCCGGTTTATGAATTACAGTACAGACGGGGGAGTAATAATCCGTATGCGGGAGAATATCCCCGTAAAGTCTTGTGGGCCAAGCTGAAGGGGATGACAGAATTACTGCAGGAGCAGTTTGGAGTAAAACCTGTGAGCCATAGGGGCGGAAGATGGTATATTGACGCATGGTATATTCAGGCATTGGAAAAGCTGGGATATACAGCAGACTGTAGTGTGACACCGGGAGTAAGCTGGAAAAATCATATTGGATACGGGAGGGGTGGAAGAGATTACAGGAAATTCCCGCAGAAAGTATACCGCCTGGACAACAGGCACATATTCAGGGAAGGAAATAGCAGGATCTTAGAGGTTCCTCCTACAATAACCTCCCTGCCAGCTGGGCGCAGGGTAAAAGATATATTGTGCAGACCGCATGCATACAGGGAGATTATGTCAAAGAAAATATGGTTGAGACCGAACGGAAATAATCTGCAAGATATGATTGGTATTGTTGAACAATATGAGAAAAGCGAGTGCGACTATTTGGAATTTATGATACATTCCTCCGAACTGATGCCGGGGGGCAGTCCTACGTTTTTGAGCAGATCCAGTATAGAAAATATGTACAGTCATCTGGAAGCCGTATTTGAGAGGGCAGAAAGCACATATAAAGGAAGTTCACTGAGCAGTTATGCGGAGGGAAAGTGAGGGAGCAATATGCAGAAGGATTATAGGACAGACACATGGGAAGAATTTAATGGGGTTATAAAAGATAAAAAACTGTATATTTTTGGTGCAGCCGGGGCAGAGAAGTTATTATATGACATTAAAAAATATAGCTGTCCATGGAAATTGACGGGAGTAGTGGATAATGACAGGGCAAAATGGGGGAACCTGCTGGAAACTGGAATTGCTGTAAGCAATCCAGACATTTTATACAAAGAAAATATAGATAATATAGTTGTGCTGATCTGTGGCATGCATACGGGAGAGATAGGAAAGCAGCTCGAGTCCATGGGAATTCAGAACTACTATTCTGAATTCTGGATGTCGGCGGAGATGAAGGACTACTATAAACTGGAAACAGACAATGAAAAAATTAATCTTTTAAAAAACTGTTTGGCAGATCAGCGGTCAAAAGATGTGGTTGATGCGATTGTTGAGAAGAGAAACAGTGGATTTATGGATTATACGGATATAAAAGAATGGACGGGTACGGAATATTTTCTGGAGGAATTTTGGAGACCTGCAAAGGATGGTAAAGAGGTATTTATAGATGGAGGGGGATATACAGGAGATACGATTGAGGAATTTATAAAATGGACAAAAGGGAATTATCAGAGAGTATATTCTTTTGAGCCCCAAAAAGACAAGAACCAGATTATCAGGGACAGCCTGTGGAAATGGGGGGAGGGCAAGGTCCAGCTGTATGAATATGGATTATGGTCATGCAGGACTTCACTTTCATTTCAGAATGGAGACAATATGTACTCCGGAAAGATAGTGGATCAGGAGAAAGAAGGCTGTGTGATCGAAACGGTAGCGCTTGATGAGCTGATTGATGAGCGGGTTACATTTTTGAAGATGGATATAGAGGGTGCAGAGGCTGAAGCAATAAAAGGCGCAAAAAATATAATACAGAAGGATAAGCCGAAACTGGCGATCTGTATTTACCATAAACCGAATGATTTGTGGGAAATTCCCCTCATGATTCATGAATTGGTTCCGGAGTACAAAATGTATATCCGGCATATGGGCATAAGGTGTTATGGCACCATTTTATATGCAACTTTGTGATTACATGTTTTGTAGTCAATAAGAGGCCAGACAATAAGGCATGGAAGGATATTGCTGCACGATGAATATAGGAATCTTGATACCTGAACTGGGAGGCGGGGGTGCGGAGCGGGCGTCTCAAATATTAGGAAATTATTTTATTGAGGGCGGGAACCGGGTATTCTATTTTTTACTGGATACAAACGTGAAACAGGAATATTTGGTGCGTGGAGAAATTATACAGACGAATATCAAAAGCTGTATGTCAAAAGATATCAGCGATATTCAGAGACTGTTCTGGCTCTTTAAATCTTCTTTGCAGATGAGAAGGTTAAAGCATCAATATGATATAGATGTGGCAATTAGTTTTATGGAAGAATTTAATTATATAAACGTACTGTCCAAGGGAAGGGAAGCGGTAATTACCAGAGTCTGTACGATATTGTCGCAGAGAAAAGACCTGGATGGATTCTTATATAAAAAGGCGATAGTACATATTTTTTATTCTATGGCAGACAAAGTGATTGTAATGAGCAATTATGCGCTGAAGGATATGTGCGACTATTATGGACTGTCCCGCAAGAAGCTTATAAAAATCCCCAATGCAGTTGCCGGCCTTGACATGGGAAAAGAAGACAGATGGGAATATGGAAACAAGGCATTGGTGTGTGTGGGGCGGCTGGAATCCGTCAAACAGCATGATCGGATTATCCGGGCGTTTTCCTATGTTACGGATAAGGAAAAACAGGCAAAACTGATTGTTCTGGGTAAGGGTCCTAATTTAAATTATCTGAAAAGACTGTGTGCGAGATACGGCCTTGAAGATAAAGTCATATTTGCCGGATTTACTGAACGGATAACGTTCTATTTAAAACAGGCCAGGGCATTTGTTATGGCATCGAAGGTAGAGGGATTCCCCAATAGTATGATAGAGGCCATGCATTGTGGGGCGCCGGTTATTACTACGGATTCACCGGGGGCATGTGGAGAAATTGTTGGAAAGCCTGTAAAAATGGGTGAAGTTAACTCAATGGTACTGTGCAGATATGGTATTTTGGTTCCCGCTATGCCGGATACGAAATTAAATCCTGCTCTTCCGCTAGTGGAAGAAGAGGAGCTTCTGGGTAAAGCAATGATGAAAGTATTGTCAGAAGACAGGATTTATGAGGAATATTGTAAGCGTTCAAGGAAACGGGCCAAAATGTATTTGATCAGCAGAGTTGGGGAAAGGTGGAATTCGCTGCTGGATGACAGATAGAGATATTTATACCAAATGTTTTTGTGTTTTCAGAGAGGAGAACAAATTATTATGAAAAAACAAATTATATCAGTATTATCCATGCTGGCAGGTGCAGCGGCCGGAGCTGGTACAGTAGGAAAAATGTCGGGAGAGAAGCTGGATAAGGCACGAAAAATGTCGGATAAACATTTGGCATTGTTCCTGATGATGAACCAGTGGGTAAAAGTGAAGCAGAAAAATAAAAATCTGGCTTCCTATTTAGGGGAAAAAGGGTATAGAAAAATTGCTATTTATGGGATGAGCTATGCCGGAGAAACATTGGCTGAAGAACTGGCGGATACAGAAGTAGAAATTAGATATGGCATTGACCAGAAATGTGAATCTATATATGCCAATTTTAATATTGTGTCCGTGGAGGACGAACTGGAAGAGGTAGATGCTGTTATAGTGACTGCAGTTACTTTTTTTGACGATATTTTGGAGAAACTTTCTCAGAAGCTGGATTGTCCGGTTATTTCTCTGGAAGATATTTTATATGAAATTTAAAACCTCATAGTTATTTGAGACAGTGGTGAAGCAGTTTCATTCATTTAGAAGAACGTGTCTTATAGTTACTCGTTTTTGGAGGATATCAGGTGTGAGAAAATCTCTTTTTTTGGCGGCCCTGTGCGGGGGAATTTGTATAGCAGGAAGCAGATCTTATTTAAAAAAGAGCCCGGATCGCTATTATCAATGGTACAAGACTCTGCATCAATGGATATGTATACGGCAGGACGGGGTACAGATAACGGACTACTTTCTGGAGAATGGATATAACAGGGTAGCTGTTTACGGTATGGGAGAACTGGGCAGGTTGTTTGTGAAAGAGCTACGCGACACGAGTATCGAAATTCCATATGTAATAGACCAAAATGCCGGAAACATTTCTGCTCAGGGGATTAAGACAGTTACGTTAAAGGAAGCAGGGGAAGAGGCTGATGTAATTGTTGTGTCAGTCGTGGATAAATTTGAAGTGATTAAGGCAGATATAGAGCGGAGTGTGAATGTTCCGGTGCTATCTTTAGATGACGTATTATTTAGCCTGTAGGGGGGCAAAGCATTGAAAATCATGTGGATTGCCAATTTACCGCTGCCTGAAATGGGTGAAAGAATTGGTATAAATACGCCGATGGGCGGCTGGCTGACGGCGCTGTCAGATCATCTTGTGAAAATGGAAGAAATAGAATTTATTTATTGCTTCCCTCAAACCAGAACGAAATCATTGATTCAAAAGAAACTGGATCAGATCAGGTTCTACGGGTTTTATGAGAATATGGGAGCGCTTACTTATGATAAGACGATGGAAAAGGTTCTGAAGGATATTTGTGCAGCGGAACAGCCGGACATCGTCCACATATTTGGCAGTGAATATTTTCATACCTATGCAGCGGTGAGAGCGGGAATTGATCCAGACAGGATTGTCATATCGATACAGGGGATTATGAGTCTGATTGCGAAACATTATTGTACAGGTATTGCCATGAAGGACAGACTGATGCCCTGCATAGGAGAGTCGGGGAAAATAGACTGTTTGGAGAAAGAAAAGAAGAAGTATGAAATTCATGGGCAGTATGAACAGTATGTATTCAGACAAATAAAATTTTTTGAAGGAAGAACAGACTTTGATGCCGCCTATGTGAAACTGATGAATCCTTCGGGCAGGTATTTCAAATGCAGCAGAATACTGCGAAAAAGTTTTTACGAGGGACAGTGGCGGATAGCAGATTGTGAGCCGTATTCCATTTTCTTAAGCCAGGCATCCTACCCGGTAAAAGGGCTGCATATTTTTCTTCGGGCGTTCCATATGTTAAAGGAACTGGTTCCTGAGGTAAAGGTTTATATCGGCGGACAGAATATATGTGCGGGAAATATGAATTCTCCGTATGGAAAATATATAAAAAGGATGATGAAAGAATATCAACTGGAGGAACAGGTCTGCTTTCTTGGTGCTCTGGGTGAGAAAAAAATGTGGGAGCAGTTTCTTAAAGCAAATGTTTTTGTACTGCCTTCTGTGATCGAGAATTCGCCCAATTCCCTGGCGGAGGCCATGATACTGGGCGTTCCCTGCATAGCGGCCGATGTGGGTGGAGTGAGCAGCATGATGGAACATGCAAAAGAAGGATATATCTACCGGGTAGATGAGCCGCACATGCTGGCATATTACTTATACAGGCTGATGAGTGACCGGCAGCTTGCAGAAACATTTTCAGAACATGCGCGGAAAAGGGCGTTAGAAGACTTCGATGAGGAAAAGAATGTACAGAAAGTGCTTGGCATGTATCGGGAAATAGTGGGATGGAATCAGAAAAAATAATCTGGAGGAAATCATGCCGTTAATTTCAATTATTACGCCGGTATACAACAACGAAAAGTATGTAAAAAACGCGGTAGAGAGTGTATTGCGGCAAGGGTTTGACGATTATGAATATATCATTGTCGACGATGGCTCTACTGACAATACACCGCAGATTGTTGATGAAATTGCCGGAGAGGATAAAAGAATCCGGGTGATCCACCAGAAAAACCAGTGGATTTACGCGAGCTTCAATAACGGAATTAAAGAGGCCGCAGGGAAATATGTTTACATATTAAATTCTGATGACAGGATGCGGGAAGGCATGCTGGCAAAAATGGTTCAGATCGTGAAGCAGTATGGGCCGGATGTGGTATGGACGAAGGTTCTGTCGCACAGGTGTGATGCGGAACAAAAAATCATGGAATATGATTGTGGAAAAGCAGACCAGAAGGTAAAGAACGATGTTTTTTTATCTGATGTGAACGAGGTGAGAAATGCATGGTTTACGTTGACGCTTCAAGGATTGAATCACAATCAGGCAAATTTGTATAAAAGGGAGCTGATGTTAAGGCATCCGTTCCGCAATGACGTATATGGAGCGGATACGCTGTTCAATATAGCGATAGCAAACGATGTGCACTCTGCATTCGTTATGAAAGAGGCAGTGTATGATTTCATGGTGTATGGAGTTCCCCATATGAATGCATCGGAAGGTAAATATTATCCGTATCTGCACGAAATGTTCAATGATATCTATACAGGTAACAGATCATTATATAAAGCGTGGAACCTGTATCAGGAAGATGTCAGGGAATACTGGTCAGGCAGACGGATGGGCGAACTGACAGATGAACTGTATACCATGTGCCATCCGGCCTGTCAACTGACAACGGAAGAAAAGGCAGCCAATGCATTAAAAATGTATGAAGACAGTATTATTCGTGAATGTGCAATGGAATCGGGCCGTCAGGAAGAGCTGGAAAGCAGGATTTTGTCAGGACTCAGAATGATCATGGCGCAGGAGACACTGGAAAGTACGAGTAAATATTTCTTTCTTTATGAATTGCTGGAAGGCCTGCTCTGCTATGAAACAAACCTGGAAGATTATGAAAAAATCAGACGGGCAGTATATCATCCGTTAAATAAATACCATCTTGGTGAGACTTTTTTTCTAAAAATAAAGAGAGAGGGCTGTTTGGATAATTAAAAGGAGAGGAAAGAGATGTTTAAGGATAAGACACTTTTGATAACCGGGGGGACGGGCTCTTTTGGAAATGCCATTTTAAACAGGTTTCTGGCGACTGATATAGGAGAGATCAGAATATTTTCCCGCGACGAAAAGAAGCAGGATGATATGCGCCACGAATTTCAGGTCAGGATGCCGGAAGTGGCTGATAAAATAAAGTTTTACATCGGAGATGTCAGGGACATTGATTCCATTAGGAGCGCGGTCAACGGTGTTGATTACATATTTCATGCGGCAGCTTTAAAACAGGTGCCGTCCTGTGAATTTTTTCCCGTTGAGGCAGTCAAAACAAATGTTCTGGGTACGGATCATGTTCTGACTGCTGCAATTGCAGCAGGGGTGAAGGCTGTTATCTGCCTGTCAACGGATAAGGCCGCTTACCCTATTAATGCGATGGGAACATCCAAGGCCATGATGGAAAAGGTTATCGTGGCGAAATCCAGAGCAGTTATAGCGGGCAGCACAAGAATATGCTGTACCAGATATGGAAATGTCATGTGCTCAAGGGGGTCGGTGATCCCCCTGTGGATAGATCAGATCAAGCAGGGGGTTCCGATTACAATCACCGATCCGGCAATGACCCGCTTTATCATGTCGCTTGAGGAAGCGGTCGATCTGGTGCTTTTTGCTTTTGAAAACGGGGTAAGCGGAGACATCATGGTACAGAAAGCGCCGGCCTGCACGATTGAAACGCTGGCCAAGGCTGTCACGGAAATTTTTGAACCGGGGCATGAGATTAAAACGATAGGAATAAGACACGGAGAAAAGAAGTGCGAAACATTACTGACACAGGAGGAATGTGCGCACGCGTCTGATTTAGGCGGTTTTTACAGAGTGCCCTGCGATAAGCGGGATTTAAACTATGATAAATACGTTAAGGTAGGAAATAAAGAACACGCGGATCTGACGGAATTTAACAGTAACAACACAAAAATTCTGGATGTAGAGCAGGTGAAAGAAAAATTGCTGGCGCTGCGCTATGTGCAGGATGAGCTGGCGGCATGGGAAAGTATCAGAAGAATTGAGGGAAAGTAAGGCATGAATATACTTGTGACTGGTTCAGCCGGATTTATGGGAAAAAATTTTGTGGCAGCATTAAAAAATATCAGGGACGCAAAGGACAGGACGCGCGAAAACCTGATCATACATGAGATATATGAATATGATCTGCATACTTCGGCGGAGGAGCTTTCGTACTTTTGCCGGAAAGCGGACTTTGTGTTCAACTTTGCCGGAATTAACAGGCCTAAGGAAACGTCCGAATTTATGACAGGCAATTATATGTTTCCCTGCCATCTGCTGCAGGAACTGGAAAAGTGGAATAATAAATGTCCCATTATGTATGCGTCTTCTATTCAGGCCACGCTGCATGGCAGATTTGCGGGAAGCGAATATGGAAAATCCAAGCTGGCGGCAGAGGAACTGCTGTTTGCATACGCAAAGAAAACGGGAGCCAGAGTGCTGGTATATCGGATTCCCAATATGTTTGGGAAATGGTGCCGGCCCAATTATAATTCTGTCATCGCTACTTTTTGCAATAATATCGCCAATGATCTGCCAATTCAGATCAACGACGCTTCCGTGGAACTGGATCTTGTCTATATAGATGACCTGATCCAGGAAATGTTTGACGCCATGGAAGGGAAAGAGCACAGATGCGAATGGAGTGAATTTAAAATGACAGAGGATGCGGACGGAAAGTACTGTTTCGTTCCTGCGGTGTATCATGCGACGCTGGGCAACATTGTCGGGCTGCTTGAACAGTTCCGCAAGCAGACGGATACCCTGGTTATGCCGGAAATAGCATCTGGATCTTTTGCGAAGAAACTGTATTCTACCTACCTTTCTTATCTGCCGAAGGAAAAGGCAGTTTATGCGCTCAGGATGAACACGGATGAGAGAGGAAGCTTCACGGAATTATTAAAGACTGATAAATGCGGACAAGTATCGGTTAATATAAGCAAACCCGGTATTACGAAAGGACAGCACTGGCATAACAGCAAGTGGGAAATTTTCTTTGTTGTAGCAGGACACGGGCTCATAGAGGAGAGAAAAATCGGATCTGACGAGGTGATCAGATATGAAGTGTCGGGAGAGAAGATAGAAGGAATACAAATGCTTCCCGGATATACACATAATATTATCAACCTGTCGGAAACGGAAGATCTGGTGACGGTGATGTGGGCAAACGAGCAGTTTGACCCGGTGCATCCCGACACATTTTCCGAGAACGTGTGAGGAATTCATCATCAGGGTAGGAGGAGACTTGGCTTGGACATGAAATTGGATTATGGAGACGTTAGTTTCAGGGATAATGGAAAGTTAAAGCTTTTAATTATCGTGGGGACGCGGCCTGAAATTATAAGGCTTAGCGCCGTGATCGGAAAATGCAGGAAATATTTTGACTGCATATTGGCGCATACGGGACAAAATTATGATTACAATTTGAACGGCGTTTTTTTTGAAGAATTAATGATTGCCCCGCCGGAAGTTTATATGAATGCAGCCGGGGACGATCCCGGGGCTACATACGGAAACATTATCAACTGCTCCTATAAGCTGATGAGGGAAACGGAGCCGGATGCGCTGCTGGTTTTGGGAGATACCAATAGCTGTCTGTCCGTTCTTGCAGCGAAAAGACTTCATATACCTATCTTTCACATGGAAGCGGGCAACCGATGCAAGGATGAGTGCCTGCCGGAAGAGACAAACAGGCGTATTGTGGATATCATTTCCGATGTAAATATGGCATATTCCGAACACGCACGGAAATATCTGCACGAATGCGGACTGCCTAAAGAACGGGTTTTTGTGACGGGTTCTCCGATGACAGAGGTACTTAGCAACAATCTGGATGGAATCATGCGTTCGGATATCATAGACAGACTGGGGCTGGCACCGAAAAAATATATTCTGCTTTCGGCGCACAGGGAGGAAAACATAGATTCGGAAAAAAACTTCCGCTCTCTGTTTAACGCGCTGAATGCGTTGGCGGAAAAATATGACATGCCGATTCTGTATTCCTGCCATCCCCGTTCACAAAAAAGAATAGAGCAGTCGGAGATTGCTCTGGATAAACGGATTATAAGGCACGCGCCTTTAGGCTTCTTTGATTATAACAATCTGCAGATGAATGCTTTTGTTGTGGTGTCCGATTCCGGCACACTGCCGGAAGAAAGTGCATTTTATGCGGCCAGCGGTCACAGTTTTCCGGCTGTATGCATAAGGACGTCTACCGAGAGACCGGAAGCCATGGACAAGGCGAATTTTGTGCTGGCGGGAGTCAGTGAAGAATCGTTATTACAGGCGGTGGAACTGGCGGTTACGATGAACGAGGACGGGGAACCGGCATCGCCGGTATATGATTACAGTGAAAAAAATGTCAGCACGAAGGTGGTTAAGATTATTCAGAGCTATACTGGCATTGTGGATCGTTTTGTCTGGAGGAAACCATAAAAATGAAAGCGCATATTGCTGAGGGGCTGGCAGTTTCATCACATTGAAAATGATATGGGGTATGGATGATATGCTTACAGACGCGAAACACAATTTCGACAAGGAAATTTTCAAGAATAAGGTGTACATATGGGGAGCGGGATATTATGCAGATTTTATTTATCCAGAGATTGACAATGAACAATGTATTGTAGTGGGAGTAGTTGATTCGGATACCGAAAAGCAGGGAACAGAATGGAAGCATGGCCTGCATATTTCACCGCCGGAGCTCCTCAGTCAGGCTGCGTTTGATTATGTGTTTATTTCCCCGAAAAACTATACTGGTATTGAAAAACAGTGTAGCGACATGGGGATCCCAAAAGAAAAGATTGTAACTTACTGGAGGGATAAAGACGCGGCAGGAGTATTTAGGAATCGTGCGGACAGAGTGCTGGAGGCAGAAAAGAGATGTGACAGATACAGGAACAGATATTTGAATGCACCATTTGAGTGGGGACTGGCGGGAGAACCGGCTGTACGGATCAGGAGTGCAGAAGACCTGTTAAACCGTATTATAGCAGAAGGATGCTCGCTTTGCAGATACGGCGATGGCGAGTTTGAGATTATGCTGCATCGTGATAGGGCGTGGTTTCAAAAGGAGGATAATGCACTGGCCGGCCGGCTGAGAGAAATCATTGTCTCTAAACGGGATAATGTCATTGTTGCGCTGGCGGATAATTTCGGAACGCTTGAAAAATATAAGGAAAAGATGGCGGATGACATAAGGGAATATATGGTTCCCAACAGGCAGGAGATTTGTGCACTGCTTGATAAAGATTGTGTTTATTATGATGCATATGTTTCCAGACCGTATATTATTTACCGAGACAAAGAACACGCAAAAACAATTTTCGGTCTTTTTAAAAAGATATGGCAGGGCAGGGATGTGCTTCTTGTCGAAGGAAGGAAATCGCGGATTGGTGTGGGTAATGATCTGTTTTGGGAAGCAAAAGGAGTCAGCCGGATCGAATGCCCGGAGAAAAATGCATGGAATATATATGAAGATATTCTGCGAACGGTTAAAGAAAAAGCAGGAAAGGACACACTGGTATGCATTTCGCTTGGCCCGACAGCAACGGTACTTGCCTATGATCTGGCCCTTGCCGGATATCAGGCGCTTGATATTGGGCAGTTAGATAATGAGTACGAATGGTACATCAGAGGTGTGGATCAGAGAATTGCCATCCCGGGTAAGATGGTGGCTGAGGTAGAAAAAGGCAGATGCGCAAATGATATGACAGGAAGAAATGCGGATTGGGAAGATGAATACAGAAAACAGATTGTAGCAGAAGCGGGTGTGTGGAACATGAAACGAAACAAAGAACGGACGGAGAACGGTTAATGGAAAAAATATTTATCTGGGGAACCGGCAATCTGGCAAGACAGGCGCTGAGGCAGTGTGATATTCGGAGCATGTATGATGTGCTGGGTTTTATCGATAATGATCCTGAGAAAATAGGAAACATGTTTTGTGGAGGAAAAGTTTATTCACCGAACATTTTACATAAGACACCGCCGGATAGAATTGTGATAGTAACGGCGCGGTATGAAGAGATAGAAAGGCAGATCAGGCGGGATTTTCCGAAAATCAAGGCGACTGTTGAGACAATGAATTTCTTTTATAAACAGTGTGTTGTAAAACGGTACCTTGGCAGCAAGGATCCAGAAATTATAGGGATATTAAAGCGGCTGGAGCAAAATGATTTACAGGTATTTAATTATGATTTTGTAAAAAAATATGAAGATATGGATTTTGATATTGGATTTGATGAAGTTTGTGGAATGCATTTTATCTGTTATGGGGATAAACGCCTGTACTTTGCAAGATCGTTGAATACCAGGGAAATGGTAGCTGATTACTATAGGAGCATTCTGACTGAACAGGATCCAGAGTCACCGCATAAATATATGGACGATAGTTTTTGCGTAAAAAATGGAGATGTGGTGGTAGATGTTGGTGTTGCGGAAGGGAATTTTTCGATACAGATTATCGACAAGGTTTCCAGGCTGTACATAATAGAATCGGATGAGGAATGGATTGAGGCGCTTAAGGAAACTTTTAAGGATTATGAAGACAAAGTTGTAATTATGAATAAGTTTGTGACTTCTCTGGATTTAGGGAAGTATGCCAGACTGGATTCTATGATACAGGAACCTGTCAATTTCATAAAGATGGATATAGAAGGGAACGAGTGGGATGCTCTGCTGGGAGCCGAGGAACTAATATCCAGATCGCCAGACTTAAAGTGTGCCATATGCGCTTATCACGGAGATTTTGATGAAATACTAATTAAAGATGCGCTTACAAAATATGGTATGGCATTTTCTGCCGCAAAAGGATACATGTGGTTCCCGCAGATGGTAAGACAGAATTATGTGTCGACGAGACTGTGCAGAGGAATTGTCAGGGGAGTCAAGAAATGAAAAAAATCATCATTTACGGAATTGGGAAAGATTTTCGTGTCTATTTTGGACAGGCCTCTTTGTATGACAGCCTGACAAAAGAGATGGGAGCAGATATTATCGCGCTTTGTGATGGCAATGCAGACCGTTTTGGGGAAGAAATACAGGTAGGACATCAGACGTATATCATACAGGATATATGTGATGTTCCAAATGATTCTTATGATTCTGTTGTAGTAACGACTAACAGGTATTTCCGGGAAATACAGATGTCGCTGTCAGAGAAAGGCATTGACGGAAAAAAAGTGGTTTCTTTGATAGATTATCTTCATGAGACATATTTTGAGGGCACGTATTTATATGGGCTTTCTATTGTCTTGATTATCCAGAATGAAGCATCGTATCTGAGGGAGTGGATGGAATACCATCGGATGCTGGGAGTAGATCACTTTTATATTTATGATAATGAGAGCACAGATGATCTGAGAGAGTTTCTTACAGAATACATAGAACAGGATACCGTGACATATCAATACTGGACAGACGGACAGTCAGAGGCATATCAGCATGCGGTAGACCACTATAAGTTTGAAAGCAAGTATATGGCAATTATAGATGTGGATGAATTTCTTGTGCCGGTAGACAGTCCGGCAGATGAGCTGCTTATGGGAATGCTGGACGGGATTTTGGATGGACACCGGGAGAGAATGAAATCCTATGGTATACAGAAACTGCTCGGCGGCGGAGTAGGAATTAACTGGCGTGTATATGGAACGAGCGGGCATAAGAAACGGCCGGGTGGACTGGTGATTGAAAACTATATGCACCGGCTGGGGGAAGAGAGGATAGAATCTGCCCATATCAAAACAGTTGCAAATCCGAGGACAGTACAGAAGTGCCATCCACACCACATGGATTATATTGCTGGTTTTGCCTGTCTGAGTGAAAAGGGATCATATATTACAGACATGCTTTTTCCTGACGGGTGCTGTGAAAAGATCCGTATAAACCACTATTTCACAAGATCGGGGGAAGAACTGCATTATAAAACATGCCGGAGGGGATATGGCTACTTGAAAGATATAAAAGCAAGTCCGGAAGAATGGTACACTTTATATTTAAACCGGCTGAAGGATTATAACGACTCGGCTGTCATTTACGATGCAGTGATTGCACGGTTTATTGCACCATTGCGGGAAAGACTTAAAATATCCGGGAGGAAGGTTCAAATGCTAAACAGAAACCAGTCAGTTGTAATTTATGGGGTGAACTTAAGGGGAGCAAAAAACTTTGAAATGCTGACGGAACAGAATGTTCACGTTGATGCATTTTGTGATAAAGTGGCGGATCAGATTACCCTGTTTAAGGGGTGCCAGGTGTTAAATCTGGAAATGGCAGTGCAGCGTTTTGGACAAAACCCGTTTGTCATCTCCATGGATGACGAGGAGGAAAAGGAACGTGTAGTGGCAGCACTGGAAGATCATGGGGTGGAGTATTACAGAAATCTGCCCGCCTTTTTGCAGGGTGAAAAAGATGTGGAAATGGAACTGGTGCCTTGTGGAAAAAATATGCCGTTCCGGCTGGCTAAAAGTCATTTAGAAGGAGTGACAGATCCCGTCTGTTTTTCGTTTGGAGTAGGATTTGATTACACTTTTGAAAAAGAGCTGGCGGAAAAATATGGAGCGGTAGTATATGCCTTTGATCCGACGCCTGAGGTAATCAGATATATGGAAGATAGTGATGTGCCGGAAAAGCTGCATTATTTTCCTTATGGACTGTCGGACCAGGATGGGGAAAAGGAGTTTCACTGTCCGAACAGCGATCAGGCTTACACAGACTACTCGGAGTATTTTGCGGCCTGGACATCAGAGAAGACAATTACGGTTGAAATGTACCGTCTTGCAACACTGATGAAAAAGTTCGGATTCGGGCATCTTGATATTCTGAAGATGGATGTGAAAGGTTCGGAGTTCCTGGCCCTGCCGGAGATTCTAGGATCGGGTGTCAGATTCGACCAGCTCTGCCTGGAAACACATGCGAGGATGTTCCCGGACAGTGTGGACAAGATCAGAGGAATTAAAAAACTGCTCAATGAAAACGGGTATCTGATGATCTGTAACGGGGCGACAGAACAGACGTATATACATGAGAGTCTGATAAAGGAATAGCAAAGCTGATGTGACGGAGACTGTATGGAAAAAACCAGTATAATCGTACCAATCTATCGCGGTGGAAAATACATAGATGGCATGATTGCACAGATAGAGGACTGTGCAGCGAAGTGTGACAGTGTGTGTGCACTGGAACTTCTTTTCGTGAATGATGATCCGTCTGAGCCGGTAGGTAATCTGGCTTCAGAGATGATGGAAACCAAGGTGATTGAAACGGAAAAAAACAGGGGTATTCACGGAGCCAGGGTGCGGGGACTGGAGCAGTGTACGGGGGACTATGTCCTTTTCCTGGATCAGGATGACAGGATCCGGCCGGGCTATTTTGTGAGTCAGCTTGCCTGTCTGGGGCAGGCGGATGCGGTGGTCTGTAAACTGCTGCATGAGGGAAGGCAGTTTTATGATACGAGGATGCCGTTTGAACGGGTGATTACCAGAGATTTTATCATCTCGGTCAGAAATTCCATTATCTCTCCCGGACAGGTACTGATCAGGAGGGATAAGATACCGGCAGTCTGGAAGAACACCAGATTAAGTAACAATGGTGCGGATGACTGGCTGCTGTGGCTGTGTATGCTGGGAGCGGGTGCAGAACTTGCACTGAACCCGGAAATCTTATTTGAACATGTGGTGGAAGGTGAAAATGAGTCAATCAATGCGGTACATATGATGGCGTCGGAGCAGGAAGTTTATGATGCCGCGGCGTCAGCGGGTCTCTTTTCTCCGGGGGAACTGGCAAAGCTGCGGGGAGCCGTTCGGGCAGCGGCAGAAGACCATATCAGGCTGCTGAGCAAGTTTCAGAAAATGTTTTTTATCTATGATGACTGGATGAAGCAGCAGGAAGAAGGACGGTATCTTCACCAGTATCTGAAGCGTGCCGGAGTGAACAGCGTTGCGATCTACGGGGACAGTTATATTGGGAAGAGACTGTATTACCGCCTGCAGAAAAACGGGATACAGGTCAGATATTTTATTGACAGGAATGCGGCGTATCTGGAGGAGAAGATTCCGGTATATCTGCCGCAGGCAGGTCTGCCGTCTGTGGATCTGGTTCTTATTTCTCTGGCGGAGGCGGAAGAGAGCATCAAGGCAGAACTGGAGACGATGACGGAGACACGGATCTGCAGCATTACGGATCTGCTTGCCTCAATGAAAAGGGAAAGGATAACGCTTTAGGCGGAGAGAGGAAGATGAGACTGCTTGTTTTTGGAACGGGAGAATATTACCAGCGGTTTAAGAAATGGCTCGCAAAAGAGGCCATTGCAGCGCTGATTGACAATTCGCCGGTAAAGCAGCATACCATTATGGATGGTCATGAGGTGCTTTCCCCGCAGGAGGGACTTGCGAAAGAATACGATGCGGTTATTATCATGAGCTTTCATGTGAAAGCCATGAAAAAGCAGCTTATAGAGCTGGGCGCTGATGAGGAAAACATCTACCACTTTTATGACCTCCGCAGGCTTGTGACCCTTAATAAACAGGATATTGCGTATTACGGGATTCCGGGCCGGGAGCCGTGGGATGACGAGGAAAAAGGGATTGCCCTCCTGTCGACGGACCTGGCCCTGGGGGGAACTGCCATTGCGTTGTTCCAGATGGCCAGGGCCTTAAAAAAACGGGGATATCCGATTCTGCTAGCTTCCATGATGGACGGGCCCCTGCGAAAGCAGGCGGAACTTTATGGCATCCCGGTAGTGATAGACCCCAACCTCCAGCTTGCAACGATGCGGGAGACAGGGTGGCTGTCAGGATTTTCCCTCATCCTGTGCAATTCGGTGGGGTATTATATCTTCCTTACGGAACGTGACCTGGAGATCCCGGTGGTCTGGTGGCTGCATGACTCGTCCTTTTTTTACGACGGCGTGGACAAAGAGATGCTGCGCAGGATTCCACAGGAAAATCTTACGGTGCTCTCTGTAGGGCCGGTCCCTGAACAGGTCATCCATGAGACGGTGCCGGAATTGGCAGTGGGCCGGCTCCTGTATGGAGTGGAGGATTGTGCGGGAAGTGAAGAAAGGAAAGAGATCTGCCGGCAGGAAGAAGCGAAAAAAACCTGTTTTGTAACAGTCGGCCATATAGAAGAGAGGAAGGGACAGGACATTCTCCTGCGTGCGGTCAGGATGCTGGATGAGAGTGCAAGGGAAAAGGCGGTTTTTTATCTGGTTGGGCAAGATACGTCTTTATTGGCAGAAAGGATTAAGGAGCAGGCGAGGGATTTTTCGGGGGTGACTGTGACGGGGCCTGTAGACAGGGAAGAACTCGGGAAGATCTTAAGCCGGGCAGATGTGATGGTCTGCCCGTCCAGGGAAGATCCCATGCCCACCGTAGCGGCAGAAGCCATGATGCACGGGGTGCCCTGCATCCTGTCGGATGCCGTGGGAACGGCAGCATACATACAGGACGGGGACGGACTGGTTTTTGAAAATGAGAATGCGCAGGAACTGTCTGCAAAGATTAAATGGTGTGTGGAGCACCGGGACAGGCTGGGGCAGATGGGTAAAAATGCCAGACGGATATATGAACAGCATTTTTCCATGGATGTGTTTGAAGAAAATCTGGCCAGGGTTATTGGGGCATTTATGTAAGCTGTCCGGCGGTGACAGAAATGAGCAGGAAACAGGGGGGGGGGAACACCATGAAAGTAATCATGTGGGGATGCGGGGATTTTGGCAGGCGTGTATTGCCGAACTTGCTGATATCGGAAAAATATGAGACCGTGGCGTGCACGGATAACAATAAAAGCCTGTGGGGACAGCGCCTTTTATCAGTCCCGGTCATTGCACCGGAACAGGTGCCGGACCAGACATTTGACATACTGCTGACTGTGGCCGGCAGCCCGTCAGCGGCAGGACAGATAAAGGCGCAGGCAGTGCAGCTGGGGGTGCCGCAGGATAAGGTAGTGAATGCCTTTGCGGATCTGCGGTTTATGGATTTATTTATAGACCAGAGGATCTGTTTTATCAGCGGGTATGCTGACTGGATCTGGAGTGAAAAAATAGAAGGAAATGTGGCGGAATGCGGCGTGTTCCGGGGGGACTGCGCGAAGTTCATCAATTATTATTTCCCGGACAGGAAGCTGTACCTGTGCGATACGTTTGAGGGGTTTGACAGCAGCGACATGCAGCATGAGAAGGCCGGCAGCGGGGACTTTGGGAAGAGCCGCTTTGCGGACCGGGATTTTTTTGCGGAAACGGGGGTCGGCCTCGTGATGGAAAAAATGACTTACCCGCAGAATGTCGTGGTAAGGAAAGGATATTTCCCGGAAAGCATGCAGGGGGTGGATGACAGGTTCTGCTTCGTGAACCTTGACATGGATCTTTATGTCCCGATGCTCAACGGCCTGCGGTATTTCTGGGACAGGATGGCGGATGGTGGCTGCATTTTACTGCACGATTATTTTTCGGATGTATTCCAGGGCGTGAAGCAGGCCGTGGATCTGTTTGAGCGGGAGCAGGGAATCCGCATTGCCAAAACCCCGATAGGTGACGGGTGCAGTATGGCACTGCTGAAAAACTGAGATAAGGAAATACAGCAGACTGAAGCATTTTTAGATTATGAAAAGGAAATTGGCTGATATGGTGAAGTTTGGAACAAAGGCGGAGACCCTTCTGAGAATTCAAAATGAATTAAAGTATGCATACGTATTGCCACAGATCTATTTTTCTGTAGACGAATGGAAAACTAACACAGATGGCTGTGTGGAAAAATATATAAAAACATGGTTAGATTGGGAGCAAGAAGTTATTGTTCGCAGTAGTGCGATCAATGAAGATACACAGGAAAGTTCACAGGCAGGAAAATTCGCGTCTGTGGCAAATGTGCAGGGTGAAAAGCAATTCGCAGATGCGGTAAATAAAGTGATTATGTCTTATGACAGTGAAGATGGTGAAAACCAGGTATTGGTACAGCCTATGCTGAGGGATACGAAAATATGCGGTGTTGCGTTTACTTTAGATCCCAATTCGCTGGGGAACTATTATGTCATTAATTATGATGAGAGTGGTGGCACATCTGCGGTCACATCGGGAAATGGGTGTGCTAATAAGTTGTTATATGTTTTTAAGGGAAAAGAATCAGGACTGATGCCAGAGTATCTCGAGAGACTTTGCAAAACACTGAAACAATTAGAAGAATTATTTGGACAGAATAATCTTGATGTCGAATTTGCGTTAACAAAGGATGATAAACTATATATTCTCCAAGTTCGCCCCCTCTGTATCAGCGGAAAGCCGGTAGATTATCAAAAACAGTATAGGGAGTTACAGCGGATCCAGACAAAACTGGATCGGAATGCAACAGAAAAACCGTATCTATGTGGCAACAGGAGTATATATGGGGTCATGCCGGATTGGAATCCGGCTGAAATGATAGGGATAAGACCCAAACCATTAGCCATGTCATTATATCAGGAAATTATTACAGATAGTGTATGGGCATACCAGAGAGATAACTATGGGTATCGCAATATGCGGAGCTTTCCGCTAATGATTAATTTTGGCGGTATTCCATACATAGATGTCCGGGTGAGTTTTAACTCTTTTATTCCAGCTGGACTTGATGAGAAAATAAGCAACAAGCTTGTAAATTATTATTTGGACAGATTGGAGCAAGATCCGTCAAAGCACGATAAGATAGAATTTGATATTGTTTTTTCCTGTTACACTTTGGATTTGCCAGAGCGAATATGTGTTTTAAAAGAGCACGGATTTTCAGATCAGGAACTTGAATGCATTATTTCGGCGTTGAGGAATGTAACAAATAGAATTATCAATTCAGATACTGGATTATGGCGTAAAGATTACGAAAAAATTAATATTTTGGAAAGTCGTTATCAAAAAATAATTGACAGCAGTATGGGGGAAATAGAAAAGATTTATTGGCTGTTAGAGGATTGTAAACGTTATGGGACATTACCGTTTGCGGGACTTGCACGTGGGGCATTTATAGCGGTACAGCTTTTGCGGTCGATGGAAAAAAGGAATATTATCTCCAAAGAAGATTACCAGAACTTTATGAACGATGTTGACACAGTTAATGCAGATATGGGCTATGACTTTAGAACATTAACAAAAAATTTGTTTTTGGATAAGTATGGGCATCTAAGACCGGGCACATATGACATTAATTCCCTACGCTATGATGAAGCGCCAGATCTATATTTTGACTGGACAGAGCGGGAACCGGCAGACAAATATTTGGAGAAAAGAAAAAAATTTGCTCTGTCCATAGAGCAGATGCATCGCTTAGAAGATGCGCTTATAGAAAGCGGATTAAACAGCGATATATTGAGAATGATGGACTTTATTAAGACTGTAATTGCGGGCAGGGAATATGGCAAATTTATTTTTACAAAAAGTTTAAGCAAGGCAATACAGATGATAGGATACCTGGGAGAAAAATTTGGACTGACAAGGGATGACTGTGCGTATCTGGACATTCAGGCAATAAGACGCCTGTATTCAACAACAAAAGATGCTGGCGAAGTTATAAAAAAGTCAGTTGATGAAGGCAGGAAAGATTACGAGCTTACCAAAACATTAGTCCTCCCTCCTATTCTGATTCATTCGGATGAGGTGTGGAGATTCCATTATTTAGATACAGAGGCAAATTATATTACACAGAATAAAGCAAGTGGTGAAATAGCAGAATTATGCGATGGTATCAAAAATCAGGATATAACGAATAAAATTGTTTTGACTGTTAGTGCAGATCCAGGATATGATTGGATTTTTTCGCATCATATTAAAGGATTTATTACAATGTACGGAGGTGCTAATTCCCATATGGCAATCCGTGCCGGGGAACTTGGGATACCAGCAGCGATAGGGGTGGGAGAGAAACTGTATGAGAAATACAAAAATGTAAGGGTGCTGGAAATTGATGCTTTATCTAAAACAATTAAAATTTTGAAGTAAAATAATGGAAAGAGAGGTTTTTATATGAAGCATGGAGATTTTACGGAGTTGGCAAAGTTTTATGAGAACAGGCCGGGATATTCAAAGGTAGTATTGGAATGTCTGAAGAATCATATTTTCAACTGTATCGGAGAAGGTAAAGTGGCTGATATCGGAGCGGGTACAGGAAAACTGACAGAAAACCTGACGGAGATCGGGCTTAGCGGCTATGCGGTAGAACCCAATGCTGCAATGCGCAGTCAGGCGGCTCTAAAAAACTGGGGGGGGGGTATATCGTGGTCTGAGGGAACAGCGGAAGCTACAGGGCTTGAAGACAGCTGTGTTAACTGGGTATTGATGGGATCTTCCTTCCATTGGGCGGACAGCGTTCTGGCAGTGAAGGAGTTCTATCGGATCCTGGTTCCAGGCGGCTTTTTTACGGCGATCTGGAATCCGAGGGATATTGAGGGCAGTGAGTTGCACAAGAGAATTGAGGATGCCGTTTATGCCGAAGTTCCGAAAATGAAAAGGGTTTCTTCCGGCAAGGCGATTTCCATGGAGGAAATGAAAGAAAAACTGCTTTATGAAGGATATTTTAAAAACATTCTTTTCGTGGAGGCTCCTCATGTGGAGCTCATGACGAAAGAAAGATATATGAATACATGGAAGTCTGTAAATGATATTCAGGTGCAGGCAGGCGAAGAGGGGTTTCATAGAATATTGAATAAAATCGAGGAGATTATTCAGGAATTCGATGAAATAGAGGTTCCGTATCTTTCCAGGTCGTGGACAGTGCAAAGCTGTAAATAGTCTATGACTGTCTGGATAGGATAGATCCATGTCCTTTTGTTTTGCGGCATCTGAAGTCAGATTACACAAAAAATAGGAGGACTGGTACTATGAAAACAGAATGGGATTACACAGATCTTGCGGAGGCGTATTTGAAAAGACCGGGTTATGCGCAAAGTGCAATCGAAAAAATGTTTGAAATTTCGGGTGTGAAGAAGGGGGATACAGCCTGTGATGTGGGAGCGGGAGCGGCTCACCTGACTTTAAAGCTGGCAGAATACGGACTAAATATCTGTGCGGTGGAACCAAACGATGCCATGCGTGAGAACGGTATAAAGAAGACGGCAACGTATAAAAATGTACAGTGGTTCGAGGGAGTCGGAGAACATACAGGAATGGAGAGCAGCAAATTTAATCTGGTAACGTTCGGTTCTTCCTTCAATGTATGTAACCGGCAGGAAGCGTTGACAGAGAGCAGAAGGATTTTAAAAGATAATGGTTGGTTTGCCTGTATGTGGAATCACAGGGATTTGGATAACCCACTCCAGAAAGAGATAGAGGATATCCTAAAGTCGCAGATTGCTGATTACAGCTACGGAACCAGAAGGGAAGATCAGACAGAGGTTATTAACCGGAGTAACCTGTTTAGAGAAGTGATTTATGTCGAAGGAACGGTTTTACATGATATCCTCACAGAAGATTTTATTGAGGGTTGGAAATCCCATGGTACGGTACAGCGCCAGTCGAGAGACAAGTTTGATCTGATTAACCGGGAAATACGCAGAGTTGTGGAAGCAAAAGGAGACAGGTATGTGAAAGTGCCTTATACCACAAGAATATGGATGGCGCAGGCCAGATAAATGTAGGCAACAAGGGAAGAGGGTATTTTGGATGAAGAGAACGGTGATTTATACACAGCGGGTAGAAGTTGTGGAGAGCTATCGGGAACGCAGAGACTGTACGGATCAGAACATACCGCTGCTTTTAGAGGCATGCGGGTATCTTCCGGTACCCGTTCCTAATGTGATAACTGATCTGGATATGTTTGTGGAGACGGTTTCTCCCGCAGGAATTATGCTGACAGGAGGAAACAGTCTCGTTAAATATGGTGGAACGGCGCCGGAGCGGGATGAAACGGACCGACGGCTTATCGGGATAGCGTTGCGAAGAAATATTCCGCTATATGGTTTTTGCAGGGGGATGCAGTCTGTCCTGGACTATTTTGGCTGTGAGATGGAGACTGTCCTGGGACATGTGGCGCTGCGGCATACTGTGGACGGCGAATGGGGAAGCATGGAGGTAAACAGCTTCCATAATCAGGCATGTAAAGAACTGAAGAATCCGCTCGTGGCAATGGCCCGGACGGAAGATGGTGTGATTGAGGCGGCAGCTTATCCGGATAAGAATATTGTTGTTACGATGTGGCATCCGGAGAGGGAGAGTCCTTATCAGGCAACTGATATTGACAGGATTAAGAACTTATTTGGTTAATGTGGATAAAGGAAGTGCAGAAATGAAAGTGATTATTTTAGCGGCAGGACAGGGGACAAGGTTGCGTCCCCTTACGGATGACAGGCCAAAGTGTATGGTGGAAGTAAAAGGAAGAAGTATTCTTGAAAGACAGCTTGATACGATGCATGCATGTGGTATCCGGGATACAGACATAACGATTGTAGCCGGATATCGCGGGGACGTGCTGCAAAGCAGGTTTGCAGGCACCGAAATCCGTATTATCGTGAATGAGGAGTATGGGACAACGAACATGGTATGCTCCCTGATGTGTGCGAGAGAACTGATGGAGAGTCAAGACGACATTTTAATTTCCTATGGGGATATCATTTATAATGAGAAAGTTTTGAAAAAAATCCTGGCGTCTGACGAAGCCGCTTCTGTTATTGTGGATGACGGATGGTACGCCTATTGGTCCGAACGGTGCGGGAATCCGCTGGATGATGCGGAAACGCTTCTGTTTGACCGGGATGATTATCTGACCGAGATCGGGCAGAAGACGACAGAATTGGCAAGAGTACAATCCCAATACATCGGTCTGATGAGATTTCAAAGAGAAGGCCTGCATGCAATGCTTGGTCTTGCGAAGGAAGCTGAAGAGAGAACGGCAAAGGGGATCGCACTTTGGAGAACAGCCCGGACATATCGGAAAATGTATATGACGGATTTACTGCAGGGACTGATTGACGAAGGCAATAAGTTAAAAGCAGTTCATATACACCGGGGCTGGTTTGAAATTGACGATGTGGGGGATCTTCGTGTAGTTGAATCAGAAATAGAGTGAGGATATTATGGCATGTGTTTATTGGATAACCGGGTTGTCGGGAGCCGGCAAGACTACGATAGGAAAGATTTTTTTTAATAAGTTAAAAAAGAATGATCCAGCAACAGTCTTTTTGGACGGAGACACATTGCGGCAGGTATTTGGCGATGATTTGGGATATTCGGAAACTGACAGACGAAAATGTGCGATGAGGTACTCCCGATTGTGTAAATTTCTTTCGGAACAGGGAATAACGATTGTTATTTGTACGATCTCAATGTTTGAGAGTGTGCGCGAATGGAATCGAAAATACATTGAAAATTATAGGGAAATTTATATTAAAGTTTCAATGCACACTTTAAAGAAGCGAGACCAGAAAGGGCTATACAGTGGGAAGACCAATGAACGGAATACAGATGTCATGGGGATACACATTATTGGAGAAGAACCAATGCGCCCGGACTTAATATTGGAAAACGATGGAGAAATATTGCCGGGTGAACAAGCCGATAGGATCATGGAATATTTTGCACTATAGGAGAAACGACATGTTGCGTTTTTGCGAATATAATTCAGCGAACGGATACAAAAAAGGCGATGATACAATTCTTTTTAATAAAGATATATGGGAACAGGGAAAACGGTTTTTCGCCGTACATCGTAATGAGAAAAGTGTACCTGTAATTGATGCAGCGGGGAATGTGGTATGCTTTGCGTGGCAGGATGAAGTGGCGAATCAGGAACTGAGAATGCTGAATGAGATTATGGAAGAACATGGTGCACTACAATTTGAAGAACTTTATTCGAAGTATTCCGGCGTAATGATACAGGGTTGCAATGAACTTGCAGCACAGTTATGTGAATATCTGCGGAAGCGGAAAATAGCAGTGATCTTGACGGGGAAGTATTGGGATTATCTGGAAATTGATACAGAGATTATAGATAAAAGTTATCATAATTTGCTGGTGGTTTATGCAGAGGGAACATGGGAACATTTTAATGTACCCTGTATGGATGCTACTCGCACTTCCTCTGTAGAGTTTGACTGCATTTATCAGTTGTATATGGAAAATGTGAGGACGGGGAAAATTTGTAACGCTAAAAGAAGCCTGGAACAATTCATACAGCTCTTGAAGGGAAGAAATGTATTTTTACTGGGGGAGGCAGATTATGAAATGGAGGATGCCTTTGATCTTTTTATGCATTATGGGGTGGAAATCAAAGGATTTTTGCGCAATGAAAAAGATTATGATGGTATGCAATGGTTGGGAAAGGAAATCCTGACACCAGATGAGATTAGAGGGATGCCTGATCTGGCATTAGTGGATTGCACACATAAGGATAGTGTGCTCGGTCTGGGAAAAGTGGATCATTATGCTTATCAAGGCTATAAACGGGATGAAAGCTTTTTTTTCTTAAAAGATTATATGGATATTCCTGATTCAAAACTAACCTGTGTTTTACAGGACAAAACTGTGGTTTTGATTGGAGATGAACTATTGTGCCATAAGCTGAGGCGGTTTTTTATTAAAACGGGGAAGAGGGAAAGCTGTATAGTTGATTATGAAAAATTTAACGGAGAAAGTAGTGAACGAGAAGAGGTCATAGGTATAATAGCTGTTCTTGAATATGTTGGGGCAGGGAATGCCAAGGAACAATGGTGGTGGAATTTTCATAATTGTAAGCGTCAGCTAAAAGAAAAAAATATATTGAATTATACGGGCTATTATTCGCGCTTTGAATCATATGTTGGATTGGAGGGCGGTGAAAGAAAAGTGATGCCTTTTCCCTTAATAAATAGGGGAGTTATATTGGGGTGCATTAATGCATTTAGTGGAAATATTTTTATTCGAGAATGTCTTGACAATCATCCCAATATCCTTAGCTTAGGATATGATATGTTTGAACATAATTTGTTTTCTTATTGTATTCGTCTTGAAGAGACTGGAATAGAAAGGCTCATTCCTACTTTTTGGAAGTTAGTTGGAAAGGAAATGGGGGAAGAAAGTAGAACTCTTTTTTTTGACAGAAATATGTTTGATAAAACCTGTATGGAGTATCTTGATAAAATGGATCATGATCCAACAAGTCAAGAACTGTTTGTTATTTTTTATGCTGCCTATACAAGAATGCGAAACAATAAGATAAATGATATTTCTGAATATTATATGTATTGGGAACCACATGAAATAGACAGGGGCAGAATGCAAGTATTTGCAAAATGGTTTGCGTATCAAAATATTAATGGATTTTTAATGTATGGAGTAAGGAATTCAATTGCCCAGAGAGGGAGCTGCTTAAACTATATGAATAGGACTCCGCTGTCTATTGAGACTAATAGGGAGCTGGTACGATTACTTTGTGAACCATGGGAGGAATATCGAATTGCAGTTAAAGGGTGGAAGGGGATCGAGGTGCGGTTCGAAGAACTAAAACTGAATCCCAGGTACATATGGGGAGACTTTTGCGATACTCTGGGAATTCCGTGGTCAGATACGCTTTTGGAAACAACCAAATGGGGACAAGACTATAATAATGAAGAAGGCTTTGCAAAGGGGTATGATGTGACACCTGTTTATAAAATTTATCCGGAATACATATCTGCATTGGATCAGCTTCGAATACAAATTTGTAATGCAGATTTTCAGAAAAAATATGGTTATCCATATGTAAATTGTTTGACATTTACAAGAAGGGAATTGCAGGAATTATTTAGGAAAGAATTTAAAATAGAAGAAAGAGTTAGATTTATTAATCCTAAGGATAGGCTAAATTATTATATCAACAAAATTGAGTGGATACAAAATTGTATTAGAATAAATTACAATAAAGCATTTATAAACCGATTGTATGGCACAAATTGTTGGGATGCAGAAGAAGACATCATGGTGCAATTAAAAAAATGTGGCATTATAGAGGATGAGAAAAAGCAATACTATGAAGATAATATAGATTTTAAGAATGAAATAGAAGGTATCTTATCTTTATTTGATTCCAATAGGCAAATTATTTTATATGGAATGTGCAAGAATGCCGAGTTGGTTTTAAGTTATTTGAAAGATGATATAAAATCCAGATTGGTATATTGTGACCAGAAGGCAAGAGATGTACAGATGTTTTATAAAGGGAAAAAGGTAATTGCACCCGAGGAAATATGTTCTGCCTACAAAAATTATTACATTTTTGTAACATCTAATTTGTATTATAAAGATATCGAATGTGAATTGTTAAATATGGGAATTAGAAAAAGTCAGATTATTAAAAATAGAATTACGTGGCATATGTAATGGCGAATATGCATCAGAGGAGAAATTTATGAAACTGGCAATCTACGGCGCCCAGGGCTACGCCCTCGCCGTGTACGAAGCAGTCACAACTTTATACCCGAAGCGGGAGATATCCTGCTTCCTTGTGACGCACATGGAAGGCAATGCCCCTGTCCTGGGCGGCATTCCCGTGAAGACAGTGGCAGACTATGCGGCGGCGCTTTCCGGGGAAGGGAAACGGCAGGTGGAAGTCCTCATCGCAACTCCGGAACAGGTACAGCCGGTCATCGAGGAGACGCTGGAAAACTACGGGTTCCGCCACCACAGGCGGCTCACTTTTGCCCGCCATGCGGAGCTGATGAAGCTGTTCCATGCAAGGATGGGGAGGTTCCTGCCCCTCGCCGCGCTGCCGGTAGGATGCCGTATGCCTTTTATCAGGACGTACATGGCGAAATCCCATGTGGACAGGCCCCTCAGGGACAGCGGCAGTCTGCCGGATTATGTGTTCCCGGTCCAGGCCGGCGCCGCCTGCTGTGACGTGCGGGTGGCTGACCTTGCGGACAACACCGGGGAGCATATCTCGGACAGGAACGGGAACTACTGTGAGCTGACGGCGCTTTACTGGATGTGGAAAAATAAGATGGACACAGGCGGCCCGGCGGACGGTGAGGAGGGACAGTATTACGGGCTGTGCCAGTACCGGCGTGCATTTGAGTTTGGGGAGGACGATCTGCTGCGGCTTTTGGACAATGATGTGGATGTGGTGCTGCCCTATCCGCTCCCCTATGAGCCGGACATCCATGCCCACCACGAAAGGTACATAAAGGAAGCGGACTGGCAGGCGCTGCTGCAGGCGCTTTCTGAGCTGCAGCCGGCGTATGCGGCGGTTTTTCCCGAAATTCTGGGACAGCGGTATCTGTATAATTACAATGTGATTCTCGCGAAGAAGAGGGTGCTGAGGGAATACTGTGCGTGGCTGTTCCCGGTCCTTATGCGGACGGAGGAGCTGAGCGTGCCGAAGGGGAGAGAGAGGAGCGACAGGTATCTCGGATATATGGGGGAGACGCTGGAGACACTGTACTTTATGAAGAACGCGGACAGGCTGAATGTGGTGCATGGGGAGTGCAGGCTGAAAGTGTGAAAATTTGAAAAACCTATTGGAAGCCGCGCCCGGTCATGTTACACTAAGAAAAGATCAGGGGCGGTTTTTCTATGGCATGGAGAAGGTGGGGAGACTGTCCCGATAAATGCATGCAGTTAAAACAGCGGACTGCAGAATGGAGGATAGCATGACAGCAGAAAAAATCAAAGAGATCGTTTCACAGATGACGCTGGAAGAAAAAGCATCTATGTGTTCGGGTGCAGATTTCTGGCACACGGAGGCGGTGGAGCGGTTGGGGATTCCCGCCAGCATGGTGTCGGACGGACCGCACGGTCTGCGCAAGCAGGATCAGGAGGGCGATCACCTCGGGGTCAACGACAGTATCAAAGCGGTATGTTTTCCGGCAGGATGCGGCACAGCGGCTTCATTTAACAGAGAGCTGATACAGCAGATGGGGGAGACATTGGGAGAAGAGTGCCAGGCGGAGGGAGTGAGCGTGATTCTCGGTCCGGCAGTGAACATAAAGAGATCCCCTCTTTGTGGACGTAACTTTGAATACTATTCCGAGGATCCGCTTGTGGCGAGCGAGATGGCAGGGGCGCTGATTCACGGTGTACAGAGCAAAAATGTGGGAACCAGCATCAAACATTTTCTGGGGAACAATCAGGAGACCAGAAGAATGTCATCGGATTCCAAAATTGGAGAGAGATCCCTGCATGAGATTTATCTGGCGGCCTTTGAGGGCCCGGTGAAGAAGGAGAAGCCCTGGACGGTGATGTGTTCCTACAATAAAATCAACGGCACTTATGCGGCGGAGAACCACAAATATCTGACGGAGGTACTCCGTGACGAGTGGGGATTTGACGGCTATGTGATGAGTGACTGGGGCGCGGTCAACAGCCGCGTGAAGGATCTGCAGGCCGGGCTTGATCTGGAGATGCCTTCTTCGCACGGGGCGAATGACAGGCTGATCGTTGGCGCCGTGCAGAGCGGAGAACTGCCTGAAAAGGTGCTGGACACGGCGGTGGCGCGTATTTTGAATATTGTATTCCGCTATGAGGAAAACAGGGATAAGAATGCGGTCTTTGACAGGGATAAAGACCATGAGATGGCGCGGAAAGTGGCGCAGGAAACGATTGTACTGTTAAAAAATGAGGGTGTACTGCCTCTTTCTGAGCAGGACGACATTGCTTTTATCGGAAAATATGCGAAGACGCCCCGCTATCAGGGCGGCGGCAGCTCACATATCAACAGCCACAAGGTCACTTCGGCGTTAGACGCAGTGGAGGGCATGGGTCATGTGACGTATGCGCAGGGCTTTGATGACAAGGAGGACAGGACGGACGAGAAACTGCTTGCAGAGGCGGTGGAGACAGCGAAAAAAGCAAAAGTGGCGGTAATCTTTGCGGGACTGCCGGACGCTTTTGAGTCGGAGGGCTTTGACCGTGAGCATATGCGGATGCCGGAATGTCAGAATGAGCTGATATCCAAGGTTGCGGCGGTTCAGCCGAACACGATCGTGGTGCTGCACAACGGTTCTCCTGTGGAGATGCCCTGGGTGAACGAGGTGAAAGGCATTGTGGAGGCGTATCTCGGCGGTCAGGCAGTAGGCGGGGCAGTCTGTGATATTCTGTTTGGAAGGGTGAATCCCAGCGCGAAGCTGCCGGAGTCATTTCCTCTCAAACTGGAGGATAACCCCTCTTTCCTCTTCTATATCGGGGAAAAAGACAAGGTAGAGTACCGGGAAGGTATTTTTGTAGGTTACCGCTACTATGATAAGAAGAAAATGGATGTGCTGTTTCCCTTCGGACACGGCCTTTCCTATACGACATACGAGTACGCTAACCTGACTACGGATAAGGATCAGATGAAGGACACCGATGTTATGACGGTATCTGTGGATGTGACGAACACAGGCAATATGGCGGGTAAGGAAGTGGTGCAGCTCTATGTGGCGGATAAGGAGAGCACGGTCATCCGTCCTTTGAAGGAGCTGAGAGGCTTTGAGAAGGTGGAACTTGCACCGGGAGAGACGAAGACGGTGACCTTTACCCTGGATAAAAGGGCGTTTGCCTACTATAGCGTGAAGCTTCAGGACTGGCACGTGGAGACGGGAGCTTTCGATATTATGATCGGCAGGTCTTCCCGTGATATTGTACTGACGAAAGAGGTTACGGTGGAATCCACTGTGAAGATTCCTTTTGTGTACACAACGGACACCATTATGGGCGATGTGCTCAAAGACCCGCGCACCAGGGAGATTGTGAAGGATCTTCTCAAGCTTGATATTTTTGGAGGTGAGCAGGGAAAAGCGGAGAGCAGCGCTGCCAATGAAGCGATATCCGAGGGAATGAGTGCGGCTATGGCCGGATTTACACCTCTGCGGGGGGCGCTCAGTTTTGGCGGCGACATGAATATGGCAGACATACAGGAGATTGTGGATAAGCTGAACGCGCTGGAGGAGAACTGAGAGTCTGCCATGCATCATGCGTGCACACAGTGAAACACATTTCATAATGTAAGAAATGAGAATGGCATAACCGGGCGTCAGCTCTGGTTATGCCATTTGTTTCTCAACTGTTTTTATATTTCAGTGCAGCTTCCACAAATCCCTTAAAGAGCGGATGTGGTCTGTTCGGCCGGGATTTTAATTCAGGGTGCGCCTGTGTCGCAACAAAGAAGGGATGATCTGCCAGCTCGCACATTTCTACGATGCGACCGTCGGGAGAGAGCCCGGAAAGCCGCATCCCCTTTTCCGTGAGCACCGCGCGGTAGTCGTTGTTGACTTCATAGCGGTGTCTGTGTCTTTCGTGGATTGTCTCCTCATTGTACAGCGCATATGCTTTGGACGACTTGTCCAGCACACAGGGGTAGGAACCAAGGCGGAGGGTACCGCCGATATCTTCCACACCGTTCTGGTCGGGCATCAGCGCGATGACAGGGTGGGTGGTGGAGGGCGCCAGTTCGATGCTGTGCGCGTCGTTGTAGCCGATCACATTTCTGGCAAATTCCACGATGGATAACTGCATACCGAGACAAAGCCCCAGGAATGGAATGTTATGTTTTCTGGCGTAAGTGATGGCTTCGATCTTGCCCTCAATGCCCCGGTCACCGAAACCGCCGGGCACCAGAATGCCGTTTACATCGTGCAGGAGGGAATCCACATTGTCCCGTGTGACGGTCTCGGAATCCACCCATTTGATATCTACCACGCAGTGGTGGGAAATGCCGCCGTGCTTTAAAGCTTCCACCACGCTGATATAAGCGTCATGAAGTTGTGTGTATTTGCCAACAAGGGCAACCGTCACGGAATCGGTAGGAGTCCGAAGAGATTCCACCATAGCCTTCCAGTCGGTCAGATCCGGCTCGGGGCAGTCCAGCTTCAGACACTCGCAGGCTACCTGTGCCAGATGTTCCTTTTCCATAGCGAGTGGCGCTTCATATAAATGTTCCACATCCAGATTCTGAAGAACGCGGTTGTTCGGTACATTACAGAACAGGGCAATCTTGTCCTTGATGCCTTGATCCAGCGGATGCTCACTCCGGCAGACAATGATGTCTGGCTGGATACCCATACCCTGCAGGTCTTTGACACTGGCCTGGGTCGGTTTGGTTTTCAACTCCTGGGAGGCGCTTAAGTACGGGATCAGCGTCACATGAATCAGAATCGCATTCTCCCGGCCCACCTCGTGCTGGAACTGACGGATGGACTCCAGAAACGGCTGGCTCTCGATATCGCCCACCGTGCCGCCCACTTCGATGATAGCGATGCGGGTTTCCTGGTCTGTAAAGTTACGATAAAATCTACTCTTTATTTCGTTTGTTATATGAGGGATAACCTGCACGGTGCCGCCGCCGTAATCGCCCCTCCGCTCTTTCTGCAATACGGACCAGTATACTTTACCGGTCGTTACATTGGAATTTTTGTCTAAATTTTCATCGATGAAACGCTCGTAGTGACCGAGATCCAGATCAGTCTCGGTGCCGTCCTCGGTGACAAACACTTCCCCGTGCTGGATCGGGTTCATGGTACCCGGATCAATGTTGATGTAGGGATCGAATTTTTGCATGGTCACTTTGTAACCGCGCGCTTTTAAGAGCCTTCCAAGAGATGCCGCCGTGATGCCCTTGCCGAGACCCGAAACAACGCCTCCCGTGACGAATACGTATTTTACCGCCATCTGTCTGTTCCTTTCTAAAATGCGAAAAGGAACTGTTTAGTGCCTTCACAGTTCCGATGCAAAAAATTGAATAGTTACCGTCAAAAACAATACACTGTTCATTATACAATGAGAAGATAGAAAAAATCTACTCTAAAGGTCAAAAATTGTAAAAAAATTTATAATTCTTTTACACATGTGTTCAGAATTTCATAATTCCCTCATTGATTTATGATTTTTACTATCTTATAATAAAATTATTGCATAAAAATGAAAGTGAGGATGCCTCATGGCAGATAACGTAAATCAATTTGATAACAGCGGTGGATCCGGAAACGGCGGCTCTGGAAGTGGCGGTGGCCCGGGCGGCCCCGGAGGAAGCGGCGGGGATCCCCGCAAGCAGAGTCTGATTATGCTTGTAGCAGCGGCGCTGATTACTCTCCTTTGTGTCAGTGTTTTCATGAAGATGCTGACGGGAGCTACCAATCAGGAAATCTCTTACAATGAGTTTGTGAAGATGGTGGAGGACGGAAAGGTGAAAAGCGTGCAGGTGGGTTCTGACCGCATCACGGTTTATCCGAAGGCGGAGCAGAAGGATTCTGCATTCCTCTATGCGTATGGCATGGGCGCAAGCACCTATTACACGGGTAAGATGGAGGATGATGACAAGCTGGCGGAACGGCTTTTGAAGCACAATGTGGAGATGAAGAAGGAAGTCTCCGACAGCTCCAGCGTGATTATGACGGTGCTTCTGTACTATATTCTCCCGGTGCTTCTGATGTGGGGACTTCTGAGTCTCCTTTTCCGGCGTATGGGCGGCAAAGGCGGGCCTATGGGCGTGGGCAAGAGCACGGCGAAGGCTTATGTGCAGAAGGAGACGGGCATCACCTTCCAGGATGTGGCCGGGGAGGATGAGGCAAAAGAATCTCTGGTGGAAGTGGTAGACTTCCTGCACAATCCCGGAAAATACTCCAAGATCGGCGCGAGACTGCCAAAGGGCGCGCTTCTGGTGGGACCTCCCGGTACGGGTAAGACGCTTCTGGCGAAGGCGGTGGCAGGCGAGGCGCATGTGCCTTTCTTTTCTCTGTCCGGCTCGGACTTTATCGAATTATATGTGGGCGTGGGCGCGTCCCGTGTCCGTGACCTTTTTAAGGAGGCGGAGAAGAACGCTCCCTGTATTGTATTTATAGACGAAATTGACGCCATCGGCAGGAGCCGTGATACGAAGTACGGCGGGGGAAACGAGGAGCGTGAGCAGACACTGAACCAGCTTCTCTCGGAAATGGATGGTTTCGACGGGAAAAAGGGCATTATCATTCTGGCCGCCACCAACAGGCCGGAAATTCTGGATAAGGCGCTGCTTCGTCCGGGCCGTTTCGACAGGCGGATCATCGTGGATAAGCCGGATTTGAAAGGACGCGTAGAGATTTTAAAGGTGCACTCCAAGGATGTGCTGATGGACGATTCGGTGGATTTGAACGAGATTGCGCTGGCTACTTCCGGCGCGGTTGGCTCCGATCTTGCGAATATGATCAACGAGGCGGCCATCAATGCCGTGAAGCTTGGCAGGGAGTATGTGAGCCAGAAAGATCTCTTTGACGCGGTGGAGCAGGTGCTCGTAGGCAAGGAAAAGAAAGACCGCGTGATGAGCAAGGAAGAGCGTAAGATTGTGTCCTACCATGAGGTGGGCCATGCGCTTGTGAGTGCGCTGCAGAAAAATTCCGAGCCGGTACAGAAGATCACGATTGTGCCTCGCACGATGGGAGCGCTGGGATATGTCATGCATGTGCCGGAGGAGGAAAAGTATCTGGATACCGAGGCGGAGCTTCGCGACAGACTTGTGGGCCTGCTGGGCGGGCGCGCGGCGGAGGAGATTGTCTTCGACACGGTGACTACAGGTGCGGCCAACGACATTGAACAGGCGACGAGCATTGCAAGAAATATGATTACCCGCTTTGGCATGAGTAAAAAGTTTGGACTGATGGGGCTTGCTACGGTGGAAAGCCAGTATCTGGACGGCAGGGCATCGCTGACCTGTTCCGATGTGACGGCGGCGGACATTGACTCTGAGGTGATGAAGCTGCTCCATGAAAGCTATAAGAGGGCGAAGAAGCTCCTGAAAGAAAACCGTGAGATCATGGATAAACTGGCGGCACATCTGATTGAGAAAGAGACCATCACGGGTAAGGAGTTTATGAAGATTTACCGCAAGGAGAAGGGAATCCCGGAACCTGCTGAGGAAGAGGAAAGCGCGGCGGTGAAAGGGGATAAGAAGGCAGAGCAGCCGCAGCAGAATGGCACACAGATGCAGGGACAGCCGCCGCAGAACGGTACACAGATGCAGGGGCCGCAGAACGGTGTGCAGATGCAGGAGCAGCAGAATGGTACACAGATGCAGGGGCAGCCGCCGCAGAACGGTACACAGATGCAGGGGCCGCAGAATGGTACACAGATGCAAGGACAGCCACAGCAGGGCAGCGCCCCGGCGCAGGAACCCACTGGCCCCAGAGGCCTGTTTTCGCAGGCGCCCGATCCCGGTCATACTTCCGAAGATAAATAGTATTTGTGCTTAAGAAAAGGCAGAGTCTGCGAAAGACTTTGCCTTGTTTTCTTTATCCGCCTCCTGTACAATAATGGGAGAAGAATGGCGAGGATTTTTATATGTTTGATTTCGATGAGGAATTGAAAAAACTGCCCAACTCTCCGGGCGTGTATCTGATGCATGACGGCAACGATACGATCATCTATGTAGGGAAGGCCGTAAATCTTCATAACCGTGTGCGCTCCTATTTTCGCAAGATTGTGGGGCGCGGGCCGCAGATTGACCGGATGGTGCAGCAGATTGCGCGGTTTGAGTATATCGTGACGGACTCGGAGCTGGAGGCTCTTGTTTTAGAAAATAATCTGATTAAGGAATATAGTCCGAAATACAACACAATGTTGAAAGATGACAAGACGTATCCTTATATCAAGGTGACGGTGGGGGAGGAATATCCGCGTATTTTTATTTCCCGGGAGATGAAGAAGGATAAGTCCAGATATTTCGGGCCTTACACGAGCGCGGCGGCTGTGAAGGACACCATTGATCTGATGAATAAACTTTATCAGCTTAAGACCTGCAACCGCAGGCTGCCCCGGGATATCGGGCTGGAGCGTCCCTGCCTGAATTATCATATCAAGCAGTGCGCGGCGCCCTGTCAGGGCTATATCAGTAAGGAGGAGTACCGGACGCGGATCGACCAGGCGCTCGACTTTCTGAACGGAAATTACAAACCGATGCTCCGGGAACTGGAACGGAAAATGACGGAAGCGTCAGAAAAGATGGAGTTTGAGGAAGCGGCGGGATACCGGGATCTGTACAACAGCGTAAAGAGTGTGGCACAGAAGCAGAAGATCACGGATTCTGACGGCGAGGACAAGGATATCATTGCGCTGGCGCTGGAGGAGCATGACGCAGTGGTGCAGGTGTTTTTTGTGCGTGACGGTAAGCTGATCGGCAGAGATCATTTTTATATGACCCATGTGGAAGACTGTGACAGCGCGCAGATTCTTCTCGACTTTGTAAAACAGTTTTATGCGGGAACGCCCTATATCCCGAAGGAACTTATGCTGCAGGAGGAAATTGCGGATACGGAGATTCTGGAGAAATGGCTTGGCGCGAGAAAGGGAGGCCGGGTCTATATCCGCGTGCCGAAAAAGGGGGCGAAGGAAAAGCTGGTGGAACTGGCGGCGCAGAACGCGAGGCTGATTTTAAGCCAGGACAAGGAGCGCATCCGCAGGGAAGAAGGGCGGACTATCGGCGCCATGAAGGAGATCGCGGCGCTTTTAGGGCTGGAGGACGTGAGCCGCATGGAGGCTTTTGATATCTCCAATATCAGTGGTTTTGCCAATGTGGGTTCCATGGTGGTTTTCGAGAAAGGTAAGGCGAAGCGCAGCGACTACCGCAAGTTCCGCATCCAGTCCGTGTCGGGGCCGGACGATTATGCATGCATGAGAGAGGTGCTGACCAGACGGTTTGTCCATGGCATGGAGGAGAAAGAGGATCTGGATCGCAGGCAGATGGACCACACGTTCGGGAGTTTTACCAGGTTTCCTGATCTGCTTCTGATGGACGGCGGCAAAGGACAGGTCAATATTGCATTACAGGTACTTTCCGAGCTGCAGATGGATATTCCTGTCTGCGGTATGGTGAAGGACGACAATCATCGGACCAGAGGTCTTTATTATCAGAATGTGGAGATTCCCATCGACACGCGCTCGGAAGGATTTAAGCTGATTACCAGAATCCAGGACGAGGCGCACCGTTTTGCGATCGAGTACCATCGGTCGCTTCGGTCGAAGGCGCAGGTAAAGTCTGTTCTGGATGAGATTCCCGGTGTGGGACCGGCGAGGAGAAAAGCACTGATGCGGCATTTTGGTTCCATCCATGAGATCAAGGAGGCGTCGGTGGAGAAACTCTGCGAGGTGCCCGAAATCCCGGAGCATATTGCAGGACAGATTTATGAGTATTTTCGGGTGGGAGAAAGTGTCGGGAAAAATGATTTGCAGGAAAAGTAAGATGAACGTAATTAGATAAGAAGAAGGAACACCAAGCCAGTGAGCAACTATTATTAGTTGCATATTCGATATTGAAATGATACACTATACTACAAAGGGAAATGAATGAGTAAAAAGGAGAAATTGGTAAAACGATATATATTGGAACAGGTTATCGAGAAATTGAGAAAGGATGGTTTGTTATGAGTGATTTGCTTTTTTATAAAAATTATAATGGAACCGTGGAGTATTCCAAAGAAGACGATTGCTTGTTCGGAAAAGTTGTCGGGATAAAATCGCTGCTTTCTTATGAAGGGAACTCGGTTCGGGAATTAGAACAGGATTTCAAAAATGTAATTGATGATTATCTGAAGGATTGCAAAGAACGTAACTTGGAGCCGGAACAGCCGTATAAAGGAACATTCAATGTCAGGATCAGCCCGGAACTTCATAGAAATATTGCAATTTATGCGATTGAGCATGGAAAGAGTTTAAACGCAGTGGTAGAGGAGGCCATTGGAAACATATGTAGGCAATAAACGGGGCGGAACCCGCGCAATACAATAATGAGGAGGAAGCTATGGCGAGCATTAATCTAACAAAAGTAATCGAAAAATTTAAGTGGGAGAACCTGACGCCTGAAATCGACATTTCAAAAGTCAAGGTGACGCAGCCAGATATCAATAGACCGGCACTGCAGCTGGCAGGATATTTTGAGCATTTTGAGACAACGCGTTTGCAGATTGTCGGTTTTGTGGAATACTCTTACATGAACGGTCTGGATGAGGACAGACAGAGGGAGATTTTTGAGAAGCTTCTGAACAACCCGCTGCCGGGCATTCTGTTTTGCCGGGAGCTGTATCCGAATGAAATTTTCAGGGAGGTTGCGGTCAAACATGGTGTGCCGCTTCTGATGAGCAAAAAGGCGACATCGGCCTGCATGGCTGAGGTCATCCGCTGGCTGAACGTGAAGCTTGCCCCCTGCATTTCCGTGCACGGTGTACTTGTGGATGTTTACGGTGAGGGCGTCCTGATTACGGGTGAGAGCGGTATCGGTAAATCCGAGGCGGCGCTTGAGCTGATTAAGAGAGGACACCGTCTGGTGACGGATGATGTGGTGGAAATCAGGCGTGTCAGTGAGGACACTCTGATCGGTTCCGCGCCGGATATCACAAAGCACTTTATCGAACTGCGGGGTATCGGCATTGTGGATGTGAAGGCGCTTTTCGGTGCATCCAGTGTCAGGGATACGCAGAATATAGATCTGGTTATCCGACTGGAGGACTGGGATAAGGATAAGGAGTACGACCGTCTTGGGCTGGAAGAAGAGCACACAGAGTATCTGGGCAACCGCGTAGTCTGCCACAGCATTCCGATCAGACCGGGACGTAATCTGGCAATTATCTGCGAGTCTGCGGCGGTTAACCATCGCCAGAAGAAGATGGGATACAATGCGGCACAGGAGCTGTATAAGCGCGTACAGAACTCCCTTGCGCACGGCAGAAATGATGAGGACGAGTAAAAATAAAAGAAAACGGAGGCAGGTATGGCAAATTATGTATTTGGGGTAGACGTGGGTGGAACCACCGTTAAAATGGGGCTATTTGACAAGGAAGGCAACGTTCTGGAGAAGTGGGAGATTCCCACCAGGACTGAAAACTGCGGGGAGAAAATTCTTCCCGATATCGCGGCTGCCATAAAGGAAAAGATGGCGCAGAAATCTATCGCGGCAGAGAAAGTTGCCGGCGTTGGCATCGGTGTGCCGGGGCCTGTGGAGAAAAGCGGAATTGTGCACAAAGCCGTTAACCTGGGCTGGAAAGAGATGAACATGAAGGAGGAACTTACCGCACTGCTTGACGGGATGCGCGTGGAGGGCGGCAACGACGCCAATGTGGCGGCGCTCGGAGAGATGTGGAAAGGCGGCGGCCAGGGGCATAAGAATCTGGTGGCGGTTACCCTCGGCACGGGCGTGGGCGGAGGCATCATCATAAACGGTGAGATTATGACGGGCGCAACGGGCGCGGGCGGTGAGATTGGTCATATCCATGTGGAGGATAACGAGACGGAACCCTGCGGCTGTGGAAATCTCGGCTGTCTGGAGGAGTATGCATCCGCCACGGGAATCACCAGACTTGCGAACCGGGCTTTACGGGCGAGTGATAAAGACAGCGCTCTGAGAACGGGTGAGGTATCTGCAAAAGCCGTGTTTGACGCGGTTAAGGCAGGGGACGAACTGGCCATAGAGATTGCGAAGCAGTTTGGCGATTATCTGGGCAAGGGTCTGGGCGTGATCGCAGGCATTATCAACCCGGAGATTTTCGTGATCGGCGGCGGGGTGTCCAAGGCTGGCGAGGTGCTTTTCGAGTACATCAAGCCTTCCTTTGAGAAGACGACATTCTCCGGCTGCAAGGATGTGATCTTTGCGCTTGCGACACTTGGAAATGATGCGGGCATTTACGGCGCGGCGAGATTACTCTTATAGAAGATCAGACATAGCCCGGTCTCAGGATTTGTTTTGCGGGCAGGGCAGATTGCTGATTGTAAGAATTGGTATGAGCTGTAAGGGATATATTATATAAATAAAAGAATGAGCGGGAGTAAATTTTGAGTGCATCAATGTATGATTATATCAGGACGATTGTTCCTGAAGAGAGGCTTCTGTTCCATGAGCCGATGAACAGACATACCACTTTCCGGGTAGGCGGCGAGGCGGAGTGCATGGCGGTAGTGGAGACGCAGGATGAATTGTCACAGCTTGTTTCCTACCTGGGCCGGATAGAGCAGGAATACTTTGTTCTGGGAAATGGCAGTAATCTCCTTGTGGGAGATAAGGGTTATCGAGGGATTGTTGTAAAGCTTGGTCCGCAGCTGAGTGCGGTCCGTGTGGAGCAGGATCATATTGCGGCGGGCGCGGGCGCGCTGCTGTCTCAGGTGGCGTTTGCGGCAAGGGATGCAGGCTTAAGCGGCATGGAATTTGCCGCAGGGATACCGGGCAGCATCGGCGGCGGCATTGTGATGAATGCCGGCGCTTACGGCGGAGAAATGAAACAGATTGTGAAGATGGTCCGAGTGATGGACAAAGAGGGGGAAATCCTGACTCTGGACAATGATACGATGGAATTTGGCTACCGCACCAGCATCATCAGAAACAGGCCTTTCATTGTGCTGGGGGTGGTCTTGAAACTGACACCCGGTAATCGGGATGAGATCAGCGCGAAGATGGAAGAACTGATGAAGCAGCGCAAGAGTAAGCAGCCACTGGAGTATCCGAGCGCTGGCAGCACATTCAAGAGGCCAGAGGGGTATTATGCGGGCAAACTTATCATGGATGCGGGCCTGCGGGGCTACCGTATCGGCGGTGCGCAGGTGTCCGAGAAACACTGTGGTTTTGTCATCAATTCCGGCGGTGCATCGGCGGCGGATATCAGGGAAGTGATCGAGGAAGTACAGGAGCGCGTGCGGGATCGGTTTCATGTCCGGCTGGAGCCTGAGGTCATTTTTTTAGGAGACTTTTAAAAACAGTTCAGCCGGAGCGAAGCGGCCGAGAGCGTCGAAGACGCGATTTTGCAAATGCGCGTGGGCTGAACCGAATGATTCGGAAGAGAGAACGTTAACATGAGATTTGTGATTGTGACGGGGATGAGCGGTTCGGGAAAACGGACCGCCATGAAAATGTTGGAGGATCTGGGGTTTTACTGTGTGGATAATCTGCCGGTGGCGTTGATTGAGAAGTTTGCGGAACTGATCACGACGCCTGCAAGCGAGGTCAACAAGGTGGCGCTGGGGCTTGATGTGCGCGCGGACCAGTCGTTCAGTGGCGTGCGCCGTATTCTGGATCAGCTGAAGGAGAACGGCTATCTGTTTGAGATGCTTTTTCTGGAGGCGGGCGATAACGTTCTTCTGAAACGGTACAAGGAGACAAGGAGACTGCATCCGCTTTCCCCCGAGGGAAGAGTGGAGGAGGGAATCTGCCGGGAGAGGGAAATCCTGAAGGAGATCCGGGAAAAGGCAGATTATATCATTGACACGTCCCATCTTCTGACGAGAGAACTGAAAGAAGAAATTGATGATATCTTTGTGAGAAATAAGGAATATAATTCACTGATAGTCACAATCCTGTCCTTTGGCTTTAAGAAGGGGATTCCGGCTGATGCTGATCTGGTATTTGATGTGCGTTTTCTTCCGAATCCCTTTTATATCGATGAATTGAAGCATAAGACAGGAAATGACAAAGAGGTGCAGGATTATGTGATGTCCTTCCCGGAGGCAGGCGCTTTTCTGCAAAAGCTCGTGGACATGCTGGACTTCCTGATTCCCAATTATGTGAAAGAGGGCAAGCACCAGCTTGTAATCGGCATTGGCTGCACCGGGGGCAGGCACAGGAGCGTGACGCTTGCCAATATGCTTTACGCGGGGATTAAGGAACACGGCACTTACGGCGTGAAGCTGTATCATCGGGACGTGAATAAATAGAGGAAGAAATATGTCTTTTTCGGGAACAGTAAAAGAGGAGCTTGCGGCTCATGTAAGCTCTGCCAGGCATTGTCAGCTTGCGGAGCTGGCGGCGCTCCTGCTGTATAACGGCAGCACCTGCGAGGGCGGACGACACCTTTGCCTGGAGACGGAAAATGAGGCAGTTGCGAGAAAATGCTTTACATTACTAAAAAAAACATTTAATATAGAAACTGTTATGCGGGGCAGGCAGAGGCTGATTCTCGATGACGAGACGGAACGCAGGGTGACAGAGGCGTTATATCTTGCAGAGGGAGAGGACGGGAAGATAACATTAACCAAATCGGTCAATAGTCTTTTGATTAGACATTCCTGCTGTGCAAGAGCCTGGCTGCGCGGCGTATTTTTGAGTGCGGGTTCCATGAGCGATCCGCAAAAGAGCTACCATCTGGAGTTTGTCTGTGATGAGAACGCGCAGGCAGTGCAGCTCAGGGAGGTACTTTCGGAATTTCAGATTGAGGCCAGAATCATTGGACGAAAGAAATACCAGGTGGTCTATCTGAAAGAGGGCGCGGGCATTGTGGATCTCCTGAATGTGATGGGAGCGCATGTATCTCTGATGGAGCTGGAAAACATGCGAATCCTGAAAGAAATGCGCAATTCAATTAACAGAAGGGTTAACTGCGAGACAGCCAACATCTCCAAGACGGTGACGGCTGCCGGCAGGCAGATTGAAGATATCCTTCTGATTAGAGACAGGTATGGGTTTGAGAATTTGCCGGACAATCTGCGACAGATGGCAGAGGTTCGGCTGGAATATCCCGATGCGGCTTTAAAGGAGCTGGGGGGATATCTGGAACCGGTTGTGGGGAAATCAGGGGTGAATCACAGATTACGCAGGCTGAGTGAAATTGCCGACAGAATCAGGTCATAATAAGAGGCAGCACGCCTCGAAAAGAAAAGAGGAGGAAAATATTATGATTCAGAAGTCAATCCAGATCAAACTGGAGACGGGCCTTGAGGCAAGGCCGGTGGCGATGCTTGTTCAGGTGGCCAGCCAGTTTGAGAGCACCGTGTATCTTGGTTCCGACAACAAGAAGGTGAACGCAAAGAGCATCATGGGCATGATGAGCATGGGACTCGAGAGCGGGGCTGAGGTTACGGTAACCGCTGATGGAGCCGATGAGGAGTCGGCGGTTGCGGAGATCGAGAAGTTCCTGACCACCAGATAGGAATGGGTGTGACAGGATTGACATTTGATAAGGCATAATGTGTGGGCTGTTCAGAATCCTGTGACGCGGTGTGCGGATGAGATTCTGGGCAGCATTTTATTATGTCGGCAGGAAATCAAGCGCATTGAAACTAAAATCAGGAGGGAACCTATGGCTAAACAAATGCTTTTTGTCTATAATCCCAGAGCAGGCAAGGCGCAGATCAGAAGTAACCTGTTAGATATCATTGATACTTTTGTGAAAGCGGGCTATGAAGTGACGGCCTATCCGACCCAGGCACCCGGCGATGCAGTCAAGGCTGTGAAGGAGAGACGCGCCGGTTACAATATCGTGGTTTGCAGCGGCGGGGACGGCACTCTGGACGAAGTGGTGACAGGCATGATGAAATCGGAGGAGAGGCTTCCTGTCGGTTATGTCCCGGCGGGCAGTACCAACGATTTTGCCAACAGTCTGAAAATTCCGAAGAACATGCTGCAGGCTGCGGATGTCGTTGTGAACGGCAGAACTTTCGCCTGCGACGTTGGAAAGTTCAACAGCGGCATTTTTATTTATGTGGCGGCGTTCGGCATCTTGACAGACGTGTCCTACGGAACGCCCCAGGACACAAAGAATGTGCTTGGCCATGCGGCTTACCTGATAGAAGGGGTCAAACGTCTTCCGTCCGTGCGCGCTTATCCGTTGAAAATAACCTGTAACGGTGAGGTGATCGAGGGAGAATTTCTCTACGGCATGGTGACCAACTCCCATTCCGTGGGAGGGTTCCGCGGCATTACAGGGCAGAATGTGGCGCTGGACGATGGCCTGTTTGAGGTGACGCTGATCCGTAAGCCGACAAATCCCCTGGACATCAACAATATCATCCGCGCGCTTGTGGATAAGCGTGTAAAATCCGAACACATTTACACCTTTACGACCCAGAAGCTGAAGGTGGAGTCGGAAGAGCCGGTGGCCTGGACGCTGGACGGAGAGTTTGGCGGAGAGCATCAGTCGGTGGTGGTTGAGAGCTGGCACCAGGCGCTTGCAATACGGGTGCCGCAGGACATGGTCTGACTGTCGAAACGAGGGGCAGTCTGCGCGGGCGGAAGGTTGCGCAAAAGCTGTCCGCATTGCGGCGGAGTTGTTGACTTTCCGGGGGCTGGCTGTTAAAATAAAAGTTGGATTCCAGATGATGGAAAGTAATAAAAAATTTTAATAGAAAGGAAGAAAATAGTATGGCATTAGTAACAACAACCGAAATGTTTAAGAAGGCTTACGACGGTGGTTACGCAGTCGGCGCTTTCAACGTAAACAACATGGAGATCGTTCAGGGCATTACCGAGGCTGCCGGAGAGCTGAACAGCCCTGTGATCCTGCAGGTTTCCAAGGGTGCGCGCGCATATGCGAACCACACTTATCTGGTGAAGCTGGTTGAGGCGGCTGTAGCGGAGAACCCCCAGATCCCGATCGCTCTTCACTTGGATCACGGTGACACCTTCGAGCTTTGTAAGTCCTGTATCGACGGCGGCTTCACCTCCGTTATGATCGACGCTTCTTCTAAGTCTTTCGAGGACAACATTGCACTGACCAAGCAGGTAGTTGAGTACGCGCATGACAAGGGCGTAGTGGTTGAGGCAGAGCTGGGTACACTGGCAGGCGTTGAGGACGAGGTCGTTGTAGAGGCCGGCAAAGAGTCCTACACCCGTCCCGAGGAAGTGGAGGAGTTCGTAGATAAGACAGGCTGTGACTCCCTCGCTATCGCAATCGGTACTTCCCACGGCGCATACAAGTTCACGGCTGCACAGTGCACAAGAAATGCAGACGGCATTCTTGTTCCCCCTCCGCTTCGTTTCGACGTGCTTGAGGAGTGCATCAAGAGACTGCCCGGTTTCCCGATCGTGCTTCACGGTTCTTCTTCCGTTCCGCAGGAGTTCGTAAAGATGGTGAACCAGTACGGCGGAAACATGCCAGACGCAGTAGGTATCCCGGAGGAGCAGCTTCGTAAGGCAGCAGAGCTTGCCGTATGTAAGATCAACATTGACTCCGATATCCGTCTGGCTATGACCGGTAACATCCGTCAGTACTTTGCGGAGCATCCCGATCACTTCGATCCCCGCCAGTATCTGAAGCCCGCCAGACAGGCTGTGAAGGATATGGTTGCGCACAAGATTAAGAACGTGCTCGGTTCCGACGGAAAGGCGTAAATGGCAGAAACAGAATGCATTCTGCCGGATGGCATATAAAAATCCCGGTACGGCTGTTATGGCTGTACCGGGATTCTTTCGTCTGAAATGACTACTGATACATTTTCTTCAGCTCCTCCGCATGCGTATCCTCGATATCCGGGAATGCGGAGAGCATCGGCTTTATCTCTTCCTTTTTCAGCACCCTTGCCACATAGTTTCTGGTGATCTTCATAACAATGGGCGACAGGCTTAAGACACCGATCAGGTTGGGAATCGCCATCAGGCCGTTGAAGGTATCGGAGAGATCCCATGCAAGCCCGAGATTCATCGTTGCGCCCACATAGATCATCAGGACGAACACGATCTTGTAGGCGATCATGGATTTGGTACCGAACAGATACTCCCACGCTTTAGAGCCGTAGTGGCTCCAGCCAAGCACGGTGGAGAATGCGAACAGCAGGATGGCAATAGCGATAAACATAGGGCCTGCACTGCCAAATTTTGTGGCGAAAGCTTCTCCCACCAGGGCCGAACCTTCGGAGGCGCTCAACACTGCGCCGGTCTCCAGGTCAACCAGGCCGGAAGAGAGCACTACGAATGCGGTCAGCGTGCAGACGATCATCGTGTCCGCAAACACCTCGAAAATACCCCACATACCCTGGCGCACAGGTTCTTTCACATTGGAGCTGGAATGCACCATGACAGAGGAGCCAAGGCCCGCCTCGTTGGAGAATACGCCGCGCTTCATACCCCATGTGACAGCCATCTTGACGCCGGAACCGACGATACCGCCGCCTACCGCGCGCAGACCGAAGGCACCCTTAAAGATAGCGGAAAAGATAGCGCCGCACTGATCAATATTCAAAAAGAAGATAACCAAGGCTCCAAGCACATAGATGATAGCCATAAACGGCACCAGTTTTTCCGTAACCGAAGCGATACGCTTCAGACCGCCCACGATAACAAGAGCGGCGAGGATCACAAGGGCGATACCCGTTATATAGGTAGGAACGCCGAAAGCCGATTTCATGTTGCCGGAGATGGAATTGATCTGGCTCATGTTGCCGATGCCGAAAGAGGCCATCACACAGAAGATAGAGAACAGGACAGCCAGCACAGCGCCGATCTGCTTAAATCCCTTGTAGGAGCCAAGCCCGTCCTTCAGATAGTACATGGCGCCGCCGCACCACTCGTCCTTCTCATTTTTGCGCCGGTAGTATATGCCGAGCACATTTTCGGAATAGTTGGTCATCATGCCGAAGAAAGCGACAATCCACATCCAGAAGATAGCGCCGGGACCGCCGGATATCAGCGCGCTGGCGACACCGACGATATTGCCGGTGCCGATGGTGGCAGCCAGGGCTGTGCACAGCGACTGGAACTGTGAGATGGACTGGTCTTCCTTGTCCGTGTGTTTCGTAATATGTTTGTCGTGAAAAATACCGCCTATGGTATTTTTAAACCAGTGTCCGATGTGGGATAACTGGAAAAATTTGGTGAGGGCAGTCATCAGAATACCCGTTCCGACGAGCAGCACCAGCATGGGGATGCCCCAGACAAAACCGTTGACGGCGCTGTTCACATTTGTAATCAGTTCAACCATGATACATTTCCTCCTTTTTGTTGTATTCAAGTATACCATAATAAAAAATAGATGAAAAGGAAAAATTGTATACATGGATATTTTATAGACAGAGAAGTGGAAACTTTCCCCAGAAAAGGGAGGATGCCAAGTAAGGTTGCCCCCACTTGGCATTTATTATGAAAAAGTTTTAAATTAATCAGCTAACTTTGTTATCAGCTCGCTGTGTTGTATCTTATGATCTTAGTATATGGTGTAGAAATGTCTAAATCATGATTCTAAAATGAAGTTTTTTAAAATTAAATATGAATAAACTATGAACGAAACATATTTTATCTGGAAAGACGAATCACATTCCAGCTCGCCTTTCCAAAGACAGCCTGCAGGATCCCGCCGTCCACTTTTGAGTTTCCTCCGATTCCGGGAACAACGTTGTTCGGATTTCCTTCCGTGTTTACTGCTTTCAGGTCATCGCTGTGCATAACAATGTGCTCCTGTACCCGGTAGTCTGCATACTGCCGCAGATCCAGGGTTACTTCCATATCCTCGTCCAGATCTTTGTTGACTGCAAAGACAACCAGTTCCTCCCGCTCCGGGTTTTCGACAACCACGCAGTCGAGATAGGGAGCTTCGCCATACTGCTTTGCCTCGTAGACAGGAGATTTCACAATCGTGTTTAAAACGGTTCCCTGTCCAAGCGTGGCCGCATGCATGTAAGGATAGAAGATTGTCTGCCTCCATGCGCCTGTGTCGGAAGTCATAATCGGTGCGATCACGTTTACAAGCTGTGCAAGACAGCCGATTTTTACGCGGTCGGCATGGCGCAGGATGGTGATCAGCATACTGCCCACCAGCAGAGCGTCCTCAAAATTGTAGATATCCTCGAGCTGATGAGGCTTCTGCACCCACTTCTCAAGCTGTTTGTCCGCCTCCTCGGAATGGAACCAGACATTCCACTCGTCCAGGGAGATGTTGATATTTTTCTTGCCGTGATGTTTGCCTTTCACATAATCACAGATGGAAACGACAGACGAGATAAACTGATCCAGATCCACGCTGCTTGCGAGGAAGTTTGCGGAATCGTTATCCCGGTTTCCGTAGTACTGGTGCATGGAAACGTAGTCTACCGTGTCGTAACACTCGTCCAGTACGGTCGCTTCCCACTCGCCGAAGGTAGGCATATGGGAGTTGGAGCTGCCGCATGCTACCAGCTCGATGGAAGGATCTAAGATTTTCATGGCCTTTCCTGTCTCGCAGGCGATTCTTGCGTACTCCACGGCTGTCTTATGCCCGGTCTGCCAGGAGCCGTCCATCTCATTGCCGAGACACCAGGTTTTGATGTTGTGGGGCTGCTCATAACCGTGGGATCTGCGCAGGTCGCTCATCAGGGTGCCGCCTTTAAAGTTGCAGTATTCCAGCAGCTCTTTCGCCTCCTGAAGTCCTCTCGTTCCCAGATTGACTGCCATCATAATTTCGCTTCCGGCTTTTTTCGACCAGTCAGCGAACTCATTGAGACCAAACTGGTTGGACTCTACGACCTGCCATGCAAGGTCAACCTGGGCGGGGCGCTGATCCTTCGGCCCCACGCCGTCCTCCCAGCGGTAGCCGGACACAAAATTTCCGCCGGGATAACGCACGATGGGCACCTGGCATTCTTTTACCAGTTCCAGCGTATCTTTGCGGAAGCCCTGTTCATCCGCGAAAGGACTTTCCGGCTGATAGATGCCCTCGTAGACGGCTCTTCCCAGATGCTCGATGAAAGACCCGTAAACCCTCCTGTCAATTTCACTTACGATGAATTCTTTGTCGATAATAACCTGTGCTTTTTTCATATTCTGTTCCTTTCTCCAGTTATCGCAATGATTTGCCCGTACAGCTTTGAAAACCTTAAAAATATTTTAGCAAAAGGTACAGAAATAACCATATCTTTTCTTGCGCCATATTTGACTTTTCTTCCGATGTTGAAATACAATATGGGTGACAGGGAGTGATTCGGATGAGAGCCGGACGTTTGAAAAAATATGGAAAAGGAGATTTTCTATGTTTCATACAGGTTACTGTGATTATAACAGGTTTAATCCTGACTGCGATATCATCAACCGCCCCGAAGGCAGCGGAGACTTTCTCTTTCTTTATCTTATGGCGCCCATGAAAGTGAAGATGGGAGGCAGAACACAGATGGCTAAGGACGGTGCGTGCATATTATACACGCCCGGAGAACCGCAGATTTATCAGGCTGTCGGGCGGTTTAAGAACAGTTTTGTGCATTTTACGGCCGATGATGACCGCTTTTTAGACACTTACGATCTGCCCGTCAACAGGATCGTCTATCCGCCTTATCCGGACATGATGAATGCACTTTTCAAGGCAATCTATGTGGAGAGCGTGACAAAGCAGGACTATTACCGGGAACAGACCGATAAGCTTCTGCATCAGCTGTTTATTCTTTTTTCCAGACAACTGCATACGTTCCCGGAGGGGGCGGGGACACACGCCGATCTGTTTGAGCAGTTCAGGAAAGCGAGAATTGAGATTTTGACCCACATTGACAGGAAGTGGGACGCGGACAGCATGGCGGCCCTGACGAATCTGGGGACGAGCCAGTTTTACAGTTATTACAGGCTGTTCTTTAACCGTTCGCCCAAATCCGAGCTGCTGGATGCCCGCCTGGAGCGGTCCAAGTATCTGCTTCGGGTAGAAAGACTCCCGGTAGGGCAGGCGGCAGCGCAGGCAGGATTTGACAGCCTGCCGCACTTTACACGGTACTTTAAAAAGATGTGCGGGATGACACCGTCGGAATACAGATTGTGAACGTGGTTCCCTCCCCCTCCCGGGAGACAGCCTCAATCTGTCCTGCATGTTCCAGAACAATGGCGCGCGTGATGGCAAGTCCCAGACCCTGCCCGCCCTTATCGCTGCGGGTTGTGTAGGAGCGGCGGAAAATATGGGGAAGATTTTTTTCCGGGATGCCGCAGCCCGTATCCGAGACGGTAATATAGGCGAAGTCTTCGTCTGCCGTCAGAGAGAGCGTTATTTTGCCGTCCGGCGGCGTAAAGTCGGCAGCGTTGTACAAAAGGTTTTCCAGTGCGCGGAAAAGCTGTTCACGGTTTGCCATAATATGACAGTGGCGCGGCGTTATTTTTTCAAAGAAATTCGGCCCGTATAATTCTATAATCGGGCGGCAGCTGTGGCAAAAATCCGAGAGAAAGGTATTCAGCAGCAGAGGTTCCATTTTGGCGGGAGAGCTTGTCTGGGCAGCGATCTCCTGAAAGGATTTCAGACGGTCAGCCAAAATATTACACTGTTCTTCTATCTGAATGATCCGCTGATGTGTGTCCTCATCCAGCATGATGTCGTTCAACCGTATGATCTGCGCCATGTTAGAGAGGGACGTCAGAGGGGATTTCATGTCATGTCCGAGCTCTGAGATCAGCTGGCTTCTTTCGGTGAGGAGCCTGCGCAGATGATCCGTTTTTTCCGCAACTTCCTCCTGCAGATGAAAATTGAGCTTCCTGTTTTCATCAGACATCTCACGGCTGCGCTGCACCATCAGAAAGGCAAATGCAGCCACCATACAGAAGGAACCGTATTCTTCCGGATAAGCGCCGGCAAACGGTTCATAGGATCCGATGGATAGAACGCTGTACATCAGACAGACGCCGTTCGCGACAGCGGCGGCGAGAATAGTCTTTGTGTGAAGCAGTCCCATAAGCCCGCCATAGACAGCCAGACTGATCAGAAAGAACGCCATGACTGCCTTGTACCATGAAATGAAAGGACCGTACCACTGCACAAGACCGGGAACGGCAGGAAACAGCAGCAAAGGCGCGGCGATAACAATACAGCAGGCCCCCAGGGAAACAAGGCGGAGTGCCTTTTTCAGACGTTGAAAAATCGTACCGGCGCCTGCCTGCGGCAGAAACAGCAGCAGGGCAATCTGCATGGAAAAGTAAATACCGGATACGGCGGCAACGTCCTCCACCGCATAAAGCGTGCGCACAAACGGTATGCCGGACAAGCGTAAGAAGGGATAACAGATTCGAATGGCAAAGGACAGACTTAACATGCCGAAGTAGAAGGTGGCCGTCCTGCCGTTGTCTTCCCTGCGTTCCCAGAGCACGATACAGAATAGAGAGAGCGTAAGGGAAGAAAAAAACAGCAGTCCGTAGATGAGCATGCGGGCGGCGATGAGACGTCCCACACTGTCTGCATCCCCTATGACGGGGGCGTACCAGATCCCGCCGTAGTAATGGGAGTAATTGGCAGTCTGAATCAGCAGTTCCGTATCCCCGTCAAGGGTAAACGCATATGTGCTGTCTTTGATCAGAGGAACATAAGCGCCCGGAGACACATCGCCGGTTCCTCCCAGATAATTGCCGTCCACATAGACCCTGGCGGCACAGAGAGGCTCCTGCAGATAGAGAAGGACATTGCCGGATCCCTGAAGATATATGCGCCATGTCGAGGTTCCATAAGGATTCCCGTCTTCATGGAACAGGGACAGATTGGGATATTCGCCTGCCCATGTATTGTAACGCGTATACGTCCCGGAAGAGAAATCCTTAGGAAACAGCAGTTTGTCGGGATAAAACGCCCAGCCGTCAACGAGAGAACAATAGCCTTTTTCTGGAAGAACGCAAAGATTTCCTTGTGCGGGAGCCGCCTTTGTTATATATTTATTATCATATTGTGTAACGAGAGACAATCCAAGCAGGCTGAAAACAAGGGCGCCTGTGATTGCCAGGACTGTCTGAACCGCAGATTTTTTAAGAGTAGTCTGTCTCATGGTTATTGTTGCTCCTTCGGGCATGATTTGGAGGAATGTATGAAAAATAAGTGTATCCATCTGGTGTTGTTCTTTATGATAGCAGGAATTTCCCTTTTTGGGATGGACTCTGCCGTTGCAGCGGCAGAGCAAAACGGGGAGCCGTCCGTCAGCCAGGAGGCGGAAGCAGGTGAAGGCCCGGCGGCCGATGCGGAGCCGGAAGCGGAAGCAGTCTGTGATCCGGCGGCCGATGCAGAGCCGGAAGCGGAGGCAGTCTGTGATCCGGCGGCCGATGCGGAGCCGGAAGCGGAAGCAGTCTGTGATCCGGCGGCCGAAGTAGAGCCGGAAGCGGAGGCGTGCGATGATCCTGTGGCTGATGCAGAGCCGGAGACTTATGCGCTGTCGGAACGGGAAGAACTCGTATCCTCGGGCCAGGCCCTGATAGACTGGCTGGAATCACACAAGTACACAGGCGGCACGGTAAAGCTGGCGGATCATATTGTTCTGGATGGGGATTACAGTTTCTATCCCGGTATGACGAATATGTCGGACATTCTTGTTGACACGGATCGGTATACCATTACTGTGACTGGACAGATTGAGATTTCGGGTGACCATCACCTTCTCTTCGCGGGCCAATCAAATGACAAAGCTGTCTTTTATGTGGCGGAAAACGGACTGCTTTCCATGCAGGGCACTGCAGTGGATAGTGATTGTTATGCTGCCTGGCAGGAGGAAGGGGCCGGACTGGTCATTACCGACTGCCATATATCGGGAAGCGTCCACTATGCCGATACGCCGTTTATCATGTATTTTAGGAACGATATCTGCGCCGTTGTGGAAAAAGGGCAGACAATAAATGAGGCGCTTCCTGCGCAAATTAACTGCAGGGTCAACCGCCAGGGGCGGATGAGTAATGATGTGCGGGTTCCGGTATCGTGGAATCTGGAAGGAACCGGGGCACTGCAGAGAGCAAGGCGGCGTTTCAAACTGCAGGGTTCTTTTTTGCAAGCGGCGTCCATGGAACCGGCTTCGTGTACGGTCGTTTACAATGATTATCCGCTGACCTTTACGGACGTGGAGGCGATGGCGAGAGGCTGCCTGTACACATTTCAAGGCGGATTCACGGTGCCGGAGGAAAATCTGCCGTTTACGATAAGGGCAGAATATTCGTTTGAAGGACAAAACTGGATGCTGTTTGAAGAACAACGTGTAACAACCGTAGATGCAGGGTTTTATATTGCGTGCAAAAGAGAGCAGGATGATGAGGAATCTCCGTTCAACATATATATCCGGCTGCAGTGGAATAATAACGGAACCGAATATTTTTCCAATGTGCTCTGCTATGCGGCGGATGATTTAGATTCGGAGGAGGACATAGGCGGTAGCCGGGGCGGCGGCACCTCCATAACAAATCCGCCGGATGAACCGCAGGAAGAACCCTGCACGGATACAGACCGTGAAAACGGTTCTGAGGGCGACAACCGAAAACCTCCGGCAGGTAAAGACCAGACACATGGCGGAGACGGTGGCTCCGGCCAGACTGCATCGGATCGTGGTGGCTCAGACGAGGCGCTTTCTATCACAGACCATTCCGGGGCCGATATGGATCAACGGTTCCACGCAGAATCCTCTGGGGGCAATACCGGGCAGGCGCCGTATGCGGGATCTGCGGACGGCAGTGAGAAGCGTCCGCAGCAGGCTGAGTCCGCGCAGACCGGCGGGATATTCCATTCGGAAACCGAAGAGGACGGGAACCCCGGTGATTCCGGCATCCCCGAAAAAGAGGAAGCCGTTCCCGCTTTATCTGGATATGAGGCGGAAGGCGATGGTTTTCCGCAAATCAGTGAGCGGGCGCTGCGCGCTGAAAACCGCCGGGTCAATTACATGGCAGCAGCAGCGGGATTTGTCCTGCTGTCGGCATTTGCCGGAGCGGCGGTCTGCTATGCTCATTTTCGGTCTGGAACAAAAAGATAACCTTTGTAACGTTTGGTCTGGATGTAGTCGTGGCCGGGGCAGAGATCGTATAGCTTTTTGCGTATGCGCCCCATAATAACCTGCAGGGATTTCTGGCCTTTGTTGATCGGCGCTTTCCAGACCGAATCGTAAATCTGCTCCGGTGTGTATATTTCATTGGGATGTCTTGCGAGAAAATACAACACATCAAATTCATAGGAAGAAAAATCTGCGGAGCTCGCTTCGTAGCTGACACTGCAGGAGGAGGGACAGATAGAAAGAGGGCCGAAAGTAAGCGTTCTGGGAGGTTCGGCGGCCCTGCCGGAGCGGATGCGCGCCTGCACCCGCAGTTCCAGCTCCTTTAAGCTGTAGGGCTTGCACACATAGTCGTCCCCGCCAACCGACAATCCGCGGATCCGATTTTCTTCCTCGGTATAGCCGGAAAGAAAGACAATGGGAAGGCCTGTCTTGGAACGTATTTTTTCGCAGAGTTCGAAGCCGCTCATGTCGGGCAGATCAACGTCCAGTATGACGCAGTCAAGGGCGTTGGACAAAATGATTTTTTCTGCGGCAGTGGCGGTAGCCGCACAGACAACTTCATAGCCCATCGCGTTAAAATACGTCTTATTATTTTCCAGTATCACCAGATCATCATCTACCATCAAAACGTTATACATAATTACCCCGTTTTTACACAGCCGCAGTCTGGCAGCAGGCGTAAATTCCTCAGACAAAAACCGCACATTTTTCTTTAGTATAGCACAAAATTTCCCATGCAATCATCTTTTTCACAGCCAAAAACCGCATGAAAATAAACGTCAGGTAACAATTGCTGTCTGGCGCTCTTTTTAGTGAAAAAATATTGTAGAATATTGCTATAAAACCCGAAAATCTTAGCTGATGAGTCGGGCTGGAAAAGAGGATTTTACATGTTAGGAGGTTCCGTATACATAGCGTTTATACGGTTTGCAATCAGCCTTGCGGGAACCATTTTATTGTTTTCCCTGCTGGCAAAATCAAGATTTGACAGGAAGAAGACAATTGCCTGTTATACCTGTTTTTCTGTGGTACTGATTCTGCTGGCATGCGTCTGGTATGTGTTGGATTGGGAAAGCTGTGCGCGGATGGTGGCTTTTGCCATGTATATCTGCTTTGCCGTCTTTGCCGCTGTTATGAGCAGGGACTCTGTTTATGTGGTTATTTATAAGCTTGCGCTTGTCTTTTATCTGCTCGCCGTTTTCCTGGTAGGCGCGCTGGAGATTTCCATTCTCTTCTTTAACCGCAATGTATGGGCTGATATATTTGCGCGCATTTTTCTGATTGGGTTCATTGCTTATCTGCTCAATAAATATGTCAAAAAAGCAATAAAGGGTTTTGGGGAGTATGTGGAGAGCGAGGCGGATAAGTTCAGCGTTGCGCTGATGATTATATGCATTCTGCTTGGCATCGCTTACATTTTAAATCCGGCTCTAAACCGGGAAATGACACCGCAGAGAATTTACCAGATCGTGATCAATTTTTTCCTGACAGGAACCTTGCAGCTTCTCATTTTCCGATTTTATCTGCATGTCGGACGGGAGAAGGAGTATGAGAGGGAAAACCAGCTCATACAGATGAACTACAGGCTTTTGGAGCGGCAGATCGAGATTCTGGAAGAATCGGTGGAGTCCGGCAGGCGGCTTCGGCATGACATCAGACATCATAATGCAGTGATTGCGGAGTGCGCGCGCAGAGGGCAGACGGAAGAGCTGCTGCAGTATCTCCAGGAGTATGACCGGGAAACAGATCAGGGGCTGCCGGAGATAATCTGCGCCAATACAGCGGTGAACAATATGCTGTCAGCTTACACGAGAAAGGCGGAGCGGGAACAGATCAAGGTCAGAATGGATGTTGAGCTTGGAAAGAATCTGGGGATGCCGAGTATTGATCTGGTGGCAATTCTTGCCAATGCTTATGAAAATGCAATTTACGCATGTATGGAGGTAAAAAAATATCCGAACGGGCGGGAATGCTTTATTGACCTGATGATCAAAAAAAGAAAAAATAAACTGATTATTTTCTGCCGCAATTCCTGCAGAAGGGAAACGGCATTGAAGGACGGAAAACCTGTAAGCGAATTTACGGGAGGCGTCGGAGTTTCCAGTATTATCAGGACAGCCGAAAAGTACGAGGGGGAATACGATTTTAAAAATGATGATGGGGTGTTTGTACTCAGACTTATCTTATGTATGCAAGAATAACGTAACTTGCGGCCGGATTATGAAATTAAATAACAGGAAGTATAATATGCCGTATATATTTTATGAATAGGGCAGTTTTTTGAATGTAATAATTTTTCAAGGAGGAGTCTCCATGCGGATAGCAGTCTGCGACGACTGTGAGGGGGATGCTTTGTATCTCAGAAACATTGTACATATAGCTCATTGGATTTTCGGCTCAAAAGGTATTTTACATAAAAGCCGACTTAAAATCATGTTATTGTTTTGAAAAATATGATATACTTTTCCCAGATAGATGAACTTTTCTGAAATGAGATTAGGGACAAACGACAAAGGGAATAACTATATATGAATAATTTATACTATGAGACACCGCGTGGAAAAATGTATCTTGGAGACTGCGAGGAAATTATTAGTTCCTTTATAGATACAAATGAAGGTCATAAAGCCAATTTAATTTTTACTTCTCCGCCATTTCCGCTAAATAGGGCTAAGCGTTATGGAAATATGACCGGCGAAGAATATTTGGAATGGTTTTCCGGGTTAGCTCCATTGCTAAGTAATATTTTGGCAGATGACGGATCCATTGTGATAGAAATTGGAAATGCATGGGAAAAGGGATTGCCCGTGCATTCTACTTTACCGCTTGAAACATTATTAAAGTTTAAAGAAAAAGGTGATTTGTATTTATGTCAGGAATTTATTCACTATAATCCATCCGCGCTGCCTGCACCGATAGAATGGGTAAACAAACGCCGAATTCGCGTGAAAGATGCTTTTACACGAATATGGTGGTTATCAAATACACCAAATCCCAAAGCTAACAATAGGCATGTACTTGAGCAGTACAGCAAACAAATGCAGAAGCTGATTAATAGAAAATCGTATAATGCAGGGCGCAGACCATCGGAACATGTAATTGGAGATAGCTCATTTATGGTAGATAATGGCGGAGCTATTCCTGCAAATGTAATAATTGCTGCTAATACGGCTAGCAAAGGAAGCTATTTTGAATACTGCAAAGAAAACGGATTGGATATTCATCCGGCAAGAATGCCTCATGAAGTACCTGGTTTTTTTATTAAATTTCTCACTGAAGAAAATGATTTAGTGCTTGATCCCTTTGCTGGGAGTAATGTGACGGGAGCAGTTGCCGAGCAGCTAAATAGACAGTGGATTGGCATAGAAATTAATGAAACATACGCAAATGGATCAAAGGGGAGGTTCCAGGAAACATATGATAAGCAAAGAAAGGGCAGAGGAAATAATTGAGAAGCGTTTGAATTCAGAACGATTGATAAAAATTATTCTTAACACATCAGTAGTTGCATGGAAAAACAAAATTTCAAACGCACAAATAGAATCGTGGCTGAACAATTTTAATGGACAATTCTTCAATAAGATTGAAAATGAACGAAAACTGGCGCTGTGGCTTCTTGCGCACTTTACTTATTATACACAAGAAGATATACGCTTACTTTGTAAAAATCTATATAATCAATATTTGCACGAAAAGCTTCAAGAATATATGGGTATGAAACTGGCAGATGCCATAAATAACATACTTACTGATACCTTGTTTGTTGGATTGGGAAACGACAGCGAAAGCGGTAATAATATATTATATCATTTTAGGCAGGAAAACTTATTGGCAAAAGGCAGTTTTGAAATAGATTCAACAAAAACCTATAAAAATCTGGTATATATAGATGATGTCACTATTTCAGGAAATCAGGCGCTCGAATATATACGTTCCAGAAAAATAAGTGCAGAAAATACATATGCTGCAATGTTAATCGCAACAGACAAAGCTGCTACAGAATTAAGCGGTTCTTCGGATAACTCCAATCACATAAAAGTCATCTCCACGATGGTGTTAGACGAACGGGATAAAGCTTTCTCACAATCTGCGTATGCTTTTTCTGATGAAAGAATTGCAGAAATAAAACCGACTGCTGAAGAATTTTGCAGAGCATATGGACAAAGGGCAGTAATGGGATGGGATTATATGGAGTCACATCCTTTAGGATATAAAAACGGGCAGTATATGATAGGGCTTGACTATAATACTCCAGACAATACGCTTCCCATATTTTGGGGAACTGGAAACGGCTGGGTGCCTTTATTTACGAGATATCCAAAGATATATAGCGGAAAGGAGTATATATTAGATGGCAGAAAATATTATTAAGAATCCTTTTTCGGAATGTACGGCGAGGGATATGTCGTATTTGGAGGTCCAGCAGTACTGGTGTAGTCCCTTTCGCCTATATGATTTAAGTGAGGGCGAATTATTGACTTGCAGAACTCCTATAGTAATTGAAGGAATTCGTGGTACTGGTAAAACTATGATTATGAAATATTTATCCTACTTTATCCAGAAAAAGTTATGTGACAGTGTCTCAATGGAAGAAAAATTAAATTTTTTCAAAAATAGAAGCGTTGGCGTATATTTTCGATATAAACAAGATTTTCGTAATCTGTTTGAAGAGTTAGACTGTGATGTTGTGAATAAAGAAAGAATTTTTAAACGTTATTATGAACTGTTTATTGTACGTCAAATTTTGGAAATATTAGAAGATTTTTATGGTGATTGTGACACATATACGGTCGAAAAGGTGTTATGTTCTTTCTTTTCGATTGAACATTCTTCCATTAATGGAGTACGCCAGTATATTAATAGTTTAATTAAAGAAATGGATCAAATTCTCAATTCCGCTATTTATGATGATGGATGGATTAATAAAATGATGCCATTAATCGGATCAAGAGGGTTAGTCACAGACTTAATCTGTACAATCAGCAATGATATTCCCGGCTGGGAAGATGTTCTGTTTGTTATATGGCTGGATGAATATGAAAATGTCGGCATTTTTCAGCCGCTGATCAACACACTGCTCAAACAAGTGGACGATACTGTTAATTTAACCTATCGACTGGGCATGAGACCCGCAGGAATGGATAACAACAAAACGAATGTATCAGCTGAGCGTTTGCAGGTTGATCGGGATTTTCTTCTCCGTCCACTTAACTACAAAAGAGATAAGGATTATGAAGAATTTGCTGTAAATATTTCAAAGAAAAGATTAAAAAGTATCGATATTTTTAGGGAAAATTGTTTAACTGATATTGCCGGTATATTAGGAGAAAAAGAGGATTTTGATGAAGAAGCTGCGTCCATTGTTGGAAAGGGAACAAAACACTTTAAATTATTAAGAGAGTATTTTCCTGAGCAGAATCGCATGCAAGAAGTTATAGAAGAACTATCTTGTGATGAGAAATTGATGGAAATGTATAATATACTTCGTGTAATGAGAGGTGGTCAATATAATCAAATCGGTGCGCTAAGCAGAAAATACCGGGAGTTGAGGGATGCTAAGCAGCTGAGTTCCTATATTAAAAGCAATCCCATTGAGTCAAAAGATATAAAGAAATATCGGCTTGACTATTCTGGCAAATATCGGCTTACATTACTTTATATATTGCTTACTGTTTACGGAGAACGCAAGCAATACTACAGCTTTAACACGTTTTTAAAACTTTCCAGTGGCTCAATAAATGATTTTATATCCTTATGCAGAAACACTTTCAAACATATGAACGATTCAATGTTGGAAGACTTGAAAGACGGAAAACCCATATGTCGGCAGATTCAAACTTTTGCTGCTGTGGATACAGCGGAAGACCAAAGACGCAAGATTGCCATGTCCAGTAACAATGGTAATAAGTTATATACATTTATTGACAGCATGGGGAGTATCTTTGAAGAGTATCATCGTGATCTATGGGGCAAATATCCAGAAACAAACCAGTTTGCTTTTGCCGATGAAAATGAAATTAGAAATGATAGCGAGTTAAACTATTATCTGATTGAATTGATAAACTCAGGTGCAATTATAAGAAAAAATAAACGGCAGTTAAAGTCTGTTGGAAATACAGCAAGGGGAGAACTCTATTTATTAAACAGAATTTTTGCGCCAATATATCAATATTCATATAGGACGCGAGGTGGTTTTAATCCTATAATAAGCAAGCAAAATTTTAATTTAATGCTCCATAAGTCGATAGACGCTAAAAAGTATGTTAAAGGAAATAAAGAAGAAATGCAACAGTTCAGAATGTTTGATTTTGTCAAGGAGAATGAGGATGGTTCAACAGATTTATGATATGGAATTAGTGACTGAAGAAAACATATTTGACAGGGAAGCGTATGACTACTTTTTACTGGCCCCAAATATAGAAAGAAGAAGCAGGGCGGCTTTCTTGAAATTAAAAGAAAATCTGAATATTGATAAAACAATTATTATGGACTATAAGAATTTTCATAGTAATATCAGCCAAGAACAAGAGGATTTATTCTATTGTGATCTTGGGACACCGCTTTCTACTGCAATACGAGAAGAGACTGATATGGCTGCTCTTCGCGAACTAACTAAAGTAAACATTCAAAAGAAAGATCGCATTGCGTTTGATATTACAGGATTTAGCATTCCAAATCTTTACCGTATTATGATGGTGTTAAAAAATGTTATTCAAGTAGAGCATATAGATGTATTTTATACTGAACCGAAGTTCTATATCTATGAAGAAGGGTATTTTGATGCATATCACAACAAAAAGAAGAAAGAGCGAAGATGTGCACCGATACAAGGATATTGTAACTCGGGTGAGAATGAAAAGGAAATTTTGGTTATCTTTCTTGGATTTGATGGTGGTTTAGCCGGACAGGTATATTTTTCGCTTGCAGAAGAAGGGCAGGAAATCCTACAGACTCTCGCTGTAAACGGATTCCCTTCGTATACAGCTAAACTTAAGGATGTTAGTTTATTTAATAACGAAGATTTTATTAATAAAATCGGCCGCGAAAATGTTCGATGTGCGGTAGCAAATAATCCGTTTGACGTCTATAACCTATTATGCCAGATTTTAGAGGATTACAGGGGAACCCTGCTTAATTTATGCACAATCGGATCAAAGCCGATGGCATTGGGAACGTGTCTTTTTGCATTAGATCATCTGGATGAAGTTAAAGTGACATATCCTTTTTACGAAAAAACACAATTTGATGATAAAGAAGAACCAGGAAAGATATGGCGATATGGAATCAATTTGTTATGAACGCAACAGGCAAAAACAGCAGGGAACCCATTATCATCCTTCATTTCAGTTGCTTATTCAGGAGATAATGGGCCATGCAAAATCTCTATAATGATGAATATTTAGGCCAAAGCTAAGGAGGAAAAGACAAACATTAGACGAACTGTCCAGAAGTCACTGTTTACAGTTTCTCCGGTTCCGGATAATCCACACCGAAAGTATCTACAGTAACTGTCTGCATCACTTGATTTTCAAGGGGTCTGTCCTCATAATCGGTGGCTGCTTCAGCGATGCGGTTCACCACTTCCATACCTTCAATCACCTTCCCAAACGCCGCATAAGCGCCGTCCAGATGGGGGCTTGTCTTGTGCATAATGAAAAACTGGCTGCCTGCGGAGTCGGGCTGCATGCTTCTTGCCATAGAGAGAACGCCCTCCGTGTGCTTCAAGTCATTTTCAAAGCCATTCTGCTTAAATTCCCCTTTGATAGAATAGCCGGGGCCGCCCATGCCTGTGCCTTCCGGGTCGCCGCCCTGGATCATAAAGCCTTTGATAACCCGGTGGAAGATCAGACCGTCATAGAAATTTTTCTGGATCAGACTGATAAAGTTGTTGACGGAGACGGGAGCGATTTCAGGATATAATTCTGCCTTGATGACGCCGCCGTCTGCCATAGTAAAAGTTACGATTGGATTTTGCTGAGCCATATTGATAGTTCCTTTCTTTTTTCAAATTGTCATTGACTTACCTCCTATTCTATAAGAAAGAGGCGGGGAGGTAAAGGAAAAATTGTGGGATTGGAAGAATTGTGTTATAGTGATAGCTATGTTGAAAAAAATATGTCATTCATCGTGGGAACAGCCTTTATATGTCACAGATCAGGCGAAGGTCTACACTGCCATGCGAAACCAGGGCTGCTATGTGCTGCCCTGTCTGCATGAAAATAACCGGGATGAATCTTTTCCCGGTGCGCTTTATGCGGTGGAAAACCTGGAGGAGATGGACGAGGAATCCTTTGATCTGGCGTACCGCCGCCTTGCCGGAATGCCGTGGGAAATACTCACAACAGAACGTTGTATCGTGCGGGAGACAACGGTGGGGGATGTGGACAGTTTTTACCAGATTTATGCGGAGCCATCCATTACCGAGTATATGGAAAATCTGTTTGCGGACAGGGACGAGGAGATCGCTTACACAAAAGATTATATAGAAAAAGTATACGCCTTTTACGGATATGGTATGTGGACCGCGCTGGAAAAGGAGAGCGGTGTGGTGATTGGCAGAGCAGGGATAAGCTGGCGGGAAGGCTACGATCTGCCGGAGCTGGGCTTTGTGTTCGGCGTGCCCTGGCAAGGGCGGGGATACGCATACGAAGTGTGCAGTGCGGTTCTCGCTTATGCCGGAGAGACGCTTTTGATGGATCGTGTGCAGGCGCTCGTGCAGCCGGGGAATGAGAGATCTCTGAATCTGTGTAAAAAGCTGGGATTTACGCTTTCCGGGGAGTCACGGCTGGATGGGAAAAGGCATTTTCTTCTGGTGAAAGAACTGTAATTTGGGGAGGATGATAGGATGAAAAAACCAACGATAAATGTAAAGGCGCGCAATTCCGTGCTTCTGCTTCTCACCGCCCTTGTCTGGGGCGTCGCTTTTGTGGCACAGAGACAGGGCGGTGCGTCGGCGGGGCCGTATACCTTTAACTGTATACGATCCTTTATGGGCGGGCTCGTGCTCCTGCCGGTGATTCCCTTTCTCGACAAGTATACAGCTGGCAAAAAGCCGCAGTCGGCGCAGGACAGGCGCAGGCTGTCGCTGGGCGGAACCCTTTGCGGGATGGTGCTGTTTGTGGCGAGCACCTTTCAGCAGATGGGCATGTATTACGGCACCACGGCTGGTAAGGCCGGATTTCTGACGGCATGTTATATTCTTCTGGTGCCGGTGCTTGGTATTTTCTTCAAAAAAAAATGCGGCTGGAATGTCTGGATCAGTATTCTGGTGGCGGTTGTAGGGCTCTATTTTCTCTGTCTGACTGACAGTTTTTCCTTTCAGTTCAGCGACGGGCTGGTGCTTTTGTGCGCGGTCTGTTTTTCCGTACATATTATGGTGATAGACCATTTCTCCCCGCTGGTGGACGGGGTACGCATGGCGTGTATCCAGTTTTTTGTGTGTGGCGCGTGGGGGATGTTTCCGATGATTGCTGTGGAGATGCGCCAGATGGGTGCGGCGGCGTGGATGCAGTCTCTCGGGAGTATTGATGTGTGGATTCCGCTGTTATATGCGGGTGTCATGTCCTGCGGTGTGGGCTATACGCTGCAGATCGTGGGACAGAACGGGATCAATCCGGCCATCGCGTCCCTGCTGATGAGTCTGGAATCGGTTTTCTCCGTGCTGGCGGGTATGCTGATTCTGCACGAGACCATGACCGGCCGGGAAATTCTGGGGTGCGTGCTGGTGTTTGCTGCGGTGATTTTTGCGCAGATGCAATTCGGGAAACAGCAGGCGAAATCATGAAATGAGACGGGCTTTACACTTTTTTGGCCATCTATTATAATGAAAGTGTATCACATAAAAATCATCATTAAAAAGGACGGTGAAAGGATGGTACAGGAGATGACAGAGAAGGAATTAATTACAGTAACTATTGATAATTATATGAATCTGCAGCGTATTAAGCAGGCGAATGGAGACACAGTCAATAAGGAACTGGACTATCAGTTGAGGGGGCTTGTAGCCAAGCTGTCCAGTCTTGGTGTTAATATTGAGGATTTAACACTGTAGAAAATAGATCTGGAAAGGAAATCCTGGAAAGACGGACAGCAAATTCAAAGTAGTCCGAAGGAGTAAGCCTTCGCGTGGTATACAAAAATACATTTATACACAAATACAAAAAATGCTTGACATGGTAAACTGCCAGTGCTACAATCCAAGACATAAGAGCAAAGGCGCTTTGAGGAAACTCAAGGCGCCTTTACTTTTATGCGCTGCTACATGCCATGGCATCAAATTGTTTGGAAGAGGAGGAAAAATTATGGAAGAGATGATGGAGGTTTTAAACGGACAGATTTTCGGTGTCTGGTTTCTAATCGGCGCCGCGCTGGTGTTCTGGATGCAGGCCGGATTTGCGATGGTCGAGACGGGATTTACCAGAGCGAAGAATGCGGGAAACATCATTATGAAAAACTTGATGGATTTCTGTATCGGTACGGTAATGTTTATTCTGATCGGCTTCGGCCTTTTACTTGGCGAGGATCTGGCCGGACTGATCGGCAGGCCCGGCTTCGACATTTTCACGGCCTATGAGAGCTTCGACTGGTCAAATTTTGTATTCAATCTCGTGTTCTGCGCGACTACGGCAACAATCGTTTCCGGAGCTATGGCGGAGCGCACAAAGTTTTTGAGCTACTGTATTTACTCCGGCGTGATATCCGCATTGATCTATCCGATTGAGGCGCACTGGATCTGGGGCGGCGGCTGGCTTTCGCAGATCGGGTTCCATGACTTTGCAGGTTCCTGTGCGATTCATATGGTAGGCGGCATTTCTGCTCTGGTAGGAGCGAAGATTTTGGGACCCCGTATCGGCAAATTCAATATGGATAAGAACGGCAGGGTTACTAAGGTAAATGCCTTTCCCGGACACAGCCTTCCCCTTGGCGCGCTTGGTGTGTTTATCCTCTGGCTTGGCTGGTACGGCTTTAACGGCGCGGCGGCGGTGAGCGTGGAACAGCTCGGCTCCATTTTTGTGACGACGACGATCGCGCCTGCGGTTGCAACAGTAGTGTGTATGGTATTTACATGGGTCAGGTACGGAAAGCCCGATGTCTCCATGTGCCTGAACGCGTCCCTTGCGGGTCTTGTGGCGATCACTGCGCCTTGCGATGTGACGGACGCTTTTGGGGCCATTGTAATCGGGGCGGTAGCAGGCCTGCTGGTGGTATTCGGGGTCTGGCTGCTGGATTATAAGCTGCGGATCGATGATCCCGTGGGCGCAGTGGCGGTGCATATGATGAACGGTATCTGGGGAACTCTTGCAGTAGGCCTTTTTGCGACCAATAGCGCGCCGGGTTACTCTATAGCAGACGCTTCCGGCACGGAGCTTACGGGTCTGTTTTACGGCGGCGGCCTGAAACTGATGGGACTACAGCTGGTCGGTTTTGCTTCGGTAGCGGCGTGGACGCTTGTGACCATTACGATTGTATTTCTGGTGATTAAGGCGACAGTGGGTCTGCGCGCTTCTCAGGAGGAGGAAATCGTAGGCCTGGACACTACGGAGCATGGGCTGGCTTCCGCATACTCCGGCTTCAGTATTATGGATGTGTCGGGAGCAATGGTTATGGATGTGAATGAAAATACAAGTCTTGGCGTGGAGGAGTATGATGCGGCATCCCGGATACAGAAGGATGCAGCGGTGAAGGTGGCGCAGGTACCGATGGCGTCGGCTACGGGTATCTATAAAGTGACGATCATTGCGAAGCTGTCCAGATACGATAAGCTGCGCAAGGCCATGAACGATCTGGGCGTGACAGGCATGACGGTGACCCAGGTAATGGGCTGCGGTATTCAGAAGGGCGCGGGTGAAAAGTACAGGGGCGTAGAGATGGATGCTACCTTACTGCCGAAAGTAAAGGTTGAAGTGGTTGTCAGTAAAATACCTGTGGATACGGTGGTGGAAGCGGCCAAGAAAGCCCTCTATACAGGGCATATCGGAGACGGAAAGATTTTTGTCTACAACGTGGATAAGGTTGTAAAAATCCGCACTGGCGAGGAGGATTTCGATGCATTGCAGGATGTGGAGTGATTGCAGTGGTGCGGATTTGGTAGAAGATATTTCCAATCATATCCTCTATTAACATATGTCTGTGAAAGAATGTCCTCGACGCTGCATTGTCGGGGGCGTTCTGCTTTGGTTCGGAAAGTAGGCAGGGCAGACAAAATAACGGACTTTTTGAGTTGTATATATGGCAAACTTACGATATGATAGGAGAGGGCTGGGATATTACTTATTACCTGCTAAATCCGAACACAGGTTAGTCCGAATAGGGGGGAAGATTACATATGGCGGCGAAAAAGAAACAGGAAATTGAATTTCGTTATTATGAGATCCCACAGAATGAGCCATGTATTGCCTTGCTGGGAGAGGCGTGGGTCCGCCCTTATGGTGAAGATATGGACTGCCTGCATTTTCACAATTATATGGAAATCGGATACTGCTATGATGGAAGCGGCGAGGTTGTGCTGGATGATGAGACGGTATCCTATAAGCCGGATATGTTCACGATCATTCCCAAAAACTTTCCGCATAATACGAACAGCTATCACTTTTCCTTAAGCCGCTGGGAGTATCTGTTTGTCGATGTGGAGGCGCTTTTGCGGGAAGTATACAGAGAAGACCCGCTCTATGCGGATGATCTGAGCGCGATCATCAACAATCGCGCATGGGCGGTGGAGGCGATGGGGTATCCCGAGATGACGGAGCTGATCAAGACCATCATGGACGAGATGCGCTATAAGAAAGATTTTTATGCAGAAAGCGTGAAAGGACTGCTTCTGTCACTTTTTATCAATATTGCCCGTATGAACCAAGAAAAAGTAGTAAAGGTCAGGAAACAGAGCAGGGGTGTTTCCCAGATTTCTTTTGCCCTTCACTATATTGGCGCGAATTATGCGCAGGAACTGACCATCGGGGATCTGGCGCAGGTAAGCCATATGTCAGAAACACATTTTCGGAGAGTGTTCCAAAAGATTATGAACATGACGCCCTCTGATTATCTGAATCTGGTGCGGGTGCAGATGGCCTGCGAATATATGAAAAAACATACGGACAGCATGGAGCTGGTAGCTGAGAGATGCGGGTTTCAGTCGGTGTCCACCTTCAACAGAAATTTTAAGAAGGTTCTCAATATTACGCCCTATCAGTGGAAAATCCACCCGGAGAATTATGAGACAAAACTGCTGGATTATAAAATTTCCGCTTACAAAGGATGGTAGTTAATGGACTGAGATAAAGCTTTCAACAGATACAATGTGATAATTCCGGCAACGTAAACGTTTAAGGTGCAAATTCATGGTCGAATTTGCATCTTTTTTGCCTTTTAACGATAACACATAAGAGGAATATGGAGTTATAATGCATATACAATCAGTCAAAAAGTACGCGATGGATATACAAAATGACGAAACGGATTTGGAGGCTGATGGAAAGTGAAAAAGTGCAGTGCACAATATGCACAAAAAGAAAGAATGGGAGGAAACAGAAATGAAAAGAAAGATTTTAGCAGCTTTATTGACATCTGCAATGGTTCTTTCACTGGCTGGATGCGGCGGCGGTTCCGCTGAGACACCTGCGGCTCCGGCAGCAGACGGCGGTGCGGAGGCGGAGGCTCCGGCAGCGGAGGAAGCACCCGCAGCGGATGCAGAAGCGCCCGCAGCAGACGCGTCAGCAGGCGGCGATGAGACACTGACCGTATGGTGTTGGGATCCTGCATTTAACATGAACGCCATGTATGAGGCGGAGAAGGTTTACCAGAAAGATCACCCGAACTTCAAGCTGAATGTAGTTGAGACTCCTTGGGATGATATTCAGACGAAACTTACCACAGCGGCTACTTCCGGCGATCTGAGCACACTGCCGGATATCTTCCTGATGCAGGATAACGCGTTCCAGAAAAACGTGCTGGCATTCCCTGATGTGTGTATGGATCTGACAAACAGCGGTGTAGACTTTTCGCAGTTTGCAGCAGGTAAGGCAGCTTATTCCGTAATCGACGGCAAGAACTACGGCGTACCTTTTGATAACGGTGCAGTTGTGGCATGCTATCGTACAGACCTTCTGGAGCAGGCAGGCTTGACCATCGATGATTTCACGGACATCACCTTCGACCAGTATCTTGAGAACGGCAAGAAGGTTCTGGAGGCGACAGGCAAGCCCCTCATCTCCATGCAGGCAGGCGAGTGTGACCTTATCATGATGATGCTGCAGTCCGCAGGTTCTTCCCTCTTCAACGAGGACGGCACGGCTAACATCGTGAACAATGAAACCTTAAAGATCGTTATGGAAACATACAAGGGTCTCAAAGACGCGGGCGTACTTACCGAGGTTAACAGCTGGGATGAGTATGTAGGCGATTTTGTAAGCGGTAACGTTGCAGGCACCATCAACGGTTGCTGGATCATGGCTTCCATCCAGACAGCGGAAGATCAGAAGGGTAATTGGGCAATCACAAATATGCCCAGCCTGGTAGGCGCAAGCGGAGCAACCAACTATTCCAACAACGGCGGTTCTTCCTGGGCGGTAACCACGAAGTGCGCTAACCCGGAACTGGCATGTGACTTCCTTGCAAGCACATTTGCAGGCAGCAACGAGCTGTATGACAATATCCTTCCCAGCGGCGCACTTGCAACATGGGCACCCGCAGGTGATTCCAGCGCATACGGCGAGCCTAACGAGTTCTTCGGCGGCGATGCAGTTTCCGCTAAGATCGTAGACTTTGCTACCAAGGTTCCTACCAACATCACAGGCGCTTACTACTACGAAGCTCGTAACGCAGTTGCAACCGCTATCACGAATTACATCAACGGTTCCGACCTCGCAACAGAGCTCCAGACCGCAGAGCAGACCGTGAACTTTAATATGGGTCAGTAACGAGCAGTGTAGCTTTGTGGCAGAACAGACAGACGAAAGCTTGCTTTCGGATGAATGGTCTGACAAAAAGCTATAGGGCGACAGCCCGCACGAGCGAAAGACTGCGAAGCAGGGTTTCGTGAGTGGGCACGGCGAGACTCAAAGGGGCGAATGCCTGTTAACCGACGAAGCCGCGAAGCGGGTTTGGCGGTTGGCATGGCGGAGGCGGCCTTGGCACGGCGAGACGCAAGGCAAGCAATAATAAGCAACAAGTAACACAGGGGAATAGTTTCTGCAAGCTGTTCCCCTTTTTTACTCCAACGGTAGAGAAGGAGGGGGTTTTTTGAGCAAGTCAAAAAAAATGACGCTTAGCAAAAAACAGAATCTGACGGGGTGGGTATTTCTTGCGCCCGGCGCTTTTTTGATATTTATTATGAGCTTTGTGCCAATGTTCAGAGCATTGCTTTTGTCATTTAAGTCGGGTGTTGGCGCGAATATGAAATGGAGCGGCATTTCAAATTACGTTAGAATGTTCCAGGATACGGTGTTTGTCCAATCCATTAAAAATACATTTTTCTATCTGATTATTCAGGTGCCGGTGATGCTGATTCTGGCGTTGGTTCTGGCGTCTATACTGAATAATAAGGATCTGCGATTCAAGGGGCTTTTTCGGACGATGATTTTCCTGCCCTGTGCAACCTCGCTGGTTGCCTACGCAATTATTTTCCGTTCCCTGTTTGCCAACAATGGTTTAGTGAATCTGATTCTGGTGAATCTGGGCATTTTAGATCAGCCTTACGCGTTTCTGACGAACACGACAAGCGCGCGTATTGTTATTATCATTGCGCTGCTCTGGCGGTGGACGGGATACAATATGGTATTCTACCTGTCGGGTCTGCAAAATATTGAGTATTCTGTCTATGAGGCGGCCAAGATTGACGGCGCGTCAGCGGTACAGTCTTTCTTTAAGATTACGGTGCCGCTTCTGAAGCCTACGATTCTGCTGACGGCGATCATGTCCACGAACGGAACGCTGCAGCTTTTCGATGAGTCGGTCAACTTGACAAGCGGTGGTCCGGCGAATACATCAATCACCATGTCGCATTACATATATGATATGTCATTTAAATATGTGCCGAACTTCGGCTATGCGGCTGCAATGTCCTTCTTAATTTTGGTTCTGGTTGCTGTCCTGGCATTCCTGCAGATGAAAGTAGGTGATAAGCGTGACTAAAGTGAGAAAAATTGGTATGTATGTATTTTTGTGTATCGTATCCTTTATCTCTGTGTTCCCGCTGTACTGGATGGTAAGCGCGGCAACGAATAAGAGTGCGGACGTTATTTCCGGGCGGCTGATTCCGGGCGGCTATTTTATGGAAAACTTAAATAATCTGCTGGCGTCGCAGAATATCGGGAGAGCTTTTGGAAATTCTTTTAAGTATGCGGCTATCCTGACGATTGCATCACTTCTGGTCAGCTCGCTGGCCGGTTACGGGTTTGAGATTTTCCATGATAAGGGCAAAGACCTGCTGATGAGCATTATCCTGCTGGCGATGATGGTGCCTTTCGTGGCGACGATGATTCCTCTGTTCCAGATGTGCTCGAAGGCGGGCTGGTTAAACACGACAATCGGATTTATCCTGCCGACGATCTCCACGCCGTTTTTAATTATGATGTTCCGGCAGAGCGCGAGATCTTTCCCGCACGATATTATGGAGGCGGCGAGAATCGACGGTCTGTCTGAAATCCGCATTTTCTTTCAGATGTTCATTCCGACCATGCGTTCCACCTATGCGGCGGCCATGACAATCACTTTTATGAATGCGTGGAACAGTTACCTCTGGCCGAAGGTTATTATGACAGACTCCGCCAGCCAGACAATGCCTATGGTGGTGGCCAACCTGACAGAGGGCTATGTGACGGACTATGGTATGCTGATGCTGGCCGTACTGATCTGTACCCTGCCGACTGCAGTCGTATTCTTCTGCCTGCAGAATGCATTCGCGGAAGGTATCACCGGCGCGGTGAAGTGACGTAGGCATTGAGCCGTGCAGATTTACGATGAGGAAGACGGGAGAAAGCTTGCTTTCGGACGGATGCATTAGCGGAAATCTATAGGGCGAAAGCCCGAACATGAGCAAAAGAAAAGCTGCGGAGCAGCGATTTTGCGAATGCCCACGGCGGAGAGCCGTGCAGATTTACGATGAGGAAGACGGGAGAAAGCTTGCTTTCGGACAATAAGGTGTCAAAAACATCTGGACATTTGAGGTGCTTTTGGCACCTTTGTTATAACAATGGTTTTAGCGATAGCGAAGTAAGAAAGGAGCGAAATATGACGCAATCTGATTACAACAAAGTAAAAGATCCGGGATTCTTTAAGGAGAATGTATTGCCCGCCCATGCGGCTTTCAACCTTTATGCGAACGAGGCGGAGGCAGTGTGGGGAGAGAGCAGTTTGAAACAGCCGCTGGACGGTATCTGGAAATTTTCCTATGCGGTGAATATTGCTTCGGCGGTGAAGGGATTTGAGCAGGAAACGTATGACTGCAGATCCTGGGCCGATATCCGGGTGCCGGCCCATATCCAGATGGAGGGATACGATATTCCGCAGTATGTCAACACACAGTATCCGTGGGACGGCAGGGAAGAAATTCTGCCGGGAGAAATCCCTGAGCGGTTTAATCCCGTGGCAAGCTATGTGAAATATTTCGAAGTCCCGGAGCGTATACGCGGAAAGGAAATCCGCATCGTATTTGAGGGTGTGGAGAGCGGCATGGCGCTATGGTGTAACGGCATCTATGTGGGCTACAGCGAGGACAGCTTTACCCCCTCCGAATTTGATCTCACGTCATATCTGAAGAATGGGGAAAACAAGCTGGCAGTGCAGGTTTACAAATGGACTTCTTCAAGCTGGTGCGAGGATCAGGACTTTTACCGTTTTTCCGGCATTTACAGAAGCGTGTATCTGTATGCGGTTCCCACTGCGCATGTGGAAGACCTGACGGTGAAGACGCTTTTCGAGGGTGAAACCTTTGACCGTGCGAAGCTGACTGTAAATGGCAGGATAAAAGGAAACGGCGTTTACAAATTCTGCTTAAAAGACGGCGGGACAACCTTGTTTGAAAAAGAGCTGCGTATGGAAACCGAAGCGGACAGCGAATTTGCTTTTGAGGAAATGATGGAAAAGCCTGAGCTCTGGAGTGCGGAGAACCCCTATTTATACCAGTTAGAGATTGTGTGCTGCGGCGAAAACGGCGGCGTGGCAGAGTATATGTCGCAGCCGGTAGGCTTCCGCAAGTTTGAGATGAAGAACGGCAGGATGCTTCTGAACGGGAAACGCATTGTGTTCAAAGGGACGAACCGCCACGATTTCAGTTCTGTGTCGGGAAGATATGTCTCCTATGAAGAGCTGGTTAAGGACGTTGTGACCATGAAGCGCAACAATATCAATGCGATCCGCACGTCCCACTATCCCGATGATGAGAGGCTTTATGAACTGTGTGACCGCTACGGGCTGTATCTGATTGCGGAGAGCAACCTGGAGTCCCACGGAACATGGGACGCTTATCTGAAAGGGAAAAAGGACATGTCCTATGTGGTGCCCGATGACAAGGCAGAGTGGAAGGAAATGATGTATGACCGTATACGCTCCTGCTACCACAGGGACAAAAACCATCCGGCTGTACTGATCTGGTCCGTGGGAAATGAGTCCTTCGGCGGGGAGACGATCTATGAGATGTCGGAGCTGTTCCGCAAGCTGGATGATACGAGACTGGTGCACTATGAGGGAGTCTTCAATGACAGACGCTACAACGATTCCTCCGATATGGAAAGCCGTATGTATGCGAAGGTGGCGGACATAGAAGAATATCTGGAGAGCGGTGACGGCAAGCCCTTTATCTGCTGTGAGTATACCCATGCAATGGGCAATTCCTGCGGTGCGATGCACAAATACACAGAGCTGGCAGACCGGGAAAATTCGGCCTACCAGGGCGGTTTTATCTGGGACTATATTGATCAGAGCATATACAAAAAGGATCGTTACGGAAAATGGTTCCAGGCATACGGCGGCGATTTTGGAGAGAGGCCGACAGACTATAATTTCAGCGGCAACGGCATTGCTTACGGCGGAGAGCGGGAAGCTTCTCCCAAAATGCAGGCGGTGAAGTTTAATTATCAGAATATTGCCGTGACGGTGAAAAAGGACGGCTTTGAAGTGTGGAACAAAAACCTCTTTGTCTCCACAGACAGTTTCCGATGTGTGGCAGAACTTTTGCGGGACGGCATCAGCGTTGAGAAGAAGGAACTGGCGGGAATTGCCGTCGGGCCGGAAAGCAGATGCACCTATCCGGCGCCCTTTGCCTTACCCGATGTGCCGGGCGAGTATGCGGTGACGGTGTCCTTCCTTTTAAAAGAGGATACCCTTTGGGCGAAAGCCGGGCATGAAACTGCTTTTGGGCAGGCGGTGATCGGAAAAGTGGATGCGCCTGCGGAGGAAAAGAAGCCGTTCACTGTCATATGGGGCAATGATAACGTCGGTGTGCGTGGAGAGTGCTTTGATGTGCTGTTTGCGGAGCCGGCAGGCGCATCGTCAGCCTTCGGACTGGTATCCTACCGCTATGCGGGAAAGGAACTGATTGAGACGGTTCCCAGACCGAATTTCTGGCGCGCTCCTACAGACAATGACGAAGGCAACAACATGGCGGGCAGACAGGGTCAGTGGAAGCTGGCAAGCCTTTATGCCACCGGCAAAGGGATGGGCCGGGAGCTGGATGTACCGGGGAGAGCTTTTGAGAATCCTGTCGTGAAGGAGGAGGCGGATCATGTCAGCGTGACTTACCTCTATAACCTGCAGACAACGCCGGAAGCGGTCTGCCAGCTGAATTATAAGGTATACGGGGATGGCAGTGTGCAGACGACACTTACCTATGACCCGGTGGAGGGGCTTTCGGATATGCCGGAGTTTGGCGTGCTGTTTAAGCTGAACGCGGACTATGACCGCCTGGAGTGGTATGGAAACGGCCCGGAGGAGACGTACACAGATAAGGAGCAGGGAGCGAAGCTGGGCGTTTACCGCAATCGTGTGGCGGACAATATGGCGGCCTATCTGGTGCCCCAGGAATGCGGCAATAAGACAAAAGTGCGCTGGGCGAAAGTGACTGACATGCGGGGAAGAGGCATGCTCTTCAGCGGGGAAGATTTAAGCTTTTCGGCACTGCCCTACACGCCCCATGAGATAGAAAATGCAAAGCATTTTTACGAACTGCCGCCTGTACACTACACAGTGGTGCGTGTGGCGAAGGAGCAGATGGGCGTCGGCGGAGACGACAGCTGGGGTGCGCCGGTGCACCCGGAGTATCACCTGGATGTGAGCGGGAAGGTGGAATTTAGCTTTACGTTCCGGGGGATTTAAAACATGGAATGAGTTTCATAAGACATAGGTAAAGCAGAATTGGGGAGCAGGCTTGGGTGTTGCTCCCCCCCAATTTTTTCCAATTCTTTATGTATAGTCTGAAAATTAATTGATTGACGATATAATTTGTGCGCTTTATACTTGTATTATATAGTTATAGCTGAAAATATGTACTGTCATATATTACAATACTTTCTATATTGAAAGCGGAGACAATATTTAATGGGTAATATGAAGAAACATGCTGATTTCATTAAAAATAGGGATAATAGAGATGTTATTTCATTGTTTTCCGGAGCGATGGGATTGGACATTGGTCTGGAAAAGGCCGGATTGAATATTGCGATAGGTCAGGATTTTGATGTTTCCTGTGTTAAAACTATGCAGGCGAACGGACATCAGGTTTTGGGTGGAGATATCAGAGAAATTGATCCTCAGTATCTGTTGGACTTAACAGGATTATTGGTTGGAGAACCTTTTCTAATTTGTGGTGGTCCACCCTGTCAGCCTTTTTCTACCGCAGGAAAACGATTGGGAATTAATGATCCCAGAGGTAGCTTGTTCATGGATTTTATTCGGATGATAGATTACATTCGGCCACGCTTTTTTGTGATGGAGAATGTAAAAGGAATTATGTCTGCACCGCTCAAACATATGCCGATGTCAGAAAGGGATGAAAATGATCCAAACCAGAAATTGGGAACTGTTTTAGACGTTATATTGGCAGAGTTTAATAAATTGGAATATAAAACAGTGTATGGTGTATTAGATGCTGTAAATTATGGTGTACCACAATTCAGAGAAAGATTTGTGCTGATAGGGAGCCGCGATAGCGAAGAAATCTTTTTACCTATTCCAACACACTTTCAAATGCATCAAAATAAAGAATACCAGTGGCAAACGGTTCGAAGTGCTATTGCAGATTTGGAATTTGATGAGGGCGAATGCACGGTATTTTCAGAAGAACGTATGCAGTTTCTTAAAATGGTTCCTGAAGGTGGAAACTGGAGAGATTTGCCGCCAAATGTTATTCCTGTGGCGATGGGAGGAGCGTATGAATCGGGTGGTGGAAAAGTTGGGTTTTATAGAAGGCTTTCATATGATCAGCCATCTCCGACTGTGGTGACGTCTCCGGCGCAAAAAGCTACAATGATGTGTCATCCAACGCAAACCAGACCGTTAAGTGTGAGAGAGTATGCTAGAATTCAACAGTTTCCTGACAGTTGGATATTTACGGGAACCACGATGTCGAAATATAGACAGATTGGGAATGCTGTGCCGATAGGATTGGCGGAAGCTATTGGTAAGGCAGTGCTTTCGGTGGCTGATGGAGCTGCGCTAGTGGAAACGAAGCGATTTAGAGGAACAAATGTACATAGCAGGATAAGAGACGCGCTTGAAATGGGAGGAAACTTATATGCCGCTAAATAGCAGATATGATGAACAGGCTGTTGTTCAGGCAATCGCATTATCTTTGGAAACTTTTTATACGACTTTGATTGAAAAAATTGATAGATTAAATATACAAAAGGTAATGAAACGAAAAAATCCATATTTATATCGTGCAAAGGCAATGCAGAGTGCATCGGAAATAGTGGACTCTGTATTGACGGCATTTGTGAGCTCCAGTGAAGAAACAATTTTTGGGAATTGCTTCTTCGAGCCTATTGCTATAGCCGCCAGTGGGGGCAACAAAGCATTGGCGGAAGGTATTGATATTATGCTTCAGGACGACGAAAACAATACTATTTATGCGATTGCTGTAAAAAGCGGCCCATCTGTGTTTAATGCAGATAGTAAGAAACGGCAGGAACAGAACTTTGTGGCCGCGTCAAAATTAGCACAACAGGTAAAAGCGAGATATGAAGCATACATTGGCTATTGTTATGGGAGAAAAAGTGATTCCGGCAGAGGTAAACCCAAAATGTATCAGGAACTTGCCGGAAAGCGTTTCTGGGCAGAGTTGACAGGGGATGAAGAGTTTTATATCAAAATTATTGATTATATGGGCACTATGCCAGAGCAATATATTGCTGAATATAAGGAAAGCTATAATAAGGCTGCCAATAGATTAGTAAGAGAGTTTTCTAATGGTTTTTGTAAGGAAGATGGAAGCATTGACTGGGAAAAGCTAGTAGAATTTAATTCGGGTGACTAATAACGAGAATAGATTTGAAATAAGTGAAACGATGTATACGAAGTACGCAATTGATAGATTTTGTATGGGTTTGGGAGAAGAGATAGATGCGGATTATTTTTATAAAAATTTATACTTACATGCCAGAATGGATTTTTGTCCAGAATGTGGTGAAACTGGTAATTGTGGACGGATAATCTTACAATTCAGTTTGAGAATACTATATCGAAAATTGTTTTCAGAAGATGGAAATTTGAGTGATTTTTAGATGATTTGGATGATGTTTAATGGATAGCCAATATTAAAGTATTGTTCCATAGCAGAAAGTGTGGTTGAACAAGGAGTAAAATATATGTCAAAAAAATATAGTTATAAAGACAAAAAAGTAATTATTTCATTATTTAATGAAAGCCAGTCGCACTATAAGAAATATCTTGAGATGGCAGAGGGTAATGTGATCGAAGCACAGAAGGAATTAAACACTGCGGGGAATAAGTTACAACAAGCATTTGAATTGGGACTTAAATGTTATTTGAATATGCGTTATAGAGCGCTGTTCAATGAAAAAGTTATGACATGGAGGGAACATGATAATCTCGTAAAAATTATAGAAAACGGACGTCAAACTAATGGGCAAATGGTTGATTTACGATATCTTTATGATCAGATGAAGTTATACGCGGATCCAACTATGAATGGAAGTGGTGTTAATTTTGGTTTAATTCGAAGAAATAACCAATTCATATATAATGATAATAAGCATCAGGGAAATAACGTTGATGTTTTGAAATTTGAGGATTCATATGCGGAAATTAGGAAATATATTGTTGTTTATATTGATGAAAATCCGCCTATACAAACCATTCAAGCTCCAGAATATTTGAATCTGCAGCAGGCGTGCGATTTTTGGGATAGAAATTCGAGGTATAATTATTGCTTGATCTGTGAAAAGATGGATTTGGATATGATGAATCTTAGGCGAATATTGTATATTAATTGGTCACTAATTATTGATTTTGATGCATGTACGAGCAAGGACGGTCTTATTTATGCATATCAAAATGAGTATAATATTCAACCGAATTATTTTGATATTAATAATCCAAAGCAAACGATGTTTAATGTGGCTAGTAGTGTACCTTATTGGTTTTTGGCGAATGGTTTAGAAGATATTCCCGAATCAGTTACTGACTCAGACAGAAAATGGAATCAAAAATATGGTGCACAGTTGTTTGAAAGTTTCAGCCGCTATAGAGAGAGCTTTTCAAAACCTATTAAGGTGATCATTTTAAATGGAAGAATGAAGCGTATAGAGAGCATTTTGATGGCATTGGATGCGGTTTATGAAGATAAGCTAAAGGTATATCTTTTGTCGTCAGAAGTACAATTTGATGAATTGAAAGATTCTTATAAAGAAATAATGGAATGCTATCCAATGACAGAACATGAATTTGCACAGGGCATAAATAATTTTTCGACTTTATTTAGCAGAAATATCTTAGTGAACGAATATTGTATTTGTGGAAAAGATGGAAAAGTTGGTATAGTTCTCGAGGATTATTCTTGCTTTGAAATACCATATTTGGGGATAGCAGATAGTCAGTGTGATGAGATTGAAAAAGATAGAGAGGCTTTTTATCAAGGTAGGTGTGTATTAAGTTGGTATGGGGCTCAAAATGGATTTGCGATAAATAGAATTAGGCAGTACAGGAGAATAAAGAAGGAAATAGTGGATGCAAGTATTGAAACAACTAGTAAGATTATTGAACTAAGACATGAACCTGGAGCGGGAGGGACAACGCTTGCAAGGTTTATCGCATACGAATTGAGTAAAGAAATGCCAGTTGTCTTATTATCAGTATATAATGAAAAAATTTCACCAAAACAAATTATAAATATGTATAAACAAGTCAGAATGTCGATTTTAATTGTCGTGGAAAGCTCTCTTATCAGTGTTGAGAATTTGCAAAAATTTAATGGGGAATTGATGGCAAATGCAGTGCCGCATGTGTTCTTATATGTAAAACGTTTGGGCAAAAAGGCAAAGTCTACAGATGACGATTTAAAAGTATTAATTGATAGTGAGTTTAGTGATATGTTGGCTAAATTGAAGCCTTATATCGATGAGGAAAAACAAATAGATGTAAAAAACTTGGCTATGATTATGCCTGAACGATATCCGTTCTTTATGGCGTTAAAAGCATTTGATGAAAAATTTGAAGGGGTAAGAGATTATATTAAACACTATATGTTTAATATTTCCCCTAACGATAAACAAAATTTACTATATATTTCATTAGTTGACAGATTTGCAAATAAGTTACTTGATATTAATTTTTTGACAAACTATGATAAGGAAGATCCTATTGGGATTTTTGAAGACAACGTTAACAAAAATCTTATCGCTATCAGTGAAGCTGGACGAAATCAATATGTTAAAATCAGACATCCGCGTTTTGCAGAAGAAATTATTGAAGATAGAATAGGAACAGAAAGTGATGTTGGCGGAAAAATAGTAGCAGAGAATTTGTCCACACTTCTTCGAGAATTTATAAAATATTCAAAGCAAAATATTATGTATGATTTAGACTCTACCATTGATATTTTAAAAAGTTTGCTTATCCTTAGGGACACAAACAGTTTAGTGAATAATAAATTTTCTCCAGTTATTGAATACATGAAACGGGTAATTCCGTCAAATGTTGAAGATAATGCCAAATATAATAGCATTGGTTTGATATTTAAGGAATTAGTACAGGTATATCCAGACGAGGCACATTTTAGAGCACATTTATCAAGATATTATACTTATATTGAAAAAAATTATGAGAAAGGCATACAAGAAGCAAAAGCAGCGGTCGAGTTGGCGGAGCAACAAGGAATATATGATTCATTATTATATCATATTTCTGGTATGAGCATTAGACGATATGTAGAACAGAAATTATTTCAGGGCGCGTGTGATTGTCATAAATATAATGAGGAAAAACTATGTGAAGAAAAGATAATTGATATACAAGAACAATTAGCAAGGGCAAGTGAATTGTTTCAAAAAGTTAGGAATACGAATAATAAAGTGGCCGGATACATTTCTGATATAGAAATGTGCATTGCTGTAGTGGATTTTGGAAAAGAAATATATTCATGTTCGACGGAGGAGTTTGTAAAACAATATAAAGAATCTTGGTTTATGTCGTATTACGATAGAGCACTGACCTTAATGGAAGGATTTAGAAATATACAGGTTGAGGAAGATACAGAGTTTTATAAAATAAGACTAGAGACTCGATGTAATGAATCGTTGCAGGATATGCTATATAATATTGAAAATACAGTTTTGATGTGGGAAGAGTATTTGGCGAAGGCAAATGATGAACAGAAGCCAGTAATACGCAGATTCATTGCGCGTGCAAAGGAAAAACAATTGTATGATGGTGGGGAAATTAGCTGTAAGAATGTTGAAAATGTGTTGAAGTTAATGGAAGAAAATATTAAGCAGGAACCTTCAAATGGGGCAAATATTCGAATTTGGTTTAATGCGTTGCGATATTCAAAAGAAAATAATTCGGATATTCTCTTAGATGAGGCAATACAAAAGCTTGGAACATGGAGAACGTTGGGAGATAATTTTGAAGCATATTATTACTATTTTGTATTAATATGCATTAAAGCTATTGAAGGATCGTCTAGGGCCGAATCTGTAATACCTGATTTACAAGAGCAATTAAAAAACAAGACTGCACATATGCCGAATAATCGAGTCATATATGAATGGTTAGGCGCGGGAAAGGGCGTCGGAAGGCTGATTAATGCATATGTGATGAAGAATGGTAAAAGCCATAAAAGGTCATTGGAAGATATTGAAGAGCAAGCGTGTTGTATTGAAGGAAGAATCTCAAAATATAGAAGTGATAGGAGTGCTCAGATAAGGGCTTATAATATGGAAGTATTTTTTTCGCCATCGGGCCAGATGATTCAATCTACAGCGGAAGATATTAATAAAAAGGTGGAATTTATATTGGGGTTTAGTTACGATGGTCTTCGGGCATTAAATAAGAGCGTAAAGCTTTGCGGTAATGCAGATGAAAAACAAGAGGATAGCTTAAATGGCAAAGTGGTAAGATGCTCGGTAGTCGGAAGAGATATGTCGGAAAACTACTTAAAAGTTAAGTTTGTAGATTATCGTAATACTTTTGGGAGCGTTCATATAAGCGAATTGCCAGATAAAAAGACCATATTTGAGTATAATGTAGGAGATATTATTCATGGTACAGTTGTAGGTGAACGGTATGTTGAGCGAGAGAAAAAAACTTATTATCAGCTCAGAATGAAAGAGGAAGAACTGGAAGGATGGCAAGAGCAATTAAGTCAAATTAAAAAGTCCTTATATTGATACAGAATAGGGCTGGAATTATGGCGGATAGAAAAACTTATTTAACGGAGGTAGTTATGCGCAAAACAAAGATTGTATGTACCCTTGGCCCCTCTACAGACAACGAGGAAGTGCTGCGGCAGATGATGTTAGAAGGGATGAACGTTGCCAGGTGTAACTTTTCCCACGGCGTTCACGAGGATCATAAGAGGAGAATGGATCTGGTGAAAAAACTTCGGAAGGAAGTGGGCATGCCGGTAGCGATCCTGCTCGATACCAAAGGGCCGGAGGTCCGTGTCAAGAACTTTAAGGAGGGAAAGGCTGCTTTGGAGGAGGGACAGCTCTTTACCCTGACTGCCGATGAGGTAGAGGGCACGAAGGATAAGGTGAGCGTAACTTATAACCGTCTCTATGAGGATCTTGAGGTGGGTATGCGCGTACTGATCGACGACGGCCTGATTGAGATGAAGGTGGAAAAGGTGGATAAGAGCAATGTCGTCTGCCGCGTTGTCAACGGCGGTGTGGTATCCAATCACAAGGGTGTCAACGTGCCGGATGTGGATCTGTCTATGCCCTATATCAGCGATAAGGACAGGGAGGATATTCTCTTTGGCATTGAGCAGGATGTGGATTTTATCGCCGCTTCCTTTGTACAGAAAAAGGAAGATATCCTGCAGCTTCGCAAGCTCCTTGAGAAAAACGGCGGCGAGGATATCAAGATCATATCCAAGATTGAAAATGCCCAGGGTGTGGCGAATATTGATGATATTCTGGCGGTATCCGACGGTGTCATGGTGGCCAGGGGAGACATGGGTGTTGAGATTCCTTATGAAGATGTGCCTGTGATCCAGAAAGAGATCATAAAGAAAGTGTACCGTGCGGGCAAGCAGGTGATCACCGCCACGCAGATGCTGGAATCCATGATAAAGAATCCCAGACCTACCCGGGCGGAGACGACAGATGTGGCCAATGCCGTCTACGATGGCACGAGCGCGATCATGCTCTCCGGGGAGACGGCAGCCGGTTCCTATCCTGTGGAAGCGGTGAAAACGATGGTTAAGATCGCAGAGCGCACGGAGCAGGATGTGGATTACCGCAAGCGGTTTTTCCTGCTGGACCGGGAGGCGACCCCCGATGTGACGGACGCTATCTGCCATGCAACGTGCACAACGGCTCTTGATCTGAACGCATCTGCCATCGTGACGGTCACAAAATCCGGCAGATCCGCAAGGATGATATCCCGCTACCGTCCCAAGAGCGACATCATAAGCTGCGCTACCACGGAGAAGGTGTGCAGGCAGCTTTCCCTGACCTGGGGTGTGACACCGCTTCTTATTAAAGAGGAAAAGGATGCTTACGGGCTGTTTGACAAGGCGATTGCGGCGGCGGAGAAGAAGGGTCTTTTGTCGAAAGGTGATTTGACGGTTATTACTTCCGGGGTGCCGATCGGTATTTCCGGCACCACAAACATGATTAAAGTACAGAACGTCGTGTGAGAAGAATTTCTAATAGACATCGTGACATAGGGCGCGATGCCAAGGACTTCCAAGGTCTGCCACGCAGACTGTCCTCCGTTACTTTGCCTGCGGATATAGCAGAGGCACCGGCCCGGATATCACCTCCCGCGCCACATAGAGGATGCTGTCGGGGCGGGCGTTCATACTCCATTTTACTAAGGTCATATGACCGCGTTCTATTTCTATGCATGTGATACAGCGCGGGTGGACGCAGCTCCCCGTGTTATAGTAGCGGGCGGGTTCGTCGGGCAAAATGGGACGGTGCGTATGCCCGGTAATCAAAATGCGGTGGTTTTCCTCCGCCCATTGGTTCAGGCGCATTTCACAGTTATTTTTGACATGATAGTTTTTGGCGGCGCTGGTCGGATCCAATATGCCCAGATTTTCAAGGGGCCGCCAGATATAGCGGACAAGAAAACGGGAAAGAGGCCAGAGCGTAGAGTTGAGCAGGCTGGCCTGATGCCCGTGCGTCAGGTAGAGAGACACGCGGGACCTGCTGCCGGGCAGCAGGTCTGTAGTGAGTATGATTCCCTCATAAAAGGAGAGGGAGGGAAAGAGAGGCTGCATCTGCTGGGACTGGGTACAGAAATAAGTACCGCAGCTTTTGGCAGGGTAGCCCTTCTTGCGCTTCACGATGTCGTGATTGCCGTAGATAAGATACAGGCGGTTCTCCTGATGAAACTGTTTGAAAAGCCAGAAGACATTGTTGTGGACATCAATGATGTTTTTCATGTTTCTGTTTTCCCAAAGCTCATCCCCATCCCCCAGTTCAATATAGGTAAACCCCTGTCTGTAGTAATGTTCCAGCGCGGCAAAATACAGATGCTGGTTTTTCAAAAAATTATCGGAGGAATTTCCCATGCCCCTGTGACAGTCGCTCATCAGAACATAGCGGGAGTGGTTTGAAAGAGGCAGGACAGGCGCGTTTTGAAAGGCATGGTCAAGCCGCGAAGAGACGCTCATGGTCAGCCCTCCCTGCCGTACTGTCTGTGACAGCGTTTATGAAATCTGCGCAGTCTGAGAAGTTTCCGAAAGGCCACCGGAAGATAGAAGTACAGGTACAAAACCCGGTCTTCGGTACAGGAGAAAGGTCTGGTAACCCACAGGTACAGTTTGCAGAAACATTTGTTTTTCCACTGGGAGAAGCGGCGCCAGAACCGTGTGATGCAGTTATATTTTTGGTGATCCCTGTGGAAGACAAAGCAGACGGTGAGTCCTCTGACGGACATGCAGTCTTCCGAACAGCCAGCCCGCTTTAAGCCGTCCACGAAAGCCGCGAGCATTTCCCTGCCAGGGAAAGTGATACATGATTCCATCGTAAGGCAGGCGGGTTTGGAAAAGGATCCGACGAGAAATGCAGTGAGCCACCAGTGACGACCGCAGCTGCAGACACACTCGTCCCCGTCCCTGCAGAGCCGGAAGGAACAGTCGAGCATTTCATTGTTCTCTGCGCAGGAGAACCAGGCGTTTTTATAGTCGCTTTCCGGGATGATATGATCGGCGTGGTAGATTCCGATTTCTGCCCCGGTATTGATGCCGTACTGCCCTTTCCAAAATTCAATGAGCCAGGTTCTGCCCCGATAATCGAAATAGACGGGAAGGGAGTCGAAAACCATCTGAAAACGGGGCGCCATATAGTCGTAGAGCCAGGAGTATCCGGCCTGTCTCTGGGGTGCGTCCACCGTGGAGGAAAAGAACCCGCAGTCACAGTGGAAATCGTAACCAAAAGGATATACCAGCTCATTTAAAAAAGAACATTTGGCACAGCAATCCATAGAGTTGATTTTACAGATGATCTTTTTCCGCTGGCATTGAAGAAAGATACAGCCCAGGAGGGCTGACAGAAGTAATGCGAGGAGTAAAAAGTACATAATTTTATATCCTGTGTCATTTTACTCTATTTTATGTCGAAAGAAGAGAAACGGTTCAGAACAGACGGGCTGTTTTGCCAGGAAAGGATTCCCGGCGACCCGGGCGGCCGCATGGCCGCTACGCGATGAGAAACAGACAGGCTAAGGGTACCGTCACAAGACTCAGGATGGTAGTCAGGATGATTCCCTGGGAGATGGAATCGGAATCCATGTCCATCTGTTTTGCGAGCATGAGAGGCATATTGGCGGCGGGAACCGCAGCCATCAGGAGCATGGTATTCAGGATCAGCTTATTGTCGATGAATCTCTGCATCAGCAAAACGCAGCCGATGGGCACGAGAACCTGCCGGAGCAGGGTAAACGCATAGAGCTTCGGATGGGAAAAGATGTCCTTTGGCGCCATCTGCGCTACGGAGACGCCGAGAACCAGCATGGATAAGAGCGTGGTCGCACGTCCGGCGTAGGAGAGCGTGGATGATACGATGACAGGAACACGGAAATTTCCGAGATAAAAAAGGATGGTAACTGCGGCGGAGACGGTTCCGGCATTGACCAGCTTCCGCAGGCGCCCGATGCCGCTTTGGTTTGTGGGAGCCGGGGCACCCTTTGGCGTGTGTGCAGCGGGGGATGCGGTATTTTTTGCGGCTTGTCCTGCGGCTGCTCTCTGCAGGAGGGAGACGCCAAAAGTGTAAACCAGCAGGTTAAAAAGCAGATTAAAGATGGATACAAAGATCAGCGACTCACTGCCGAGCACGGCGGAGGCCAGGGGGATGCCGATAAAGCCGACATTTCCGAAGACTGTCAGCATCTGGTAGGCGTAGTGAAGGCTTTTCGGTACACGGAGTATATAGGGGAGTAGAAAACCGATGCCGATCAGAAGGGCAAAAACGGCGGCATAAGCGGCCAAAGCGATGCCCAGCTCGGCTAGGGAAGCTTTGGGGCCGTCCTCCAGCACAGAGCAGATTAAAAGGGCCGGATTAGTGACGTTGATAATCAGGCCGGAGATTTGTTTGGATCCTTCTTCTGATAGCATTTTGCGGCGGAAAAGAATCATGCCGATGCCGATCAGAAGGAAGATAATAACCATTTGCTGTAATACGACTGTGATACTCATATCATTTCCTCTTTCTTAATTATGCTCACCCCGAACTATTATAGTCCATTTTCACAAAAATGGAAGATTGTTTTTCTCCTGTGGCCGTTATATACTTATTTCAAATGAAGCGGCACGAAGGGAAAACACAGGAAACGGCTCTGACAGGGGGTAATTATGCAGAAATATATTATGGCGTTGGATCAGGGGACGACCAGTTCCCGCTGTATTTTATTTGACAGAAGCGGGGCTGTATGCAGCATGGCACAAAAGGAGTTTACCCAGATTTATCCGCAGGCCGGCTGGGTGGAGCATAATCCACGCGAGATCTGGGCGTCCCAGCTTGCGGTGGCCATTGAGGCGATGGCAAATATCGGCGCGGATGTATCGCAGATTGCGGGCATCGGCATAACGAACCAACGGGAGACCACGATTGTGTGGGACCGGGAAACCGGGGAGCCGGTGTACAATGCGATCGTGTGGCAGTGCCGGAGGACGGCGGAATTTATTGACAGGCTGAAGGCGCAGGGCTGTGCAGAAATGATACGGGCGAAGACGGGACTGGTGCCGGACGCATATTTTTCCGGCAGTAAGATCGCCTGGATACTGGATCATATAGAAGGCGCGCGGGAGAGAGCGGAGCGGGGTGAACTGCTGTTCGGCACGGTGGATACATGGCTGATCTGGAAGCTGACAAAGGGTGCGGTTCACGCAACCGATTATACCAACGCCTCCCGCACCATGCTTTATAATATCCACACGCTGGAATGGGATGAGGAGCTTCTCTCCATGCTGCGGATTCCAAGGCAGATGCTGCCGGAGGTGAAACCTTCAGGTACGGTGTTCGGCGAGAGCAATAAGGGTATTTTCGGCGCGCCTGTACCCATCGCCGGCGCAGCGGGTGACCAGCAGGCAGCGCTTTTCGGCCAGTGCTGTTTTGAACCCGGACAGGTGAAAAACACTTATGGGACAGGCTGTTTTCTTCTGATGAATACGGGGCGGACCGCGATCGCTTCGGAGAGCGGCCTGCTCACCACCATTGCGGCGGGCAGTGATGCCCGGCCGGATTATGCTCTGGAGGGCAGCGTGTTTGTGGCGGGTGCGGCGGTACAGTGGATGCGGGACGAGATGCGGATGATGAAAATTTCCCAGCATTCGGAGAAATACGCCATGCGTGTGCCGGACACAAACGGCGTCTATATGGTGCCTTCCTTTGTAGGCATGGGAACGCCTTACTGGAATCCTTACGCGCGGGGCACTGTGGTGGGCATTACGAGGGGCTGTCAGAAGGAGCACTTTGTGAGGGCGGTGTTAGAGTCCATTGCCTATCAGTCTGTGGATGTGCTGAAGGCGATGGAGGAGGACGCCGGGATCCCTCTGGCGGAGCTGAAGGTGGACGGCGGCGCCAGCGCCAACGATTTTCTGATGCAGTTCCAGGCTGACATCACGGGACAGGCCGTGCACCGGCCGAGCTGTATTGAGACCACGGCTCTGGGGGCGGCCTATCTGGCTGGACTTTCGGTGGGATACTGGAAAGATAAGGAGGAGATCTGTGCCAACTGGCAGCTCGGGAAACGTTTCGATGTGACGATGGCGGAGGAAACGAGAGAACTGCTCCTGAAAGGGTGGAAACGCGCCGTAAGGTGTGCCCTGGCCTGGGCGGAGGATGTATAAAAAGAGCGGATAGGTAAGTATAAAAATATCATAAAATGGGGGACATCGGTTCCCTTTAGGTGTATAATACGTTTGTTTGAGGAACGGGGATTGCTATCAGGCGGGCCTGTTCATTTCAGAGGAGAAAGGATTAAACATGAATATTACCTACAACGAGAAAAATAGAATATTTAAACTGGACACCCCCGGCACAAGCTACTGCATCGGCGTGGTGGATGAGGAAAACTTTCTGGGACATGTGTATTACGGCAGGAAACTTCACACGGATGACCTGGCGTATCTGATGCGCACCGGGGAGGCGCCCTTCGTTCCCTCGGAAAATAACAGGGAGAGAACGGCCTTTCTGGACACGTTCCCAATGGAATACACAGGACATAATCTGGGAGATTACCGGGACGGCACCCTGGCGGTGCGCACGGCGACAGGCCATACAGGGGTATCTCTCTCTTATGTATCGCACCGCATTTATGAGGGGAAAGAGGCGCTTGCCGGTCTGCCTGCCACTTTTGGAGAGAAGGATGCCTGCATGACGCTGGAGATCACCTGTGAGGATCGGACGCTTAACCTGCTGGTGGTTTTGTCCTACAGCATTTTTGCGGATACGGATGCCATTGCGAGAAGTGTGAGGATTATCAACAACGGCGGTGAGGCGGTTTATCTGACGAAGGTATTGTCCGCCTGCATTGATATGGACAATGATAATTATGAGATGATTACCCTGCACGGTTCCTGGGCGAGAGAGCGGGCGATCCAGACCCGTCCCATTATGAAAGGAAAGCAGAGCGTGGGATCGGTGCGCGGGGAATCCAGCCATCAGGAACATCCTTTTATGGCATGGAAGAGCAGGACGGCGACCGAGGAGGCGGGTGATGTTTATGCCATGAATTTTGTCTATTCGGGCAATTTCCTTGCGCAGATTGAGGAGAGCCAGTTCGGAAGCATCCGCGCCGTCATGGGCATTCACCCGGAGGATTTCTGCTGGAAACTGGAGCCCGGTGAGAATTTCCAGGCGCCGGAGGTGATCTGCGTGTACTCGGCACAGGGACTGGGCGGCATGACCAGAAACTTCCATGAGTTGTACCGCAATCATCTGATCCGTGGTACTTATAAGGATAAGAAGCGGCCGATCCTGATCAACAACTGGGAGGCTACTTATTTTGAATTTAATACACAGAAGCTGCTGGACATCGCAAGGCAGGCATCGACGCTCGGCATAGAGATGCTGGTGATGGATGACGGCTGGTTTGGCTGCAGAAATGACGACAACACCAGTCTGGGAGACTGGTATGTGAATGAGTCGAAGCTTGAGGGCGGTCTGAAGTATCTGGTGGATGAGGTCAACAAGATGGGGATGAAGTTCGGTATCTGGGTGGAGCCGGAAATGATCTCGCCGGACTCTGACTTGTACCGGGAACATCCCGACTGGGCCATACAGATTCCCGGCAGGGTGGGAAGCCTCTGCAGAAACCAGTATGTGCTCGATCTGACCAGAAGGGAAGTGCGCGACTGCATTTACGACAGGATCGCTGCGGTGCTCCGAAGCGCCAACATCGAGTATGTGAAGTGGGACATGAACAGGCAGCTCTCTGACTACGGCAGCCTGGGTCTCCCGGTGGACAGACAGGGAGAGCTGGTACACAGACAGACGCTTGCGCTGTATGAGATGCAGGAGCGGCTGATTACCGATTTCCCGAATCTTCTTCTGGAGAACTGTTCCGGCGGCGGGGCCAGATTTGACCCGGGCATGCTCTATTACAGCCCCCAGATCTGGTGTTCCGATGATGCGGATGCCATAGAGCGGCTGTCGATTCAGGCGGGCACGGCGCTCATTTATCCGCTTTCCACAATGGGGGCGCATGTGGCTGACTGCCCGAACCACACGGTGGGAAGGACGACGCCTTTTGAGACGAGAGGTTATGTGGCGCTGGCGGGCACCTTCGGTTATGAACTGGACGTGACGAAGATTCCTGAGGCAGACAGGGAAATGATACCGGCCCAGGTTGCCATGTACCACAAGTATAATGATCTGGTGCGCCAGGGCGATTATTACCGCATCGCGCATTATGCGGATAATCACTTTTACGACTGCTATGGGGTGGTGGCAAAGGACAAGAGCGAGGCGCTTATCACTTATGTCCAGGTGCTGAACCGTCCTAATTTCCACAGCAGGCGGATCTGCATTCCGGGGCTGGCCCCTGAGAAAACTTATGTGATTGAGAACGCGGCGGACTGGCCGGAGATCCGACAGACCGAGTACAGCGGCGATGCGCTGCACTACGCGGGGATCAACATACCGCCGATCAGCGGGGATTTCAAAGGCAGGCTTCTGCATTTTGTAGAAGTGAAGTAAGGAAAAGCGAATGTAACGCACAGACATACGGTGTAAGCCAGAAGACAAAGAAAGGGAAAGCCAGGTATGATTGTACAGAAATATAAAGACATGTTACAGGGAAAATCGGTGATCCGGCAGCTCTCGGAGTTTGCGGTGGCAAGGGGGAAGGAGATCGGCTATGAGAATGTGTTTGATTTCAGCCTTGGAAACCCTTCCGTGCCGGTGCCCCAGGCATTTACGGACACAATGATAAAGATGCTGCAGGAGAAGGACTCTATGGAACTGCATGGGTACAGCCAGAGTCTCGGGATTGCGTCCGTCAGGGATAAGGTGGCAGCCTCCCTCAACAAGAGATTCGGGATGCATTACACGGGCAATCATATCTTTATGACCACCGGCGCGGCAGGCGCCATTGCCCATGCGCTGCGGTGCGTGACGGAGCCGGGGGACGAGGTTCTCACCTTTGCACCCTTTTTCCCGGAGTATACGCCCTATGTGAATCTGACGGGAGCGGTTCTCAAGGTGGTGCCTGCGGATACCGAAAATTTTCAGATCAATTTTGAGGCGTTTGAGGAGATGCTGACGGAGAAGGTGATGGCAGTTCTGATTAACACGCCCAACAATCCTTCGGGCATGGTTTACTCCAAGGAGACCGTGAAGGAGCTTGCACGGATCATGGAGGAGAAACAGAAGCAGTACGGACACGACATTTTCCTGATTTCTGACGAGCCTTACCGGGAGATTGTCTTTGCGGGTGTGGATGCGCCTTATCCTTCCGCGTTTTACGATAACTCGCTCTCCTGCTATTCCTTTTCTAAATCCCTTTCCCTGCCGGGAGAGCGGATCGGTTATGTGGCGGTGAATCCGAAGTGCAGGGATGCGGAGCTGATCAGCGTGATGTGCAGCCAGATTTCCAGAGGGACGGGGCACAACTGTCCGCCCTCCATCATTCAACTTGCCGTGGCCGAGGTGCTGGATCTGACTTCGGATCTCTCGGTCTACGAGACGAACATGAACATATTATATAAGGAGCTTACGGGGCTGGGCTTCGAGTGCGTGCGCCCGGGCGGCACCTTCTACATGTTCCCGAAATCGCCGGAGCCGGATGCGGTGGCATTTTCCGAGAAGGCGAAGAAATATGACCTGATTCTGGTGCCCGGTGACAGCTTCGGCGTGGAGGGTTATTTCAGAATTGCCTACTGTATCGACACGGAGAAGGTGGAGCGGTCGCTGGAAGCGTTTGGCAGGTTTATGAAAGAGACATACTGATTTTGCGCGGTCTGGGCGCAGAGAAACGGGAGAAGGGAAATCGTATTATGATGTATCGGGCAGGACTGGTTCTGGAAGGCGGCGGCATGAAAGGAATTTATACCGCCGGCGTACTGGATTTCTTTATGGATAAGGAGATTGCGTTTTCCGACTGCTACGGGGTGTCGGCGGGCGCGTGCCATCTGTGCAATTTTATGTCGGGGCAGAGGGGGCGGTCTTACCGCATCAGCGTAAACTATCTGGATATGAAGCAGTACTGCGGAAAATGGAGCCTTCTCACAACAGGCAATCTTTTCGGGGTGGATATGAATTACAGTCTCATTCCGAACTATCTGGATCCATATGATTATGAGGCGGCGGCGAAATACGAGGGCAGGGCTTTTGCGGTGGCTACAGATATTAAGACGGGAAAGCCGGCCTATCTGCCGCTTAAGGATCTGCGGGAAGATCTCATGGCAGTGAGGGCTTCCAGTTCCCTGCCGCTCGTATCCAGGAATGTAAAAATCGGCGACAAGGTTTATCTGGACGGCGGCATCAGCGATTCGATACCGATCAGAAAGTCCATACAGGACGGGAACAGAAAAAACGTGGTCGTTATGACCAAGGAAGAAGGCTTTGTCAGACAGCCCGCCGGAGCGGAACTTGCGCTGGCAAAGGCCCGTTATCTGCGCTACCCGAAGGTGTATGAACTGATGCGTGGGAGGCATCTTTCCTACAATGCTACCGTACAATATATGGAGGAGCAGAGAAGGAAGGGCGAGCTGTTTGTGATCCGTCCGAAGAGAAAGAGTGAGGTGGGCAGGATCGAGAAGGATAAGGAGAAGATGAAGGCGCTCTACGAGGAAGGCTACCGCGATGCGCAGGAATGCTATCTGGAGCTGTTGGAATATTTGGGTCAGGCATGAGCAGTGCGAAACAAAAGGGAGGCATATAGGCATGGAAATGATAGAAATTTTAAAGGCGGTGCTGTTCGGCATTGTGGAAGGCATTACGGAATGGCTCCCCATCAGCAGCACCGGGCACATGATTCTTTTAAACGAGTTTGTGACCCTAAACGTGAGTGAAGACTTCTGGGAGATGTTTCTGGTGGTGATACAGCTCGGGGCGATTCTGGCGGTGGTTCTGCTTTTCTGGAATAAGATATTTCCCTTCCGCTTCCGGGAGAAGCCGGTGGTGCAGAAGGATATTTTTGTGCTCTGGTTTAAAATACTTGTGGCCTGCGTTCCGGCAGCCATTGTGGGACTGGCTTTTGACGATGTGCTGGACGCGCTCTTTTACAATCCCTGGTGCGTTGCCATCGCGCTGATTGTATTCGGCGTTGCCTTTATACTGATTGAGAACAGAAATAAGAAGATGATGCCGAAGATTACGGAACTTGGTGCGATCACATACCGCACGGCATTGATGATTGGTATTTTCCAGCTTCTGGCGGCAGTGTTTCCGGGGACATCCCGTTCCGGCGCAACCATTGTGGGCGCGCTTTTGATCGGCGTGTCGAGAACCGTGGCGGCGGAGTTCACCTTTTTCCTTGCAATTCCCGTTATGCTGGGGGCAAGCTTACTAAAACTCCTCAAGTTCGGGTTTTCCTTTACGGGGCAGGAGCTTGTCATCCTGGTGGCTGGAATGGCCGTGGCGTTTGTCGTGTCTGTGGCTGTGATCCGTTTCCTGATGGGTTATATCAAAAAGCATGATTTCAAAATTTTCGGCTGGTACAGAATTGTGCTTGGCGCGCTGGTACTTTTGTATTTTGCTTTGGCGTAAGGCTGTAAAACAGGGTAGTTTCGGCGCTTTTTTATGTCAATTCGTATAAGATTTTATAATAAAAATTAACTATTTGATACAGATTGTTGGTTGACAGCCCCGTTTTATTGAGATAAGATACAACTATCGGAGTCATGCAGCCGATTCTGCATGATATTTTGACATAACAAAATTTATGAAAAAGTAGTTTTAGTGAAGGTGGGGAAGGAGATCATTCATGGCAGAAAACAAGAAGCCGGTTGAACAACCGGAAACTGGCAAAGCGGCAGATACAAAGACAGCGACAGCGGAGACACCGGCAGCGTCTGCAGCAAAGGAGAACGGGGCGAAAAAGCCTGCAACAGAGAGGAAAAAACCTGGAAGAAAGCCTGCAGCAGAGAAGAAGAAACCCGGCAGAAAGCCTGCGGCAGCAAAGAAGGAGACGGCGGCTAAGACAACTACGACGAGAAAAGCAGCAGTGAAGGAGACCGTACATGTACAGTTCTCCGGCAAGACTTACACCACAGAGGATCTGGTGAAGATCGCCAAGGATGTATGGAAGTATGACCTGAAGAGGAAGGTCGGCGATTTCAAAGCCGTAGAGCTTTATGTGAAGCCTGAAGAGAGCGTTGTATATTATGTGATCAACGGTGAGGAGAAGGGACAGTTCAATATCTGAGGATTTCGTCTGAAAGAATGCAGGCGGTCAGTTTAGGGTATGCTAAACTGATCGCTCTTTTTGTGTGCGGCCGCAATTTCATACTTTTTTTATAAATATTTTCCAATCAGATGTTGACAAGGGAAATGAGAAGTGATACCTTACTACCAGAAGGTGTTAGCACTCTAATAAGTCGAGTGCTAACAATTCAACAAGAGGGAAATGGGATGCAGCTCGACGAAAGAAAATATATCATATTGCAGGCCATCATCCGAAACTACCTGGAGACAGGGGAGCCGGTGGGCAGCCGAACGATCTCCAAATATACTGATTTAAATTTGAGTTCTGCAACGATTCGGAACGAGATGGCGGATCTGGAGGAGCTGGGGTATATTTTGCAGCCTCACACCTCTGCAGGCAGGATTCCTTCCGACAAGGGCTACCGCCTCTACGTGGATCAGATGATGGAGGAGAAGGAACGGGAAGTCGAGGAGATGAAGGAGATGCTTCTGGAGAAGGCGGATAAGATGGATCACCTTCTCAAGCAGGCCGCCAAGGTGCTTGCCAACAATACCGAGTACGCGGCGATGATCTCCGCGCCCCAGTACCACCACAGTAAACTGAAGTTTATCCAGCTTTCCAGGGTAGATGAACGGCAGATTCTGGCGGTGATTGTGGTGGAGGGAAATGTGATCAAGAACTCCATGCTTACGGTTTCGGAGGAATTGAGCGACGAGACGCTTTTGAAGCTGAACATTCTCCTGAATACCCACCTAAACGGTTTATCCCTGGAGGAGATCAATCTGGGCATGATTGCAGCCATGAAACAACAGGCGGGCATCCACAGTGAAATCGTGGCGAATGTCATAGATGCGGTGGCGGAGGCGATCAAGGCTGACGAGGATCTGGAGATCTATACAAGCGGCACAAAAAACTTTTTCAAGTACCCTGAGCTCGCGGATCACGAGAGAGCCAGTGAACTGATCACGACCTTTGAGGAAAAGCAGCTTTTGAGCGAGCTTGTGCAGGATAATCTTTCCGGCGAAAACAACACCGGCATACAGGTCTACATCGGCGATGAGACGCCGGTGGCAGGCATGAAAGACTGCAGCATTGTAACGGCAACCTATGAGCTTGACGAGGGCATGAAGGGAACCATCGGAATCATCGGCCCTAAGAGAATGGATTATGAGAAGGTTGTGAGCAATCTCAGGCTGTTAAAGCATCAGCTGGATGATTTATATAAGAAGTAAAAGGCCGATCGCAGAACGGAACGGCATAGCCAAACAGAAAGGAATGATTACAGTGGCAGCAGAGGAAAAAGATAAACAGGAAAAAGAGCTGGAAGAGCAGGATATGGCGCAGCAGGAAGCGGAGACACCAAAGGAGGAGGCAGCCGGGGAGCCTTCGGCAGGAGCTGAAGAGAAGGCGGCTAAGAGCGATAAGAAAGAAAAGAAGAAAAAGGACAAAAAGCAGGATGCCCTGAAAGAGAAAGTGGAAGAGCTGGAAGACAGGGTAAAACGTCAGATGGCGGAGTTCGACAATTTCCGCAAACGCACCGAGAAAGAAAAAGCGGCGATGTTTGAGACCGGGGCAAAGAGCGTGATCGAAAAGATTCTGCCCGTGGTGGACAATTTTGAGAGAGGGCTTGCCAGTGTGCCGGAGGAAGAGAAGGACGGCGCCATTGCGCAGGGCATGCAGATGATTTACAAGCAGCTTATGACGGAGCTTGAGAATCTGGATGTGAAACCGATCCCGGCGGTTGGGGAGGAATTTAACCCCGAGTTCCATAATGCAGTCATGCAGACGGAGAGTGAGGAGTTTGAGTCCGGCACGGTCGCGCAGGAGCTGCAGAAGGGATATACTTACAGGGACAGCGTCGTCAGACACAGTATGGTTGCGGTTGTACAATAACAGTTTGAGAGCGATAGAGAGGAAGGAGAAAAATTATGAGTAAAATTATCGGCATCGACTTGGGAACAACAAACAGCTGCGTGGCAGTTATGGAGGGTGGTAAGCCCACTGTCATCGCGAACACAGAAGGCGCGAGAACCACACCGTCCGTTGTGGCTTTTACGAAAAATGGCGAAAGGCTTGTGGGTGAGCCTGCGAAGCGTCAGGCGGTAACCAACGCGGATAACACCATCGCTTCCATCAAGAGAGATATGGGTACAGACAAAGGGCGTACCATTGCGGACAAAAAGTATTCCCCGCAGCAGATTTCCGCTATGATTCTGCAGAAGCTGAAAGCAGATGCGGAGAATTATCTGGGCGAGAAGGTGACGGAGGCTGTGATCACGGTTCCCGCTTACTTTAACGATTCCCAGAGGCAGGCAACCAAGGACGCGGGTAAGATCGCGGGCCTGGATGTAAAGCGTATCATCAATGAGCCTACGGCGGCGGCGCTGGCTTACGGACTTGACAATGAAAAAGAGCAGAAGATTATGGTATACGATCTGGGCGGCGGTACCTTCGATGTGTCCATCATCGAGATCGGTGACGGCGTGATCGAGGTGCTTGCCACAAACGGCGACACCCATCTGGGCGGCGATGACTTTGACCAGAAAATCATCGACTGGATGCTTTCCGAGTTTAAGGCCCAGGAGGGCGTAGACCTGTCCAACGACAAGATGGCGCTCCAGAGACTGAAAGAGGCGGCTGAGAAGGCGAAGAAAGAGCTTTCTTCCGCAACAACTACGAACATCAACCTTCCCTTCATCACGGCAACGGCGGAAGGCCCTAAGCACTTTGACATGAATCTGACAAGAGCGAAGTTTGATGAGCTGACGAGCGATCTCGTAGAGCGCACGGCAATCCCGGTACAGAATGCGATGAAGGATGCGGGTCTGACCAATGCGGATATCGGCCAGGTGCTTCTGGTAGGCGGTTCCACCCGTGTACCGGCAGTCCAGGAAAAGGTAAAACAGATCACCGGCAAGGAGCCGAGCAAGTCCTTGAATCCTGATGAATGCGTGGCTTTGGGAGCTTCCGTTCAGGGTGGTAAGCTTGCCGGCGATGCGGGCGCGGGCGAAATCCTCCTGCTGGATGTGACACCACTGTCACTTTCCATCGAGACGGCAGGCGGCATTGCGACCAGACTGATTGAGAGAAATACGACCATCCCTACCAAGCACAGCCAGGTGTTCTCCACCTACTCCGATAACCAGACGGCGGTGGATATCAACGTACTGCAGGGTGAGAGACAGTTTGCGAAGGACAACAAGTCCCTCGGCCAGTTCCGTTTGGACGGCATTCCGCCGGCAATGCGCGGCGTGCCCCAGATTGAGGTAACCTTCGACATCGACGCCAACGGCATCGTGAACGTGTCTGCGAAAGATCTGGGCACAGGCAAGGAGCAGCATATCACCATCACTGCCGGTTCCAACATGTCTGACGATGAGATCGAGAAGGCGGTAAAAGAGGCGGCTGAGTTTGAAGCGCAGGATAAGAAGCGCAAAGAGGCTGTAGATACGAGGAACGAGGCGGATTCCTTCGTGTTCCAGACGGAGAAGGCTTTGAATGAGGTGGGCGACAAGATTGACGCTTCCGAGAAGGCTGGTGTGGAGGCCGATCTGCAGGCTGTGAAGGATATTCTGGAGAAGACCAAAGACCAGGAGCTTACCGACAGCCAGCTTGACGAGCTGAAGGCGGCGAAGGAGAAACTGACAAACTCTGCGCAGACGCTGTTCACAAAGATGTATGAGAGCATGCAGCAGGCACAGGGCGGCCCCGGCATGGGCGGCGCACAGGAAGCAGGTCCTGCGGACAACGGCGGCGCGGACGACGTAGTGGACGGAGATTATAGAGAGGTTTAACCGGCTGAGCGAAATAAAGGGAAGGATATAGATCATGGCAGAACAAAAACGGGACTATTATGAGGTGCTCGGTGTAGAGAAAAGCGCCGATGACGCCGCCATAAAAAAAGCATACAGAGTTCTGGCGAAGAAATACCACCCCGACATGAATCCGGGGGACGCGGAGGCGGAAAAGAAATTTAAGGAGGCGTCAGAGGCCTATGCCGTTTTGAGTGACCCGGAGAAGAGGAGACAGTATGACCAGTATGGTCATGCTGCCTTTGACGGTGCGGGCGGTGCAGGCGGTTTCGGCGGCTTTGATTTCAACGGCGCAGATTTCGGTGACATCTTCGGAGATATTTTTGGTGATCTTTTTGGCGGCAGCAGACGCGGCGGCGGAAGGGGCAACGGCCCTATGAAAGGCGCCAATATCAGAACCAGCGTCCGAATCACCTTTGAAGAGGCGGTTTTCGGCGTGGAGCGGGAGATTGAGCTGACGCTCAAGGACGAGTGCACTTCCTGCCACGGCACGGGAGCGAAACCGGGAACCAGTCCCGAGACATGCGGCAAGTGCGGCGGCAAGGGGCAGGTGGTATTTACCTCACAGTCTTTCTTTGGTACGGTGCGCAATGTGCAGACCTGTCCCGACTGTCATGGCACGGGTAAGGTGATTAAGGATAAATGTCCTGACTGCCGAGGCACGGGCTATATTGCAAATAAAAAGAAGATACAGGTTTCCATTCCTGCGGGTATTGACAACGGACAGTGCGTCCGTATCCGCGATAAGGGCGAGCCTGGTTCAAACGGCGGCCCCAGAGGTGATCTTCTGGTTGAAGTGGTGGTGGGAAGACATCCTATTTTCCAGCGGCAGGATGAAAATATTTATTCCACCGTACCGATGTCCTTTGCCGTTGCGGCGTTGGGCGGCGATATCGTGATCGACACCGTGGACGGCAGGGTAATTTACGAGGTGAAGGCCGGAACGCAGACTGACACAAAGGTCCGCTTAAAAGGAAAGGGCGTGCCCTCTCTCAGAAATAAAGATGTGCGCGGCGATCATTACGTGACGCTTGTGGTGCAGGTGCCCGACAAGCTTTCCCATGAGGCAAAAGATCTCTTGAAGCAGTTTGACGAGTGCACGGGCGACAGTCTGAATGCGGCTAAGAACATAACTTCCGACGCATCCGAGGAACCGACGGGAGGCGGCGGGAAAAAGAAGAAAAAGTTTAAGTTTTAAAGGACATTCCTGGGAACAGGGATGATTATAGGAGCCATGGGAATCCCCCATGGCTTTTGTGACCAAATTGTAAAATTAGGTGGTTTATGCTATTATAAAATTATAAAAGCGAGGGAAAGGACAGATGGGAGTATTAATGGCGACGGAGCGAAAGCGTCAGGAAGATTTACAACGTTTGCGAGACTTGCGTCCTATTGATGATGATTTCATGCGTTGCCTTTTTAAAGATAACATACCTCTGGCAGAGTTTGTGTTGCGTATTATTACGGATAAACAGGATTTGATTATTACTGACTGTGAAACGCAAAAGGATATGAAAAGGCTTGCCGGGGCACATTCGATCTGTCTGGACGCATATGGAACGGATGCAGATGGAAAAAGATATGATTTGGAAATTCAAAGGCAGGAAAAGGGAGCAGATCCTCATAGGGCGAGATATCATTCCAGTGTGATGGACGTAGAGAATCTCCGCTCGGGACAGGAATTTAGAGAATTACCAGATACTTACACAATTTTTATTACTGAGAAAGATTTTTATGGTAAAGGGATGCCGATTTATCCGATTGAGCGGATTAATCTTGCAACGGATAAGCCATTTGAAGATGGGGAACATATCCTTTATGTGAATGGTCAATATCGTGGAGATTCGGATATTGGAAAACTTATGCACGATTTTAATTGTAGCAGCGCAGATGATATGAATTTTGAACTTATGGCGGAACGTACACGATATCTGAAAGAGAATCCGAAAGGGGTGGAGGAGATGTGTAAAGTAATGGAAGATATGAGAAATGAATCATTAAAAGAAGTTGCTAAGAGAATGTTATCAGATGGAATGCTGACACTTGAAAAAATCTCTGAGTACGTAGGACTTCCTTTGGAGGAAGTGAATAAATTGAAAACAGAGTGACCGCAAAAATTTAAGTTTTAGGCAGATTTTGGAAAATCAGAACGACGGTAAGAGCCATGGGGGATCCTGTGGCTTTTCTTTTTGTTGTGAAATATATTATTTTTATTGTTGTGAGTTTTAAGGGTTTTTTTAGGGGGGGGGGGTGTGGTATAATGGGAACGATACATAGAATGTTTGTGACGTGTAGGGGAAGAAGCGGGTAATGAGATGGAAAAGCCCACAATATGAGCATTAGAATGATACAGAACACGAACCAAACAGCAAAGAGGAGGTGAAAAATTGAAGATGAAAATAGTCGTCCTTGTACTGGGACTTATCTTGCTTGCCGCTGTGGGTCTATGGGGCTGCGGTGGAAAAAAGGAGTTAACAAAAGTAGCAGTTGACGATAATATACCAAAGCTGCAGAAACTGGTAGACAAAAATGATTTCTCTGTTGAATCCTCAGAAAATGATGGATCAACAACCACGGAATTAACTGCGCTGGCGGACAACCAAGAAGAAGCGGAGGAGATTGCCGAGTTATATGGAATTGAATTAAGCTCCTACTCTTATGGAGTAGCTACTTACACGACCGACAAAAATCCCCAGGAGCTCATAGAATTAGGCATTGAAAATGAATACCCTGCATTGATCCAAAATTATGAACAAGAACTCTATATGGAACAATAAACAAAGTTTTATTATCTAAAAAGAAAGAGAAGGAGAAAAATGAAAAGAGCAAAATTATTATCCTTGTTTTTAGCAGGCTCCCTGCTGTTCCAGACAGCAGGAATCGATGCGATGGCGACCTCTGCATCTGAGCCTGCTCCTATCAGCGAGACTGTCGAAAACGCTGAAAGTGATCTTTCTGAACAGCCTGTTGAAGAAGAAAATGAAAACAATGAATCCGATGAATCCACAGAAGTAAGCAGCCCGGAGCAGCCTTCCGAGGGTGAGGAAGAAAAGGATCCAGATGTGGAAGAGGAGAATACCGAGCAGCCTTCTGAGGGGGAAGAGAATGAAAATCCCACCGAGGAAGAAGACGCTGATTCGGAGCAGCCTTCTGAGGGGGAGGAAGAAGATCCCGCTGAGGAAGAAGAGCCAGAGCAGCCTTCCGTGGATGAAGAGGAAGAAGATCCTGTTGAGGAAGATGTTGAAGACGAGGAATCTGTCTCTGAAAACACAGTCTCAGAGAATACCATATCCGAGAACACGCTTCCAGAAGATGAGATAAATATTTTCTCTATTTTCCCTGGACTGGGCGAAGATTATAAATTTTCCTCAAAGCAGTTGTCGGACAAGAAAGTTTTAGCCTCCTATGCAGGAGATGTTGTACAAATTCAGCCAAAGGAGACTGCTACGATTGAAGACTACGCGGATGTAACGGGTGAATATGTGCCCGGTGAAGTCGTATATCTGGCAGAGAGCGAAGAGGAAGCGGAACAGGTTGCTGCAGCTTTCGGCGGTACACTGGACAGTTACTCTTATGAGGTGGCGGTAATCAGTCTGCCGGAAAAAGCGACAGTTGCGCTGGCTATTGCTGCGGCTGCAGAGCCCGAGATTAAGCTGCCCGCTGTTTGGCCTAATTATTATCAATATTTGCACGAAGACACAAATGCAACGGTGGATCCTTTTGCTCCTTCCGATCCGAATTTTAATCTGCAGTGGCAGCATGATTACATCGGCACACGCTATGCCTGGGCGGCCGGATACAAAGGACAGGGTGTCAGAGTCGCTGTTATCGATACTGGTCTTGACATGAGTCACGAGGATCTGGCGGCGAACGCGGAAGCCGGGAAAAATTTCGTTGGCGATGTAGATGGCGCACCCCACAATACCGACAATCAGACCCATGGTACTCATGTAGCGGGTATTATCGCTGCTGATGACAATGGCAAAGGCGGTATCGGTATCGCGCCCGATGCAAAGATAAGCGGATACTGTGTATTTCCAGCAGATAATGGTGCTGATTCTGCGGATGTTATGCGGGCTATCACGGCTGCTGCTCAGGACGGATATGATATTATTAACATGAGTCTGGGAAGTCCTAACTATGATGCGCAGTATGAAAAGGTTGTAAAAGATGCTTATGAAAAAGGTGTAGCCATCTTTGCCTCTTCGGGAAACGACGACACCAATGGAAATAACTATCCGGCGGCTTACGCAAGTACAATTTCTGTAGGCGCTGTAAACGAGAACAGTACAAGAGCATCTTTTTCCTGCTATGGTAACACAGTAACATTGTCCTTCCCTGGTGTGCAAATTTACTCTACTACCAATGCAGGATTTGTAGAGGATGGATACACTTACGGAAAATATGATTATATGAGCGGAACCAGCCAGGCGTCCCCGGCAGCGGCCGGCACGGCGGCGGTTATCCTTTCCGCGAGGGAAGACATCCGCAACAAACAGGGGAAGAGCAGAGTGGACGCACTTCTCTCTGCTATGAAGTCTTCCACTACGAAATGCACCACTTCCGGCATGGGTGCAGGCACGACTTATTTACCGGGTGTCTTGAAGCTTGCGACCGATATGACGGCGCCGGATGCACCGGAAATTACTATTGCTGAAACACCGATGGACAAAACTGGTAAAAACTACATGGCAGAGTCAGTGATGGTTACCCTCTCTGCGAAAACTGCCGTAGGCATCGATATTTATTACTCCACAAGCGGCAAAACGCCCGCTTTTAAAAACGGTGTTATCACAAATGCGGACAACGAGGAGCCATATCAGATCGGTAGTCAGATAGAACTGGGCGGCGCTAAGAGCAAAACCATTAAAGCTATCGCTGTCAATCCGACTACCGGCATGGCCAGCAAGGCAGCTTCCAAAACCGTGAAACTGACACCAGTTCCTAATGATGTAACCGTAGAGTCTGTCAGCAATGTAAAGAAAGTGGTTGCCGGAAAGAGCTTGAAACTGACTGCCACTGTCGCGCCTTCTTACGCGGTTTCCACGAAAGTGCAGTGGACTGTGGATGATGCGGCAAAGGCTGCGGGCATTACGGTATCAAACGGCACGGTGAAAACTAAAAAAGAAACGAAAGAAGGGGTATACAAGGTTACCGCTACGGCTGTCGGAGCCGATGGGATAAAATTTGATGGTAAGTCCGATGATTTTAATCTTACTGTAATCACGACATCTGCTGTCACAAAGGTCGCTTTTGTCGATCCTGCGACTGCAAAAGCGCCCAAGGCAACGAGCATAAAGACAACGGATAGCACAACGGTGGATGGCGACAAAAAAGTTATTAAGCTGGCAGACTGTCTCGTTGTAACTACGACAGATGCCAACAAAGTAAAGACGGAACTCAAAGGGGAGGAAGCCCTTGCGGAAGTAGTCTGGTCTAGCAGCGACAACAAGGTTGCCAGAGTTTCTGATGATGGTGTTATCTCTGCTGTTGCGCCCGGTAAAGCAACCATCAAGGCAACTTCCAACGACGGCGGTAATAAGAGCGCATCTTACAAGGTGATAGTCGTACAGCCCGTCACAAGGATTGAGATAATCGGGTCTGAAAAAGTGGCGGCCGGAAAAGGCATTACGCTCACGGCTAAGGTATACCCCGCAAATGCCAGCAATAAGAAAGTGACATGGGGCGTAAACAACAACGGTAACAAAGATGGGATGGTCAAGGTAGGCACAACCAACGGAAAAGTCACTACGACAAGAGATGTCAAGGCTGGAGAAAAATACTACATAATGGTTGAAGCAGCGGACGGTCTTGGCGGGGTGACGGAGAGAGTAAGTCACCCGATCACGATTGTGGATGAGGAAATTACGAAAATTACCCTCAACGAGAAAAAGCTGACCTTGTTCCCGGCTAAAACAAGTGCTACGCAGAACACAACAGCTGAATTGAAGGCCACTGTAAAAGGCAAAAAGAATGGCGGTGCAGAGCAGGATCTGACGGATCCCTTGATTACCTGGACCAGCAGCGCGCCGTCTATTGCTTCCGTAGATAAAGATGGTAAGATCACAGCCAGAGCACAGGGCAAGGCAACCATTACCTGTGCCGCTGCGGATGGCAGCAACAAGAAGGCAACCTGTGCGGTGACGGTGACAGTGCCGATGTCTAAGCTTGTGATCGGCTCCACAGATGGCAATGTCGGTCACATCGCTGTGGGCAAAAAGATGAAATTGACAGCTAAATACTATAGCAATTATGGAAAACCGGCAAACAGCAAAGTTGAATGGAAAATAGTCGGATGTGAAGATGTAGCTGCGGACAAAGTGTCTATCGACAAAAACGGTACAGTTTCTGTGGATAAGGATGTACCTCCCGGTGGTGTAGTCACTGTTCAGGCAACAGCTTTGGATGGCAGTGGTGTTACCTCAAATGAATTCAGCCTGTATATTTGGCCTAATTATATTGCGGCAAAGATTGTTTTAGAGTATGTCGATGATTACAGCTGGAACGGATACTTTTATATCGTAGCGACCGCATATAAGGACAGTAAAGGAAAACCCGACTGGAGTAGGGCAGAAATACTTCCTGATTACTGTACTGCTACAGTGACCGGCCCTAAAAATTGCGGGCTTAGAAAGCAGCGCGTCTTTAACTCCAAGACTGGAATGTATTATGCCTTGTATCAGCCTATGCCGACAAGCGATACTAAGACGACCCTTTTCGTGGACGATGATCCTACTGCATTCGATAAACTTAAGGTATCCGATCTTGCAAAAATGAGCCTTACCATAAAATTGAAAGATGGTTCCAACCTGAAGGCAACAGATAATGGGATATATGCTATCTGGTATCCCAAAATGTATAATGGCAAGCCGGTATATACTATCGGATATTTCAGAGTTAAAACAGTTTATGTATAATTAAAAGCAAGAGGTGCCGCCCGGTCATCAAATTAGATGATTAGGCGGCACTTTCATTTGCCCTTGTCCAATAGGTTGACTTTGCGCCTGCAACATAATATGCTGATTACAGAATGAATTGAGCCTTGAGGAAGAGTCTTCGGCGACAAAGAGGTATGGCCTGGCCAAGGTGATCAGAACATGCCATGAATAGGGAGGAGACAACAATGAAAGCAGGTAAAAGATTTTTAGCGGGTATTCTATCAGCCATACTGGTGCTTTCCTCGGTACAGCTTCCGGCGAATATCGCCTATGCGCAGGAACTGCCGATCCCGCAGGAGAACATAACGGAAGAGGAATCCACTGTGCAGGAACCCGGGCAGATGCAGGATGATGGGGAAACGAAACAGGAGCCTGGCGGGGAGATGACGGATGCCGGGGAAGGGGAGAAGCCTGGGACACAGGACGACCAGGAGCCTGTGGACGGGAATGAAGAAGCGGGAGAAGATACGCCTGCGCAGACAGAACCGCCTGCACAGGAGGAGAAGCCTGCGGACAATGTGACTGTTTCCGAAAATGATTTACAGGTTTCTGGAAATGACCTGCTGACAGCCGGGGAGCAGGAGGTCTGGGTGGAGGCCGAGCTGGAGGGCGCATACCAGTTTGGCGGCGCTCCTTCGGGACAGGATTCTGATTCACCGTACGCCATATCCGCATACAGCGAATCGGAGGTGGAGGAATATCTGTATGAGCAGATGCGGGCGAGAAGGACACAGATCAGTGTTGCAGAATTTGGTATTCCCGTGACGGATATAGGAAATGTGGTCGTCGGGGTGCTGAACGAGAATCCGGATCTCTATTTCGTCAAGAAGGGATTTAGATATTCATCCATGCAGTCCGTGGTAGCGATGATAATGATTGAATATGAAGAAGGGCTTGACGATGCCAAATGGCGGAGCGGTGCGAATGCGGCGCTGGCATCCGTGCGCCCGGGTATGAGTGATCTGGAAAAGATCATAACCCTGCACGACTATCTGGCGGTCAACTGTGAGTACGACAAGGAGAATCTGGATCTGGGTGCCGATAAGGTTCCGAATAAGTCCCATTCGACTTACGGTGTTTTTGCCGATGGCACCGCAGTGTGCGACGGCTATGCCCTGGCTTATAAATACCTTCTGAACCAGCAGGGGATTGAATGCTATATGGTTACCAGCACAGCGATGGCACATGCGTGGAACATGGTCGTGCTGGACGGGGAGTATTACCAGGTGGATGTCACCTGGGACGATCCCACATGGGACCGTGTCGGCGGTGCCGGGCATAACTACATGCTCCGCAGCGACGCTGCTTTTGAGGGGCATTATAACTGGCAGGTGACGAAGGGCAGTCAGGTGGTGGATTTCAAAGCCGTAAGCACCCGCTTTGACAATGCCTTCTGGGCGGGCTGCAGATCGCCGCTGGTGATTGCGGAAGAGAGCTGCTATTATACTGCTTATAGCGGGCGGCCCTGCATAAAAAAAACCAGTCTGAGCGATATCACGGCGGCCGGCACGGTGGTAACGTATATAGATCCCTGGATCGTGTGGGGAGGCGGGGGAACCTGGCAGGGAGTTTATTCTGGTCTGTTTCGGATAGGCGACCGCCTCTACTATAATGATAAATCGAAGATTTACAGCATTGCCATGGACGGGACGGATCAGAAAGCAGAGTTTACAGCCGACACGACGGACGGCTACATATATGGCAGCGGACTTAGCCGTGGGAAGGTGCTCTATGCTCTGCACAAAGATCCGAACGAACTGGGATTCGCGAAGGAAACGGTGCTGGAGGCTGTCATTGACGCAGGAAGCGTGGAGCCGGATCCGCCGGTTGAAGAGGATAAGGCGCTGAATCTTGACAACCCGTTACTGCACTTTACCGCGCTGGATGATACGACGATCAGTTCATCTGCGGAGGGCAGGCCGAAGCTCTTGATTTTCTACAGCAATACATGCGGCAACAGCCGGGGGACCATCAGAGAAATCAGCGGCAAAATCGGCAGCTTTAGCGGGATAGACATTTGTGCCATAGAAGTGACGAAGCAGTCAAAGGCGGATGTCGTAGCGTTTCAGAAAACGTACGGCTGTGAGGAGATTGTGTTTTCCTATGACACAGGAGATAACAATGCAGACGGCATGTTGAAATATGCCTGGGCGGTTGGGAATAATCAGATCAGCTGGCCGATCATCTGCTATATTGATGCGGATAACCGCCTGCAGTATTATACGTTGTCGTACTGTTCTGCGGATACGGTGCTGTCCAATCTGAAAAAATACTGCAACGCTGTTTTGGGAGAGGGAAATCATGGTTTTGACGCAAAGCTGAAAGTGGATACCGTTATTTATAACGGGGAGGAACAGAGGCCGAAAGCCGTGGTATCGGCTCAGGATCCTGTGTCTTTGGAGAAAGGAATTGTACTTGTGGAGGGGCAGGATTATGAGATGTCCTATGAGAATAACCGAAATGCGGGTACGGCCACAGCGGTTGTGACAGGAATCAATTCTTACAGCGGCACCATCCGCATGACCTTTGAGATTCGGCCTGCCGAGCTGCGGATTCGTGCAAAGGATAAGACGATCCGGGTGGGAACAGCCATTCCGCCTGAAAATGCATACGAATATGAGATCATCGGGCTGATGGGAACGGACGAACTGCTGAGAAAGCCTGTATTAACCTGCAGCGTTACAGATACGAAGGTGCCAGGGAGGTATGACATTATTCCTTCCGGGGCGGATGCGGGAGCAAACTACACGATTACTTATGAGAACGGCAGACTGACCGTGGCACAGGAAGAGACTTCCTGCACAGTCATTTTTGATGTCAGGGGACGTGGAACGGCGCCTGCGCCGCAGATTGGCATAAAGGTAGGGGGAACGGTCGCAAGACCGGCGGATCCGAAGGCCGACGGATATCGGTTTGACGGCTGGTATCGGGATGCGGCATGTACGAAAGCGTGGAATTTTGAGACGGATACTGTGCAGACAGACATAACGCTCTATGCCAAATGGCTTGAAAACGGGAAAGAAGAAGGCGGTTTTGCATTCCAGGAAATTGGAGACGTGTACTATACAGGGAGTGCATGCAAGCCTGCGGTCAGTGTATATGACGGAGATGTGCTTTTAAAATCCGGCAGGGATTATCAGATTAAATACTACAATAATATAAATGCCAATAAGGACGGTGAACTGAAAAGAGGAAATGGGGAGGGAGCAAACTTTAATCCAGAGCTTCCCTATGTGGAGATTATTGGTAAAGGAAATTACACAGACGCAATTAAAAACAATGCGGCGGATGCGGTTAAGGTGAATTTCAATATTCTCCGCGCGTCGATCGGAGACGGCCAGGAGACACCGGCGGCCGGGATTACGCTGAAAGTATCGGAACAGCTTGTGACGGCGGGCAGGGCGCAGAAACCTTTCTCATCCATTAAGTATAGGAAAGGGATGAAACAGGGGACAGACTTCGAACTGCGGCTGATATCGGGAAATGCCCATGACGGGGCAGGGAACAGCCTGGTGAAGGGAGAAGAACTGCCGGGAGCGGAAATCCCAGAAGGATGTGAAGGAGAATTTTATCTGACGATTGAGGGAACCGGCAACTATATGGGAAGTATCAGCCGGAAGATCTCTGTGGCGGATAAGGCGCATCTGATGAAAAATGCCAAAATCACACTTGGCAAAAATCTGAAAAATATTGCTTATACGGGTGGGGACATCCTGCTGACCCCGTCGGAGACCGCTTCGCCGGATACTTTTACCGTGAAGTGCGGATCGGTCATTTTAAAGCCGGGACGTGATTATACAGTGAAACCTGTTCCGGGGAAAGTGGGCAAAGCGGAGCTTGTCATTGTCGGAAACGGAGAGTATGTCGGGACGAAGACGGCTGCTTTCTCCATCAAGGGCAAGACATTTTCGGCGAAAGCGGTCCGGGTGAGCGGTGTGGAAGATAAAACGTATACGGGAAAGGCCGTGACCCAAAACGATGCTGCATTGACTTATCTGGAGCCTGATGGAGGAGAGACACCGCTGCGATACGGAACGGATTACACCATAACCTACACTCCGAATATTAACAGGGGTAATGTCACGATGACTTTCAGGGGAGCAGAGGAGAAAGGCTACAGCGGCAGTTTTAAGAAGAGCTTTCGGATCGAGGCGGTTGACATTGCGGATAAGGAGCTGGTAAACTGCGCGGCCGGGATGGAAAATATGGTGTTCCCATACTGCAAAGCGGGCGTGAAGCCTGTAGAAGAGATTGTTCTTACAAACGGGGAAGGATTTGCCCTGCGTAACGGAAGAGACTATACGCTCGCTTATAAGAACAATAAGGAGGTGGCGGAGGCTTCCGCAGAAAAGCCGCCTACAGTGACAGTGAAGGGAAAGGGCAATTACACCGGCAAATTTGATGTTACATTCCGAATCACGAAGAGCGGTCTGAAACATGCCTATGAGGATGGACACATTCAGTACAAGGCGACGGCCGTTTCCTATAATCCGGATAAAGCGGAAGAGTATGCGTATAAACCGGCGGTGAAACTGACGGATGGTAAGAGCGCACTGCGTGTAAATAAGGATTATGAAATACAGTATCTGTGTAACACACAGAAGGAATACCTGGCGTATCTGGCGGCATACGAGGCGGGCTCCGGCTCGGAGGAAAAGCTGGGGGAGATGATGCCGAGAGCCGTCATCACGGCGAAAGAAGGCAGCAGCTATGAGGCGGACGGAGAAATTGTCGTTCCTCTGCCGGTCTATCGGACGAAGCTTGTAAAGTCAAATTTACAGATCGATTTGACGGAAAAGGCAGTCTACACGGGAAAACAAGTCAGGCCTGCGGTTGCGGTTCGTGACACCATAGACGGAAAAACACTTCAGAAGGGGAAGGATTATGAGGTGTCCTATGGGGCAAACAATCAATCCGGGAAGAACAAGGGAAGTGTGACCATTACCGGGATTGCACCAGAATACGGCGGAAGTGTGACGGTGAAGTTTGATATAGAGAAAAAGGTGATTGAATATTAATTTTTCTTCGCTTTTCTTGTGTTTTTATGGTAGTATAAAATAGCGGCAGAAACAGATACTGACTATGAGAAAAGGATAAGCGAGGTATACAGAAAGCATATGAAAAGTACAAAAAAGAAGATGAGCCAAGGGTTACTTGTAATTTGCATATTAACGCTTTTTCTGGCGGGCTGTGCCAAAGCGAAGGAGGAGCCGGAAGAACCGCCGAAGCTGGAAATTGAACCGATTGAGCCGGAGGAGCAGGAGGAACCTGTTGTGGAGGAAGAGCCGGAAGAGGAGGAACCAGACTCCCTCGTGATTGAGGAGCGGGTGGAAAAAGATGGTAAGATTCAGAGTTATCTGACTGGCCGGTGGACGGATGTGAAGCAGGCGAAGAGAAGACCTATCGCCGTGATGATACCGAATAATGCGCCAGCCCTGCCGCAGTACGGGCTTTCCCGGGCGGGCATTATCTATGAGGCGCCGGTGGAGGGGCGTATCACTCGTCTGATGGGTGTTTTTGAGGATTTCGATGATCTGGACAGGATCGGTCCTGTCCGTTCGAGCAGGGATTATTATGTGTATCAGGCTATGGGTTATGAGGCAATTTACTGTAACTGGGGCCTGGCGGTACCGTACGTGGAGGAACTGATCAATCGTCCGAACTATTACAACGTCAGCGCGGCGGTGGTAGGTATCCACAATCCGGCGGATGAGGCGTACGGCAGACATAAGCGCCCCGGTTACGCGACGGAATTTACAGGTTATCTTTTTATTGATGGTCTTTTCAAAGCGGTGGAAAGACTGGGTTATGACTGGAATTATGATGATGCGTATGTGCCGCCTTTCCTGTTTGCAGCGGATGATGTGAGAGCGGATTATGCGGACAATGAGGATGCTGCATATGTATATCCGGGCGGAAAGTCCGGGAAAAATTCGGGAGGCTACGGCGCGTATCATCCTTATTTTGAGTATCACGAGGACGATCAGCTCTATTACCGTTACCAGGACGGCAAGAAACAGATCGACGAGCTGACGGGCGATCAGCTTACTGTCAGCAATGTCGCGTTCCAGTACTGCCATGGAGAGGTGAGAGACTCTCACGATTATCTTGCCTTCGGCGTGCATGGTGAGGGCGATGCCATTGTGTTCACGAACGGCAAAGTAATAAAGGGCACGTGGAAACGTCTTGACGGCGACTTTACACCTGCGAAGTTCTATGATGAGGCGGGAGAGGAGATTGTCTTTAATCAGGGAAGCACCTGGATTTGTAATATCTGGGATGAATATGGAGAGTTCGTGGAATATGGACAGGAATGAGTGGTATCGGGCCGGTGAAGACATCCGGGATCAGGTGCAGCAGGCGGTGGACACAGGCAATTTTACGAATCTTGGGAAAAACATCAGCAATACGGTCAATGAAACCATAAATCGGACGATGCAGGAGGTAAACCGCACAGTCGGGACAGTGGGTGAGAGCGTAAACCGGGCCGTGAATGATGTGGGAAACGGCATCGGACGCACCATGGAGACGGTGAGTGAGAATATAAGCCCCTACGCCTCCAATCCCCTCTACAAACGTCCCAATGCCCGTCTGGATAAGAGTCTGTTTCAAAGAACGCCGAGGGGATCTGTGTCAGGCGTCTTGTGTATGGGAGCGGGATACGGTGTGATGGGTATTTCAGCACTGGCGCTGATCGGTTCGGTGGGAGAACTGATTGCTTATCAGAAATCGCTGGTTCCGGTGATCATATCCGGGATTTTCACTGCGGCGGGTCTGTGGCTTGGTGTTCACGGGTCGAGACTGGCAGGACGGGTGAAACGCTATAAGAGATACGTCGGTATGGTAAAGGACAAGCTGTACTGTTCCATTCAGGAGCTGGCGCAGCGGACCGGAAAAAGTGAACGTTTCATTGTGAAGGATCTGCGGAAGATGATTCACCTGGGCATGTTCAAGCAGGCGCATCTGGATCAGAAGCAGACCTGTCTGATTGCCAGCGATGAGATGTATGACCAGTATATGCTTACCCAGAAGAATTATGAGGCGGAGCAGAAAAAGCTGGAAATGGACAAGCTGGCCGAAGAGCGCAGGCGGCAGGAAAAGGAACGCCTCGGCGGGGCAGCGGAAGTGATTGAGGAAGGAAAAAGTTATGTGCGTCTGATCAGACAGTGCAATGACGAGATTCCCGGCGAGGAAATGTCGGATAAGCTGGATCGCCTGGAACTTCTGGTGACGAGGATTTTCGATCAGGTGGAGAAGGAGCCGGAGCTTGCGTCAGAACTCAGAAAGATGTTAAGCTTCTATCTGCCAACCACGAAAAAGCTGCTGGAGGCATACCGCGATCTGGACAGCCAGAAGCTGGATCTGTCCAACATAGAACAGACGAAGCGGGAGATCGAGACGGCGGTGGACAACATTAACGAGGCGTTCGAAAAGTTTCTGGATGAATTGTTCCGGGAAAAGGCGTGGGATATCCAGTCGGATATCTCGGCGCTACATACCATACTGAAACAGGATGGATACCTATCATAAATGAAGGAGGGGACTATGAACGAACTGGATGTAATGGAGCAGCAGGCGCCCACTTTGGTATTTGGGGAAGTGGAGGATGCGGTAAAGGACAAGCAGCCTTTGTCGGAGATTCCGCAGGCGAAGGAGATTAAGCAGGATCTGGATGATTCGGTTTTGAGCGAAGAGGAAAAGCGGCAGGTGGACGAGTTTGCGAAGCAGATCGATCTGCACAATTCCACAGCGATTTTGCAGTATGGTGTGGGCACGCAGAAAAAAATGGCGGATTTTTCCGGCAGTGCGCTTGAGAATGTAACGATGAAAGATCTGGGTGAGGTCGGGGAGATGCTCACCAGCGTGGTGACGCAGCTTAAGAGCTTTGATGAGGAGGATAAGGGGTTCCTCGGTATCTTTAAGAAGCCGGCGCAGAAACTGGAAACCATGAAAACGAAGTATGCCAAGGCGGAGACGAACATCAATAAGATTTGTGAGGCGCTGGAGAATAATCAGGTGCAGCTCCTCAAAGATATTTCGATTCTGGATAAAATGTACGAGCTGAATCTGACGTACTTTAAAGAGCTGTCCATGTACATACTGGCGGGGAAAAAGAAACTTGCCGAGACGAGGGAGAAGGAACTGCCGCAGCTTCTGGAGAAGGCGAAGACAAGCGGGCTTCCGGAGGACGCGCAGGCAGCAAGAGACCTGGAAGAGCTCTGCGACCGCTTTGAGAAAAAGCTGCATGATCTGGAACTGACCAGAATGGTGTCTATCCAGACCGCGCCCCAGATCAGACTGGTGCAGAGCAGCGACACTATGATGGTTGAGAAAATTCAGTCTACCATTGTGAATACCATTCCGCTCTGGAAGAGCCAGATGGTGCTGGCCCTGGGAGTGACACATGTGGAGCAGGCGTCCAGGGCGCAGAGGGAAGTGTCCGATATGACCAACGAGCTTTTAAGGAAAAATGCGGAGGTGCTCAAGGTCTCCGCCATTGAGAGCGCGAAGGAGTCGGAACGCGGCATTATTGATATGGAGACGCTCAAAACAACCAATGCGAATCTGATTTCCACGCTGGATGAGGTGATGAAGATTCAGGCAGACGGCAGGGAGAAGAGAAAGGCCGCTGAGGAAGAGATGCGTGTGATGGAGAACGAATTGAAAACGAAGCTTTTGGAGCTCAGCGAAAGGAAGTAAGACGATCCATGAAGTGGATGAAGTTCAGGATAAAAACGGTTGTGGAGGCGGAAGACATCATTATCAGCGAGCTCTACGACAGAGGGCTTGAGGGGGCACAGATAGAGGATAAAGTGCCCCTTACGCCGCTTGAAAAGGAGCAGATGTTTGTGGATATTCTGCCAGAGAGCGGAGAAGATGACGGCACGGCGTTCCTCAGTTTCTTTGTGGAGGAAAAGGAGGACGGGCGGCTTGATCTTTTAGGAGATGAGACGGACAGGGAGAGCATTCTTGCGAGAATTGAGGAGGCTCTGGCGGATGTCCGTCTGTTTATGGAGATCGGGGAGGGCACTGTCACAGTGTCCGAGACGGAGGACATCGACTGGATTAACAACTGGAAGCAGTATTTTCATCAGTTTTATATAGACGACCTTCTTGTGATTCCTTCCTGGGAGGAAGTGAAGGAGGCGGACCGGGATAAAAAGATTCTGCATATTGATCCGGGTACGGCCTTCGGCACGGGTATGCATGAGACGACAAGGCTGTGTATCGGACAGATCAAAAAGTTTGTGACGCCGCAGACCGAGCTTTTGGATGTGGGGACGGGCAGTGGTATTTTATCCATTATCGCGCTTATGTACGGGGCGAGGCACGCCGTGGGCACGGATTTAGATCCCTGCGCGGTGGAGGCCGTGGCGCAGAATAAGGAGGCCAACGGCATCCCCGCCGGAGATTTTGAACTGCTCATCGGCAATATCATTACCGAAAAAGAAGTGCAGGATAAAGTCGGTTACGAGTGTTATGATATCGTGGCGGCGAATATTCTGGCGGATGTGCTTGTGCCGCTGACACCAGTGATTGCGCCTTGTCTGAAACCGGGAGGCATCTATATCACTTCGGGTATTATCGAGGGTAAGGAAGAGCTGGTAGTGCGGGCCTGCGAGAAGGCGGGGCTTACGGTTCTTGCGGTGGATGCGCTGGGCGAGTGGCGGTCTGTGACGGCACAGAAAAAGGAAACGCGCTGACTGGGAGAAGGCAGCATTAAAATAAATGATGTTGTGAATGAGGCAGAATATGAAGAAAGTGGAAGAAAAATTCGGGATGGTGTTATTTAGAAATCTGGCGGGTGTGCTTGCGATTGTGTGGATGTGCATTATTTTTGCTTTTTCCGCCCAGCCCAAAGAGGAGTCGGGCGCGGTGAGCGCAAGCTTCACTTACCATATGGTAAGTTCCACCAGAACTTTTTTCCATCTGGATTTAAGTGATGCGCGGGTGAAAGAAATTTCGGATGCGATAGAGGGATTTATCAGAAAGGTAGCCCATATGGCGGAGTTTGGTGTTTTATCCGTCCTTCTTTACATATGGATCGGGCAGTGGGAAGTGGGCTTTCTGCGCAGGGGGGCAACTGCCGCCGGCGCGACTGCCGTCTATGCCGCCACGGATGAAATTCACCAGCTCTTCGTGCCGGGACGTGCGGGGCGGTTTTCCGACGTGTGTATTGACAGTGCAGGCGCGCTGGCGGGAGTGATTGTGTTTGCGCTGCTTGTGAAGCTCGTGCAGCATGTACATGAGCGTAAATGGAAGCGTGCAATGCGCGGGGAGTGATGATTGGGAAATGTATCAGTTTTTTGTGGAACCGTCTCAGATACAAGATAAAAAAGTGACGATTACGGGCAGTGACGTCAATCATATGAGAAATGTCCTGCGCCTGAAGACCGGCGAGGAAATTGCGGTGAGATGCAGCGGGGACGATAAGGAGTACCGCTGCGGTATCGAGGAGTTTGCGCAGGATCAGGTTATCTGTTCCCTGCGCTTTGTCAAGGAAGAGGGAGTGGAACTGCCCTCTAAAATTTATCTCTTCCAGGGGCTTCCCAAGGCGGATAAGATGGAACTCATTGTCCAGAAAGCGGTGGAGCTCGGTGTATTCGAGGTGATCCCGATGGCGGTGAAGCGCTGCGTGGTGAAACTGGATGAGAAGAAGGCACGGGCAAAGGTAAACCGCTGGCAGGGCATTGCGGAGGCTGCGGCGAAACAGAGCAAAAGAGGGATTATCCCGGTGATCAGGGAGCCAATGACCATGAAGGAGGCAGCCGCCTATGCGCGTGAAATGGAAGTAAAGCTGATTCCTTACGAACTGGCGGAGGATATGGCCCATACGAAAAAAATCATGGAGTCGATACGACCCGGTGGGCGTGTGGCGGTCTTTATCGGGCCGGAGGGCGGTTTCGAGCAGAGCGAAGTGTCGGAGGCGTTTGCGGCAGGCATAGAACCGATCACTCTGGGGAGAAGAATCCTGCGTACCGAGACAGCAGGGCTTACAGTGTTGTCGTGGCTGATGTACCATTTGGAGTAAAATACATATGTTAGAAATATAGGGTTTAGGAAGGAATAACGGCAATGGAAGTTTATCTGGATAATTCCGCGACAACCGCCTGTTTCGAGGAGGTTGCGCAGTTGATGCACAGGATTTTGTGCGAGGATTATGGAAATCCTTCCAGCCTGCACCATAAGGGAGTGGAGGCGGAAGCCTACTTAAGATACGCGAACGAGACATTTGCGAAGATTTTGAAAGTAAATGAAAAGGAAGTTTTCTTTACCTCCGGCGGGACGGAATCCGATAATATTGCTCTGGTCGGCGCGGCGATGGCCAACCACAGAATGGGACGTCATCTGATTACTACGAGGATCGAGCATCCGGCGGTGCTTCAGCCCATGTCCTATCTGGAGAAGCAGGGGTTTGAGGTGACTTATCTTTCTGTCGACAGACAGGGAAGAATTTCTCTGGAGGAGCTGGAAGAGGCAGTCAGGACGGATACGATACTCGTTTCCATTATGCATACAAACAATGAAATCGGAAGCGTACAGCCCATTGCGGAGGCTGGTGTGCTCATAAAAAGAAAGAACCCGGATACACTTTTCCACGTGGACGCGGTGCAGGGGTTTGGAAAAGCGCGCATCTTTCCCGGGAAAATGCATATCGACATGCTTAGTGCAAGCGCCCATAAGATTCACGGGCCGAAGGGGATTGGTTTTCTCTACATGAGGGACGGGGCAAAAGTCAGCCCGATTATGTACGGCGGAGGCCAGCAGCGCGGCCTGCGTTCCGGGACGGAAAATTTACCTGGTATTGCCGGCTTCGCCAAGGCGGCGGAGCTGGTGTATCAGGATTTGGAGCAGGATGTGGATAGAATGTATGCCCTGCGGGAAAAACTGACTGAAGGAGTCAAAAAGATAGGAGACGTCACAGTTAACGGTTGCCCGGGCAGGGAGGGTGCGCCCCATATCGTGAGCGCTTCTTTCCGGGGCGTACGAAGCGAGGTACTTTTGCACGCTCTGGAGGAACGGGGAATCTATGTTTCCGCCGGGAGCGCCTGTGCGGCACATAAACCGCAGCCGTCAGCAACTTTGCGTGCGTTGGGCGTAGAGAAAGAACTTCTACAGTCGACAATCCGATTCAGCCTTTCTGGATTTACGACGGATGAGGAGATCACGTATACCTGTCAGAATCTGGAGGACATTGTGCCAAAGCTGAGACGGTACACGAGACACTGAATTGATACAAAACAGGAGGATGATACGGACTTTGCAGAGAAGCGGCGCAAAGTCTGCGGCGCAGGGCAAAACGGGGTGTATCCTGTTTTGCCGGTGTCTCAGGGAAAACGCTTCGGAATGGAGAAAATATGTACAAGTCATTTCTTATTAAATACGCGGAGATCGGCGTGAAGGGAAAAAACCGCTATCTCTTTGAGGAAGCGCTGGTGAAACAGATCAAGTATGCGCTGAAGAAAGCGGAGGGCGAGTTCGCCGTGCGCAGAACGGATGGGCGTATCTACGTGGACACGCAGTCCGCCTTTGACTTTGAGGAAGTGGTGGAAAGCTTAAAAAAGGTGTTCGGCATTTCCGGCATCTGCCCGGTGGTTTATGTGGAGGATGAGGGTTTTGAAAAGCTGGGGCAGGATGTGGTGCGCTATATCGGCGACGTGTATGCGGACAGAAACAAAAGCTTTAAAGTGGCAGCCAGACGGGCGAGAAAGAATTATCCCCTCAATTCCATGCAGATCAACGAGGAGCTGGGCGGCGTGGTTCTGGACGCTTACCCGGAAATGCACGTGGACGTGCACAGGCCGGATATTCTTCTGCATGTGGAAATCCGCGACAAGATTTATCTCTACTCCGTGATTATACCAGGTCCCGGCGGTATGCCTGTGGGGACAGGCGGTAAGGCGATGCTCCTTTTGTCCGGCGGCATTGATTCCCCGGTAGCGGGCTGGATGATCGCCAAGCGCGGGGTAAAGATCGACGCCGTGTATTTTCACGCGCCGCCTTACACCAGCGAGCGGGCGAAACAGAAGGTGGTGGATCTGGCGAAAAAGGTAGCGGCCTATGCGGGTCCTGTCTGGCTCCATGTAATTAATTTTACGGATATCCAGCTTTACATTTATGACAAGTGTCCCCATGATGAACTGACCATTATCATGCGCCGCTATATGATGCGCATTGCGGAGCATATTGCGAGGGAGACAGATTGTCTTGGACTGATTACGGGCGAGAGTATCGGCCAGGTGGCTTCACAGACGATGGCGAGTCTGGCGGCAACGAATGAGGTGTGCACCATGCCTGTCTACAGACCGCTGATCGGTTTTGACAAGATGGAGATTGTGGATATTGCGGAAAGGATCGACAGCTACGAGACTTCTATTCTGCCTTACGAGGACTGCTGTACTATTTTTGTGGCCAAGCATCCCGTGACGAAGCCGAACCTGAATATCATAAAGAGACATGAGCAGAATCTGCAGGAGGGGATTGAGGAGCTGGTTGCGAAGGCACTGGAGACGGACGAGGTGATCGTGGTGCAAGGATAACGTGAAAAACGCGAGAAGAACTTCTAAAGCTCAGCAGCAAGGGCTGCTTCGCTAAGAAGTTCTATGTCTCGCGTAGGAGAATGCCTGAAATGCAGCATTCTCCGCATGGAGCGTTTTTCATGTATAAAAAATAAAAAACAGCCCAGGATCTTTCCCGAGCTGCTCTTTACTCTTTGATGTACGCCGAAGCCTCGATTACATGATGTAGGGCTTCAATGTCTCCATAACCTCATCCGTGCCGTCTTCTGCGTGGATGTTCAAGTCGATGGGCTTGGACAGATCCAGACTGAAGATACCCATGATGGATTTCGCATCGATAACGTATCTGCCGGATACCAAGTCAAAATCATAATCAAACTTCGTGATATCATTCACGAAAGATTTAACCTTATCGATAGAATTTAAAGAAATCTGTACTGTTTTCATTGCGGAATTACCTCCTTTGATTTTTATACCTTCTGGGTATTATACTAAATGTTGGAAGAGGAAAAGTCAATGATAAAACAATACAAAAAATGCGGGGATTACTATGAAAAGTGTAGCATTACATAATCTGGGCTGCAAGGTAAATGCCTATGAAACGGACTATATGCAACAAATGTTACAAGAAAAGGGATATAAAATTGTACCATTTGATGAAGCAGCCGATATATATATCGTGAACACCTGTACGGTGACGAATATCGCGGACAGGAAAAGCCGCCAGATGCTGCACCGTGCTAAGAAACGGAACCCGGAAGCCGTGGTGGTGGCGGTCGGATGTTATGTGCAGACCGGGCAGGAGATGCTTGAAAAGGATGGCACGGTGGATCTCGCTGTCGGAAATAACCGGAAGAAGGATCTGGTGGAGATTTTAGAAGCATATCTGGAGAGCAGGGGCGGGGCGCAGACCGGGTCTGTGACAGACACAATCGACATCGTCCACGCGCCCTACGAGGAGATGACACTCAGGACGACGGCAGAGCATACACGCGCTTACATCAAGATTCAGGACGGGTGCAACCAGTTCTGCTCCTACTGTATCATTCCCTACGCCAGAGGGCGGATCAGAAGCCGCCTGGAAGCGGATGTTCTGAAAGAGGCGCAGAGTATGGCCGGGGCGGGCTACAGGGAGATCGTGCTGACGGGCATTCATATCAGTTCTTACGGCGTTGACCGGGGTGGCAGCGAGCTGGGCGGTCTGCTTGAAAAGCTTTCTGAAGTGGAGGGGATTGAGAGAATCCGTCTGGGATCGCTGGAGCCGGGGATTGTGACGGAAGAATTTGCGGCCCATATCAGCGCACTGCCGAAGGTCTGTCCGCACTTTCACCTTTCCCTGCAGAGCGGCAGCGATACAGTGCTCCGCAGGATGAACAGACGTTATGATACGGCAGGGTACTTGTGCGCAGTGGAGAGACTGCGAAAATATTACACAAATCCGGCGGTCACCACGGACGTGATCGTGGGATTTCCCGGGGAGACGGAGGAGGAGTTTACGCAGACGCAGAATTTTCTCCGGCAGGTGGGATTCTATGAGATGCATATCTTCAAGTATTCCAGACGGCAGGGCACCCGGGCGGCCGCCATGGAGGGACAGCTTACCGAGGCCGAAAAGGCGGTGAGGAGCGAGCGGCTGATGAAACTGGAACGGGAAATGTCCCGCGCATACCGGGAGACATTCCTTGGGAAAACGGAGGAGGTACTCTTCGAGGAACCTGTGGAAAGGGGCGGGAAGCGGTATTGGGTTGGTCATACCACCCGCTATTTAAAGGCCGCAAAAGAGGCGGTGCCAGGGGAAAATCTGCAAAATCACATGGCATGCGGCAGGCTGGTTTCCTTTTTGGCGGAGGATCTTTTGCTGATCGGAGACTGACCGGGATGTCAGACGGCGGAACTGGTTTGCAAAAGAGCGCTGCGGTGCGTCTGCCGGGCTGGAAATAGCCGTTGCTGTGGCATTTTATTTGTGGTAAAATATGCCGTAAGAATCTGTGGAGCAGAGGCAGAGCGGTTGATTTTTTCGGCAAATGATGGTAATACTATAATAACAATAGATAAGGGCGTGAGAATATGCGGGATCAGGATTTGGAAAATACACAATTTTTTACTGTAGGGACAGAGCCGGAGACGGGTGTCAAGCTTGTGCTTTCTACAGTATATGAGGCGTTGACGGAGAAGGGGTACAACCCGGTCAATCAGATTGTCGGCTATATTATGTCCGGCGATCCTACCTACATTACCAGCCACAAGAGCGCGCGGAGCCTCATTATGAAGGTGGAGCGGGACGAGCTTGTGGAGGAAATGCTGGTGGAATATATCAAAAACTCCATCGAGGGTGCGAAGAAGGGTTGACCTAAATAGTCAATAATGGTGAAAAAGACAAATGAGAATTATGGGGCTGGATCTCGGTTCCAAAACGGTGGGGGTGGCCATCAGCGACCCCTTGCTTATTACGGCGCAGGGGATCGAAATAATCAGACGTAAGGAAGAGAACAAGCTGAGACGGACGCTTGCGCGCATTGAGGCGCTGATTGAAGAGTACGAGGTAGAAACGATTGTACTGGGGTTTCCGAAGAATATGAACGATACGCTTGGAGAGCGCGCACAGTTTTCCCTCGAATTTAAGGAAAAGCTGGAGCGGCGCACGGGGATTCCGGTCGTGATGTGGGATGAGAGACTGACGACGGTGGCAGCGGATAAGGCGATGATGGAGGCCGGCATCCGCAGGGAAAACCGTAAGGACTATGTGGACAAGATTGCGGCATGTCTGATTTTGCAGGGCTATCTGGACAAGTGCAGTAAGAATTGAATGCAAAAAGCATGCATTCTCTGCCCGTGTATCAGAAGTTTGGAGGGCGAATGGAGAAAATTACATTTACGCCGCAGGAGGGCGGCGTTGTCGAATTTTATATTTTGGAACAGACCATGATCGGCGGCACAAATTATCTTCTGGTGACGGACTCTGAAGGGGAAGACGGTGAGGCGCTTATTTTGTGTGATGTTTCCGCGCCGGAGGATCCAGAGGCGGTGTATGAGATCGTAGATAATGATGAAACATTAAACGCAGTGGCTGCTGTGTTTGAAAAGATAATGGACGACATTCATATCATTCAGTAGAAAGAGGGGGTAAATTTTTTGAATTTAAAGAAAAATGAACAAGGAAAGTCAGCGAGTAAGCTGAAAGCTATCCCATTAGGCGGACTTGAGCAGATCGGGCTCAACATCACAGCCTTTGAATATGAGGATAGCATTGTTGTGGTGGACTGCGGCCTGTCATTTCCGGAAGACGAGATGCTGGGAATTGATCTGGTGATACCGGATATCACTTATTTGAAAGAGAACGCAGAGAAAGTAAAGGGGTTTGTGATCACCCACGGACATGAGGATCACATCGGGGCGCTGCCCTATGTATTAAAAGAACTGAACATACCGATTTATGCAACAAAGCTGACAATGGGTATCATAGAGAACAAGCTGGAGGAGCATGGGCTGATGAAGACCACCAAGAGGAAGGTGGTTAAGTTCGGGCAATCCATCAATCTGGGGCAGTTCCGAATCGAATTTATAAAAACAAATCACAGCATTGTGGACGCGGCGGCGCTGGCGATCTATTCCCCGGCGGGCGTTGTGGTGCACACGGGAGACTTCAAGGTGGATTATACGCCGGTGTTTGGCGACGCCATTGATTTGCAGAGATTTGCTGAGATCGGGAAAAAGGGCGTGCTGGCGCTTATGTGCGACTCCACCAACGCGGAGCGGGCGGGCTTTACGCCCTCTGAGAAGACGGTGGGCAAGACGCTGGATTCTCTTTTTCTGGAGCATAAGGATACCCGTATTCTGATCGCTACCTTTGCGTCAAACGTGGACAGGGTGCGTCAGATCATCAACACGGCGGAAAAATTTGACAGGAAGGTTGTGGTGGAAGGCCGCAGCATGGTCAATATCATTGACACGGCGTCAAAGCTTGGCTATCTGCAGATTGCCGATAGGACACTGATCGATGTGGAGGAGCTCAAAAATTATCCGCCGGAAAAGACGGTGATCATCACGACCGGCAGTCAGGGTGAAAGTATGGCGGCGTTAAGCCGCATGGCGGGCAACAACCATAAAAAGATATCCATTATGCCGGGAGACACAGTCATTTTCTCGGCCCATCCGATCCCGGGCAACGAGAAGGCGGTCACTAATGTCATCAATGAACTGCAGATGAAGGGCGCGGACGTGATTTTCCAGGATGTGCATGTGTCCGGGCACGCCTGCCAGGAGGAGATCAAGCTCATTTATTCACTTGTGAAGCCTAAATATGCGATTCCCGTTCACGGAGAGTACAAGCACCGCAAGGCGCAGGCGAAGATTGCGGCCCAGCTTGGGATGCCCAAGGAAAATATCTTTATGCTGCAGTCCGGCGATGTGCTGGAGATGGATGACAACCGTGCGGCTGTGAACGAGAAGGTGCCGGTCGGGGCGATTCTCGTGGACGGATTAGGTGTAGGTGACGTGGGCAATGTTGTGCTCCGTGACAGGCAGCATCTGGCGGAGGACGGTATCATGATCGTGGTAATGGCGCTCGAATCTCACAGCGATCAGCTTATTTCCGGCCCGGATATCGTGTCGAGAGGTTTTGTCTATGTGAGAGAGTCCGACGAGCTGCTCGATGAGGCGAGACTTCTCGTGGAGGAGGCGGTGCAGAATTGCCTCGACAAGGGAAAAACCGACTGGGGCAAACTCAAGGGTACCGTCAAGGATGTGCTGAGTGATTTTGTCTGGAAAAAGACAAAGAGAAGACCGATGATACTGCCTATTATCATGGAGGTTTAGGGGTTTAGTGATTGGCGTGGTCAAGTTATGTGAGATAAGGAGAATACGTTATGTCAGATAAAGAGATCATAGAGGCAGCCAGAGCTTTTGCAGATCAGATTATGACCTCGGATACTTACAAAGAATACTATTACCAGAGAGAAAAAATTAAGAAGCAGTCGGAGCTTTACGATAAAGTGAATGAGTTCCGGCAGCGCAACTTCGATTTACAGAATCAGACGGACGGCGAAGATATGCTCGACCGTGTGGAAGCTTTTGAGCAGGAGTATGAGAAATTCAGGGAAAATCCTCTCGTGGATGATTTTTTGCGGGCGGAGCTGGCATTCTGCCGCATGATGCAGGAGGTTTACGTGCTGCTTGCAGATGAAGTGGACTTTGAAGTATAACGGTCTGACGGATGGCGCGTGCCGGGCTGTGAAAGGAAGCGAACTATGAGTGTAAAAGAAATCATTGGTTCCACAGCGGAACTGATCATCAAAGTCGTGGTCTTGGTTTTTGCCGCGACGTATATTATGAAGGCGGCAACAGCTGCCTATGATTACGGTTTCCGCATATTTACCGAGGCGCCGGTCTCTCTCGGGGAGGGCAGAACCATCAGCGTCAGCGTAGAGGAGCCGGTGTCCGTCAAAGAGATAGGCGAGATGCTGGAGGAGCGGGGGCTGATCCGCGACGGGAAACTCTTTTTGCTTCAGGAGCTTCTGTCGGAGAATCACGGGAAACTGCAGCCCGGCATCTATGATCTGAACACGGCCATGACTGCGGAGGAGATGATGGATGTGATGGCGGCGGACGCTTCGGAAGAGGGCGAAGAAGACGCGGAAGGAGAGTCAAAGTGATTTCAGGAGAGCGTATGGACACATTTCTCGCTTCTCTGGATGCGGGCAACACCCCATTTTTGGATCAGATAGAACGTGAAGCTTTGGAAACCAATGTGCCGGTTATCCGCACGCAGACGCAGGGACTGTTACGGTTCCTGCTTGCGATGCGAAGACCCATGTCCATTCTGGAGGTGGGGTGCGCCATTGGTTTTTCTGCGCTTCTGATGAGCGAATATGCCCCTGAGGGATGTAAGATCACGACCATAGAAAAATATGAGAAACGGATACCCGTGGCGAAGGCAAATTTTGCGCGGGCCGGAAAGGAAGAAACGATCACACTCCTGGAGGGAGATGCAGCGGATATTCTGGGAGAGCTTCCGGGGCCTTATGATTTTATTTTTATGGACGCGGCCAAAGGCCAGTATATCCATTTTCTGCCGGAAGTTTTGCGGCTCCTTGCGCCCGGTGGCCTTCTGGTATCGGATAATGTGCTGCAGGACGGCGATATCCTGGAATCCCGGTTTGCCGTGGAGAGAAGAAACCGCACCATTCACAGCAGGATGCGGGAGTATCTTTACGAACTGACGCATCACGAGGCGCTGCAGACGGTGGTGCTGCCTGTCGGTGACGGGGTGACGGTCAGCTGCTTGAAAGGAGTACGATGAAAGAGAAAAGGAAACCAGAACTGCTGGTGCCTGCCGCCAGCCTGGAAGTATTAAAAACGGCTGTTATTTTTGGCGCGGATGCCGTCTATATAGGTGGAGAAGCCTTCGGCCTGCGGGCAAAAGCGAAAAATTTTTCCTCGGAGGAGATGGCGGAGGGCATGGCTTTTGCCCACGGAAAGGGCGTGAAAGTGTATGTGACGGCCAATATTCTGGCGCATAATTATGATCTGGAAGGAGCCAGAACGTATTTCCGGGAACTGAAGGAGCTGCGGCCGGACGCGCTGATCATAGCGGATCCCGGGATGTTTGCCCTGGCGCGGGAAATCTGCCCGGAAATTGACATCCATATTTCCACCCAGGCCAACAACACGAACTACATGACCTACCGCTTCTGGCATGAGCAGGGGGCGAAGCGGGTCGTGTCGGCAAGGGAGCTTTCCCTGCAGGAAATAAAGGAAATCCGGGAAAATATTCCCCATGAGATGGAAATTGAAAGCTTTGTGCACGGGGCCATGTGCATCTCCTACTCGGGGCGGTGTCTCTTAAGCAATTATTTTACCGGGCGGGACGCAAACCACGGAGCCTGCACCCATCCATGCCGCTGGAAGTATGCGCTGATGGAGGAGACGAGGCCGGGAGAGTATCTGCCCGTATTCGAGAATGAACGCGGCACGTTTATCTTTAACTCCAAGGATCTCAATATGATTGCGCACATCCCGGAACTGGTGGATGCGGGCATTGACAGCTTTAAGATAGAGGGCCGGATGAAGACCGCGCTCTATGTGGCCACGGTGGCCCGCACTTACAGGCGCGCCATTGACGATTATTTCATTTCCGAGGAGCAGTACCGTGCCAATATGGACTGGTATCGGGCGGAGATCGCCAAGTGCACATACCGCAAGTTTACCACGGGCTTTTATTTTGGAAAAACGGACGAAAATACCCAGATCTACGATGAGAGCACCTATGTGAGCGAGTATATTTACCTGGGGACGGTGGGAGCGGTGACGGCAGCCTGCGCAGAGCAGGGAGCGGCGGCAGAGAGCGGAAATGAGAGGAGAAAGCCCTGCGCGCGCATCGAACAGCGCAATAAATTCAGCGTGGGGGACGAGATAGAGATTATGAAGCCGGCTGGGGAGAACATTCCCGTCAAGGTGCTTGCCATGTATGATGCGGAGGGGAATCCAGTGGAATCCTGCCCGCACCCGAGGCAGACGATTGACGTGAGGCTGTCGGAGACGCCTGAAGTGGGAGATATTCTGCGGGTGGAAAAATAAAATAAACTTTCGCGATGCATCTGAATGCGAAATTTTACTTTGGAGAAAACACATGACATACCTTTCGATCACCTTTTACCTGTTTGTGGCGGCAGCAGCGCTGTTCTACTATATCCTGCCGCTGAAATACAGATGGCTGGTACTGCTTTTCGGAAGCCTCTTTTTCTATTGGCGTGCCATGGGGAGCGGCGCTGGGCTGACGGTTATTTTAGTTACCGTCATGACCGCTTACGGCGCTGGACTGCTGCTGGAACGGCGGAAGAACAAAGTCATTCTGACGGGCGCTGTGCTGCTGATGGTTCTTCCGTGGCTGTGCGTGAAAAACGGAAACTATATTCTGGAAATCTTATTGCATCGGAACGCGGTGAACTGGATCGTTCCGATGGGCATTTCTTTTTATACATTGCAGGTGATATCTTATTTGGCGGATATTTACAGAGGAAGGATCAACGCGCAGAAAAATCCGGCCAGATTTATCCTGTATGTCATGTTTTTTCCCCAGATTGTGCAGGGACCCATTCCGCGCTATGACAGGCTGGCGGATCAACTTTACGACGGGCACCGTTTTGACGAGAGAATGGTGGCAGGTGGTTTTTATCGAATCCTGTGGGGTTTCTTTTTGAAACTGATGATTGCCAGCCAGGCGGCCCGGTTTGTCGATTGTGTATACGAATCATACCAGATCTATGTGGGCTGTTATGTTCTGGTGGCCGGTATTTTGTACAGCATACAGTTGTATGCGGATTTTGCGGCCTGCATTTCGATTTCCAAAGGCGTAGCGAATCTGTTCGGCATAGAGCTTGCGGATAACTTTCACCATCCCTATCTGGCGGTTTCCGTCAAGGACTTCTGGCACAGATGGCATATGTCCCTCAGCGAGTGGCTGAAGGATTATATCTACATTCCACTGGGCGGCAGCAGGAAGGGACGTGTCAGAACTTATATCAACCTGATATTGACTTTTCTGGTCAGCGGCATATGGCACGGTGCCGGGCTGAGGTTTCTTGTCTGGGGAACGATGCACGCCGCCTATCAGATCATTGGCGATCTGACCCGTAATATACAGCGGAAGGCAGCGAAGCTTCTGCGGCTTGAGGAATCAGCGGGGGCGACGCTGTGGATACGGAGGGTATGGACTTTCCTGTGCGTTATGGCAGCGTGGATTCTTTTCCGGGCGGAGAGTCTGACGAAGGGTCTGAAAATGCTGTGGAGTATGTTCCGGGTCAGAAATCTGTGGATATTTACCAATGACTCACTGCTTACAATGGGGTTAGAATGGAAGGAGTGGGTGGTACTTGGCGCTTCTGTTCTGATTTTGTTTGTAGTCAGTCTCAAACAGGAGCAGGGTGTCTCCTTCTCGGAACTGATTTTCAGACAGCCGCTTTATGTGAGATGGATATTGTATCTGGTAGTCATTTTCGGTATTATGACATTTGGCGGCTATGGCCAGGGCTATGATGCGCAGGCATTTATTTACGGGGGATTTTGACAAATGACGAAGAAATTGGGATTTGCCGCAAAATTCGTAGGTTTTCTCGTACTCTTTGGGATCTGCTACTATGTATACTGCAGATGGATCACACCGAAATTTTTTACGGATACGGACTGGCCGACAACGACCACCTTTGCCGGGTTTTATGACCTGGAGAAGAACAGTGTGGACGTGCTTTTTCTGGGGAGCAGTCACGGGGTTACGTCGTTTTGTCCGCAGGAGGTATACAATCAATATGGGATTACCAGCTATAATCTGAGCAGCGACCAGCAGGGGCTGGTGACTTCCTACTACTGGCTCAAGGAGGCGCTTCGTTATCAGACGCCGAAGGCCGTGGTGCTGGAATGCTATTTCTGCTTCCCTTATATTGCCGACGAGCCGCTGAATACAGATGAGAGCTATACGAGAAAGGCGCTGGATTTTATGAGATGGTCGCCTGTTAAGGCGGAGGCGGTCAAAACCATCTGTGAAATAGACTCGAAACAGGATGCGTGGAGCTATTATCTGCCCCATCTGAGATATCACGAGAGATGGCTTTGGGATACGCCGGACAGAAATGACTACACTTTTCGGGAGATGGCGGGATACTCCGGGCTGAAGGGGTATTCGCCCCTGCATTTTTATCTGGGAGAGAAGGGGGAAGGATTTGAACCGCACGACATGGCGGCTGCTGCAGGTTATGCGGAAATGGCCCCTCTGATGCTGGAATATCTCGACAAAATCAATGAATTATGCCGGGAAAATGAGATATCTCTGATTTTAACGATTACGCCGGCGGTGTCGGCAAACATCGACATGTGCAACGCGGTGCAGGCTTATGCAGACCGGGAGGGCTGTACTTTTATCAGTTTTAATGAGCAGAATGTTTACAGGCAGATGGAATATCAGATGGACATAGATAACTGTGACGACGGCCATCCCAATATCTGGGGCGCGGTGAAGGTGTCCGGCTATATCGGCGGCATTCTGAGCGAACAGTTTGGACTGGGAGGCCGGACAGAACCTCAGTGGGAGGAGACAAAGGCGGACTATGCCTTCACGCTGGATTCCTGCAGACGGTGGCATGAGGGAGATCTGGATCCCTACCTTTCTCTGCTGAACCATGAGCAGTACACGCTCGTAATCACTTACCAGAGCGATGTGTATAATTTGGAGGAATCTACGATAGAAACCTTGAGAGAGCTTGGACTGTCCGCAGATCTGACAGGGCAGGACGGGTGTAATTATCTGGCGGTGATTTCGGAAGGCAAGGTGCTGACAGAACAGCTGACCTTTGAGGAGGCCGAATATCAGGGGACGGTGGCCGGAGGCCGCATACCGCTGTATGCGCACTGCGCGATGACAGAGTGGGGGAGTGGAAAGACTTTCGTTTCCTTTGGCGGGGAAGAATATGACAGCGAAAGCAGCGGCCTGCATGTGGTCGTTTACAACAATCAAAAGCGGAAAATGGTGGATGGCAGATGGTTCGAAACCTGAGCGGCAATGGGCGCCGGAAGGGTTTTTTAGAAAAAAAGAAAATTAGTGCTTGCATTTTGGGAAAAAGTAAGGTATTCTTATAAACGGAAATTGTATACAGGTATTCAGAACGATGGCGTTCCAAAAAATAAGTTTTTTTGGAACGCATTTTTTTGAAACCAGGCGAGGAGGATGATTGTTATGAGCGAAGTATTCAATGTGGAAGAGATATTTGCGAAAAACGTATTTACGCTCGGCAAAATGCAGGAGCGTCTGACGAGAAACGCCTACAAGGAAGTCGTCAAAGTGATGAATGAGGGCGGGGAGCTGTCCATGAGCACCGCAAATATCGTCGCCAAGGCGATGAAGGACTGGGCGGTGGAGAACGGCGCGACACATTATACACACTGGTTCCAGCCGCTTACGGGCATTACTGCGGAAAAGCATGATGCTTTCGTATCCCATCCCGATGAGATGGGCAAGATGCTGACCGAGTTTTCGGGTAAGGAGCTTATTAAGGGCGAGCCGGACGCATCCTCCTTCCCTTCGGGCGGTTTGCGGGCGACCTTCGAGGCGAGAGGCTATACCGCGTGGGATATCACATCTCCCGCATTTTTGAAGGAGTCCGGCTGTGGGACGGTTCTGTGCATTCCGACGGCGTTCTGCTCATACACAGGCGAGGCGCTGGATAAAAAGACGCCGCTTCTGCGTTCCATGGAGGCGCTGAGCGAGCAGGCGTTGCGTATCGTGCGGCTGTTCGGCAATACAGGGGCAACCAAGGTGACCGCTTCCGTCGGCCCCGAACAGGAATATTTTCTTGTGGATAAAGATTTATATATGAAGAGGACGGATCTGATGTTTGCGGGCCGTACCCTTTTCGGCGCGCCGGCTCCCAAGGGGCAGGAGATGGAAGACCACTACTTCGGCGTGATCAGGGAGCGCGTGGGCGCATATATGAAGGACCTCAACGAGGAGCTGTGGAAACTGGGCGTGACGGCAAAGACACAGCACAATGAGGTGGCTCCTGCACAGCATGAGCTTGCGCCGATCTATGAGACGGCAAACATTGCGGTGGATCACAACCAGATCGTCATGGAGACGATGAAACGGGTAGCTGTTAAACATAACATGCGTTGTTTATTGCATGAAAAGCCCTATGCGGGGGTAAACGGATCGGGTAAGCACGACAATTGGTCCATCACCACGGACAATGGCGTGAACCTCCTGGATCCCGGCGAAACGCCCAACGAGAATATCCAGTTTCTGCTTGTTCTGGCCTGCATTATGCGGGCGGTGGACATTCATGCGGATCTGCTCCGCCAGTCTGCTTCCGACGTGGGCAACGATCACAGACTTGGCGCAAACGAGGCGCCTCCGGCCATCATTTCCATTTTCCTCGGGGAACAGCTTGAGGATGTGGTGACCCAGTTAATCGAGACGGGAGAGGCCACCTCCGTCAAGGAGGGCGGAAAGCTCCGCACGGGCGTGAGCACCCTGCCCGATTTCCAGAAGGACGCTACCGACAGAAACAGGACGTCGCCCTTCGCTTTTACAGGAAACAAATTCGAGTTCCGCATGGTGGGGAGCGCGGATTCCATCGCAAGTCCCAACACCACGCTGAACGCAATTGTGGCGGAGGCCTTCTGCGAGGCGGCTGACCTCCTGGAGAAAGCGGAGAACAAGGAGCTGGCGATCCACGACCTGATCAAGAAATACATGACCGAGCACCAGAGGATTATCTTCAACGGCAACGGCTACTCCGACGAGTGGGTGGCGGAGGCCGAAAGGCGCGGTCTGCCGAACATTAAGTCCATGATCGAGGCGGCGGGCACACTGACCACCGACAAGGCGGTGAAGCTGTTCGAGAAGTTTCATATCTTTACAAAGGTGGAACTGGAGTCCCGCGAGGAGATCATTTACGAGACCTACGCGAAATCCATTAACATAGAAGCGCTCACCATGATTGACATGGCGGGCAAACAGATCATCCCTGCGGCTATCCGTTATACGAAGGTTCTTGCGGACACCGTGAACGCGGTGAAGGCGGCGGGCGCGGACGCATCTACGCAGGAAGCGCTTCTGCGCAGCGCCGGCGGGAAACTGACGGCTATGCAGACAGCCCTTGAGAAATTGAAAAAGGCGGAGAAAGAGGCTTCCGTGATGGCGGACGCAAAGGAGCAGGCGTTCTTCTACAAGGATACAGTGAAGGCGGCTATGGACGAACTGCGCGCTCCGGCGGATGAGCTGGAGATGATCGTAGATAAGGAATATTGGCCGATTCCGACCTACGGAGAGCTGATGTTTGAGATCTGATTTAAAAATTTTTAAAAAAATTTGAAAAAATTAGGAAAAAGGGCTTGCCAAACGGCCCTTTTTCCGCTATAATCCTTAATTGTTGATGGGCTATCGCCAAACGGTAAGGCAACGGACTCTGACTCCGTCATTTCAAGGTTCGAATCCTTGTAGCCCAGCTTGAAAACCTCGATGAGAATGGCTCATCGGGGTTTCTTTGTGTTCGAAAATACTATGTATTTGCGGTGAAAACAGGCACGAACGCATGGGAGGCGGATTGTATTTTAATTGTTTTTGCTGTGAAAACTGTGACTCTTTGGCGGTAGAGCATAAGGAAAGCAAAAGCAGCGGAGGCTCACTGACAGATTGGGACAATCCATTGCCAAAGGTAAATGAATCCTATTTAAGGACAGCCGCTGAAGATGTCCTGCAAAGAGCGAGAACAGACGGGCTTTTTTTCCATCTGGATGATGTTTTTTAAGGATGAGCCTAAAGTAAAGAAAGTATATTATAAGCATGATGACTGCCGAAGCCTAATTTCGACAAGATTGTGGGAAGGAAGACGGCGGTGTATATATCCCACAGGCTCTCATCCTGCCGCTTCTGTGAAAAAATAGCGGTTTTCCATGAGGGAGAGCTGGTGCAGCTTGGGAGTCACAAGGAGCTTGCGGCGGACAAAACGGGAAATACTATGAGCTGTGGCGCGCGCAGGCGCAGTATTACGAGGAGGAGGACAGACAGGGCAGAAAACAGGCTTCCTCAGTTACAAGTTGACAAATCTGTGATAATTAGTAAAATAAGAGATGGATAGGTCAATTACAGATGGAACATTTCAATGTTCGAATCCTTTCAATTCCCGACGGATAAGATCTGTCGGGTTTTCTGTACTGTATGGAGGCGGGGAATATGGAAGAAAAGCAGATATATACCATAAACCAGATTAAAATGCGGATTTCTCCGATCTTGAAAGAGTACGGAGTTAGAAAAGCGACTTTGTTTGGCTCTTACAGTCAAGGGAAAGCGACTGAGAAAAGCGATATAGACCTGTTGATAGACAGCGGATTGCAAGGGCTAAAATTCGTGGGGCTGATTGAGGATTTGAGAACGGCGGTGGAAAAAACCGTAGATGTGCTGGATATATCCCATATTCAGGAGGGGACGGAGATCGAAAGCGAGATTAAGCGGACGGGAGTGCTGATTTATGAGAAATGAGACCGTAATTTCGAAAATGCTTATATATGTAAAAAAAAGTTTCTGCCTATATTGAGGGAATGGATTATGATACATTTATAAAAAATGAAGTGCTCGTGGAAGCCTGCGTGTTTAATCTGAGTCAGCTTGGAGAAATAGCCAATAAAGCAGATGAGGAGTTTCAAAATGCGCATAAGGAAATTCCGTGGAGACAGGTATATGGTTTGAGAAATAAAATTGTACATGATTATGAGGGTGTCAATTTGAAACTTGTCTGGGAAATTATTTCGGATGATTTGCCAGAATTAAAAGAGACTCTGGAAGGGTTTCTGCGGGAGGATATATGACAGACCTGACAGACCGCCTCATCGCGGGCGGTACACTCTCTGACGGCGAGTGGCGGTTTTTGATAGAGGGAGACTACGACAGGCAGCTTCTGTTTGCCGAAGCGGACAGGGTGCGCAGGCGTTATTACGGAACGGATGTTTATATCAGGGGTCTGATAGAGATATCGAATTTTTGCAAAAGGGACTGCCTTTACTGCGGCATCCGCCGGAGCAATGGGAACGCGGATCGGTACAGACTTTCTGTGGAGGAGATCCTTTCTTGCTGCGGGCAGGGATACGGGCTTGGCTTTCGCACCTTTGTGCTGCAGGGCGGAGAAGATTCCGGCCACACCACAGAGTGGGTGAGGAGGATGGTCTCCCATATAAAAGAAAAATATTCGGACTGCGCGGTGACGCTCTCTCTGGGAGAACGGCCGAAAGAGGATTATGAGATTTGGTATCAGGCGGGGGCGGACCGCTATCTGTTACGGCACGAGACGGCGTCCTGCGCTCATTACGAAAAGCTGCATCCGCCGGGGCAGACATATTTTCACCGCATGGAATGCCTGCGGGACTTAAAGCAGATTGGCTACCAGACCGGGGCGGGCTTTATGGTGGGCTCCCCGTTCCAGGGGACGGAGGAGCTGATTGCGGACATGCGGTTTTTGCAGGAATTTCAGCCTCATATGGTGGGAATCGGGCCTTTTATCCCTCACCACGATACGCCCTTTGCGGGGTACCCACAGGGGCCTCTGACGCTGACCTTAACGATGGTGGCGCTCACAAGGCTGACACTGCCGAAGTCGCTTATTCCGGCCACTACGGCGCTTGGCACCATTCACCCCCAGGGCCGGGAACTTGGTCTGAAGGCGGGCGCCAATGTGGTCATGCCGAACCTTTCTCCCGCAGACGTGCGCGGGCAGTACAGTCTTTATGACAACAAGGCATGTACCGGGCAGGAGGCGGCCGAGGGACTGGCGGCGCTTCGGGAGAGTGTATCCCGGGCGGGGTATCAGATTGTGGAAGGCAGAGGGGACGCCCTGTGAGTACGCGTTCAAGACGGGGCGGCAAGATGGCTGGGGTTTGAAAGCTGTGGCGTGGATGTTGCAGAATAACAATAGTTATTATAAGTGGAAAGAAGGTAAATGAAATGTACGATCCGAAATCATTGTGTGCGGACGAGTTTATCAGCCATGAGGAGATTCTGGAAACGCTGGAATACGCAGAGAAAAACAAGGATAACATGACTCTTATCCGTGAAATCCTGGACAGGGCAAGGCCCGGAAAGGAAGGAAACTCTACGATCTGTGCGGGGCTTTCCCACAGGGAGGCTTCGGTGCTGCTGGCATGTGAGGATCCGAAGATTCTGGAAGAGATTTATGCTCTTGCGGAGGAGATCAAGCTTGCCTACTACGGCAACCGAATCGTGATCTTCGCGCCCCTCTATCTGTCCAATTACTGTGTGAACGGCTGTGTATACTGCCCTTACCACATGAAAAATAAAAAGATCCCCAGAAAGAAGCTGACCCAGGAGGAGGTCAGGCAGGAGGTGACAGCCCTGCAGGATATGGGGCATAAGCGTCTGGCGATCGAGGCGGGGGAAGACCCGGCCAACAACCCCATTTCGTATATTCTGGAATGCATTAAGACGATCTATTCCATCAACCATAAGAATGGCGCGATCCGCCGTGTCAACGTGAACATTGCGGCCACCACGGTGGAGGAGTACCGTATGCTCAAGGAAGCGGGCATCGGCACATACATTCTCTTTCAGGAGACATACCACAAGGAGAGCTACTTAAACCTGCATCCCACCGGGCCGAAACATGATTACAATTATCACACCGAGGCTATGGACCGCGCGATGGAGGGCGGGATTGACGATGTGGGGCTTGGCGTGCTCTTCGGTCTGGAACGGTATAAATATGAGTTTGCCGGGCTTCTCATGCACGCGGAGCATCTGGAGGCTGTCCACGGGGTAGGCCCCCACACGATCAGCGTGCCGCGCATCAAGCGCGCCGATGACATTGATCCCTCGGCTTTTGACAACGGCATTGACGATGAAACCTTTGCGAAGCTCTGCGCGCTGATCCGCATAGCGGTTCCCTATACGGGCATGATTATTTCCACCAGGGAGAGCCAGGCGGTGCGGGAGAAGGTGATCCGTCTGGGCGTATCCCAGATTTCCGGCGCTTCCAGAACTTCTGTGGGCGGCTATACGCAGGAGGAGCGGCCTACGGATACGGAGCAGTTCGATGTGTCCGACCAGCGGACGCTGGACGAGGTCGTTAAATGGCTGATGGAGCTTGGCTATATTCCGTCTTTCTGCACGGCGTGTTACCGGGAGGGCAGGACAGGAGACCGCTTTATGAGCCTGTGCAAGACGGGGCAGATTCAGAACTGCTGTCATCCCAACGCGCTGATGACATTGAAGGAATACTTGATGGACTACGCCTCCGAGGAGACGAAAGCCATCGGCGAGGCTCTGATCCAGGCAGAGCTTGCGAACATCCCGAGGGAACAGGTGAGAGAGACAGCCAAGGATCATCTGGCGAAGATCGAGGAAGGGATCCGGGACTTTCGGTTTTAACAGTTTAGTCGCGCTGTCATGGTACAGAAAGGGAAGTGCATATGAGCATGAATAACACCCCTGCGGGGGAGCGGGTGCATATCGGTTTTTTCGGAAGGCGCAACGCGGGCAAGTCAAGCCTGCTCAATGCGGTGACAGGACAGGAGCTGGCAGTGGTGTCAGAGATCCGGGGAACAACAACCGATCCCGTGTATAAGGCGATGGAGCTTCTGCCGCTTGGGCCTGTCATGCTGATCGACACCCCCGGTTTTGACGATGAGGGGACGCTCGGAGAACAGCGTGTCAAAAAGGCAAAGCAGGTGCTCGACAAGACGGATATCGCGGTTCTGGCGGTGGATGCGGCAGAGGGAATGACAGCCTGCGACGAGGAGCTGGTTTCGCTCTTCAAAGAGCGGGACATTCCGTTTATGATAGCCTGCACGAAGGTCGATATGACGGGCGGATGCCAGAAGAAACCAGGCGCGGAGCAAGGTCGTGCGGATATGGGGTCTGTCAGCCGGGCAGAAAACCCGGATGAAAATAAAATAGCGAGTGTTATATATGTGAGCGCGGTTACGGGCGTGGGCATCCGTGAATTAAAGGAAAGGCTGGCGGCAATGCTTCCGGATAAAGGTGAGCGCCGTCTTGTGGCGGATCTGATAAAACCGCTGGATGTTGTGATGCTGGTGGTTCCCATTGACGCCGCAGCGCCCAAGGGCAGACTGATCCTTCCCCAGCAGCAGGCGATACGGGATCTGCTGGAGGCGGGGGCGATTCCGATGACGGTGCGGGAGACAGAGCTTAAAGATGCGCTTACAAAACTTTCGGAGAAGCCTGCGCTCGTCATTACGGACAGTCAGGCGTTTGAAGAGGTGGCGGCCATTGTGCCGGAGGACATTCCGCTTACTTCGTTCTCTATTTTGATGGCGCGTTATAAAGGCTTTCTGAAAATCGCGGTGGAGGGCGTGCGTGCGATTGACGGCCTGAAGGACGGCGACAGGGTGCTGATTGCCGAGGGATGTACCCATCATAGGCAATGCGACGATATCGGGACTGTGAAAATCCCCCGGTTCTTGAAAAAATATACGGGAAAGGACCTGATCATAGAAACGGCGTCGGGCACAGGCTTTCCAGAGGATCTTGCGCCTTACGCGCTGGTGATTCACTGTGGAGGATGCATGTTAAACGAGAGAGAGGTTTTGCGGCGGATGCGTTTTGCGAAGACCCAGGGCGTCCCGGTGACAAACTATGGTATTTCCATCGCGCAGATGAAGGGGATTCTGGAGAGGAGCATTGCATGTATACATTTGACGGAAGAGTAAGGTACAGCGAGGTGGGAGAGGACGGTCTTTTGACGATGCAGTCCCTGTTAGACTATTTTCAGGACTGTTCCACCTTCCAATCCGAGGACATCGGGCTGGGGTTGGAATATATGGATAAAATCGGGCAGGTGTGGCTTCTGTCCGCGTGGCAGATCTGCATCGGGCGATATCCGAAGTATGGCGAGCGGATTGTGGTCGGCACGGCTCCTTATGAGTTCCGCGGCTTTATGGGACTTCGTAATTTCCTGATGCGGACGAAGGAAGGAGAAGCGCTGGCCTGGGCCAATTCCATATGGACATTGATGGACAGGGAGAAAATGCGCCCGGTGAAGCCGAATGCGGATATGCAGGCGGGATATGCGCCGGAGGAGAAATACCCGATGGACTATGCGCCCAGAAAAATTGCAATGCCTGCGGACGGACAGCATATGGAAGCTTTCACGGTGAAACCCCACCACCTTGACACGAACCATCATGTCAATAACGGACAATATGTGCGCATGGCGATGGACTGCATCCCGGGCGGGTTCGGGATCAGCCAGCTCCGCGCAGAATATAAGAGTCAGGCAGTGCTGGGGGATGAAATTTATCCCGTGGCGGCTGCAGGGGAGGACGGAAAGCTGTACACGGTTTCCCTGAATGGAGCGGACGGCAGTCCATACTGCGTTGTAGAGTTTACATCACCAGCTCAGCCGGACCTAGACTGAGAACCAAACCGTGCCTGCACGGGTTTGGCGGGAAATATGAATCGTTGTTGGTTGCAAAAGAAACGGAGACTAATATGATACAATTAGGAGAAATACAGACGTTAAAAATCATAAAGCAGGTAGAGTTCGGCGTTTATCTGTATGATGGAGCTGACACGGAGGAGAGAGTACTTCTGCCGAAAAAGCAGGTGCCGGAGGGCGCGGCGTGCGGCGACGAAGTGGAGGTTTTTTTGTACCGCGACTCCAAGGACAGACTGATTGCGACCACAAACATGCCTAAGATCACCCTGCACGGGGTGAAGAGACTGCGGGTTGTGCAGGTGGGTAAGATCGGCGCGTTTCTTGACTGGGGGCTGGAGAAGGATCTGCTTCTGCCTTTTAAAGAACAGACAAGAAGAGTGGCCGCCGGGGAGGAGTGCCTTGCCGCGCTCTATATTGATAAATCCGACAGGCTCTGCGCTACCATGAACGTGTACCCGTATCTGAAAAATAACAGTAGTTACAAAAAGGACGACCGCGTCAGCGGCACCGTTTATGAGATCAGCCCTAACTTCGGCGCATTTGTGGCGGTGGACGATCAGTACTCCGGGCTGATTCCGAAAAGGGAGCTGTACGGGAATGTGGCGATAGGAGATACCGTAAATGTCCGCGTTACGGCGGTGAAGGAGGATGGAAAGCTGGATTTGAGCATCCGCGAGAAAGCATATCTGCAGATTGCGGGGGACGCGGAGAAGGTGATGCAGGCGATCGACAGCTCCGGCGGGGTACTGCCTTTTAACGACAAGGCGTCTCCAGAGGTGATCCGGCGGGAGATGCAGATGAGCAAAAATGAGTTTAAGAGGGCGGTGGGCAGCCTGTTAAAGGCTGGGAAAATAACGATAACGGAGAAAGCGATAAGACGCAATGACGAGTAAACGAACAAATTGGTTGTTTCTGACTATCATATTGGTGCATTTTGGTGTGATAGGGTTTTTGATTTTTGGGGGAGATCTTCTTCCCGACAGCCTTGTGCTGAACTTCCTTCTGAGCCAGGGCATATTGGTTGTGCCGACAATGATATTCCTGCTTGTATCTGGGCGCAGGGGGGCTTTTCCTGAATTTCATAAGGTGAAAATTTCTACCCTGCTGATGATTGCCCTGTGTACGTTTCTGATTATGCCGCTGGTGACTGTACTCAATACGCTGACTATGTTTTTCACGGAAAATGCAGTTGCGGCGCTGGAGGGGGATATTATAAGAACACCCTTTCCGGCAATGCTGTTTATGATCGGGATCTTTGGACCTTTTTGCGAGGAGTTTGTGTTCCGGGGCGTGATATACGGAAGCTACAGGCGCAGCGGAGGATATGGCAATAACATGCGCTATACAGGGGCCCGCAGTCATGGTATCTCGGCGGTTCTTCTGTCTTCGGCTCTCTTCGGACTGATGCATATGAATTTTAACCAGGCGCTATATGCCTTTGCAATCGGCATTTTTCTGGCGCTTCTGGTGGAGGCGGCGGGAAGTCTCTGGGCTTCTGTTTTCTGCCATATGTTTTTTAATTCCTGCCAGGTTGTGCTGATGTATCTGTCTGGAAGCATTCTGGAAAGTATATATGGGCAGGCGGTGAATGAGGCGGCAGAGCAGCTGACGACACAGGAGCTTCTGGCGGCGCTCTCCGTATATCTGGTGATCGCGTCCGTGATGACGCCCATTGCAGCCTGTGTCATCGTGTGGATTGCGAAGAACGAAGGGCGGCAGGAGGCGTTTAAGGAGCTGTTTTGCAGGAAGGAAAGGCGTACGGTCCGCCAGGGGAATCAGCAACTGCCGCAGTGGAATCCGCAGATGCAGCCCATACAGCGGGAGACGCCGCAGGCAGATTATCTTCTGAGCGTGCCGTTGATTATAGCGGTCGTGCTCTGTCTGGGTTATATGAGTCTGGAACTGTTTTTGGTTTAGAGGCGTACAAAAAGAGGCAGAAGACATAAGTTTTCTGCCCCTTTTCGTTTAAACTGTCATATCAAAGTTTCCGCCGATGTGGGGATTGACGGACAGTTCCATTGCTGCCGCATCCATCATGCCGACAACCTGGCTGCCTGTGGTTTCTGCCTGATCCAGAGATTTGGCAAGCATTGCTACGCCGAAGGCGTCATTTGTCTTGGCGCTGGACATGGCCATAGATAATGATGCAATATCCATAAAAATCACCAACCTTTCTTCCAATACATTCTATCATACATTTGGTTTTGGTAACAATATGCAATTTTAACAATGGCATGAAATCTTTCAAATCGTCAAAAATCTTAAAAAATACACAAAAAATTCACGAATGTAGGTAGATTTTTTTGTAGATATAGATTAAAATAGTACCTAGCTTTTGCTTTTTCGGAAAATATGGGGCGAAAATGCATAGTGAATTGTTACGAAACATAAGAGGGGTGGGGGAATGATTTCAAATCAGATATTGCAAAACACGATTGAAGGTCTGAAAGCTATCGCCAGAGTGGAACTTTGCGTTATGGACGTGGATGGGAAAGCGGCTGCCATGACGACAGAGGAAATGGAGCGCTGCGGCAGGGCAGCGGCAGAGTTTGCAGAGTCCCCGGCGGATTCACAGGAGATCCAGGGATATCAATACTTCAAAATTTTCGACGAGCAGCAGATGGAGTATATTCTTGTTGCCGGCGGTGTGGGTGAAGATGTCTATATGGTAGGCAAAATGGTGGCGTTCCAGATCCAGAACCTGCTTGTTGCTTACAAGGAGCGGTTTGACAAGGATAACTTTGTGAAGAACCTTCTTTTGGATAATCTGCTTCTGGTGGATATATACAGCCGTGCGAAGAAGTTACACATCCAGACGGATGTCAGACGTGTTGCGCTCATTGTGGAGACGGACAATGTTAAGGACTGCAATGCCCTTGAGAGCGTGCGCGCATATTTCGGGGTGAACAATAAGGACTTTATCACGGCGGTGGATGAAAACAATGTCATCGTGGTGAAGGACTTGTCTGAGGATGACAGTCCGCAGGAGATTGAGCGGTGTGCAGCGGCGGTGGCGGCTTATCTGCGAAAGGAAAGTTTTAAGAATGTCCGCATCGCCTACGGCACGGTGGTAAATGAGATCAAAGGTGTGAGCAGTTCCTACAAAGAAGCGAAGATGGCGCTGGACGTTGGGAAAATTTTCTTCGGTGAGCGTGATGTCATTGCTTACAGTGAACTGGGCATCGGAAGGCTGATTTACCAGCTTCCGATTCCTCTGTGCAAAATGTTCATCAAGGAGATCTTTGACGGCAAAAGCCCGGATGAGTTTGACGAGGAGACGCTTGTCACCATCAACAAATTTTTTGAGAACTCACTGAACGTGTCCGAGACTTCCAGACAGCTTTTTATTCACAGGAATACGCTGGTTTACCGTCTGGATAAGCTGCAGAAGAGTACGGGGCTTGACCTGCGGGTATTTGAGGACGCCATCACCTTTAAAATCGCGCTGATGGTGGTAAAATATATGAAGTATATGGAATCGTTTGAATTCTGATGTATGGAGGAAAGGACATGGCAGAAATTATGACAGACAAACAGTTTGATAAAATTATCAAGATGATTTCCATGATTTTGGATGGATGTAAGGATCTGGATGAAGCGAAAAAGAAAGTGAATGAGCTTTCTGATGGTGTAGATAAGAAAATGGAAGAAAAGTAGGAGTGAAGAAACGTGGCAGTAAAGAAAAGAAGAAAAGGCCCTGTGGTGGAGAATGAAATCATCAATCTGACGAACGTGAGCAAGGCTTACTCGACCGGTGCGCCGGCCTTAAAGGATGTGAACCTGCATATAAGCAGGGGCGAGTTTGTCTTTATCGTGGGAGACAGCGGATCGGGAAAATCTACCCTGATCAAGCTTCTGCTGAGGGAGCTTACGATCAGCAGCGGTTACATCAATGTGATGGGCTATGACCTTTCCAAGATCAAGCACAGGAAGATTCCGAAATTCAGAAGAAATCTGGGGATCGTGTTTCAGGACTTCCGTCTTTTGAAGGACAGGAATGTCTATGAGAACGTTGCCTTTGCCCAGCGCATCATCCAGAAGTCCAACAAAGAGATCAAGAAAAATGTGCCCAGCATTCTGGCTATTGTGGGGCTTGCGGGCAAATACAAGGCGAAACCCCGGCAGCTTTCCGGCGGCGAGCAGCAGAGGGTGGCGCTTGCGCGCGCGCTTGTGAACCAGCCTACGATTCTGCTTGCGGACGAGCCTACGGGTAATCTGGATCCGAAAAATTCATGGGAGATCATGAAGCTTTTGGAGCAGATCAATGAAAACGGAACGACTGTTATCGTTGTTACCCATAACCGCGAGATTGTGAACGCGATGCAGAAGCGGGTGGTGACCCTGCGCCGCGGTGTCATCATCAGCGACGAGGAAAAGGGAGGGTACATCGATGAGGATTAGTACATTTTTCTATACGCTTAAGCAGGGCTTACGCAATATTTTCCGAAATAAGCTCTTTTCGCTGGCATCCATAGCGACCATTGCTGCCTGCCTTTTTCTTTTCGGTATTTTTTATGCGGTTCTTGCCAATTTTCAGCATATTGTGAAGAACGCGGAAGAGGGTGTCTCAGTCTGGGTATTCTTTGAGGAAGGCATTGAGGACATAAGGATTCAGCAGATCGGCGATATGATTGCGAAACGGCCCGAAGTGGCGAAGATGGAGTTTATCTCCGCACAGGAGGCGTGGGAGGGCTTCCGTGATGAGTATCTGGGTGAGTACGGCGACGGCTTTACGGAGAACCCGCTGGAAAATTCCGCTAACTATCAGGTGTACCTGAATGATGTGTCCATGCAGTCTGCACTGGTGACCTATCTGGAATCCATAGACGGCGTGCGGATGGTAAACCGTTCAGAGCTGGTGGCGACCACACTGACCGGGATCAATGCGCTGATTGCCTATGTTTCCGTTGGGATCATAGCGATTCTTTTGGCGGTATCCATTTTCCTGATCAGCAATACCGTGGCGATCGGCATCTCCGTCCGCAAGGAGGAGATCAATATCATGAAATATATCGGGGCCACTGACTTTTTCGTCCGTTCCCCCTTTGTGGTGGAAGGCATTATGATCGGTCTGATCGGCGCAGCGATGCCGCTCGGCTTCATCTACACAATTTATAACGTGGTTCTGGCTTATGTGACAGACAGGTTTCCGCAGCTTTCCTCCCTTTTGAGCTTTGTGGCGGTTGGGGAGGTCTTTCATGTGCTTGTCCCCATATCCCTTGGATTGGGTGTGGGCATTGGTTTTCTGGGAAGCATCGTGACAGTCAGAAGGCACTTGAGAGTCTGACAGCAGCTAAGGAAAATAAGTGACAGAGGTTGAAGTTTGAAGACAAATATCCGAAAGAAGATAAAAAGAATAACAGGCGTTGCACTATGTCTTGCTCTTGTACTTTCCTGCGTGGCTCCCGCGCCGACAGTGCAGGCGGTCACAAGCGAGAGTATCCGCGAGAAGGAGAGGGAGATCGAGAAGGCAAAGGAGGAGGTTTCCGGCCTGAAGAGCAATCTGACTGACGTGGAGAAGCTGAAAAAGGAGCTGGAGCAGTCGAAAAACGACTTGACAGCCTTTGTGCAGCAACTGGACGGACAGCTCGCTGACATACAGGAGAAGATCGCACAATATAATACTATGATCAGCGATAAAGAAAAAGAGATTGAGGAGACGCTCAGAGATCTGGATGAAGCCCAGGCGAGACAGGAACAGCAGTATGCGGCCATGAAAAAACGCATTCAGTTCATGTATGAGCGCAGCGACTCTTTTTATATGGAGACACTGTTTGGCACCAACAGCATTGCCGGGATCGTGAACCGCGCCGATTATATCGAGGCGTTGTCCCGTTATGACAGAGATAAGCTGAATGAGTATGTGGAGACACGCAAGTACGTGGAACTCTGCAAGGAAGAGCTTGAGGTGGAAAAACAGCTTCTGGACGAGGCGAGGGAGGCGGTAGAACAGGAGGAGGCCAATGTCAACAGCCTGATCGGGGAGAAAGAGGCCCAGATTGTTTCTGTCAGCGGTGACATTGCCAACAAAGAGGCGGCCATCAAGGAATATGAAGACATGATTGCCCAGGAGAATGCCGAGATTGCCGCGCTGGAGAAAGCAGTGGCGGAGGAGAAAGCAAGGCTGGAGGCAGAGAACGCACAGGCGAGAGTCTATAACGGCGGTATGTTCGCGTGGCCCTGCCCGGGTTATAAGCGTATTTCCGATGAATACGGCAGCCGTATGCATCCGATTCTCGGCGTGGAGAAATTCCACAACGGCCTGGATATGGCGGCCCCCTCGGGAACTGCGATTCTGGCGGCGTACGACGGCGATGTGGTGGCGGCGGCCTACAGCGGCAGCATGGGCAACTATATTATGATTGACCACGGCAGCGGGCTTTACACCATTTACATGCACTGTTCCGCCCTGTATGTTTCCAAAGGCCAGTCTGTTTCCAAAGGCCAGAATATTGCGGCGGTAGGTTCTACCGGGCGCTCCACCGGGCCGCATCTGCATTTTGGCGTACGCCTCAACGGAAACTATACCAGCCCGTGGAACTACTTGAAATAGCATTGGGCTTCGAAGAGGCGGATTGCGAATGGCATGGACGAATATAGTATATTGTGTATAAGGAGATGAACCAAAGTGGATTCAAGGAATAATAACAATTGTTATTATAATGATTACCCTTATCCCGGGGACGGCCGTCAGACCAACCCGTATTACAACGGGGCAGCGGGCGGCTATAACGGAAACCCTGCGCCGCCGCCTTCCCAGCCGGGAAATGGCAAAGGCAGCGGCAGCTTTCTGCTCGGCATGGTGCTCGGTGTGGCACTGACGACACTTGTCTGTGGCTTTACCTTTGTGGGGATGAAGGTCTATGAGGCGGTGGACAGCAAAAATGTGGCGAAAAAGGGAACTGCGTCCAGTGTTATCAGCGAGGAAACGGAAAAGAAACTCGAGGCGATCGAGGAAGTGATTGACGAGTATTACTATAAAGATGAGGATATTGACGCGGATGCCATGACCGAGGGCATGTATGCGGGTATGGTGAATGCGCTGGGTGATCCTTATTCCGTATATTATACGGAGGAGGAGTGGAATGACATGATGCAGGAGACCGCCGGTATCTACTATGGCATCGGTGCGTACCTGATGATTGACCCCAATACGGGTCTTGGAAAAATATCGGGCGTTATAGAAGGCACTCCGGCGGAGGAAGCCGGACTGCGGGCGGACGATCTGATTTATCTTGTGGAAGGCGAGAGCACTATGGGAATGGAGCTTTCCGAGATTGTGTCCCGCGTGAAAGGTGAGGAAGGCACAAAAGTCCACCTTACCATTTACCGTGAGGGCGAAACGGACTATCTGGAGATAGATGTGGAGCGTCGCCAGATCGAGGCTCCCACGGTCAAATATGAAATGCTTGATAATAAGATAGGCTATATTCAGATCTCGGAGTTTGACGATGTGACTACGGATCAGTTTACCGAGGCTCTTGCCGTGATCAAAGGTTCCGGCGCGAAGGGACTTGTTATTGACCTGCGCGGGAATCCCGGCGGCAGCCTGAACGTGGTGGTAGATATTGCCAGACAGATCCTGCCGAAAGGACTGATCGTCTACACTGAGGATAAATACGGCGAACGCGACGAGTACACCTGCGACGGCAGACATGAACTGGATATACCGCTGGCGGTGCTGGTGAATGGAAACTCCGCCAGCGCGTCCGAGATTCTTGCAGGGGCGATTCAGGACTACGGCAAGGGGACGCTGGTGGGGACGACTACCTTTGGAAAGGGTATTGTCCAGCGGGTGCTTCCACTGACCGACGGTACGGCTTTGAAACTCACGATCAGCGCATACTATACGCCGAAAGGCAACAATATCCACGGGGTCGGTATCGAGCCGGACGTGGTCTGCGAGTTTGACGGCGACGCATACTACGATGAGGATGTGGATAATCAGCTGGAGAAAGCGCTGGAGGTGCTGGAAAAAGGCAGGAGATGAGTCCTGCGCCAGGCGGACGGCAGAACACGCTGGGAAGTTGGGAGAACTGGGAAATGAAGGATTATCTGTACAAATACCGGGAGGCGCTGTTTGCGTGCATCCCGGCATTGGTGATTTTTCTGCTTGCAATATACAGGCTGTCCGAGACTGGGCAGCCCATCCTGTTTAACGATGAGATCGGCTACTGGTCCAACAGCGCCTTTTTCCTGGGGATGGACTGGAAGTCGGTGACTGGGCGGATCGGGTATTATTCGTATGGGTACAGCCTGCTGTTGGTACCTGTCAGACTGCTGGGCAGATGGTTTGCCTGGGACTGGGCGACGCTGCACCATGCCGCAGTGATGATGAATGCCGGATTTCTTGTTTCTGGTTATGTGATAGCCTTGAAGCTGGCAAAGAGATATCTGCCAGAGATGGGATCCGTTGTCAGAATCATGGCATGTTTTACGATATTTACCTACTCCTCTTATATCGTATATGCGCATATTACATGGACGGAATGTACATTGATGTTTTTCTTCTGGGTCTTTCTCTATGTGATGATGCGTCTGACAGACCGGCCGGGGGTCTGGAACCATATTGCTTATGCGGCGGTTTCTTTTTACATTTATACCGTACACCAGCGTGCGCTTGGCATTGTTGTCACATCGGTGATCATTGTGCTGTACATGCGGATTTTGCGGCGCAATAAGATGAAGGATACGGCGGCGTTTTTCGGCGCCCTGTATTTGTGCGGGCTGTGCCATGCGATGATAAAAACCAATCTCCAGCAGGTAAATTACCTGGGCGGCGAGCCGGTGGGGATTCGCGGGCTTCTGAGCTATGCCTTCACGAAAACCTCCTTTGTATTTCTGGCAGGAGGGCTTATCCTGCTTCTGATTCTGTATCTGATTGAGAAAAGGAAGTATAAAATTTTGCTGGCGTTTCTGGCAGGAGGGGCTGTCTTGTGCGCTGCCGCTTTTTTGAGCGGTGGACAGGCACTGCTACAGCCAGAAGCCGGGGAGGGAAACCGGCTCGCCGTGAATGACTTTTCCGGGCAATGGGGTGTGGTTAAGAATTTGCTTACGGCAAAAGGACTGGCCCGTCTGGGGATCAGTATAGCTGGAAAATGGTTTTATATGGCGGCCGCATCCGGCCTGGTAGTATGCTGGGGAATCTGGGGATTGCTTAAAAATATATGGTATCTTCTGAAAGACAGCGTCGGCCAGATGAAGATATCATACGGAAGTCGGACACAAGAAGATGGAGATCCGATTAAGATTGCAGGACTGGAGGAACGGATCTGGCTGTTTGGGATATTTCTTGCGTGGTTTGGCACGTTGTTGATTAGCGCGATTTACAAAGAAGGATTTTACAAAAATGATGATCTGTTTAATGGCAGATATGTGGAATTTACAGTGGGAATTGTGCTGCTCTATGGGTTTTACTGCCTTTTGAATGACAAAAAATGGGTGCGCACGGCAGTCCTATACGTGATATTATATATTGCAGCAGGAAAGCTGTGTCAGCATCTCGTGGATGGTCTGCAGAGGAAGGAGTTTGAACTTGCGCATTGCGTGATGTTCGGCAGAGTATTCTGGAACTATGAGGTGCCGTATGGCAAGGTAGCCGCACTGACGAGATATGTAATGCCCCTGAGTGTGTCTTTTCTTGCACTGCTGAAAGTGGCGAGGGACAAGCTGCCCCGCGCTGCCGTGGCAAGAACGGTTCTTGCGCTGATGATTCCCGTTGTGGCATGGTCTCACCTGGGAAGGACAATCGTAGACGCCTACGTGGTTGTCAGAAATGAGAAGCAGACAAAGCCTTTTGTACAATTTACGGACTGGATCCGTATTCTGGGAAGCGGGGAAAAGGTGTATTATATAGCCGATTCCCCGAATGACAGAAATCCCGGTCTGGTGCAGTTTATGCTGCAGGGAAAGCCGGTGACGGTGACTGGAGTCACTGATTTGTCTTACAAGGAGGATGCTTTTTATATTATGAAGGATTATCTCTGGGAAACGGAAGGTGCGGCGGTGTCTGAGGAATGCGAAATAATCATGCAGAATGCCAGATATGTAATGGCGGTCAATAAGAATCAGAACCTGGCAAAACAGTGGGATCTTTTTAGTGATTGAATTAGGAAAGGAAAGCAGGAGGCATCCGATGAAGCTGATTATTCAGATACCATGCTATAATGAGGCGGAAACCCTGGAGATTGCGCTTAATGAGCTGCCAAAACACATTGAAGGTGTGGATGAGATCGAATATCTGATTATCAATGATGGCAGCAGTGACGATACAGAGCAGGTAGCCCTGGACTGGGGTGTGAACTATATCGTGCATTTTAAACGTAACCTCGGGCTGGCCAAAGGTTTTCTGGCGGGAATTGACCTGGCGCTGCGCCATGGCGCGGATATTATTGTCAATACCGATGCGGACAACCAGTACTGCGGTTCGGACATTGAGAAGCTGATCCGTCCCATTCTTGACAGGGAGGCGGACATCGTGATCGGGGAAAGACCGATTGACGATAATACGGAATTTTCCTTCGTCAAGAAAAAACTGCAGAGGTTTGGCAGTTATGTGGTGCGGATCGCCTCAAGGACAGATATACCTGATGCGCCCAGCGGTTTCCGGGCTTACAGCCGTAAGGCGGCCATGCGTGTAAATGTACATAATGAATATACTTACACGCTGGAAACCATTGTCCAGGCAGGAAGAAATAAGATGGCAATTACTTCCGTTCCTGTGAACACAAACCCGGAACTGCGAAAATCGAGATTGATGAATTCAATTTTTGATTACGTGAAGAAGTCTATGTTAACGATTTTGCGGGCAGTTCTGATGTACAGACCCCTTCAGGTGTTTACCACTCTGGGGGCGATGGCCATGGCCGGCGGTATTGCCATTGGGATAAGATTTCTGCTTTTCTTTTTTCAGGGGAACGGCGGAGGTCATACACAGTCACTGATTCTGGCAGCGATGCTGATTATCATTGGCAGCCAGGCTATTGTGACCGGCCTGCAGGCGGATATTATATCTGCCAACCGAAAACTTCTGGAAGATATCCAGTACCGCATGAAAAAGCTGGAATTCGGACTGCTTGATCCGGAGGGAAGACCGGTGTCAGAACCGAATAAGGAGGTGGAAAACTCTGTGGCGGAGGCGGAAGAATTGCCATGAGGCATAAAAATTTTGGTATTATGATGTTTTTCGTAAAGAAAAACCAACAAAATACACAAAAAATATTTTTATAATGAGGAGGGATTGCAAAATAGAAAGAACGGATGTATACTTAGTACTAGTCGTAAAAAACTATAAAATGGAGGAGAGAGTACGATGAAAAACATGAAAAAGTTGCTTCAGAAAGCAATGGTGTTTACTCTGGCAGCAGCTATGCTGGTTGGAACACCGTTGGCGGCATCGGCGACAGGACTCGCTGATCTATATCGGACTGAGAATGGAGGGGTTAGCACTACGGACAATAGCCGTACAGCTACTACGACAGTAACGAATACCGATACCAACACCAACACCAATCCTTTGCCTGATGAGGCAAAAATACTGGGTATTAAGCTGGATCACGCAAATGTCCGCTTAATGTCTGGCAGGACGCAGAGGCTGACAGCTACACTTGACTGGGGTGATGTAACCCCAAGTGATGCAGACAAGGAGTTGGCGGATGCACTTCTGGACAAACTGGAGTGGGAGTCAAGTGACGAAAAGGTAGTTACGTTTCGGAAGGTTAACTCCCGGTTAGGGCAAAAAACCGTTATATTAACTGCCAAAACATCTGGCGAAGCTGTGATTACAGTTAGTCTGGATGATGACACACATAACATTCATCATAAGGCTGAGACCAAGGTAAGCGTATTCCAGTATGCAGATGTACTTAAGTTTGACAATGAAAAGATCAAAGACGATGCATACACAGGTAATTCCCTTGTTCTGGATGAATATGTAAAGCGGTATATAAAGGTCGGGGGCGTGGAAGAGGAAGTTGAAGATACGGCTGACACGCTGACTTTTACATTGGTTGACGACGGTGGAAAAAGGGCAACCCTTAAAAATGGTGTTCTTAAGCTGAATAAACCTACTGAAAAGGATAAGCCGGTTAAGGTCGTGGCAAGTGGTAAAATTGCAAAAAGTGACGTTGGTATCGTTAATATTACAGCGGGCATAAATGCAACCAAACTTACATTCGAAGGCGTTGGCGTAAAGGGATCTAAGCTTACATGGCTGGTTAACGACGGCTTAACAACGGATGTGACAGTAAAAGTGGCGGGGAAGAAAAGTGTAGACGCATCAAAAAAGTCTGACTTCTGTACCGATACAATCACCTGGTCTTCAGCAAATTCTGATATTGTGGAAATTAAAGAAGTAAAAGGTGGCGATCAGAGCAATGGCCAGGGTGAGCTTGGAAGCACAAGCGTAAAGGCTGATGAGGATGTAAAATTTGCAAAGGATCAATGTACAGTATCGTTAGATTTTACGAATAAGAAAGCTGGAAAAACACAGATTATAGGAAAGGTCTCCAGTGGAAAGACCTTTAAGCTTAATGTAACCGTCAGTGCCGATTTGACGAGCGTTGTACTTGATAAGGATATAACCGCATATACTGGACAGATCATCGACTTGAATGATAAGATAGCGGTAAAACGTTTTGGTGATACTGTTACCAGCGATAACTTTGAAGCTGAAGGGCTTGTAAAATGGGAATTTGTTGACAAAAAAAATATGAGCAAGCTCGCTAAGCTCAATGCAAAAACTGGTATCTTGGAAATCAAGCCCGATCTTAAAAAGGAAAATCGAGACGATTTAAAGCAGATAGCAGTTAGGGCTGTCGCTGCAAAAAAAGGAAAGAATATCAAGCCTTTTGCTCCTGTTGAGGAGGGGGAAAACGAAACAAAACTTACATTGAAGCAAGTGAACATTACGGAAATCAGCATTACAAAAGTTGAAGATGTGGAAAAACCCTGGAATGTTCAGATAAAGGCAGGCGAAAGTCAGTTACCTCGAAATATGACAGATTCGATTGATGTCGGCAAAACTGTAGAATATGTACTGGATGCAAAAGGAGAGATTGAAGGTGTATCGGCAGATGATCTCTCAATGGCATTAGGCTGGACGGCTTCCGGTAATGGGAAAACGATAAAAGCCACGAAGGAAGGGAATTTAGGATACCTTACGGCATTGAAAAAAGGTTCTGCTACGATTACTGCAAGCGGTGTTACAATGAAAGGTGAGAAATATGTTCCAATCAAGGTAACTTTCAAAGATACCGTTAATGCACCTTCAGAACATATTACATTATCTGTAAAGAACAAAGACATTACTGCAAAATATAAGAAGGGGAAAATTGCTGATCAGAAGATTACCATTAAAGCCATATTAGATAAAGGGACTACCACTAAAAATAAAGCGAGTGGCACAGATCTTATCGAGTGGACAGCTACACTCGATAAGGTGAATGGCGACTCTGAGGATATTACTTCTCAAATGAATTTTGGTAAACTGACACTTAGTGGTTACAATGTAGGTGATAAGGTTACCGTAAACGCAACGGTTAAAAATACTGGTGCCAGTGACACAATAACCATGACCGTTGTAGAGCCGACCAAGAAGGTTGTATTTAAGAAATACATTGCAGAAGGAGCGCTGGAGGAGAGTCCGATTGGAAATGCAGTAATAGATATCCCGGAGATTGGTATAGATGTTTGTGCTTACATCGAATCTTCCGATTCGGAGAAATCTGGTATAGCTGACGGCATTAATAGAGCCGGTGTGGTTTCCTATACCGTAAGTGGAAAAGGCGCTGTTTTTGTAAAAGTTCAGAAAGATGGCAGAATAAGTATAGAGCCTCTTAAAGAGGGTTCCGTAACCATTAAGTTTGTAATGACTGATGGAAAGAAAGGCACATTGAAAGGTAAGGTTACTAAGACTCCAGGCTGGATAGAGAATGTTATGGAGATGACATCATTTATTAACAACATGTTTAGGTAAATGTTTGGGCAGGGCGGTATTTTCAAATTATCGCTCTGCTTTAAAACTATTAGAGGCAGGTGTGACTTTCACAAGTCAAACCTGCCGGGTTTGTCAAGTAAAGTGTGTAAATTAATTTGATTTTTTTCGGCGGTCTTAATTGACCGCCGTATTTATTGTATGAAACTCAGTCAAATGGCAGTTCCTCACCATT
>CAJTEY010000002.1 GCA_910575775.1 Lachnospiraceae bacterium | reverse complement strand
AAAATCCACAGCGCAGTCAATTTTCCGCAGCAGATGATCCTGCGGAACAAGCCCTTCGAGACTGACCATTTCCAGTGTATTTCTTTCCGACTTTTCTTTTATCAGCATGTCCTCACCCCTGATTTTATTATATCAAAAAAAGCCAGCTTTTGCTGACCTTTTTTGACAGTCTGACCCCTCCGATTTATTTCGGAGGGGTTTTTAAAATACAATTCTGCTATTTACTTACATGAGATTCCATCCCAGTAATATTACTCAGTAACTTTAACCGTCAAAGTTGCCTTTTTGCCATCAGCAGTCGTTGCTGTAATCTTTACAGTGCCTGCCTTAATTCCTTTAACTTCACCGTCTACAATCTGTACAATGCCCTTCTTGTTTACGGTGTAGGTGACATTTGCTACATGGGAATGAGAAGCATCCCCGCCAGCTACTGCCCACTCGGGTGCAGTCTTGGTTCCTACGTTAACCATAGATACCATCTGCAGATTTGTCGTAGCATCGCTCAGCCTAATTTCAGCATTGTTTTTCTTCTTACCAACGGTAAAGATTTCTCCAGCCCCTTCAGTCTTGCCATTGCGAATTTCTACTGCAATACTCGGCTCTACAACCTTTAAGGTCATTCTCGACTGTACACCTGCACTCGGTATCTTAGCTGTTACAAGAATGATATCGCCTGCCTTATAACTACCTATCGGAAGCTGTACCTTACCGCCTGTTGCTGTGAGTGTTGTATCATCGGTTGTAATATTGCGTGCTTTCCAAACAATCTCTTTTGTCTTAGATGTACATCCTTTGTCCAGTGCAGCCTTGATCGTAACAGTCTGTTTCTTGCCTGTTGCCTGAATTGCACTGTTCTTTGTGCTTAACTTGATGGATTTTGTAGGTGCAGTAACAGAAGCTGTAAAGCTTGCACTGATTGCCTTATATTTCTTGCCTCCATCAAGAGTGGTAGCACCGCTTACTGTAATCTTAGCGCTTCCCTTGCTTTCTGCCTTTACGTTACCTCTCTTAGCGCCATTAATCCTTGTGGCAACTGCCACCTTTTCTTTCGCAGAAGCCCAGTTCAGCATATCCTCTGCATTAATAGCTACTTTTTCACCAGTCCCAACGACAGATCCTTCAGCCACTACTGCATATGTTCTTGTCGTACCAGCCGGAATTGTAACCGTGCTGACTTTCTTGTCAATCTTCTCTGTCACAAGTTTCGGCTTCTTGCCAGAATTATCAACAAAAACATGTGCAATTGGCTTGGCATCCTTACCAGTATTCTCGTATACTGTAATATTGGTGATATTGATCTGCTTTAATTCAAATGTAATAGGCTGTTTGCCAATCGGCTCAAGGGTTTTCGCCTTTTCTTCCGTCGCATCCCCCTTCTTACCAATCTTTTTCGCATTTGTAGCAGTTACCTTAATTTCTTTAACACCCGAAACATCTGCATTAATCGTCAGAACGCCTGTCTTGGCATTGAGCTTTGCTGCCTTTTTCATCGCCTTAACAGCATCCTTTTCTCCAGCAAATGACCATGTCAAGCCTGCATCTGTAAAGTTCGCATTCTCTTTGTCATCACCCTTCTTTGCCGCAAAATACTGCGTAGCATCCAGCTTAATGGACTGGCCGGAATACAGGGTCGTGGTGTCTGCAGAAATTTCAAATCCAGTTAAATTGGCTCTGACGGTAACGTTAAGTGTACCTTTCTTTCCGCTTGATGTCTGTGCAGTAATCTTGGAACTACCCACTTTCTTGGGAACCAATGTTACCACATCGCCCTTGGAGCTTCCCTGCACTGCAACGATCTCAGGCTTCTGGGAAGACCATGTGATCTTATCTGTACACAGAGTAAATCGATCCGCATTATCGGGGGTAATATCTTTGGTTGCCTTTGTATCCAATACTACTTCAAACTGATTCTCAGACTCTGTATTAACAAGCCAGTCATATTTGGTAATCTTATCAGTAGTCTTAACCTTTCTGATTGCGACCTTGGTTGCCGGTACAGCCGCCTTAATTGTAATCTCTTTAGGTTCCGATTTTACTTTTTCGCCGATTGCAATAACCGTTACTTTATCGCCCTTTGTCAGTTTCCCGAGTTTCAGAACGCCATTTTTGATGGTTCCATTTCCTCTTACAACTTCATAGGAAACTTCGTCACTTGCAGTTTTGGGATCCCTTACCAGATAGTCTTCGAGTGTAAGAGATACGTTCTCATATGCTTCCTCGTCCAATTCTTTAGAGAAGCTCAGTTCGCTCGCATACTGCTTTACAGTTACATTCGCCGTTGTCGTAAAATGAATATTGTTCTCATAGTCGTTCAGGCTTACGGTAACCCCAGCCTTACCACCGGCCTTCGCCACCACTTCCATCTCGCTGAGTTTTCCGTTTTTGTTCGGGTTGTTCAGGGAAACAATGTCCCTGTCCGTGGTTTCCCATTTAAATTTCTTTTCCAGAAGCTTCTCATCCGCTTCGTGATTCGCGTCATCGCTCCACACAAAGTCAACTTTAAGAGATTCTTTTACCGGATGCGTGCTGTCGTAGGCGCCAACCATCTCCAGCTCGACATCTGTCTCGCTTAATACAATACCTTCGAGGACACCGTCCACACCCAGAACGCGTGTATCCGTGCTTGTAACCGTGGAAGTCACTGTTCCGGTACGGGTGTCGTCGTCACTGCCAGGTACCTTATCCCCCCAGCCGTCTTCCGTCTTATATATGTCGACAAGACCGGCTGCAGATGCAGATAACGGTGTTCCGATCAGCATAGCTGCTGTCAGAGTAAACACCATTGCCTTCTGAAGCAACTTTTTCTAACTTTAGGAATCTGCAATGTGGCAGAAAATTAGGGATTCAGTAAAGCATAGATTTCTTTTACACCAGGCGATACACCAAATTAGAGGATTTTCAGCTTTTTTTCAATGCTTCGAATTTCCTTTGTTTTTTCGTCTTCCGTCACGTGAACATAGAGATTCATAGTTACGCCGATGTTCGAGTGCCCAAGAATCATCTGCAGGGTTTTGGGACGCATACCATTTTCGATACATCGTGTTGCAAACGTATGTCTCAGAACATGCATAGAAAATCGTTCTATTCCGGCCTTGTCGCAATAGTAAAAAAGCTTTGAGTCGTAAGTGCTGTTTTTCGTTGGAGTACCATCTTTGCAGAGAAAAACGTTGTCCGGGAAAGCTGTCGATTCGATGTTCATAGATAACAGCTTTTCTTTTTGATTCTTCAGAATGTTTATAGCCTCCTGTGTTAATGGGATATCTCTGACACTGCTTTTTGTTTTGGGTTCTCCAACCCGCCAGTCCCCGATCGAATGCCGATATTCCATTGTCCGGCGGATGTGCAGCAACCGTTTTTCAAAATCCACATCTGCCCAGCGAAGACCGATCATTTCACCGGTTCGAAGACCTGTCTGCAAAAGTAATGCATACTGATTGTAATTGCTTGTTCCTTTAATGGTTTTAAGGAATAATTTCTGTTCCGAAATTGTCAGTGCACGCATCGCCTTTGACTCCTTACCGCTTTTACATTTCACACTTTTGGTCACAGGATTTTTAGCAAGCAGTTCATTTTCAACAGCGCTGTCAAATAACATCCGCATAACAAGGCGGCTGTGATCAATGACTGAATTGGAATAATGGGCAGACATCTGATTAAGGACATTCTGACAGTGCAGAGGTTTGATTTCTTTTAGCGGCATATCGCCAATTAGGGGTTTAATATTCCTTTTGTACCGTTCATTGTAATTTCTTTTTGTGTTATATCGGACATTACTGCCTTTGATATGTTCAATCCAATAATGAAACCATGCGTCCACCGTTGGATTCCTGCATTGCAAGACATTTCCATGCGCATCCTCAAACTTTGCATCAGCAAGCCACTGCCGGCAATCCTGCAATTCATTAAAATACTGTTGTTGGCGGTTGCCAAGCCTGTCTGTAAATCTGGCTGTATAAAGCCCGTCTTTCCGCTGGCAGATGCCAACTCCTAACTCCCTTCCCGTTAAATCCTTTCCCATAGTCAGAACCTCCTCGCATTTGTTTTAGCCTGATTAATGAGTTACATTACATTTATGCCTTTTGCTCCTCGATAAATTTTTAGGAATAGAAATAGCCGCCAACTACTGCTAGCAGATGACGGCTGTTGCTACAAAGCATAATGTTGTTTTATAGGGGAATAGCCGTATTTATGGCATCCCCTTTTGCATTTATAATGTAGCATATCCAATGGAGGGGTACAAGAACAAAATGGCTGTGATAGGGAATTTGCGAGAAACAGGTTGAGCTGCCGGGCAGGATTGTCTATAATGTGTAGTATAGCAAAGTAACATAATTTTGGAAGGAATTACTTGGATATGAGAAAAAAAATCATCCTGATCGGCCCGGTATATCCCTACAAGGGAGGTATCTCTCATTATACAGGACTCATGTGCCGGGAGCTGGCGAAGCGGCACGATGTGGAGATGATCTCCTACAAGATGCAGTATCCGAAATTTCTTTTTCACAAGGAACAACGGGACTACAGTAACGACAGTTTCAAAATAGAGAATGCGCAGTACAGGCTCCATACGGCGAATCCGTTCAATATCGTGCGAACAGCGCGCTATATCAGGCGCAAAAAGCCGGATATGGTGGTGATTCAGTGGTGGCATCCTTATTTTGCGCCCTGCTATTTTCTCCTGGCGCACTTTATGGGCAGGCAGAATATTACGTTTGTCTGCCATAATGTGTTTCCTCATGAGCGGTTTCCGATGGATAAAAAACTGACAAAACTGGCATTGAATAACGGCAGTCATTTTATAGTGCACGCAAAGGAAGAGGCCAGGGAGCTGGAAAAGATACAGCCGGCCCCGGATTATGTGGTAACACCGCATCCAACCTATAATGCCTTCCGTTTCGAAGGCATGAGCCGGGAGCAGGCACGGGAGCAGCTCTGTATTGGGCCGGAGGAGAAGATAATGCTTTTCTTCGGATACGTGAGAGAGTATAAGGGACTGAAATATCTGTTAAACGCAATGCCGCAGATTTGCGGCGAAGATGACCAGATCAGACTCTGGGTTGTCGGGGAGTTTGGCTCCGACAAGGAAGAGTACCGGGAACTGATTCGTGAGCTGGAACTAACGGACAAGGTGCGGGTGCAGGACTCTTATACGCCTGACCGTGAAGTGGAAAAGTATTTTGCGGCGGCGGATCTGGTAGTGCTGCCTTATATCTCCGCTACACAGAGCGGGATTGTCCAGATCGCGTATGGTTTTACGAAGCCGGTGGTTGTTACCGAGGTAGGAGGACTCCCGGACGTGGTGGAGGATGGCAGTACGGGATATATTGTGGAGCCAGGAAATTCAGGGGCGATTGCAGAGGCGGTGAGCCGGTTCTTCAAGGAGAACCAGGCTGAGAGAATGCGGGAAAATATTGTGAAAGAGGCCTATCGGTTTTCGTGGGAGAGAATGGGGGAGGTTGTAGAGGGGTTTTTCTAGATGGAAATGAAAGACGGCTGTTCATCAGATCCGCCTTTTCATCCGGCGTTCCAGCTTTTCTGTTATCCGATATTTTTGCATAAAAAATCGAAGGGCATTGATGAGCTGATTCACAAAATAGGCAGAGAAAATGTGCTTTTTGCGCAACAGCCCAATAATTACCGTATTCCGCACAAACCCTTTTTGAGGAGGAATGGCGGCCGGAGCGGATTGGATATAAGAAATACTGTCACAAGTACAGAGATTTTTTATGTCTGCGCGAAAGACAACGAAACGTTGTATCTGATTTTTCCAAGGTAAAGCAGCCAGATTGTCTAATTGCTGCAGTGCATTCCGGCATTGCTGCACATAAGTGTATTCTTCTATAATATTTCGAGAAATCCCGTGATCCGTAAGCTGCTTTACAACATAGTTTGTCAGGTGGTGCTGTCGGACTTCCAGATCGGAACGATACCGTACTGCACTGCGGTACGTTTCTGATTTCGGGTTGGTATTCCAATAGTATAAAATATCAGACAAAGTAGAAACTTTTTTAGCGCACAAAAAGAGTTGCAGAAGCATGATAAAATCGTCTTCGTGGGTGACAAATGTGCGGAACTGCATTGCATTGTCGTCGATTAGTTTTCTGGAGATGATACATTTCCAGATGTTCATATAGATGCTGATTTCATCGTTGGCATGGGCGGAAAAGCCCTTGAAAAGCATAGGAAGAAGCAGGCTTTCCGTGATAAGCTGTCCGTCAAATACACTATCTGTGTATTGCTCGAAAATAACATTTCCGCCATTTTTTTTCTGCCGGTAAGAACCGCAGAGAGCTGCCTGGCTTCCGTCGGCAGCGATTCTGGACAGCATTTTCTGATACATTTCTCGGGAGATTTTGTCGTCCTGGTCGCAGAAACCAATATAGTCACCGGTGGCATGGGTAAGGCCGAAATTCCGCGCATCGCCGATGCCGCCGTTTTCCTTGTGGAACACTCGTATGCGGGAGTCCGCCTTCGCCAGTTTCTGACACAAGGCAAGGGATCCGTCGGAGGAGCCATCGTCGATCAGGAGCAGTTCCAGATTCTGGTAAGAAGAGTCCAGAATGTTGCGGACTGTGTTTTCTATATGTTGCTCCCCGTTGTAGACAGGGACGATAATACTGAGTCTGGAATTTATAGTCATGAGTCGATGGTGACCTCCAGGATAATATAATGTAGTTTAGAGCAGATTTATCATAACATGAAAATGTAATTCACGCAATTTATACATGCAATGGGATTGGCGGAAAGAACCACTTACATGCGGTCTTTACACCTTTTGGGGATTTTGCTATACTCATATTGCAGGAATTAATATTAGACACGATAGAAAGCAGTAGATTCAAGGCACAGAGTCTTTCGTATAACCCAACACGGCTCTGCGTCTTATTTATTATGGTAAGGGAAAGTCAGAAAGAAAAGATGAAAAAGATGACAGAATGGCAGGAAACACCACTGGTTTCGATTATTGTCCCAGTATATCAGGTGGAAGCATATATCAGTGAATGCGTGGAGTCATTACTGGCCCAGACATACAAGAATTTAGAAATTTTGCTGGTGGATGATGGCAGCACGGATGGCTCTGGAGAGATATGTGACGAATATGCGGTTAAGGATGACAGGGTGCGGGTGATACATCAGAGAAATCAGGGTCCTTCGGTGGCCAGAAATAGTGGATTGGATCATATGAAAGGCGAGTATGTGGCCTTTGTAGACTCTGATGATGCGGTTCTCCCTGATTTTATAGAATCACTGTATGAGCTTTTGGAAAAGCATCATGCAGATATTGCGGCCTGTGCATATGAGGAGTGCGGAGCAGATTGTTTTTCGTATATAAAAAGAGAGGCCTCATGTATTGAAAATGGTGGAAGTGAAAGAAGGATTAAGGAAGAATGTGCAGTGCAGAATGTACAGAAAGAAATGCATGATAATGATAAAGAAATATTTATGACATCGGAGCAAATGCTTCAACAATGGCATGGAAAGTATAAGAAGTGGGAGACTGTTGTCTGGAATAAGCTGTACCGAAAAAGCATTTTTGATAAGGGAGGGGAGGCTGTCGTACGTTTTCCAGATGGCAGGAAACTGGAAGATGTGTTGATAAGCCATTTGCTGGTTGCAAATGCAAAGCAGATCGTATTGACCATGCATAAGCTATATCTGTATCACATCAGACCAAACAGTCGCGCAAGCCAGTCCAGAATGACGGGACTTATGCGTGAGAACCTCCGCGCCCAGAGGGAACGGATGGCATTTTTTAAGGAGCGCCGGTACTGGCGGGCGTATCTGAATCTGCTGTGGGGGTATGTGCTGCATCTGGGGTGGTTTGGGTGGAAACGGGTGAGTAGCGTAAATAGCTCTAAAAAGAGTGGTTGAATAAGAATATGTAGTAAAATAATAACGATTTTGCTATTAGTTAAAGTAATAACTGATTATGTCAGAATATGCTTAGTTTTTGCAAGTAGAAGGAGACAACATTAAATGAAGTATAATAAGTTAATTATAATATTATCAAGTTTTTTCCTAAGCTGTGCAGTCGCGTATATGATCGGTCAGAATGTAGTACTGCCCTTAACCCAGCAGAACGGTACCGAAATAGATAATGAGAATGTAGTTAGACAAATAGAGTTTGACTTTGTGGAGAATTTTGATCAGCTTACTTTTGAAGGAAAACGGGAGGTCAGCAAGGATGATAATCCGTGGGGGAGCACTGTTGCTAAAATAGAAGATGACACTATGGGAACATCTATTATGATGGTGCAGGGAACTGGCATGAGTACGGAATATCATGTAGATGGCATTGAAAGCATAAGATGGCGTTATAATATTCATCCATGGGTTACAGAGCTATCCGATGGAATGTCTTTATATGTGAGAGTATATGCAGACGGAGATTTTGAGAATCCAAGAATTAGGAGAAGTTATTCGGTTTCTCCTGATATGGATTATAGTGAGATGGAATTGTCACTGGAAGAATTTCAAAATCAGAATATCAAGATAGAATTTGCCACAGACAATGGCGGGTATGGTGATGATGCGGGAGACTGGCTGATTCTAAATGGGCTGAATATTGTGTCAACAGGAAAAGAAGAGGTGCCGCAGAAAGATAATGAGGATGTATATTGGATATCGGCACATTATTTTGCTGACGCATCACCTATGAATTTATGGGATAGTGAGTTTGAAAATATTGATGAGGATTTTGAAAAAATAAAGTCAGATGGATTTAATTCCATTATATTGTTAATTCCATGGGGACAATTCCAACCTGGGATAGGAAAAAGTAACCTATATAATCAGGATGCACTGGAAAAACTGGATAGAGTGATGGAAAAAGCGGATGAACATGGAATTGGTGTGGTTCTGAGAATTGGATATACATGGGACTATTATCGAAATCGTGGAAATGATGAGATTATGGAGCGCTATGAAAAGATCGTTTATGATGAGCAGACAAGGGAAGCCTGGCTGGAGTATGTAGAAAGACTATATACGGTTGCAGGTTCCCATCAGTCACTCTGGGGTGGTTTTATATGTTGGGAAGATTTCTGGATTTTTACTGAGAAAATGAGTGCAATATCAGGAAAAAATGAAGATTCCCTTAAATATGCACAGGATATCGGGTTTGGTGATTTCTTTATGAACCATTATGAATTGTCAGAGATACGCAAGCTGTATGATGACACCCGACTGTATGCTGAGGAAGACTTATATATTCCGGCAGTGGACAAGCCGGCATTTAAAGTGTTTTATAGTTTTTATGATGACTTTTTAAATCACTTGCTGCAGGATACGCAGACAGCGTTTCCAAATGTGTCCATGGAGGTCCGGATTGATGATGACTGGATCGTAAACGAAGAAGGTAAAAATGTATATTATTCGCATGCAGCCACCTATGCGTGTGATGGAAGTGATTACTCCACAATTATGTATGGTATACCGATAGGAATGAAGAATATGGGGGAGAAAGTAACATGGAGTCATGCACTGGAAAAAACGGAAGCGGCATTTCAAAAGGTAGCAGTGAATAATGGGGGTAAAAAAATATATGTTGATCAGTTTTTATATTATGATAATACGCAGGCATACAGCCATAACGCTCAACTTATAGATGATCAGATAGATGATTATTTGTTAAATGTGGAAGATGCTTTTAAAGAGTATACTAGAGGATATGGCGTATGGGCATATAAGGATTATTATATGGATAAAATTTCAAATGGTTCTTTTTCCGATTCATTAGAAGGATGGGAAACTACAGGCGAGGCAGCTGTCAAGGAAATAGATGGAAAACATAAATGTTTATTGGTTGATGGCGCCGAAATACGGCAGGATGTAAGCGGAAAGATTTCAGACACATCGGGAAATATTGTCTGTCAGCTGGATGCGTCGTTGATTGATGAACCATTTGTAATAAAGGTGTCTTTGAATGATGAGACAAAGCAAATTTCAGTAACCAAAGATGCAACATACTCTGTAGAGTTCGATGGGGATGAATGGGGAAAATTGTCTCTGTCCATTGATGGAGAAGGCTTTGTTGACCATGTGAAACTTTATAATTTTTGCTACAATGGTTTACTGTATGATGCTGATGGAAATGAGGGAGCGGCATTGGAGGCAATGAGGGAGCTAAACCGCGAAATGGGTAAAAATTAGTATATTTTTAAAACTAGTGTTATTACATGAAGTGAATTAATGGATATTTATGGTCGGTCTGTCAAGTGTTGGCAGACCGATTTTGCATATTTGCAAAAGGATAGTGTATATAACTCTAAAACCATAAATAAATGTAGATATGAGTTAAAATAAGTAAGATTAAAAATAAATTAGAGAATAGGACTTTTTAGAAGTGGCACAGTAATGCCGATTACTGGTTACATCAAAGGACGATGGCAAAAAGTCATTTGGAGACGTTTTATGCTTCATATATTAAAGGATGCAAAAGACATATGGAATAGAAAAGAATTAATTATGACGTTAGCACAGGCAGATTTCAAGAGAAAATTCGTAGGATCTTTTCTTGGAATTTTCTGGATGTTTATTCAGCCGATTGTCACGGTTTTAATTTATTTTTTTGTATTTCAGTTAGGGTTCCGCTCCCAGCCCGTGTCTGAGGTGCCATATGTGTTGTGGCTGATTCCGGGAATTGTACCGTGGTTTTTTTTTAATGAGGCCTGGGGGGGAGCGACTAATTGCTTGTATGAATATCAGCACCTGGTTAAAAAAATGGTTTTTAAAATAAGTATTTTGCCCATAATCAAGGTAATGTCTTCTCTGTTCATTCATTTGATTTTTATCTGGATTATGATTATTGTATATCTGCTTTTTGGAATGAAACCATCTTTATGGTGGATACAATTGTTATATTATACTTTGTGCACGTTATTTTTGGTATTGGGATTATCGTATATTACTGCTTCGTCCAATGCTTTTTTTAAAGATATGGGGCAAACCGTACAGATTTTACTTCAAATTGGTATGTGGATTGCACCAATTATGTGGTCGGAAACGATATTCCCGGAAAAGATCCGTTTTCTGTTTAAGCTTAATCCGATTTACTATTTGGTGGAAGGATATCGGGATTGTTTTATTACACATGAGGGATTCTGGGAGCATCCAGTGCTAACGATATATTTCTGGTGCATTGCGTTAGCCATTTTTGCAGTTGGTACGGGATTGTTTAAAAAACTGAAACTTCATTTTGCAGATGTTTTGTAGGAAGAGATATGAGTGCTATAGTTGTCGAGAATTTAACAAAGATATACAAACTTTATAAAGACCCTAAGGATAGGTTTAAAGAGGCGGTTAGTCCTTTTAAGAAGGTGTATTCTGAACCTTTCTATGCACTGAAAGGAATTTCTTTTTGTGTTGAGAAAGGAGAGACGGTAGGGATTATCGGGACAAATGGTTCTGGAAAATCCACAATACTTAAAATTATTACCGGAGTAATTAACCCCACAGAAGGACATGTAGAAGTGAATGGTAAAGTGTCGGCTCTGCTGGAATTAGGGGCAGGGTTTGATATGGAATATTCGGGTGTAGAGAATATTTTCATGAATGGTGCAGTTCTTGGCTTCACCAGAGAACAGATGGAGGCGAAAAAGGAAGAAATTTTGGAATTTGCCGACATTGGCGATTTTGTATATCAGCCAGTAAAAACTTATTCCAGCGGTATGCTTGTAAGGCTTGCTTTTGCACTTGCAATTAATGTAGAGCCGGAAATTTTGATTATAGATGAGGCGTTGGCGGTAGGAGACGCCTTTTTTCAGGCAAAATGTTTCCATAAACTGGAAGAAATTAAGGAGAAGGGAACGACTATATTATTCGTGTCGCATGATATTGTATCTGTCAAAAAGCTGTGTTCCCGTGCTGTCTGGATTGAAAAGGGAAATTTGCGTGAGGCTGGTCCGTCGGGTGAAGTGTGTGAGAAATATATGAGCGCGCAGATTATTAGGACGAATGAAGAGAATCAGAAAATTCTGGCGCAGATGAAGCCAGAGAACCATGATGATGTGGAAAAGCAGACAGGAAAAAGTGCAGTGGCTCATTTTCCGAGGTTTGTGACAGAGCATGCGGAAGCAATAACGACCACGGGGAAAGCGGAACTTTTGTCGTTTTATATTTTGGATGAGGAAGGCAGACAGGTCAATCTGTTGGAAACGAGGAAAACTTATACTTTTGGGGTTGTTGGAAAATTTAATGAAGACATTGAGCGTGCTTTGTTCGGTTTTGAACTTGAAAACCTTAAGGGGATTAGAGTATTTGGAATTAATAATTTCATGCAGAAAAAAAGTATAGCCATGGCAAAAAAAGATATGGTGTATGAAGTGTCATTCAAATTCGAACTCCCCAGATTTCATAAGGGGGAATATCTTGTAACGCCGGCTATTGCGGCGGGTACACAGGACAGCCATGTGGTACTGGTTAGGGCACATAATTGTCAGACAGTTGTCATTGATAATGATGGATATAATACTGCTATGCTGGAGCTGGATGCTGAAACTAATATATGTGAGTATGAAGAAAGACAAGTTATGATTGAAGACTGAGTGACATTGCTGCTTTTGCGAAGACAGTAAAAATAACATGGTCTTCTGATGTAAGGAACGCTGTGAGCGCGGTATATGTGGAGAGAAAAAAGATGGAAAAGAATCCTGTTAACAATCTGTTTACTGGAGAAAGGTTTATACCAGGAATAGAAGATAGCAAATTGGAGACCGAGCATTATCAGAGATATCTTAGTGTATGTAGTCTTGTTGAAGATAAAGTGGTTTTGGATGCCGCCTGTGGTGAGGGGTATGGCAGCAGCATCATGGCATCTATGGCAAAAAGTGTAACTGGAGTAGACATTGATGTAGAAACAGTCGAACGCGCCAGAATAACATACAAAGGATGGGATAATTTACGATTTTTACAGGGAAGTATAGAAAGTATACCGGCTGAGGATAACAGTATAGATATTGTTGTATCGTTTGAGACAATTGAGCACGTTTCGGAACAAATTCAGCGTAGTTTTTTGAATGAAATTACGAGAGTATTGAAACAAGATGGCATTCTTGTTATGTCTACTCCCAACAAAAAAGTATATTCAGAGCTGTTTAACTATAAGAACGAATATCATGTGAAAGAGTTTTATCACAATGAATTTCTCACGTTTTTGCATGAAAAATTTAAATATGTCCAACTTTTTAATCAATCATTCCAAATTGTATCCATGATAAATCCGTGTGAAGGACAGACGGATAAAGTGGCATGTTACACTAAGAATCAGGATTATATTCAAAACGGCAAATATTATATTGCGGTTGCATCTAATATAGCGATATCTTCTGATGTAATTTCGTCTATATATGTTAACCGTTTTGGCGAATATGAAGAAAATATGCAGAGGATTTTTGCACTGCAAGAAGAAGAAGAAAATAGAAATAGGCATATTGCTAAGTTGGATGATGAACTGGAGGAGGCTGGTAAAAGAATTGTCGTACTGCAGGCGGAAGATGAAAAAAAGAACCAGCACATTCAAAACCTGGATAAACATGTTGATGAAATGGGTAGTCGGATTCGCGATTTAGATCAGATGAATGAGCAGTTAACTCTGCAGAACAGTCTTTTAAACGGACAGAATCAAGAACTGAGCCGACAGAACGATAAATTAAGTGATAAGAATCAAGAACTGAGCTTTCGGAATGGTGAGCTGAGTAGTTACAACCAGGAATTGAGCCGGCGGAATGATGAGCTGAGCAGCCATAACCAGGAATTGAGCCGGCGGAACGATGAGCTGAGCAGCCACAATCAGGAATTGAGCCAATGGAACAACGAGATAAATTATAAGAACAATGAATTAGACAATTTAAATAGGGAGTTGAGTGAAAAAAATCAGGAGTTGATCCGCCACCAGGACGACTTGAATCTGAACTTGCTGAACCAGAGTCAACAAGTAGAAAGACTGAAAGAACAGCTGACTGATCTAAAGCAGACTGTTCTTAACAAAGAGGGCCATATAGAGCTATTACTTGAGGCAGAAAGAAAATATGAGCATGAGAAAACGACACATGCTTATAAATTTGCGAAGAGGATTCAAAGGATAGGTAATGCCGTTTTGCCGATTAACAGTCGCAGACGGTTTTTTGCGCGAGTTGTGTTTAACGTGTTTCGACATCCTCGTCTGATGTTTCATGTCATTAATCCGAAACGTATTAAAAATTATTTGAAATATATACGTCTGGAAGGCATGGACGGTGTGAAAAAGCGTTACGATGAGGCTGTTGATATGGAGCGCATGCAGATGGATCCTTCAAGCCGCTTAGATTTGGAGCTGGAACAAATTGCCGATCCTGCATTGGCAATTTGTAAAGCAGCGGAAGACTATGATGTTCTGGAGTTTCCAATATGGACACGGCCGATCGTGTCTATTGTGATACCAGTGTACAATGAGTTTGAGTATACCTATAACTGTCTTAAGTCGATTTTGAAAAATACTGGTGATGTTGCGTATGAGGTTCTGATTGCCAACGATTGTTCTACAGATGTGACAAAAGATGTAGAAAAGATTGCAAAGAATGTTAGGCTTATCACAACAGAAGAGAATGTCAGGTTTTTGCGCAACTGCAATTATGCAGCACATTATACCAGAGGAAAATATATACTCTTTTTAAACAATGATACACAGGTACAGGAAAACTGGCTGAAGTCATTAATTGATTTGATTGAACGAGATGAGACGATAGGTATGGTTGGCTCCAAGCTGGTATACCCGGACGGATATCTGCAGGAGGCAGGAGGTATTGTTTGGAATGACGCTTCCGCGTGGAACTATGGTAATCGGAAAAGCCCGGAGGAGCCAGAATATAATTATGTGAAAGAAGTCGATTATATTTCGGGTGCGGCAGTCATGATAAGAAAGGACCTTTGGGAGGAGATTGGAGGTTTCGATGAGCAGTTTGCGCCAGCGTATTATGAAGATACGGATTTAGCTTTTGAGGTTCGGAAAAAAGGATATAAAGTATTATATCAGCCGTTATCTGTGGTAGTTCATTTTGAGGGAGTATCAAACGGAACAGATGTGGAGAGCGGCTTAAAGCATTACCAACAGGTAAACTTTCAGAAGTTCTATGATAAATGGAAGGATATCCTTCAGAAAGAGCACGAGCCTAACGGGGTAAATGTGTTTACGGCAAAAGATAGAAGTAACCACAAAAAGCATATGCTCGTTGTGGATCATTATGTGCCACATCACGATCAGGATGCTGGGGGTAAATGTACTTATATGTACTTGAAATTGTTTGTTAAGATGGGATTTCAAGTGACCTTTATTGGAGATAATTTTTATAAGCATGAACCCTATACGACAGAACTCAATCAGATGGGAATAGAAGTTCTGTATGGAAATTTTTATTACAATAACTGGCAACAGTGGTTAAAAGAAAATGCACACTATTTTGACTATATTTATTTGCAGCGTCCTCATATATCTGTAAAGTATATGGATTTGGTGCTGCAGTATTCTGATGCAAAAATATTTTATTTTGCACATGATTTGCACCACATTAGGGAATACAGAGAGTATGAGATGACAAAAGACCCGGATAAACTGGCATCATCCGAAAGATGGAAAAAAATAGAGTATGAGTTATTTGAGAAGGCAGATGTCGGACATGTTGTGGGATCATATGAGCAGGGGATTATGCAGAAAGTATTTCCGAATAAACCAATTCGTAATATTCCGTTATATATTTATGAAAAGATGATGAGTGATATTAACAAAGATTTCAGTGAGCGGCATGACTTGTTGTATGTAGGGGGCTTTGGGCATCCGCCTAATGTAGATGCGGTATTATGGTTTGCCAGGGAAGTGTATCCGGGTATATTAGATAGATATCCGAATATGAAATGGCATGTAGTGGGAGGAAAGGTTCCGAAGGAAATTAAAGAATTAGAATCTCCAAATATTATTATTGAAGGTTTTGTTTCAGATGAAGTATTGGAGAAGCTATATCGCATCTGCAGACTGGCCGTGGTACCGCTTCGCTTTGGAGCAGGTGTAAAAGGTAAGGTAGTAGAAGCGGCATATTTTCAGATACCGCTAATTACAACATCGATTGGTGCAGAGGGATTAGATACCCAGGATCAGTCTATGCTGGTGGAAGACGATGGTGTGAAAATGGCAGAGATGATTTGTACGATTTATGAAGACTATGATCGGCTTAAGGAGATGTCTGATAATGGCATTAAGTTTATCCAAAAGAACTTCATGCTGGCAGAGGCAGAGCGGGTGATTCGATTGGATGTTGATCTATAGTGCGGAAGAAAATATAAAGCGATAAATATAGAATGTAATGGAGTAAAAAATATGGTTTTTTCATCTTTTATATTTTTGTGGATATTTCTTCCAATTGTATTTATAGGATATTTTTTGCTGCAGGATAAGTACAAGAATATATTTTTACTTTTGGGAAGTCTTATCTTTTATGCATGGGGAGAGCCGCTATATATTTTGCTAATGCTCTTTTCTATTTTGATTAACTATGTGTTTGGAATCTTGATTGATAAAGACAGACCTTATAGAAATTTGCTCTTAATAATTAGCTTAATATTTAATATTGGAATCTTAGGATATTATAAATATGTTGGATTTTTGGTTGAGGTTATTAATAACCTTACGGGGAGAAATATAGAGCTGCCAGATGTTGCACTGCCGATTGGTATTTCTTTTTATACGTTCCAGATTTTGTCATATATTATAGACGTATATCGCGGGGAGAGCAGTCCGCAGAAAAATATAATAAATCTGGCACTGTATATTTCCTTTTTTCCGCAGCTTATTGCTGGGCCAATAGTAAAATATAAAAATATTAATGAACAGTTAATTAATAGAAAATGCACAATTGAAAAAACAGGAGAAGGTATTAGAAGGTTTATTATAGGTTTAGGTAAAAAGATTATTATTGCCAATACTGTTGCGAAATGCGCTGACGCGATTTTTGCATTAGACTTGATTAATGTAACAGGTATTTTGGCGTGGATGGGAGCAATTTGCTATACATTGCAAATTTATTATGATTTTTCCGGCTATTCAGATATGGCAATTGGACTCGGCAGAATTTTTGGGTTTGAATTCCAGGAAAATTTTAGGTATCCGTATTTGTCGGCTTCTGTGCAGGAATTTTGGCAGAGATGGCATATTTCTCTGGGAACTTGGTTTAGAGAATACTTATATATCCCCTTAGGGGGAAACCGTATGGGAAATATAAGAACGTATATCAATTTATTTGTTGTGTTTTGTATAACGGGGTTGTGGCATGGCGCGAACTATAATTTTTTACTGTGGGGAGGGGCATATGGCATACTCCAAATTATAGAAAGAATGGGTTTTAAGAGGTTTCTTACAAAACATCGGCTTTTTTCACATATTTATATGGTGTTGATTTTTACTTTTGGATGGGTATTGTTTAGGGCAGATCCGTTAAAGCAGGTGATTGGCTTTATGGAGAGAATGATATTGCCATGGAAATATAAGGAAAGTATGTTTGTGACAGCCAAAATATTTGGGAATAAAACAGTGCTGATTATTATATTAGGAATATTGGGATGTGGGATCGTACAGCAGTTATTGGCGAAAATGAAACTGTTTGACAGACTCAGAAATTCATATTTAGAGATAATATACTGTGGATTTATTTTTGTTTTATGTATTTCAATGTTGGCTGGAAATACTTATAATCCCTTTATTTATTTTAAATTTTAGAGAGGTTGCATATGTCGAAACGTAAATCTTTTATATGGATCGTGCTTTTTCTGATTGCATTGGCATCGCCTCCATTTACATTTTTCTTTTTGGGACCATATATAGATGCGGTAAATTATGAAAATAGGAACATAGAAGCGAAACCAGTTCTTACATTGAAGAATTATGTGTCGTTTCCGCAAGAATATGAGACATATTATAATGATAATATTCCGTTTAGGAATCAGTTAATTCAACTTACGAGTAAGATTGACTTTTTCCTGTTTAGACAGTCTTCTAATGACAATGTAGATATTGGGAAGGGAGGGTGGTTGTTTTATTGTAACGATGAAGACCACAATCCGGTAGAGCAGTCTTTAGGATATTGGCATTTTACGCAAGAAGAGCTGCGTACGATAGCTGAAAACCTGGTTGTGACCAAGGAGTCGTTAAATAAAAAGGGAATTGAGTTTGTTTTGTTTATTGCGCCTAATAAGGAAACAATTTATGGAGACTATTTGCCGGACTATTATCAGGTAAGAAATAATTATACAAGTACAGATCAGATGGTGGACTACTTGCGGGAAAATACAGATATTCGTGTGGTTTATCCCAAAGAGGAATTACTGGAAATGAGGCGTAAAAATCCGAATATTGTTTTGTATCACAAACTGGACACCCATTGGAACTTTGCAGGAGGATATATTGGCGCAAACAGTTTGGCGAAAGAACTAGGAATAGGAATGCCGCTGCTAAGTGAAGTCACCATAGAACAGCAATTTGCTTCAAGTGGTGATTTGACTAATATGCTTAACATATCTATTGAGAATGGAGATATAGACTACAACATTACAAATATAAGCGCGTTAAATACAGAGAATGAGAAATGGGATTTTTTGACGGAATTTATATATCATACACCAGGGGCAGATCAGAGGAAACTATTTGTATGCAGAGATTCTTTTGCGACATCGCTGGCACCCGCTCTTGCAACACAGTTCGAGGAAAGCCTCTGGGTTCATGGTAGTATATTTGAGCAACAGCGGGTACTTGATTACAATACGAATATTTTTGTTTACGAGACGGTTGAAAGATACGAAAATTCATTGTTGAATTTTAGAATACTTTATTGATGTTATCATAATGGGTCAGTGAAGTTTTGATTGTTTGGATAAAGTTGTAGCGGAGATTTAAGTATATGAAAAGTGAAGTAAAGTATAGGATTAGCAGTAATAAGTTTTTATTCTGCTATTTGCTGTATGCAATAGTGATCTGTCTAAATGATTTTTTAATTTTTATGTTTTCCTGGGAGTATATGGTATCGCTTAGCATATCGGGAATATTGGTTTGCTTGGTAACAGTAATATACGTTAAGAAGAATCGAGTGGCTTGGGAAGACTTATCAGTCAATGTGTATGATGCGGGCTTGATTTTACTGATTATATTACAATGCACCTTAAGGGCAGTTATGCCGGATACAAGTTACGATACACTAAATTATCATTTGTACTATCAGAAATTTTTTGACAGAGATTTTATTCATTATGATTTTTTTCCAATGAGATCTTTTAATGCACAGACATTTGGGGCGATTAGTGACAGGCTTTTTTATGGTTTTCGATATTTTTTGGGATATAGAATGGGAACGTTGTTGAATACATTCGTGGTAATCCTAATCTATTTTCAGACTAAGCAGCTTTTTATTATGATTTGGCGCGAGTTTGGCCATGATTGCAAAAGCAGGTGGTCCAAGATTTTGGGAAGTGCCGGTGCATTTATATGTTTAATGACTGAAAATACGTATACGCTACAGTCCACCTATATGGTCGATTATTTAGCAGTACCATTTTTACTGGAAATTATTAGATTGGTCATAAATATGGAAGGGAGAGGTAAAGAGGAAACGGATACCGTGCATACGGCAGGATATCTATGTCTTATGAGTGGATTCGCTATAGGAATTAAAATAACTAACATCTTGGTAATTGTTCCGCTAGCGATATATTTTTTGATAAAGCAAAGGAAAAATATAAACATTAAGTGTTTTTTCTGGTCGGCTTTGATGCTGGCATATCCACTTGCTTTGTACCTTTTTATCAGTTACAGGATAACAGGGAACCCCATGTTTCCTTATTTTAATGGCTTTTTTAAGTCCCCGTATTTTTCTACAACTCGATCACCAAACGATTTTTCAGCTTTTAATAACCGATTTGGCCCCGTAAAGGTGATAGAGTTTATACTATGGCCATTATATATGTTGAAATTTCCAGAAAGAACTGCCGATTATCAGATGTGCAGTGGAAGAGTGCTTGTCATAGTATTTGTTCTAATAATAGCAATATTCTGTGAGTTCAAACGATATACACATATTGTTAAGATAAACATTCTTTATTGTATTTACTGCTATGTATTATTTCTTACAATATTACACGGATATATGAGGTACGTGCCGGTATTGGAAATATTGGGAAGTGCGATAGCGATTATTGTACTTGTGGAGTGGCTGTGCAATAGGGGCTATATCATGAAGCTGGTAGGTGTTATAGGAGCACATTTTTTAATAACACAGATTTATACAGCAACAAGCAGTTACATTATGGGCAATTGTGAGTGGGCATGGAGAGATATAAAAGATGTAGAAAGAATTGTGGCAAATCTACCATATGTCTTTCGCGATTATAGTACAGGAATCAGCGGTGAAATTTTAGATGATATTCAATGTTGGGTAGTGCCCGGACCCGGCGGGTCTTTGGCTGCTGAGTTGAAAAGCAATGTTCCTATAATTGGCATAAATCCATACTTTGCTATAACCAGTGACTATGCGGCACAATACTTGGAGCAGAGGCTGGAAGAGGTAGCCGATCAAAATATATATTCAGTGACTAAGATAAGCAGATGGGAAGACAACTTTGAAATATATAACAGTTATGGATTGGCTTTGAAGGAAATTATGACGATACAACCGAATTTTTGGGATCAAATATGGTGCCTGCCATTGATGGAATTAGAGACAGTGGATAGAAAAGTGAATTTGCAGTGTGAGAGTTTCACCTCATCGGAAGAGAGTTTAACTATTGATATTGGAGAAAGTGTGGACTTTTTAGATATTTTCGTTGGGGACGCTGTAGACGAGAGAAAGACAACAGACACAGAATACCAGATTTCGGCTGTTGGGATCAACCAGGAAACAGGTGAAGAACAAGTAATATTTCAAAATGCTGTCGTTACACAGATGGGGAGATATATCAAAGCAACTGTTGATGTATCTGGTGATCAGATTGACCAGATCGAGGTTAGAAAAGCGTCATGCGATGCAGATCAAGATGCAGGTGAAACATTTCAAGTAGTGATTCAGGAATATTTGAAATGAAACTATGCGGTAGATGCAACTTAGAATGAAAGGACGTTAAAGATGACTCAAATAAAAAGGAATGCATATCTGGTGTTCAGTATATTGCTGCTTGTGGTAACAATTACAATTTTTGGTCCGCTTGAATTATACTTTACTAACTTTGAGGAGTTCTGGTTTACACAGAAGGATGTGATTATTGTTGTGTGTATTCAAGTGCTGATATGTATAACGGTTCTTTCACTGGTAGGTGCATTGCTGCGGGGAAAGGTGAGAGATATATACAGCGGCGTTTTATTTGCTGCTGGCATTGCATTATATTTGCAGGGAAGTTATGCCAATATTAATTACGGCGTACTAAATGGAGAAGAAATAGATTGGAGTGCATATTCGGTCTATGCTGTTGTAGATACTTTGGGGTGGATTTTGATATTTGCAATCGTTATAGGATTATGGGTATGTAAGCGGGATCTGTTACATAAATTGCAGGTTTATATTTCGGCATGTGTAATAGCAACACAGATAGTTACGCTCATAATTTTACTTTTTACAACAGATGTAGTATCTGGTGAGAAGTCAAATTATTATCTTAGCAATGAAGGCATATATGAAGTGTCTTCGGAGGAGAATGTTATTGTTTTTGTTTTAGATGCGTTTGATGATGCATATTTTCAAGAGATACTACAGGAAGAACCTGAAAAATATAAAGCCGTTTTTGAAGATTTTACTCATTTTAAAAATGCATCTGCAGGCGGAGCACATACGAAGATTGGGATGCCTGCAATTATAACAGGGGAATCTTATCCGGGTGTGATTTCATATGCAGAATATGTGAAAGAGTCATTTAATAAAGATGGATTATACACAGAACTTAAGCGGCAGAATTACGATGTGCGTTTTTACACATCTTCCGCATTTATTCCAGATAAGTCAACGGAGTTTGTGGATAATCAGGTGCCGACAGGCTATAAAGTATCGTCTTATTTTCAACTGGCAGGAAAATACGGTTCTTTGACATTATATAAGTATGTACCGCATGTTTTAAAGCGGTTCTTTTGGCTTTATACGGGTGAGTTTGACCAATATAAAGCTGGAGGTTCAGCAGAAGAGTATAAAACGGATGATTTAAAATTTTTTGAAGGATTGCAGGAGGAGCAGCTTCAGACCAATCAAGAGAAAAAGATATTTCGATTAATTCATTTAAACGGTGCGCATCCACCATTTACTTTGAATGAATATGCGCAGTTGGTAGACAGTGCGGAGACTTCAATTCTCCAGCAGGGGAAAGGGGCGTTGTATATAGTTGAGAATTATATATCGCAGTTAAAGGAATTAGGACTTTATGATTCCTCAACGATTATAATTATGGCGGATCACGGACGTGAGAACATAGCAGAACATGGAATTTTACTAGTGAAAGAAAAGAATAGGAAAATGGCTTTTGAGGAATCGGTTGTACCAATTACTTATTATGATTTACATGCAACATTGTTTCGCGTGCTGGGGAGTAATCGAGGTGCCACTTTTTTTGAGATACTGAATCGGATGAGGGAGCGCCGTTTCTACTTGAATGAGACTGAAAACGGAAAGATGCAAGTAGTTGAATATGTGATTGATGGGGATATCAATGACGATAATGTAATGCGAAAAACGGGTGTTGTACTAGAACCAACAGTTGATGATAGTATGTGCTATCAATATGGAACACAACTAACCTTTGGGATGGATAACACTGCCTTACCGTATATAGTGGGAGGAGTTAGTTCTATCGACATGAAAGATTTTTCATGGACGGATGGCAAGGAGAGTAAGTTTGAATTTCTCTTTGAAGACAAACCGAAAAGGAATCTTTTGGTAACTTTAGATATTAAGCATATATATGATAAAGTTGGAACACAGAACGTGACTATTTATGCAAATGATGTTAAAATCTATACAGAGATTCTGTCTAAAGGGAAGCAGATACAATTTGTTGTTCCAAATTTGATTCTTTCAGAAGAAAAAAAACTTATTTTGCAAATAGATCTGCCGGATGCAGTTTGCCCATATGAAGTATTTGGAGAAGGAAATGACAAACGAACACTAGGGCTTGCTATTTCGGGTTTGCAGATAGATGAAACATCAGAAGAGGCGGAAGTACAGGATATGGATTTATAAGGAAAAAAGAAGGGGGAGTGCTATGAGCGAATTAATACAGCCAGGAGATACAGTAGATGACAAAGACAATATTATAAATACGATTGTTGCAGAGCGAGACGAGTTAAAGACGTACCTTGAAGATTTTTCGGCTGAAATTGCTGAAAAGGATAATACAATCGAGGTGCTTGTTACAGAGCGCGATCAGTTGAAAGCATATCTTGAAGAGTCTTCAGTAGAAATTGCTGAAAAGGATAATACAATCGAGGTGCTTGTTGCAGAGCGCGATCAGTTGAAGGCATATCTTGAAGAGTCTTCAGTAGAAATTGCTGAAAAGGATAATACAATCGAGGTGCTTGTTGCAGAGCGCGATCAGTTGAAGACATATCTTGAAGAGTCTTCAGTAGAAATTGCTGAGAAGGACAATGTTATTCAAGCAGTTACTACAGAACGAGATCAATACAAAATATATCTTGATGAGTTGAAGCAATATCAGACATGGGTTCCACCGGGACATTTTTATTCTCCGCTACCCTGCATTGATGAGCTCAAACAAAGAGAGGATACCATTTGGGGAAACATGCCAAAATCATTTTTGGGCATTGATTTGAATGAAGAAGAACAAATATTCATGTTAGAATCCATGTCAGAATGTTATAATACTTTGCCATTCAGTGAGAAACAAAAGGATGGATACCGATATTACTTTGATAATTCCTTTTTTGGGTATGCAGACGGCATCATTTTATACTGCTTTTTACAGAAATATCGGCCAAAACGCATTATTGAGGTTGGTTCGGGATTTTCCTCGGCACTGATGCTGGATGTCAATGAGCACTCATTTATGAGTGTGTGTGGGGGAGGGGGGGGGGTAGATTTTACCTTTATTGAGCCGTATCCAGAACGCTTAAAGTCGCTACTGACACCTCACGACAATGTTAGAATTATTGAAGAAAAACTTCAAGATGTCGATACGGATATTTTTTCATCTTTGCAGGCAGGAGATATACTATTTATAGATAGTACCCATGTTTCAAAAATTGACAGTGATGTTAATTTATATTTATTTAACATTCTGCCAAGACTTGCAAAGGGTGTTCTGATTCATATTCATGATATACCATATCCGTTTGAATACTATAAGGAATGGATATATAATGGCCGGGCGTGGAATGAGGCATACATGATTCGTACATTTTTGCAGTTTAATACATCTTTTAAAATTAAATTTTGGGGATCATATTTTGAAAATGTGCACAAAGAATTATATTTTAAGCACATGCCGCTATGCGCGAAATGTCCAGGCGGCAGCTTATGGCTTGAAAAAACAGTGTGAGTAGGGAAGTGCTGTGAAACACAGTAGGAAGGACAGGCTTTATTAATGAGCTACTTATATTTATTTCTCAGTTTTGTCATGGATTGGTGCTACGGACTATGCAACAGTTATGGCTGGGCAATCGTACTATTTACGTTCCTGAGCAAAATAGTCTTACTCCCAGTCTCCCTCTGGACCTACATGAATTCCATAACCATGATTAAGATCCAGCCGGATATTAATTTTTTGAAGGTCAAATATTATGGGCAAAAGGATGTGATCGCTGAGGAACAGGCGAAATTGTTCAAAGAGAAGAAATATCATCCTCTGGCATCAACAATTCCTCTGTTCATCCAGCTTGTATTGCTGATGGGAGTAGTGGGAGCAATAAGATCTGGCATAGAAAATCCGGCGATTGATATGTCTTTTGGTCCGATGGATTTGGGAATGGTGCCAAATGAAAATGGTGTGAGCCTTCTCTGGTCGCCAGCTATAGCTGGATTCTCTGCATGGATATTATGTATAGCGCAGAATGCAAGCAATGTTCTTCAGTCAGAACAGTCTAAGTACAATAAATATGGTACTATGATATTTTCGGTTGGTCTGTCGTTGTATTTGGGCTGGTATGTTCCGATTGGTACAGCGCTTTATTGGATTTGCAGCAATCTGATGGCGGTGATACAGCTGTACATTCTGAACGGGATAATTAAACCAAGAAGATTTGTTGATTACGAGAAGCTGGAGAAAAGCAGAGAAGCTTTGAACGAGATTCAAAGTGTCGGGAAAAAGCAGAAGAATGGTATGTTTTCCGACAATAAAAGAAGGGAAAGGCGCGATTACAAACGGTTTTTCTCTGTGGTAAATAAACATTTGGTATTTTACTCGGAAAGTAATGGATTTTATAAGTACTTTAAGGGAATTATAGAGTATTTGCTGCTGCATACTAATATTATTATACATTATATTACCAGCGATCCGAATGATGCGATCTTTGAACTGGAAAAAGATAATGCACAGATTAAGGCGTATTATATAGGAGAAAACAGGCTGATTACGCTGATGATGAAGATGGATGCGGATATGGTAGTCATGACAATGCCTGATCTGGAGAATTATCACATCAAACGAAGCTATGTGCGCGGTGATGTGGAATATGTTTTTGTACAGCATGGCGTTGGCAGTAATAATATGGGTATGCGTAAGGGGTGCATGGATCACTTTGACACGATATTCTGTGCCGGCCCGCACCAGGCTGAAGAGATCAGGGAGACAGAAAAGGTATATGGCCTTGCTCCCAAAAAGTTAATTGAGGTGGGATATCCGCTGATTGATGAGATTAGGGAAAATTATCAGGCTTTACCGCATGTGGAACATGCAAGGAAGAAAATATTGATTGCGCCGTCCTGGCAGGATCATAATATTGTCGACAGCTGTCTGGAAGATATACTTGACAAACTCAGCAACAAGGGGTATGAGATTATTGTAAGGCCTCATCCGCAGGAAGTGCGTCTGAAAAAAGAAAAGATGGAAATTCTGAAGCAGAAATATGATTCGGATGATATAACAATTCAGACAGATTTTACGTCGAATAATCCTGTTATGGAGGCGGATCTTCTGATTACTGACTGGTCAGGAATAAGCTGGGAGTATGCGTTTACAACACATAGACCGATACTATTTATTAATACACCCATGAAGGTGATGAATCCTGAATATCAGAAAATCAGCACGGTGCCTTTGAATATTTTACTGCGCAATAAACTGGGAAGGAGCCTGGAACCGGATCAGACGGACAAAGTGGCGGAAACAGTGGAGTATTTGATCGGGCATACTGCGGAATACAGAAAAGAAATAGAAGCGCTGGCACAGGAGTATCTTTTTAATCCCGGTTTCTCAGCAGAAGTTGGGGCAAAATATATTATTGAAAGTATACAGGAGAAAATATCAAGGAAAGGGGCAGGTGCTTAAGATGAAAAAGGGTTTGCAGACTGTAGCCTTTGCAGGGGTTACAGGGATCGTTGGAATGTTACTGTTTGGGAGGGATGCAAACGCATATATTGATCCTTCCGTAATGACTTATGTGATTCAGGCGGTGGCCGGAGTGATAGTAGCCGTCGGGGCAGTGGCGGGGATTTATATCAGACGGGCAAAGAAAAAGGTGAACGAAAAGCTTGGGATTGACGAGAACAGAAACAAAGAAGTGGAATCCGATGAGATTATAGTAAATGACAAAAAATAAGTATTTCTATATTTGTCTGTTTCTGGGTATTATGCTGTCTACATGGCATATTTCTGCCAACTGGTATCAGCTGGTTCTGGTGCGCGGCGATTCGATGGTTCCGGCTTACCACAATATGCAGCTTGTCTTGGCTGACCGCCATTCCGGGGACTATACTTACGGCGATGTGATTGCATTTCACTGCGACGGTCTGGATACGGTTTTAATCAAACGCATTGCTGCCTGCCCGGGCGATGAAGTAAAGATTGAGGATGGGTGTCTGTATATAAATGGCGACGGCAGTACTGTCTTTGCGGAGGGAACAGTGTTTAGTTATGCGGGAATTGCGGAACTTCCGGTTCAGATGGCGGACGGACAGTATTTTGTGATAGGCGATAATATAGAGAAAAGCAAGGACAGCCGGTACCGTGAGGTCGGATGCGTTAATGAAAACCGCATTATCGGAAAAATTATTTAGAAACAGAAAAATAGAAATTTTGTTTTTAGGAAGAAGCACAGGAGGACATGTGTGATATGCAGGCAGTTATTTTGGCAGCAGGAATGGGGAAACGACTGAAGGATCTGACAGCGGATAATACGAAATGTATGGTCAAGGTAAATGGCGTTACTCTGATTGAAAGGATGCTGAAGCAGTTAAATGCATTAAAGCTGAGCAAAATTGTAATTGTAATCGGGTATGAAGGGAAGAAACTGACAGACTATATTGAATCGCTGAACATAGAGACTCCGATTTTATATATTGATAATCCGGTCTATTATAAAACAAATAATATTTATTCACTGGCTCTGGCGAAGGAGCACTTGAAGAGGGAGGATACGCTGTTACTGGAATCGGATCTGATCTTTGAAGACAGTGTTCTGGAAACTCTTCTCAACGATCAGAGGGAGACCCTGGCGCTGGTGGACAAGTACGAAAGCTGGATGGACGGGACGGTAGTCAAGCTGGATGAGGAAGATAATATCCATGCATTTATCGGCGGGAAAAAAATAGTTTTTGATGACATACCGGCGTACTATAAAACGGTAAACATCTATAAGTTCAGCAAACATTTTTCAGAACAATATTATGTCCCTTTTCTGGAAGCGTATTCTTCTGCGCTGGGAAATAATGAATATTATGAGCAGGTATTAAAGGTTATCACGATGCTGGATGATCCTGAGATAAAGGCAAAAAGATTAGAGGGACAGCGCTGGTATGAGATTGACGATGTTCAGGATCTGGATATCGCGGAATCTATTTTTAGCGAAAGCGAGGAGGAAAAGCTTTCCAAGATACAGAAACGGTATGGCGGATATTGGAGATATCCGAAGATACTGGATTTCTGCTATCTGGTAAACCCGTATTTCCCTCCGCAGAGGCTGCTTGACGAGATTAAAAGCAACTTTGATACGCTGGTTACACAGTATCCTTCCGGGATGTATGTCAATGCCCTGCTGGCAGCCAAAAATTTTGGCGTGAAGCAGGATTATATTGTGGTCGGTAATGGGGCGGCGGAACTGATCAAAGCTCTGCTTGAGAGATATGATGGAAAGATTGGATTTATCAGGCCGACATTCGAAGAGTATCCGAATAGATACGATGCAGATAAGAGTGTTATTTTTGATGTAAAGCAGATGGATTTTCAATATCATGCAGATGACATCATGAAGTATTACGAGGATCGAAAGATTGACATGCTCATATTGATTAATCCGGATAATCCAAGCGGGAATTATATTGAAAAAGAGGATTTGCACAGATTATGCCAGTGGTGTGATGACAGGGAGATCGACTTTGTAGTGGATGAGAGCTTTGTCGATTTCGCAGAGGGAGAAGATAATACACTGATCTGTAATGAAATTCTTGAGAAATACAAAAAACTGATCGTGGTAAAAAGCATCTCGAAATCGTATGGTGTTCCGGGGCTGCGGTTGGGAGTATTGGTGTCCTCCCGGGAAACACTGATTAAAGAACTGAGGAAGGAAGTAGCGATCTGGAACATCAACTCATTTGCCGAATTTTACATGCAGATCGCGGAAAAGTATACTGGTGATTATAAGAAGGCATTGGAGCAGTTTCAGGCAGTTAGAAGTTCATTTGTTGATGCGCTAAAAAAGATAGATGGACTAAAAGTTTATCCAACGCAGGCAAATTTTGTAATGTGTGAGGTTTGCAACGGTATTTCAGCAGCTAAGATAGCCAGAGACTTATTAATAAAACATAATTTATTTATTAAAGATCTGACTGAAAAAATAGGAAACGGAAAGCAGTATATCAGGCTCGCGGTCAGGAAGCAGGAAGAAAACGAAATGCTGATTGAGGCACTGAAGGAGATTTGGACAGTATGAAGATCATTTCTTTTGAGGACATTAGAAATCTGAACATTACGCCACAGACATGTCTGCAGTGGGTAAGCGATATGATTGCCAATAAAAAAGAGGCGCTGCTTCCGGCGAAAATCAGCATGAAACCAGTGGAGAAGATATTCTGCAACGTAATGCCCTGTATATTGAAAGGCGAAAAAAAGCAGTGGGGGGGGGGTGAAAATTGTCACCAGATATCCCGACCGGGTTCCCAGCCTGGACAGCAGACTGCTATTGTTTAATGCGGAAAACGGAGAGTTTTTAGCATTGATGGACGCAGACTGGATTACGGCAATGCGCACGGGGGCGGTTGCGGCGCATTCGATTCTCCTGTTTGCAAAAGAGAACTTTTCTACAATGGGGATACTGGGACTTGGAAATACGGCAAGGGCTGCCCTTCTTATGCTGGTCTCCGCCCTTCCGAAGAGGGAATTATATATTAAGCTTTTACGGTATAAGGGACAGGAAGAGCTGTTTGCGGAAAGATTTGCGGAATATTCTAATCTCCACTTTTCTTTTGTGGAGGATGCGGCAGCGCTTGTTAAAGGTACTGATGTTGTGATTTCTGCAGCTACGTATCTTTCCGGGGATCTTTGTACGGATGACTGTTTCGCAGAGGGCGTATTAGTAGTTCCGATCCATACGCTGGGATTTACTAACTGCGACCTGTTTTTTGATAAAATCTATGCGGACGACTATGGCCATGTCCACCACTTCAAGAACTTTGAGAAATTTAATTATTTTGCGGAAGTATCTGATGTGGTAAATGGAACGGCTGTCGGACGTGAAAATAATAGGGAAAGGATTATAGCATATAATATTGGCGTTTCTATGCATGACGTCAATTATGCCGCACACATTTATGAAATGCTGAACGGAGTAAAGCTCGAAAACATTGATTTACACGGGCCGGCAGAAAAGTTCTGGATATAAATCATTGCAATGGCCGAAAGCCGGTTATTTGAGTGCGGTATTATGCGGTGTAGATTTTGAATATAACGATAATCGGCGGTGGTAATATTGGTACTTTAATGGCAGCAGAATTGGCGGATCGGGGATATAGAGTTACGGTATACACGTCAAAAGCGGAACGGTGGCAAAAACGGATTGAAGTATATGATGCGAAGGATAACTTTTTGCTTGCAGGAAATATTTACTGTGTCACTGCAGACATGAAACAGGCAGTGGAGCATGCGGACCTGATTTTTGTAACAGTTCCGGCGCAGACGTTTTGCAGTCTGGCCGACGAACTGATTTCGTATGTGAGACAAGGCCAGTATATTGGAGTTGTTCCCGGAAGCGGCGGCGCTGAGTTTGCGTTCAGATCGCTGGTTGAGAAAGGCTGTATTCTGCTTGGGCTGCAGAGAGTTCACAGTATTGCAAGACTAAAAGAAAGCGGTAAATCTGTATATATGCTTGGCAGAAAAAAGAAATTGGAAGTGGGGACGATTCCTTGTGAACAGAGTACCGATATTGCGGCAATGTTGGAAGAAATGTTTGGCATTGAGTGTGAGGCATTACCCAATTATTTGTCTGTCACATTGACACCATCCAATGCCATTCTTCATACGACACGGCTGTATACTATGTTTAGGGATTTTGAGCAGGGAAAGAGTTATGAGAGAAATGTTTTATTTTATGAGGAATGGGATGATAGGTCGTCGGAAATGCTGATAGCCTGTGACGCTGAGCTACAGGCGTTATGTCACAGAATTCCGCTTGATTTGAGTGCGGTGAAGTCTTTACGCGATTATTATGAGAGCTATACTGCACAGGATATGACTGCGAAAATTAGGAGTATAGTTGCGTTTAAAGGTTTGCTCTCTCCTATGAAATGCATAGGGGAAGACCGTTGGATTCCAGATTTCGAATCAAGATATTTTACAGCGGATTTCTCATTTGGTTTAAAAATAATAAAGGAGCTGTGCGATCTGTTTTCGGTGGATCATGAAAATATAACTGAAGTTTGGAACTGGTATCAAAGTGTTGCACAGGAAAATGCGAAGGAAGCATTCAGCCTGGATCTGGGAAAGGACGAATGCATAGCACAATATGTTTAGGATGCAGTCTGTTTTATGAATCAGCCTTTGATATATTTACAGGCGTAATATTAATTATGCTTTTTCGTGATTTTTTCTCATTTCCTCTTGACACATCCACGCGCACCATTTATAATTAACTAAATCGAGTGATAAAAAGAAACGTGCGTTCGCACATTCTGGCAGTTTCTGCCGTTTACTCAACTACTACAAATGAACGGCAGAGATGCTGGAAGTGGAACGGACACTCCGTAATTACCGCCTCGGGACAGATGTCCTGCATCGTTTGCCACACTACAGAAGGAGGTATTTATGGAGTACGCAAGGATCAGAAAAGAGGAATCGGAAATGAATTTGACACAGGAAGACATGGTGAGACTGGGGCTGACCAGAAAAGGGAAATGGCAGTATACGGTTGCAGATGTTGAGGCACTGCCCGAGGGGGTATTCGTCGAGCTAATCGACGGAGAGCTGTTTATTATGGAGGGGCCTGCGTTTGACCATCAGGATATTCTGATGGGGCTGAGCTTTCAGATAGAGCTCTATATTCAGAGGAAGAAAGGAAAGTGCAAAATTGTCCCTGCACCTTTTGGTGTCTATATTAAAAAGGATATCCACAATTATGTGATGCCAGACATCTCCTTGATCTGCGATGAAGGGAAGCTGGAAAGGAAGGGATGCCAGGGCGCGCCGGATCTGGTGATTGAGATTGTTTCGCCGTCCAGCAGGAAGATGGATTACATACGCAAGCTGGCCTTATACCAGGAAGCCGGTGTGCGGGAGTACTGGATCGTTGACCCGAAATCCGGACAGGTGACCATTTACGAAGAGGAACACGGGTATATGCCGGTGCAGCGTTCTTTTTCCGAGCGGATTAAGGTGGGCGTTTATGACGATCTGTATCTTGATCTGGCAAATCTGCACGGGACACTGGATGAAGTACTTACGGAAGAACGGCAGTCGGCAATACAAGAGGGACTGCAAGAAGGCATGCAAGAAGGCATGCAAAAAGGCATACAACAGGGACTTGCGGCTCTTGTAAACTCGTTAAAAATGGTTTTGCCCGATCTGGATGCGGTCTGCCGGGCGGTGGTTCAGAATGAGATCTATAAGGATGTCAGCCGGGATGAAATTGTCCGGCATTATGGAAGTAAACAATAGTTTAGAAGCGGGCAATACCTTCCGGGGGATGCCCGCTTTCAGGGTTTGACCATTTACACAAATTCTTTTCCCCCTCCCATTTCCCTGCCCAATGTGATATGATAAGTAAGGTTGAGGAAATGGAGATGATTTTACAATGAAAAAACTGGGAAGAAACGACGCCTGCTGGTGTGGCAGCGGAAAAAAGTATAAGGCGTGCCATATGGCGATGGATGAGAAGATTGAAAGCTACGAGCTGCAGGGGCACATTGTCCCGCAGCACGATATTCTGAAGACGCCGGAACAACTGCAGGGAATCAGAGAAAGCAGCAAGCTGAACATTGCCATTCTGGATGAAATTGAACGGCAGATCCGTATTGGCATGAGCACCGAGGAGATTGATAAGATTGTCCGGGATATGACGAAGGAGATGGGAGGCATCGCCGCACCTTTGGGTTACGATGGGTTTCCCAAGAGTGTCTGCACCTCCATCAATGAGGTGGTATGCCACGGAATTCCCGACGAGAACCGTCTGCTAAAGGACGGTGACATTGTGAATGTGGATGTATCCACCATATATAACGGTTATTTTTCCGACTCATCCCGCATGTTTATGCTGGGAAATGTGCCGGAGGAAACGCGGAAGCTGGTGCGGGTGGCAAGGGAATGCATAGACGTGGGACTGGAACAGGTGAAACCGTGGAACTTTCTCGGGGATATGGCGCAGGCCATCAATGATCATGCAAAGCAGAACGGTTATTCTATTGTAAGGGAGATCGGCGGACATGGTATCGGACTGGAGTTTCATGAGGAGCCTTTTGTCAGCTATGTGACCCGCAGGGGGACAGAGATGCTTATGGTGCCGGGAATGGTCTTTACCATTGAGCCTATGGTCAATATGGGGAAGGCAGATATTTATATTGATGATGAGGACGGCTGGACGGTCTATACAGACGACGGTAAGCCTTCCGCGCAGTGGGAAGTGACGTTGGCGGTGACAGAGGATGGGTACGAGATTTTAACGTACTGAGATATGATTGACAGCGGGCATTCCTCCTGGAAAAATGAGGAAGCACCAGGCAGTGAAAAATAGCATGGAAATTTGATGAGCGATATTTCGTTTGGAACGATAAAAGTCAGAGGACATCTGGGGTGTGGGTGTTCCCTGATTTTTTTATGTCTAAAACTTGTGCAACATTCCGATATTGTAAATGGGGATGGCATCTGGTATGGTAATGGTACAATCTTTGATGAAATTAAAGTATACTTTATTCCGTACATTGTATGTTCTACAGTTTTCTGAGTACGGGTCTGCGGCGGATCGCCGGATGTTCCAACAGGAAAAGACGAAAAGATTGGAATGAAAGTTCGAACTGATTGAATTGACCGAAATAACTGTTCATTGACAAAAAAGGAGGCTGTTGAAAAATATGCGAGAATTTATGACAAAAGTGTCAGATTATTTGAGTGAATGGAGGGAAGACCCGGAACGGGAGGAAGGACAGTTCCCGCGGATTTTCATTGCCGGAATTGGTATTGTGGCCGTTGTGGCCATCGTGCTGCTTCTCTGGTGGGGACATGGTGTGCAGGAAAGAAAGCGGGAAGAGGCTGCACAAAAGGCGCGGGAACTGCAGGAAGCGCAGGCCATACAGGAAGAGCAGAATGCGCTTGCCTTGCAGGAGGCACAGGGGCTTGTGGCGACGACTTATGAAGAAAAAATGCAGGAATATATGTCCCGTGATTCCGGGGAGAAAATGCGGCAGGAGTACCTCACGAACACAAGTGAGCTGGAGGAGAAGGTCAGAGAACTGCAGAGCGCCCTGGAACAGGTGCGGAGGGAAGTGGCGGAGATTGCCAGGGAATACCGGGATAACTCGTCATCCTCTGAAAAAGTGACAGAGAAGCTCACTGTGCTGGAAAAGGAAACACGGACTGTCATGGAAAACGTGAAAACCCTGGAGAGCAGACTGGAGAACCTGACGGAGGTGGTCCAGAGGATTGAGAGGGAAAAGATTTCGGTGATTCAGGGACAGATTGCTGAGCTGAAGGCGGAGCTCGGACAGATACGCACGGATGTGTCGGGCGTTCATGAGAAAATAAAGGAGCTGCGCAAAGAGGATGAAAAACTCTGGAATAAGCTTTCTAAAGTAGAGGAAAGTCTCAAGACGACGGTTGGCGATAACCTGAATGTCCTGGATGAACGTCTGGACGACCTGGGAGAGGATCTGGAGGCTCTAGAACGGGAGTTAAGGAAAGCGCTGGAGGAAGTGCAGAAAAAGAACGAGAACCTGCAGAAAACAAGCGAAGAACTGCAGAAAAAGGACAGCGAACTGGAGAAAAGGAGCGATGAGCTGCAGAGAGTGGGCGAAGAGACCCGGAAAAAGAATGAGGAGACCCAGAGAAAGAACGAGGAAGTCCATAAGGAGCTGGATGAGAAAATCAAGAAAGAGATGAGTGATAAACTGGATTCGCTCTCATCCGAATCCCTTTCGTACCGCTATGAGGGGAGCACGAACACACTCTATCTGATGCCGAACGCGGACAAATCTGGAAAGTAAAGGAGGGACGATATGTGCAGAGGCACGGGTAATGGAACAGGTAATCAAACAGGAAATGGTATGAATAAAGGAAACAGGGTAATAGCGGTACTGCTGACACTGGTACTCGGATTGTGCGCGGCTGCACCGGCGGTGCAGGCGAAGGCCCGGGAGCTGGCCGAAGCGGAGCAGACGATGTCGCTTCAGACATCAGAAACGGGGCGGACTGTGACATGGGCAGGCTTGTCATCACGGGGAAGTCTGGTCTACCGGGAGAATAATAAAGGCGTACAGATAGATACAGCGGATTTCCTTTACCTGCGGGACAGGATAGGTATGGTCTCTGATACGGTATTTGAACCAGCATGTTACACACATACCCATCGGTGGGAATATATCAATATAAACGGGAAAACCCACACAAGGCACTGTGACATTTGCGGAAACACATTCGATCTGGTGGGCACACATAAGGAGAAACAGAGGGAAAGATGTGTGTTTTCACACGATGGCACAGAATATTCCGGCCTGCGTTATACATGTGCCTGCGGGTATCAATGGGAACAGGAGACAGCGCATACACTGTTTTACGAAACTGTGGATGAAACCGGTCACAGGAGCAGATGCCGCCTGGACGGTACAAGATTTTGTCCGGGATATGAGCCTGTTATAGAGGAGCATTACGCATATTATTACGAACCCTGTGAAGATGGCCTTCACCATGAGAAAATCTGTATGGACTGCGGATATCGCGGTGAGGAAGAATGCTGTTTCAGTTTATCCGATGAGGATGACAGTGGAGAAAACAGCAGTGATGGTCAGAGATATTGCTGGTGCGGCAATATGGAAAAATTGGGCACAGAGTCTGGCGGCGAAAATATAGGCGGGGAGACTGATGACATAAATACGGGCACAGAAGCCGGAGATGAAAACGTGGACACAGACACTGGAGACGAAAACACGGACGCAGAAGCCGAAGATGAAAACGCAGACACAGGAGCAGAGGAGGAAAATACGGATACAGGAACCGGAGAGGAAGACACGAACGCAGGAACCGGGAATGAAGGTGCGGACGCAGAAGCCGGAAACAAAGACACGGACATAGGAATTATGGATGAAAATGCGGATGTAGTCCCGGAGGAAGAAGATAAGCCGGGCACAGAGGCGGAGGAAGGAGTATAAAAGGATGAAGAAAAAAATGGCATCAGCACTGCTGGTTCTGACCATGGTGGTCAGTACATGTATGGTAACGACGGCGGCGGAGAATCCCTCTGCTACAAAGGCGGAGCTGCATTCTGAGGGCGTAATCCGCTATTCCGGCAGCGAGGGAGACGTAATTATTGACACGGCGGATTTTTATACGCTTGCGGATCAGCTGGATCTGTTCAAAGTGCGGGCAGTAAAGCAGCTGGGTGTTATGCGGACATACCTGACCCGCTCGGGAGGGGGCGTGAGCATGACAAGTGCAGAAGGCGTATATGCGGTGCACAGGAAACCGCAGGCCGGAGAGGAGGCAGATCCGCTTACCCTGGATTTTGCCACGATACTGGAGGGGATTGCAGTAAGCCAGAGTATACCATCGGATCCGACGGCTTATGGATTGCCCGCCGGAACAAGGCTTTATCAGAAAAAGGACGGGACGCTCAGTACGAGCGATGCAGACGGCGCGGAGCCCATCAATATTCAGTCTGCTGTGGCAGGAAATTTGTCTGCCGGAACGGCGGCCTGGGTCAATGGGGAACTTCTTTTGGGAACAGGCGCGGATATGTCCGAAAAGCTGGGAGAGATATCAGACAGTATGGGGGATATTGACAATGCAACTGGCTATTCCATCGATACTGGCTATACGCTCCCGGAAGATGTGCCTTTTGCAATCGCTTACGTGTCCACAAATACCCATACCACGAGTGGCCCGTCAACGGCGAAGGATCCGGTATTCACAATAAACGGTGGCGGAAAATACACGGAGCTGATCAAGAAGAGATATCTCATGGGCGGATATGATGTGAGAATCCGGGTTTATTTCATAAAAAATATGCCTGCAGGAACAGTGATAACGGGAACCAAGGGTCTGCTCTTCTACTAAAACCATAGCCGCCCTGCCGGAAAAGTCCCGCAGGAATTGACAATCACGCCCCTTTACGATAGACTTTATCACATAGAAGGAATTGGGAAAGGAAGCGTGTTATGAATAAGGGAAAATATTATATTACAACGGCGATTGCCTATACCTCCGGCACTCCCCATATCGGCAATAGCTATGAGATTGTGCTGGCGGACAGCATCGCCCGTTTTAAGAGAAAGGACGGCTATGACGTATTTTTCCAGACAGGTACGGACGAGCACGGACAGAAGATTGAATTAAAGGCAGAGGAGACCGGCGTTACTCCCCAGGCCTATGTAGATAAGGTGGCGGGAGAAATCCGCAGAATCTGTGATTCGCTGGACACCTCCTACGATAAATTTATCCGCACCACCGATGATTTCCACGAGAAACAGGTGCAGAAGATCTTTAAGAAGCTTTACGAGCAGGGGGATATCTATAAGGGGGCCTATGAAGGGCTTTACTGTACCCCCTGCGAGTCCTTCTGGACAGAGTCCCAGCTTGTGGACGGAAAATGCCCCGACTGCGGCAGGGAGGTGAAACCCGCCAAGGAGGAGGCGTACTTCTTTAAGATGAGCAAGTATGCGGACAAGCTGATTGCGCATATCAATGCGCACCCCGAATTTATCCAGCCGGTGTCCCGCAAGAATGAAATGATGAATAATTTCCTGCTGCCGGGTCTGCAGGATCTGTGCGTATCCAGGACTTCCTTTAAATGGGGCATTCCCGTAGATTTCGACAACAGACATGTAGTCTATGTATGGCTGGACGCGCTGACCAACTATATCACCGGGATCGGTTATGAGGCGGATGGCGAGAGCACGGAGCAGTACAAGAAACTGTGGCCTGCGGATCTGCATCTGATCGGCAAGGATATCATCCGTTTCCATACGATCTACTGGCCGATTTTCCTGATGGCGCTGGGCGAGCCTCTTCCCAGGCAGGTATTTGGACATCCCTGGCTTCTGCAGGGAGACGGCAAGATGAGTAAATCCAAAGGAAATGTGATTTACGCAGATGATTTGATCCGCTTTTTCGGCGTGGATGCCGTGCGCTATTTTGTACTGCACGAAATGCCCTTCGAGAATGACGGCGTGATCACCTGGGATCTGATGGTGGAGCGCATGAATTCTGACCTGGCCAATACGCTGGGGAATCTGGTAAACCGCACCATTTCCATGAGCAACAAATACTTCGGCGGCGTGGTGGAGAATAAAAAGACCGGCGTGGATGCCGGAGCAGAAGATGTGGATGCCGACCTGTTCGGCGTTCTGACAGACACCTACAGCCGTGTTGCGAAAAAGATGGATGAACTGCGGGTAGCAGATGCGATTACCGAAATTTTTACGCTTTTTAAGCGCAGCAATAAATATATTGATGAAACGATGCCCTGGGCGCTCGCAAAAGAGGAAGCGAAACAGGACAGGCTGGCTACCGTGCTCTACAATCTCTCCAATGCGATTATGGTGGGAGCTTCTCTTCTGGAGCCGTTTATGCCGGAAACCGCGAAGCGTATTTCTGAGCAGATGAATGCGCCGCTGATTGATTTTGCGGTGCTGGAGAAATGTGCGGCTGACGGGGATATGGTCACGGCATCCACTCTCTATCCTTCCGGGATACAGGTAACACAGAAGCCGGAAATTCTCTTCGCAAGACAGGATCTCGCAGAGGTGTTAGAGAAAGTGGAAGCCATGTTTGCCGAGAGAAATCAGGCCGCCGGTATCGCAGAAGAGACTGCGGCTGAGGCGGATGCTCCGGCCGATGCGATAGAGATCGAACCGAAGGAAACCATCTCCTACGATCTGTTTGACCAGTGCCAGTTCCAGGTAGGAGAAATCCTGGAGTGCCAGGAGGTGCCGAAGTCCAAGAAGCTGCTCTGTTCCAAAGTGCGCGTTGGTTCCCAGGTGCGCCAGATTTTATCCGGCATTAAGCAACACTACAGCGCGGAAGAAATGGTCGGCAAAAAAGTAATGGTATTGGTAAACTTGCAGCCTCGAGAAATTGCGGGCATGATGTCCGAGGGTATGCTCCTCTGTGCGGAAGATGCGGAAGGAAAGCTCTCGCTGATGACGCCGGAGAGACCTATGCCTGCAGGCGCGGAAATCTGTTAATCCACTGATTTCAAATGATCCGGCTGCCGTGAATGGCACGGCTGCCGGATGATAAAATAGAATGGCATCGCTGCCCCGCAGGTGTTCCACCATCCGGGCGGATTGATTATAAGGAGAACCATGATAGAAAAAGAGGAATTTTACTTTGCCTCCCGGGATGGCGAACATAAGCTGCATGCAGTGAAATGGCTCCCGGAGACAGGGAAGCCGATCTGCATTTTACAGATCATACACGGTATGACGGAACATATCGGCCGTTATGAAGACTTTGCCCGGTTCATGGCCGGAAAAGGCGTGCTCGTAGTAGGCGACGACCATCTGGGCCACGGACTGTCCGTTAAGGACGGCGAGCTGTACGGCTATTTTTGCAAGGACGACCCTGCCACGGTGCTCGTGCGGGATGAACACCGTCTGAAAAAGATGATGCAGGAGCAGTACCCCGGCGTACCCTATATTATTTTGGGACACAGCATGGGTTCTTTTATCCTGCGCAATTATCTGATGCGTTACGGAAACGGCATTGATGGCGCGGTTATCATGGGCACAGGCATGCAGCCAAAGCGCGCCGTGCAGTTTGGCTGGCTGCAGGCGTCTCTTTTGAGTACGCTTTTTGGCCCTAAATACGTCTGCCACGGCATGGACAAGGCGCTCTTTGGCGTATACAATTTGAAATTCCAGGCCGGCCCCAACGATTCCGGCCACTGGGTCAGTGTGAATCCCGAGAATGTGAAAGACTTTCAGTCAGACCCGCTCTGCAATTTTGTCTTCACGGCCAACGGCTTCCAGACATTGATGCGGCTGATCTTAAACCTTTACGATGAGAAAAAACTTGCACAGATGCCCAAAAACCTTCCCATTCTGATGGTATCCGGGCAGGATGACCCGGTAGGTGATTTTGGAAAGAGCGTGGAAAAGGTGTTCCATTCTTTTGAGGCGCTTGGCATGGAGCATGTACAGTTAAAGCTGTACCCCGGGGACAGACATGAAATATTAAATGAAGTCGACCGACAGGAGGTATACGGAGATATTTACCGTTTTGTCTTACAGAATGTCACTTGACGTGCGGAACAGGATTTCGTGTTCCGACTGTGTTTTCTGGCAGGCGTCTCCGGGCATATGCGGTTTTGACGCTTTGAAATGGAGAGAAATATGAGAAAATTTATGAGTGCGCTGTGCCTGCTTGCGATTCTTTGCGTGGCGGGTCTTGTCTTCACACAACTGTATGACGGAGAGAATCCGGCCATGGAGGACATCGGAGCCGGTACGGATGAACTTGTGGATCAGGTGAAGGACATGTATGAGGAATATGGCGCTGCCGCAGTGGCGCAGGCAGATGAAAAGCTGGGTGACGTTGTAGAGCAGGCGGACGAAGCCATCGGGGAGGCAGTTGAAAGTGCTGTAGAAGGCGCAAAAGAGGGATTTTTGGAAAGCATCAAAGAAAGCATAAGCAGTTTTTTTCAAGATTTGTCTTCCTGAGGGAAGAAATCTTGGAAATGGGTCAGATAACCGCTGATGTCTGGATGGCAAGGCGGTTTTTTGTATATACTTATTATATGTGCGAATAACTTTTGGAATGGAGGTAAAATATGAAGATTGCTTTTTTTAGCACAAAACCTTATGACAGAATCTGGTTCGAGCCGATGGGAAAGGATTATGGATTTGAGATCCGTTTCTACGAGGTGCCTTTTCACGAGGAAACGGTTTCTCTTGCAAAAGGCTTTGATGCGGTCTGCATTTTTGTGAACGACTATGTGAATGCCGACATGATAAGGCAGCTTTATGACATGCATGTGAAAGCGATCCTTCTTCGCAGTGCAGGCTTCAACCATGTGGACGTGAAAGCTGCCGAAGATAAAATTCAGGTTTTGCGGGTACCCAGCTACTCTCCGGAGGCGGTTGCTGAATTTGCCATGACAATGCTGATGACCGTGAACCGCTATACGCATAAAGCATACAACAGAACACGCGAATTTAACATGAGCCTGCATGGACTGATGGGTGTGGATATGTATCACAAAACGGCTGGTATTGTGGGAACGGGAAAAATAGGACAGGCGATGATCCGCATTTGCAATGGATTTGGTATGGAGGTGCTTGCTTATGATCCTTATCCGAATAAGGAACTGGACGTAGAATATGTATCGGTGCAGGAGCTTATGGAGCGGGCCGACGTGATATCCCTGCACTGTCCGCTGACTTCCGAGACAAAGCATCTGGTTAATTCGGACACCATTGGAAAAATGAAGAATGGCGTGTATCTGGTTAATACTTCCCGCGGTGCACTGATTGATACTGACGCGCTGATTGACGGTCTTGTAGATGGAAAATTTGGCGGTGTCGGGCTGGATGTGTATGAGGAAGAGGAGGGTATTTTCTATGAGGATAAGTCCAATGAGATCATGAGGGACGAAAATCTGGCCAGACTGATGACTTTCCCGAACGTGCTGATCACTTCGCATATGGGATTTTTTACCAGGGAAGCCATGCAGGCGATTGCCAAGGTGACGCTGGAAAACGCTTACGCGCTGGAGAATGGTCTGCCTTTGGTCAACCGTGTCGGGAGCGAGGCAGTGAAATAATGTGAGACCGTAAAAGCCGGCTTCATCTATACGCGGCGGCCGGCTTTTACACGTGATTGGCAGCGACTTGCCGCTTTTTGTACAGAGAAGATCAGTTCTCTCCGTTCTTTAAAAATTTGATATATCGCAGCAGATCGCGCCGATCTTTGGGGTTCAGTTTCTGGATATCAAAAACCACGTCATGCATGGTAATATCACCGAGATACTTTACGTTCAGATTGGTATTGCCAAGATATCCTGTGTTTGCGCCCAGTAAATAGTCGGTACTCACTTTATAATATTCGGAAAGTTTCGTTACGGCCCAGATTGGAATTTCACGATGCCCATTTTCATAATTGGAATAAGTCTGCTGTGACACGCCCAGATACTCAGCAATCACCTTTTGCTTAATATCTCTGTCTTCCCGCAAATCTCTTATTATCATACGTAGCTCTTTCATTTCTAACCCAACTCCCTTCTCACAATAAACTTAAAAAATGTTGTTGTTTTTAATGATAGCACACAACATAAGGTTGTAGATTGAGAACCACAAAAAGAAGAGAAATATATTATCCTACAATAATTAAGTGTACCACATTTAAGGGTTACTATGTAAAATTAATTGATTTTTGCTATAATTATAATATCAGAAAGGATGTGCAGGTACAATGAAATCTATATTTTCAATGAAAAAAAGTAGGCATGAAAATCGCTTTCCTGCGGATTTTGACAGAGAGTTATACAAGCCCGTTTTGAAGTGCAGTATTTGTACAGGAGAACAGGTGGCCGGATTTAAAAACCTGGCCACCGGGAAGTTTGAGGAAGTTATTCTGATTAGAAATGAGAAGGATATTGTTTCGTTTAAAGAGCGGTATGGGATCAGTGAACTCGGTAAGGAGTATTAAGGCTTCGGCATTTGCAGATCCAGCTTTTTCTTATCCCCAACGCTGATATCCATGCCGATCTGTACTTCAATGACCTGCAACGGTGTATCGGCAATAATTGTGTGCGGCGTTCCCGCTTTCATGGCAATCACATCACCGGCAGTGACTGCTTTCTCCACGCCGTCTATGATTGTGCGTCCCTGCCCATCGATCACCGTCCAAATTTCATCGCGCCGCTCGTGGCTATGATAGTTCATTTTGTGCCCGGCGTTCAGGGTTACTTTGATGGTCATACTGCCTTCCTCGATATCAATGACACGAAAACTGCCCCATGATTTTTCTGCAAACATAATCTGCTGGTCGATTTCATCCACGAAGGGCTTGATATAACTCGACTGTATTTTGTCGGAGACAAGGATCCCTTCCGGGCTTGCAGAAACGACTACGTCCTTTAATCCCATGCAGAGTACAGGCACATCCAGTTCGTTTACTACATGTACATTGTCGCAGGAATCATTTAGAATTGCCTTGCCGATGGAAGGGCTCTCCATCGCTTCGGTCAATGTGTTCCATGTTCCCATATCTTTCCACATGCCGCCAAAACGCATTACCTCAATCTCAGACTCATGCTCCACAACTGCATAGTCGAAGCTGACTTTTGTCAGCGTATCATATTTTTCATAAAGATCACGGTAATCATGGAAGGCGATCAGTTCATGAGCGCGTTTCAGCACATATCCCAGCCGGAAAGCAAATACGCCGCCGTTCCAGAGCGCGCCGCTGGCGATATAACTTTTGGCGGTTTCTTCGTCGGGCTTTTCCTTAAAAACGGATACCTGGCTGACATTTTCTTTGTCTTTGGGAATAATATAACCGTATTTGGCGCTTGGATAAGTAGGCTCAATGCCCATAAGAACCAGATTGGCGCTGCTTGTTGCGGCCCGCTCGCCGAGGGCTTTCAGCGCTTCAAAATAGTCCTGTTCCACATAAGGGTCTACCGGGCAGACCACCACAGACTCTTTTTCGGGAATCATCTGTACGTCATGCAGATAGGCAGCCGCTAGCGCAATCGCCGGGAAAGTGTCACGTCTGCAAGGTTCCACACTTATGCCCACATCCGTTCCAAGCTGGTTGTGGATTGCCGATACCTGGGATTTCGAGGTGGCAATGGTAACGGCAGCGGAAGCGTCTACGGAAAGAATCTGGCGGTAAACCCGCTGTACCATGGACTCATAACTGCGGTCAGCGGTTTTGAATATTTTAATAAACTGTTTGGATCTCGTATCGTTTGAGAGAGGCCACAGGCGTTTGCCCGAGCCGCCGGATAAAAGAACTATGTTCATGAGAACCTCCATTATATTTGTTAAAAACAGTATAACACAGCGGCACGTTTTGCGAAAGAGCTGCCAGAAAAAAGAACAAAAGTTCGACTTTGCTATGTACTTTTAAAATATTTTCTGCTATAGTGATACGTGAAAGCAAAAATAGCCATATAGGCAGAGGATGTGTTATGGATCATTTCAAATTGGTATCAGAATACGCTCCCACCGGTGACCAGCCCGCCGCTATAGAAGCTCTGGTGGATGGATTTAAAAAAGGAAATCAGTTTCAGACGCTTCTTGGAGTGACAGGTTCCGGGAAGACTTTTACGATGGCGAATATCATTCAGGCGCTCAACAAACCGACGCTGGTGATTGCACACAATAAGACGCTGGCAGGACAGCTTTACGGCGAGTTTAAGGAGTTTTTCCCGGAGAACGCGGTGGAGTACTTCGTGTCCTACTACGACTATTATCAGCCGGAGGCCTATGTGCCTTCCACGGACACCTATATCGCGAAGGACTCCTCCATCAACGACGAGATTGACAAGCTGCGGCTTTCCGCGACCGCTTCCCTGACGGAGCGGCGGGATGTGGTGGTCATTGCCAGCGTATCCTGTATTTATGGTCTGGGAAGTCCCGAGGAGTACGCGGGCATGAGTATGTCCCTGCGCCCCGGCATGATGAAGGACCGGGACGAGGTGATCCGCGGGCTGATAGAGATGCAGTATAACAGAAACGATATGGATTTAGACCGCTGCTGTTTCCGGGTGCGGGGTGACGTGCTGGAAATCTGCCCGGCACAGGGCGGCGAGTATTTGATCCGCGTGGAGTTTTTCGGGGACGAGATTGATCGGATTACGGAGGCGGATCCGCTGACAGGGCAGGTGCACGCGGTTCTGGAACATGTGATGATTTTTCCGGCCTCCCACTATGTAGTGGCGCAGGAGAAGATCCATGCAGCCTGCAAGGTGATAGAGCAGGAACTGGAAGAACGGGTGAAATATTTTAAGGGTGAGGACATGCTTCTGGAGGCGCAGCGTATTTCGGAGCGGACCAACTTCGATGTGGAGATGCTTCGGGAGACGGGTTTCTGTTCCGGGATCGAGAATTATTCCAGACATTTAAACGGTATGGCAGAGGGAGAGCCGCCCTTCACACTGCTGGATTATTTTAAGGATGATTTTTTGATTATTATAGACGAATCCCACATGACGATTCCGCAGATCCGCGGGATGTTTGCAGGGGACAGATCACGCAAGAATACGCTGGTGGATTATGGGTTCCGCCTGCCCTCTGCGCTGGATAACAGACCGCTCTGCTTTGAAGAATTTGAGAGCCATATCGACCAGATGCTTTTCGTTTCGGCAACACCTTCGGACTACGAGGCGGCGCATGAGCTGTTCCGCACAGAGCAGATTATTCGTCCTACGGGGCTGCTGGATCCCGAGGTGGATGTCCGTCCTGTGGAGGGCCAGATTGACGATCTCATTTCGGAGATTAATAAGGTAGTTGCGGATAAAGGCAAGGTGCTGGTAACCACACTCACTAAGCGGATGGCGGAGGATCTGACGGACTACATGAATGATGTGGGCATCCGGGTCAAGTATCTGCACTCGGATATTGATACGCTGGAACGGGCGGAGATCATCCGTGATATGCGTCTTGACGTGTTTGATGTTCTGGTGGGGATCAACCTGCTCAGAGAGGGACTGGATATCCCGGAGATTGAGCTGGTGGCCATACTGGATGCGGACAAGGAAGGGTTCCTGCGCTCCGCCACCTCCCTGATCCAAACCATAGGAAGGGCGGCCAGAAACGCCAAAGGGCACGTCGTTATGTACGCGGACGACATGACAGATTCCATGAACGTGGCGCTCACAGAAACCAACCGCCGCCGTAAAATTCAACAGGCTTACAATGAGGAGCACGGCATCACACCGCAGACGATACAGAAGGCGGTGCGCGATCTGATCAGTATTTCCAAGACCATCGCGAAGGAAGAGCAGCGGTTTGAGAAGGATCCGGAATCCATGAGCCGGGAAGAGCTGGAAAAGCTGGTCAAGGAAGTGGAGAAGCAGATGAAGCGGGCGGCAGCGGACTTGAATTTCGAGGCGGCTGCAGAGCTGCGTGACAGGATGGTGGAATTAAAAACCAGACTGCGGGATTTTGATAAGTAGTGAAAAAGGTATCTGCCCCTCGCGGCATTCGCCAAATGCCCGTGCAAGCACGGCGCCGGATTCACTGCTTGCGGAAATAAAGGAACTTATGTATAAGAAACAAAACGATAAAACAAGAGGTATGATGACATGTCTGAAAATATAAAAATGCGTCCGCGCGACTACATCAAAATTCGCGGCGCTAACGAACATAATCTGAAAGGAATCGATCTGGATATCCCCCGCAATGAGTTTGTGGTGCTCACGGGATTATCTGGTTCGGGTAAGTCTTCGCTTGCATTCGACACGATTTACGCGGAGGGTCAGCGGCGTTACATGGAATCGCTCTCCTCCTACGCGAGGCAGTTTTTGGGGCAGATGGAGAAGCCGGATGTGGAACGGATTGAAGGACTTTCCCCGGCCATTTCCATCGACCAGAAATCGACGAACCGCAACCCCCGCTCCACGGTCGGCACGGTGACGGAGATTTACGACTATTTCCGTCTGCTGTATGCCCGTATCGGTATTCCTCACTGCCCGAACTGCGGCAAGGAAATTAAGAAGCAGACGGTGGACCAGATCGTGGATCAGGTGATGGAACTGCCAGAAGGCACGAAAATTCAGCTTCTTGCGCCTGTGGTGCGGGGGCGCAAGGGAGAACATGCGAAAATCTTCGAGAGAGCCAGACGCAGCGGCTATGTGCGGGTGCGCGTGGACGGAAATCTGTATGATCTGACGGAGGAAGCCGAGGACTTTAAGCTGGAGAAAAACATCAAACATAACATCGAAATCGTGGTGGATCGTCTTGTGGTAAAAGGCGGCATTGAGCGGCGGTTGACGGATTCCGTGGAAAACGTCTTTGCCCTGGCGGAGGGGCTGATGACTTTGGACGTTATTGGCGGGGATCCCATTCAGTTCAGCCAGAGCTTTGCCTGCCCCGACTGCGGCATCAGTATCAGCGAGATCGAGCCGAGAAGCTTTTCCTTCAACAATCCTTTCGGCGCGTGTCCCGGCTGTTTCGGCCTGGGCTATAAAATGGAGTTTGACGTGGATCTGATGATACCCGACAAAAGCGTGAGCTTGGAAGACGGCGCGATCGCGGTTCTCGGCTGGCAGTCCAGCGGCGCGGAGGGAAGCTTTACCAACGCGATTCTGAAAGCCCTCGCGAAAGAATTTAAGTTCAGCCTGCAGACGCCTTTCGGGGAACTGCCCGAGAAAGTGCAGGATCTCATTCTTTACGGCACGGACAAGCAGGTGAATGTGCACTATGAGGGACAGCGCGGCAGCGGAGTCTACCCGGTGACTTTTGAAGGTGTGATCAAAAATGTGGAGCGCCGATACAGAGAAACCGGCTCCGATTGGAGCAAACAGGAGTATGAGAGCTTTATGCGCATCATTCCCTGTAAGGAATGTAAGGGGATGCGTCTGAAAAAGGAATCCCTCGCTGTAACGGTGTGCGATAAGAATATATACGAAATAACATCTATATCTATCGCAAAACTGCATGCTTTTATCGGTGACATGCAGTTGACGAAACAACAGGAGCTGATCGGTAAGCGTATCCTGAAGGAGATCCGCGCCAGAGTCGGTTTCCTGATGGAAGTGGGGCTGGAATATCTGTCCCTCTCCAGGGCCACAGGCTCCCTCTCCGGCGGAGAATCCCAGCGGATTCGCCTGGCCACCCAGATCGGATCGGGGCTGGTGGGCGTCTGCTATATTCTCGACGAGCCGAGCATCGGGCTTCATCAGCGGGACAATGACAAACTGATTGCCGCGCTGAAAAATCTGCGCGATATGGGAAATACCCTGCTTGTGGTGGAGCATGATGAGGACACCATGCTGGCGGCGGACCATATCGTGGATATCGGACCGGGCGCGGGCAGCCGGGGCGGCGAGGTCGTGGCCCAGGGAACGGCAGAGGAAATCATGCAGATTGAGGAATCCGTCACAGGACAGTATCTGAGCGGAAAACTGCAGATTCCGATACCGAAAATGCGCAGAAAGCCCGTTGGCTGGCTTACGGTCAAGAGTGCGGAAGAGAACAATTTAAAGAAAATAGACGTAAAGTTTCCGACAGGCATTCTGACCTGTGTTACAGGTGTGTCTGGATCGGGGAAAAGCTCTCTTGTCAATGAAATCCTCTACAAACATCTGGCAAGGGATCTGAACCGGGCGCGCTGTATTCCCGGAAAGCATAAGGAAATTTTGGGCATAGAGCAGCTTGATAAAGTGATCAATATCGACCAGTCTCCCATTGGCAGAACGCCCCGATCCAATCCGGCTACCTACACAGGCGTTTTCGATCAGATCCGGGATCTGTTCGCGGGCACCCCGGATGCCAAGGCGAAGGGCTACAAGAAGGGCCGGTTCAGCTTTAACGTGAAGGGCGGGCGATGTGAGGCCTGTGGCGGAGACGGCATCATTAAGATAGAAATGCATTTCCTGCCGGATGTCTATGTGCCCTGCGAAGTCTGCGGCGGCAAGCGTTACAACCGGGAGACACTGGAAGTAAAGTATAAAGGGAAAAGCATTTTTGACGTGCTGGATATGACGGTGGAAGAAGCGGTTCCCTTCTTCGAGAATCTGCCGTCCATCCGCAGAAAGATAGAGACGCTGAATGATGTGGGTCTTTCTTATGTGAAACTGGGACAGCCGTCCACTACACTCTCGGGAGGCGAGGCTCAGCGGATCAAGCTGGCCACGGAGCTTTCCAAGCGGAGCACGGGCAAGACCATTTACATTCTGGATGAGCCTACCACGGGTCTCCACTTTGCGGATGTTCACAAGCTGGTGGATATTCTCCATAAACTGGCGGAAGGTGGAAATACCGTGGTTGTCATCGAGCACAACCTGGACGTGATCAAGACCGCCGACTATATCATAGATATGGGCCCGGAGGGCGGCGAAGGCGGCGGCACGGTGGTTGGCACAGGCACACCCGAGCAGATCACTAAAATAAAAGAATCCTACACGGGAATCTATATTAAGAAGATGCTTGAGAAAGCGGCGGATCATACATGACACCCAAAACCGGCAGAGACAACCTCGTCCCTGCCGGTTTTAATGTGCAGACCCGTGCAGAGGAAGTATGCCGCTAAGGCGGCGCACGGGTCGCGCGCCGAGGAGGGGAAGATGGTTCTTCCCTACTCGATTAACGTAACGGTTACAGCATCCGATACCTTGCCAGACAGGCCAGAATCTCCTGCCGCCTTACATAGGCAGCCGGACCGGCCCCATAGTTTTTCGGTGTCAGGGAAAGAATGCCCTCCTTCTCCAGTTTGGCAAATACTTCCTCGGTAAGCTGGGGAAGGGTTTTCTTTCCGTTGGCCAGCCGTTCCAGAACATACTGCGAAATGTAAGCGAGAGCGGCGGTCTGGCTCTCCCCCACGATCTGTTCCAGATAGCGCAGGTCAATTTCGTTCCTGTCAAGACTGATCGTGTCCCAGCCGTGCACCTTCGCCTTTTCAACCCGCTTTGTGCGGACTGTCTTTTTCAGCCAGTCTGTCTTTTTTACGTTCTCTTCCGTCAGTTCGACAGCCAGCTCCTTTGCCCGGGCGGTTACGTCCTTTGTCTCATAGCAGTCCATCTGCAGAACCGTGTCGGCAACCGAAAGATAGTCGCCGGAACTGCCCGCCACCAGAATGGTGGAAATGCCAAGATCCTGGTAGAGGCTCCGTATCTTGCGGATAAAGGGCGTGATTGGTTCTTTTTCATCGGAGACGAGCCGGGCCATGCGCCCGTCGCGCACCATAAAGTTGGTGGCTGAAGTGTCCTCGTCAATCAGAAGCACCGTACTGCCGCTGGCAAGCGCCTCCACCGTATTGGCGGCCTGGGATGTGCTGCCACTGGCGTTCTCCGTCTGAAAACGGGTGGTGTCCGATTTCATGGGGAGGTTGTTGATAAACATGGAAATATCTGTCTCGTGGATGCAGCGGTGTTCCTCGGCCCGCAGCTTAAAGGCAGTCTCGTCGGTGATCACAAGTTCCCTGCCGTCCCCCGAAATGTGGTTGTAGACGCCGCGCTCCAAAGCCTTTAATAAGGTAGATTTTCCGTGGAAACCACCCCCGGCAATCACTGTGATGCCGTGGCGGATACCCATGCCCCGCACCTGTCCGCGGTGGGGAAGATCCAGAGTGACGGCAAGGGATTCCGGGCTTTTAAACACAACCGCGTCCCGCATGGGCCTCTGGGAAACACCGCTTTCTCTCGGCAGAATGGAGCCGTCCGCCACAAAGGCGGCAAGATCGTGCTGCGGCAGGGCCTGACGGATAAACTGCTGGTCGTCCGCCAGCGCCGTTACCTTGTCCAGATCCTGCTTCATGCGGGGATTCAGCTTAAAGACCTGCTGTGCCAGATCGGGAAGCAGATGGAATAAAATCTGCGCCAGTTCCCCTGCCGCGATGGTACGTCCGAATGCGGGAAAACCTACTTCGATGCGGGCCTCAATCACATCTTTGCCGATATGCATGGCAGTGGTTTCCAAAATTTCCTGCCCGGTCCGGCAGGCTGTCACCAGCCCGCTTTTGCCGGAGCCTTTTGCGGCCCTGCCGTCGCCGTTTCTTAGGAAGCGGTGAAGACTGCGCAGCAGATAATCTTCCACTGCGATACGGCGGTGCCTGCTCTCAAAATAGGAAACGGGAATATTTCCCTGATTTCGGTAGACAATCCGCACACGGGAGGGCGAAGCGAAGGGATCTCCCTGCACATGGTCGATCCAGAGACGGTATGCCCCAAAATCATATTCCCCCTCTAACACTTTGTAGGCTTTATAGCCTTTATGGTCGATTTCTCTAAGTTTTGCCTGTAATTCTGCCTGTGACTTCATGGTTAGATCACTCCTTTGATTATTACAGCCGGGTCTGCCTGTAAGGGCCCGGGCCGTGCAATGATACCGTGGATGCAGCTAAGCGGCTGTCTCCAGGCACTTTGTAGTATAACACAGATGGAAAAAACTGGGACAACTTTTTTTCGCAAGAAATATAGTAACGGGTAAACATTTCTGCCATTTCATCCGATAATAAAATAAAGGGCATGGATGCTGAAATCAGAACGGAAGGAACCGTTCTGTTTTTGGCGTTTCTTACTTTTTTGAAAAAAATTTATAAAAACCTTTGAAAAACCGATTCGATGAGGGTATAATATAGTAGCCGCAGTAGAAAATAAGCGGCCATATGGTATATTCTCGGGAAGGGGAACAAAGGTAAATGCAGTTTACAGATATCGGTATAGATCTTGGCACAGCCAGTATTTTAGTATATATCAGAGGCAAGGGCGTTGTGTTGAAGGAGCCCTCGGTAGTCGCTTTTGACAGGGACACGAATAAAATCAAGGCAATCGGGGAGGATGCGCGCCTTATGCTCGGCAGAACGCCGGGCAATATTGTGGCGGTAAGACCTTTGAGACAGGGTGTTATCTCCGATTACCAGGTAACCGAAAAAATGATGAAGTATTTTATCCAGAAAGCTCTGGGTAAAAAGACGTTCAGAAAGCCGCGCATTGCGGTCTGCGTGCCAAGCGGCGTGACAGAGGTAGAGAAGAAGGCCGTGGAGGATGCGACCTATCAGGCGGGCGCGAGGGAGGTTTCCATCATTGAGGAGCCGATCGCAGCAGCTATTGGTGCGGGCATTGACATTTCCAAGCCCTGTGGAAACATGATCGTGGATATCGGCGGCGGTACCTCTGACATCGCGGTGATTTCCCTTGGCGGCACGGTGGTCAGCGCTTCCATCAAGATCGCAGGTGACGATTTTGATGAGGCGATTGTGCGTTATATGCGTAAAAAACATAATCTGCTGATCGGCGAACGGACAGCAGAAGACTTGAAGATAAAGATCGGCTCCGCGTTCAAGCGTCCCGAGGTAGATTACATGGACGTGAGAGGACGAAATCTGGTGACCGGTCTTCCAAGAACCGTCAAGGTTTCCTCTGAGGAGACGGAGGAAGCGCTGCATGAGACAACCGTGCAGATCGTGGAGACAATACACAGCGTGCTGGAAAAGACCCCCCCGGAGCTGGCAGCGGATATTGCGGATCGCGGTATCGTTCTGACCGGCGGCGGTAGTCTGCTTCGCGGACTGGAGGATCTGATCGCAGCCAAAACCGGCATTAACACCATGACGGCGGAGGATCCGATGACGGCTGTGGCGATCGGCACAGGAAAATATGTAGAATTTTTGGCAGGATACCGCGAAGACTAAGGCGAAAAGAATTTCCGGCCCAAATACGGGTATTGCCGGCATATATGGAGGAAGAGCAGTATGTTAAAAGGTTTGTACACCGCCTATACAGGCATGTTGAATGAGCAGCATCGGATGGATGTCTTGACGAACAATCTGGCGAATGCTACGACCAACGGGTTTAAGAAAGAGGGCACCACAAGCGAAGCGTTTGACACGGTGCTTGCCTATAAGATTAAGGATTTGTCGGAGCCGGGGAATCTTCCAAGGCCAATGGCGACGAATAGGGCGATAGATCAGGCGGAGGCAAACAATCCGCTGAATGAGAATTACATGGAACGGCGCGTCAGAAAAACGGGACTGAATCTGGGTGTAAAGATCGGCGAAAATTATGTGGATTATTCTGAGGGGCCTATTAAGGAAACAGGTAATACACTTGATCTGGCGCTTTCCGACAGAGGTTTTTTTGCGATAGAGTACACAAATAAGGCGGGGGTGACTTCCACCAAATACACAAGAGACGGTAATTTCACCATGAACCAGCAGGGGTTTTTGCAGACACAGGACGGTGACTATGTGCTGGATGAGGACGGACAGCGGATCCAGATGGATCCTGCTCTTCCCATAAGTATCAGCCGAAACGGCACGATTGTACAGGACGGCGCTGCGGTGGCAACTATCGGTATTACCGATTTTGAGGATTATAATTATCTGGAGCGCTTCGGTGAGAACTTTTTCCAGCCTGTGGAGGGCGCAGTGGAGCTCGACCGTGGGGAGACGGGAGTAAATACACAGATTCATCAGGGATATCTGGAAATGTCAAATATTTCTGTGGTGACGGAGATGGTTAATATGATTACTTTGCAGCGGCAGTATGAGAGCAACCAGAAAGTCATCACGACCTACGATGATACATTAGAGCAGGCGGTAACGCAGAACGGTAAAATATAAGAGATAGGAAATAGAGAAAGCGTGTAAAGGAGAATACTATGGTTAGGAGTTTATGGTCGGGAGCAACCGGCATGAATGCACAGCAGACAAATGTAGACACGATAGCGAATAACCTCGCAAACGTCAATTCCGTAGGGTATAAGGCGCAGGTGGCGCAGTTTAAGTCCCTCCTGTATCAGAATCTGCAATCCATTACGACGACGGCGAACGGTGATCCGAAACCGACGACCTCTCAGGTAGGTCTGGGTGTCCGCACCGCTTCGATTAATCAGATTTTCACGCAGGGCAGTCTTCTGGACTCCGCTTCCGACACTTCATTTGCAATCGAGGGCGACGGCTTCTTTGCACTGCGTGGGGAGGACGGACAGATCTTTTATACGAGAAACGGTGATTTTACATGGGCGATCGGTGCCAACAACCGTATGACGCTGACGAACGCAGACGGACTTCCTGTGCTGGATATCGAAGGCCGTGCCATCGTCACCGATGCAGGTTACATAGCAAGTAATCTCTCGATTACAGAGGATGGACAGATTTGCTATCCTGATGCACAGAATAATCCGCAGCCCATCGGCATACAGATCGGTACTTACCAGTTTAACAACCCCGGTGGCTTAAAGAGAGTGGGAGATACGCTCTTTGCAGTGACAGATGCAAGTGGCCGTGTTTTGAATGAGAATACGACGGACGGGATACAGAGAAGCAGAATTATCCAGGGCTATCTGGAGGGTTCTAACGTACAGGTGGCAAATGAGATGGTAAACTTGATCGTAGCGCAGCGCGCTTACGAGATGAACTCCAAGTCCATCACCACCTCCGACTCCATGCTGGAAGTAGCTAACAACTTGAAACGCTAAGAGCCGTGCAAAAGGGTGACTGAACAGATTGCGCATGCTTGCATGCGGCAAGCTGGACAGGCGCACTTTTATAGGGCGACAGACCGCATTCGCAAGGCGCCAAGCGACTGGCGAATGGGCACGGCGGGGCACTGCGCAGTTAACAGGGTGCATGCCGCATGAGCATACAGGGAGAAAGTATATGAACGATTTAACCAATTTATCTGCATACACGAATTACATGACCGATTCAAGCCGCGTGGCGACAGAGAATCTTCAGAAGAATCTGCAGAGCGCAGACAAAGCGGCGAAGGAGAAAGAGGACGACGCCCTCTTTGACGCCTGCAAGCAGTTTGAAGCGTATCTGTGGGAACAGGTCTATAAGGAAATGCAGAAAACTGTAGATATTTTCGGAGAGGACGAGGACGGCTACGCTTCCAATATGGTGGATTATTTTAAAGATACGGTGATCCAGCAGATTTCCGAGCAGACCGCGACGCAGGGTTCTAATTCTCTTGCGCAGATGTTATATGAGCAGGCGAAGATCAACTACGGCATTTCCTAAAAACTGTCGCTGCTGTCGCAATTTCTTATAAAATAAAAATCGGGTGCCGGCGCACCCGATTTCGGATTGCTATTCTATATCACACAGGTATTCTATGGAAACAGTCAAAGGATTTATTGATCACATTATTTACCGCAACAAAGACAATGGATATACGGTATTAAATCTTCTCACACAGGAGGACGAGCTTACCTGCGTGGGTTTTTTTAAAACCATGGATCAAGGTGAGATGATTGAGGCCCGGGGCGAATATATCCAACACCAGTTGTACGGAAAACAGTTCAAAATTGAGCAATATAAAATCCTGCCTCCCAGCGATGAGATCAGCATGGAGAGGTATCTTTCGTCCGGCGCGGTAAAAGGTGTGGGGGAGGCGCTTGCGAAGCGTATTATCAAAGCATTCGGCGCTGACACTTACCGTATCATTGAAGAGGAGCCAGAACGGCTGGCGGAGGTAAAAGGAATCAGCCTTCGCAAGGCCCGGGAAATTGCGGCATCCCTTTACGAGAAGAGGGATGCGAGGGACGCCATGACCTTTCTGCAGGGGTACGGTATTTCCAATACGCTTGCGCTGCGCATTTATGAGGCATATGGGATGGGGCTCTATGGCATTATGAAAGAAAATCCCTATCGGCTGGCGGAGGACATTCAGGGCATTGGCTTCCGCATTGCGGATGAGATTGCGGAAAAGATCGGCATTCACACAGACTCGGATTACCGCATCAGAAGCGGCCTGCTCTACACTCTGCAGCAGGCGGGCGGAGAGGGGCATTGTTATCTTCCTGCGGACAGACTGCTTGCCGAGGCGGGGGAACTTCTGGGAATCCAGCCGTCTTTGATGGAACCGCAGCTCCAGAATCTGGCCATGGATAAAAAGCTGGTAATCAAATATGTTCCTGTTGCGGACAGTATCGAGCCTTCGCGGGAATGCAGGGTATATGCAAGCACCTTCTATTATGCCGAATTAAATTGCGCGCGGATGCTGCATGATTTGAATATATCGGAAGAACTTCTTCCTGCCGAGGAGGAGGCGCTGCTGCAAAAAATAGATCAGGTGGAGGCGGATCTTGGCATTGTTCTTGACAGCCTGCAGAAACGTTCCGTTCTGGAGAGCATCAGAAACGGTGTGTTCATCCTTTCGGGCGGCCCGGGCACGGGCAAGACTACCACCATCAATGCGATCATCCGCTACTTTCTCTCCCAGGGCATGGATATCAGTCTGGCGGCTCCCACGGGCCGGGCAGCCAAGCGAATGACCGAGGCGACGGGTTATGAATCCCGCACAATCCACCGGCTTCTGGAACTTTCCGGGGCGGCTGCTCTGGAGGGGAAGGCCGCGCGCTTTGAGCGCAACGAAGAAAATCCGCTGGAGGCGGATGTGATCATTGTGGACGAAATGTCCATGGTGGATATTTTTCTCTTTCAGTCGCTTTTAAAAGCAGTTTCCGTGGGAACCCGTCTGATTATGGTGGGGGATGTGAACCAGCTGCCATCCGTCGGGCCGGGACAGGTGCTCTCTGATCTCATCAAAAGCGGCGCATTTCAGACCGTAGCGCTTGAAAAGATTTTCCGGCAGGCAAAAGAGAGCGATATCGTCCTGAATGCCCACAGAATCCATGCCGGGGAGGATCCGGTTCTGGACAATAAAAGTAGAGATTTTTTCTTTCTGGAAAGAAACGATACAAATGTCATATACAAACATATGATTCAACTGATTCTGGAAAAACTGCCACGCTATGTGGACGCGACGCCCTATGATATTCAGGTGCTCACGCCTATGCGGAAGGGGAAGCTGGGTGTGGAGACGCTAAACGGCATTCTGCAGAGATATCTGAATCCCCCGGACGACAAAAAGCGTGAGTGCCAGTCCGGCGACACCCTTTTTAGAGAAGGTGACAAGGTGATGCAGATCAAGAATAATTACCAGCTTGCGTGGGAAGTTGTGAGCCGCTACAACATTCCGATTGATCAGGGAATGGGAATTTTTAACGGGGATATCGGCGTGATCCGCACGATTGACGAGTATGCGCGTGAAGTGGTGGTGGAATTTGATGAACACAGGCGGGTTACTTACCCCTACTCGGGACTTGACGAAATAGAGCTGGCCTATGCGGTCACCATACATAAATCCCAGGGCAGTGAATACCCTGCCGTGATTATGCCGCTTCTGACGGGTCCCCATATGCTTTTTAACCGAAACCTCCTCTATACAGGGATCACCCGCGCGAAGGCGTGCGTCACCATTCTGGGCAGTCGCGCTACCCTGTCGGAAATGGTAGAAAATAACCGGGAAAACCACCGATACACCGGATTCCTTGATCAGATCCGCTCGATACAGATCGAGAACTAATGTCACAACGGCTTTGCGGCCGGATCCGGGCAGGCAAAAGCCTGCCCATTCACATCGGAAAGGACACGTCTATGAACACATATCTCACTTCGCGTATTGATGTGAAGGCTTGTCTGCGTGCGACGGCAGACACAGTCATCACGCTTCTGTTTCCCCGTCGATGCCCTGTCTGTGACGAACCCGTCAAACCATGGCATGCGCTTGTATGCAGCGAGTGTACATCAAAGCTTTCCTACATTGAACCGCCGTACTGCTTAAAATGCGGCAAGCATATCGGAAACAGTGAAAAAGAATACTGTGCCGACTGTACCGCTCATCCGCATCTGTTCGACAGCGGCCGGGCGCTTTTCTCCTATCGGAGTATTTCCGCATCGATCGCCCGTTTCAAGTATCGCGGCAGACGGGAGTATGCCGCCTGTTATGCCTCCTGTATGGCGGATCATTTAGGAGCTTTTATTGCTTCCTGCAAGGCAGACGCACTGGTGCCTGTGCCACTTCACAAGAGCAGGTTGAAAAAACGCGGATATAATCAGGCGCAGGTGCTCGCGGAGGAACTTTCCGCGTGCACGGGCATCCCTGTGCGCTCTGATTTGATAGAAAGAACAAAGAAAACCGTGCCCATGAAAGAACTGTCAGCCGCCGAAAGGCAAAATAATTTGAAAAAGGCTTTCAAAATGCGTTATAATGATGTAGAATTAAATATAATTATCATTGTGGATGACATCTACACGACGGGCAGTACCATAGATGCCGTGTGCCGCGAGTTTAAGAAAGCGGGTGTAGAACGAATTTATTTCATATCTCTGGCTATCGGCAGCGGGGTATGACGGGAAAATATATCTCAGGGAGGTAAGATATGAACGTAAGGAATTGTAGAAAGTGCGGAAATCTTTTTAATTATGTCTCCGGACCGCCGATTTGTATGGCATGCCGCGAGAAACTGGAGGAGAAGTTTCAGGAAGTAAAGAAGTACATTCAGGACAATGGGCATGCCGGCATCCAGCAGGTAGCGGAAGCCTGTGACGTTTCCACGAACCAGATTCATCAGTGGCTCCGGGAAGAGCGGCTGGAACTTTCTGCGGAGTCGGGGGTTACACTTTCCTGTGAGAACTGCGGCGCGGCTATTTTATCCGGGCGTTTCTGCGGTAAGTGCAAAAACAGTATGGCCAACGAGCTGGGCGCCAGCATCAAAAAACCTGAACCGATCAAGGTGCAGAAGAAAAAGGATACCAAGGAAAATCCCAAGATGCGTTTCCTGAACTGATATTTTGACTGAAAATTGGAGACAGGTATGTTAAATGAAGAGAGAGTCGTTCTGATGACAAAGATGGCGTCTTACGAAGCCCATGAGGGGAAAAAATGTCTGGCTATCGGCAGTTATTTTCGGAACGACTATATAGGCTGGCAGGTGCTTAAATCCATTATAAGTGCAACCATCGCATTTGTAGTGGTTTTTGCCATGTACATTTTTTATGATTTTGAAATATTTATGACGGAGATTTATAAGATGGATCTCCTGGAATTTGCCAAGAATGTTCTTTTCTTGTATCTGGGGACGGTGGGGGCGTACGCACTCATCTCTTATGGGATATATGCGGTCAGATACAGCAGGGCGAGCAAGAGTCTGCGTGCATACTATATGAATCTGCACAAGCTCTCAGCCATGTACAAAAATGAGAGGAACGGGTAACTGTGCAGATATGGAACAGTTACAAGAACGGATAAAGGGACTAATTTACAATGACTACTTTACTGGTTGCAAAACAGGTACTTATGACCATATACAGCAAATACGAGGTGTATATCACGCCGCTCCTGAAGTTTCTTCTGGCGCTGATAACCCTTGTGCTGATCAATTCCAGACTGGGTTATATGGAGACGATTGACAGAATGACAGTGGTGCTGATTGTGGCGCTTATGTGCTCTTTCATGCCGATGAACTTTATTGTTCTGATGAGTGCTGTTTTCGTGCTTCTGCATCTCTACACCTTTAGCATGGAATGCGCTGCGGTAATCGGTGCGGGTTTTCTTCTGCTCTTTTTGCTGTATCTGCGGTTTTCACCGAAGGATACAGTTGTTGTGGTGCTTCTGCCGCTTTGCTTCCTTTTGCGCATACCTTATGTAATTCCCATATCCATGGGACTGGTAGGCGCGCCCACATCGGCTGTCTCCGTTGCCTGCGGTGTGATGGTCTACTACATGATCCATTATGTAACGCAGAATGCGACAGTAATTGCAGCCATGGCGGATGAGGAGACAGCGGCCAAGTTTAAGTTTATTATTGACGGACTGATGAAAAACCGGGAGATGGTTGTGACGATTGCGGCTTTTGCCATGACAGTGATTGTCGTTTATCTTCTGCGGCGTCTGAGCATTGACTACGCGTGGACGATTGCCATGACGGCCGGTGCGGTGGTGAACATCATGGTGCTTCTGGTGGGAGACTTGATTTTTGAGATAAACCAGCCTCTGATCAGTGTGATTTTGGGGACGGTTATCTCCTTCCTGCTTGCGCTTGTGCTGCAGTTTTTTGTGTTTTATGTAGATTACAGTCGAACAGAAAAGGTTCAGTTTGAGGACGATGAGTATTATTATTATGTTAAGGCTGTGCCGAAGGTCACCGTGGCAAAACCAGATAAAAAGGTGAAGCAGATCAGCTCTACGCGAAGCGGTACCGGAAGAAGTACCAGACCGACACACCATTCATAAACCGGGCTGCTGACTGCCCGGATAAGAGAGCCGCAGACTCGTCCGGCAGCTTTGAAAATGACACAGAAGGCAGGTGATGGAGAGATGGAACAACTGAATAGCTGGATTGGCGTCTATCTCGCGAGACTGCACATGCCTACGATGCATTGGAACGATGTGGCGGAAATTGCCATTCTGACTTTTGTGGCTTACCATATTCTCGTATGGATCAAAAATACGAGGGCCTGGGCGCTCTTAAAGGGTGTTATTGTAATTATGGTGTTTATCGTGATTGCCGCCCTCTGTAAGATGAACACGATTCTCTGGATCGTTCCCAATATTATCAGTATTGCCGCTACGGCATTCGTAGTAGTCCTGCAGCCGGAGCTTCGTTCTGCGCTGGAGGAGCTGGGGCGGAAAAATTTCGTCGCCTCTTTTCTGGATTCCAACAAGCGGGAGACGGGACGGTTTTCCGACCGTACGGTGAATGAGATCGTAAAGGCTTCCGTGGAGATGGGAAAGGTGAAGACGGGCGCGCTCATTGTCATTGAGCATGAGCAGTCCCTCAAGGAATATGAAAGAACAGGTATCGACGTGGACGGTATTATTTCCAGTCAGCTCCTTATCAATATTTTTGAGCACAATACTCCCCTCCATGACGGCGCAGTCATTGTAAGAGGGAACAGAATCGTGTCCGCCACATGCTATCTGCCGTTGTCAGACAACATGGCTCTCAGTAAGGATCTGGGAACCAGGCACCGGGCGGGTGTGGGTATTTCTGAGGTCACGGACTCCCTGACGGTGATCGTGTCCGAGGAGACAGGCAAGATCAGCGTTGCTTATGGCGGTGCGCTTGAACGAAGTCTGGATGCCGGGAGATTAAAGGAAAGACTTTTAGAAATTCAGGATAAACCGATGGAGGAGAAGAAGCGCAAGCTTTTTAAGGGCAAGAGCATAGGAAAGGCAGGGGCTAAGAATGAAGAATAAGCTTACCCGGAACTGGGGCTTAAAAATCGCCTCCTTTCTCAGCGCGGCAGTTCTCTGGCTGGTCGTTACGAATATAAATGATCCCATAAGCACCTATCGCGTGACGGATGTGCCGGTTACTATCAAAAACGCGAATTTGATAACCGAAAGAGGGCAGGTTTACGAGGTGCTGGACGGCACGGATATGATTGACGTGGTCACGATTTCCGCGCCGCGATCCATTATTGATTCTCTGGACAAGAGCAATATCGTGGCAGTGGCGGATGTCAACGACCTGACCAGCGTAGATACCGTGGCGATCAAGCTTTCTACAAATAAATACAGCGACAAACTGGACAGCATACGCGGCAACATCGACAGTGTGCGCCTTAGCATTGAGGAAAAACGGGACAGATCCCTTCCGGTAAAATCCATTACTACGGGAGAAGTCCGTGAAGGATATGTGGTTGGAAAAGTCACCACGGATCAGAACCTGATCCGCATTTCCGGTCCACAGTCCATTATCTCACAAGTCAGCAAGGCGCAGGCGGAAGTCGATATTTCCGGGTTTTCAAACGATATCAGTACGGATTCCGAAGTACGCCTTTATGATGAGAACGGAAAGGAAATCATTGCGGAAAATATCGAAAAAAGCATTTCAAAGGTGCGTGTCAGCGTAGAAATTCTGGAACGCAAGGTACTGCCTCTCACCTGTGAGGTGACTGGAACGCCCGGGGACGGTTTTCAATTTACCGGCGAGGTAACCTTCAGCAAAGGGTCAGTTATGGTGGCGGGCAAATCGAAGCTATTGGAAAATGTGGAGGCGGTTGTCATTCCTGCAGGTGTACTCGATGTGACTGATGCGTCTGAGGATGTGACCGTGCTTGTGGATATCACCCAGTATCTGCCCGACGGCGTGGCGCTGGTGGAGGATAATTTTGTAGGCAGGGTCAATGCCACGGCAAAGATTGAGGCAGAGCGTGAGCGCGCTGTGCGGATTCCTGTGGAACGAATCCGCTTTGATGGTCTTCCCGAAGGTTACAGGGCCGTTATCACAGAGCCGGCAAATGAGTGCAGTGTTACTTTCAAGGGATTGTTTGCAGTATTAAATGAAGTGACGGCAGAGGAAGTGACGGCTGTGGTGGACTTGGAAACGTGGATGGCTGATGAGGATATGGAAGAGTTTACAGAGGGAAGCTATTGGATGCCCGTAAACGCTTCTGTAGAGGGACGAAATCTCGAACAGACGGGCGTTACGGAAGTACGGGTGCACATTATATCAGAGTAAGAATGACTTCAAAAAACGATAGACGGAGGTATGTATGAGCAGATTATTTGGTACAGATGGAGTCCGCGGGGTTGCAAATGAGGAATTGTCGCCCCTTCTGGCGATGCAGCTTGGGCAGGCAGGCGCCTATGTCCTGACCAGAGAGAATGAGCACAAGCCCACAATCATGGTAGGATGTGATACAAGAATATCGGGAGATATGCTGGCGAATGCCTTGATGGCAGGCGTCTGTTCCGTAGGAGCGAATGCGGTGTATGTGGGTGTGGTTCCCACGCCTGCGGTGGCATATCTTACCAGAAAATATAAAGTGGATGCGGGCGTTGTCATCTCCGCTTCCCACAATACCGTAGAGTTTAACGGTATTAAATTCTTTGATGGAAACGGATACAAACTCCCTGATGCGCTGGAGGATGAGATTGAGGCGCTGATTAAGAGCGATATGAAGGGCGTCAAATTTCCTACGGGTGCAAGTGTGGGAAAAATCAAGTACCGCACGGATGCCAGAGAGGAATATATCAACCACGCCATGAAAGCCGTGAATGTGGATCTGCGCGGCATGAAGATTGTACTGGACTGTGCGGAGGGCGCGTCCTATTATACTTCCGTGGAGACCATGAAGGAGCTGGGGGCTGAGGTTGTAGCCATTCACAATAATCCTGACGGTACAAACATTAACGCTAACTGCGGTTCCACCCATATGGAAGAGCTGCAGGCGCGGGTTGTCTATGAAAAGGCACAGCTCGGCCTTGCCTTTGACGGAGACGCAGACAGACTGCTGGCGGTGGATGAGCTTGGCAACATTGTGGACGGCGATCAGATTATGGCCATTGTCGGCAATCATATGAAATCTCAGGGAAAGCTGAATAAGAACACCATCGTCGCAACCGTAATGAGTAACCTCGGCTTTTTCCTGATGGGTGAGAAAAACAAGATCAAGATTGAGCAGACCAAGGTGGGTGACCGCTATGTGCTGGAGCGGATGCGTGAGATCGGCGCAAGCCTTGGCGGCGAGCAATCCGGCCATGTGATTTTCCTGGATGAGAATACAACGGGAGACGGTCTCTTAAGTGCGCTGCACCTTTTACAGGTGATCGTGGAAACGGGCAAGCCTCTTTCGGAGCTGGCCTCCATTATGGAAGTGATGCCCCAGGCGTTGGTCGGTGCGAAGGTGCCCAACCACAAAAAAGAAAAATTTATGGATTATCCCGAGATTGCGGAAGCAATCGCCGCTCTGGACAAAAAGTTTGCGGGTGAAGGGCGCGTACTGATTCGTCCCTCCGGCACAGAGCCGCTTGTCCGGGTAATGATTGAGGGGAAAGACCAGAAGGTTATTACCGAGGAGGCGAAGAAGCTCGCCGAACTGATACAGAATATTATGCTGTAGGACTTGAGATAACATACAGAAATATGGTATACTCATAGTATCATGTAAGAAAGAGGAAAAGGCAATGGTAAGTCAGAAGGTAGTCATCAAAAACCCGACAGGGCTACATCTAAGACCGGCAGGCATCCTATGTAAGGAAGCGATGCAGTTTAAATCTCTGATAACCTTTACATTTCGTGAAAATACAGCGAATGCCAAGAGTGTCCTTAGCGTGCTTGGGGCATGTGTCAAGTGTGGCGATGAAATCGAGTTTGTGTGTGACGGTGAAGATGAGGAAGCAGCTCTCAAGGCATTAGTGGATGCAATTGAGAGCGGTCTTGGAGAATAATGTCACGTTCGGACGACCCCGCTGTATTTTTATGCAGCGGGGTTTTTGCACGTAAGCAATGAGCAGTGCGCAGACGTAAGATGAAAAAGCGGCAGCTTGCTGACGGCTTTTTCGGATTGCGGATGCATAGGGCGAAAGCCCGTGAGCGAGATGGAGCGAAGCGGAATCGAGCTACACTGTGTATAAAAGACAACATGGAAAGGGAGGAGTTGCAGTCATGTTAAATTATAAGAGATACCGCAGAAACCCGGTGGTGGATTACCCCGAGAGGGAGTGGGCTGACAAGCAGATTGAGAAAGCCCCTGTCTGGTGCAGCGTGGATCTGCGCGACGGCAATCAGGCTCTGATTGATCCTATGATCGTGTCCGAAAAAATTGAGTTTTTTAATTATCTGATTAAACTCGGTTTTAAGGAAATCGAAATCGGGTTCCCGGCCGCCAGCCAGATTGAGTTCGATTTCCTGCGCCAGCTCGTGGACAGGAAGCTGATTCCCGATGATGTGGTGGTACAGGTTCTGACTCAGTGCAGAGAAGAACTTGTGGAGCGCACCTTTGCGTCCATTGAGGGATGTAAGCAGGCCATTGTGCATATTTATAATTCCACCTCCACCCTGCAGAGGGACGTGGTCTTCCAGATGGGCCGCGAGGAGATCATAGACATTGCCGTTGAGGGCGTGAAGATGGTGAAACGCCACGCCGCGAAATTCCCGGGCAAAGTGATTCTGGAATACTCTCCCGAGAGCTTCACCGGCACCGAATTGGATTACGCGCTGGAAGTCTGCAATGCGGTGCAGAGAGAATGGGGGCCGACTAAGGAAAATCCCATGATCATCAACCTTCCCTCTACGGTGGAGATGACAACGCCAAACGTTTTTGCGGATAGGATTGAGTGGATGGACAAACACCTGGAAAACAGGGAGAGCATCATTCTGAGCATACATCCCCACAACGACAGAGGAACCGGGGTGGCGACAGCAGAACTTGCCCTGCTTGCAGGTGCGGAGCGTGTGGAAGGCACCCTTTTCGGAAACGGTGAGAGAACAGGAAACGTGGATATCCTGAATATTGCCTATAACATGTTTTCCCAGGGCATAGATCCTGAACTTGCCATTGAGCATGTGAACGAGAGCATTGAGATTTATGAGAGATGCTGTAAGATTCCTGTGCACCCCAGACATCCCTACGCGGGCAAGCTGGTGTTTACCGCTTTCTCCGGCTCCCATCAGGATGCCATAAACAAGGGCGTGAAGGCCATGAAGGAACGGGGCGGGGAATACTGGGAAGTGCCCTATCTTCCCATTGATCCTGCGGATATCGGCAGGGAGTATGAGCCTATTGTGCGCATCAATTCACAGTCCGGCAAGGGCGGTGTGGCCTTTGTCATGGATACTTATTTTGGCTTTAAACTGCCCAAGGGGATGCACCGGGAATTTGCCAATGTCATTCAGGCCATTTCCGAGAAGCAGGGCGAGGTAAGCCCGGATCAGATCATGGAAAGCTTCCGCCAGGAATATCTGATGAAGAAAGAACCCATCCATTTCAGAAGGCTCCGGGTGGATGATCTGAGCGAAGAGACGGAGTCCGAATTTGATACGAAGGTAACTGTGGTTTACACAGACAAAGGCGTGGAGAAACGTTTTGAGGCGGTTGGAAACGGCCCTATTGATGCCGTAAAGAGAGGCTTGCAGGAGACGCTGGATATCAACGTCAAGATACTGGACTATGAGGAGCACGCGCTCCAGAGCGGATCCAATTCCCAGGCAGCGGCCTATATTCATCTGTTGGATGCGGAGAGCGGCAGTGTGACCTACGGCGTGGGCGTCAGCTCCAACATTACGAGGGCATCCGTGCGGGCAATCTTCTCGGCCGTGAACCGGCTGGGGCTGGGGGAACACGATTAAAAAAATCATTTAAAAGGGAGGCATTCTTATGGGGCAGATTGATCAACTGAGACAGTGGGTAAACGAATCGGACAACATCGTCTTTTTCGGTGGGGCGGGGGTGTCCACAGAGAGCGGAATCCCGGATTTTCGGAGTGTGGACGGTCTCTATAACCAGCAGTATGATTATCCGCCGGAAACCATACTCAGCCATACCTTTTACAGAAGAAACACGGAAGAATTTTATAGGTTTTACCGTAATAAAATGCTCTGTCTTGACGCGAAGCCCAACGCCGCCCATTTAAAGCTGGCCCAGTGGGAGCGTGAGGGAAAACTCAAAGCGGTGGTGACCCAGAATATTGACGGACTGCATCAGGCGGCAGCCAGTCAGAAAGTATATGAGCTTCACGGCTCCGTCCTGCGCAATTTCTGCGAGAGCTGTCACAAGTTTTATGATGTCCACTATATTGCCGATTCCGAGGGTGTGCCGAAATGCACCTGTGGCGCTGATATTAAGCCGGACGTAGTGCTCTATGAGGAGGGGCTGGACCAGAACACGCTCACGGGCGCTATCCGCGCCATCAGCGAGGCAGACGTGCTGATTGTAGGTGGCACTTCCCTCGCCGTTTATCCGGCCGCAGGGCTGCTGGACTATTATAACGGAAATAAGCTGGTGCTTGTCAATAAAACCCCTACCGCGAGGGACGGGATCGCTGACCTGGTAGTACAGGGGAGCATTGGGGAGATTTTTTCGCAGCTTGATTAGGGTGAGAACTGTCAGTACAGAAATGGCGATAAAAGTCGCGGCGGACAGTCTCGGAATGGAGACAGTATGGATATTCAGGTCGGTGATATCTTAAAAATGAAAAAACAGCACCCCTGCGGCTCCTCAGAGTGGGAGGTGCTGCGGATCGGTGCGGACTTTCGCCTGAAATGTACAGGCTGCGGACATCAGATTATGATTCCTCGGGTGAAAGCGGAGAAAAATGTGCGGGGTGTGGTACGAAACTGACAATTCTGGAGTTATTCGGCAAAACTCCTTGCACATTTCCGTGGACTGTGTTATCATAAGTACCCGTGATATACTAAACTGGCGTAAAGCCACACATCCTTGCTCCTCATGATAAGAGGGGCCAGAGACCAAAAGGAGGTAAAGAAGCATGAACAAGTATGAGTTAGCCGTTGTTGTCACTGCGAAGATTGAAGATGACGAGCGGGCCGCTACGCTGGAGAAGGTGAAAGCTCTGGTAGAGAGGTTCGGCGGAAAGATCACAGAAGTTGACGACTGGGGTAAGAAGAGGCTCGCGTACGAAGTACAGAAGATGAAAGAGGCTTTTTATTACTTTATCCGCTTTGAGGCTGAGAGCACAGCTCCCGGCGAGATCGAGAGCCGCATCCGCATCATGGATAACGTCATCAGATACCTGTGCGTCAGACAAGACGAGAAATAGAAAGAGGTATTCTATATGAATAAAGTGATTCTGATGGGACGTTTGACAAGAGACCCCGAGGTAAGATATTCCCAGGGTGAGAACGCGACGGCGGTAGCCAGATATACGCTGGCGGTAGACCGCAGATTTAATCGCAATAATGACGAACAGACGGCAGATTTTATTAACTGTGTAGCTTTTGGGAGATCGGGTGAGTTTGCTGAGAAATATCTCCACAAGGGTACGAAGATCGCAGTCACAGGACGCATCCAGACAGGGAGCTATACGAATAAGGATGGCGTCAAGGTGTATACCACAGATGTGGTGGTGGAGGATCATGAGTTTGCGGAGAGCAAGAACGCATCCCAGCAGGCTGGCAATGACTATGTGCCGGCAGGCAGAACAGAATCCGCACCGATGGCAGCGGGGGATGGCTTCATGAACATTCCCGACGGAATTGATGAGGAACTGCCGTTCAATTAAGGTAAGGCGCCCAGTGCGCGGGATTGGAGGTTTACTATGGCATTTAATAAATCAGACAGGCCGGATTTCCCGAAGAAAAAGGGAGGCATGCGCAGAAGAAAGAAAGTCTGCGTATTCTGCGGCAAAGATAATGTAATCGATTACAAGGACAGCAACAAGCTGCGCAGATATATCTCCGAGAGAGGTAAGATTCTTCCCAGAAGAATCACAGGAAACTGCGCGAAGCACCAGAGAGCGCTTACAGTAGCGATCAAGCGCGCAAGACATCTGGCTTTGATGCCCTACGTTCAGGACTAAGCATGATATGAGAAATAAGAAAACCGGGTGCTTTAGGGCGCCCGGTTTTTGCGTGCAGAAGTATTTTTTGGGGTGCTGATGCCGCACCTACCACTACATTGTGTCGCTTTTTCCCGAAAAAGCTCTATATATTGATGTGGCGGTATTTGGCAAAAAATGCTATACTAATGCGAGAAGAACTTCTAAATGGCGGAACACTATTTCAAGAGGAATAAGATGAAAAATACAGTGAAGTTAAAAGGGCGGATGAAGTCTTACCTGCAGTCCTCCTTATATCTGGGATTTTTACTTGCGGTTGTGGATATTCTGGTCTATTTGCTGGATTACCGGGCAGGTCTTGTGCTGACCGCTTTTTTAATTTTCTATTTTGCGATCGCCACATCCATGATGCTCTATAACAAGCCGGTCATTATGAATGAACTGATCAGTTTTGCGACCCAGTACGGCCAGATTCAGAGAAGGCTTTTGCGGGATCTGGAACTGCCGCATGCGCTTCTGGACGATGCGGGAAAAATCATATGGACGAATATCGCATTTGAGCGGCTTACCCATCAGGAGAAGGGGTATCGCAAGTCGGTCACTACCCTTTTCCCTACAATTACGAAGGACAACCTTCCGGGGCGGGATACGGAGGAAGACATCGAGTGCCGGGTGGAATACGAGAACGGCAATTATGTGGCGAAGCTGAAAAAAATCTCCTTGAAAGAAATGGCGGAAAACAGCGATGTTATTGAGGCGCAGGGCTATGACGGCTATCTGATTGCCCTGTATCTGTTTGACGAGACGGCGCTGCAGATCGCCTTGAAGGAAGTGGATGACCAGTCCCTTGCCGTCGCACTCATTTATCTGGACAATTACGAGGAGGCGTTAGAGAGCGTGGAAGAAGTCAGACGCTCCCTGCTGATTGCGCTGATTGACAGAAAGGTAAATAAATACATTGCAGCGCTGGACGGCATCTGCAAGAAACTGGAGAAGGACAAGTATCTGGTGATCATGCGCAAGGAGGCGGCAACCCACTTGCAGGAGAATCGGTTTGACATTCTGGAGGATGTGAAAACGGTCAACATCGGAAATGAAATGGCGGTCACCATCAGTATTGGCATGGGTTTAAACGGCCTGTCCTACGCACAGAATTATGAGTTTGCGAGAAACGCCATAGATATTGCACTCGGCCGAGGCGGCGACCAGGCGGTGGTGAAGGTGCCGGAAAATGTGATTTATTACGGCGGGAAGAGCCAGCAGATGGAGAAGAGTACCCGCGTCAAGGCCCGGGTAAAGGCGCATGCCCTGCGGGAAATTATTTCCGTCAAGGACGAGGTCTATGTGATGGGACACCGCATGGGGGATGTGGACAGCTTCGGCGCATCGGTGGGAATCTACCGCATTGCGAAGGCATTAGACAAAAAGGCGCACATTGTCCTAAACGATGTGACTTCATCCATGCAGCCTATGGTTGAGATGTTCCGGGACAACAATGACTATGCGGACGACATGATTGTCAACAGTCAGCTTGCGCTGGAGACGGTGGGCAACAACGCAGTGCTTGTGGTGGTGGATGTCAATAAGCCCAGCATTACGGAGTGCCCCGAGCTTTTGAAGCGGTGTAAGTCCATTGTGGTGCTGGATCATCACAGACAGGGCACGGAAATTATTGAGAATGCGACGCTTTCCTATATAGAGGCCTATGCGTCTTCGGCCTGTGAGATGGTGTCCGAGATTCTGCAGTACATCAGTGATGACCTGAGGCTTCGGTCTGAAGAGGCGGACTGCATGTACTCGGGTATTATGATAGACACCAATAACTTTATGACAAAGACAGGCGTCAGAACCTTCGAGGCGGCGGCATTCCTACGCAGGAACGGCGCGGACGTGACCCGCGTCAGAAAGCTGTTCCGGGACGATGCGGCGGAATACAAGGCAAAGGCGGACGCGGTCAGTCAGGCGGAAATTTACAGACGGTTTTACGCCATATCCGTCTGTACGGGGGAGGATGTGGCAAGCCCCACCGTGGTGGGTGCGCAGGCGGCCAACGAGCTTCTTAATATCAAGGGCATCCGGGCAAGCTTTATTCTCACCAGATACAACGGAATTATCTATATCAGCGCGCGCTCCATCGACGAGGTGAACGTGCAGGTCATTATGGAGAGAATGGGGGGCGGCGGCCATCTGAACATAGCGGGAGCGCAGCTTGAGAACGGCACCATAGAGGAAGGCATTGTGAGCATCAAGAGAACGCTGGACACCATGATAGAAGAAGGCGAGCTGAACGCGGACTGATGATGCGCACATGCTGATGAAGACACAGAAAAGACAGGCATGACGGATGGGAAAAGAGTGTGTCCGGCATGTCTGCGAAAGACAGGAAAGGAAGTGGAATACCATGCAGATCATATTACTGGAAGATGTGAAGACACTTGGAAAAAAGGGTGAGATTGTGAACGTCAGCGACGGATATGCGAGAAATTTTGTGCTGCCGAAGAAGCTCGGCGTGGAAGCAAACGCAAAGAACAAGAACGACTTAAAGCTTCAGAAAGCCAATGCGGACAAGCTGGCAAAGGAACAGCTTGAAGCGGCGAAGGAGCTGGCTGAGGTACTTGGGACCAAGGAGGTTACCTTGAAAATGAAGTCCGGCGAAGGCGGTAAGGCTTTCGGATCCGTCTCCTCAAAGGAAATTGTGCAGGCTGCGAAAGAGCAGTGCGGCCTGGAACTGGATAAAAAGAAAATACAGCTCCCTGAGCCGATTAAGGCGCTGGGCGTTTATGAGGTTGGCGTAAAGCTGCACCCGAAGGTGACAGGAAGCTTAAGGGTCAAAGTGGAGGAAGCGTAACGGAGGTCAATTTTGGCATCAGAGGAAACACTACTGAAAAGAATATTGCCCCACAGCATGGAGGCGGAGCAGTCTGTCGTCGGTTCCATGATCATGGATCGTGAGGCCATCGTTGCAGCCTCTGAGATTGTGGTAGGGGAGGACTTTTACAACAAACAATACGGTGTTTTGTTCGATACGATGGTGGAACTGAACGATGAGGGAAAACCTGTGGATCTGGTGACTTTGCAGGACAGACTGCGGGAGAAAGATGTGCCTTCGGAGGTCAGCAGCCCTGAATTTATCAGAGATCTGATTACGGCGGTGCCCACCTCGGCGAACGTAAAGTACTATGCGGGCATTGTCGCGGACAAAGCGGTGCTCCGCCGGCTGATCCGTCTGAATGAAGAGATTGCAAACGACTGCTATGTCGGCAAGGAAAGTCTGGACACCATTCTTGAGGATACGGAGAAGCGGGTGTTCGACCTGGTGCAGAGGAGGGGCGGGGCGGAGTTCGTTCCCATCCGGCAGATCGTAATGAATGCGATGGAAAACATTGAGCGCGCTTCCCACAACAAAGGAAATGTGACAGGCGTGGCAACGGGCTTTCTGGATCTGGACTACAGGACTGCGGGCCTGCAGCCCTCGGATCTGATTCTGGTAGCGGCCAGACCTTCTATGGGAAAGACGGCTTTTGTACTGAATGTGGCCCAATATGTGGCTTTTAAGCAGAATAAAACCGTGGCGATATTCAGTCTGGAGATGTCCAAGGAACAGCTGGTGAACCGACTGTTTTCTATGGAGTCCCGGGTAGATTCTCAGCATCTTAGGACAGGCAACCTGTCGGATGCGGAATGGGAGCAGCTGATTGAGAGCGCGGCGCAGATTGGCAAATCCAATCTTATTATTGATGATACGCCGGGTATCAGCATCTCGGAGATGCGTTCCAAGTGTCGTAAATATAAGCTGGAGCACAATCTGGAGATGATCATTATCGATTATCTGCAGCTGATGTCGGGAAGCGGCCGTTCCACAGATTCAAGACAGCAGGAAATCTCAGATATCTCCCGCTCCTTAAAAGCGCTTGCCAGGGAGCTGCATGTGCCTGTGGTGGCGCTCTCGCAGCTTTCCCGTGCGGTGGAACAGAGGCCTGATCACAGACCGATGCTCTCCGATCTGCGTGAGTCCGGTGCCATCGAGCAGGACGCCGATGTGGTAATGTTTATCTATCGCGATGATTATTATAATAAGGACACGGAGCGGAAAGGCATTGCGGAAATTATCATAGCGAAGCAGAGAAACGGCCCGATCGGAACGGTAGAGCTGGTCTGGCTGCCGGATTATACCAAGTTTGCAAATTTAGCCAAATAATGCACTGAGAGAACGCCTTTTTATGAGCAACAACAGCCGTGAACGGGCGTGTGCGGAACAAAATAAATGATAGATATAAACTTACAAAAGAGACGACCCATGACCGGGGCGTCTCTTTGTGCGTGAATAAACAGAGCCGCAAGGCAGGGAAGGAGCCTACATGAATGATACCGTTTACTATATCTCGGAGGCATCGAAGAAGGTGGAGGTGGAGCCGCATGTACTCCGCTATTGGGAGGACGAACTGGAGCTGGCAATCAGACGGAATGAAATGGGGCACCGCTGCTATACCGGGAAAGATATAGAGACCCTGCGCCGTATCAAGCAGCTCAAAGAACAGGGCCTGCAGCTCAAGGCGATACGGATGGTTCTGCAGGGCGCAGGACAGGATCTGTATGGCCGGAATCCTGTGGAAGACGGGCGTGCAGCGGGGACGGCAGACGACAGCGCGGAGAAGAAAGCGGAGGAAAGCGCGGAAAACAGAACCGGGCAGCCGCATGAGGAGGCAGCGGAGAGTGATCCGATAGAAGAAAAAGTGGAGGAAATGGTTATGAAGAAGGCAAAGAAATATATGGTTACCATGTCTAAGGGAAAAGAGACGGTTCTGGAGATACCGGAAGAGAGCCAGGAGCTGAAAGAGTACGAGGAGCCTCTGGATGAAGAAAAGGAGAAGAAGGCGAAACGACTGCAGTATCTTTTACAACACATGGTGACTGATGCAGTCAAAAATGCCAACCGGGAAATGTGCACGGAAATCAAGGAAAGCATCTTAAAGGAGCTGGATTATCAGTTCCGGCAGCAGGAAGAGCGGGATGAGGAGCGCAAAAAGCGCGAAGAGGAGCATTTCCGCAAGATTGATGAGATGATAAGCCAGCGCCGTCGTCCGGCGGAGCGGTTTGGCAGAGGAAAAAAGAAAGAACCGCTCCCGTAGAAATGCATACACATTTCTAAGAGACGGCTCCCTCAATCATTTGTTGAAATGACCATTAGCCCTGAGAGATAGCGCCTGTCGGGCAAGCGCCTGCACAGGAACCGCAGTCGATGCACTTAGCGGGATCAATCTCAAACTTGCCGTCGCCCATGCTGATCGCGCCAACCGGGCACTGAGCCTCACAAGCCCCACAAGCTACACAAGCGTCACTGATTACGAATGCCATGACTATATCCTCCTTATGTTTTAAAAATGGTTGTTAGCAATCATAAGTTGCCATGGTTTTATTTTAATATAAAAGGATTTAATATACAAGTAGAAAAATATAGCTTTTATGCAGGATATGTCTTGATTTTTACATCCGTGCTGGGTAGAATAATATGGGGTATAAATATATAGTGGCCGGCGGAAACCAGCCTTATAAAATACATAATAGGATGAGTGTGTCATAATGAACGGAATGAAAGAAAAATCGCTAATAAAAAAAATGCGCAATAATATTTTGGTGCTGGGATCTTTTATCCTTGTTGTCGTGTTCTGCACCCTGGTTCTGCGCGAGACTCTCTGGACGAACACCAATCAGATGGGGCTGGCTCTGGTGGAGAACTATACGGGAGCGGAGGAGAGCGGCATCCGCACATGTGAGGCCATTCTGGAGATCAGCGTAAACTACATTGAGCAGCGTGAGAAGGAAGATATCACGATCGAAGAGCTTAGGGAAGGGCTGTATCCGTTTATGGACGGCCTCATCAAAGTATATGGCGAAGAAAATATTCAGATTTATGGTAAGGCGTTTAACGGCACGGAGATCGTGTCAAACAATCCCGAACTGGAAGAGCTTTATAAATATAACTTTCTGGAGGCAGGCTATTACCGGGAAGCGGCTGCGGCAGGAGGGGATGTCTATGTTTCCCCTGTTTACACGGATTATATGACGGAGCTGCCGGTGATCACCATGTGCAAGGTAGTTCCCTCGACGGGAAGTTATCTGGCAGTTGATCTGCTGCCTTCCTTTTTTGATCTGGAGAATGAGGATCTGGTTTTACCCGATGAGTCCTCATTCTATCTGGTGGATGAAAACGGGGGGCTGCTCTACTACAAATCCTGCTGGGACTACGAGCGGGAGGAATTTCAGGAGCTGGTGGACAGCTACATAGATAGCGCAATCTGTAACAGCAGCAATCATGTGCTGGAGAATCTGATGCCTATGGATGGAATTGTCCGAAATGTCTATTTCCAGCATTTGGACAATGGATGGATTGGCATTCTGACCATACCCAGGGACAAGATCCTGTCCGGCACCGATACCTTCTACTATATCAGCGCCGTACTCATTGTACTGGGCGCTATTGTGTTCCTAATGCAGTTAATCAGAGATTACGGAAACCAGAAACGCAATCAGACGCTGAGGGAAGAAAATGACAGAATAGCGGCGCGGACGAAAGTTTACCGAAATGCGATGGACAGCACGGCGCGCGCCTGCAGAGCAATTTATTATATCAATCTGAAGGAAAATACCTGCGATACCGTTTACCCGGACTGCGAAGAGGAACCCAGGAGGGAAACGTTTGATGACATGGTTTCGGAAAGTTTTGAGAGCGGTGTTATCATGCAGGAGCATATTGAGCTGGTAAAGGAGTTCCTGGCTATTGACAATATCCGAAAACAGCTTTCCGACAGGGATCACATGGAATTACAGTTCCAGAGAAAGAAAATGGGGGAAGAGGGTTACGAGTGGTGTTCCATTGCCATTACGGTTGCTGAGATGGAAGAAGGAGAGCCTTCCGCCATTACAATAGCAATCCGAAGCATCGACGATATGATCCGCCGTGAGGAGGAGCAGAAGGAAATGCTGGAGCAGGCTGTGGAACGCGCTGAGGCGGCTAACCATGCCAAGAGTGATTTCCTTTCCCGGATGAGCCACGATATCCGTACACCCATGAACGCGATACTGGGTATGACTTCTGTGGCAACAATGCATATAGAAGAGAAAGACCGTGTTCTGGATGCGCTTGAGAAGATCATGGTTTCCGGCAAGCATCTGCTTGGCCTGATCAATGAAGTACTGGATATGAGCCGTATCGAGAGCGGCAAGGTGAGCCTGACAGAAGGCGCCTTTAATATCTCTGATACGATAGAAAGCCTTCTGACCGTATTCCGCTCGCAGATGGAGTTCAAGGGTCTTGCGCTGAATGCGGGTATTGCCAAGCTCGAGCACGAGAATGTGGTCGGAGACGAGCAGCATCTGCAGCAGATTTTTATGAATATTATGGGCAATGCGGTGAAGTTCACGCCTTCGGGCGGAAAAATCAGCATTCACATTGTGGAGAAGCCTTCCAGCATCGAGGGATGCGGCTGCTATGAGTTTATCTTTGAGGATACCGGCATTGGCATGGAGCCGGAGTACATTCAGAAAATTTTTGAGCCGTTTTCCCGGGCGGCGGATTCCCGGACGGGCAAGATTGAGGGTACGGGACTTGGTATGTCGATCGCGGTCAATATCGCCCGCATGATGAGGGGTGATATTAAGGTAGAGAGTGAGCTGGGAAAAGGCTCCAGATTTACGGTTATTGTATATCTGAAACTCGATGACATGACGGCGGCTGATCTGGCCGCATACAATGGGATGCCTGTGCTGGTTGTGGATGATGAAGAGACAGCATGCGAGAGCTCCTGTGAGATGTTAAGGAGTCTTGGCATGGAAGCAGAGTATGTGACCAGCGGAGAAGCGGCGCTGGCACGCATTTCAGCGGAGGACAGAAGGCGCATTGAAGTGATCATCCTCGACTGGAAAATGCCCGGCATGGACGGGCTGGAGACGGCGAAAGATATTCGAAAGACAGTCGGTGATGATATTCTGATTATCATTCAGTCGGCCTACGACTGGGCCGATATTGAGGCGGAAGCGCTGGATGCAGGAGTGGATGCCTTTATCGGGAAACCGCTGTTTAAATCCCGCCTGGTGCGTGTGCTCAAGGAGGCGCTGGAGCCGAATCAGGAGGAGAAAATCTCGGCGCTGGAAACATTCAGCCAGCAGGATTTTACGGGCAGGCGTGTACTGCTTGTGGAGGATAATGAAATCAATATCGAGGTGGCCAAAGAACTCCTTGGCATGGTGGGCATACAGGTAGAGATGGCGGTGAACGGAAAACTGGCTGTAGAGGCTGTGCAGGAGAAAGAGCCGGGGTACTTTGATCTGATCTTTATGGACATTCAGATGCCTGTTATGAACGGCTACGAGGCCGCAGAGGCAATCCGTGCTCTAGAGCGCGAGGATTTAAAGAAAATACCTATTGTGGCCATGACGGCGGACGCCTTTGCGGATGATATTAAGAGGGCGAAAGATGCCGGAATGAACGATCACATTTCCAAGCCTGTGGATATCGAGAGGCTGGAGGAAGCGCTGAAGAGGTGGGTCGTATAAAAAGAGGGACGGAATCGATTTTGATTCTGTCCCTTTTTTAATGATTGGAAAGTATCCGCTTTCTGAATCGGGTGCATGGCGCAAGGTCTATGACGCGTGTATGCCGAGCTCTTCCCGCCGTTTGCGGATACCGTCCAGAATGACTTTTTTCTTGTCAATCAGTTTATCCTTTTCCATAGCGGGAACGCCTTTGAGCTTGTATTCCATGTTCAGCTTCTCGTACTTGGATTCCCCCATTGTGTGATAGGGAAGCGCGTCCAGGGCTTTCAGATTCGTGAAAGCGCCGATGAAATAGCCGAGCTGGTACAGATATTTGTCGTCATCCGTGATGCCCGGTACAATGACATGGCGGATCCACATGTCCACATGCTTTTCATTCAGATACTCTGCAAACGCGAGAATCCCGTCGTTGGGCTGGGAGGTAAGCTCCTTATGCTTTTCGGGATCAATATGCTTGATATCAAGCATGACCAAATCAGTCAATTCCATCAGGCGATCCAATTTCGCGAGCCATTCCGGGTTTGCATTTTTCTTGTAGGCAATGCCCGAGGAGTCGATGCAGGTGTGGACATTATTTTTCTTTGCAATAGTGAAGAGATCAATCAGAAAATCTACCTGCATCAGCGGTTCTCCGCCGGTGACGGTAATGCCGCCGCCGTTGTAAAACGCCTCGTTTCTCTTATACTGTTCAAAAATATATTCCGGCTCCATCAGCGTGCCGCCGTTCATCTCCCAGGTGTCGGGATTGTGGCAGTATGCACACCGCATCGGGCACCCCTGTACAAATACCACAAAGCGTGTTCCCGGGCCGTCTACCGTGCCAAAGCTTTCTAAGGAATGGATTCTTCCTTGCATCTCAAAAACCTTCTTTCTGCTTATTCTTTTATTTTATTCTGTCCAATTCTGTAAGATTCACGCCCAAAGAGGTTAACGTCACTTTTAACTCTAAATATCTATCATACATCGAGCGATAGACGGCTGAGTCTTTGTCCTCAATAGCCAGCATCCAATTTTGTACTCTTGAAAGCTCGTTGATTGAATCTCTGATAATATCTGCTGCACTCGGCATATAATCACCAACCCTTCGATTATTCATTTTTTGTACTTTGTTTACGGGTTATTCTGTTTTATTACAAATATTTCGGATTACTTATATCATAGCATATAGTCCGATTAAAATCCAGAAAAAAGAAGCCCTGCGACGTGTCGCAAGGCTTCCTGCACTCTTTGGTTTTGACGTGATCAGATACTCTCGTGGAAAGTACGGGAGATAACGTCCGCCTGCTGTTCCGGTGTCAGCTTGATGAAGTTTACTGCATAGCCGGATACGCGGATGGTCAGCTGAGGATAGTTCTCAGGATGCTTCTGCGCATCCAGTAACATATCTCTGTTGAGCACGTTTACGTTAAGGTGATGGCCACCCTTTGTTGCATAACCATCTAATAAGTTTACTAAGTTATCTACCTGAGCATTTGCTGCCATTGTATTGTCCTCCTGTTTTACTATATTTTGTTTTGCATTGTGTCATGCATATTCGTGTGGCTCAATGCTATTTAAAATCTTCCAACCCGTCCAATCCATCGTGGAGGGTAGGCACGCTGCAGGCCAGCGGGGTGCGGGAGCAATCCGTGCACCCCATGGTCTGCACATTTTTAGAGTTGTCGGCATTGTTATCAACGTCCACATTCACATGCCCGACGCCATTCGCCATCCCGGAATCCATCATCTTGATAAAATCATCTATCATTTGCTTATCATCCATAATCAACAACTCCTTTTATTTCATAGTATGCCGAGCCTGCGGAGCAGTGCCCGTGTGGTTTATTCCACAGGAATTTACCACGATTATTTGCTGAGGTCTACCTCAAGGTCACCTGCAAATACCTGATCCTCTTTGCCGAGTGCGCCCGGAATGATGGTGAAGGTATTGGAGATACCATCCTGTGCATCATTGAACGGAAGCTTGGATACAGAAGACAGGGAAGCAACTGCACCGTGGGTATCACGGCCGTGCATCGGGTTAGCGCCGGGTGCGAAAGGCTGGCCTTTCTTACGTCCGTCAGGTGTGTTACCGGTAGCCTTACCGTAGGTTACGTTGGAAGTAATGGTAAGGATAGAGGTTGTAGGAACACCGTTTCTGTAGGTATGATGTCTTCTGATCGCGGTCATAAACTTGTGAACGATCTCCTGTGCGATCTCATCTACGCGGTCGTCATCGTTACCATATTTCGGGAAGTCGCCGGTTGTCTTAAAGTCAACGATGATGCCGTCCTCATCTCTGATGGGCTCAACCTTAGCATACTTGATGGCAGATAAGGAGTCAGCCACGATGGACAGACCTGCAACACCGGTTGCGAAGTAACGCTTAACGTCTCTGTCATGGAGAGCCATCTCTGCTCTCTCATAGCAGTACTTGTCATGCATGTAGTGGATGATGTTCAGTGTATTTACATACACGTCTGCCTGCCACTCCATCATGTCAAGGAACTTATCCAGAACATCGTCATAGTCAAGCACATCGCCTGTAACAGCGCGGTATTTCGGACCAACCTGTTTCTTGGTTACTTCATCAACGCCGCCGTTTAATGCGTACAGCAGACACTTAGCAAGGTTAGCGCGTGCGCCGAAGAACTGCATTTCCTTACCGATAACCATAGAAGATACGCAGCATGCGATACCGTAGTCGTCGCCGTGTGTCACTCTCATCAGATCATCGTTCTCGTACTGGATGGAAGAGGTCTGGATGGACATCTTAGCGCAGTACTTCTTCCAGTTCTCGGGAAGTCTGGTAGACCAGAGAACTGTCAGGTTCGGCTCGGGTGAAGGACCTAAGTTGGTCAGTGTGTGCAGATAACGGAAGCTCATCTTTGTTACCATGTGACGGCCGTCAACGCCAACACCGCCGAGAGACTCGGTTACCCATACCGGATCGCCTGCGAAAATCTGGTTGTACTCAGGTGTGCGGGCGAACTTGATCAGACGCAGCTTCATAATGAAGTGGTCAACGAACTCCTGGATCTGCTGCTCGGTGAATGTGCCGTTAGCAAGGTCTCTCTCTGCGTAGATATCAAGGAATGTAGATGTACGTCCGAGGGACATTGCTGCACCGTTCTGCTCTTTTACGGAGCAAAGATATCCGAAGTAAGTAGCCTGGATAGCTTCCTGTACGTTAGTAGCGGGCTTGGAAATATCGCAGCCGTAAGAAGCAGCCATCTCCTTCATCAGCTTAAGTGCAATCATCTGCTCGGAAAGCTCCTCGCGGAGACGGATTACATCGTCGGTCATAACGCGGCCGGTAGAATCCTTCTGTGCCTGTTTGTCTTCGATCAGTCTGTCGATACCGTACAGAGCCACACGTCTGTAGTCGCCGATGATACGGCCGCGGCCATATGCATCCGGAAGACCAGTGATGATGTGGGAAGAACGACAAGCTCTCATCTCAGCATTGTAAGCATCGAAGCAGCCTGCGTTATGTGTCTTTCTGTGTGTGGAGAAGAACTCGCTGATCTCGGGATCTACTTCGTAGCCGTTGTCGGAGCAAGCTTTCTCAGCCATTCTGATACCGCCGTAAGGCTGTAAGGAACGCTTGAAGGGCTTATCTGTCTGGAAACCTACGATGGTCTCTTTGCTCTTGTCAAGATAGCCGGGGCCGTGGGATGTGATGGTGGACACAACCTTGGTATCCATATCAAGTACGCCGCCTGCCTCACGCTCCTGTTTCTGCAGATCAAGTACCTGTGCCCAAAGATCCTTTGTGTTCTGTGTAGGCTCAGCCAGGAATGCCTCGTCACCGTCGTAAGGGTGATAGTTTTTCTGGATAAAGTCGCGGACATTCACTTCTTTGTCCCACTTGCCGCCTACAAAGTCTTTCCATTCTGGTCTCATTTTTGTACCAACCTCCTATTTTAAAATTTTTAATAAAGTAACTGTGAAATGTTTTACATTCGGAATCATGCATAATTACGCCGCATAACTCTGAATCGGTAAGAATATTATATGCCATGTGTCGAATCACAGTCAAGACGACCTTTGTTCTTTTTCTCATACAAATGCCAAAAAAAGCATGAAAATTTTGTGAAAAATGCAATAATGTGGATTGGACGATTTTCCGTTCTTGACATTTCGAAATTCTGCACCCCATAATGAGCGGAAAGCATATACATTTTCTTGATAACAAATATCCGGCTTGACTGCGCAGAAGCTTTCCTCTATAATCGTATCTGACACAGAAAACAAATGTATATTTTATTAGAAGCTATCACAGAATGAAGGTATGGAGGAAAATAAAATGGCAGATATCACAAAGAATACAACAATAGGAGAGGCGCTCAGAATCAATCCGGATATCGCGCCCGTGCTTATGGAGATCGGTATGCACTGTCTCGGCTGTCCTTCCGCACAGGGAGAAACCTTAGAGGAAGCAGCTATGGTGCACGGCATCAATGCGGATGATCTGATGGCGAAGATCGCGGCAGTTTAAAGCAGACAGATTTCGTTGAAGCGGCTGCCGGAGATGTATGATGCGGACGATTCATCAACGCAGATAAGGAAAATAAATCCCACGCTGTTTCCGGGGAGCCGGATGGCAGTGTGGGATTTTGTTTTAAATGAATTTGTACCACTTGCTTAAATCCGCGCCAGTGTCTCCACCGCGCTGTCCTTTATCAACGGCTCAAAATGTTCTTCCAGATATGCCTTTGCGGAGTTCGCTGTCTTTTCGGGTCTGCCGTATTCTGAGATCAGACTGCAGATACGGTTAAAATCCGCAGCATCAAGATCTTCGGGAGCGAACAGCAGAAGATAATTGCCCCGGGTCTCATCCTTATATAAAGTATTGGTTCCGCAGCAGGTGCCGATTACGCGCGCCAGTCTGCTCACTTCGCGCAAAGAACGGAAGGAGAAGAGACGGCTGGCAGTTTTCTCATGACCAGGAAGGGCTGGCTGTGCTTTTTCTTTGGACGCGGACTTCGGGGATGGAGCGGATTCGTCTGTTCCGTTCATCCGGCGCAGGAGATTGAGAACCTCGTCCGCACTGTCGGCAAAAGCTTCCATCAGAGCCTCGTTATCCTCGCCTTCTTCCATTTCATATTCGTCGTCATGGACGGAGGGTGCAAATTTGGCGAAACGGGTATCCAACTCTTCGGGATCTTCCACCTTGGTGACGATCAGCACAATACATTCGGCATTTAAGGGAATTGCTTCAATCATAAGAGGAATATCTTCAGCTTCAAAGCCGCATTCATAGGCGGCCTGCTGCATGAGATCGCGGAAGAGGCTCTTCGCCTTCTCCGTGCCGTAGGCCAGTTCGCTGATCTTTAGTTCACGGTTCAGCAGATCTTCTCTTGTGAGGGTGCAGCGGATCTGCTGCTCATTCACTTTTTCTATTTTCATGTTGTTGTTCTCTTCCTTCTTATTTTAGAATAATGGCATTAGTGCCGGGAAGGCTTCCCGCATCTCTTAAGTTAAGTGTATCTTAAGCCCAGAGGTCGGTTTTAGTCAATAGTGCGCGATAAGTGTTTAAAAAATTTTAATAATTTTAGAAAATGCTTGCAATTCCTGTCAGATTATGCCTATAATTTAACTACAAGATGTCTCTGATATTCCGCAGGGAAAGGAGGCATGCGAAAATTAAATAAACAGCATCTGTGTCTTTGCCGATATCTTTTGGCGGAGGCAGTCTTATGGGCTATGTGCCTTGTCAGAGACCATATCTTATTCCCATCTAAGCGCCGGGTTAATTTTTAAAAATTTCCTTTGGTACACAAAATATAATTCACAAGGAATGAGTAGGTTATACAGATATTTTTCAAATTCATTTGCATGTCAGAGTCATCTTCAGAACTATTTCCGCCCTCATATATCATATGCCGTTAGTATATCACGGTTGAGTTATTTTATAGTTTTTTTGCGAATCCTTTTGGGAAACGGCATAAGAGGGTCTGTGGTAAGGTTGGTTTTGGGAGGCTTCCCGCTATGTGACACTGTCATTACCTGAAAAAAACTGATGACTGAAAGGAAATAGTTTGTTATAATCATAATGAACGCGGCAGGCAGGAAAGGGAAAACTTCCCTGCCTGGTCGGCGTTAACTACAGATGTCAAAAAGGAGCTGGACGAATGAAAAAAATAATTCCGGTGATAGTTGCGGTCATCCTTATTATACTGATCGGCGCAGCGGGATTTGGAGCAAAACTGCTCGAAAAATACTCTTATTCGAAAGAAAGAGCGGATTTGACGGAATATTTTGGCATTGCGGGAGAGAACGATGTCCCCATTATTTTACAGGATGAACAGATAGAAGAACATGCGAAAATATTTGATGGTATATGCTATTTTGACATGGCTACCGTGCACAAATATTTTAACGACAGGTTTTATGAGGATAAGTCGGAGAACAGCCTTCTTTACACAACGCCGGACATGGTTTATGCAAATGTGATCGGTACGGGAACTGTAACCGGTTATGATGCGGATTTTGTTGAGAGTGGCGAAAGCTATGATTATACTATTTCCCGCTATGAAGGGGAGGCACTCTATATCGCAGTGGATTTTGTAAAAAAATACGCAAACTTTTCCTATGAGCTTTTTACAGAGCCGAACCATATGCAGATTTATACGGAATGGGACAGGCGGCAGACAGCGTCCGTCACGAAAGACACGCAGGTACGCTATCAGGGCGGCATCAAGAGTGATATTCTGACAGATGTATCGGCGGGTGACCAGGTCATCATACTGGAGGAAATGGAAACATGGACGAAGGTAAAGACGCAGGATTCCGTTATCGGCTATGTGGAGAATAAGAGGCTGGGGGAAAAGACGGAGGAAGAGCCGGTTCCCGTGACGGATTATGTGGAGCCTGAGTATCCGTCGAACACCCGGGATTATAAGATTAATCTGGGCTGGCATGTGATCGGCGGTGTGGGAGGCAATGACACACTGGAAGAGACTGTCGCGAAGACGAAGGGGCTTAACGTGATTTCCCCGACGTGGTTTACCTTGACGGGAAACGAGGGAGAATTCAGCAGTTTTGCCACCACTTCCTATGTGGAAAGGGCTCATGAAATGGGTCTGGAAGTGTGGGCGCTTGTCGGCAACGTGGACAGCGTGGATGTGGATCTGTACACGGTGCTCTCAAAGACATCCAACAGGCGGCGTCTGATTTTACAGCTTTTGGCAGCAGTTCGGGAATATAATCTGGACGGGCTGAATATTGACTTTGAAAATGTAAGTCTGGATGCCGGGGAACCCTTTATCCAGTTTATCAGGGAATTGTCTATCCCGTGCAGAAAGTATGGCATTGTGCTTTCGGTGGATAATTATGTGCCAATGAACCATACGGATCATTACGACCGTGCCGAGCAGGGGGTGGTGGCAGATTATGTCATTATTATGGGATATGACGAGCACTATAACGGCAGTGATGAGGCAGGGAGCGTGGCCTCGATCAATTTCGTGGAAAGCGGCATCAAAAACACAGTGGCGGAGGTGCCGAAGGAGAAAGTGATAAATGCTCTTCCTTTTTATACCAGAATCTGGGAAACCGGAGCGGACGGCATAAGCAGCCAGGCGGTTGGCATGGAAATGGCGCAGACTTATGTGTCGGATCATGGAATTGCTACCCGCTGGGACGAGGTAACCTGCCAGAACTACGGGGAATTTCAGGACGGTGACAGACTGTGCCAGGTGTGGCTGGAGGACGCGGAGTCTATTACAGTCAAACTGAACATTATGGAAAAGTATGAGATCGCAGGTGTGGCGGCCTGGCGGCTTGGTTTTGAGACGGCGGATATCTGGGATGTGATAGAGGAATATATGAATGAGCCGTAACGATGCAGCATGGTAAAATCCTGTACGGAAGGGTTATCTTCTGTATGCTTTCTTCATATACATTCACTAAGACGCGTATCGACAGAGCCGGATCCGCACTGTGCCTGATGGCGGAAAGCGGATTTTGGCCAGGTGAAAAATGGAGAAAGAAAAAGCGGGAAAATATGACAAGATTGTCAGAACGGGGTTGCTTCTGCTGCTTTTGGCAGCCTTTGGATTTGCTTTGCGGGGAGGGGCGCGTATGGCATCCTCGGAGCGGGTATTGACAGAGAAAGCGGGAAAGGAAAAACCCTGTGTGGTCATTGACGCCGGGCACGGCGGAGCTGATCCAGGTAAAGTGGGCGTGGACGGCAGCCTGGAAAAGGATATCAACCTGCAGATTGCAAAAAAGCTGGCCCTGTTTCTCACGGCGGCAGACGTGGATGTGGCGCTCACAAGAGAGACTGACGCCGGACTTTACGATGAGAATGTCTCCAATAAAAAAGTGCAGGACATGAAAAACCGCGTGGCACTGATTGAGGAGAAGAAACCTGCGCTGACGGTCAGCATCCACCAGAACAGTTATCACGAGGAATACGTGCATGGCGCACAAGTCTTTTATTATGAGGGAAGCCAGGAGAGCAGGAAGATTGCGGAGCGCATGCAGCAGGTGCTGGCTGAGCAGATCGATCCGGACAATGCCAGACAGGCGAAGGCGAACGGCAGCTATTACCTTTTGAAAAAGACTTCAACTCCTATTATTATTATAGAATGCGGTTTCCTCTCCAACTATGAGGAGGCACAGAAACTTTCCTCGGAGGCCTATCAGGAGAAGACGGCATGGGCGATCCATCTGGCCATCCTGCAGTACTTGAATGCGGAGAAGTGAGGGAATGAGAGAAATATGCTTACAAGAGTAGTTCAAATAGAGGAAGCAGAAAGAAGTAAAGATCTGCTTTATGAGGCCGGGGAGATTATCAAGGCGGGCGGTCTGGTAGCATTTCCCACAGAAACGGTTTACGGGCTGGGGGGAGATGCACTGAATCCGGCTTCTTCCAGGAAAATCTATGAGGCCAAAGGCAGGCCCTCCGACAATCCGCTGATTGTGCATATCGCGGACATGGAAGCGCTGCAAGCTATTGTAAAGTGTGTGCCGGAGGCGGCGAAGAGGCTGGCGGAGGCATTCTGGCCGGGACCGCTCACGATGATTCTGGAGAAATCGGTGCTGGTACCAAAGGAGACGACGGGAGGACTTGAAACGGTGGCGGTGCGTATGCCGTCCGATGACGTGGCTCTGGCGTTTATCAGGGCAGCAGGCGGCTATGTGGCCGCACCCAGCGCCAACCGTTCCGGCAGGCCGAGCCCTACGAGGGCGGAATATGTGGCGCAGGATCTGGACGGCAGGATAGAGATGATACTGGACGGCGGCGATGTCACACTGGGGCTGGAATCCACGATTGTAGATCTGACGGTGGAGCCGCCTGTGATCTTAAGACCCGGCTTTATTACACGGGAAATGCTCCGGCAGAAGCTGGGACACGTGGAGGAGGACGAGACGCTTTTTCGCCCAGACAGTGGACAGGCCCCGAAGGCGCCAGGCATGAAATACCGGCATTATGCGCCGCAGGGCGAGCTGGTGATTGTCAGAGGACCGGCGGAGGCGGTGACGGAATATATCAGCGGTAAACTTGATGACGGACGCCTGTACAGTAAAAAAACAGGTGTTATAGCCACAGATGAAACGATTGACCAGTATAAGGCAGATGTGCCGCGCAGCGTCGGGAAAAGAGCGGACGCAGCTGCGGCGGCGAAAGGGCTGTACCGCATCCTGCGGGAGTTTGACGATGAGGGCGTGGATCTTATTTACTCGGAGAGCTTTGAGGGAGCGGGTGTTTCACAGGCGGTGATGAACCGGCTGTTAAAGGCGGCCGGGCATAAAGTGATCAATGTGTGAGGAGAGGTTTTGCGTCTCGCACGGAAGAATGCCAGACTGACGGCATGTGCAAATAATAGGACAGGAGGCGCCGCTACGCGCGCTTCAGAAAGGAAGGTAAATATGATAGCAATTGGAAGTGACCACGGCGGATATGATTTGAGACAGAAGGTGATTGCACATTTGAAGGAGCGGGGACTGGAGTGCAGGGACTTCGGGTGCCCGGACAAAAGTTCCTGCGATTATCCGATTTTCGGCGCGGCGGTGGCGAAAGCGGTGGCATCGGGAGAGTGCGACAGAGGTATTGTGATCTGCACCACAGGCATCGGGATTTCCATGACGGCAAATAAGGTAAAGGGAATCCGCTGTGCCCTCTGCGGCGACCCGGTATCTGCAAGACTTACGAGAGAGCACAATGACGCCAACGTGCTTGCTATGGGGGCTGCGATTATCGGGGAGGCGGTAGCGCTCGATATCGTTGATATTTTTCTGGACACACCCTTTTCCCATGGGGAGAGGCACCAGAGACGTGTGGATCTGATTGAAAACTGTTAGTGCGTGGACATGTTCTTTGCTTGCATAAAAGGAACATATCAGCACACTGGCGTGTCCGGGGGCATCATGCCTGTGGGCAGAAAGGCATGGCTGTTATTATGGAAATAAGACGAAGAGCGGCTGCCAGTCTGGCGCTTGCTCTGCTCTGTGGCATGATGCCGCTCTCCGTACAGGCGACGGAGGAGACCAGGCAGAAGATCAAGGAAGCGGAGCAGCAACGGGAAGAGACGGAAGAAAAGCTGGATGAGACGGAGGAAAACTTAAAGGGGCTGAATGAACAGCACAGCTCCTTGCAGGGCACGCTTTCTACGCTGAACACAGAGCTTACTCAGGTGAGCAATAATCTGAACGAGCTGGAAGAGCAGATTACGGAAAAGGAAGCGGAGATTGACGATCTGGAGAAGCAGATTGCCCAGGTGGAGGAGGAGCTGGCCGAGGCGATTGCATTAAAAGAAGAACAGTATGCCACCATGAAAAAGCAGATCCAGTTTGCCTACGAGCGTAGCAGCAATCTCTATATGGAACTGTTTTTTTCCTCGGGAAGTCTGTCGGATTTCCTGAATAAAAACGAATATATCGAACAGCTTTCCGCCTATCAGGGAAAGGTTCTGGACGAATACAAAGCGGCGCAGGCGGCTATGGAGCAGAAGCAGCTGGAGCTGGAGCAGGCGAAAAAGGAACAGGAGGAGAACCGGGCCGAGCTGGCAGATTACAAAGTACAGGTTGTGGCGGAGCAGGGACGCGTTTCCGGGCTTGTCAGCCAGACATCCAGCAGTCTGAACGCCACGGCGAACCAGATTTCCGAGGCGGAGGCAGCGGCGCTCGCCTACGAGCAGCAGATTAAGGAGCAGGAGGAAAACCTTTCGGCCCTCCGGGCAAAGCTGGCGGAAGAAATCCGTATGGCAGAGCTGGCTGCCCAGTCTAGTTGGCGTGACATTTCCGAAGTGAGTTTTGCCGAAGGGGACAGATACCTTCTGGCGAATCTGATTTACTGTGAGGCGGGAGGAGAATCCTACAGCGGACAGGTGGCCGTTGGTTCGGTGGTAATCAACCGTGTGCTGAGCTCCGTATACCCGGATACGGTAACCGGGGTGATTTACCAGTCGGGCCAGTTTTCCCCGGTGGCTAGCGGACGCCTCGCACTCGCCCTCGCGGAGGGCAGAGCCACGTCAAACTGCTACAGCGCCGCAGACGAAGTCATGGCCGGCACCACCAACGTAGGCAGCTGTGTCTACTTCCGAACCCCCGTAGACGGCATCACCCCCAAATACACCATCGGCGGGCATATTTTCTACTAAGCATTGAGCCGTGCAAAAGCAGGACGAATCAGCCGGAAGAAAGCTCGCTTTCTGAAGGATGTTTCGTCCTGCTTTTATAGGGCGAAAGCCCGGGATGAGCAAAAGGAAGCCGCGAAGCGGCGGTTTTGCGAATCAGCACGGCGAATTAGCCAGAAGAAAGCTTTCTTTCGGATGGCTGAGATGACGGGAATCTATAGGGAGAAAGCCCGAGATGAGCCAAAATCGCCGCTTTGCGGCGATTTTGCGAATCGGCACGGCGGGGTAAAGCGTCGAATCACCCGTACTTTTCCAGCGGCGCCTGCAGCTTCTCAAAACCGCCGTCATAAATCACCTGCAGCAGGCGGTTGAGTGTCAGAAGAGCCTTTTTAAGCATGGCATCGTTTAACAGGCCGGCCTCCCTGGCATCAGCCAGCTCGCCGATATCCACCACCTTCACGAAGCCGTCGGGATAGATGATGACGTCCGCCAGAAGATCGGTGATGATGTATGTGTCTGTTTCCTCATAATAATCATAGTCTACAATATCACAGTACCAATACAGAAGAGAGTCGTTTTCGTCATAGAAACGGCTCACTTTTATGCCCTCACCCAGATAGTAGCAGGAGAGGCCGTGATGCAGGTCTTTACGGGGTTTCAGCGTATTCCAGGCAGTCACGATGATTTCCTCGTCACGGTAAAGAAGCCTGTCGTCTTTCAACAGGACGCATTCTTCGGGAATCAGTCTCTTGCGGTAAAGAATCGGATTAGCCATGTCGTTGTCCCTCCGTCTTGTTTTTGGGTTCACGAAGCGAATCCCGCAAGCGGGCTTGCCTGCTTTGATATTAAACGTACACCGCCGGGGGATAAATGTCAATATTTCACTGGACATAAGTACCAAAAATGAGTATAATTTGATTGTTGGGTTTTAGGGAAAATTCTGTGGGGTGGGAAGGCGGTACTTTGAAGTATCATAAAACTGTCTATCAGGCGTTAATGATGATCACACAGTTTGGCGTCAACATGCTTGTTCCCATCTTTCTCTGTTCCTTCGTAGGGATGTATCTTGACAGAAAGCTTGGGACCAATGTCTGGATGGTGGCGCTTTTTTTCGTGGGCGCGCTGGCAGGATTTACCAATGTGTTCCGTTTCGCAAGAAAGATTTATGAGACGCCTGCGAGGACGCGCAGGCGCAGCACGCAGATAAAAAAAGAGATGGAAGAAAATGAAGAGAAAGATTGATCCAACGCTGCTTGAGCTCTGGCTGGGCATTCTGGCATACGGTGTTGTCTTTGAGATAGCGCTTCTGGTATTTTCCGGAAACCCCTCCTACAGCATAGGACTCTGGATCGGCGTGTTTTTAGCCGCTGCGGGAGCCTTTCATATGTGGTGGTCTCTGGATCGGGGGCTTGACCTGCCGGAGAAGGAAGCCGTAAAGAGTCTGGGCGCGCAAAATATCATACGCTATGTGGTTCTGGTGATTGTGCTGGGTGTGCTGATGTACACAAATCTGGCCAATCCGATTCTTGCTTTTTGCGGCTATATGGGCATGAAAGCATCCGCTTACCTGAATCCATTGATTCACAGGCTGCGGGCGGGAAAGAAAGAACAGGAAATCTCGGACGGTACTGCTTTATAAAGGCACAGGCCTGCATGGGGCGTCTGTTGTTGGCGCAGTGTGCGGGCCGCGCAGCGGGCAGGAAAAATTTTCCTACCCGGTTAAAACTTTACATACAATTATGTGTAGAAGGAGGTGAGAGGATGGGACAGGGAATTATGTTGTCCGGCGGTGCGGATATTGACTTTATGATTCACGGCGTTTTTTCCTACGAGCTTTTTGGGCAGACCGTGTGGATCACCACCACCCATGTGTGCGTGCTGATCGTCATGCTGGTAATCATAGGGTTCTGCATTGCGGCGAACCGCGTTGTTAAGCACGCCTCGGAAGTTCCGGGGACATTCCAGAACATTGTTGAGCTGGTAGTGGAAATGCTTGACAAGATGGTTGGCGGCGTTATGGGGAAATTCAGTCCGCAATTCCGCAACTACATCAGCACGATATTCATTTTTATCCTGCTGAGCAATATTTCGGGACTGTTCGGGCTCAGACCGCCGACGGCGGACTACGGCGTCACACTGCCTATGGGCGTTATGACGTTTGTGCTGATCCACTTCAACAAGTTCAGGTATCAGAAAGTGAAGGGCGTGCTCTCGGGATTATGTGATCCGTGGCCGATCTGGGCGCCAATCAATGTGATTGGTGATGTGGCGGTGCCGATCTCTTTGTCATTGCGTTTGTTCGCGAACGTTCTGTCAGGCACTGTAATGATGGCTCTGGTGTATGCGCTCCTGTCGAAGATCGCAATCATCTGGCCAGCGGCGCTTCATGTGTATTTCGATCTGTTTTCGGGAGCGATCCAGACGTATGTGTTCTGTATGCTGACCATGACGTACATCACGGACGCATGTACGACAGAGTAAGAAATTGTAAATTTTAAAACCTATCTAAGGAGGAAATTAAAAATGGGAGAATTTAACAACAATTTTATCTTAGGATGTTCAGCAATCGGTGCGGGTCTTGCGGTTATCGCAGGTATCGGACCTGGTGTGGGCCAGGGTATTGCGGCGGGCCATGCTGCTGCTGCGGTAGGCAGAAATCCTGGTGCGAAGTCTGACGTTACCTCTACGATGCTGCTGGGGCAGGCCGTTGCCGAGACCACAGGTCTGTACGGTCTGTTGATTGCCATGCTGCTGCTCTTCGTTAAGCCGCTCCTTCCGTAATGACAAATACCTTTGGTTACGGACATCAGGCCGTTTCGGAACCAATTTACGGCGAGCCTGATGTATGGCGAAGTTTAGACATCTTCACAGACAGCACGGCAAGCGTGCAGACTTGTGAGGGATGTGAGGCATAGGAAAGGAGGGGTAACGCTTGAGTACGACAGTTGCGGGTTTGGCGCTGGCGTCCGCTGAGATGGCACCGAGGTTGTTTGACCTTGACTTACAGTTGATCGCGGATTCCGTGTTGATGATTATAGCTGTGTTCTCGCTCTTTCTGATCGCTTCCCATTTTCTGTTCAATCCCGTCCGGGATATGATGGAAAAGCGGCAGGAGCGCATCAAAAGCGAGCTGGATACGGCTGCGTCCGACATGGAAAATGCCAAGGCGCTGAAGGAAGAGTACGAGACGAAGCTGAAAGAGATAGACAAAGAGGCTGAAGAGATTCTTGCGGAGGCGCGCAAGAAAGCTCTGGCGAATGAAAATAAGATCGTGGCGGATGCTAAGGAGGAGGCAGCCAGGATTCTCGAGAGAGCCGGCGTGGAAGCGGAGCTTGAGAAGAAGAAGGCTGTTGACGAGGTGAAGCGCGAGATGGTAGTGCTTGCATCCATGATGGCCGCCAAGGTTGTGAATGCGGCGATTGACACCACTGTACAGGACAGTCTGGTGGAAGAGACGCTTAAGGAAATAGGTGAGAGCACATGGCTAAGCTGATTTCAAAGACATACGGTGACGCGTTGTTCGAACTGGCGGTGGAAGAAGGTAAGATAGACGTCCTGTTGGAAGAAATGGAACAGCTTCAGAAAATCCTTGCGGAGAATACAGATTTTGGCAGACTGATGAATCATCCGAAAATTATCAAGGAGGAGAAAATCGGGGTTGCCAAAAGCGTATTTGAGGGAAGGATATCCGAGGAGCTGCTCGGGTTTCTCACTATCATTATCTCAAAAGACCGTTACAGGGAGATCGACGAGATCCTGAAATATTTTGTCGCTAAGGTTAAGGCGTATAAGGGAATAGGCATCGCCACGGTGACAACGGCCGTTCCGCTTAGAGATGACCAGTGCAGGGAAGTTGAGAAAAAACTGCTCGACACCACACAGTATAAGTCTATGGAGATCAGTTACGGTGTGGATGCCTCCCTGATCGGGGGTATGGTTATCCAAATCGGCGACAGAGTTGTTGACAGCAGCATCAGGACGAAACTGAATGAGCTGCAGAAGGATCTGCTGAAAGTACAGATCTAGAAAATAATAAAGAAAGGTGCGTATGATCCATGAATTTAAGACCAGAAGAGATCAGTTCAGTCATTAAGGATCAGATTAAGAGGTATGCCTCCGAACTGGAAGTATCCGAGGTGGGTACGGTTATCCAGGTGGCGGACGGTATTGCCCGTGTGCACGGACTTGAGAATGCAATGCAGGGCGAACTTTTGGAGTTCCCCGGTGATGTTTACGGAATGATCCTGAACCTCGAGGAAGATAATGTGGGCGCGGTTCTGTTTGGCAACCAGCACAATATCAACGAGGGCGACACCGTAAAGACCACAGGGCGCGTGGTAGAGGTACCCGCAGGCGACTGTATGCTCGGCCGTGTTGTAAATGCTCTGGGCCAGCCTATTGACGGTAAGGGTCCGATCCAGACTGACAAATATCGTAAAATTGAGAGAGTTGCATCCGGCGTTATCACGAGAAAATCTGTGGATACGCCGTTACAGACAGGTATCAAGGCGATCGACTCTATGGTGCCCATCGGAAGAGGTCAGCGTGAGCTGATCATCGGCGACAGGCAGACAGGTAAGACGGCGATTGCGATTGATACGATCATTAACCAGAAGGGACAGGGCGTGAAATGTATCTATGTGGCCATCGGCCAGAAGGCGTCCACGGTTGCTTCCATTGTGAAAACTTTGACAGAGTACGGCGCGATGGCATACACCACCGTAGTTGCCGCGACAGCCAGCGAGACGGCGCCTTTACAGTACATAGCTCCGTATTCCGGCTGCGCGATCGGTGAGGAGTGGATGGAGAACGGCGAGGATGTGCTGGTGGTTTATGACGACCTGAGCAAACAGGCCGCAGCATACCGCACACTCTCCCTGCTGCTCAAGAGACCGCCGGGGCGTGAGGCATATCCCGGTGATGTATTCTATCTGCATTCCAGACTGTTAGAGCGCGCGGCGAGAATGAGCGAGGAGTATGGCGGCGGTTCGCTGACGGCGCTCCCGATCATCGAGACGCAGGCGGGCGACGTGTCGGCATATATTCCTACCAACGTGATCTCCATCACAGACGGACAGATCTATCTGGAGACAGAGATGTTCAATTCAGGGTTCCGTCCGGCAGTTAACGCGGGTCTTTCCGTGTCCCGGGTAGGCGGCGCGGCGCAGATCAAGGCGATGAAGAAGATTGCCGCTCCCATCCGTACCGAGCTTGCGCAGTACAGAGAGCTGGCGGCGTTCTCCCAGTTCGGTTCCGAGCTTGACGCCGATACGAAGGAGAAGCTTGCGCAGGGTGAAAGAATCAAGGAAGTGCTGAAACAGCCTCAGTACAAGCCGATGCCGGTACAGTACCAGGTTATCATCATCTATGTGGTGACGAACAAGTATCTGCTTGACGTCGCGGTAGAGGATATCACCAGATTTGAGGCGGAGTTCTTTGAGTTCCTTGACACGAAATATCCAGAAGTGCCGAATGCAATTGCTCAGAATAAGGAAATTAACGACGAGACGGATGCAAAGCTTAAGAAAGCCATTGGAGAGTTCAAGGCGCAGTTCACAGTGTGAGAAGAACTTCTAACCACTCACAGCAGAGGCTGTTTGTGGAGAAGTTCTAAGTCTCACACGGGAGAATGCCAAAAGAGAGCATTCTCCGCAGCGGTGAGAATTGATTAGGAGGGTAACGCTATGGCCTCAATGAGAGACATAAAAAGGCGTAAAGGCAGTATTCAGAGTACGCAGCAGATTACCAAGGCTATGAAACTCGTTTCTACCGTTAAACTGCAGAGGGCGAAACAGCGTGCAGAACAGTCGAAGGCATATTTTAACTGTATGTATGAGACGGTGACTTCCATGCTGGCAAAAACCGGCGGCTTAAACCATCCCTACCTGACGGCCGGGGAATCGCAGAAGAAGGCCGTGATCGTGATCACCTCCAACAGGGGTCTTGCGGGCGGTTACAATTCCAATATTGTGAAACTGATCACGAAGGGCGATTTTAAGAAGGAAGATCTGCGGATCTACGCAATCGGCAAGAAGGGCAGAGATGCCTTGAACCGTAACGGCTATGAAATTGTGGAAGAAAATTCCGAGATTATCGAGGAGCCGTCCTATGTGGATGCGATGGCCCTGAGCCAGAGGCTGCTTGCCTCCTTCGCAGCCGGGGAGATCGGGGAGATTTATCTCGCCTATACGGGATTTAAGAATACGGTAGTTCATGAGCCGAAGCTTCTCAAGCTTCTTCCCGTGGAGCCGGCGCAGAACGCTTCGGAGGAAAAGCAGGAGACGGGAAGCAAGGCGATGATGAACTTTGAGCCGGAGGACGACGAGGCGCTGGACATGATTATTCCGAAATATGTGACCAGCCTGATTTACGGCGGCCTGGTAGAAGCGGTTGCAAGCGAAAACGGTGCGAGAATGCAGGCTATGGATTCCGCAACGAGCAATGCTGAGGAAATGATAGATCACTTATCACTGATGTATAACAGAGCGCGTCAGGGATCTATTACGCAGGAATTAACAGAAATTATCGCAGGTGCGAATGCGATCAGCTAATATTAAATACGAGTGAAAGGAAAAAGAGATGGCAGAAGTAAAGACAAGTGAAAATCTTGGAAAGATCACTCAGATCATCGGTGCCGTACTGGACATTAAATTTTCGACAGGCAGTCTGCCGGAGATTAATGACGCGATCAGAATACCGCTCAAGACGGGCGGGGATCTGACCGTGGAAGTAGCGCAGCATCTGGGTGACGATACCGTCAGATGTATCTCTATGGGGCCTACTGATGGACTGGTGAGAGGTATGGATGCGGTTGCAACAGGCGCTCCCATCACGGTTCCTGTCGGAGAAAATACGCTGGGACGTATCTTTAACGTTCTGGGAGAACCGATTGACAATAAACCTGCTCCCACGGATGTGGGGCATGAGCCGATCCACAGACAGGCTCCGGCGTTCGAGGAGCAGTCCACGGCGACAGAGCTTCTGGAGACGGGTATCAAGGTCGTAGACCTGCTCTGTCCTTACCAGAAGGGTGGTAAGATCGGCCTGTTCGGCGGCGCCGGCGTTGGAAAGACGGTGCTGATTCAGGAGCTGATCCGCAACATTGCGACTGAGCACAGCGGTTACTCCGTGTTTACCGGCGTGGGTGAGCGTACCAGAGAGGGTAATGACCTCTACCATGAGATGGAGGAATCCGGCGTTATCGACAAGACAACGATGGTGTTCGGACAGATGAACGAGCCGCCGGGAGCAAGAATGAGAGTGGGTCTGACAGGACTTACGATGGCGGAGTATTTTCGTGACAAGGGCGGCAAGGACGTGCTGCTTTTCATTGATAATATCTTCCGCTTTACCCAGGCAGGTTCCGAGGTGTCCGCACTGCTCGGACGTATGCCGTCCGCTGTAGGTTACCAGCCTACGCTGCAGACGGAGATGGGCGCGCTGCAGGAGCGCATCACTTCCACAAAGAGCGGTTCCATCACTTCCGTTCAGGCGGTTTATGTGCCGGCGGATGACCTGACTGACCCGGCTCCGGCAACAACATTTGCGCATCTGGATGCGACCACAACGCTTTCCCGTTCCATCGTGGAGTTAGGTATCTATCCGGCGGTTGATCCGCTTGAGTCCTCCTCCAGAATCCTCGATCCGAGAATCGTCGGTGAAGAGCATTATCAGGTGGCCAGAGGCGTGCAGGAAATTCTCCAGAAATATAAGGAGCTGCAGGATATCATCGCCATCCTTGGTATGGATGAGCTTTCCGAGGAAGATAAGCTGGTGGTAGCCCGCGCGAGAAGAATACAGAGATTCCTCTCCCAGCCGTTCCATGTGGCGGAGCAGTTTACGGGAATGAGCGGAGTGTATGTGCCGATTTCCGAGACCATCCGCGGCTTTAAAGAGATTCTTGACGGTAAGCACGACGATATTCCGGAAAGCTATTTCCTGAATGCGGGAAGTATCGATGACGTAGTTGCCCGCGTGAAGAAGTAAGAGTGCAGCTATGAGGAAACCGAATAGCCGCAGGAGGTAAATATATGGCTGAGGACAGCAGAAACTTTACACTAAAGATCATCACACCGGACAGAATCTTCTTTGAGGATGAGGTGTCTATGGTTGAGTTTAACACGGTCGAGGGCGAGGTCGGCATATACAGGGAACATATCCCGATGACGATGATTGTTGCGCCCGGAATCCTCACGATCACGAAGGATCAGGAGGTGTCCGAAGCGGCTCTGCATGCGGGGTTTGCCGAGGTGCTGCCGGATCAGGTCACAGTGCTTGCTGAAATCATTGAATGGCCTGATGAGATTGACGTGGAGCGCGCGGAGGAATCCAAGTCCCGCGCCGAGGAGCGAATCAGGGAACACGCACCGGGAACAGATATGCGCAGGGCAGAGATGTCCCTGAAGAGAGCTGTGGCGAGGATAGAGACAGTGCACAAATGACAAGGTACTATGGGGGAACGGATTGATCCGTTCCCTTGTTTATACACAGGTCCGCACGGGGAAATCTGCTGTTTCACAGCATGCGGGCCGTATGACATGGGGAGAAAATCTTCCCTGCTCGATGATAAACAGAGGAATGGAAAGGGAGAAGGGGCTCGACATTTGAAGTGCCCGGGGACGGAAGAAATGCGAAAAATTCAGACGAAAATTATTGCTATAGTGGTGTTGGCAACAGTATGTGTCTCAATGATTGCAGGGATTGTGAGTGCGATGGTAACCAGATATTCCACTACGTCAGCACTTGAAAAAAATGTGCTGGAAACGGCAGAGCTTGCCTCTATGGCGGCGGAAAACAAGATCGCGACTTATACGCTGACAGTAGCGGAAATGGCATCAAATCCGATCCTTGTGGATGAAAATGTTTCACCGGAGGAAAAGCAGGCGTTTATTCAGGAACGGACAGACGCTTATTATATGCGCTTTGGCGGCATGGCCGATACAGAAGGTTATGACGTGATTCACGATGTGGATATTTCCGAAGAACCCTTTTTCCAGGCAGCTGTGCAGGGGAACAGTTATATGTCTGCCCCCTATATAGACGGCGAAGATATCTATCTCATGGTTGCCGCCCCGATCCGGGAAGGCGGTGCGGTGAAAGGTGTACTTTACTTTCAGTGCGATACCGATATTTTACAGTCTATTATTGAAGGGCTGAAGATTGGGGAGGAAGGCGAGGCATACATTCTGGACAAAGAAGGCACCACAATTGCCTATGTTGATCAGGAGTCGGTGCTGAACCGGGAAAACGTCATGCGGGAAGCGGCGGCGGCTCCCGGCGACGAAGGACTTCAGACAGTGGCTGCAATCGAAAAGAAGATGACGCTCGGTGAAGTTGGTGTGGAACGGTTCTATTACGCGGAGGATCAGTCAAACAATATCCAGAGCTATGCGCCCATTGCGGGGACGGATGGGTGGTCGATCGCAGTGACGGTAGACGAGGATGAGTTCATGCGTCCGGCAGAGTACGGAAATTTTATACAGACTGCAGTCTGTGCCGTGGCATGTCTTGTGATTATTGTCATTTCCATGAGGGTCAGTCACTCCATTGCTATGCCCGTTGTCAGGTGTGCGAAGCGGATCCAGGCGCTTTCACAGGGGGATCTGGGAAGCCCGGTTCCACAGGTAAAGAGTAAAGATGAGACGCGGATACTGGCAGATTCCACGGCACAGCTTGTCAAAGATTTTGGTACGATTATACATGAAATGCAGGATATTCTGGGTGCAATAGCGGATGGAGATCTGACCAGAGAGGTTTCCGGGCAGCCCTATCCGGGTGATTTTGCTGTTTTATGGGAATCATTGCGGGTCATCAGCGAAAAGCTGAATGCGACAATGGCAGGCATTGTCTCTGCATCCGGGCAGGTTTCGACAGGATCGGATCAGGTGGCAGCTACTGCTGCGGTTTTGTCTCAGGGCGCGGTGGAGCAGACAAGCTCAGTTGAAGAACTCAGCGGAACCATTTCAAATATGAGTGCGGAGGCAAAGGAAATTGCGCAGATGACGGAACAGGCAAAAGACGTTGTGGGTGAGGCAGGAGGAAAGCTTCAGGAGAGCAGCGCGTATATAGACAGCCTGAATCAGGCGATGAGTCAGATTACACAATCGTCCGATGAAATCAGACGTATTATAGATACCATTGAAAATATCGCTTTTCAGACAAATATTCTGGCGCTCAATGCAGCGGTGGAGGCGGCACGCGCCGGGACGAGCGGAAAGGGATTCGCCGTGGTGGCTGAAGAAGTGAGGGAGCTGGCGAACAAGTCGGATCAGGCGGCGAAAGCGACCAAGGAGCTGATTGAGCGATCTGTAAAAGCGGTTGGGAGCGGAAGCTTTGTTGTGGGGAAGGTGACTGATTCAGTGACAGCTGCAGCAAAGATGGCAGGTGAGGCAGTAGAACAGATGGAGCAGGTGGCAAAAGGCGTGGAGGATCAGACGGATGCAATTGAGCAGGCAGCCGCTGGTATCGGCCAGATATCCGGCGTGGTGCAGAATAACTCCGCGACCGCAGAGGAAAGCGCGGCCACCAGTCAGGAACTATCCAGTCAGGCAGCGATGCTCCAGCAGCTTGTGGGAAGCTTCAGACTTTAAAAAATAAGGATTTGGCGGCAGCGGCGGCGATAGTTATAAAATTCTCACGTTCTGGTAGTCTTGCCATATGATAAAATAAAACGACTGATTATCATGGTGAGTGTATGAGACAATCGAGAATTTTACCCTTTTACATGGCGTATCCGATGCCGCTCTTTTATCAGGAGCAGGATACAGTGACGCGGGATCTGGAATATCTGCAGGAGATGTATCCGATGGAGGCGAAGAGATACCAGAAGGTGATTGCCGAGATTCTGAATCGGTTAGACTATGAAGGCAGTGTGATTTACGATGAATATCCTGACAAGTGGCAGATTTACCGGCTGACACAGGTCGTTTTGGATAAATTGAAACAGGACGGGAGTGCGGGACAGACAGAACAGGACTGGGATCGCACTGCGGAGTTTGTCCAGGTGCTTTTGTGCGGTGAGATATATAAAAAGCGCCATATGAATCAAAACGGAATTCTGAAGTTTTGAAAGAGGAATTGGAAATACATGAAGAGAGCAATCATAAAGGGGCTCCTGCTTGGCTGTATATTTGCGCTTGCGCTGCTGATCCTGAGCAGGGTGATGAACCAGGGAAATACGGATATGACGACTGAGATGGGTGAGGCGACTTACCCTGTGCTGTCCATGTATGTGGGCACGTACAGGGTAGGAAGTCTGCATGGTTATGCCCAGAGCATGGAATGTGCCTATCTGCGGGACAACCTCCAGCCCATCGGTGAGGACAGAAAAATTGATGTAAGGATGGACACGTACGGGCGCAGAATCGATGCCATTGGCTTCGAGGTGAGAAGCCTTGACGGGGAACGACTGGTGGAGAGTACGCCGGTGGAAAACTATGAAAAGGAGGAGGACGAGATCTCTTTCTCGATTACACTGAAGGATCTGATTGAGAGCGAGACCGAGTATATGCTTGTTTTTCTCGTTACCCCGGAAAACAGTGAGCCGGTCAGATATTATTCCAGAATCATATTGAGCGAATCGCTTCACGTGCTTGAGAAGCTGGATTACATCACGGATTTCCACGAGCGCACTTTTGACAAGGAAGAGGCGGCAGAACTGACGAAATATCTGGAATCCAATGCGGAGGGAGACAATACCACTTTCCACAAAGTGACGATTCATTCCAGCTTCCATCAGGTAACCTGGGGAGATCTGCCAGTAAGGAAGGTAACGGAGCCGTGCATTACAATCAAAGAGCTGGCGGAGCAGACCGGCTCCTTTAAACTGGAATATCTGGTAAGTATCAAAAACGGGAAAAAAACAGAATATTACCGCTCTGGCGAATATTACAGAATCCGCTACACCCCTGATCGGATGTACCTGCTTGATTTTGAGAGAACAATGGAGCAGATCTTTGATGAGGAAGCTGACGTTTATATCAATGACAAAATCGTGCTTGGAATCACTGGGGAAAAGGTGGAGCTTAAAGAGAGCGACGGTGGCAACGTATTTGCCTTTACGGTGGCGGATAAGCTCTACAGCTATAATGTGACGGACAACAAACTGGCCAGGCTTTTCAGTTTTTATGGGAACACGGAGGAGCTGAGGGATGAAAGAAGCGCCTACGACCGGCATGACATCCGGGTGCTGACGGTGGACGAGACAGGAAATATCCTGTTTCTTGTTTACGGTTATATGAACCGGGGGCGGCATGAGGGCTGTGTGGGTGTGGTGCTTTACGCCTATAACAGCGTGGCAAACACGGTGGAGGAGCTGGCGTATATTCCCTACGACAAGTCCTATGAGCTTTTGAAGACGGATATCGAGAAACTTTCCTATTTAAGCAGGACAGGCATATATTATTTTATGCTTGACGGTGGTGTGTATGCGATAGATGTCAGAAACCTTTCGATGCAGACGGTGGTGACGGGACTGAAAGAGGGAGGCTATCATGTGTCAGAGTCCAACAAAATGCTGGTCTGGCAGGAAGGCAGCGATCTTTACGCCGCAAACGGTCTGATTCTGATGAATCTTAATACGCAGAAACAGACGAAGATCCAGGCGGGAGCGGGCGAGTACATTTCGGTCGTGGGATTTATGGAGGAAGATCTGATTTATGGACTCGCCAGAGAACGGGATGTCCGGGAGAACAGGACGGGCATTACAACTTTTCCTATGTACTCTCTGAAAATCCAGAGTGATGAGGGCAGCGTTTTAAAGACGTACCAGAAAGAGAATGTGTATGTGGTGGGCAGCGAAATTGTGGAGAACCAGCTTACGCTTTCCCGGGTTGTGTATGACGAGGAGAGCGAAAGCTATGTGCCTACCCTTGACGATCAGATTATGAATACGGAGGAAGTCGGGAGCGGAAATAATGTGCTGAGTTCTGTAGTTACAGAAACGTATGAAACGATCTGGCAGATTACGGTGAAGAACGAGATAGACGTCAAGGGACTGAAGCATCTGACACCGAAGGAAATCCTTTTTGAGGGGAACCGTTCGGTGGGCGATCTGGGCGACGGATCTTCGGAAGACTTTTTCTACGTATATGGGAAGAACGGAATCGAAAACCTTTATACCAATCCGGGCAGGGCGGTAGAACTGGCGTACCGCGTGGCGGGTGTAGTGGTGGATGATGACGGAGACTACGTGTGGCGCAGGGTGACAAGGAGCACGCGCAATCAGATTATGGCGATCACTGAGGATGAGGTGACAGAGACTGAGGGGTCGCTTGCGATTTGTCTTGACACGATACTGAAATACGAAGGAATTTCGAGAAACACACAGAGACGTCTGAACCAGGGCGACACAGTGATGGATATTCTGGAAAGCGATCTGCAGGATTACACGATACTGGATTTAACCGGATGCAGTCTGGATGCAGTGCTGTATTATGTGAATAAGGACATTCCTGTGCTCGCCACGCTGGAGGACGGCAACGCAGTGCTGATTACAGGCTTTAACGAGCTGAATATCGTGGTTATGGACCCGGTGGCGGGTACGCTGGAAAAACGGGGCATGAACGACTCTGCGGAGTGGCTTGAGGAGAATGGAAACCAGTTCATTTCCTATATCAGAAAAGAGTAGGGCAAAGGAGGCACGTATGCGGCAAGAGGATATTTCGGTGATTTTTGACATGGATGGTACTATTTTCGATACAGAAAGGCTGGTTTTGGACTGCTGGGAGCGTATTGGTGAAAAGCATGGAATGTCTGGTATCAGGGAGGTATTCATGCGCTGCATCGGTACGAATAAGGTGCGCACGCAGGAGATTGTCTATGCCCATTACGGGAAGGATTTTCCTTATGAAAAATTCAGTGAGGAAAGCTCCGTGCTGTTTCATGAAATCGCGGATCAGTCGGGGATTCCCGTGAAAAAGGGCGCGGTGGAGTTGTTGGACTATCTGTCGGAAAATAAGATTCCTCTGGGGCTTGCTTCCTCTACCAGACTTTCCACTGTCACGCAGGAGCTGAAGGAAGCAGGGCTTTATGAGTACTTCCAGGTAGTGGTGGGAGGCGATCTGTTGAAGAACAGCAAACCGGCACCAGACATTTATCTGATGACATGTGAGCGTATGGGCGTTCTGCCCGAATATACATATGCCATTGAGGATTCCTATAACGGCATCCGCTCGGCACACGGCGCGGGTCTGCGTCCTATTATGGTGCCGGACCTGACGCCTGCGACAGAGGAGATGAGGGGGTTAAGCGTGGCGGTATTTGAGGACTTGCTTCAAGTGAAGGAATATTTTGAGAAGTGAGAAAGAGAAAGAAAGGATGAGAAAGTGACGTTTGCTTGCAATGCTGCAGGCGGCTGTGCCGGAGGATATGACGCCGGAGGGGATCGGAGAATTCCCATGTATATATGAAAGCAATTTCTGATGATGTATCGCCATATAAGCTTTCATTCTGTTCAGCATAGGAAGATTGAAAGTTTCAGAAAGATTCAAGGATTGCCACCGTGCGGCGTACGAAATATGTATTACCTTCTTCCACCAGACACATAGTGCGATCTTCGGAGAGCAGATGAATATGTTTCCGTATTCGGATTTTGTCGGGCAGATTTTACCGAGAGTGGAAATAGATGGGGCGGTCAGCAACTGGAAAGATGATTCGGAAGAGTACCATAGGATCCAGGGTATCCTTATGGATATCAAGACTCTTATGAAAATAAATATCCGGCAGGATATAAAAGAAATAGAAAAGCTGGCAGAGCTCATTGAAAGTTGACTATGGAGGATATTATGGCGGATGTTTTGACAAAAGAGCAGCGGCATAGGAACATGAAAAATATCCACGGAAAAGATACAAAGATTGAAGTTATGTTGCGGAAGGCCTTATGGAATAAGGGTTATCGGTACCGTAAGAATGATAAAATGCTCCCGGGCAGCCCAGATATTGTACTGACAAAGTATAAGATAGCTATATTCTGTGATGGTGAATTTTTTCATGGAAAAGATTGGGAAGTATTAAAACCGAGGCTGGAAAAAAGCAATAACAGTGAATTTTGGATCAGCAAGATATCCGGCAACAGAGAGCGGGATGATGTGGTAAACAAAAGATTGTTGTTTGAGGGGTGGACGGTTATTCGGTTTTGGGGGGATGAGATAAAAAAACATGTTGACGAGTGTGTGAAAGTTGTGGAGGAGGCGATTTTTGATATGGCTATGAGTGAGGGAGAAGAGTTGTGACAACGCAATCAGTTTTCGTGAGCAGCATAAAAGAAATCCTGCGGACAGATCGGACTGTCTGCAGGATTTTTATCGTTTTATACACTGGAAATTGCCGTAGCTTCTGTCATTTGCCAAAGAGTCTGTTACCGTATTTTTGCAGCGCTGTCAGAAGAATCATGCCAAGAATCCCGCAGGAAATCACTTCCCCGGCCCCGACGGTCAGGCAGTAGAAGCCGAGACACTGTATCAGGGACATGCCCTCAATCATCAGACCATAGCCGTAGACCAGTATCAGCGGCACGATCACCGTATTCGCGAGAATCGGGCAGACCGGTGCGCACCATTTCCACTTCCGAAGGGCGTATGTGCCGAGTGCGCCAAGAAGGGTTGCCAGAGAACCGAAAACAATGTCGGGCAGGGCACAGCCTGTCAGAATATTGCTTAAAAGGCAGCCGATAAAAAGTCCCGGAATTGCAGCCGGAGTAAAATAGGGTAAAACGGTGAGCGCTTCCGAGAAGCGTACCTGGACAGCGTAATTGGCCAGCCCGAAGGCATTTGCGATAAAGGTCAATACGATGTAGAGTGCGGCGATCATAGCCGCCTGCGCCATGAAGAGCGCGTGAGTGTGGGCAGTTTTCACGGAAACCGCCTGTGTGCTTTGTGTTTTCATGTAGTTGTCTCCTTTAGTTTTGTTTTTCGTCAGGAAGGTCTCGAACTGACGTGTATATTCCGGGGAACCGCGTTTCCACGCATTCCCCAAAATCCTATTATAAGCAAAACCAGGAGATTGTCAAGCATTTATATCAGTTCACCCGCATGATATCTCGTTACGATCGACTGGATTCGCTCCACAGGGTTGAGCAGATCACTGATGGAGGCATCGTGGTTCAGCGTGTCAATGATATAGGCGATATACTTGCTCATATCGCAGTCGATATACCACTCCCGGCTGAGCAGTTCCGGGGTCTGGTAGATCAGATTTGTGGTCAGGACACGGCAGATGGTACCCTCTTCGTAAGCCTTGTCAAACCGATCCAGCCCGGCGGTAAAAAGTCCGAAGGTGGAGAAGACGAAAATTTTTCCAGCTTTGCGCTCTTTTAATGCGGCAGCTACTTCCAGCACGCTTTCGCCGGAGGATATCATGTCGTCTATGATAATCATATCTTTGTTTTCTATGTTGCTGCCGAGAAATTCATGGGCAATAATCGGATTTCTGCCGTTTACAACCTGTGTGTAATCCCGTCTCTTGTAAAACATGCCCATATCCAGACCGAGTACATTGGCGATATAGATCGCCCTGCCCATGCCTCCCTCATCCGGACTGATCACCATCATATGGTTGCTGTCAATCTGCAGATCTTTGACATGGGTCAAAAGTCCCTTGACGAACTGATATGCGGGCTGTACGGTTTCGAAACCGTGCAGAGGGATGGCATTCTGTACACGGGGGTCGTGGGCATCGAATGTGATGATATTATCAACACCCATGCTGACCATCTCCTGCAGGGCAAGGGCACAGTCCAGAGATTCCCTTGCGGAACGCTTATGCTGTCTGCTCTCGTAGAGAAAAGGCATAATTACGGTGATGCGCCGTGCCTTGCCGCCTACGGCCGCTATAATACGCTTCAGATCTTGATAATGGTCGTCGGGAGACATATGGTTTTCGTGCCCACAGAGAGAATAGGTGAGACTGTAGTTGGCCACATCTACCAGAATGTAGAGATCCGTGCCGCGCACGGATTCTTTGATAACGCCTTTTCCTTCGCCGGAGCCGAATCTGGGAACATCGGCCTGCAGAATATAGGTATCGCGCTGATAGCCGGAGAAGGCGAGGGAATCCTTGTGCTCACTCTCGCGCTCCGTGCGCCATCTCACAAGATAATAGTCAACCTTTTCTCCGAGTTTGCTGCAGCCTTTCAGGGGAATCATCCCCAGAGAGCCGACAGGTATGGTTTCCAGATTTCGTTTCTCTTCGCGTCTGTTCATGGAAGCGTCCTTTCGTAACTGTCAAGATTCGTTTCTGTTATTTTCTAAGCCGGTACATGCGGATATCTTCCCCGGCAAGCCGGCAGACCTCAAAATTGCTTGTAATACGGGAAAAAATACGGTCGGAATAGCGATCCCGTAATTCTGCCAGAGAAAGATTGGTAGATATCAGGGTAGATTTTTTGCCGAGATGCCTTTCATTCAAGAGTGAAAAGAGCTGGGACGCGGTAAACTGGTTCGTCAGCTCCGTCCCAAGATCATCGATGATAAGCAAATCACACCGATAGAGATCAGAGTAAGTGTTTTGCCGCTCATCCCTGTTTTTGGGGTTAAAGGAAACACTCGACAATAAATCAAACAGGCCTGCTGCGCCGAAATAGATCACGGAATATCCTTGATCCATCAGTTCTTTCGCAACACAGCCGGAGAGAAATGATTTTCCCGTTCCCACTGTACCATAAAAAAAGAGATTACGGTAGTCTGAAATAAAATTTTTGATAAAACTATGGCAGGTTTCAACGGCGTGCCGGAAAAGAGCCAAAGATTCTCCCTCGTAATACTCGTAAGAAAGCTGACTGAAATTATTGTGCTTCAGCATGTCCTGTATGCCCGACTGCTCATAGAGCAGGGAAATTTCGGCCTGCTTCAGACAGTGACATTTTTCCCGTTCGATATAGCCGGTATCACGGCAGTCAAGGCAGGAAAAGAGTGGTTCCAGATAATCTGCCGGGAGCCCGGCGTCCAGCAGGAGCTGCTTTTTTTGTTCTTTTAAGGAGGCGAGACTTTCATGCAGCCTTGAAAGAGCGGCATCATCCCCGAAGAGCAGCTTCTTTCCCTGTTCGACGGAAAGGGAAGCAGTCTCGGCCTCCAGTTCCCGATACCTGGGGAGATGCGCATATACATAGTCGCGTCTGCACTCTGTCTCCAGACGGTTTTGCCGTTGCTTTTCTTCATATTGCCGGAAAATCCGATCGTATTGCGTGTTTGTTAATGGCACGGTGTCTCCTTTTTATTTTGCAGGATTTCTTTAGATGAAGCCGAGGTACACTCAATTAGTCAGAATTTCTTTCTCCAGTGCCTGCTGAATGGCGTCAAAATCATAGTCATGCTGTGCAAACTGGTTAAATTTGTTGGTGGCAACGGTGGCACGGCCGGCTTTGTTCCGACGGTGATTTTCGTCCAGGGATTTGATATCACTCTTGTGGTGAACTCCCGCCTTGTACCAGTTTGCCAGTATGCTGTCCGCATATTCGAAACGGTGACTGTCCGTGGCAAGTACCGTGCGCTCGCAGGCCGTGAGAATCACGTCATTTTCAAAGCCGTAGAACCCGCGCCAGCGGTCAATATACGCCACTTCTGTCTCTGTGGGCATATTGTTCTTTCCGAGACTGCGCATAATTTCATAGACGGCCTTATCGTATTTTCCAGCCAGAGAAGCGGCCTGCTTCTGGGTGGTAATGCCCTGCTCAGCCCAGCTTATGGCCACTTTTTCTATGTAGCGCAGATCCCTCTTGCCGCGGTCAACGCAGTACTGAATCAGATAATCAGTCAGATCCTCAGAGAACCCAAGCTTGTCCATGATGAAAAGTATGGTGCGCATATCGTTTGCACTCAAAGGCTTTTTCAGATACTGCTCCGCCACAAAAAGAAGTCTTGCGGTATCTTCATTTGCCTTAAAGTCACGAAGCTGATCTGCCGTGTAATTTGGCTTTTTCACAGAAAGCGGCTGAACCTGCGGCTGTGCGCAGGCCCCTGCGTTTACGGAAGGATAAGTGATCGTCTGTGCAGGACTGACCGCAGATGGAATGGGAGCCGCCACACTCGGATAAGTGGCCATGGCAGAGCTGGCCGGAATCGGAGCGGAGGTGTTGGAATCCATCATGTGAATGCCGGTAATATTTTTTTGGCTATCATAGTCAAGCACCAGAAGGCGGTTTCTCTCCCAATATTTGAGGGCGCGGATCACGTCCTTTTCTGTGTAGTTGAATTTATCGGCAATATCGCCTATACTGGTGTCGAGTCTGGCGCTCATCATGCGGATCAGATAAAGATAGATCTTTAACTGCGCATCGTTGGCGGCCTGCATGTATTCGTCAATAAAGCGGTTTGAAATAACCGTGGAATCCGTGTAGTTGTCCTGATAAATTGTCAAAAACCCCATATTATACCCCTGTATTAAAAACTGATAACGCGCGGTCCGGCAGACCCATACCATCTCCGCGTGCATTTATGAGTATAGCACTTGTTTCTGTGAAAAGAAATGGGCAATCTGTAACAAACGGATATGCGTGCATCAGTGACGGGGCAATCATTCTTTTGTGGATATTGTGGACAAACCGGGAAACCATTGCGGAACCGAATGGTTTCCTCCACAAAAATATCCACAGAAAAAACGGATTGTCTCAGGTTCTTTTCTGTGGATATTGTGAATAATTATTTTTGTAACAGGTTTTCACCGATTTTTACAACATCGCCCGCGCCCATAGTTATCAACAAATCATCCTTTGTGCAATTTTTCAGGAGATAATTTTCTATCTCGTCAAAGGCCGGGAAGTAATGGCAGGAGTGTCCGAGAGATCGGATTTCTTCCTGCAGGGTTTTGGAACTGATGCCCAGTGTGTCTTTCTCTCTGGCGGCGTAGATATCTGCCAGGACGATCTCGTCTGCCAGGGAGAGGGCGGAGGCGAACTCCACAAGGAAGGCTTTGGTTCTTGTGTATGTGTGTGGCTGGAAAACGCACCAGATCCGCCTGTGAGGGTACTGTCTCGCAGCGTTTAGGGTGGCACGGATCTCCGTGGGATGATGGGCGTAGTCATCGATGATGGTGACGCCGTTCACCTGTCCTTTGTACTCGAAGCGTCTGTCCGTGCCGGTGAAAGCAAGGAGGCCCGCGCTGATCACCTCATCTGAGAGGCCGAGCAGATCCGCCAGTGCGATGGCCGCCAGGGCGTTTTGAATATTGTGTTCCCCGAGCACCCGCAGGGAAAAGTTCCGCTCCCCGCCCTCTTTGCCTCTCAGGCAGAAGGAAGGAAAGCCGGCATCGTCGTATGTGATCTGAGACGCAGCGTAATCCAGGTCGGCGGAGAGACCGTAGGTGATAACACGGCAGGGAAGATCTTCCGTAAGCTCTTCGTACCGCTCGATGCCGCCGTTGATAATGAGGGCACCGTCCTCAGGCAGAAGGAGCGCAAAGCGGCGGAAGGAATTCCGAATATCCGAAAGATCCTTGAAGTAGTCCAGATGGTCTTCTTCTATATTAAGAATAATGCCGATTTTTGGAAAGAAACTTAAAAAGCTGTTTGTATACTCACAGGCTTCCGTGACAAAGAGTTCGGACGCCCCCACCCGGATATTGCCGCCGATGGGCCGGTAGATGCCGCCGATGGACAGGGTAGGATCTGCCTCAGCGCTCAGAAGAACCTGGGAAATCATGGAGGTGGTAGTTGTTTTGCCGTGGGTGCCGCTCACAGCGACAGGTGTCTTATAATTTTTCATCATCTGCCCTAAAAGTTCTGCCCGGGTCAGCGTGGGAATGTTCCTCTTTTTCGCTGCGACAAGTTCCGGGTTGTCATCTTTGATGGCGGCGGTATAGACAACGAGATCGATATCTCCGTTTAGTTTTTCTTCTCTCTGCCCGTAGAAGATCTTGACGCCGCGTTCTTCCAGCATACGTGTCAGATCTGAGGGGGCACGGTCGGAACCCGCTACGGCAAAGTTCTCCTCAAGAAGGATCTCTGCGAGACCACTCATACTGATGCCGCCAATTCCTATAAAATAAATGCGGATCGGCTTTTGAAAATCAATCTGGTACATGGGTATCTCCCTTTTACAGTTTTTACTAGTATTATACTCATTTCATGGGAAAAAACCAATATAAAGTTGGCAAATGAGAAAAAACAGGATAATATGTAAAAATTAACAAAGACATTGAAAAAAGAAATAAAATATTGTATATTATTAATATATCGAAAGGACTAAAAACTGAGAATTCTTGTAAATTGTATTCAGTTTGTAGTCGGCTTGTGCTATACTTTACATAGAGCTATGTTTTTTCGATCAAAGATTAAGGAGACATGAAAAATAAAAAGAAATAAGAGGTGATAAAGATGGTAAAGAAAGAAATGATTGCCATGCTTCTGGCTGGCGGTCAGGGAAGCAGATTGGGAGTGCTCACATCTAAGGTGGCCAAGCCTGCGGTGTCCTTCGGAAGTAAGTACCGGATTATCGACTTCCCGCTGAGCAACTGCATTAATTCAGGCGTTGACACGGTAGGCGTGCTGACGCAGTATCAGCCCCTTAGGTTAAATACGCATATCGGTATCGGCATACCTTGGGATCTGGACAGGAACATAGGCGGCGTTACAGTTCTTCCGCCCTATGAGAAGAGTGCAAACAGTGAATGGTATACTGGTACAGCGAATGCGATATATCAGAATATCGACTACATGGAGACCTTTAATCCTGACTATGTGCTGATTCTTTCCGGGGATCATATTTATAAGATGGACTATGAAGTGATGCTTGATTTCCACAAGCAGAACGGCGCAGAGGTGACCATAGCAGTTATGCCGGTTCCTATGGAAGAAGCGAAACGCTTCGGAATTATGATTACCGATGAAAACCGCAGGATTACTGACTTCGAGGAGAAGCCTGCAAATCCGCGCAGCAATCTGGCGTCGATGGGTATTTATATCTTCAACTGGAAGACGCTGAAGGAAGCGCTTCTCGCCAATGCGGAACAGCCGGGACTGGACTTCGGGAAACATCTGATTCCCTACTGCCATAAGAAAGACGCGCCCCTCTATGCCTATGAGTTTAACGGGTACTGGAAGGATGTGGGAACGCTTCACTCCTTCTGGGAAGCGAATATGGAGCTGATCGACATTGTGCCCGAGTTCAACCTCTACGAGGAGTATTGGAAGATCTACACCAAGAGTGAGATTCTGCCGCCGCAGTACATGTCTTCGGACAGCGTGGTGGAGAAGAGCATTATAGGTGAAGGCTGCGAGATCTGTGGACAGGTTTACAATTCCGTGATCGGCTGCGGCGTTACCATCGGCGCTGGAACGGTGGTCCGGGACTCCATCATTATGAACCAGACCCAGATTGGAGAAAACTGTGAGCTTTATAAGGCAGTGATCGCGGAGAACGTAGAGATTCAGGACAATGTAAAGCTGGGCATCGGCGATGCCGTTCCCAATGAGACGGATCCGAATATCTACGATCACGATCTGGTGACGGTAGGCGAGAAGAGCGTGATCCCGAAAGGGATAACCATAGGGAAGAATTCGGTAGTCTTCGGTGTGACTACCCAGGATGACTATAAGGACGCATATCTTCCCAGCGGTAAAACTTTGATTAAGGCAGGTGATAAATCGTGAGAGCAATCGGAATTATCTTAGCAGGTGGTAATAATCACAGGATCAGGCAGTTGACCCAGAAGCGTGCGGTCTGCGCGATGCCCATAGCGGGAAGCTACAGAAGTATCGACTTTGCACTCAGTAATATGTCTAATTCCCATATCAATAAGGTGGCTGTGCTTACGCAGTACAATGCAGGCAGCCTGAACGAACATCTGAGTTCGTCCAAATGGTGGGATTTCGGACGTAAACAGGGAGGCCTGTTTGTGGAGACGCCTGCGGTGACGGCAGAGAGCAACGCATGGTACCGGGGTACGGCGGATGCGATCGCACAGAATCTGTCTTTCTTAAAGAACAGCCATGAGCCTTATGTGGTAATTGTTTCCGGCGACTGCGTCTATAAGATGGATTATAATAAGATTCTGGAGTATCATATAGAAAAGAAAGCCGATATCACAGTGGTCTGCAAGGATCTGGCGCCGGGCGCGAATGTGGAGCGCTTCGGTACGCTTAAGATGAACGAGGACAGCCGCATCGAGGAATTTGAGGAGAAGCCGGTGGTAGCCAAGTCCAACACCATTTCCTGCGGTATTTATGTAGTCAGAAGAAGGCTGCTGATCGAGATGATCGAGAAGTGCCGCGAAGAGGATCGCTATGATTTTGTTAAGGATATTCTGATCCGCTACAAGAACCAAAAGAGAATTTATGGTTACAAGCAGAAGGAATACTGGAGCAACATCGCTACGGTGGAGGATTATTTTAAGACCAACATGGATTTCCTGAAGCCGCAGATCAGGGATTATTTCTTTAAGCAGTACCCGGATGTTTACTCCAAGGTGGACGATCTGCCGCCTGCCAAATATAACGTGGGCGCGAAGATCAAAAACAGCCTGATATCCAGCGGCTGTATTGTGAACGGCACGGTTGAAGATTCCGTGATCTTCAAAGAAACCTATATTGGAAGCAATTGTTACATAAAAAACTCCATCATTTTGAATGATGTATATATCGGTGATAACACACACATCGAGAACTGCATTGTAGAGAGCAGAGGAACGATCCGGGCGAACTCCTATCATAAGGGAGAGAATGGCATTGAGATTGTGGTGGAACATAATGACAGATATTCACTTTGACCAATCGGATATTTTGTGTTATGATAGGCAGGATGTGTGTTAAAAGGGATGAGGAGTGATTGCTAAAAAGACTTAGGTTGTCTGTAAGAGGGGCAGAACTTAACTAAATGTTTATTACAAGCTACGTGGCTTGATGAGTATGACTTGTGTAGAAAGCTTGTGAAAACCAGTAGATTTCATACTGGTATCATATGATAAGGAGGCTGAGCTTCATGAGAATTACTGATGTCCGCGTGCGTAAAATGACTCAAGACAGCAAGATGAAGGCAATCGTCTCAATCACGATTGACGATGAATTTGTGGTTCACGACATTAAGGTAATTGAAGGCGAGAAGGGCCTGTTCATAGCTATGCCGAGTAAGAAGGCGTCGGATGGCGAGTACCGTGATATTGCGCATCCGATCAATTCTGAGACTCGGGACAGAATCCAGAGAATTATTCTGGAAAGCTATGAGAATGCGCTTTTAGAACCGAACAGTGAGTAAAGCAGTGCGACTGGGAAAGGACGCGGAAGCGTCCTTTTCTTTATCCCCGTAATACTCGTAAAAGGATTTAGAATCGAGGTATCTATGTACATTATTGCAGGTCTGGGAAACCCGGAAAAAAAATATATGAATACGAGACACAACATCGGCTTTGATGTGATTGATGCGATCGCGGAAAAGAACGATATCGTGCTGGGAGAAAAAAAGCACAAGGCGGTCATCGGAAAAGGGATTGCCGCAGGGCAGAAAGTGGTTCTGGTAAAGCCGCTTACCTACATGAATTTGAGTGGTGAGAGCATCCGCAGTGTCATAGACTTTTATAAAGTGGACGAGAAGAGCGAACTGATTGTGATTTCGGACGATGTGAGTCTCGACATGGGGCAGATCCGCATGCGCAAGCGGGGCAGTGACGGGGGACACAACGGCCTGAAAAATATCATTATGCACCTGGGACATGACGAGTTTATCCGGGTGCGGATGGGCGTGGGCGAAAAACCGCCGCAGATGGATCTGGCGGATTATGTGTTGGGACATTTTTCCGCGCAGGAGCGGGAAGTGATGAACGAGAGCGCGAGAACCGCAGTGCTTGCCATAGAGACGATGATGGTGGAAGGCCCGGACGCCGCCATGAACAAGTATAATGTGCGCAAACGCCCGCCGAAGAAAGAGAAAGAAGGCGCGTGACTGGCCATTCAAAGAAACCGAAGCACAGGCGGTATTGGATATAAAGACAGTTATAGAGAGAGAAAGAGGTTTGCATGAGAGCATTGCTTGCCCCCCTTTCGGAACTGGGGGAATATGAAGAGATCCGGGAACTGCTTGTAAGAGGAAAGACTTCCGCCGCACTGAGCGGCTGCGCAGATTCCCAAAAACTGCATATGATTTACGGGCTGGGTGAGGGCTTTCGCCGGAAACTGATTATCACGTTCAATGATCTGCGGGCGAAGGAACTGTACGAGGATTACCAATTTTATGACAGAAATGTCATGTTGTATCCTGCGAAAGACCTCATTTTCTTTCAGGCAGACATTCACGGCAATCAGCTTACCAAGGAGCGGATCAAAGTTCTTCGCAGAATGGCGGAGGGTGTGCCGCTCACCGTAGTCACCACATTTGACGCGCTGATGGCGCCTCAGGTGTCTCTGGAAGACTGGTGTAAGCATGTGATTTCCATAAGCAGGCAGGCCCCCGTGGAAGAACATGAACTGGCGGGCGCGCTGGCTGGGCTTGGCTATGAGCGGTGCGACCAGGTGGAGGAGCCGGGACAGTTCAGCATCCGGGGCGGCATTGTCGATATTTTTGATTTGACGGAAGAAAATCCGTACAGGGTTGAGCTGTGGGGGGATGAGGTGGAATCAATCCGCAGCTTTGACGTTTTAAGCCAACGCTCCATTGAGAAGCTGGAAGCGGTGTCCATCTATCCTGTCACAGAGCTTATTCTGTCGAAGGATGAGCTTGCGGCGGGTCTGAAGAAGATTCAAAAAGAGGCGAAAAAGCAGGCGGAAGCGCTCAGAAAGATGATGAAAACCGAGGAGGCGCACCGCATCGAGGTGCAGACACGGGAGCTTGCGGAGACGCTTCTGGAGCTTGGCATTTCTTACAATGCGATCAATCTGGACAGCTATGTGCGCTATTTTTACCCGGAGACCGCTTCCTTTGCGGACTGCTTTGCCGGGGAGAAGGCATGTGTTTTTCTGGATGAGCCTCTGCGGATCAAAGAGCATGTGAGCGCGGTGGAGCTGGAATTTCGGGAGAGCATGGCGCACCGGGCAGAGAAGGGGTATATTCTGCCGGGGCAGATGGACGTCCTGTTTTCTTCGGCATCAGTGGCAGCAGGGCTGGAAAACCGACGGGTTGTGAGCCTTTCCTCGATGGAAGGGAAAAATCCGCTTGTGAAGGCGGAGCAGAAGTTTGCCGTGCAGGCGAGGAGCCTGCCTTCTTACAATAACAGCTTTGAGGCGCTGGTGAAGGATCTGAAAAATTATAAGAAAAAAGGGTACCGCATTCTGCTGCTTTCCGGGTCGAGAACACGCGCCAAACGTCTGGCGGAGGATCTGCGGGATCAGGAGTTGAACGCCTTTTATTCGGAAGATCCCATGCGTGAGGTGCAGCCGGGGGAAGTGATGACGGCTTACGGGAGAGTCCGAAAGGGTTTTGAATATCCGCTTCTGCAGTTTATGGTGATTGCAGAGAGCGATATTTTTGGCGCACAGAAGAAGAAAAAGAGAAAGAAAAAAGTATATGAAGGCCAGAAGATCAACAATTTTAATGATCTGAAAGTGGGAGACTATGTGGTGCATGAGAGCCACGGCCTGGGGGTTTATCAGGGCATTGAAAAGGTGGAAGTAGAACATGTGGTGAAAGATTACATGAAGATCTCCTACCGGGACGGCGGTGTTCTCTATGTGCTGGCGACAGGCCTTGACGTGATCCAGAAATATGCTTCGGCGGACGGCGGCACAAAGCCGAAGCTGAACAAGCTCGGGACACAGGAATGGGCCAGAACCAAGTCCAAAGTGCGCACGGCGGTGGAGGAGATCGCCGGGGATCTGGTGCAGCTTTACGCCGCCAGACAGAACGGAAAAGGGTACTGCTACGGGCCGGATACGGTCTGGCAGAGGGAGTTCGAGGAGATGTTTCCCTTTGAGGAGACGGAGGATCAGATGCTGGCCATCGCGGCGGCCAAGGAGGACATGGAGAGCGAAAAAATCATGGATCGCCTTGTCTGCGGAGACGTGGGTTATGGCAAGACCGAGATCGCCATCCGCGCGGCTTTTAAGGCGGTGCAGGAAAATAAACAGGTGGTTTATCTGGTGCCCACCACCATTCTGGCCCAGCAGCATTATCACACCTTTGTGCAGAGAATGAAGGACTTCCCCGTGCGGGTCGACCTGCTTTCCAGGTTTCGCACGGCTGCGGAGCAGAAGAAGACGATTGCGGACTTAAAGAAGGGTATGGTGGATATTGTGATCGGCACGCACCGCGTGCTTTCCGCAGATGTGGAATACAAAGATCTTGGACTTCTGATCATTGACGAGGAACAGCGTTTCGGCGTGGCCCACAAGGAAAAGATCAAGAAATTGAAGGAAAATGTGGATGTGCTGACTCTGACGGCAACACCTATTCCACGGACGCTCCACATGAGTCTGGTGGGAATACGGGATATGAGCGTGCTGGAGGAGGCGCCTGAGGACAGGCTGCCGATTCAGACCTTTGTCTGCGAATATAACGAGGAGATGGTCAGAGAGGCCATTGTCAGGGAGCTTGCCAGGGAGGGACAGGTTTACTACGTCTATAACCGGGTCAACAATATTGCGGATGTGGCGGCGGCCATCGGAGACCTGGTGCCGGAGGCCAATGTGGCGTTCGCCCACGGCCAGATGAAGGAAGCGGAACTGGAGCGGATCATGTTTGATTTCGTGAACGGGGAGATCGATGTGCTGGTGTCCACGACCATCATTGAGACGGGGCTGGACATTTCCAATGTCAATACCATAATCATTCACGACTCGGATCAGATGGGATTATCCCAGCTCTATCAGCTCAGAGGCCGCGTGGGGCGTTCCAATCGGACGGCTTACGCTTTCCTCATGTATAAGCGGGATAAGGTACTCAAGGAGGTGGCGGAGAAGCGGCTTGAGGCCATCCGGGAATTTACGGAACTGGGGAGCGGCTTTAAGATTGCCATGCGAGATCTGGAGATACGCGGCGCGGGCAGTCTTCTCGGCAAGAGCCAGCACGGCCATATGCAGGCAGTGGGGTATGATCTCTACTGCAAGATGTTAAACGAGGCTGTCAAGACGAAGAAGGGCATTTCCGTGATAGAGGACTTCAATACCCTTGTGGATCTGGATGTGGACGCTTACATCCCGCCTGCCTATATTGTGAACGAGGTGCAGAAGCTGGATATCTATAAGCGGATAGCGGGGATTGAGAACGAGCGGGAGTGCGATGATATGCGGGAGGAGCTTCTCGACCGCTTTGGTCAGATTCCGAAGTCGGTGGGAAATCTTCTTCGGATTGCGCTGATCCGTTCCCATGCCCACAGGCTGTATATGCCGGAGGTGAAGGGCAAAAACGAGAGGATCAGTTTTACCCTGCGGCCGGACGCGCCGATCCGGGTGGAAAATATTCCGCTCCTCATAGCAGATTACGGTGGGAGACTGCGGTTTGATCCGAAGGGCGATCCTACCTTTTACCTGCATTACAGAAAATGCGGGGTGATTGAGAAGGACGAGGAAACACTGCTTACTTTGACGCGGGATGCGCTTTCGAGGATGGAGGAGATGCTGGTATGATCGTGCCCGGGCACGGCACATACCTCAACCTCACATGATAGAATAGTATCAGTATATGATAGTGTTCGGGATTGTTTTTGATGATTTCTGCGAGTATTGTGTTGAAAAAGAGATAACAGGGAACGGGTATGTTCCCTGAAACAAGGATAACACAGATAGAGGAGGAACCTACTATGGCAGGCAGACCGAACTGGCTCAACACAGCAATTTTTTATGAAATTTATCCGCAGTCTTTCAATGACACCAACGCTGACGGCATTGGTGATATACAGGGCATCATTGAAAAACTGGATTATATTAAGGAGCTTGGCTGTAATGCTCTCTGGCTGAATCCCTGCTTCCAGTCGCCGTTTTATGACGCGGGCTATGATGTGGAGGACTATTTTACGGTTGCGCCCCGTTACGGGACGAATGAGGATCTGGTGAGGCTCTTTCAGGAGGCGCACAAGAGGGATATGCATGTGCTTCTGGATCTTGTGCCGGGACACACTTCGGTGAACCATAAATGGTTCAGGGAGTCCATGAAGGCGGAGAAAAACGCCTATACGGACCGCTATGTATGGACGGACAGTACCTGGGAGGCGCCGGACGGGATGAACGCCCTTAAGGGGATTTCGGAGCGCGTGGGCGCGTGCGGGGTCAATTTCTTCTCCCATCAGCCTGCCCTGAACTATGGATATTACAAGCCTGATCCCGAGAAAAAATGGCAGCAGGCAATGGATGCACCGGGGCCTCTTGCTACGAGAGAGGCGATGAAGGAAGTGATGCGCTTCTGGCTGCAGGCCGGCTGTGACGGCTTCCGCGTGGATATGGCAGGATCCCTTGTGAAGAATGACGAGGACAGCAAGGGGACGATCAGACTCTGGCAGGATATCAGGGCCTTTCTGGATCAGGAATTTCCTGCTGCGGTGATGGTTTCCGAGTGGGGCGAGCCGGACAAGTCCCTGGCAGGCGGTTTTCACATGGATTTCCTGCTGCATTTCGGGCCTTCCCATTACAACGACTTGTTCCGCTGTGAGGAACCCTGGTTTTCCAGAAGAGGGAAGGGAGAAATCGGCGCGTTCTGGGAGAAATACAAGGAGAGCTATGAGAAATCGTGCGGCGGACTGATCTGCATTCCTTCCGGCAATCACGATATGGACAGACTGGCAAGACGGCTTGACAAAGAGGAGATGAAACTGGCTTTTGCGTTCCTTCTGACTATGCCCGGCGCCCCTTTCATCTATTACGGTGATGAAATCGGGATGCGGTATGTGGAAGACCTGCACTCGGTGGAGGGCGGTTATGAGCGGACGGGATCCCGCTCCCCCATGCAGTGGGATGCTTCCTTAAATGCCGGCTTTTCTGCGGCGAAGCCTGATATGCTTTATGTTGCGCAGGACAGCGCTTCGGATCGTCCTACCGTGGAGGCACAGATCGGGGATGCGGATTCCCTTTACAGTGAGGTGAAACGTCTGATTACGTTCAGACAATCCCACGAGGCACTGCGAAACGACGGGGAAATCGAATTTTTGCAGGGAGACAATTACCCGCTTGCATTTGTACGCAAAACCGAAAACGAGAAACTGCTTGTGATCATCAATCCCTCGGATCGGAAGCAGCCCTTAAGCGTTGACGTAAAACCCGGCGAAGCGCTCTACACGATTGGGGGCAGGATCGAAGGGGCTGAGGGAGGTTTTGCGGCTGCTCCCTGTTCGGCAGGAATTTACCGCTTATAGGAAGCGGATGAAGAGAAACATATGCTTCTTTCATGGATTTGTTCTCTGCCCTGTGGTATAATTAGCGCAGTTTAGGCAGTCTTGACAGGCTGCCTTCCAAAAGATGCTCATTGACCGGTTTACATGTGGACATGAGAGAACAGACCGTTAAAGGAGAAAAAGCATAGATGGAACCTGTCTGGGAATTTTTTGAGAATATGAACGAGCTGGTTTACGTTGCGGACGTGGATACTTATGAATTTATCTATATGAATCGGAGGGCGCTCACGATCTGCGGATTCACTTCCCTGGAACAGACAAGAGGAAAGAAGTGCTACGAGGTATTGCAAAATGCCTCCGCGCCCTGCGAGATCTGCAATAACAGAGAGCTTTGCCCGGGTCAGTTTAAGGAGTGGCGTTATTACAATCCTGTCTACAATCGGCATATGCTGGTGAAGGATACTGTTATAGAGAGGGAAGGAAGACGGCTGCGCATAGAGATTGCCATTGATATCAGCGCGGAAACCAGGCACAATGAGGTCATCCGTGACTATCAGAACAGAGAGGCGCTGGTCAACGAAGCGCTGCGGACCGCACTGCAGGCCTCTGACCCGGATGCTTCTTTAAAGATCGTGATCGAGTATCTTGGCAAGGCGCTGGGCGGTGAGAGAGTCTATATTTTTGAGAAAAATGCGGCGGGCCATGATGACAACACCTACGAGTGGGCGGCAAACGGTGTGATCCCACAGAGGGATAATCTGCAGAATCTCCCTCCGGAAGTCTGTGATGGGTGGTATCGTGTCTTTTCGGAAGACAGGTGTGTGGTAATTAAGGATATCGAAGATATCAGGACAAAGAATCCGCTTCAATATGAGATATTGAAACAGCAGGATATCTGTTCGACTACGGTGGTACCGCTGTATGAAGACGGCAGGGTGATTGGGTTTTACGGGGTGGATAATCCGCCTGCGGCATCTCTACAGTACATATCCGAACTGCTGCAGATCATGGGGCATTTCATTGAATCCCTGCTGAAAATGCGCAACCTGGTCAGAAATCTGCAGCGGATGTCCTATCTGGACCAGCTTACCCAGATCGGAAACCGTTACGCTATGGAGGCGTATACGAAGAATATGTGCCCGGAAGAGAGTGTGGGAATCGTTTATGGTGATATCACGGGCTTAAAGCGGGTGAACGATGCCGAAGGGCATGCGGCGGGAGACCATCTGATCTGCTCTTCCTGCGCCTGCATGAAAGCGGCTTTTGGGGATACTTACAAGCTGTTCCGCATCGGGGGAGACGAACTGCTGGCGATTTGTGTAGGCATCAGTGAGGCGGATTTTCAGGAGAGAGTCGGGAAACTGAAAGAAATTATGGCGGAGTCTTCCGTCAATATGGCGGTGGGTGCGGACTGGAAGAGCAGCAACACTGCCGGGATCGGTGCTGTGCTGGCTGCGGCTGAGGCGCGGATGTATGAGGACAAGGCGGACTATTACCGAAAAGCCGGCATTGACAGGAGAAGATAAGCGTCTTGCAAATACATGGCGCAGCACAAGTGTGGCGAGGATGGCGCAGATGAAACGTATTTATACCGTAACCTTAAATCCGTCTCTGGATTATACCGTGTCAGTGGAAAACTTCAGACTGGGCTGTACCAACCGCACAGAGACAGAGTGTCTGACCGTGGGCGGCAAAGGCATCAACGTGTCCACCGTGCTGCATAACCTCGGACTGGAGAGCACAGCCCTTGGCTTTGTGGCAGGTTTTACCGGGCGGGAGGCGGCGGCGCAGCTTACGGCGCGGGGCATAGGGAACGGCCTGATCTTTTTGGATGAGGGGCTTACCCGGATCAATGTGAAACTGCAGTCGGTGGAAGGAACGGAGATCAACGGACAGGGGCCGGATATTTCGGCGGAGAAATCTGCGCTGTTGGAAGAGCGGCTTTCAGAGCTTGCGGCGGGTGATGTGCTGTTTTTGTCCGGGAGCATCCCGGCTTCCCTGCCGGAAGATACTTACCTGCGCATGATGGGGAGACTGGCGGCCGGGGTTTTGACGGTGGTGGATGTATCTGGGGAAGGACTTGTGAAAGCGCTGCCCATGCATCCGTTCTTGGTCAAACCAAACCAGCACGAGCTTGGTGAAATTTTTGGCGTGACCCTCACGGACAGAGCGTCTGTCCTGCCCTACGCAGAAAAACTGCAGGAGATGGGAGCGCGCAATGTGCTTGTGTCTCTGGCGGGACAGGGCGCGGTGCTTCTGGCGGAGGACGGCAGTGTGTCTGAGTCCCCTGTACCGGAGGGAAAGCTGATAAACGGCGTTGGCGCGGGAGATTCTATGGCGGCGGGCTTTGTGGCCGGGTGGCTTGAAAAACAGGATTACAGTCACGCCTTTTATATGGGCATGGCGGCCGGGAGTGCGACTGCCTTTTCGGAGGGATTGGCTTCGGGCGCGCATATCCGTGAACTTTATGATAGAATTGTGGCGGATCATACTGACAAAATATAAGAAAAGGGAAAGCGGCTGCGCTCTACTGGCAGTGCTGCGGCTCTGTTCCGGCTTTGACATGACTATGTCTGAAAAGACTTGTTGTGACAGGGCCGGATTTTTGTCTGTGTAGGCCGTCGGCAGACGTTCGGGATAAAAGAGGACGGTCGTTACACGGAAACCGCCGTTTATGACAGACAAAGAAGTCCTCCAGACCTCAAGCCGATATATATCATATCAGCAGGAAATCAAACATGAACGAAGGGAGCATAGGTATGTTGTGGATCGCAGTGTGCGATGACGAAGTCATAGAGTGCAGCAAATTAGCGGGAAAAATCAGAAAAATTTTAGAGGAAATGAATGTTTCCTGCACGATCCGGCAGTTTTACAGCGGACGTGAATTATTGCGGTCTTTGGAAACGTTCGACCTTATTTTTCTGGATATTATCATGGGCGGCCTGGATGGCATGAGGACAGCACAGCTGGTTAGGGAGAGGGCCTTTGACAAACTGCTTGTTTTTATATCCGCCAGCCGGGATTATGTGTTTGATGCCTACGATGTGGAGGCGTTTCAGTATCTGCTAAAACCGATCGAGGATAAAAAGCTCAAAAAGGTGCTGCAGAAAGCCATCCAGAAAACGGAGCGGCGGTCACCGGCATTTATCCTTGTGAGCGTGGAACGGCAGAAGAGAAAACTTTTTTTGGACGAAATATATTATTTTGAAATCCGGGGGCGGATGATCGACGTCCACGGGACAGGCGGCGTGTTCAGCTATTACGGGCAGATCGGGCTTCTGGAAACAGAACTGGAGGGAAAGGGATTTTTCCGCTGTCACAAAAGTTATCTTGTCAATTTAAAATATGTGGACATATATAACAGGCAGGAACTTGTTCTCGACAATAGGGAGCGGATCGCTATTGCGAAGAGGCGGTATAAAATGTTTTGCGGGGAAATATTAAAATACATGCGTAATATGGGGGGAATGTGTGATGCGGATTAATGGACGGGCAGAACAGGCGGTGCGGGCAGCCTCCATGCTGGTGACGGTGATTACGCTGGCATCGCTGGCTGATATTTTTGCAGATTCCCTATTTTCCTGCCTGTTGTTGGTCTGGAAGCACACGGTGGGGCATATTGATGTTCCCTTTTTTACGGAGGAGGAGAGTGTGTTGAGCGGCCAGATCAGCTTTGCCATAGCGATCGTTTCGGTATATGTGATGAGAAAGCGGATCGGGACTGTCTTTCGGGGGAAACCCTGGCGGTGGTATGCGGTATTGACGCTTCCTCTGCTTGTGGTGGAGGCGGTGATTTTTATGGCAAACTGGGGAGCGAGCCACGGTGTTCTTTTTAGAAGCGGCGGTAACATGGGGCTGTATTATGATCAGATTTTCAGCTATGTCGGTTGGGGCATCCTATCGGCTTTGTCCATGTTTGGGGCGGGGGTATATGTGTTCGGCATGGACCGCATCTATCTGGAACAGAAAAAGGCAGCGCAGTATCAGTCGCAGGCGGCGGTTTATCAAATGATGGAGCAGCAGTACAGTCAGGCGGAACGGCTGCGGCATGATCTGAAAAATCATGTGCTTGCACTTCGCGGCCTGTGGGAGGAGCGCGCGTGGGATAAACTGGGAGATTACCTGAAACGGATGGAGGACAGTGCACAGTTTGGAGCAAATGAGGAAGCCACAGGAAATCGTGCTGTAGATGCGCTTTTGTTTCAAAAAAGGAAAATGGCGGAGGACAGACAGATTGTCTGGGAGTGCGATGTGCAGATTCCGAAGCGGTGCCGTATCAGCGAGTTTGACCTATGTGTCCTCTTTGGCAATATTCTGGACAATGCGGTGGAAGCCTGTATGAGACTGCAGCAGGGAGAGCGGGAGGCGGGGCGGCGGCCCTTTATCAACGTGCAGGCCCGAACTGTCAAAAAATGTTTTCTGCTGGAGGTTAGAAACAGTATGCGTGAAGCAGAAAAACAGGGGAACAGATTTGTGGAAAAGGAAAATCTACAGGGACATGGAATCGGTCTGCTGAATGTGGGAGACGTGGTGCGCGGGTACGACGGCGTTATGAACACGGAAATACAGAATGGCGTGTTTGATATTTCGGTGCTTTTGCCGATCGGGGTGTCCGCATATGACATGGATCGGGTTGTTTGAGACAGGATGCTAAGGAGCTGATAAATCCTTGCCGAAACAGGAGACAGAAGGATTTTTATGAGGGCAGCCGCGAATGAAAAATTTGCGTCGCCGGAATATTTCGGAAAAGGAGGAGCATACGATGCACACAAAGACAATGGAGGGATTAATCGGGGCGAGAACGAATATGGAGATGATCAACACTCCGTTTCGTGTTTTTAAGGAGGCGAGGCTTAAAAACGATACCGCAATGATGGAGCGGGCTATGGGGTATATGGGAGATTTTCACGAAGACGCATATGAGTACAAGGAAGAAGCTGACGAGGGCATGAAGAAGGACGCGGAAGAGACCCGGAAGATTGCAGAAAAGCAGCGCGAGGAGATGATCCGGAACCGCAGGGAGGAGCGCGAGGAGCAGCAGAAAAAGCTGGAGGAGGAGCGGAAAGAAAACAAGGGCGATCAGCCCGTGGATACTGTGGAAATCAGCGAGGACGGCAAGGTTCTGCTGAAAGAAAATACCCAGACTGTCGAAGAGGGGCCGGAAACGGACGGTGTGGATTCGGATACCGGGGCACAGGCGAGACCGAAAGCGGATCTGGAACCTGTGTTTTATTCAAGCACAGGGGAAGTGAATCCGATGAAGGATGCGGGGGAGAAGCTGGCGGCATCGGTGTAAAAAAGGCATAAGATGAGCAGAATTATATCTTAAGTCCCAAATATAGGACTTCATAAATGTTATCCTCTTTTCAGAACACAAGTTCGTTATGAAAATCGGCGAACCGGGAACGGAAGGAGGAGACAGCATGAAGGGATATGCAGTAGAGAGCGGTTATATGGGATTTGTGAACGGGACATATATGTTATTTGCCAGTGAAACCGATTATGCGGATTATATGGCGGAATAGTGGGCATAGTTTATGAAGACGGGATAAACGGCCGCGATTCCGCTGATTTTTTTGTTGATAGAACGGGGGGAATACAGTACAATACAAGAGTATGTATGGATTCAGCCCCGTTTTTTAGAAAGGGATAAGGGCGGCGGATGCAGGGGGCGTGCCTGACGGACAGGTGCAGACAGTGCGGCGGCATGACATGACCCGAAAACATATTTGCAAAAGATCATACATATGTATAAATAGTGCGCCGATGCGTTTTTTCAACATGCCATTGCGGCAGGATGCCTGCATATGGTGGCCTGGAATGATGCCGCATTGGCTGTGTGGGAGAAGGTATGGTCAGAAAAATAGATGATATTTCTGTGAACTATATAGATGAGGGCGAGGGCGAAATCGTACTTCTGCTGCATGGCTGGGGCGCGAATATTACCCTTTACCGCAGCGTGATTGATACGCTGAAGCAGGGAAGACGGGTGATTGCCCTTGATATGCCGGGATTTGGGAAGACGTCCGAACCGCCTGTGCCCTGGTGCGTGGACGATTATGTGGATTTTGTGCTGAAGTTTATCGCTTCCTTTCCGATAGAGAGACTGAGCGTGGTGGTGCACTCGTTTGGCGGCCGGGTGTTTTTTAAAATGAATGCAAGGGAAAAACTGCCCTTTACCGTGGAGCGCGCAGTGCTGATTGACAGTGCCGGTATTCTGCCGAAGAAGAGTCTGGGGCAGAAGGTGAGCCTCCGATGTTACAAGATCGGCAGGGCTTTTATGAGCACGAAGGTGATGCACTTTCTCTACCCGGACGCGGTGGAGGAGATGCGGCGCAAACGCGGCTCCTCCGACTATAACAATGCGACGCCCCTCATGCGGGCCACGCTGGTGAAGGTGGTCAACGAGGATCTGGAGCCGCTGATTTCTCAGGTGAAGTGCCCGACGCTTCTGATCTGGGGCGATTTGGACACGGCTACGCCGATAGGGGATGCGAGACGGATGGAAGAGCTGATTGCGGATGCGGGACTGGTTGTGTGCGAGGGGGCCGGGCATTTTTCCTACGCGGAACAGCCAGCGAAGGTGAACGGGGCGCTTCGGGCCTTTTTCGGTTAAGCGGATGATCGATTTTTTTACAAGACAGAGAGGAATGACAGGCAGAAATGGATATGATAATCTTTGGTGTATGGCTTGCTGCCTATCTGGTGGGAGCGGTCTGGTATCTCTTATATCTGATGCACATGTTTCAACAGAATTCCTACAAGCCGCAGGAGTACGGAGAGTGGATGCGGGTGCATACCAATGTGGGAAGACTGCTTGGAAAATGTCTGTATGCGGTGGTTTCCCTCCCGCTTGTGGCGATAGGGAGTACGGGATGTCTGATCGCAGCCTGTCTTATGAATGGGATGACTGTTTTGGTCAACAAACCGCATAAGGCGAAGAAACCGCTGGTATATACGCCGCGCGTGCGGCGGATGCTCGTTACGACAGGTATTCTATATCTCCTTGCTGCTGCTGCGGCCGTCCTGCCGGGCCTTTGGATGGAGGCGAATGGCGGCATGCTTCTGACTGCGCAGGGGATACTGCCGGTGCCGGATCATCCGCTGCTCAGGAATGTGGAGCTGGTTTTGCTGCTTTTGTTTGTTCTGCAGCCCTTTTTGATATTGCTGGCGAATGCGGTTAACCACCCGGTTGAAAAGAAAATTGATCAGTATTACATCAACGATGCCGCCCGTATTCTGCGGGAGATGCCGGAGCTGAAAATTATCGGCGTCACGGGCAGTTACGGAAAAACAAGCGTGAAGTATTATCTGAGTACGCTGCTTTCCGCGCAGTACAATGTGCTTCACACGCCGGGCAATTATAACACGACACTTGGCGTGGTGCGGACGATCCGGGAAAACATGAAGCCGTTTCACGATATTTTTATTTGTGAAATGGGCGCAAGAGAGGTGGGGGACATCAAGGAAATCTGCGATCTGGTGCACCCGGATTACGGTATCATTACTTCCATCGGACCGCAGCATCTGCAAAGTTTTCACACCATAGAAAACATTGTTTCGACGAAGTTTGAGCTGGCGGATTCTGTGCCCCCGTCCGGCAGGATCTTTTTAAACTATGACAATGAGTACATCAGAAATGCGAAGACAGGAAAGAACGTGGTCAGCTATGGCATTGCGGCGGCGGATACCGATTTCCGGGCTTACGATATCGAGGTTTCCCCGAAAGGATCCTTTTTCAAGATGAAGGATGAAACCGGGAAGACATATGAGTTTCACACGAAGCTGGTTGGCAGTCACAACGTGCAGAACATTGCGGGCGCCATTGCCGTGGCGCATACACTTGGGATTCCTATGGAGAAGCTGCTTTATCCGGTGAAACAGCTGGAGAGCGTACCGCACAGGCTGCAGCTTGTGAGGCAGGGAGACAGAATATTGTTGGATGACGCATATAATTCCAACAAGAACGGGTTTAAGGCGGCGCTTGACACTCTGGAAATGTTTCGGGAACTGCGCATCCTGCTGACGCCCGGAATGGTAGAACTGGGCGAGAAGCAGTATGATGAGAATAAAGAAGTGGGCGTCTATGCCGCCGGCAAGTGCGACTATGCCGTACTTGTCGGAAAGGAACAGACAAAGCCGATTCAGGACGGCCTGTTGGAAGCGGGATTCCCGGCGAACAGGATGATTTTGGTGGATGATCTGCAGGAGGCGTTTCGCATGGTGAATGCGATTCCCGGTGAGAAGCAGAAGATTATTCTGATTGAGAACGATCTGCCGGATAATTATGCGTAAGCACGCTGCGCGCAGATTGAACTGCCGGCGCACCGTCTGGCAGGGGAATAAGGAAGGAGAAAAGAAAGCGATTATGAAAATTCGAGTAGGGGTCTTTTTCGGCGGTAAGAGCGTGGAGCACGAGGTGTCCGTTATCTCCGGCTTACAGGCGTACAATGCCTTCAATAAAGAAAAATATGATTTGGTTCCTGTCTATATCACGAAAGAAAACGAACTGTATACAGGCGAGCTGATCGCGGATATCGCCAATTACAGGAACATCCCGGAGCTGTTAAAGAAGAGCACACACGTCTTTTTGATGGGGGAGAAAAACGGCGTGAAGCTGATCCAATACCCGGAGAAAAAATTCGGCAGTTCCGAGGTTGCACAGATTGATGTGGCGTTTCCCGTGGTGCACGGCGCGAATGTGGAGGATGGTTCCCTGCAGGGATTTTTAAGGCATTACAACATTCCCTTCGCCGGATGTGATGTGATGGCATCGGCTGTCACGATGGATAAGTATGTGATGAAGACAGTATTGAAGGATAGCGGTATCCCGGTTCTCGACTGTGTGACGCTGTACGGGAAGGAATTTGAGAGCGGAGAGCAGGCGGCTTATGACAAGGTGGAACAGAAAATACCCTATCCCGTGATCGTGAAACCTGTCAATCTGGGATCCAGCGTGGGTATCAAGGTGGCCAAGGACAGAGAGGAGCTGCGGGAGGCGCTGGAGTATGCCTTCACCTTTGGCCCCAAAGTGCTGGTGGAACATGCGATTATGAATCTGCGTGAGATCAACTGCGCGGTGTTGGGAGACTACGAGGAGGCGCACGCTTCCGAGTGCGAGGAGCCGATTTCCAGCGATGAAATTTTGAGCTATGAGGATAAATATGTGGCGGGAGGCAAAGGCGGCTCTGAGGGCATGAGAACCGCGAGAAGGGAGCTGCCGGCGAATCTGACGCCCCAGAAGCGGGAGGAAATCCGAGAACTGGCGGTGAAGACGTTCCGAACACTTGGCGCAAGCGGCGTGTCCCGGATTGACTTTATGATAGACCGGGATACAGACCAGGTGTATGTAAACGAGATCAATCCCATTCCGGGTTCCCTTGCGTTTTATCTGTGGGAGGCGCTGGGTAAGCCGTACGCAGAGCTTTTGGATGACATGGTCAAACTGGCGCTTAAGAGAGAGCGGGAGGAGCAGAATATGCTCACCTCCTTCGAGAGCAATATTTTACAGAATGCAAATCTGTCCGGAGCCAAGGGCATGAAGAAGTAAAACGATACAACAGCGAAGAAAAACGGCTGCCGTTCCGTATTTGGATGGCAGCCGTTTTTCGGCATTCTCCTGCGTGAAATGTCATTAGAAGCGCTTTTCACGCTATGCTACTGCATACACAGATAGTCCGACAAAAATCAATATGGTTACCAGCGTGCCCATAGACAGGGTAGTGGAAATGTAGATCCCTTCCGATTCCACATCTGCGTACAGCGGTATGATAAACGGCGCCGGCAGGGAGAACAGCAGGATCATTGCCATAAAGAGCTGCTTGTCAAAAGGAACGATCTGGAATACGATCAGGGAGGCGATGCATAACAGCGCTCCCATCACAACCGTCCGGAAGACAATGGTTTTTAACACGGGGCCGATCAGATCCTTTCTCATGGAAAGCTCATATCCCACAATAATCAGGATCATGCCGGAGGTGGGCAGGGTGATCATCTCGATCGTTTCGGAAAAGATCGGGCCTATGGGAGAGGCGGTGATGATATTGCCAAGTCCTGTGATTCCTACGATGATGCCCAGAACAACGCCCCGGAAGGCCGGGTTTTTACACATTTCTCTCAGCATCGCGCCGAGAGTCGGTTTCTGGCCAGTGGCATTTTTCAAAAGCGTCAGGTAAACCGTGTACACAAACAGAACCTGCCCCAGATCCACGGTAGCCATGTAGGAGAGTTGATCCGATCCGGCAAGCAGCCCGTACAGGGCATAACCAAGCATACCTACTTCAAAACCGGAAAGCAGGTAAGGCATAAGCTTGGAATCGGATACAAAACGGTTTAATAGGAAACCGCATCCCAGAGCGAGAGAACAGCTGATGAAAATAATGCTGAACATAAGCAGGCTGTCCAGAGAGTAGGATGTGGCATAAAAGGCCTTAAACAGTACCACCGGCAAGGTGATGTTTGAGATCACACTTTTGATCCCGCCCAGACCGTCCTTGGAAAGGATGCCGGACACGCGGCAGAAATAGCCGATCAGAATCATAATGACTACCGGAAGCACCATCTCAAGAACTGATAATGTCTGTGTCATAAGCCTAATTTACCTCCACTTTATCCACTTCCTGATAAGGCGCGAGCGTGGAAACCATTTTTACGGGGCCGTTGGAGCGGTTAATGACATAATGCACCTCCTTGGGCTCTATGTGGATCAGCTGTCCGGCCTTGAGAGTGTGGCAGACGCCGTCCACCTCAATGTCCACTTCTCCTTCCAGGATGAAGAAGTTTTCTTCCATGATGTTGTGATAGTGCGCTTTAAAATCCTGTCCCGCCTGAAACTGTACCAACGCAAAATTGGATCTCGGCCCTTTCATCAGATATTTAGGACCGCTGTCTCCGAAGCGATACTCTTTTTCGTTTTCGTCAATAATGAACATTTTTCATATCCTCCTTATGTTATTGTGGCTTGCTGCAAAGCCGCGTGGGCAGATGACTTAAACGCCCGGTGCAGCCCACATGTTTTTGGTAAGCCCCTCGTTTGCAAGCGCAAGCTGGGCGGCATATACTTTACGCCATTTATCGTAGAGATCCTGATACACCTTTGCGTTCTCTGCGTTCGGGTAGTAGGTCTTTTCGATTTTGACAACCTTTTTCATGGTCTCCTCGATATCCGTGTAGATTCCCACGCCTTTTCCGGCCAGAATGGCGGCGCCGAGAGCGGTGGCTTCCTTTACCTGGGGCACATGGACGGGAATGTTCAGTACGTCAGATACGATCTGACACCAGAGCGGGCTCTTGGAAGCGCCGGAGGCAAAGATAATCTCTTTGGGGAATTCGCCGGTAACGGATGCAACGAGTTCTATATTTCCTTTCGTGGCCATAGCGGAATTTTCCATGATGGCACGGTAGAAAGTATAACGGTTGAACTTGTCGGGATCCAGTGCAAAATTCGTAAAAGTAGGCGCGGCATGTTTCCAGCAGATATAGTTCATCACATCGGAGAAGGTGCAGTACATCCCATAACAGCCGGCCGGAATTTTTGCGGCCTCCTCGTTCATCAGATCGTAGGTGTCACGGCCGGTTTCCCGGGCAAGCTGCTTTTCGGGCTGACAGAAAGCGTCACGGTACCATCTCATAACAAGACCCGGATAGAAAGCAAGGGCTTCATACTGCCACAGATCGGGAAGGGCGTGGCAGTTCACGCGGACTCTGCAGTCATCGTCTGTTTTGGGAACGGCTGCATTGTATTCAAACTGCCAGAAACTACCGCCGAAGACAGCGCCCTGGGAAGAGGAAACCAGCCCGACGCCGATACAGCCAAGCTGCGCATCTCCGCCGCCGGCTACCACGGGAATGCCTTCCGCAAGGCCGGTAATTTCGGCAGCTTCCTTTGTCACATGTGCAACAATGGTGCCGCTCTCGTAGACTTTCGGGAAAATATCGGACTTTAAGCCGCATTTTTCCATGATGGAACGATCCCAGTCTCTCGTAGAGAGATCGAAAATACCTGTGGTGGAGCCGTTGCTCGGCTCTATGGACATGACGCCGGTCAGCTTTAAGATCAGCCAGTCATTGAACATGCCGACAAAGGCGGTCTTATCATAAATCTCCGGCATTTTGTTCTTTACCCAGAGAATGCGGGGCAGTGCGCCCAGAGCATAAGTCTGGCCGGAAATTTTGTAGATTTCCCGTTCCAGTTCGGGAGATTTCCTGATCAGTTCCACTACTTCGTCATCGGAGCGTGCGTCCACATTGGCGCAGGCCCAGATCTCGTTGTAGTCTTTGTCATAAAGTACGATTCCCTCACGCATGCAGGTAGTGGAGATTGCCGCGATCTCTGAAGGAGCGATGCCTGTTTCCTTCAGGACATCCCTGATACAGCCGCAGGTCAGATCCCAGTTGTGCGTCCAGTCAAAATTCATGGAGCCGGGAAAACGGGGATCTTCTCTGTGTTCCCATTCCTGCTGGGATACACCCAGCTGATTTCCTTCCAGATCGAACAGTACGGCCCGGACACTTCCGGTACCTGCATCAAGAGCCATTAAATACTTTCCCATTCGAATACCTCCTCGTTTTTAGTGTAAATGATATGTTTAAAGCCGGCAAAGCTGCCCGGCAGTTTCTTCATCCGTAATCAGGATATCCAGATAACCACCCGTCAAAGCTGCGTGGATAGCTGGCACCTTGTGTTTTCCTGCGGCCACGCCGATCACATTTTCGAGTTCTTTCAGCGTGCTTAGGGGGACGCTGACAAGGCGTGAATCCACCTCGGTATCCACCAGCTTTCCGTCTTTGTCTATGAAATGACAGATCACGTCCCCGACGGCGCCTTTCATGCCGAGCAGACGAAAATCACTGGGGCTTAAGATGGAAGATTTCACAATCGTTGCGGAATCATCCATACCGCCGATGCCCACCACGGTCATACTTGCCAGCCGGATCATGCTGGTGACTTCCTGGACAGAGCTTTCCTGTTTGATGGCGTCCGCCATCTCCGCCGAGGACATGATGATCGGAGAGGGAATCAGATACAGTTTTGCGTTAAAAATATTGGAGTCCGATTTGGGCAGATAATACCCAACACCGCCGGTCAGGGATACGAAGGAGACATCAGTCTCCAGATTCCTGGCAAGATCTTCGATGGTCTTGGAAGTTGTGTCGCCGTAACCGAAGTTTATGTAGGAGTTCTCACGCACATGATTGGCAATATACATGGAAGCCGCTCTGGCAATGGTATCGTTCGTACCGGCCGCGCTGGGATTGGTGGGCACCGTATAACAGTCACGCAGATGATATTTTTCCATCAGCCTTGTCTCCAGATCCCGTCTCGTGTCCAGGGAGGAGGAAATACGAAACTGTACAATGCCGGTCTGCCTCGCCTTTTCCAGAAGTTTGATCACCCGCATGCGGGTGATGTTGAGCTGGTCAGCAATGGCCTGCTGCGTCATGTTTTCCACATAATAATACCATGCAATTTTTACCATGAGGTTCTTTTCATAATCGGTTGCCACGTCAAACATGTAGAATCCCCCTTTATCAGCACAAAAGTTTAAGCGCCAATCAAATGTATCTTGAAAACAGTATATCAATGGAGATGGCAAAAGTCAATGTGAAATGACATAAAATGCAGGGAATGTTTTAGGTATTGACAAATAGAGTTATCTCACTTATGATGTTTTTACAGAACAAAATTTTTCTGTCAACACAAATGTCGCTTTACATTGGGGGAAGCACTATGCAGAAAACACAAACTTTGTTGTCTGTTCGAAACATAGAGAAGGCATTCGGCCTGAACCGTGTTTTGAAGGGGATTAATTTGGAACTGAGCGCCGGCGAAGTTCTCTCTCTGATCGGCGGAAACGGAGCCGGTAAAAGTACGCTGATGAAAATTATCATGGGCATTTATCAGCCCGATGCCGGTCAGATACATATTAAGGAGCAGGAAGTGAACCTGAACAGACCGTCTGTTGCACTGGCGCACGGTATTTATATGGTGCCGCAGGAACCGATGCTCTTTCCGAATATGACGGTGGAAGAGAACATTGTCATGGGGTTTGACGAAAAGCAGGCTGAACTGCACAGGAGACTGGTGGAGCAGATTTCCGAGGTGGGTTGGGATCTTGACCTGAACAGAAAAGCGGGCAGCCTTTCCATTGCGGAACAGCAGCTTGTGGAAATTTTGAGGGGCCTTCTTAGAAATGCAGAGATCCTGATTCTGGATGAGCCCACCAGTGCATTGACTTTCGATGAGGTAAAAAGCCTTTTTCAATGCGTAAACGATCTGCGCTCGAAAGGGATCGGGATTATCTATATTACTCATCGCCTGACGGAAGTTTTTGAGATTTCCACAAGCGTGGCGATCATGCGAGACGGCGTGATTACGCTGAGCGGCCAGGTCGGTGAATTTACGAAAGAAGCTCTGGTAAAGGGACTTCTGCCTCCTAACAGGGAGGAAAAGGCAGAGGAGGGCGGCCAGGCGGAGAGCGTCGCTCATGTGATTGATTACAGTAAGCCGCCCGTGTTGGAGCTGCAGCATTTTAGCGGCTATGGATTTAACGATATCTCCTTGAAACTCTATCCAGGAGAAATTCTCGGCGTTGCAGGTGTGGTAGGCGCGGGAAGGACGGAGCTTGCCACAACGATTTTCGGCCGGGACAAGGCGCTTGGCGGCAGGGTAATTCTGGATGGGAAAGACATCACCGGCCTTTCCACGAAAAGGGTAATAGAGGCGGGTCTTAACTATGTACCCGAGGACAGACACCTGCATGGACTGTTTAAAATCGCTGATGTGGCGGTAAATACGACATCCGCGTTCCTGCCGGATAAATCTATGGGCAGGTTTTTGTTAAACAGAAAGAAGGAGCGTGAGGTCACGCAAAAATATATAGATGATTTTCGGATTAAGGTTACGGGGCAGTCACAGATGACTGGAAGTCTGTCGGGCGGAAACCAGCAGAAGATCGTGATCGGCAGGAGCCTTTCTACCGGTCCCAAGGTCGTTATTCTGGATGAGCCGACGAGAGGCATCGATGCCGGGGCCAGAGGCGATGTGTATGCGATCATTCATCAACTTAGAAAACAGGGTGTGTCCGTGCTTCTGATTTCTTCCGATATGGAAGAGATTGTGGAATTGTCCGACAGGGCTGTTTCCGTGTTCCAGGGACGCATCAATGCGGAGCTTTCCAAGGAGGAGATTAATCAGGACAATCTGATGGCGGCCGCTTTTGATGTAAAGCAAGAGAAAGAGGTGATTGCATGACAACCATAAAGAAGCTCACGAAAGCGCGTGAGGCAAGCAGCCTGTTATTTCTGGTAGTTCTGTTTGCGATAGTCGGCTGCATCAACAAAGACTTTCTGGCGCCGTCCAGTATCATGGCCTGCTTTAATGACAGTGTGGTGTTTACGCTTCTGGCAGTAGGGATGGCCTTCGCCATATTTATCGGGGAGATCGATGTATCTATCGGTTCTAATCTGGGATTTTCGGCGGCGGTGGTCGGGTCGATGCTCAGGGACGGGCACAGCTTTGTCATATCATTTCTGACGGGCCTTCTGATCGGTGTGCTGGTCGGCCTGTTTAATGGCTGGGGTGTTGCGGTTTTGAAGATTCCTTCCCTGATTTTTACGCTTGGTACAAACGGTATCCTCAGGGGCATGATCTTTTTGTACACCGGCGGCGCCTGGGTGGAAAATCTGCCGCCGCAGTTTACGGCGTTTTCCTCCAAGCCCCTTGTGAGCAATCTGACGGTGTACTATGCCGTGGTAATTTTAGCCGTTGTTGTAATACATATTCTTCTTACAAGAACGAAAAAGGGAAAATACTTCATAGCGGTTGGTGACAACGAGGGCGGTGCAACCCTGGTCGGCATTCCCGCTACGAGAACCAAAGTGCTTGCGTATGTGTTCTGCGGTGTGTTTGCATCCATAGCGGGTATCATCTACGCTTCCCGTATCGGTTTCATCACCGTCATCGCAGGTAACGGATATGAGATGAAGGCGGTAGCGGCCTGCGTCATCGGCGGCATCAGCCTGACGGGCGGTCTTGGCAGCGTGATCGGCGCCTGCATCGGTGCGGTCATTATGTCCAGTGTGAGCCGTATTCTGGTATTTATGGGATTTTCTTCCGACTACGATAACACAATCACGGGTCTTATGCTGATTACGATTGTGGTGCTGGATGCCCTTTTACAGAGACATTCGGCGGAGAGGATCAGGCGGGAACGTCTGACGAACAGGGCGGCCAGCGCTGCGCAGAAGGGAGGGGAACAGGCATGAAAAAGAATGTAAAAGCCCTTTTTAACTGGGATATGTTTCTTCTCTGCGTACTGATTCTGGAGTTTGTTGTTTTCGGTATGAAGAATCCCAAGTTCCTGATGCCGAGAGTTCTGCTTGCCAGCGTCAACGACTTTATAGCCATCTGTATCATTTCCCTGTTTGTGACTTTCGTTATGATCACGGGCGGCATTGATATTCAGGCGGCTTCGATTGTGGGACTTACCTCCATCATCATCGGTGTGGCGTGGCAGGACGGCGGCATGAATATCTGGGTGGCAGCGCTTCTGGCTGTGGGGGCAGCGGCATTGTGCGGTGCGCTTTCCGGCTTCTTTATCGCCTACTGTAAAGTGCAGGCAATGGTAATTACTCTGGGAGGCAGTTTCCTATATGCGGGGTTTGCGCTTCTTGTCTCCAACCTTTCGGCGACAGAGGCATATAAAGGAATCAGCGGATTCCCGGATGACTTTAAAATCATTTCCAAGTTTAAGCTGTTCGGGGTGGTGCCCAGCCAGTTGATTCTCTTTGCCGTGCTGACGCTGATCGCTTATCTGCTTTTGCACAAGTCCAAGTATGGCCGCAGCGTTTTTCTGGTGGGCATTAACCAGAAAGCGGCGGAGTATTCGGGCATCAACACGAGACTGATCATTATGAGCACATACATTTTGTCTGCGGTCAGCGCGGCCCTGGCGGGTATTATGCTCACCTCTTATCTGGGAACATCCAAGAGCGACCTGGGATCCAACCTGACGCTCAACATTATTACCACGGTAGTGCTGGGAGGAACGCTCAGTACGGGCGGAAAGGGAAGTGCGATCGGCACCGCCCTGGCATCCCTGGTAATCGGTATCCTGAGGTTTGGCCTGCCGCTGTGCTTTAAGGTAAACACGCAGTATCTGGATGTGCCTGTGGGTCTTCTGCTGATCGTGGTGGTTGTGGGACGCGCGATCGCTTCTTCACCGAAGACGGCGGTATTTTTGAAGAAATTTGGAAAAGCTTAGAAGCAGGACAGAATGAAATGGTTATTCAGGGCGCATTACAAAGTGTAATCCGCTTTTGGATAGAATAAAAAGGAGGAAAAAGATATGAAAATGAAAAAGGTTATGTCACTCGCGTTGGCTATGTCTATGGTATTCACTATGACAGCTTGTGGCGGCGGTGCAGCAGAAGCTCCGGCACAGGAGGCTCCCGCAGCGGAGGCAGAGGCTCCTGCTGCAGAAGAGGAAGCTCCGGCAGCGGAGGCACCCGCAGCAGAAGAGGAAGCTCCGGCAGAAGAGGCACCCGCAGCAGGCGGAGATGTGGCCGGAAAGACAGTTGTGTTTATTCCGAAGCTTACAGGAAATGCTTTCTTTGAGGCAGCTAATGACGGCGCACAGAAGTATGCGGCTGATTGGGGATTCACAGTAGATTATCAGGGAAGCGCTACAGCCAGCGCTGCCGATCAGGTACAGGTTATCAATAACGCGGTGGCAAGCGGCGCGGATGCAATCTGTATTTCTACCGTAGATGCAGCGGGCGTAAGAGACGCGCTTCTGGCGGCAAAGGATGCCGGCCTTGCTGTCTGCACATGGGACTCTGACGCTGAGTCGGATGCACGTTCCCTCATGGTATCCCAGGGTACGCCCGAGGTGCTTGGACAGATGCTGGTTGATATGTCCGTGGACGCTCTCACAAAGCGCGGTGTAGATCCTGCGGCTGATGAAGTGAAGTATGTATGGCACTACTCTCAGGCTACTGTAACTGACCAGAACTCCTGGCAGGTAGCGGGAGAGAAGATCATCGCTGAAAAGTATCCTAACTGGGTAAAAGTTGCAGACAACTACTATTCCGAGCAGGACGCTGAGAAGGCTGTTTCCACAGGTGCGGCTATTCTGGACGCTTATGCGGATATCGACCTGATCATCTGTAACGACTCTACCGCTCTTCCCGGCCAGTTAAAGGCAGCGCAGAACAAGGGTCTTGGCAAAGACGATATCACCATCACAGGTTTCGCAAGCCCGATGTCCATCAAAGAGTACTGCGATGCAGACGTTCTGTATGAGTGGGGTCTTTGGGACTGCGGAATCCAGGGCGCTATGGGCTGCTATCTTGCAGCATATATGGCAGCAGGCAATGAAGTTAAGGTTGGCGATAAGGTGAGCATCCCCGGTATCGGCGATTGCGAAATTCTGGCAAACGACTGCCTCTCTGAGGGCGACACCACAGCAGATACAAACAACGGCGTAGTTCTGCTTCCTGAGACCACCGTATTCACTGCTGACAACGTAAACGACTACAACTTCTAAGAAATACCGTGAAAATCAGATGCGACCTAAGGAGGGTGTTATAAAATGGCAGATGTAGATGGATTAAAAATAGCGAAAGATTATAAGGTGGACGTTCCTTTTGCCAATCAGGGCGACTTTCATGTGAAGGGAGCGGGCAGTCTGGACTGGGGCATGAAAAAGCACCTTTCCAATATCTTCGATCCCGTGAGCGGAAATACGGTGATGTTTGCCTTTGATCACGGCTATTTCATGGGATCTACGGCAGGCTTGGAGAGACTGGATGTTCTGCTTCCGCAGTTGATTCCCTATGTGGATGTTCTGATGGGAACCAGAGGCGCTATCCGCACTTGTGTGCCGGCTGACTGCCGCAAGGGTATCGCTCTTCGTACAACATCCGGCTCTTCCATGCTCAACGATGATCTTTCACATGAAGTGCTCGCGGTGGACATTGAGGATGTGATTCGTATGAACGCGGACTGTATGGCAATCCAGACGTTTATCGGCGCGGACGGACAGCTTTCCAGCCTGGATAACTTGTCTAAGGCGGTGAACGCGGGAATGCGCTATAGTGTGCCTGTGATGGGCGTTGTGGCTGTCGGAAAACAGATGGAGCGCACAGGACGGTTCTTTAAGCTGGCTACCCGTATTCTGGCGGAGCTTGGCGCGAACATCATCAAGACGTACAACTGTGAAGACTTTGAGGAAGTGGTTGCGGCGTGTCCCGTACCGATCGTGGTGGCGGGCGGCAAGAAGCTTCCCGAGAAAGAAGCTCTGGAGCTGGCTTACGAGGTAATCAGCAAGGGCGCAAGAGGCGTAGATATGGGCCGGAATATTTTCCAGAGCCAGAATCCCGCAGTTATGGCGCAGGCAGTTAACATGGTTGTGCATAAGGGTGCGACAGCCGAGGAAGCATACGAGTTCTTTCAGGACAACAAGTAATATGGCGAAAGCCTTTGGGTCGGCGTCTTAACAGGTAAAAAAATACCGCTCTGCATATGCTGCAGGGCGGTATTTGCTGTAACCATGAAATTTTCCGACGCGGCTTGTTAGTCCATGAACTCCACTTTTCCGCTGTCGATATGATAAATTGCACCACAGACTTTGAGAGGAGACTCGTCTGTGAGGTTTAACTTCTCCTTGATGATGGAAACGCTTCTCTCCACGTTCAGGCAGCTTGCCTTCAGCTCATCCTTCTCACCGCCGATTGCCTTTTTGATCTCGTCGGTTATGTATTTCACAAAGCCGTCGGGATCACTGCTAAGAGCAGCCCCTACTGCGCCGCAGTGGGTGTGTCCCAGTACGACAACGAGATTGGTGCCAAGGTGGTCAGCGGCATATTCCACGCTTCCGAGCTGGTGGTTGTCCATCACGTTACCTGCCACGCGGATGGTGAACAGCTCGCTGATGCCTGCGGAAAAAACAGCTTCCGGGATCACGCGGGAATCGGAACAGGTGATAATGGTTGCGTAGGGAGCCTGGCCCTCATCGCAGGTTTTCTGTCTGATCTCGGGCGATACATCGCCAGGATTACTGGAAACGGTCAGGTATCGCTCGTTTCCTTCTTTCAGTTTTGCAATTGCCTCTGCAGCGGATAAATTTTGATGTGCCATAGTTTTATGCCTCCGTTTCTGTTTTTTATTCCCGCAGGCAACGAGCCAAGTGATTGCTTGCAAGCATTTGGCGACTGCCGCGAGGGTCGAAGTCCTGCCCTTCCTGGCAGGGCTTTTGACTCGCTATCTGCGCATCTGATTTACTAACAAAAGTATAACACGATTGATCTTGTTTTGCATCAATATTTGCTTTTTCGTTACTGGAAATCCCGCAGATATATTTCCATCGAACGGTTCATTTCTCTGGAAAAATCCGACTCGTATTTTCTCTTGCAGAATGCCGTCATCCATTCGTCATAGTTTTTCCCGCCTGTTTTATCTGCAAACATTTCCCGTATCTGCGCACCGCTCTTATCCTGATAACTGTTTTCACAGACGATATCGGATACCCGGAACCGCTCCGGTTTTTTCCTTGTCTTCTGTTGGTCGGTCGGATGCCCGAAAACAAGCAGACATGCGGGGTATACATATCTGGGAAGCTGCAAAACCGCTTTCGTTTCTTCGGCGTTCTCCATAACATCACCGATATAGCAGGAGCCGATGCCCAGACTTTCCGCTGCCGTAACTGCGTTCTGGGCCGCAATCAGTGTGTCCTCCACGGCGAGCAGCAGGTCACCTGCGCCGGGGGCGCGCGGCGTTAGGCCCGCTTCCTCATAAAAGGTAAGCCATTTCCTGCAGTCCGCACAAAAGACAAGCATCATTTTTGCCTTTGCCATAAAGAGCTGGTTATCACACAGTACGGCAAGTTTTTCTTTTTTGCTTTCGTCCGTGATGTCGAGAATGGTGTACAGTAACTGACAGCCCGCCGAAGGCGCCTGCAATGCCGCCTGCAAAATACTGTTTTTATCTTCACGAGATATTTCTTCGTCGGTAAATACGCGGACAGATTTTCTTTCATATAGAGACTTTATTACTTCATTCGTCATAAGAACCTCCTTTTCTGCCAATACAATCAGTATAATTGAAGCTTAACTGAATGTATATAATTTCCTTCGCTACAAATAATAGTAAAACACAAAAATAAAATAACTACGATTTGTAGATGGAGGTTATAGCATATGAAAGCAACGGGAATTGTCAGAAGAATAGATGATCTGGGACGTATTGTGATCCCCAAGGAGATCCGCAGGACGCTGCGGATCAGGGAAGCGGACCCGCTGGAAATATACACGGACAGGGAAGGTGAGATCATTTTAAAGAAATATTCGCCGATCGGTGAAATGGGTACTTTTGCCAAGCAGTATGCAGAGAGTATGGCGCAGGTTTCCGGCCACATTGCGCTGATCACGGACAGGGATCAGTTCATCGCGGTGTCGGGCGGTATGAAAAATTTGCTCGGCAAGTCCATCAGCAGGGAGCTGGAGGAAAAAATTGATCACAGGGAGAGCGTGGTGGCTGCCAAAGGGGACAGAAATTTCATACAGGTCAGTCTGGAGGGGGATGACTTCAGCCATGAAGCGATAAGTCCCATTATCTGCGAGGGAGATGTGATTGGCTCTGTGATATTGGTGGAGATGGATCATAAGTCCAAGATGGGAGAAGTGGAGCAGAAACTGATCCAGTCGGCAGCAGGATTTCTGGGGCGGCAGATGGAGCAGTAGACTAGACGGCAGACGAAACAGAAGAAAGCGGATGGATGTGCGGGGAGCCGTTGTGTGAACGGTTCTCCGCATTCGCATGACCGGGCAAAATGGGAAAGGGGAGGAGAGCGGACGGATTGATTGAAAAAAGAATTGCAAAAGAGACGGTAAAACCGTAAAATATTGGGAAAGGAGGGGGAACCTATGGACAGACAAAATCTGACGCTGCTCACTGATTTGTATGAACTGACGATGATGCAGGGGTATTTTAAGAACAAGGATCAGAACGAGACGGTTATTTTTGACGCTTTTTACAGAAACAATCCCTGTGACGGCGGGTTCGCCGTGATGGCTGGCGTGGAACAGCTGATTCAGTATATCAGGGAGCTGCATTTTGATAAAAAGGACATTGATTATCTGGCGGGGCTCGGCATTTTCGGGCAGGATTTTCTGGACTATCTGGCGGACTTCCGTTTTACGGGGGACGTCTATGCGATTCCCGAGGGGACGGTGGTTTTTCCCAGGGAACCGCTTGTGAAAGTGATTGCGCCGATCATGCAGGCCCAGCTTGTGGAGACGGCGATCTTAAATATCATCAACCACCAGAGCCTGATCGCCACCAAGGCGGCGCGGGTGTGCTATGCGGCGCAGGGAGACGGGGTGATGGAGTTTGGACTCCGCCGTGCCCAGGGTCCTGATGCGGGGACATACGGCGCGAGGGCGGCTGTCATCGGCGGATGTGTGGGTACATCCAACGTGCTCTGTGGACAGCTTTTTGATGTGCCTGTCAAGGGCACCCACGCCCATAGCTGGATTATGAGTTTCCCGGACGAGTACACCGCTTTTCGGACGTATGCGCTGATGTATCCTTCTGCCTGCATTTTGCTGGTGGATACATACGACACCCTGAAATCGGGCGTTCCGAATGCCATCCGCGTCTTTACGGAGATGAGGGAAGAAGGCATTCCCCTGAGCTTTTACGGCATCCGGCTGGACAGCGGTGATCTTGCCTACCTCTCAAAGGAGGCCAGAAAAATGCTGGATGATGCGGGATTTCCTGATGCGGTGATCTCTGCATCCAACGATCTGGATGAATTTCTGATCCAGAGCTTGAAGGATCAGGGGGCGAAGATTACCTCCTGGGGCGTGGGCACCCATCTGATCACGTCGAAGGACTGCCCTTCCTTCGGAGGTGTTTACAAGCTGGCGGCGGTGATGGGGGAGGACGGGAAGTTTATTCCGAAGATTAAACTCTCCGAGAATACGGAGAAAGTGACAAATCCCGGCAACAAGACGATTTACCGCGTATACGACAAAGAGAGCGGTAAGATTAAGGCAGATCTGATCTGTCTGGCGGACGAGGTATATGATGAGAGCGAGCCGCTGCTGCTGTTTGACCCGGTGGAGCCGTGGAAGAAGACAAAGCTCCCGGCTGGAAGCTACCGTCTGCGGGAACTGATGATGCCTGTGTTTAAGGACGGCGCGTGCTGCTATACATCGCCGAAAGTGATGGATATCCGGGCTTACTGCCAGGAAGAACAGAATACCCTGTGGGAGGAGACGAGACGCCTTGTAAATCCCCACAGGGTACATGTAGATCTTTCCAGTAAACTTTATGACACAAAGATTACGTTGCTTGACCAGATGGGTCAGTGATTGAACTGTGGCAGATCATCTTTGTTTTCCGCAAGGATATCGTCGAGTATCTTTTTTGCGGCGGAGGCGGAGTTTACGAGCGGGTGTATGGTGAGGGCCATAAGCGCCTTGTCATATGCACCGCTCACGGCGGCTTCGATGGTGAGCTGCTCGTAGGCTTTCACATTCTGCAAAAGGCCGCGGATTTTTAAAGGGGTGCGCCCGATGTGTATGGGGTGTGCCCCGTCTTTGTCGATGACGCAGTTGCGCTCGATGGAAGCGTTGTCGGGAAGATCCGCGTTTGCGCCGCAGTTTAGGACATTCACGGTCTGGATGTCTTTTTTGTTGTTGTAGATGGAGTCAATCAGGCTGCATGCCGCATCGGAGTAGCGCGCGCCGCCGCGTTTTGCGAGCTGGGGCGGTTTGATGTCCAGGGCGGGATCCTGATAGAGAGCGAAAAGATCCTTTTCCACCTGTTTGATGACTTCCGCGCGGCAGCCTTCCTCCTTCGCGGCGCGGTCGCACTCTGCGAACATTTCCGGCTGCATATAGTAATATTTCAGATAGCTGACAGGCACCATCCCGAGCGCTTTTAAGAAGCCGGGTTCATAGTGGATTTCCGGGATGTTGGCCATCACTTCTTTGGCGGATTCCGAGCAGAGCTTTTCGATCGCCGCCTCAGTCACGTCCTCGCCCCGGACAAGCACTCTCTTTGCCCAGACCAGGTGATTGATGCCGACGAAGTCGCAGAACACATCGTCCGCGCTGCAGTCAAATTTTTCCGCCATGTCGCTTATCATATTGATGGGGCAGTTGCACAGGCCGATGGCTTTGACGGAGCTGTGGTTCAGGGCTGCTTCGGTCAGAATGCCCGAAGGGTTCGCGAAATTGATGAGAAACGCATCGGGGCATAATCTTTCCATATCGTGACAGATGTCCAGAATGACGGGAACGGAGCGCAGGGCCTTGGCGAAACCGCCTGCGCCGGTAGTCTCCTGGCCGATTTTGCCGTAGCGCAGCGGAATCCTTTCGTCCCGGATTCTGGCGTCCAGGAGTCCGACACGAAACTGCGTGGTGACGAAATCGGCATCCTTTAAAGCCTCTTCCCTGTCTGTTGTGGCGTGGATCTGCAGGTCGATGCCGCTTTTTTTCACCATTCTTTTTGCTAGTTCGGTGACAATATTCAGTTTTTCCAGTCCGGCTTCCACGTCCACCAGCCAGATATCTTTTACAGGAAGGCTGTCATACCGTTTGATAAAACCTTCGATCAATTCCGGGGTATAGCTGGAGCCTCCGCCGATGGTTGCAATTTTTAATCCTCTCTCTGTCATAATGACCTCCTGTCTGTTTTATCTACATGTTTCACGCAATACCAGTTCCGCCTCAAAAGTCCGGGTGACGGGATCGCCTTCCGGGTGATGGATTCTGTCAATCAGAAGCGACACGCCCGCTTTGCCCATCTCGTAGAGCGGCTGACGCATGGTGGAGAGGGCAGGAAACAGGATGTCCTTGGAGTCGGGGATGTCGTCGTCAAAACCGATCAGCGAAAGATCTTCGGGCACCGAGAGTCCGGCTTCACGAACCGCCCGCCACACGCCGAAAGCAGGTTTGTCGGCTCCGGCAAAGCAGGCGTCCGGCTGCTCGCCATGTGTCAGCCGCCGCTTCATCTGCTGATAGGCGATATCCTCAAAGTGGTCGGCGTAGAGAATGGAGTCGGGACCAAGGGGCATCCGATAATCGTGCATGGCGGAAACAAAGCCGTTCAGCCGTTCCAGTCCCACGTCATAATTCATGTCGCATGTCACATGGACAATGTTTTTCCGTCCCTGCTTAATCAAATGTTCCGTGGCGGTATAGGCGCCGCGAAAATTGTCGAGCAGGATTTTGTCTGAGCGGCAGTCATTCAGATTGCTCTCGATCAGGACACTGTTTGTCGATTTCGCCGCCACATAACGGAAAAGCTCTTCGTCATCGAAACAGCTTCCGTAGGCGATGATGCCGTCTGTGCATCCGCTTGTCAGATAATCCACATATTTCAGTTTTGCGGCCATATCCCTGCGCCCGCTGCAAAACAGGATGTTGTAATCCTGTGCCTCCGCAGCGTCCTGCAGTCCGTGGACCAGCTGAAAGAAAAAGTCGTTGCACAGATCGTCCATGACAACACCGATGGTGCCGGTTTTTTGCAGGACAAGGGACTTGGCAAGACCGTTCGGAACATAGTGGTTTTCCTCTATGATCTCCAGTATTTTTTTTCGGTTCTCCGGGCTGACCCCGGGCTTATTGTTCAGGACTCTGGAAACCAGTGTCCGGGAGACGTTCGCCTGTTTCGCGATATCTGATATGGTAGCCATATGCCGCCTTTCTCTTATGACCTGCCGGGAAAGGGATATCGCGTGTGGATGTCCCGGCGGTTTCTGTTATGCGTGCGTGTCTGCATGTGCGTTTACATGTCGTGACACATAATTGTTTCAAAATTTACATCTATATTGTAACATAGTGTGCCATAATGTCAACTAAAATGTTGCATACATGATGAGAGAACTTTATATAACAGGAAAGGGAGAACTGGAACATACATTGAAGTTACAATGTATACGATAATACTCGAAATACGCGTGAACAGGGAAAAATATGAAGTTTGTGTGTTGACAGATGTGCGGGAAATGGGTTAGGATGAAATCAGAGTGTAAAACGATACACATAACAATGTGGGAAAAAGGGGATATGGAGAGAAATTGAGGACGCTTCAGAAGGAGGATTACCATGGATAAACAGGAGAAGAACGGAAAGTATATTCTGGGAATTGACCAGGGCGGCACGAAAACCGCCGCCGCCGTGATGCGGGAAGATGGTTTTATTGTGGGAAGCGCGACGACGAAGGGAGCTTACTTTCCCAATGAGGGAGTGGAAAATGCGCTGGAGCAGATGGCGGCTGCTGCGGAAGGGGCGATAAACAACGCGGGGATTGGCAAAGAGGAAATCGCCTATACGGTGGCAGGCGTCGGAGGTATAGACTGGACCGGTGACGACATGATGATAAGGGATGCGCTGCGGGAAAGGCTTTCGCTGGGAGAGATTTTTGCCTGTAACGACGCGGTTATTGCTTTCTACAGCGGCGCGCTGCGCTCCCACGGTGCGGTGATCTGTGCGGGAACGGGAATGAACGGTGCTCTGATTGACAAGAACGGCAGACAGTTTGTCTATGGAGATTATATGGAAGAGAAGGCGCAGGGAGGAAGCGCCCTGGCGAAGCGTGCCCTGCGTAAGGTTTTTGACGCAGAGCTTGGGTTGTGTCCGCCCACAAAACTGACGCAGCTATTCTTACAGCAGGCCGGGCTGACAGATGTGGATGCACTGCTGAAGCGTTATATGACGGAGGAAGGGTTTCGAAAGGAATTGCGGTTCCTGATGCCGCAGATCCTGATGGTTGCCAGAATGGGGGACGAGGCAGCCGGCAGCCTGCTGGATGAGTTCGCCGGGGAGATCGTTGCGTATATTGAGGCGGGATTTCGGAAGATGGAGATGACGCCGGGGGAAGAGGATATCGTGCTGGCGGGAAGCATTTTCAAGGGAGCGGATAACCCGCTTACGAGCCGGGTGATAGAAGGCGTCCGGGGGCGGATGCGGGGAGCGCAGGTTGTACAGGCGCGCTATGAGCCGGTGGTGGGAGCCTGCATCATGGGACTTGACAAGCTTGGAATGGAACCTTCGAAATGGGAGGTGGGTATTCAGAAGAGCGCGGCGGTTTTGGGGCTGCTTCGAAGCTGAAAATATCGGATCCAAAGAGGAAACTTGTGCGAATCCCACAGAAGAAAGTGGAAAAGAAAGGGGAAAACGGGGTAATTGTTGCCATAGTTTACTGCAGATGATAAAATGAATACTAGTGACTTTCAAATGATTTGATTGATTAAGGGGAATACTTTGGATCGGTTCGTATTACATGTGCCAAGATGGCAGGGTGAATTGGTATTTACAAAGGAGCTGCTGACATTTGTGGGTGTCATTGTTTTGATGCTTGTGGGCATTCTCTTTTGTTTTCTGGGTTATAAGTATTTCAGGACGGTGCTGTTTCTGGGATTCGGCACCGTGGCCTGTTATGCTTCTTTTCTGCTGACAGAGTCTCTGACTGTAAATCTTGTGATCAGGATGTTTCTGACGGTCTCACTCACTTTTCTGGGTATATGTTTCGTGTACTTTCTGAATATTATTTTTGGATATTTTCTGGACAGACTGCGGATCAGAAATGCGCTGGGAAAGCATATTTATCTGATCGCTGCGCCTCTTGGAGCAGCGGTGACCGGCCTGACAATTTACTGGTTTATCTGGCGCAACTTTGTCACTGCGGTGGTGATAGCGGCGGTTTGTGGCGTGAGCGGACTTATTTTCCAGCACTTTCAGAGAGCAAAGGCGGTACGGTTTAAATGTTATAATGACCTGCTGCGGAAACCACGCCCGGTGGCAGACACAGGGATTGCGGAAGCGCTTGTGCCGGTGCCGGAGGCGGAGCCGGTATTGGAGTCAGAACCGACATCTGAGCCTAAGCCAGAACCAGAGCCGGAATCAGAGCCAAAGCCACAACTGGAATCGGAGCTGAACCCGGATCCCGTTATTTCGGTGGAGCAGGTGTCTGCACCCCGTATCGTTGTGACATCCGGATCGCGCAGGAGGCAACGTAAGAAGCCGGACAGCAGACTTGTAAAAGGAGCCGTGGTTGTGGCAGCGGGAATCGGTCTGTTTATTGCGGGAAGAATGTCGAAAGGCAGGGACTGAATTTGCTTGATGTGACAAGGACAGAGAAGAAATATGATATAGGCCCGTTGGAAATGGCGGATATGAAGCGCCGGCTTGGCGTTTTCATGGATTCGGATCCGCACAACGGGGAGAAAGGCTATCTGGTGCGATCCCTCTATTTTGACACCCTGAGCGATACGGATTTTGAGGAGAAAGTGGAGGGGTACGACGAAAGACAGAAGATACGTCTGCGGGTCTACAGCACAGACGCGCAGACGGCTAAGCTCGAGGTGAAGGAAAAAACGGGTGGCTTCCAGCGGAAGCGTTCGCTGATTCTGAACAGGGATGAGGCGGCGAGGATGATTGGCGGCGATAATCGGTTTTTGTCGGACCGGGAAGAACCGCTGGCAAGGTGGCTCTATGCTTTTTTGAGCGCTCGCTGTTACAGGCCGAAGTGTATGGTAGAGTATGAACGCTGCGCCCTTATTACAGAACATAATGATACGAGGATTACCTTTGACCAGAATCTCCGGGCAAGCGAGTCGAATTTTGACCTGTTTTGCAGGGAGGCGATGTTTTATCCGGTCAGCCCGCCCGGGATGGTGACGATGGAAGTCAAATATTCGGGATTTCTTTTCACTTATATAAAAAATGAACTGAGCCGGTGTGATAAAATGCAGATTTCCAACAGCAAATACTGCAGGGCCAGAATGATATCCAAGAGAGGGAGAAAATGAGATGAAAGAGATACTTTACAACAGTCTGTTAAACGCAACGAACGGTCTGACGATTATGGATGTACTGATTAATTTTCTGGCTGCGTCCATGATTGCCTGTCTGATTTATATTTCTTACAAGGTATCTCATTCGGGGCCGGTTTACAGCGAGCGGTTTAATGTGTCCATCGTTATGCTGACATTAGTGACTACGCTTGTCATGAATGTGATCGGCAATAACATAGCGCTTTCCCTGGGTATGGTAGGTGCCCTTTCCATTGTGCGGTTTCGGACGGCGATCAAAGACCCTCGGGACACAGCCTATATTTTCTGGAGTATCGCGGTGGGAATCTGCTGTGGTGTGTCCGATTATCTGATCGCGGCGATCGGTTCCGCGCTGATCTTTGTCTTCCTGATTCTTTTCGGCTTTATCCGAAACAATGAACGTATCATGGTGATCGTGAACTGCACGCCAGGGGCCGGGGAGGAAGTGGAAAAGCATATGGGAAATCTGTTCGGAGGCAGGGCGGCGCTGCGTGTGCATAACCGGGCGGTGAAGACGCAGACTGAAGAATTTATTTATGAGATCTCGGACAAACAGCTGAAGAGATCGGAAAAGCGTAACGGTAAACTGGTGAGAAACCTGTCGGGAATCGAAGGCATTTCTTCGATCAGCATGGTCAGACAGGACGATGAGATCAGTCAATAGGAGACAGCGTATGTCGCAGGGACAAAGAAAAATCTGTCTGCTTGGCATGTGTGCGCTGATGATTCTGACGGCGGCGGTGTGTGGCTTTTTGCGAAGCTATACGGCGTATCAGAACAGGGATATCAATAAGAACACCTATTTTGAGTTGCCATCAGATCCGTACACGGAAGATCCCCTTCTTTACCTGGAGGAGGATTTTACGGTGCGGGCCGGGTTTCGATCGAATCTGCCGATCGTGATTCTGTCCATGGAGGGCGAACTGGCGCACTACAAGGAGTTTGATGAAGTCGGAAACGAGTCAGTCTTGGGCGAGGAGCCTTATATCAAAGGGCATATCAGCGTCATAGACGGCGGTACATTTGACAACTGCATAACGGATAAGCCTGTGGCGCAGAGCGATCTGCTGATCAAAAAGCGGGGTCATACTTCCTATAATTTTGATAAGGTGCAGTACCTCCTGAAACTGAAAACGGCGGAGGGGCTGGAGAACGAGGTTGATATCCTTGGCATGGGTGCGCACGACAGCTGGATTTTAAACGGGAGCATGGCGGACAAAAGCATGATCCGCAACTATCTGGCCTATCGGATCAGCTCGGAAATTTCGGAGGTGACGCCGGACAGCCAGTTTTGTGAAGTTGTTATTAGGGACGGCGACAGGTATGTTTACCAAGGGCTCTATCTGATGATGGAGACGGTGGCGAGGGACATCAACCGGGTTCCCATTGATTCCTTTAAAGAAAAGAATCTGTATACAAGTTATCTGATCCGCAGGGACAGATTTACTCACTTTGATAAAATGCTGGAAACCGGGCGGAGACTGGAGGGGCTTTCCGATGAGTGGATCGGCTTGAAGTACCCTTCACAGGAGCGGATCACGGACACGGCGCTGCACTATATCGAGAAGGACTTCTCACAGATCGAGCGGGTCATTTATTCTGGCAGGGCGGACGTGTTTGGCACTTACGATAAATATATTGACGTCGATACTTTTGTGGACTATTTTCTGATCAATGAGTTTTTCGGAAATTATGACGCGGGTATGCACTCCACCTATATGTATAAAAACTCGGGGGAACCGCTTAAGATAGGTCCGGTGTGGGACTTTGACCAGGCGATGAACAATTACGCTGTGGAGGAGATGGAGACGGAAACCATGGCGTTTCAGGAGAGACCCTTTTTTGACCGCTTAACGGCGGACATCCGTTTCGTGGACGCCTTGCAGGCCCGGTATGCCAATCTCCGAAAAAGCACCTTCTCCCATGACCATATCTGTGATATGATTGACGAGACGACCGCATATATCCGTTCTGCCAGAGAGCGGGAGTGGTATCGCTGGGCTGCCGATTATTACGACGATTCCCTGCAGAACTGGCATAATTACTATCTGTTGGACTATATGGACAGCGAAAATATGGTTGTCAGCCGTTTTAACGACAACTACGATCAGGAGATTTACAACATAAAAACGTATTTATACAAGCATGGGAGAGCGATGCAGACGGAGCTTCGTGCGTTGGAGAAATCGACGGTATATGATACATCTATCCGGGGTGAAAATAAGCTGTTTTTGCTTTTGGTGATGCTTTTGTTTTTTATGCCTGCGGTTTTGATTATCAGAAAGGATTGATCGGATTGATGTTATTGTTAAACAAGGTCGCCGCAGAGGCAGTACAGGAGAGGGACTATTTCCTGTCAATGTGTAACGATCCGCTTGTGATAAACGGGATACGGATTGTCTGTGCGGCGGGTCTTCTCATTTTTCTGTATGGTTACAGAAAACACAGAAAAAATAAGAACGGGTGAAAGGGGATGCAATATGCTTTTTTCCAGTATTGTATTTCTGTTCATCTTCTTCCCGGCGGTATTGATTTTGTACTACATGTTCTTCTTTTCCAGAGCGTGCCAGAATGTGATTCTGTTGATTGCCAGCCTCATCTTCTACGCGTGGGGAGAACCGCTGTATGTGCTTTTGATGATTGCGTCCATCATGGTCAACTCTCTGTTGGCGGGAGTGATGCAGCGGCTGAAGGGAGAAGGCGGCAGAAAGGTTTTGTTGTTTCTTGCGGTGGCTGCAAATCTGTCGACCCTGTTTGTGTTTAAATATCTGGGGTTTGTGATGGAAATTTTCGGCGTGGAAACGGTGTCGCTGCCGCTTCCGATCGGCATTTCCTTTTTTACCTTTCAGGCGATGTCCTATGTGGTGGATGTGTACCGGGGAACGGTGAAAGCAGAGAATCCCTTCTACGTGGGGCTCTATATTGCTTTTTTTCCGCAGCTCATTGCCGGACCGATCATCCAGTACAATACGATTGCGCAGCAGATTCGCCACAGGAAGTCAGATTTTAATATGTTTTCCATGGGGATCAGCCGCTTCACGGTGGGACTTGGCAAAAAGATTCTGCTCTCCAACTGCTTTGCGGGGATGGCGGACAATATATTCGGCTGGTCGATGATCGGCACGGAGCGGATGGCGGTGCCGGTAATGCTGGCGTGGCTTGGCAGTATCTCTTACAGTATGCAGATTTATTATGACTTTTCGGCCTATTCTGACATGGCGATCGGGCTTGGCCTGTGCTTTGGATTTAAGTTTCCCGAAAACTTCAACTATCCGTACATAGCCGAATCCATTTCCGACTTCTGGAAAAGATGGCATATTTCCCTGACAGACTGGTTCCGGGAATATGTCTACTTTCCACTTGGCGGCAGCCGCGTCAAAAATCAGGACTTTATGGTCCGCAATATGCTGGTGGTGTGGCTTTTGACGGGTATCTGGCACGGTGCGAACTGGACGTTTCTTTTCTGGGGGCTGATGTACTTTGCCTTTCAGCTTGCGGAGCGGTTTTTTGAGTATCCGAAGAGGATGAAGAGCAGATTTGCGAAGCATTTTTACACGCTGATGATTGTCAATGCGCTCTGGGTGGTGTTCCGCTCAGATGACCTCTATCAGGCAGGGCGTTTTTTTATGAACATGCTGGGTGTTAACAATAACGGTTTTTATAGTGATTTGGCTGTGATGCTGATACGGGAAAATCTGGTCTTTCTGGTGCTGGGGATTTTATTCTCCATGCCGATAGCCAGAAATATGAATGAGATTCTGTACAAGAATCCGAAATCGGCAGTCAATCGGATTGGTATTCTTGTCTATCCTGTCGGACTAATGATGCTTTTGATTGTGTGTGTGGCTTATATGGCAAGCGGCACCTATAATCCGTTTATTTACTTTAATTTCTAGCGGGGTGGCATTGTGGCAGAGAGAAGGAGAAAAAGGAAAAAAGACCCGTTGAGGGCCTATATATTGCGGAAACAGATTTTTGCCCTGTTCTTCCTTTTCGGTGTATTCGGTTATGCCGGGTTGAACGCATGGTATGGCGGCGATGTGTGGGTAGAAACGGTGAGAGAAAGTCTGGCGGAGGGCATTTCGCTGCAGACAGTTCCTGATACGGTCGCGAAGACCGTGTCGGCTCTGGATGAGAGTATTATCGGTTCTATGTATGGACGGATGGAGTTCATTGAAACTTATTCTTATATTCAGGTGCTTCTGGATAAGAGAGAGTTTAATAATTTTACCTATATCAAGGATGAGGACGGCTATCTGCATTACGCTTCCTTTTTTAGGGAGGATACGAATGACGCGGAGGAATATGCCAGAAGGCTGCGCCGTCTGCAGGACTATGTGGCGGCGGACGGGACGAAGGTTCTGTTTTTTGTCACGCCGGGAAAATATGTGCGTGGTGAGACAAATTTCCGCACGGGAATGCCTGTCAATGACCCGGACACGATTGTGGACGAGACGTTATTTTATATGAACCGTTACGGGATAGAGACGGTGGATTGCAGAAAGTATATTCCGAATGAGGGGCTTTCGATACAGGACGCTTTTTTTAAGACGGATCATCACTGGACGATCCCGGCGGCTTTTGCGGCGACGCAGGTGCTGGTGGAACAGATGAACGAAAGATTTGACGCGGGGCTTGACCCGGACGGATTTTATATGGATCCGGCCAACTATGAGCGGGTGACATACCGCCAGGGCATGCTCGGCTCCATGGGGCGAAAGACGGGGGCGAATTTCAGCGGTCTTGAGGATTTCGAGGCACTGTGGCCCACATTTGAGAACCGATATGACAGACACTGTATGGGTGTAACGGATGTAACCCAGCATTTCCGAGGGGTGACGACGGAGTCTCTTATGGATACGGATGCGCTTTTGGCGCACGACGACATCTACAGCGATTCCCAGTATTCCCTGTATCTCAACGGCCTGCGCCCTTATGAGCACATTGTCAACGAGGATAATCCGGAGGGTGTGAAGATTTTTGCCATCAGAGACTCTTACTTTTCACCGATGATGGTGTTTCTCGCTCCTATGTGCAGCGAGCTGGACGCCATCTGGTCGCTGGAGGAGTCGCATGTGCTGGACATTGAGAGCTATGTGAAAGAAAATAAATTTGATTATATCATTATGGAAATTTATCCTTATAATATCAATGGGGATGCGTTCAACTTTTTTAAGGAGGACTGAGGCTGATGCGGGATAGACAAAGTTTCAGTGCGTACATGCGCGGCTTCTTTCATAACTGGAAGGGAAAGATGTGGTTCTTCCTGAATATGTTTTTCACGATCATGTATTTGATGTGGCGTATCTTTTTTACGATTCCTTTCGAGTACGGCATGGTGTCTGTCGCTGCGGGTATCGCCCTGCTGGTGGTGGAGGTGCTCGGTATGGTGGAGGCTTTCGTCCACTACGCCAACATGTATTCGGTGGAAGGGTATCCGTTTCCGAAAAATCTTCCCCTGGATGCGTTTCCGGACGTGGACGTTTTTGTATCGACTTACAGCGAAGAGGTGGAACTGCTTTATAAGACGCTGCGGGGCTGTACACGGATGAAATATCCAGACCCGGAAAAGGTGCACATCTATCTGTGTGACGATGGACACAGGGAGGAAATGCGCGCGCTGGCGGCAAGGCTTGGCGTCAACTATCTGGACAGGGAGGATCACGAGGGAGCCAAGGCCGGAAACCTGAACAATGCGCTGGCGCACTCCGACTCGCCCTACGTGGTAACTTTTGATGCGGATATGATTCCGAGAAGCAACTTCTTGATGAAGACGATTCCGTATTTTGTGGATGCGGATCTGCGAAACAGGGATCTGAAAGAGGAAGATAAAATCAAGCTGGGCTTTTTACAGTCCCCGCAGAGTTTTTATAATCTGGACCTGTTTCAGTTTAATCTCTATTCGGAGTCCCGGATTCCCAATGAGCAGGACTATTTTTATAAGGATATTCAGGTGGCCCGCACAAAGACAAACAGTGTGATTTACGGCGGCTCCAACACAGTGCTTTCCAGAGAGGCGCTTGAGGCGATAGGCGGTTTCTACACCGGGGCGATCACGGAGGATTTCGCCACAGGCATTTTGATCGAGAAGAAGCAGTATGTGAGCCTTGGCACGGCGGAACCGCTTGCGTCGGGGCTTTCGCCGCAGGATTTGAAGGATCTGGTGCAGCAGAGAACACGCTGGGCGAGAGGCGTGATCGCCACGGGCAGGAAGATGCATATTTTTACCGCTTCGGATCTTAACTTTTCGCAGAAGATGAATTACTGGGCGTCCATCTGGTACTGGTATGCACCCCTTAAACGGCTGATTTATATTATGTCGCCGATTCTGTACGCGGCTTTCGGCTTTACGGTATTTAAGTGTACGCTGGCGCAGGTGCTGATTTTCTGGCTGCCGATGTATATAAGCAGCAATATCAGTCTGCGAATGCTCTCGCGCAATATCCGGTCTACCAAATGGACGAGTATTTATGAGACAGTGCTTTTCCCATATATGCTGCTGCCGGTGTTGTTTGAGTCGGTGGGCATTTCGATGAAAAAGTTTAAGGTCACGAGCAAGGGGGAGCAGAAGAACGAGAAGGGCAAAAACTTCGTCTACTCCATTCCCTTTCTGATTTTGATTGTGCTGTCCGTCTGGGGCATTTTGCGCTGTATTTTTATTATGCTCGACAGCGGTTCATTCGGACCGATTGTGGTTCTTTTCTGGCTGATCAACAATTTGTTTTTACTAGTGATGTCGCTCTTTTTTGTGGATGGGCGGATTCCTTACCGAAAGACCGAGCGGGTTCTGGTGCGTATGCCATGCAGGGTCAGATATAAGGGAGAGGTGTACAACGGCATGACGAGAGATGCTTCCGAGGCAGGTATCTCCATGAAGTTTTCGGAACCGTATTTCTTCGAAGAGAATGAGGAAGTGGAAATCTATCTGGACACGGAGGACTATCATGTGGACATGTTTGCCACGGTAGTGCATGTGAGCCAACAGGGAGATGACTGGATTTACTCGATGAAAGTGACGGATATAAATGGCAGTTATGACGAACTTCTGGGAATCCTCTATGACAGAATACCGACCGTTCCGACGGAAATCAAGAAGGACAGCGGCAGCTTCGAGGATTTGAAGCTGAATCTGAAAAAGCGTGTGACCCCGCCCTTTTATCAGAAAAGAAACTATCCCCGTATTTTGATTGACGATCAGATCCGCTGCCTGAATGAGGGGATTGAAACCGTGAAAGTTTTTGATTTTAATTATGTCTGTGTGACCGTGAAAGATGATGATATGCCGAAGGAGCTGCGGCTGATGGTGGGTGGCGATATCATTCTGGACTGCCGGTTTGAGAGCGAGATCCGCAGCGGCCTTCATCTCTACAACGTGGTCAACTACAAGGAGATTGTGGACAGAGCAGAGACGAGAAATGCGCTGCTTGCCTGGCTGAGTGCGCAGAGGGGGAAGCGGGAAAGGCAGGAGGACACTGTGCGGATGCGCACCGAGAAGACGGAAGATTTCAATGAGATCAGGCTGCTGGGGTGACGGTTGAAATCAAGGATGGTTGATGCTATAATTAGTAAAGTTTACCAAAAGCAGCGCTGTTTTTTTGTAAGCGGGAGAGGAGCCCGGATTATACAATGGGCGGAGAGCTTTATTCCCAGAGAAAAGAAATCAAATATATCGTGCCGCTTGGCAAGGCTCTGGCGATAAGAGAACAGTTGGACAGGCTGCTGCAAAGAGACGAGCATTGTGCGGACGGACCATATCTGGTGAGAAGTCTGTATTTTGACTCGGCAAATCAGATTGATTTTGCAGAAAAACTTGCGGGTGTGATCAATCGTAAAAAGGTGCGTCTGCGGATTTACGACAAAGATGCATCTTTGTGTAAATTGGAAATCAAACAGAAAACTGACGACCGGCAGCAAAAACTGAGCCTGATTATATCAGCGTCTGATGCGGCAGAGATTTCGCACGGCAATATAAAGGTTTTGAAAAAGTATTTTGACACTTCCGCAACAAGCCTGAAGGCTTACGGCATTATGGCGCAGGGACTCTACCGTCCTGTGGCGCAGATTGCATATGACAGGCTGGCGTATAAGTATTCCATGTACGATACGCGCATCACGCTGGACATGAATGTCAGATCCTCTGAGTCCAATCTGGATATCTTTTCGCCGGATGTGCGTTATGTGCCCATCATGAGGGAAGATGCAGTCCTGGAAGTGAAATACAGCGGGAAGCTGATGGGTTTCTTGTCCGCCCTGCTCGCGCAGTTTCATCTGACCCAGGGCACTTTCAGTAAATATTGTGCCGGACGTCCGGTTTGCTATGATTTTAACTTTTAGGGAGCAGATTGCTTATGTCAAAGGAAGAGATTCTCGGATACTTCTATACAAATAGCAGTGAATACGGCGTGAAAACAACGTTTCTTATCCTGCTGTGCGGTTTGGCGGTCGGAATGGTGATCTATCTGACGTACTTTATTTCTTCGGAAAAAATTGCGTATAACAGGAAGTTTAACTGGTCTCTGGTGACGATGCATCTGATTACTGTGGTTGTCATGCTTATGATCAGTAGTAATATCGCTGTATCGCTTGGTATGGTGGGCGCGCTCTCCATCGTCCGTTTTCGAACGGCGGTGAAAGACAGCCGGGACACCATATTTATTTTCTGGGCAATGGCGGAGGGGCTGTGCGTGAGTTCCCGGAACTGGCAGCTGACATTTACTACAGTGCTGTTTATTGCGGCTGTTCTGATTTTTTCCAGCAAAGTACCAGGAATCCGAAATAAATATCTGCTGATCATAACCGGCGGCGGAGAGAGGATTGACAGGAAGCAGTTTGAGGAGAAGCTGAAGCCCTATGTTATAAGCTTCCGGGTGCGCACTGCCAACAAGGATGCGGCGCATGAGGAGATGATCTGTGAGATCGGGACAAAGGGTGAACTCAATCCAGATGTGATGGATGCGCTTCTTTCGGTTCCCGGTATTCAGTCTGTAAACTGGGTTGCCCAGTCCGGGGAAACGGTAGGATGATGAGTCGAAAAAGAGCGTTATTTTGCCTGTTATTCATATGCGGCGCTTTGTGCCTGCTTCTTTTGTGCGACAGATACTGCCCTGCTGGTCTGCGCTTTTCTAGGGAATCCGGATTTTATGAGGAACCTTTTACATTGGAAATGACGGCTCCTTTTGGAACAGAAATCTACTATACGCTGGATGGTTCCTGGCCGGATGAAAATGCAATTCTTTATACAACTCCCATTTATATAGATGATGCGACGCCGCATCCAAATGTGTATTCCATGAGAACGGACATGGCGGATGACCCGGAGTATAAACTGCCGGACTATCCTGTGGATAAATGTACGGTGGTGAGGGCGGCTTACAGAGATGCGGATGGAAATTTCGGTGAGGTAAAGACAGAAAGCTACTTCGTGAGATATGATACAAAGAAAGGTTATGGGGACATGAATGTCGTGTCCGTTGTGACGGATCCCGAAAATCTATTTGATTACGATACGGGCATTTATGTTCTTGGACGCAAATTCGACACTGTTCTTGATGAAAATGCAGAACCTGCGTGGGAAAATGCAAATTTCTATAACCACGGTATTGCCTGGGAGCGTCCGGCAGAGATCCAGATTTTTAGCACAGAGAGGGAAACACTTCTGAAGCAGTCCTGTGGTATTCGGATCCAGGGTGGCGGCAGCCGGTCTTATCTGCCCAAAAGCCTGAATTTCTACGCAAGAGAAAACTACAGCATGGCAGCGCGGTTTTATGCGGATTTGTTCGGTACAGGTTATATGGCGGACACGGTGACGCTTTCCGCAGGCGGGCAGGATACTATTGCCAAATTCCGAGATATGTTTGTGTCCACGCTGATGAAAGACAGGGCTTTTAGTACGATGAATTATGAGCCGTGCGTCATGTTTTTAAACGGTGAATACTGGGGTGTCTACTGGCTTACGGAAAGATATACGGACACATACCTTGGTTATTATTATAATGTCGATAAAGATAATATCATGATGATCAAAAACAGTGAACTGACCAGGGAGAACGAAGAAGACTGGGCGGTTTATAACAGCATGTTAAGTTATCTGCAGGATACGGACTTTACTGGAGAGGAGAATTACGAGTCACTCGGCTATACGATTGACCTGCAAAGCTATATTGACTATTATGCTGCGGAGATTTATATTGGCAGCAGCGCAGACTGGCCAGGCACCAACGAGGCTTTCTGGAGAGTGCGCAAGCCGGATGAAAACGGTGAAGGAGGAGCTTATGAGGATGGCAGATGGCGTTGGATGCTGTTTGACGTGAATACAAGTTCGCTGCGGGAAGAAGCGGTGGAGGAAGATGTGCTGAAACATGCGCGGAAGAGCAGTCCCGCATTCGATAACCTGTGTCAGAGTGATGCGTTCAAAAAGCAGTTTACCCTTACGCTTATGGATTTTGCCAACGAAACATTTTCTGTGGAAAACACAGAGCCATTGATCGAGGAATGGCTTGCGTTGATGAGAGAACCGCTGGAGGCGCACCTGACAAGATTTCTTGGGGACAGGAGTCTGTACCGTCTGGATGAGGAAGTGGCGGATATTCGGATGTTTTTAAAACGCAGAAAGCCATATGTTGCGCAGCATTTGAAAGAGAACTTTGGGCTGGAGGGACAGCTTGTGCCGGTTACATTAGAGACGACTGACCTTGATGCGGGGCATATTCTTTTAAATACAATAACGCCGACCTTTGACGGACAGGGAAAATGGAGAGGAGAGTACTTTACCGATTACCCGATTACGCTTACGGCGGCGGCCGGTGAAGGGTATCGCTTTGCAGGCTGGGAGATTACCGATGGAAAGGAAAGCAATCTGGTTACTGAAATATCAATGGAATTAGAGATACCGGACAACGGGATTCATATAAAAGCGGTGTTTGAGGAAGAGGGAACATGAAGAAAAAGATGACGGTCTGTTTTTGTGGTTTGACAGTTCTTTTTGGCCTGGCAGTCGCGGTTTTTATGTTTGCCGGCAGGACGCGGGCACTCCGTTTTGTCAGTCAGATGGGCCCGGGAATCAATCTGGGAAACACGCTGGATGCTACGGGGCTTAGGGAATACAGACCGAATGCGGACGATCTGGAGTACGAGACGTACTGGGGAAACCCGAAAGCGGATGCGGAAACCTTTCTGGCGATGAAGAAGGCAGGGTTTGGCACGGTGCGGATCCCGGTAACATGGGAGGATCACCTGGATGCTTCTTATCAGATTTCGGAGGTCTGGATGGACCGGGTGCAGGAGGTAGTCGACATGGCGCTTGCTGCGGATTTGTATGTGATCATCGATCTGCATCATGAAGAGTGGCTGGATCTGAGAACAGAACGGGCGCAGGAGATACGGACGGAGTTTGCCGTGGTCTGGGAGCAGATTGCGGGGCGCTTTCGCGACTATGACGAAACCCTTCTGTTTGAGGCCATGAATGAACCGAGACTGCGGAACAGCGAGGTGGAGTGGACTTCGGGTACGGAGGAGCTGCGCGCCATGGTCAACGAACTGAACGCGGTTTTTGTGGAGACGGTGCGGTCTTCCGGCGGCGGTAATCGAAAGCGTTATCTGCTGATCTGTCCTTACGCCGGAAACAGCGAGACGGAGGCCATGCAGGGGCTTATCATACCTGAAGACGGGCGTCTGATCGTGTCGGTGCATATGTATACGCCCTACAGTTTCTGCCAGAAGGAGGATGGAGACAAAGAGTGGGATGACGCCGGGACGAGAGAGCGGGTCAGACAGGCGTTCTTCGAAATGAACCGTCTGTTTGTGGAGCGGCATGTGCCGGTGATTCTCACCGAGTTCGGCTGCGTGGACAAGGGGAATACGAAGGAACGTCTGGCGTGGACCAGCTATTATATGGAACAGTCGCGCCGATACGGGATTTGGTGCATCTGGTGGGACTGCGGCGGATACGCGCTGCTTGACAGGGAGAATAAATCGTGGCGTTTTCCTGAAATCGTGGAGGAGCTGACAGATGAACAGAAGTAGATACGGGAGCGCGCTTGTGTTGACGGCACTGAGCTGCTGTCTGTTTTGGGGTGAAACTGTGCAGGCGGTTCCGACAGAGACGGACGACGCTTCTGTGCTGGCAGAGTACGAGGCTTACTATGAACGGCTGATGTCGATCGAGAACCGGGAGGGGATAGCGGGCGGCGGTTTCAAAGTGGTGGAGGATCAGATATTTGCTTTGGAGCCGGATGAGGAGGAAAGCATGCTGATGATACCGGCTTTTGACGAGCGGTATAACCGGCTGGCGTTGTTTCTTGTGGACGGAGATGGGCAGATACGCTACCGAACGGAGCAGATTGAGACCAATTACCGTGTAAGAGGGCGGATGAGGCAGCCGGAGCAGTCCATCGCTGCCGTTTCCTTCCAGGATCTGGACCGGGATGGCAGGACGGATATCATTCTCATCACTTCCTGCGTCAATGAGAGCGGCGCCTATGCAGGCGAGACGTACAAGGTCGGGGATGTGCTTTTTCAGGATCGGACGGGAAACGGTTTTTACAGGGATTATCGGATTTCAGAAAAAATCAACCGATTCGGGATGAACAAGAACGCGGACTCCATCGCTGCCTTTGTGCGGGACGGAGATTCCACGGAGTTTTTGTATACGGCGTCCACCTTGCAGGAGCTGCAAAGAAACCGTTTCCGGGTCATTCCCGAGCAATGTTATCTGCGGACGTTCGGGAAGCTGGGCAAGCTGCAGGTGACACCGGGGACATATCGGATCGCGGATTATGACATATTTATGATATATCTGGTGAATGAGCAGGGAGACATCATTTCCGTCCTGCAGCCAATGGGAGAGTACGATAATCTCTATGCGCTTAAGGGAGTTACCTGCAGGGATATTGACGGGGACGGTCTGAAGGACATCGTGATCCTCGCCAGATACAGCTATGAGGGCGAGGGCGGTGAGCTGCTCATCGAGAGCGATTACCGGATTTATTATCAGAGAACCGGCGGGTTTGTGCCGGATATGGAAATCAGGGATGTATACCAGTGCAGCGATGAGGACACGATGGAAATACTCGTAGAAAAAGCGCGCGCTTATTGGGGGTGGCAGACAACAAATGATTAAGATACTGATTGTAGATGATGAAAAACCGATTTGCGACCTGATCGACTTAAATCTTTCTTCCGCAGGTTATCACTGTACGGCGGTACAGGACGGTCTGCAGGCGATTGACCTGATCGAGAGGGAAACGTTTGAACTGGTTCTGCTGGATATTATGCTGCCGGGCGCGGACGGCTATGACGTGATGGAGTACATACGACCTCTGGGGATTCCCGTGATTTTTATTACCGCCAAACATGAAGTGAAACATCGGGTGAAGGGATTGAAGCTGGGCGCCGACGATTATCTGGTAAAACCTTTTGACGTGGTGGAACTGGTGGCGCGGGTGGAGGCGGTACTGCGGCGTTATAACAAGGCGGAGCAGCATCTTGCGGCGGGAGATGTGACGGTGGATGTGGATGCGCGCAGGGTGACCAAGGCGGGACGTCCCGTGGAGCTGACGAATAAAGAGTTCGGCCTTCTTCTCCTTTTTATGAAGAATAAAAACGTCGCCCTGTTTCGGGAGACCTTGTATGAGAAGGTGTGGGAAGGAGAATACTTTGCGGACAGCAGGACGCTTGACCTGCATGTACAGCGGCTGAGAAAAAAACTGGGATGGGAGCACAATCTGGTAGCGGTTTATAAGGTTGGCTACCGCTTAGAGGTGCAGGAATGAAATTTTCTATCAAATTAGTGCTGTCTACCATGATCGTACTGGCATTGGCGTTGGGATTCAGCGGGTTTTATTTTGTAAACTATGTGTTCGAGACTTCTCTGGACAGAGAGGTGGGACAGGCCCTCGATGAGAGCAGCATCTTAAGCTTTGCCTTTGAAACGGCGGCGTTAAATGTGCCTCTCAAGTACAGTGTCCTGCCTGACAGCGTGGTGGAGGAGATCGCGTCCAAGCTGGAAATGGAAGGCCAGGGCGGCGGACGCCTTCTTCGGATCGCGGATGAGGAGAAAAACATACTGTATACTAGCAGCGGATTTACTTCGGACGAGGGACTGCTTCCGCAGACGGATCTGCGCACCAAATCCTACCGCGTGATCCGCGCGCAGGGCGGTTTCTATGTGCACACCTGTGTTGCCATCAATACGTTGAACCGAATGTTGTATCTGGAGACCATGAAAGATGTGACGGAGGTGTTTACGGAGCGTGCCCTTGGGTTTTCTCTGTATCGGAAGGTAACGGTGGTCATATTATTGACTGGAATAGTCATCATGTTGTTTATTGCCTCCCTGTTGACGAAGCCGATACGCCTGCTGACCAAGGCGACCAGAAAAATGGCGGCGGGTGATTATACCTACCGCGCCAGACAGGTCAGCCGGGACGAGCTTGGGCAGCTCACCGGCGATTTTAACAGGATGGCAAATGCGCTGGAGGAAAATATCTGCAAGTTGGAGGAGGAGATCGAAGCGAGGGAAGAGTTTATGGGAGCCTTTGCCCACGAACTGAAAACGCCTCTGACGGCGATCATCGGATACGCGGACATGCTGCGTTCCCACAAGCTGGATGAGGAAAAGAGCATCATGTCGGCAAATTATATTTATACGGAGGGCAAACGTCTGGAGGCCATGTCGTTCCGTCTTCTGGATATCATCGTGGCAAAACAGGATGAGGCGAGGCTGCTGGATGTGCCGGTGGGGGAGCTGTTTGCCTACCTGCGTGAAATGTTTGCGGAGAAAAAGGAGATGGACATCCGCTTTGTGTACGAGGAGGCCGTGGTACGGATGGAAGCCAATCTGATCAAGACAGTGCTTGTCAATCTGATCGACAATGCCTGTAAAGCTTCGGAGTATAGCGGCGTTTCGCCGGAGCCGGGCGGCAAGGCGGCAGACCAGAAGGGGGCTGATATGGCCGGTGTGCCCGAGGCATCGGTATCCGGCGGCAGTACGGGCGTGGTCGAGGTGACGGGTGAGAGGGTTGACGGCGGCTATCGGATCGCGGTGAGGGATTACGGGATCGGTATACCAGAGGAAGAACAGATTAAGATCGTCAAGGCCTTTTACATGGTAGACAAGTCCAGAGCAAGGAGCAAGAACGGAGCGGGGCTCGGACTTGCGCTGTGCGCGGAGATTCTAAAAATACATCACAGCGGGTTACAGATTGAGAGCAAAGAGGGAGAGGGTTCCTGTTTCAGCTTTGTCCTTGCGCTGTGAGGGCGGCATGGATTAGGATGCACATATGCTTTTGTGGAGAACAGTACATATGAAAAGTAAGATATATTATCTGGCGGTTCCGCTATTGGCAACGCTGGCCATGTTTATTTCCATATGGGGACCGGAGACGCTGGCGGAGTACAAGGATCAGGGGATTCTGGATGTGCCCCACACGGAGAGTGTGGAAAACGCCGGGGAGGGTTATCGCTATCAAATGAACAGCAACGAAAAGCTCTATCTGCTGTCCTGCTGTCTGAGCAGTCAGACGGTTCCGGAGACCGAGACGAGCGCCATGACGAATGAGGCGGATGCGGAGGTGGCGTATCAAGAAATGGAGGGGGTCTACGCCTTTGTGGTAAACAGAAGGGGGCCGTCGGGCAGAGAGATCACGGATGAGCAGATCTATGCCACATGCAATGAAGGGCTTAGTCTGCTGAAGGAAAAGGGAATCCTGCCCGCACAGGTGAGGGATGTGGACGCGTCCTCCTACGACGTGACGCTCTATTCGGCGATCGATGTGTTAGAACCGCGCAACAATGTGGCGGTCTGGAAAATGAGTCTCTCCAATTCCCAGAAAAACGCGGATAAGGCAAACCGTCTGATGGATGCCTATATCGATGCGGACGACGGAAAAATATATGAGTTTTATGTGAGAACGCCGCTCTCGTGGGAGGAGATCGACGCGGACGCGCTGGTGGCGGAGTGGGCGGCATACATGGGCCTTTTGGAACCTTCGCCCTATGAGTCAAACAATCCGCTTTTGGAAACGACACCGTATTTTCGCAAATATGTGTTTGCGGGCATGGGGAACGGGCAGACGGTGGTGACACTGGGATTCTATGAGGGAATCAACGAGCTGTTTCTGAAAGTTTCCAGATAAATGAGAATTGGAAAAGACACCGTCTGCCGTCCGAATCTGAAATGATGATGCAGATTTGATGCAAAAATGATGGTAAACTGATGCAAATATTATGGCGTTTTGATGCAACTTGGATGAAAGTTTGATGCTCCTCTCTTATATGCTTGATGTGAGAAGTACGGGAAGTCTGCTTTACAGACTTTTCTCACATTGGGGAATGCCTGAAATGTGGCATTCTTCGTGCGAAATTGCACAGTATACAAGAGAGGAGCATCAGAAATGTACGGAGAGTCAACGTTCACGTGGGAATATGTCTGCGGTTATGAGACGAGGGTGCAGAGAAAAAGGCGTCTGCTCAGGAGGATATATGGGCTGAGTGCCACGCTGTGCATTGTAAGCCTGACGGCAGTCTTAGCAGTGAAGATCGCCTCGGCGGGCGGCGTCCGGCTTTTGACGGAAAAGCTGTGGTATACGGAAAAGGAAGCTGCGGCGGCTTTGACGCCGGGCGGGGCAGGGAAAGAAGCGGTACAGGAGGAGGAAAGCGCGCTGCCCGTTGCCGTAATGACAGAAAAGACGAAGGTCTCTGATGCGGATGAGAGCGCAAAACAGGTGCCAGCGCACATTCCTACGGTCTATCTGGATCCGGGACACGGCGGCGCGGACGAGGGCTGCGCCAGAGAGGGCGTTCGGGAAAAAGACCTGAATCTTGCCATTGCGCTGCTTGTGAGGGATCAGTTGAGGAAACAGGGTTACCGTGTGATCATGTCCAGAGAGACGGATGTCTATATTGCGAAGGAAACGCGGGTGGAGGAGGCGAATCGGTCGGGAGCGGATATCTTTGTCAGCATTCATCAGAACGCCACAGAGGAGGGCAGCGGGGTGAACGGAATGGAAGTGTGGTACACGGAGGACGACGGCCGGCCGGACAGCAGGAGACTGGCGCTGCTGATCAGACAGCAGACCTTAAAGAGCACAAGTGCCGTGGAGCGGGAACTGCGGAGCGATGCGGACTTTTATGTGACGGGTAACACTTCCATGCCCTCTTGTCTCATTGAGACGGGATTTCTATCCAACAGGGCGGAGCGCAGGAAACTCAGTCTGGAGGAGTACCGGCAGCAGATCGCAGACGGCATCGTGCAGGGTATCGCCTACTATTTTCATCCAAAGACCATGTACCTGACCTTTGACGACGGTCCTTCTGTGGAAAATACCAGAAAGATACTCGATATCCTGCGGGAAAGGAACATCAAGGCTACTTTTTTTCTGGTGGGAGAGAATGTGAGAAGATATCCGGAGATGGCCCGTCAGATTGTGGCGGAGGGACATACTGTCGGCATTCACTGCGATAACCATGATTACGACGCCTTATATGAGAGTGTGGACAGCTATGTGACGGATTTCGAAAAGGCAAGACAGACCGTGTACGAAGTGACAGGCGTGGAGACAAACCTGTTCCGCTTTCCGGGCGGCAGCGTCAATGCCTACAATCAGAAAACGGGTAAGGCTATCATCCGCGAGATGACGGACAGGGGTTACATATATTATGACTGGAATGCCAGTCTGGAGGACGCGGTCATCAACCCGGATCCGAAGCAGCTGATAGAAAACGGCGTATCGACCACGCTTGGGCGCAATAAGGTTGTCCTGCTGGCCCATGATGTGGTAGGCAGCACCGGGCTTTGTCTGGAAGAGCTGCTGGACAAGCTGCCGGAATATGAGATGAAACCGCTCAGTGAGGAGGTGGAACCGATCCGCTTTTGACAGGGATGAAGATTCCACTTGACAATCCCGCTTTTCAATGCCAAAATGATAAGCAGTTATAATAGGCAGAGACATTGAGGAAGACAGTACCCGATTTTTTAAAGTCACAGCGAGCCGGTGGGGGTGGAAGACCGGCACGAGTAGAAAACCGGGGAAGATCACTTCTGAGTTTCAGACTGAACTTTTGCCGCATATGCGGTCGCGCGGAGGGCAGGGAGCTGAGCTGCCCGGATGGAATCCCTTTCGGAGAACGCGCAGTGCAGGCGGTGGAACAGTAGGCTCTGACGGCGCCCCGCCGTTATCGGGAACCGTATAGCCATCCACGATGGCGGTACGTCGTAACAGGTGGTATCACGAGAAATTTACCCTCGTCCTTTTACGGGACGAGGGTTTTTTGCGCGTATAAGCGGAGTCAGAAGATGACACAGACAGGATGTATGCTTGCATACAAGACTGACTGGGGCAGCTTATGCGAGCAACGCGAATGAGAGATGCAAAGCATCTCAAATCTGCTTATACGCAGGAAACTAGAAAAATTGAAAGGAAGGACACTATGTATCAGAAAGTTGACGCAAATCTGAATTTTGTGGACAGGGAGAAAGAGGTGTGTCTTTTCTGGAAGGACAATGCTATCTTCCGGAAAAGCATGGACTCCCGGAAGGACGGCCCCACTTACACGTTTTATGACGGGCCGCCGACGGCCAATGGCAAGCCCCATATCGGACATGTCCTGACGCGTGTCATCAAGGACATGATTCCGAGATACCGCACCATGAAGGGGTATATGGTGCCGCGTAAGGCGGGGTGGGACACCCACGGACTGCCGGTGGAGCTGGAAGTGGAAAAGCTGCTTGGCTTAGACGGCAAGGAGCAGATCGAGGAGTACGGCCTTGATCCGTTTATCAGTAAGTGCAAGGAATCTGTCTGGAAGTACAAGGGCATGTGGGAGGATTTCTCCGGCACGGTCGGCTTCTGGGCGGATATGGACGATCCTTATGTGACGTATCACGATGACTTTATTGAATCTGAGTGGTGGGCGCTCAAGCAGATCTGGGATAAAAAACTGCTGTACAAGGGTTTTAAGATCGTGCCCTACTGCCCGCGCTGCGGCACGCCCCTGTCTTCTCACGAGGTGGCACAGGGCTACAAGGCGGTGAAGGAACGCTCCGCCATCGCCCGGTTTAAGGTGGTGGGTGAGGATGCCTATTTCCTGGCATGGACAACCACGCCCTGGACACTGCCCTCCAATGTGGCGCTCTGCGTGAACCCTGTGGAGACCTATGTGAAGGTGAAGGCGGCGGACGGTTATACCTATTATATGGCGCAGGCGCTTCTGGATACGGTGCTCGGCAAACTGGCAACGGACGACACGCCGGCTTATGAGGTGCTGGAGACTTATGTGGGCACCGACCTGGAATACAAGGAGTACGAGCCGCTGTTTGCCTGTGCGGGAAAGGAGGCTTCCAGACAGAAAAAGAAAGCCCATTATGTGACGTGCGACAGCTATGTTACCATGACGGACGGTACCGGCATCGTGCATATCGCTCCCGCATTCGGTGAGGATGATGCGCAGGTTGGCCGGAAATATGATCTGCCTTTCGTACAGTTTGTGGACGGCAAGGGAAACATGACGGAGGAGACACCCTACGCCGGTCTGTTTGTGAAGAAGGCCGACCCGGAAGTGATTAAGGATCTGGACAAAGAAGGAAAACTTTTTGACGCGCCCAAGTTTGAGCATGACTACCCGTTCTGCTGGCGCTGTGACACGCCGCTGATCTACTATGCACGCGAGTCCTGGTTTATTAAAATGACGGCGGTGCGGGACGATCTGGTGCGGAATAATAAGACGGTGAACTGGATTCCCGAGTCCATCGGCGAGGGGCGTTTCGGTAACTGGCTTGAAAATATTCAGGACTGGGGTATTTCCAGAAACCGTTACTGGGGCACACCCTTAAATGTGTGGGAGTGTGAAGGCTGCGGCCATATGGATGCCATCGGTTCCAGAGAGGAATTGGAGAAGATGAGCGGCAATGCGGCTGCACAGACCGTGGAGCTGCACAGACCTTACATTGATGAGATTACCTGTACATGCCCCAAGTGCGGAGGAACCATGAAGCGTGTGCCGGAGGTGATCGACTGCTGGTTTGACTCAGGGGCTATGCCTTTTGCACAGCACCACTATCCGTTTGAGAATAAGGAGCTTTTCGACAGCCAGTTCCCGGCGCAGTTTATCTCTGAGGCGGTGGATCAGACCCGTGGCTGGTTTTACTCCCTTATGGCGGAGTCCACGCTCCTGTTCAACAAAGCCCCCTTTGAGAACGTGATCGTGCTTGGGCATGTGCAGGATGAGAACGGCCAGAAGATGAGTAAGAGCAAGGGCAACGCGGTAGATCCTTTCGAGGCGCTTGAAACGTACGGCGCGGATGCGATCCGCTGGTATTTCTATATCAATTCGGCCCCCTGGCTGCCAAACCGTTTCCACGGAAAGGCAGTGCAGGAGGGGCAGCGCAAGTTCCTTGGCACTTTGTGGAATACTTACGCTTTCTTCGTGCTGTATGCGAATATCGACAATTTTGACGCGACGAAATACAGCCTGGAATATGACAAACTTCCCGTGATGGATAAGTGGCTGCTTTCAAAGCTGAACACGGCCATCAAGGAAGTGGACGATCATCTGGACCATTACAGAATCCCCGAGGCGGCGAGGGTGTTAGACAACTTTGTGGATGAGATGAGCAACTGGTATGTGAGAAGAAGCCGTGAGCGGTTCTGGGCGAAGGGTATGGAGCAGGATAAGATCAACGCATATATGACTCTTTACACAGCGCTTGTGAAGATCAGTAAGTGCGCAGCGCCCATGATTCCTTTTATGACAGAGGAAATTTACCGCAACCTGGTGTGCAGCATCGACAAAGACGCGCCGGAAAGCATTCATCTGTGCGATTTCCCGACGGCGGATGAGGGCATGATTGACCAGAAACTGGAAGAATCCATGCAGGAGGTATTAAAGATCGTTGTCATGGGCCGGGCGGCCCGCAATGCGGCGAACATCAAGAACCGCCAGCCCATCGGCACCATGTATGTGAAGGCTGAGACGGTTCTCGACGAGTTTTGTCAGGACATCGTCAGGGACGAGCTGAATGTGAAGCGGATTGTATTTTCCGATGACGTGTCAGCATTTACGACTTACAGCTTCAAGCCCCAGCTTAAGACGGTGGGTCCGAAGTACGGCAGACAGCTCGGCGGCATCAAGGCGTATCTGTCCGCAGTGGACGGCAGTGCGGCGATGGAGACTCTGAAATCACAGGGGGCGTTGAAATTTGACGTGGACGGTGTGGAAGTTTCCCTTGCCGAGGAGGATCTGCTGATCGACATGGCGCAGAAGGACGGTTTCGTGGCGGAGGCCGACAACTATGTGAGTGTGGTGCTCGACACGAACCTGTCGGAAGAGCTGATCGAGGAAGGCTTTGTGTACGAGATCATAAGCAAAATCCAGACCATGAGAAAGGATGCGGATTTTGAGGTGATGGATCACATCAGAGTCTCCCTGAATGGCAATGAGAAAGTGGCGCAGATCGCTGCGAAGAATGAGGCCGTGATTGCCGGAAAGGTGCTGGCTGAAAGTATCGGCACGGGAGAAAATCTGGCGGTTTCCAGGGAATGGAATGTGAACGGGGAGACCGTGACGATCGGTATTCAGAAAATATAGCTGCCGGCAGCGAACCGCGCAGAAGTATAAAACCATGAAGTTTTCCGAACGGAAACGGTAAATTTCAATCTTTATATGGTCAAACGGAAAAATACAGGATATAATGGAAATGAATGTAAACAAACCTAATCTGACAGCAGGGTTAACGAGGAGGAGAGAGATGATTAAAAAAGCACCTACGACAACTTTTGATACAGAGCTTTTTAAGAGAAGCGTCCTTTACAATGTAAAAACCCTTTACAGAAAGACGCTGGAGGAAGCGACTGACCAGCAGATCTTTCAGGCGGTTTCCTATGCGGTCAAGGACGCCATTGTGGATCAGTGGTTAAAGTCCCAGAAGGAGTTTGAGAGACAGGATCCGAAAATGGTTTATTATCTGTCTATGGAATTTCTGATGGGCAGGGCGCTGGGCAACAATATGATCAATCTGCAGGCATACAAAGCCTTTTCACAGGCGCTCGAGGAGCTTGGCATCGACATCAATGTGGTGGAGGATCAGGAGCCTGACGCAGCGCTGGGTAACGGCGGTCTGGGACGTCTGGCAGCCTGCTTTTTGGATTCTCTGGCAACGCTCGGCTATGAAGCTTACGGCTGCGGCATCCGGTATCGCTACGGCATGTTCAAGCAGGAAATCCGCGACGGTTATCAGGTGGAGGTGCCGGATAACTGGCTCAAGGACGGCAATCCCTTTGAACTGCGCCGGCCGGAGTATGCGAAAGAAGTGCGCTTCGGCGGCTATGTGAATGTCTATGTGGATGAGAACGGCAGAAGCAACTTTAAGCAGGAGGGCTATCAGGCAGTGACGGCGGTTCCCTATGACCTGCCGGTTGTCGGCTACGGCAGCGGTGTTGTCAATACCCTTCGGATCTGGGATGCAGAGCCGGTGAACTGCTTCCAGCTCGACTCCTTTGACAAGGGTGATTACCAGAAGGCGGTGGAGCAGGAAAATCTGGCCAGAAATATTGTGGAGGTACTCTACCCTAACGACAATCACTACGCGGGCAAAGAGCTTCGCTTAAAACAGCAGTATTTCTTCATCTCTGCATCGGTGCAGACGGCAGTGGCGAAGTATATGAGAAACCATGACGACATCAGAAAGTTCCATGAGAAGGTGACTTTCCAGTTAAATGATACCCATCCCACCGTTGCAGTTGCGGAGCTGATGCGCATTCTGATGGACGAATATTATCTGACATGGGACGAGGCATGGGAGGTGACGACCAGGACATGCGCGTACACGAACCACACGATTATGTCCGAGGCGTTGGAGAAATGGCCCATTGAACTGTTCTCCAGACTGCTGCCCAGAGTATACCAGATCGTGGAGGAGATCAACCGCCGCTTTATCGCGAGAATTGAGCAGATGTATCCCGGAAACCATGAGAAAGTCAGAAAAATGGCGATCATCTATGACGGACAGGTGAAGATGGCGCATCTGGCGATCGCTGCAGGTTACTCCGTGAACGGTGTGGCAAGGTTACATACGGAAATTCTGAAAAATCAGGAGCTGAAGGATTTCTATGAGATGATGCCTGAGAAGTTCAACAACAAGACAAACGGCATCACCCAGAGAAGATTCCTGCTGCATGCGAATCCGCTTCTGGCGGACTGGGTGACCGCGCATGTAGGAAATGACTGGATTACGGATCTGCCGAAGATCAACAAACTGAAAATCTATGCTGACGATGAGAAAGCGCAGCAGGAGTTTATGAATATCAAGTACCAGAACAAAGTGCGTCTGGCTGAGTACATCATGGAGCACAACGGTATCGAGGTAGATCCCCGTTCCATCTTTGATGTACAGGTAAAACGTCTGCACGAGTATAAGCGTCAGCTTTTGAACATCCTTCATGTGATGTATCTCTACAATGAGCTGAAAGAGCACCCGGATATGGATTTCTATCCCAGGACTTTCATCTTCGGCGCGAAGGCGGCAGCAGGCTATAAGAATGCGAAACTTACCATCAAGCTGATCAATTCCGTGGCGGATGTGGTGAACAATGATCCTGCCATCAACGGAAAGATCAAAGTAGTGTTTATCGAGAACTACCGTGTGTCCAACGCGGAGCTTATCTTTGCGGCGGCGGATGTGTCCGAGCAGATTTCCACGGCCAGCAAGGAGGCATCCGGCACAGGAAACATGAAGTTTATGTTGAATGGCGCGCTGACCATCGGCACGATGGACGGTGCGAACGTGGAGATTGTGGAGGAAGTGGGCGAGGAGAACGCATTTATTTTCGGTCTGTCCTCCGACGAAGTGATCCGCTACGAGAATTACGGTGGTTATCACCCCACAGATATTTTCAACAATGACCCTGACGTGAGAAAGGTGCTGATGCAGCTGATCAACGGTACCTACGCGCCCGGAGATCCGGATATGTTCCGCTCCTTGTACAATTCTCTGTTAAATACGCAGAGCACCGCAAAAGCGGACACCTATTTTATCCTGAAGGATTTCAAAGCTTACGCAGAGGCACAGAAAAAGGTGGAAGCTGCCTACCGGGATGAAAAGGGATGGGCGAAGAGCGCCATCTTAAACGTGGCCTGCTCCGGCAAGTTTACTTCCGACAGAACCATTCAGGAGTATGTGGATGATATCTGGAAGCTGGATAAGGTTGTGATCCCGAAGGAGGCTGTGACGACAGCGGTTGCTTCGGGGAAAAGAATTGAGAAATAAATAGATATCATAGAATGGAGAGCCTCCTTTGTCATGTGCGAAGGAGGCTTTACTCGATTTTGCGGCAGGTATGTGCTATGATAAAAGGAACGGACAACGGAGAGGAGCGGTATACTTATGGATAAAAAACTGGCATTTCAGATACTGGGACTTTCAGAGACGAGGGAAGAAGGAATCATCAGACAGGGGTACCTTACGCTGCTAAAGGATACGAACCCGGAGGACGACCCGGAGGGTTTTAAGCGTCTGCGGGAGGCCTATGAGGAGGCGCTTCGCTTCGCCAGACAGCGTGAGGAGGAGATGGAGGAGAAGCAGCCGGAGGATGAGATCGGGCTGTGGATGCAGCGCGTGCGGAAGACTTACCGGGATATCCTTTCCCGCAGGGAGGCGGACAACTGGAAGGAGCTGTTTGACGACCCGGTCTGCGGCGGTTTTGACACCTTTCTGGAGGCGAGAGAACAGCTTCTCGGTTTCCTTTCCGGGCATGCCCTTCTGCCCCGGACAGTCTGGGTGCTGATAGACCAGGTATTTCATGTGCGGGACGATTTCGATGCGCTGAAAGAGGAATTCCATGTGAATTTTTTAAAACATATTGAGTACCATGTCAACACGGAGGATTTTCTCGACTACAGTCTGTTCGAGGTACAGGACGGGTATACGCCGGAGGGAGACGAGGAAGCGGATACCTATATCCGGGAATTTTTTCAGATCAAAAACCAATTGGAGAACGATGAGAGGGAGGGTGTTTCTCAGAGCCTTTCGGATATGAAAAGGCACGGTATTTACCATCCCTATGAGGACGTGGAGCGACTGCGTCTGTATATCCGCATGGAGGAGAGCGAAAAAGGACAGGAGCTGGCGCAGAAGCTGATGGAGCGGTATCCGAAGGACAGCTATGTGCGGGTCTGGACGGGAAAAATCTTTTACGATACGGGAGATGAGGATAAGGGTCTTGCGCAGTGGGAGGAAGTGCTCTCCGAAGAGCCCGATTATTATATGGCGAAATATTTTGCCATGCACTGTCTGGCGGATCGGAAAGAATGGTATCGGGTCGGCAAATATGTAGATGAACTGATTAAGGTGAACCGGCGTGATGAGGAGCTTCTGGAGAGGCAGAAGGAAATCAATAAAGAGCTGGTTCCCGCGTTGCGGGAGGCGCTTGACAAGGGCGCAGCTTATGAGGAACTTTCGGATAAGGAACTGAGAACGTATCTGGGATGGCGGCTGTTTGATCTGGAGCAGTATGAGGACATTCTCACCCTGCTTTCAGAGGACAGTGAACTGGAAGCGGCGGAGGAAGGGCTTGAATTAAAGGCCTGGAGTCTATATCGGATGGATCGCTATGAGGAGGCTATTCCCGTCTATCAGGCCCACTTGAAATGTGTGGAGGAGAGAGTGGAAGACGAGGAGAAACGGGCGTCGAAAGCGTCCCAGAGTCACCGCCTCCTCGGCGTCTGCTACTTCTGTACAAAAAGGCGGGAAGAGGGAGAGCGGGAGACGAAGACGGCCATTGAGATGGAGTCGGATGCCAGAACCCGTATCGACTGTAAATACTATCTGGCGGACAGGTATCTTTCCTTTAAGGAATACGAGAGGGCGACGGAGGTCTGCGATGAGGTTCTTTCAGAGGATGACGAGTTTTATCCGGCTTATCTGGTCAGACAGGAGGCCTGTTACCATATGCGCAGGGCCCAGCAGGTGGTGGACGATTATTACCGGGCAATAGAAATTTATGCAGGCTTTGACAGACCGTACCTCTATGCGGCTATGATCTTTTATGACCATAATCAGTATAAGGATGCGCTGGGCGTTATCGAGAGAGCCAGGGAAAACAAGGTGGAGTTTTCCAGGAAGATGCGTTTTCAGGAGGCAAAGATTCTGCGGATGCTTTCTGAGGATGCAGAGAGCAGGAAGCGGCCTATGGAAATACTGGATGCGCTGCTTGCAGAGTCAGCGGAAGAAGAGAGGGCGGCTGAGGAACTGGAGGAGGAGAAGGACACCATTGACCGGGCGGAGCTTGTGTTTGAGAAGGGGCTTTTGTTTGAAGGGGAAGAAGAGCTTGACACGGCTATCAGCCTTGTGCGGGAGGCTGTCAGACTGGATCCGGAGGAGTCTTATTATGTGCTTGTGCTTGGCAATCTCCTGCGCGATGCGGAGCAGTTCGACAAGGCGTTTGAACAGTATAAGAAGGTGGAGGCGGTCTATCATCATACGGAGTTTTATTTCGGAATGGGTGTCTGCTGTCAGATTGCGGCGCAGTGGCGGCAGGCTGTGCACTACTTTGTAAAGGCGGTGGAACAGGACGAAACTTACCGGGACACGAATTTAAGGCTTTACCGCTGCTATGAAAAATTGTACGACATGGAGTATAAGAAGGCTGATTATGACATGGCGCTTCGCTATATCAATAAGCAGATGGAGATTACTGAAAACCGGGGATATCGTCTCTGGGACAGGGGGAATCTGTATGTGAGCGCAATGGAGACCGCGCTTGCCGTGGCGGACTATGAGGAGGCCCTTGCAGTCGGAACCGTTCCGGAGGAGGAAAGGTATATCCTCTGGGAGAATATCGGCGTTGCCTACAAAAATGACAGGCAGTTTGCAAAGGGTTATGAGGCTTACCGGCAGGCGGTGGAGACTATGAAGGAAAAGGACACGTCGGTCAAGGCATACAGGGGTATGGCGGATTGCTGCCGGGGCCTGGGAGATTACGAGAAGGCCATAGCCTGCTGCAGAGAGGGGCTGGCAGTTTTCCCGGCGGATGCGGATCTGTGGGATACACTGGACGACTGCTATCGGGATATGGGATGCCCGGAGGAAGCGCTGCGGGTGGAGGAAGAAAGGCGGAAGCAGGCCGGTGACACAAAGGAGTATTATGCCGATGTGTCCTATGCCCTGCTCGCTATGGGCAAAGTGCAGGAAGGCCTGGCCATTTTTGATGAGATGAAAAAATCCTGGCTTGGGCGCGCGGCGAACAAAGAGGAGCTGGCGGAGATGTACCGGGAATGGGCGGATCATCTGACGGAAGCGTGCTATTTTGCGGAAGGGGCAAAAAAATATCAGGATGCGGCGGCGCTGTACGGGGAGAATTGGGAGAGAAAATTCCAGATGGAATGGCGCACGGGAGCATGCTATTATATGATAGGGGAGCGTGAGAAAGCAGAGCGCCATGCGAAAAAGGCGCTCGACTGTCTTGCAAAAAGAAATATTGAGCCGGAAGATTACAGGTTTTCTCCCCAATATGCGCCTCTGCACAGCGGGTGGCTTGCCTGGTGCGATCTGATGCTTGGAGAAAAGGAGAAGGCGAAGCAGGCATTTGAAAAGATGGAACAACAAAGGCCGTGCCCTGGCTGCGAGTGCAAAAAATGCTATGAGGCTTCTTTCTGGCTTGGCTGCTACTATTACTGTGAAGGGGAATTTGAGAGGGCGGCTGCGCTGTTTGAGGAGACGCTGAGAAGAGATATAAAAATGACGGAGGCGGGATTCCTGCTGGAGATCATACGCAGTGGAGACAGCGGTTTTCCCGGGAAACCCGGCGGACACATGCGGTCGGAAGACGGGGGAAAGACGAAGGATGCGGGGCAGAAACAGGGGCTTGTGGCACGCTTGTTTCACAGGAAAGGGAATCCTGTGAAATAAGAAGGCAAAAAAACGGAAAAATAGTAAGAGCGAAGGGATATCACAGATAGAATAGTAAGTCTGAGCAGGCAGCTGCTCTGACAGGGAGGAAAAAATGATTATTGGAATTGACTTGGGAACGACCAACAGTCTGGCTGCTTATTTCACGGAGAAAGGGCCGCAGATCATACCAAACCGGCTTGGAAAGCGGCTGACGCCCTCTGTGGTGAGCATGGACGAGGAAGAACAGATTTATGTGGGTGACCTGGCGGTGGAGCGAGGACTTCTTTATCCGGGCAGTGCGGCTTCTGTATTCAAGCGGGATATGGGGAGCGGCCGAAAATTTAATTTACTGCATAAGACATTTACGGCGGAAGAGCTCTCTTCCTTTGTTCTCCGGGCGCTTAAGGAAGATGCGGAGAGCTTTCTGGGAGAGCCTGTGGAGGAGGCTGTCATCAGTGTGCCGGCCTATTTCAATGATGAGAGGCGGCGTGCCACAAGAAGGGCCGGGGAGCTGGCGGGGCTTAAGGTGGAGCGGATTATCAGCGAGCCCACGGCGGCGGCGATCGCCTACGGCCTGTATCAGAGTCAGGGGCATATGCGGTTTCTGGTGTTCGATCTGGGCGGGGGAACCTTCGATGTGTCTGTACTGGAGCGGATCGACAGCATTCTGGAGGTACGCGCCGTGGCGGGAGATAATTTCCTCGGCGGCGAGGATTTCACGAATGTGCTGGAGGAGATGTTCTTCGAAAAATATCCGCAATTTGACAGGCTTTCCCTGGATGCAAAGACCCTGCGGCATATCCATAAGCAGGCGGATAAATGTAAAACCGGCTTCTCGGAGGGGAAGACTTCTGTTATGGAATGTAAAATCGGGGAGGAGGTATTTTCTTTTACGGTGGAACTTTCTGCTTATGAGAATGCCTGTGAGGAACTGCTTGAAAAGATCAGACAGCCCGTGCGGCGCAGCCTCTCGGATGCACATATCCGTCTGGCTGATATCGACAAGGTGGTGCTGGTGGGTGGGGCTACCAAAAGTCCCGTGATCCGAAGGTTCGTGAGTAAACTGTTTCGGGTGATCCCCGATACCAATATCAATCCAGACGAGGCGGTGGCGCTTGGCGCGGCCATTCAGGGTGCCATGAAGGAGCGGAAAGAGGCGATCAAAGAGGTCATTCTTACAGATGTATGCCCCTTTACACTCGGCACGGAGGTAGTCAGGGAGTGGGAGAAGGGGTACTTTGAGAACGGTGTATTCTGCCCCATAATCGAGAGGAATACAATCATTCCTGCGAGCCGCACGGAACGGCTCTACACGGTGCGGGATGACCAGACGAAGATCCGGGTCAATGTGCTGCAGGGAGAGAGCCGCTTTGCGCGCAATAACCTTTCCCTGGGTGAGCTGAATATCGAGGTGCCTTCCGCTGCGGCGGGGGAGGAGGCCGTGGATGTGACCTACACTTATGATATCAATTCCATTTTGGAGGTGGAAGTGAAGGTGGTGTCCACCGGGAAGAAGGAGAAACAGGTTTTCGGCGGTAAAAATGCGGATATGACCCCGGAGGAGATTGCCTCGCGCTTTGAGACGCTGTCCTATTTAAAGATCCATCCGAGAGACAGGGAGGAGAACAAGTATCTGCTCACGCTGGGTGAGCGGATGTATGAGGAAAGCCTGGGTGACAAAAGATATCTCATATCCCAGGAGCTTCATAAGTACGAGCAGGCGCTTAATTCCTATGAGCCCGGCACGATCGAGCGGGCGAAGGAAGCCTTTCGGGAGTTCTTGAAGGAGTTGGAGGATTTTTAGCAGGTAATTGTTTAAAAGTTTTGTTACAGGGAGGGAACGATGGAGCAGGTTTTGTTGGTAGGTGCAAATTTGAATGACGGGGAGGACTATCTCACGTCATTGGAGGAACTTGGGGCATTGGCAGAGGCCTGCGATATGGAAGTGGCGGGCGTGACGTCCCAGACCCTTGAGACGGTGCACAAGGCTTTTTATATCGGCACAGGCAAGGTGGACGAGGTAAAAGGGTTGGCGCAGGATCTGGGAGCAGATGTCATCATTTTTGACAATTCCCTATCCCCCATGCAGATGCGGAACCTGCAGGAGCGGCTGGAGAAACCGATTCTCGACAGGAGCGCGCTGATTCTGGATATCTTTGCGAGAAGGGCCAGATCCCGGGAGGCCAAACTGCAGGTGGAAGTGGCAAGACTGCAGTACATGCTGCCCAGACTTGTGGGGCTTCATGCAGCGCTCTCCCGTCAGGGCGGCGCAAGCGGTTCCATGAGCAGCAGGGGCGCCGGGGAGAAAAAGCTGGAGCTGGACAGGCGTGTGCTGGAAAAGCGGCTGACAGAGCTTCGGCGGGAACTGAAGGAAGTGGGAAATGAGCGGGAGACCCAGAGAAAACGCCGCGTGAAGTCGGGACTTCCCAGGGTGGCTCTGGTAGGATATACCAACGCGGGAAAATCCACGCTGCTGAACGCCATGCTTGATCTTTACGGCGCGGATGAGGGGGAAGCGCAGGAGGAGAAGCGTGTCTTTGAGAAGGACATGCTCTTTGCCACGCTGGACACGACCGTGCGAAAGATTGCGCCCCCGGAGCATCACGCGTTCCTGCTTTCGGATACGGTCGGCTTTATTCACAAACTGCCGCATAATCTGGTGGAGGCTTTTCAGTCTACGCTGGAGGAGGCGAAAGAGGCGGATCTTCTCATACAGGTAGTGGATTACAGCGATGAGCATTATAAGGAGCAGATCACCGTCACCAATCAGACCTTAAAGAAACTGCAGGCGGACGGCGTTCCCATGCTCTATATCTATAATAAGTCGGATCTGGTTTCCACGGATGCGCTGCCGGGGCTCTCCGGGGTGGAGGAAGCGCGGCTTATAGAACATCTGCCTGTGACGACGGAGGACGCCATATATCTGTCCGCAAAAAAGCGGATCGGAATGGAGGAGCTGGTCTGTCTGATCGAGGAAAAGCTTGCCGGCGGGTATAGGGAGTGTACGCTTCTGATTCCTTACACGGACGGCAGGGCGGTGTCCTATCTGAATGAGAATGCGGTGGTATTTGAGACGGAATACGAGGAGGACGGAGTGCGGATGCGGGTCAACTGTAAGAAGGAGGACTACGGGTATTATATAAAGTATCTGGAAGGATGATTTCTGGCAGCGATAAGGATGATTCTATAAAGAAGGAAGAGGGAAAACGAGTCCGCATGGCGCAAGAAAAAACAGTTATTGGGAAGTGTGTTGCACATGTGGATCATATCCTTTATAATAATTTAGGTAGTTATAAACAGAGAATTACGGAAAGATTTACACAGACATGGAGGAACCGGGATGATTCAATTGACACAGGGCGGCGCATATCTGCTGAACGGGACGGAGATCGTGCCTGACGGCGCGGATGCGGCGGCGCAGATTAAAAATAAGACAGGACAGGAAATTTCCAGCAGTGAGGCGGCGAAGAATACGATTGCATACGGTATTCTGGAATCTCATAACACCTCCGGCAATATGGAGAAATTAAAGATTAAATTTGATAAACTGACGTCCCACGACATTACTTTCGTGGGGATCATCCAGACGGCGAGGGCTTCGGGGCTTACCAGATTTCCCATTCCCTATGTGCTCACCAACTGCCACAATTCCCTGTGTGCGGTGGGAGGCACGATCAACGAGGATGACCACATGTTCGGCCTTACCTGCGCCAAGCGGTACGGCGGCGTTTATGTGCCGCCCCATCAGGCAGTGATCCACCAGTATGCGAGAGAAATGCTTTCGGGCGGCGGCAGGATGATTCTTGGTTCCGATTCCCATACAAGATATGGCGCGCTCGGCACGATGGCGATGGGCGAGGGAGGGCCGGAGCTTGTAAAGCAGCTCCTGTCTCAGACTTACGATATCAACATGCCCGGTGTGGTGGGCGTGTACCTGACAGGCGAGCCCGTGAAGGGCGTCGGTCCCCAGGACGTGGCGCTGGCCATCATCGGAGCGGTGTTCGGTAACGGTTATGTGAAAAATAAGGTGATGGAGTTTGTCGGGCCGGGCGTATCGGCACTGAGTGCAGATTTCCGTATCGGCATTGACGTGATGACCACGGAGACGACCTGTCTGTCTTCCATCTGGCGGACAGATGACGAGATAAAGGACTTTTATGACACCCACGGCAGGAAAGAGGAATACAGGGAGTTAAATCCGGGAACGGTGGCGTACTATGATGGCATGATTACCGTGGATCTGTCGAAGATCCGTCCCATGATTGCCATGCCTTTCCATCCGAGCAACACTTACACCATAGATGAAGTAAACGCAAACCTGAAAGACGTGCTCCACGATGTGGAGGAGCGGGCCAAGGTCAGTCTGGACGGCGCGGTGCCTTATTCTTTACAGGATAAGGTGGTGGACGGTAAATTTATGGTGGATCAGGGCATCATCGCGGGCTGTGCGGGCGGCGGATTTGAAAATATCTGTGCGGCGGCGGACATTCTGCGGGGTTCCTACACAGGTGCGGACGGTTTTACTTTGAGCGTGTATCCGGCCTCCATGCCCGTGTATATGGAGCTGATTAAAAACGGCTGCGCGGCGGCGATTTTAGAGACGGGCGCGGTGCTTAAGACGGCGTTCTGCGGCCCCTGCTTCGGTGCGGGCGATACGCCGGCCAACAATGCGTTCAGCATCCGTCATTCCACCAGAAACTTCCCCAACAGGGAGGGATCCAAGCTGCAGAACGGCCAGATTTCATCCGTGGCACTCATGGACGCCAGATCGATCGCAGCCACGGCGGCTAACAGGGGCGTGCTTACGCCGGCCACCGAGTTTGACGGTGAAATCGGAAAATATAAATATCACTTTGACGCCAATATTTATAAGAACCGTGTCTTTGATTCCAAAGGCGTGGCGGATGAGAGCGTGGAGATTCAGTTTGGACCGAACATCAAGGACTGGCCTGCTATGGGCGCGCTGCCGGAGAACCTGGTGCTCCGGGTGGTGTCCGAGATCCACGATCCCGTTACCACAACGGACGAGCTGATTCCTTCCGGGGAAACTTCCTCCTACCGCTCTAACCCGCTGGGACTTGCGGAGTTTACGCTTTCCAGAAAGGATCCCGAGTATGTGGGAAGAGCCAAGGACATCCAGCGGGCGGAGAAAGCAAGAATGCAGGGAGAACATCCCTGTCAGGCGCATCCCGATGTGAAGCCGGTGATGGAAGCGGTAAAGAAAACGTATGCAGATGCGTCCCATGAAAATACCGGGTTCGGTTCCACAATCTTTGCAGTGAAACCGGGCGATGGTTCCGCCAGAGAGCAGGCGGCAAGCTGTCAGAAGGTGCTTGGCGGCTGGGCCAATATCGCCAACGAGTACGCCACCAAACGCTATCGCTCCAATCTGATCAACTGGGGAATGCTGCCGTTTCTGATTGAAGCGGGAGAACTGCCTTTCGGGAATCTGGATTATCTGTTTTTCCCGGGAATCCGCAAGGCGGTGGAGGAGAAGGCAGATACCGTCAAGGCGTACCGCGTATGTGTGGAGGAAGGAACGCTTGAGCCGTTTACCTTGACGCTGGGAGAACTGACGGACGAGGAAAGGCAGATTATTTTAAAGGGCTGTCTCATCAATTACAATAGAGTTGATTGAATGAAGCATTTAAAATTAGTATTGGGGAACTATGCATAATGGGGTAAAAAAAGAGGCAGGGGGCATTGGGCGCCCTCTTGTCTCGATCTTGATTGTACTGCTTATGGCGGCTGGGCTGATCTATGAAGCGCTGCAAAACAGGACTCAACAAAATAATGACACGCAGGAGAGTGCGCCGGCGGACAAAACGGCCACAGACGCCCTGGCGAACGTTGCACTGCCGGAGCTGGGGCCGGAAAAGCCGGAGGTTGACTCTTCGTCCATGGAAATCATCAATGATGTACTTTTGAGCAATGTTCCCAAGGCGGACTACAGTTACTCCTTTAACGGGAAGCTGACTGATGCGGTTGTGGTGACGAGAGCCGGTGATGAGGGCCATTTTAACGATGGCACATATCCTGAACCGAGTGAGGATGTGTTTCCCCTGTTTACGGATGGGGTTGAGGGTGACGCACTCTATCTTGACGGCAGTTATGGTGTAGCGCTCCAGGGTGTGGAGCCATTGAACGAATCTTATACGATTTCTTTCTGGTTTCGTGCGGACGAGCTGTTCGACTGGTCGCCTTTTCTGATGATTGGCTCCCATCTGATGGATGTGGGAGGCAGTCAGAGCTATCTCTCCATTAACAGGAAGACTACGGAGGAGGGAGAGCAGGTTTTACCGATTTTCAATACCATCGATGCGGTTTTGAATAATTCCTGTGAGATCCGGCCTTCGATGGAACATAAGAGATGCATCAATTTGAACGAATGGGTTTACATAACTGTATGCGTGGATGCCTCTGCAGCTTCCGGAGCAGCAGAGGGGAGAGCGATGGGCTATCTGTATCTGAACAGCGAGCTGATCGGCTCCGGGGAAGTGTCGTTACTGAATATGGATGCGGAGAGCGTGTGCGCATACCTGGGAATCAGCTGCTATGACATGCTGTTCCGGGCCAGTTACGACGAGGTGCATATCTGGAAGCATGTGCTGGACGAGAGTCAGATCAGCAGTATGTATACGGCATATATCGCAGCGTAGGAAACGCGAAAATGGGCATTCTCAGTGCAGAGTATAAAGTTAATGAAAAAAGTTCCGATATATAAATTACAGGGAGGCAGCCTATGGCCAGGGTCTGTTTTTCTGGAATTTGATAATGTAGAGACCAGGGACGGTATTTTTAAGGAAAAGGAATTTCCATAAGAGTGCCGTTTTTCTATTGCCAGGCGTCAGGGAAGGCGCTGTCTGGTGCACAGGCGGGCGTGGAGAGCGGTCTTATACAAAAGGAGGGAACATTGATCATTGATTCCGGTACCATAGGGATGCAGTCCTCCAGAACAAGCCGTACCGTGACAAAGATGAGCGCCAGATACATAGGCGGCACGTTTGCGGGCGGGAAAGAAGGGTTGGATTCTCTTTTTGAGAATCAGCCAGGCACTGGAGAAAAGACTGCCGGGGAGGGGTACGATAAGGATAAGGCGAATCTGGAAGACCTCTCTGCACATATGCGCAACACGACCGGCGGATGGCAGATCTCCACGAGAAATGATGAGAAGGAAGCCGCGCGCAGTATCAAACAGCAGTGTGTGGAATTTCTGCTGGAACTTCTGTTTCGGTTTCGCGGGAACCGGGGGGCGCAGAACAGTCCCATAGCCGCAGCCGGCGGCACGACCATGTTTACGGTGCAGGGTTATCAGATGCAGCGCTATCACATGGAGGAGGAACATACCACGTTCTCTACTCAGGGTACGGTAAAAACTGCGGACGGGAGGGAGCTGTCCTTCAATCTTGAGTTTGGCATGAGCCGCAGATTTGAGGAGTACTATGAAGAAAATGTGGTGACATCCATTGCTACGTTTAAAGATCCGCTGGTAATCAACCTGAATACCAACATTGCGCAGGTTTCCGATCAGAAGTTTTTCTTTGATCTGGACTGTGATGGCGAGGAGGAAGAGATTTCAAGCCTGCAGGCGGGCAGCGGCTTTTTGGCCCTTGATCTGAACGGTGACGGGCAGATCAATGACGGCAGTGAGCTTTTCGGCACAAAGAGCGGCGACGGCTTTAAAGATCTTTCCAAATATGATCTGGACGGTAACGGCTGGATTGACGAGGCAGATCCCATCTGGGATAAGCTTCTGATCTGGACGAAGGACGAGGACGGGAAGGATAAGCTGTATCATCTTTCCGACCTGGGAGTAGGAGCCATCGGCCTTTCCCGGGTGGGAACACAGTTTTCCCTGAATGCCGAAAAGACTAATGAAACCAATGCCATGATCCGCAAGACAGGCATATTCCTGTATGAGAACGGGACGGTGTCCACATTGCAGCAGCTGGATATGGCAGTATATAATGAGAAAGGCTGATGTGAGAAGTATGAGGTTTTACCCGGCATAAAAAACAAGACATCCACATAGGATTGATGTGGGGTGTCACATGAACAAAAATGGAATCGTTTCAAAAAAAACAAACAAAAGGGATGCAGGAAGCTTCCTTTTGTTTGTTTTTTTATTGCCTTATGTCTGTGCCTGTCTTTGGGGACATGTAGGGGAGGAGGCGGAAAGTCTGAAAAGCAATAAGCAGCAGGACGAATATCTGGTGGAGGCGTCCGTGGAATGGGGGACCTGGGAACTGCCTCTGGAAGAATATCTGACGTACAGACTCTGCCTGGTGATGCCGGGAGACTATGAGATTGAGGCACGTAAAGCGCAGGCAGTACTTCTCAGAACGGAGATGGCGGCTCTGTTTGCGGAACAGGGACAGAAAAGAGTCACGGCGGATGGGGAAGGACTGGCAAAATTTTATAAGGATGCGGCAGGGCATGGAGACGCCATGAAAGACAGCAGACAGGCGGTGAAGGAGACAGAGGGAAAAATTCTGACCTATAAGGGAGAACCGATCCGCGCATCCTATTTCAAGGTGAGTAACGGTTCTACCAGAGACGCGGGGGATGAGGACTGTCCGTATCTTTCTGCCGTTTCCTGTGAGCAGGATCAGGAAGCGCCGGATTACCGCAGTGTTGTCAGGGTGGAGAGGGAACCTTACCTGGAAAAGCTGCAGGGTGTCCTGGAGGGGGATTTTGAGGAGGAGACGCTCTGGGAGGAGGGAAAGTTTTCTTTTGATGAGGCCGGATATATGGTAAATGTGACATATCTTGACAAAAAAGGGGAGATGGAGAAGATCAGCGGAGAGACTTTTCGGCATCTTTTCAGCCTGCCTTCCGCCTCGTTTGAGATGGACAGGGAGGAGCAGGTGGTTTTTCATGTGACGGGAGTAGGACATGGCTATGGCATGAGCCAGTATGCGGCTGAGTGCAGGGCAGAAAACGGGGAAAATTATAAGGAGATTCTTGCCGCCTTCTTTTTTCAGACAGAATTAGCAAATTTTGAATAAGCCGGAAAATTTGGGTAAAACTATCAGAGAAACCCGGTGCAGGGGCTGTTTGTATCCAGACGGGCGGTCTGCGCGGCATCGGAAGAAAAACAGGAGGCGAGTTTCATGGCAAGAAGAAACAGAAGCAGTATCAGAAAAGAAAGAATCATCATGCTGGCGTCCTCGGTGTTCGTTCTGGCGGCGCTGACGGTGACCGGTGTTTATGTAAGAAACAACAACCGTGCGGAGAAGGAAGATTATGTGGTGGACTTCGAAGCGCTGGAACAGGGCAGCACGGAGCTGGCGGAAAATATGATGTCCGGGGAGGAGCTTGACACGCTTTTTGCGGGGGTAGGGACGGATGATCTGGACTATGATCCCAGTTTTCAGGAGGCAAATTCCCTGCACGTGGAAAATATCGAAGATGGCGTAAAATCAGGAAAGAAGAAAACCATTGAAGAGGGTATAGAGGAAAAGAAAAAAGAGGAAGATCTGGAAAAGAAGAAAGAGACAGAGTCTGACCAGACAAAGAAGGATGAGAAAGATGAGAAGGGCGAGCCGGACAAACCAGAAAAGGACGATCCCGTAGAAAAATCTGCCGCCGGGAAGAAGACGGACGGTGCGGACCAGGGTAAGGAGGAAGAGGAAGCCGGCATGTTTGACGAGTCGGTGGACACGGTTTTGAGTGACGAGGTACAGGCGGAGGCCATTTCCACCACGGTACAGCCGGAGCTTGATTTCAGCGAGGAGGACGGCCTGGTATGGCCTATCGTTGGGGATGTACTGATTAACTACAGTATGGATCAGACCATTTATTTCCCGACGCTGGATCAGTATAAATACAACCCTGCCATCGTTATTTCCGCCACGCAGGGGGAGAATATTTCGGCGGCTGCCGATGGGCGTGTAACCTCTGTCAGCTATGACTCCGATACCGGCAACACGGTGGTGATGGAGTTGGGAAACGGCTATGAACTGACTTATGGACAGCTCGAAAACATTACCGTATCTGAGGGCAGCTTTGTGCATGTGGGAGACGGAATCGGCACAGTGGCGGCGCCCACAAAATATTACAGCCTGGAGGGCACGAACGTGTATTTCAAGCTGACGAAAGACGGGGAGCCGGTAAATCCCATGAGCAGACTACAGTAGCAGTGCAAAAGTGCAAAAAGAATGCCTGCGAAACGGTATTCTTCGAATGAATTGGAAAGCGTGCTGTGCCGGAGGGACAAAATGTTTATCATACACGGAAATATCAAAACCATGGAAGGGCGTGATTTCGGGGACGGTTATGTGGAAATCCAGGATGGAAAAATCGCCGCGCTGGGAGAGATGAAGGACTGCCCCAAAACGGAAGGACAGGTTCTTGACGTGCAGGGCAGTCTGGTGATGCCGGGAATCATTGAAGCGCACTGTCATATGGGCATCACGGAGGAGAAAAAGGGCATGGAGGGGGATGACTGCAATGAGAATGTGAATCCCGTTACGCCTTATCTGCGTGCCATAGACGCCATCAATCCCATGGACGCGGCCTTCAAAGATGCCTTACGGGCGGGCATTACCTCCGCGATGATCGGACCCGGCAGTGCAAACGTGGTTGGCGGGCAGTTTGCCTTTGTAAAGACACACGGCAGATGTATAGACGATATGATTGTGAAAGCGCCGGCGGCCATGAAGGTGGCATTTGGGGAAAATCCGAAGGTGAATTACTCGGGGCAGGGAACATCCCCCTCCACCCGCATGGCAATCGCGGCTCTTCTCAGAGAGGAGCTGACAAAGGCGTTGACGTATCGCAAGAAGCGGGAAAAGAATAAGGATGAAGAGAAGGATTTTCGTTATGAGTGCTGGCTCCCTGTCCTTAGCGGGGAAATTCCCCTGAAGGCGCACGTACATCGTGCCGACGATATTTTGACGGCTGTGCGGATTGCCAGAGAGTTCCACCTGCGGATGACGCTGGATCACTGCAGCGAGGGACATCTGATTATGGAGGAATTAAAGGCAGCGGGTTTCCCCGCGATTGTGGGACCTGATATGGCGAGCCGGAATAAGATCGAGGTACAGAATATGGCCTTTAAGACGGCGGGGCTTTTGGCGGGACATGGGATTCTGACAGCCATTACCACAGACCATCCTGTCTCAAAAATTCAATTTTTACCGATCTGCGCGGGACTGGCGGTGAAAGCCGGCATGTCTTTGGAGGAGGGGCTTCGTTCCATCACGATCAACGCGGCGAAAATCTGCGGCGTGGATGACAGAGTGGGCAGTCTTGCACCGGGAAAGGATGCCGATATTGCGGTATTTGACGGGAATCCGATGGAAGTGTTTACCCCAACCCGGTATACGCTGATTGACGGTAAGATTGTGTTTTCGGCGGATAGTGGGGCGGATGCACAGTCATGATATGGGACGAATGAGTTATACAGGAAAATGCTATCTGTTACTGCAGCGCAAAATATGTTAAACTGGACTGGTAATAGATAAAACAGATCATCAGGGAATCAATTATGCGTAAGAGTGTAAAGATAAAAAAAACAACAGGCTGGCTTCTCGTTCTCATCCTTCTTTGTACGGGAACTGCAGGCTGCAGTAATCTGCAGGATTTTCAGGTGGAGTCACTGACAGGGAAAGAGGAGACGGACGAGTTTACCAGCCTTGGGCTTTTGCCGGAGTTTGATTATGAAGTGCCGGAGAGTCTGCCGAACATTTTGGTGGATCAGGTAGGCTATGCCATCGGCAGCAAGAAGGTGGCTATGATAAACGGAGAGACGCCGCCGGAAACCTTTTCACTTCTGGATGCGGAGACAGGCAGGGAAGTTTACACAGGCAAGGTGGAAAGTAAAGGGTATGATCCTTCCGTAAACGCCTATATCAGCTATGCGGATTTCACGGATTATAATACGGTGGGGTCATACTACATACAGGCGGCGTCCATTGGGCGTTCCTATGCCTTTGAGATATTGGAGGAGCCTTACAAAGACATTCTGACCAAGGTGTTTAAGCAGTACTATTTTAACAGATGCGGTCTGACGCTTTCTGCCGAACTTGCCGGGGAGGCGGCGCACAATGCCTGTCATTCCAGGGAGGCGCAGATGAAGGATGAAGCGATGATTAAGTGCGACGTTTCGGGCGGCTGGCATGTGGACGAGATCGGGAGCCGGGATGTGGAAAGAGGCTGTCAGGCGGTAAATACGCTGCTGCTCGCCTATGAGCTTTATCCTGACGACATGGATGATGATATGGGAATACCGGAGAGCGGAAACGGCATTCCTGACGTGCTCGACGAGGTAAAGTACGAGATTGACTGGCTTCTCAAAATGCAGGATGCAAAAAGCGGGGCGGTGTACGCTTCTGTCAGTTCCGTAGACAATAAGAATATGGGCTATATTCTCTATATAGACGGTATTACCATGGAGGCGACCATTCACTTTGCGGCGACCATGGCTAAGTTCAGCTATCTGTATCAGGGTTACGACCGGGAATTTGCGACATTATGTCTGCAGGCATCTGACAGGGCTTACCGCTATGTGGAGAATTATCTGGCGGATGTATCGCAGGAGCAGTATTTTTTTGCAGCCGCAGAGCTTTACCGCGCAACGGGAGGTTATCAGTACCACAGTGTGGTCAAGTCCTATCTGACCCAGAACCCGGAGGCGGACTTGGAAAATGATTTTGCTTTCTGGGGATGTGTGACCTATCTTTCCACGAAACAGAAAGTGGATGTGGATCTGTGTGAAACTGTGACCCAGAATCTGATGCGCAAGGGAGAAACCATTTCCTTTGCATCCAAAGATTCCAAGCTTCTGGTGAATACAGATGAAAAGCAGGGAGGCAATGCCGGGCTTTTGCGGGACATGTCGAGACTTGCAGTGGTGGATCACATTATCACGAACCATGAGTATGCGACGGTACTGGAAAATCATGCTCACTATATGTTGGGAAGAAATCTGCAGTCCATATCCTATCTGGACGGTGTGGGCGGGCGCAATTACCGCGATGTGGATGTGAGCCTGGGGATTATGAACCAGGTGAACCAGAATGCGGAACTGCTGTTATTGTTTGCTGCCATTATGGATGACGAGCTGGTGGTAGGGGAAGAATAGCAACGCGAAAAGAACTTCTAAAACTCAGCAGCAGAGGCGGCTTCGCAAAGTCAGCATAGCTGACTTGGAAGTTCTATGTTTCGCGTGAGAGAATACCAAAGGACGGTATTCTCCGCGTGAATGATAAACTTATACGAGGGGTTTGTTTTTGAAATACATTTCTTTGATGACTGACAGTACCGTGTCGTCGATACGGCGTTTCTGATCTTTGTCGAGATCCTTTATGTAGATGGGCTTACCGTACTCGATGACGACGTGAGTCTTTTTGATCTTCGGCAGATGGGCTTCCCATACCTGGTCGGCATTGTTGATGCTCATAGGGATAATGGGGCAGCCGGATTTTTCGGCGATCTTAAAACTGCCGCCGTGGAAAGGAAGAAACGTGTCCGGCTCGGTACTGCGGCTTCCTTCGGGGAAGATGCAGATAGAGACGCCGGATTTTACCTTTTCCACCGCTGTGAGAATGGTTTTCATGCCCTGTCTGATATCCTTTCGGTCAAGGAAGAGACAGTGCAGGTTTTTCATCCAGCTTGAGAGAAGCGGTACCTTTAACATGCCGTACTTCGCGATATATCCGGTGGGTCTGGGGACACGCACATAAGTCATTACGATGTCGAAGTAACTGCGGTGGTTCCCGATGTACAGTACGGGGATATCTTTCGGAACATTTTCCTCGCCGATTACCGTGACGGAGACGCCCGACAGGAAGAGAACGCAGCGGAAAGCCCAGTTTACGATGGCAAGTGCACTTTTGTCCCTGGCGGTCGGGTTACATCTTCCGAGGAAGTATTCAAAGATTAATAGCGGAATGCTGAAAATCAGGAACAGAATAACGAAAGTGGCAACTAGTATCAGACGTATCATAGTGGAAAACCTTTCTGCTTTTTCTAAATTAATGGTATAAGTATAGCATTATTCTATAGGAATAGACAATGCCTTCGCATAATAAATTAGTTAGTAAGATAATATGTGGAGGAAATTATGACCGGATTAAGCGAGTATCAGAGAAGACTGGTGAGTATAGGACTGGTCTGTCTGTTGTGCTTTGGGGTGTACTCCTGCGGACAGAAACAGAATCCTATGGAAAAAATGAAGGACTTGGAATACACGGTGATAGCGGAGGACAATATACCGGAGGAGCTTCTTGCAAAGATCGAGGAGCGCAAGGAGGATACTTTCAAGCTGACTTTTGAGGATCAGGGATTTCTCTACATCTGTGTGGGTTATGGGACGCAGCAGACGGGCGGCTACAGCATTGCGGTGAATGATCTGTATGAGACGGCCAATGCAGTTTATATCGACACCAATCTGATCGGGCCGTCGCCGGAGGAGAAGAGCAAGCCGGTGGCAAGCTACCCTTATGTGGTGGTGAAGACGGAATTTTCGCAGAAACCGGTGGTGTTTGACTGAGGATGCTTAGACAAAAGAGTTGACAGACAGGCAGAATAGGAAGGACGAGGAAGATAAGATGCTTATTTTGAAAAACGGATATATGATAGACCCCGCATCAGGGATAGAAGGATACCGGGATATTCTGATTGATACGGACAGTGAAAAAATAGTGAGGATTGTTCCACGGGGTGCGCTTGCAGAAGAAATGGCGAGTACTGTTAGCGACAGCATCGGAGATGTGATTGACTTAACTGGTCAAATATTGGCGCCAGGTCTTGTGGATGTGCATGTGCATTTCCGGGATCCAGGGTTCACCCATAAGGAGGATATCCATACCGGGGCGGCTGCGGCGGCGAAGGGAGGATTTACTTCTGTGGTGCTGATGGCGAACACGAAGCCGGCGGTAGATAATGCGGAGACCCTCGCCTATGTGCGGAATAAGGGAAAAGAGACGGGTATTCATGTTTATACTTGTGCCAATGTGACGATGGGACTGCAGGGGAGAGAGATGACTGATATGGAGATGTTGAGCGCGCAGGGGGCAGCAGGCTTTACCGACGACGGCATACCGCTGATGGATGAGCGGCTTCTCCGGGAGGCGCTGCAGAGAGCGGCGAAGTGTGGGAAGCCGGTCAGTCTCCACGAGGAAAATCCGTCTCTTATAAAAAATAACGGTGTGAATGCGGGGAAAGCCGCAGCGTATTATGGAATCGGCGGTTCGCCCAGGGAGGCGGAAATTTCCATGGTGGAACGGGATCTGCGGATTGCGGTGGAGGAGGAAGCCGACCTTTCCATCCAGCATATCAGTACAAAGGAGGCAGTGGAGCTGGTGCGGCGGGCGAAAAAGAAGAGCAGTCATATCTATGCGGAGGCTGCGCCTCATCATTTTACACTGACGGAAGAGGCCGTGACCAGGCACGGAACGCTGGCAAAGATGAATCCGCCTCTGCGGGAAGAAGAGGATCGTCTGGCGATTATAAAAGGGCTGCAGGACGGTACGATTGATATGATTGCTACGGATCATGCGCCCCACAGCGCGGAGGAAAAAGCGAAGCCGATCACGGAGGCGCCAAGTGGCATTGTCGGTTTGGAGACGGCGTTGTCGCTTGGAATTCGGGAACTGGTGGACAAGGGGTATCTTTCTATGATGGAGCTGATCAGGAAGATGAGTCTGGCCCCTGCTAGGCTGTATCATCTGGAGGCGGGGTATCTGAAGGAGGGCGGACCGGCGGATCTGGTAGTCTTTGATCCGAAAAGAGAATGGGTGGTGCAGGATTTTGCGTCCAAATCTGCAAACTCGCCCTTTGTGGGGGAAACCATGCCCGGGGTGGTCAGCCATACCATATGCGGGGGAAAAATTGTATACAGGGAAGGGACGGTTCGGTAAGGTGAGGAAAGGCATGGCTTTACTCACGGCTTCAAAATACAGGGAGAAATTTTATGGAAAACAGCAAAGTGTTTGCGATGAAATTTTCAAAGATATATCCGCTGCTTATACAGAAAGTGGAGAAAAAAGGGCGGACGAAACAGGAAGTTGACGAAGTGATCTGCTGGCTTACAGGGTATGATGCGGACGGGCTGGCGGCACAGCTTAAGGCGGACGTGAATTACCAGACCTTTTTTGAGCAGGCGCCCTGCATCAATCCCCGGTGCACACTGATCAAAGGAGCGGTCTGCGGCATCCGGGTGGAGGAGATTATGGATCCGCTGATGCAGAAGATCCGATATCTGGACAAGCTGGTTGATGAGCTGGCGAAGGGCAGGGCAATGGAAAAAATTCTGCGCTAGGGCGGGGAATCTCCTTTTTTGTAAAATTCGTAAAATCTTTCTTAAAAACGATTTTTCCCATTTGTTCTTTCTGTCGAAAAATATAGTTTGAACGTATGAAAGTTTATCTTGTAATGAAAAAGGAATGTGTTACAATCGTTTTTAAGCAAAGAATACATCTGAGATTCTAACGTATCTTAACGGATTTTTTGAAATCCGTATCGGTGCAGAGTTCTCTCTGCGTAAACTCCCTGCTTCAACTAAATTTTTGAACGAAACGCAGGAAGATTTCGAGGAAGTGGAAGCGCTGGCGCGGAAAGCTTTCCAGAACTCGACTTTGTAGCCAAAACGGCGGATAGCAATATCGTGGGAAATGTGACCCCGGATGGAACATATCCGGCGGCCATGCCGTGATGCAGGAGGAGTAGGAAAGAAAGTCTGGCCGTACTGGATGGTCTGGAGTGGCAGGATGTCTGTATGAAAGTGCATCAGACAGAGAAAGACAAGGGCGTAGGTCTGAAATTTGAGGACGCAAAAAAAGCGGTCAAGATCTTGATAGATGATCGATCCGGCCGCATATCGCGAGAGCGGAATGGCAAGGGGTTTCCATCCTGCTTTGTCAGACCTGTCTAAGTCGCCCGATTGACAGAATTTCTGAGTGTCAGCAGTTCATAGTAATCCAAAAGAGCGGCGGTGTTGTGGTGATCCAGTTCCAGTGTCGTGTTCATAAGGTCGCTGACCGTGTAATCGGCGGAAAGACGTTTATTTAATGTGCTGATGCTTGCACGGTAGCCTGTTCGTTGTAAAAGGAAGTCCGTGGATACGTCGTAAAAATCCGCAAGTTTAATCAGCGTATTGAGGTCGGGTGTATGTACACCCTTTTCATAGTTGGAAACCGTTGCCACTGTCACGTTCAAGTAGGCAGCAATTTCTTTTTGCAGATATCCCTTTTCTTTCCGCAGTTTAGCCAGAAATTCACCAAATTCCATTGTTTTCTCCATACCAAAGCAAAGGCGCTTCGGTTTTTTTCTGAAAGTAAAGCAGACCATACAAAGAGTCTGCAAGCCATTGTGTTACTAAAAAGGTTTTATGATATTTTTACTGTATCGCATTTTAATGTAGAAAAAAGTAAAGTAAACGTACAGCATAAAATATGGAAAATATTGGGCAATAAATTAATGTTTAATTAACTCCGGGAAATAGTAAGTGGATTTTGGAGGGAAGATTTGCTTTCTTTTCGGCGCTATGTTAAATTTATGACGATACATGTAAAAAGTACCTTAAATTGTGCGGATGTTTCGGGAGGATGAAATGATTTTACTTGTGGTAGACACCCAGAAAGGAATTACAGATGAACGCCTGTTTGCATTTGAGCAGTTGAGAGAGAATATAAAAATGCTGATAGCGCAGGCCAGAAAGTATTGTGCAGAGGTGGTGTATGTGAGGCATGATGACGGCCCGGGAACAGGCTTCTCAGCGGGGGACGATGAGTTTGCAATATATGAGGAGTTTGCGCCCCTGGAGGGGGAGCGCGTTTTTGACAAGACTGTAAACAGCGCGCTGCATGAATCGACGGGGCTTTCCCAATATTTGTCGGAGAAAAACGAAACGAAGATTATGATTGTTGGCCTGCAGACAAATTTTTGCATAGACGCCACCATTCAAAGCGGTTTCAACCAGGGGTACGAAATGATCGTGCCAGCTTATGCAAACTCCACCTTTGACAGTGACTATATGACGAAAGATGTGTGCTATCATTATTATAATGATTTTTTATGGTATGGCAGATATGCAAAGTGCGTTTCGATGGAGGAGGCGTTAGGACTGCTGGCGGAGGAAAAATAATCTCATTATGGGAATGAAAGATATCAGAATCAGAACAGCCTGCGGCGGTGATGCGCAGGCGCTTTTGGAAATTTATGCGCCCTATGTCGAACATACGGCAATTACCTTTGAGTATGAGACGCCCGAACGGAGTGACTTTCGGAAACGATTAGAAAACACACTGAAAAAATATCCTTATATTGTGGCGGAAATGGATGGGGAGATTTCCGGGTATGCCTACACGGGCATCTTTAAAAACAGGGCGGCCTACGACTGGGCGGCAGAGGTTTCTGTCTATGTGAAGGAAGATAAGAGAGGGCTTGGCATTGGCCGCAGGCTCTATACTGCGCTGGAGGAAATCTCCCGGGCGCAGCATATTTTAAACTTGAATGCCTGCATTGCCTGCTGTGATGTGGAAGACGAATACCTAACCAACGGCAGTGTGGCATTTCACAGCCGTCTGGGATATTCGATGGTGGGAAAATTCCATCAGTGCGGTTATAAATTCGGCAGATGGTATGACATGGTCTGGATGGAGAAAAGAATCGGGGAGCATCGGACGCCCCCCGAGCCGGTAATTGCGTTTCCCGATTTGTAACGTGATGCAGGCAGTGCCGTTGACTGTTCATGGCATGATTATATGTTTATAATGAAATCTTCCATAAACTACGGAAAAACACGATGATTAGGTTTATCCCGAATGATTTGGAGAGATACTGATTACAAGGAAAATGATATTTATAGATGAACTGAGATGATGGGAGGGGCGGCGTATGTGGTTTCTGTTTGCAATTCTGTCCGCAGTGTTTGCGGCATTGACTTCAATCCTTGCAAAAATCGGTATAGAGGGCGTTAATTCCAATCTCGCCACGGCGATACGGACGGTTGTGGTTGTCATCATGTCGTGGGGTATGGTGTTTTTGACGAATGCACAGGGCGGAATTGCGGAAATCAGTAGAAAAAGCTGGATTTTTCTGATTCTTTCCGGGCTTGCAACCGGCGCATCGTGGCTGTGCTATTACCACGCCCTGCAGATGGGGGAGGCGTCCAAGGTGGTGCCGATCGACAAGCTGAGTGTGGTGATCACACTTATACTGGCGTTTGTTTTTCTGCATGAGGAATTTACCGCAAGATCGTTGATCGGTTGTGTGCTGATCGGGGCGGGGACGCTGGTAATGGTGATTTGATTGTGTGGAGGACCAGATGTATCAGATAGTCGGATATTATATCTGCGAGAGGATTCCGATACCCGGATGGCTTCATCGGAGCGGGACAATGCTGTCCGTCAGCGGATGCTTTGGCGGGATTCATCCAAGACTGGATACTTGTTTTTCTCAAAACGATTATATAGCGCCGGAGGAGCGGGAAGGTTACAAGACCCGCTGGGGACTCAATGAGGAACGAGCCGGGAAACTTGTGGCAGAAATAGGCGCGCTTATGGGAAAAGGGCTTGCGGAAGACGGTCGATTTACGAGGCTTGATGACGCGCATTATTTTTATGAGTCTTATTTCTCAAATGGGCAATGTATACTTGCCAGTCTGTCTACTACGGAAGAGTATTTTGAGATGTTACAGAGGGAAATGGTGCCTGCGGGTCCGGGTACAGGCAGTCTTTTGCCGGGCGTCCCAGATGAAAATGAGCTTCTGGGTTTTGATATTTTGGGATGGGATATTTGTAGTTTTCATAGTTTTTTATGTAACAGCCTGTATGAAATGCTGCCCGGTGTAAGGTTTAACCATTATGGGCTTTTGGAACACACCTTTGAAGAGGCGGCGGTGTTTTCCGATCGGATACAAGGATATGGCGAGCCTGTTTTGTGGGTTCCGTGCCGGATTGGGAAATGTATCTAGCTGCTCTTTTCTGTATGGTGGGAATACACGAGGCGGTTATAAAAATACGGAGGATGACATGGGTGCATGGATTGATTTTACAAACCGCGTCCATATTGCGAAGCAGACCTCACAAAACGGCGTTTTAAAGTATGTCGGGTACGAAGAGATTACGCCGGAACTGATAGAAGAGATTGCAAATAATAGCCGGATCAGGTGGGTACAGATTGATGAGAATCTTCCAGACCGGGCTTACCGTGAGATCGACCGGATTCTGGAAAGACGCTCGGATTTGTACTTTCGCATTTTTGGAATTGGCACATATGGAAATGAGACGTTTGATTTGTCTGTGCTCAGACAGATGCCGCATTTGACGAAGATTCGGCTTGACGGGCATCTGACAGAAAATAAGGAAGCCGTCGCCCCCGAATATTTGTGCGAACTCCCAAACATAAAGGGACTACATCTGACATTGTTTGACCGGCTGGATTATCGTTTTGTCAAAGACCTTGCGCCTGACTTGGAAGAATTGACACTCTATGCGGACACGATGGGAAAAAACGTACAATTTGACTGTGACTGGCTTTCGGGATTTAAGAAACTGCACACACTTTTTCTGGGAAAGAAGGCAAAGAAAAACATCGAGAGCACCCGCCGGATCAACAGTTTAAAATCTTTGTCGTTAAGCGGAATCAAGGTGGAAGATTTTTCGTTTTTGAAGGAACTTGATCTGGAATCGTTTGCGCTTCTGTGGTGCGGCAGCAGCAATCTTGCCACGTTGGGGGAACTGGTCAGTCTGCGAAAGCTGGAGCTTTGGCGGATTATGAAGCTGGATAATCTGGATTTCATCAGTTCACTTGTAAACCTTGAAACGATAAAACTGCAGGACTTGAAGCATATCAGAACACTTCCAGACATAAGCAGACTTAAGAGGCTTACGGATATTCAGATAAGCAATGTTCCCATTCAACTGGAAACGCTTGACGAATCGGTACGGAGAATGGTTCACTCGTAAAGCGGCTTCCGCTTGGAAAGGTATAGGTATAACAGGCGGTCATAAGTTTCGCCCCAAGGAGGTGTCAGATGGAATATACAAACGAATATGTTTCCCCTCTCGGAAAGATACTGCTCGCGTCAGACGGACATGCCCTGACAGGCTTATGGTTTGAGGGGCAGAAATATTTTGCGGCAAAATTGGATCCGGATCACGAGGAGAAAAAGCTGCCGGTCTTTGCCCGGACGGCAGAATGGCTCGCCCTGTATTTTGACGGGGAAAAACCCGCTTTTATACCGCCGCTGACTTTGAAAGGAACGCCTTTTCAAAAAGAGGTCTGGGAGATACTGCTGAAAATCCCGTTCGGGCAGACGACAACATATGCGGAGATTGCCGCGGAAATTGCAAGACGGCGAGGGCTGGCATCGATGTCGGCGCAGGCGGTGGGCAGCGCGGTGGCACACAATCCCATCTCCCTTATCATCCCATGTCACAGGGTCGTCGGATCAGACGGGAGCCTGACAGGGTACGCGGGCGGTCTCGAAAAGAAGGAATGGCTTCTGGCAATGGAAAGACAAGCAGCGGGGATTGTGGTATACTATTAAAAAAACAACCAGAAAGGAACCGCATATGGCGCAAAAGAGAAAAGTTACGGCGACAGTAATATCACAAAAACAGATAGGCGAACAGATCTATGACCTCTGGCTGGAGACGAAGCTTGCGAAGGACGCCCATCCCGGGCAGTTTGTGGCGGTCTATCCCCGCGGAGAGAGTATGCTCCTGCCCCGTCCCATCAGCATCTGCGAGACGGACAGGGAGAAAAACAGGCTGCGGCTGGTGTACCGCGTGGCAGGAAAGGGGACGGCTGAGTTTTCCACCTGCAAGGCTGGCGACCGACTGGACATACTTGGCGTGCTGGGGAACGGGTTCCCTGTTGATAAGGCAAAGGGGAAACGCGTCTTTCTGATGGGCGGCGGGATCGGCATTCCGCCCATGCTGGAGCTGGCAAAAGCGATGGATGAGAAAAAGCAGATTCTTCTCGGCTATCGGAATAAAGACCTTTTTTTGGAAGAGGATCTGGCGGAGTACGGCGATGTCTATGTGGCGACGGAGGACGGCAGCGTGGGGACGAAGGGAAACGTGATGGATATCATCAAAGCTTATTCGCTCCATGCGGATGTGATTATGGCGTGCGGACCGATGCCGATGCTCCGGGCAATTAAAAAGTATGCGGCAGAAAATGGGATTGAGGCATACATTTCTCTGGAGGAGCGCATGGCATGCGGCGTGGGTGCGTGTCTGGGCTGTGTATGCCGCACGACGAAGGTGGATGCCCATTCCCATGTACACAATGCGCGCATCTGTACGGAGGGACCGGTTTTTGAAGCAGGGGAGGTGGCGGATTGAAAAAATCATGCTGATGCACTGATTTTTCAATCCTGACTTTGAGAAAGAGCATCTCAAAGTCAATGATCGCAGATGAGAAATCGCCTTCGCGAATTTCTCATCGCGTGTCATCGCAGAAAAATGCTCTGACATGGAGGAAACTATGAATACAGAGGTAAAAATTGCGGGTGTCACCTTTAAAAATCCTGTTATGACGGCGTCCGGCACTTTCGGTTCCGGTATGGAGTACAGTGACTTTGTGGATTTAAACAGGCTGGGCGCGGTGGTGACCAAAGGGGTTGCGAACGTGCCGTGGGAGGGCAATCCGACGCCCCGTGTGGCGGAAGTTTACGGCGGTATGTTAAATGCCATCGGACTGCAGAATCCGGGGATTGATGTATTTATCGAGAGGGATCTGGCTTTTTTGAATAAATATGATACAAATGTCATTGTGAATATTTGCGGAAAAACCGTGGAGGATTATCTGGAAGTGGTGGAGCGCCTTTCAGATACGGACGTTTCCATGCTGGAAATCAACGTGTCCTGTCCCAATGTGAAGGAGGGGGCGATCGCTTTCGGGCAGAAAGTGGATTCCCTCTACGATATCACGTCACAGATTAAGAAAAAGGCGCGACAGCCGGTGATTATGAAGCTGAGCCCGAATGTGACGGACATCACGGAGTTGGCAAAAGCGGCGGAGGCGGCGGGAGCCGACGCGCTTTCCATGATTAACACGATCACGGGCATGAAGATTGATATTCACAGGAAAAAGTTTGTGCTTGCCAATAAGACGGGTGGCATGTCCGGCCCTGCTGTCAAGCCGGTGGCTGTGCGCATGGTCTACCAGACGGCGCAGGCTGTGAAGATTCCGATTATCGGCATGGGCGGTATCGGCAGCGCGGAGGACGCGATCGAGTTCCTGCTTGCCGGGGCAAGCGCGGTTGCGGTTGGGGCGATGAATTTTGTGAACCCTTACACGACTGTGGAAGTGGTGGAAGGAATCGAGGCTTATATGAAGCAGTATGGGATTGAGAATGTGACGGAGCTGATTGGGGCGGTAACGTGAGAAACGCGAAAATACGGGCATTCTCTGCAGGAGATATGCAGAAAGAAAATGGGGAAAAACGGAAATGACGATAGAGGAGTTTAGAAAGAGAGTGGAAGACGATCCCGAGTGGGCGCCGGGATGGGAAATCATTGACAAGGAATTTGACAGGCTTTATCCCGGAGTGAAGCCCGGGCACTATGCCACAGACATGGCGTCGAGAGCCGTCTTTGGGGGAAACAATTACCTTGACGGATTTTCCATTTACCCATCTCCGAAAGGCTATAAGCACATAGTGACATACGGCATGACCCGGCTTTACGCCAATGAAAAAGCGCTCGGCGGCGAGTGGAGTAAATGGGGTTATGAAATGACGATCAAGCTTAGGGAAGAGACAGACGAGGCGTGTATGTGGGCGATTGACATGATGTTGAATCTTGCCAGATATACTTATACACAGGAAAGGTTTTTTGATCCCTTTGAGTATGTTTCGGGCGGGGGAAAGTCTTTACATACGGGTGTGGAGTCAGACATCACAGCTCTTTTGACGATTGCCGATACGGAAGCGCAGACGCAGGACACGTTATATGGCAAGACCCAATTCATCCAGCTGGTCGGCATAACGGAGAGCGAACTGCAGGCATTGATTGAGGATCACGATAATGCGTATAAGCTTTATGACCTGATGAAAAAAGACAATCCCGATTTTGTCACCGATATGAAACGGACGAAATCATATCTGTAAAAATCGAGCGCCGGCGCACTTGATTCAGAGAATGCTTCGCATGCTCCTTTCATAATTTACGTTGTCGCAATTTCCCGCCAAAATAAAAAACATATCCGCTCCTCCCTGCGCATAGATTTATAGTAACTATACGCAGGGAGGGCATTTTTGTGGAATTGGTGAAGAAAAAGATACATATGGATCGAATAAACGGCAGAGCCGGCACGCAGATGGTATTGGAAGAGGACGTTAACATTTCAGATAATAAACTGGATGCAAACTATCTGTTAAGCAGTAAAGGTGAGATCATGTTGGAGGAGATCCGCCCCGGTGAAAACGTGGTTGGCCTGAGGGGCAAACTTGTGGTGTCCATACTGTATCTGACGGACATGGAGGGAATGTGCGCCAGCATGGAGGCGGTGATTCCCTTTGAGGAAAAGGTCAATATGGAAGGGGTAAATAACGGCGACACGATCCTGGCGGAAAGCTGTATCGAAGATTTGACGGTGGGGCTGATCAATTCCCGGAAATTCAGTGTACAGGCGGTGGTTTCCTTTACACTTGAGCGGGAGGAGCAGATGGAGTGTGAGACGGCGGTTGACCTTTACCATGAGGAACCTGTGGAGTACCGCAAGTGCGTCTACCCGGTTATAGAGCTGGTGATGCATAAAAAAGATATTTTCCGCCTGAAGGAGGAGATGGAGCTGACGGGTAATCTGCCCAACGTGTTCCAGACCATATGGCATCACATCTGCTTTGATCATGTGGAGTTTAAGGCGCTGGAGGAGAAGCTTTCGATTCAGGGCGAGATGCGGGCTTTTTTCTTATATGAAGGCGAAGGGGATAACGACAAAACACAGTGGTATGAAAATACGGTGCCTTTCAGCGGCATTATCGAGTGCCACGGGTGCCGGGAGAATATGATTCCCGATATCCAGTATCATCTGGGGCAGTGTAATGTGGAAGTGCGGCAGGATTTCGACGGCGAGGAGAGAGTGTTCTGTGTGGAGCCGGTACTGGATCTGGACATTCATCTCTATGAGGAGGAAAATCTGGAGGTTATTTCCGATGTTTACGGCGTGGATAAGGAGATTGAAGCGCTGGCCACGCAGATGCCCGTAAAGAGCCTTCTGCTGGCAGGCAGCGGCAAATGTAAGATCGCGGAGCATGTACGCATTCAGAACCCGGAGATGCCGATGTACCAGCTCATTCACTCCGATGGGGAAATTCGGATTGACGAGCAGGCCATTGTGGAGAACGGCATTGCCGTCACGGGAACGCTTTTGGTGACAACGCTCTATCTGAGTGCGGGCGGCGCAAAGTCTATCTACTCCACTGTCAACGAGCTGCCGTTCCAGTATGTGATCGAGGCGGAGAACATACTTCCCACCTGTGTCTACAGGCTGAGAAGCAGCATCGAGCAGCTGACGGTGACAATGCTTGACAGCGATGAGCTTGACGTCAAGGCGGCGCTGCAGTTTAAGGTGATCGTATTTTCCGTGCAGAACCGCGATCTGGTGACGGACATCAGAGTGGAGCCGCTTGACTTAAATAAGCTCAGTGAGCTGCCGGGCATGGTGATCTGTATTGCCGGACCCGGGGAGACACTGTGGGATATCGGCAAGAAATATTATGTACCTGTGGCGCAGCTTAGGGAAGTCAATGAGCTGCCGACGGAGGAGATCTGCGCGGGAGATAAAATACTGGTGGTAAAAGGCGGGATTTAGAGTCTTAAAAGGGACGTGTAGGCGGGAAACCGTGAAATCCGAATTGTAAAATGAAGGGTTATCGTATATACTATGAGATAGGCTTTGGGAGTTTGGCAGGGCTGAAATACGAAAAAGGACGAATTTATTATGAACACATCATCCATATTAAAGAATAAAATATTTCTGTATCTGACAGAATTTTTTGCCGGCATGTCCGTGATGGCGGTAGAGCTGGGGGCGAGCAGGCTGCTCGCTCCCTATTTCAGTTCTTCCCAGATTGTGTGGACGATCATCATAGGAACCATTATGATCGCGATGGCGCTGGGGAACATTTACGGTGGGAGGAGCGCGGATAAAAATCCGAACCCGGACAGGCTCTATACGAGGATTCTGATTGCGGGAGTATGGATTGCGTTGATCCCGGTGGTGGGAAAATATATTATTCTGGGCATTTCCGCGCTGCTCATTTTTGCGGTGAATACAAACTTTTTGATCTGGGCGGCTTTTGCGGCGTGTATGGTGATTTTTGTGTTTCCGCTCTTTCTGCTGGGAACGGTGACACCGTCGCTGGCAAAGTATACGGTGCAGAGCCTTTCGGACAGCGGAAGTATTGTGGGTACGCTCGGGGCGTTTAATACGATCGGCAGCATCATCGGTACGTTTGTGCCGACCTTTGTCTCGATTCCGGCGGTGGGCACTTCGGTCACTTTTTTGATTTTTGCGGCGATTCTCTTAGGACTTGGCATCCTCTACTTTGCCAGCAAAAAGAGCGGGCTGAAAAAGAGCGCGGCATCGGCGGTTCTCTTTCTTCTGTGCTGTATGTTCGGGGCATCGAACAGCTTTGCGTTCTGGGAAAATAATCTGGCTTTCGAAGGGGAGTCCATTTATAATTACCTGCAGGTGAAAGAGAATGACAGGAATGTCATTTTGTCGACAAATGTGCTCTTCGGGGTACAGTCCATTCTGGTGAAGGACGAAGGGCTGACGGGCATGTACTATGACTATGCAATGGCGGCGCCGCTGATGACGGGAAAGGATAACCCGGCGGACTGCAATACGCTGATTCTCGGCATGGGGACGGGTACATATGCGCACCAGTGCAGGGCCTACTTCGGGGACATGCCTGTGGAGGGCGTTGAGATTGACGAAAAGATCACGGATCTGGCGAGGACTTATTTTGAACTGCCGGAAGATGTGCCGGTGACGACCTATGACGGAAGGGCTTATCTGAATGCCATTGACGGGAAATATGACGTGATTATGGTGGACGCTTATCAGGATATCACGATTCCTTTCCAGATGTCTTCGGCGGAATTTTTTGCCCTGGTGAAGGAGCATCTTGCGGAGGACGGTGTGATGGTGGTCAACATGAACATGCGCGGCAGCGGGGAGGACAGCATCAACGCCTATCTTTCCGATACCATTGGCAGTGTTTTTGACGAGGTCTATACGGTGGATGTGAGGGGTTCCACCAACAGGGAGCTTTTTGCCTCCGACAACCCGCAGATGATTGAGAATCTGAAAAGGCACAAGGAGACTGTCGCGGACGAAAGTCTCCTTGCGATGATGCAGACGGTTTCTGAAAATCTCCTCCCCTATGAAGCGGGGAACCGCATAATGACGGATGACAAGGCGCCTGTGGAGCTTCTTGGCATGCGTGTCATTGACGAGCTGATCAGAAACGAAGTCGCTTACTACAAAAATATTTACGAGGAGCAGGGCATCCGGGGCGTGATGAACGCGCTGTAAAGGCAGACGATGTTGCGCCTGTCCCGAAAAGGGTCGTCAGTTCACTTTGATGATAGATACATCCTTTGCCGCCAGTGTGAGCGCATCCCCTTCTTCATAGCTCTTTCCGCCCAACAGGTCACATCCCGCAAAGGGTATTGCCATGACCTGCGGCTCTTCCGTGTGATTTAGAATAAAGATAAACGTACCGTTTTTGTTGACTCTCCTAGTCACTTCTATGCCGTCCGGCGCGTCCATAACCGGCTCGATTCCGGCTTCCCGGCATATTTCACCGAGATATTCCCTGTAAAAGGCATCGTCAGACTGCGTTGCCACATAATAGCCGAAGCCTTTTCCGAAGGCGTTTTTTGTGAGCACAGGCATTCCCGCATAGAAATCTTTCTCATAAAAGGCGAGGGCCTCGGCGCCTTCTGTGTGCAGCAGGTCACAGAGCATGGAAGCGGGGTGAGTTTTGCCATTATAATGGAAGGCGTTTTGCATATCCTCGGGCAGGGCGTCTTCTTCCTCCACCCAGATGCCGAGAATATCCCGCAGTTTTCCGGGATAGCCGCCTACGGTCACGAGATCGTGTTCGTCCACATAGCCGCTGAAAAAGGTGGTCAGGAAACGGCCGCCGTTTTTCACATAGGCGCGCAGCTTTTCGTCATAGCCTGTTTTTACCATATAGAGCACCGGCGCGATCACCAGATCGTATGCCGACAGGTCGTCCTCCACGCCGATCATGTCCACTGGAATATGCAGATCGAACAGCGCCTTGTAATAGCGCTCCGCCTCTTTGCAGTAATCCAGATAGATGGAAGGTCCCGCAGAGTAGGAGATGCCCCACCAGTTGTCCCAGTCAAAGACGATGGCGGTCTTGGCGTCGCTTCTTGCGCCGAGGGTCTGGCTGCCCAGACGCTCAAGCTCCGCGCCTAGCGCGGCAACTTCGCGAAATACCCGGGTGTTTTCGTGTCCCGCGTGGTCGATCACCGCGCCGTGGTACTTTTCGCAGGCACCGATACTGCGCTTCATTTGGAAAAACATGACCGTATCCGCTCCGTGGGCGACTGCCTGATAGCTCCAAAGCCGCATCACGCCGGGCCGCTTTAGCATATTGTAAGGCAGCCAGTTGGTGACGGAGGGGGTCTGCTCCATCAGGGCGAAAGGTTTCCCCTGCTTTAAGCCGCGCATCAGATCATGGCGCAGGGCCACGCCGGAAATGGGCGTATCGTTGGCAGGATAATTGTCCCAGGACACAAAATCCATGTATCTGGCCCACATCTGGTAATCCAAAGGCTGATAGGTGCCCATCAGATTCGTTGTGATAGGGATGTCGGGGGTAATGCGGTGGACCGCGTCATACTCCAGACGGTACGCGTTTAAAATACTCTCCGAGTTGAAGCGGCGGTAGTCCAAAGAGATGCCCTGAAATGTACTCTGGTCGCTGCTCCAATGTTCGGAAAGGTGACTGGGTGCGACGATATCCTCAAAATCATAGAACGTGTGGCCCCAGAATGCGGTGTCCCAGACCCGGTTCACTTCCTCGATTGTCTTGTATTTTTCTTTCAGCCATTCCCGGAATTTTTTCTCACAGTTTTCACAGTAGCACTCTCCGCCGTACTCGTTGGAGATATGCCATGCCACAATATTGTCATAGTCTTTGTAGCGGTCAGCCAGCCTGGAAGCCAGCGCTGCGGCGTATTTCCGGTAAGTGGGGCTGTTGGGGCAGGAGTTGTGGCGGCTGCCGAACTTGCGCTTCATGCCGTTTGCCTCCACACGCAGGATATCGGGATGCTTCCTCGCCATCCATGCGGGGTGCGCGCCTGTGGAAGTGGCCAGACAGACCTTCATGCCGTGCTTTTTTACGAGAGCCATAATTTTGTCCAGCTTTTCAAAATGATAGACGTCATCGTCGGACTGCAGCATCGCCCAGCTAAAGACATTCAGGGTGACGATGTCGATGTGCGCCAGCTTCAAAAGCCGCATGTCCTCCTCCCACGTCTCCTCCGGCCACTGCTCCGGGTTGTAGTCCCCGCCGTAGGGGATTTTTTTGATTTTTTCGTATGCTATCATTGATTTTCTCCTCAAGAAAAGGAACCGGGTATGTACCCGATTCCTTCTGCTTTCTCATCGTTCCTGTTTAGTTGGAAGCAATCTGTCCGGCGCCGGCCTGATTCAGAATATCCTGTGTGGCATTGTTCTGTGCTGCCGCATCCTCAGCCATCTTGTCAAAGCCTGCCATCACGGCATCGTAAGTCTTCTTGGAAATCTCGGGAAGCTCGCCGCCCCAGGTTTTTTCAGCCTGCTCGTAGCCCTTCTTGAAAGCTTTGCGCATATCTTCGATCTTGCTCGGATCGCCGCCTGTCAGAGCCGTTGCGAAATCAAGGATTCTGCCGGAGGTCTGCTTCACACCCCAGTAGCCGTCCTCGGAAATGTCTTTCTGCGCCTGCAGCTTGGTAGCCTCGTCTACTTCAAACTTGCCGCTGGCGAGGAACTTCCACATGTCACCGTTGGCAATGCCGGAAGCCTGGCTCTGCTTGGTCATCAGCTGCTGCACAATGTTCTGTAACTGCTTTGTGTGCGCATCGGCATCAGCCTTCATTTTATTCACAAGCTCGGTATTCTGCACATATTTTTTCACAGGCACGTTGACACTGTCCTTTGAAGGCTCATAAACCACACCATTTTCTCCCTTATCGGAAGCATTGTCCTTTGTCTCTTCAACAGGCTTGGTCTCCGCCTGTGTTGTTGTAAGAGTTTCGTAAGCATTCTTGCCTACTCCTGCAATTCCATTTACGCCCATGGGTATCCCTCCTTGGAAATAATTTATGCATATTTGTGGTTACGAAAAGACTGCCGCATGGGCAATCTCCCTTTTCTAATAATTATATCGTACCATTTTCCTAATTAAATTAGAAGAAAAAGCGCAGAAAGTAAAAAAATTCCATAAAGTGCCGCTCTGGTGCGGCAAAACCGATACGAGGGGAGGCTATGCTTGACATTTTGTACAGAATTAAGTACAATCCCTGTATACAAAGTACACGAGTTCCTGCGGGAACGCGGCGGGGAGAAGAAAACGGACGACAGACCGAGCAGTCAGCGGTAAACTGGGGGCAGCTTATGATAGAACAGAAAGCTTACGCAAAAATAAATCTGGGACTGGATGTGCTTCGGCGCAGGCAGGACGGATACCACGAGGTAAAGATGATTATGCAGACCGTGGATATCTGTGATGACCTGACGTTTGAGAGAAGAGAGGAGCCTGGGATCGGGCTTCGGATAGAAGGGGCGGATCTGCCTGCGGACAAGAACAATCTGGTCTGCAGGGCGGCGGCTCTTCTGATGGAGAAGGGGCATATCCGGGAAGGCGTCTCTGTTATATTGAAGAAGAGGATTCCCATTGCGGCGGGCATGGCGGGCGGCAGTGCGGATGCGGCGGCGGCTCTGCGGGGGTTGAATGCGCTTTTCGGGATGGGATATTCTGTGGAAGAACTGAAAGAGCTTGGCGTGACACTGGGGGCGGACATTCCTTACTGCATTCAGGGCGGAACGATGCTTTCGGAGGGGATCGGAGAAATACTGACGTCGCTGCCTGCTCCGCCTGCCTGTCATATCGTGATAGCAAAGCCCGATATTGACGTGCCCACGGCCTTTGTCTACGGACATTTACAGGCGGACAGACTGTCCTTCCACCCGGATATTGACGGGATGGCTGCAGCGCTTGCGGCCGGAGACCTGAAAGGCATAACGGACAGAATGGGGAATGTGCTGGAGACGGTTACCGCAGTAGAGTATCCTGTGATTGACAGGCTGAAACGGACGATGTGCGGCCTGGGCGCAGAGAATGCGCTGATGAGCGGCAGCGGACCTACTGTGTTCGGCATCTGCAAAGAAAAGGAAACAGCGGAGAAGATCGCCGGCGCTGTCAAGAAAGAGGAACCGGGGGCGGCTGTCTTTGTGACGGCGTTTTGCGGCAGTAAACTGCTCTGACAAGGGGGAAACGTATGGAACATGATTTCACTGTCAATATGGATGAATTTCTTCCGCTGCGGGATGTGGTGTTTAACACACTGCGCCGCGCTATTCTGACGGGCGAACTGAAACCGGGGGAGAGGCTGATGGAGATCCATCTGGCGAACCGTCTGGGAGTGAGCCGCACGCCGATCCGGGAAGCCATACGAAAGCTGGAGCTGGAGGGTCTGGTGACCATGATTCCCAGGCGCGGCGCGGAGGTGGCGCAGATCACGGAGAAAAGCCTGCAGGATGTGCTGGAGGTGAGACGTGCCCTGGATGCGCTTTGCGCGGAGCTTGCCTGTGACAGGATCACGGCGGAGGGTAAGGCGGCATTGAAAAAAGCCTGCGACAGCTTTGAGGAGGCCACGAAGACGGGAGATGTGGTGACCATTGCGGAGGCGGATGTGGCGATGCATGATATCATTGTGCAGGCGACGGGAAACCAGCGGCTGATCCAGCTGATCAATAACCTGTCCGAGCAGATGTACCGTTACCGTTTTGAGTATATTAAGGATGAGAGCGGGCATGAGAATCTGGTGAATGAGCATAGGATGATATATGAGAGCATTATGAACGGTGACAGGGAGAAAGCGGCAGCGGCGGCACGGCTCCACATTGACAACCAGGAGCAGTCCATTATCAGACAGCTGCGCATTGATCCCGGAGGAAAAGGTTCTTCCGGCTGAATGTCTGCACTTAGTGTATGACAAGGATCAATAGCGGGAATACTCCAGATGCCGGTATGAACGGCGGATAGGAGTATGTATGATGAAGAAAAAAGGAAAGACGATGGCGGCCTGTCTCTTTGCGGCAGTCTGGTGGGGCATATTTTACCCGGAATTATGTTTTACGGAGGAGACGTGTGAGGCGGTGGTGACGGCTGAGACGCAGACAGAGGATATGTCTGGTCAGATCGGGGCGGCAGAGATCTGGGATGCCTCCGGCGATGAGATTGTGATAAGCAGCAGATTTTTGGAGTGGTGTGAGGAAAAACTGGCTGTGGGGAAGGATTAGAAACCATGAGCGGACAGGAAGAATGGAATAACAGCCCCATCGGGGTGTTTGACTCGGGGGTGGGAGGGCTGACCGTGGCCCGTGAGATTATGCGGCAGCTGCCCAATGAGCGGATCGTATACTTTGGCGACACGGCGCGGGTGCCCTATGGAAGTAAGTCGAAAGAGACGGTGACAAGATATTCCAGACAGATTGTACATTTTCTGGAGACGCAGCAGGTGAAGGCGATTGTGGCTGCCTGCAATACGGCCAGCGCCTACGCGTTGGAGGAACTGGAAAAAGAGGTGGATATTCCGATGATCGGCGTGGTAAAGCCGGGAGCCAGAGCGGCCCTTGCGGCCACCACAAACGGGAGAATCGGCGTTGTGGCGACGGAAGCTACCATAAACAGCGGCATCTACAGCCGTTACATAGAAGAACATGACAAGAGTGTCAGTGTTATCGGAAAGGCATGTCCGCTTTTCGTGCCGCTGGTGGAGGAAGGGCTTTGGGAAGACCCGGTGACGGACGAAATTGCCCGCCGTTATCTGACGGAGCTGGTTGACAGCGGCATCGACACGTTGATACTGGGCTGTACGCACTATCCGATGCTTCGCTCCACGGTAGGAAAGATCATGGGGGAGGGTGTGACCTTAGTCAATCCCGCCTACGAGACAGCGAGGGAGTTAAAAACACTTTTGGCGGAGCACGGTCTGGAGAGTGAACACAGACCGGGGCTTGGAACGGAGTTGTACCGCTTTTTTGTCAGCGATGCGGCTGATAAGTTCCAGCGGTTTGCCAATTCCATTCTGTCTTACGGCATTTTGTCTGCAAAGATGATTCGGATTGATGAATTTTAAATTCTGCCCGCAGCTTTCCGGGGTGTGCCAGGCGGCAGACGCTGCGGAGGACGTTTCGGGATGGAGGAAAATATGACGAAAGAAGTTTTGCTGACTCTGCAGGGATTACAGTTCGACCAGCGGGAGGAAAATTCTGATAAGATCGAGATGGTCACTGTGGGGGATTATTATAAGAAGAATGACAGACACTATGTCATTTACGAGGAAGTTACGGAAGGGTTTGAATGCCCCACGAAGAACCGGCTGAAATTCAGTGAACAGATGGTGGAGCTGACCCGCAACGGTCTTGTGAATGTACATATGGTCTTTCAGGAAAACAAAAAGAACCTGTCAAATTACAATACACCTTTCGGGCAGATTCTGGTGGGAATCGACACGAAGCGGATAACGATTGACGAAAAGGAAGATACTATTGTGGTGGATGTGGATTACGCACTGGACATCAACTATGAGTTCCTTTCGGACTGCCACATCAAAATAGACATCCGCTCCAAAGAAAACAGCAGCTTTACGCTCCTGTCGTAAAACTGCTGTGTGGTTCGTCCGATAAAGGCGCCCCTAAACCGGGTGCGTACTCTGTTATTTCACCGGCTTTGCGCCAGCCTTTTCCTGCGCTTTTTCTACCAGCTGCTTGAATTTACTCTTTTTCTTCGGTTCCGTAACCGCCGCCTTGCCGTGCAGGCCTTTCACATCGGTGATGTAGATGCCGCTGACAACGGCTTTCACTTCCTTCTTTACGGGAACGGCATCAAAAATTTTATCATCGCAGATAAGCGTCATAATCTGCGGACCAACTTTAGCCTTCACCACAGGGAGCTTGGAACCGCGCAAAAGCTTCGGCGTCTGGTCTATCACAATCTGGGGCAGTCCCGCATCCTTCAGTTTCATCCGTTTCTTGTCGATGATGAGCATGGACATGGTCTGCTTCATCGCATCGATCTGTTCCTGCTGTTCCGCCTGCCTTTTCTGAGCTTTCTTTCCTAAAAAATATAAAACCACCACAGCGACCAGCAGAACCGCCAGGATCACCAGTAAGACAATTGTTATCGTACTCATGGGAACGCCTCCGTTTTCGTTTCAGTGTATGTAAAAAATATTTTAACATTGATCTGCATGTTGCGCAAGAAAAAGTTGGAAGTTGACCAATCGGGTCGGCTTGCGTGCCCGGGAAATAGAGACGGCCGGATATAGACAAATGAAGGATGGCTGTGGTAAGATAAAGGATAATTGTATGGCAACGGTTCCGCACAGGCTGGCGCATTTGCTGTCGGAACCGCAAGAGCAGGTTGCAAATTTATGATTTGGGAAATGAGGAGATTATGAAAAGAAAAACAGGTGTAATTGCAGCGGTGTTTGCCTCATCGCTGTTTCTGACTGCCTGCGGCAGTAAGGAATATCTGAAAGATATTAAGGCGGAGAAATATGTGACGCTCGGCGAATATACGGGCATCGAGGCCGCAGTGAGTAAGCTGGAGGTGCCAGAGGGTGTGGTGGACAGCTATATTTACGATAATTATCTCGGGCCGAAAGCGGAAAAGGTGCCGGTGACGGATCGGGCGGTGCAGGAAGGCGATGTGGTGAACATTGATTTCGTTGGATACCATGACGGCACGGCCTTTGACGGCGGCACGGGGGCAGATCATGATCTGACCATCGGCGCCGGGCAGTTTATAGAGGGCTTCGAGGAAGGGCTGATCGGCGCGGCTGTGGGAGAGAAGCGCAGTCTGTATCTGACATTTCCCGATCCTTACACCAACCCCGATCTGGCGGGGGAGGACGTGGTGTTTGAGGTGACGGTGAACAGCATAAGCGAGAGCAGGCCGCCGGAGTTTACGGACGAGCTTGTAAAACAGCTCGGGGAGGAAGGATATAACACAGGCGGCGCGCAGACCGTGCAGGAGCTGAATGACTGGGTATACAATCTCTATGATCAGTCCGTGCAGAGCACCTACGACAATGAGGTAGAGACAGCCCTGGCGTCAACCATCATGGAAAACAGCACCTTTCAGGAACTGCCGGAGGAGATGGTGGAGCGTTATATCGCAAGCATTGAGAATAATATGAGTGTCAGGGCGGCCTCAATCGGTATGTCCCTGGCGCAGTACATGCAGCTTTACCAGGGCCTTGACGAGGCGGGGTATCGGGCGCTTTTTGACGAAGAAGGTGTGCGGATGGCAAAGCAGTATATCATGTATCAGGCGATAGCCGACAAAGAGGGGCTTGTTCCGACAGAGGAGGAGGTTGCCGAAGAGGTTTCCGCGCTGATGACGCTTTACAACTACGCTTCCAAGGAGGAACTGGAAAAGAGTGTGGATATGGAATCCTTGAAGGAGGATCTGATGCGGAAAAAGGTGGTTGCCTTTTTGAAAGAAAACGGGAATATTCAGGATACGGAGGCAGCCGCTGAATGAGAAAGGATAAGAAAAGGGGGTAATAGGGAGATGGATTTGACAGAAATCAGAGATTTGTACCGCAACAGTGAGGCGTATATTGATAAGGAAGTAACGGTAGGCGGATGGGTCAGAAGTATCCGGGATTCCAAGACGTTTGGCTTTATCGTGGCGAACGACGGCACCTTTTTTGAGCCGTTACAGATTGTATATGCGGATCGTCTGGAAAATTTTGAGGCGATTTCCAAATTGAACGTGGGTTCCGCGATAGTGGCCAGGGGAAAGATCGTGGCTACGCCCCAGGCGAAGCAGAAATTTGAGATGCAGGCGGAGGAGATTAGTGTGGAGGGCATGTCCACGGCAGACTATCCGCTGCAGAAAAAGAGACACAGTTTTGAGTATCTGCGCACCATTTCCCACCTGCGTCCGAGAACCAACACCTTTCAGGCAGTATTTCGCGTGCGCTCGCTGATCGCCTATGCGATCCACACCTTTTTTCAGGAGAGAGGCTTTGTCTATGTGCACACGCCGATTATTACGGGCAGTGACTGTGAGGGCGCAGGCGAGATGTTCCAGGTGACGACTATGGACTTGAAGAACCTTTCCATGACGGAGGGCGGGGATGTGGATTACAGCCCGGATTTCTTCGGCAAGCCGACCAATCTGACTGTGAGCGGACAGCTGAACGTGGAAACGTATGCGTTTGCATTTAAGAACGTGTACACATTCGGGCCCACTTTCCGGGCAGAAAACTCAAATACCACCAGACATGCGGCGGAGTTCTGGATGATCGAGCCGGAGATGGCCTTTGCGGATCTGACGGACGACATGATGGTGGCGGAAGCGATGTTAAAGCATGTGATCCGCTATGTATTGGAGAACGCGCCGGAGGAGATGAATTTCTTTAACCAGTTTGTGGACAAGGGGCTGATTGACCGGCTGAACCATGTGTTAAACTCCGATTTTGCCCATGTGACCTACACGGAAGCCATCGACATTCTGAAAAAGCATAATGACAGCTTCGAGTACAAGGTAGAGTGGGGATGCGATTTACAGACCGAGCATGAGCGGTTCCTGACGGAGCAGGAGTTTAAACGGCCCGTATTTGTGACGGATTATCCGAAGGAAATCAAGGCTTTTTATATGAAACTGAATGAGGACGGAAAGACAGTGGCGGCTATGGACTGTCTTGTGCCGGGCATCGGTGAGATCATAGGGGGCAGCCAGAGAGAGGACGATTTAGCCCTTTTGGAGAGCAGAATGGACGAACTTGGACTGAATAAGGATGATTACCAGTTTTACCTGGATCTGCGCAAGTACGGTTCGGCCAGACATGCGGGCTTCGGGCTTGGATTTGAGCGCTGTGTCATGTATCTGACCGGCATGAGCAATATCCGGGACGTGATCCCGTTCCCGAGAACAGTCAATAACTGTGAACTATAACAGTGCGAGAAGTACTTCTAAAGCTTGGCAGCAAAAGCTGCCACGCTAAGAAGTGCTAAGTCTCGCACGAGAGAATGCCCAAAAGGCGGCATTCTCCCCACTGATTTGCGAAACGACAGAAATAGGGCGGAGCGATGAAAAAGTACAAGAGACGACTGTACGTCATATTATCTTTCATATTGTGTCTGTCAGTAGTAGATCCGATATCGGCTACTACTATTTCTGAACTTCGGGATAATGTGAAGAAGAACCAGTCCCAGTTGAAAAATGCCCAGAAACAGGCGGATGAAGCGCAGGAAGCGCAGGAGGGCGTGGAGGAGGAAATCCAGGAGATTGACGCAGAACTGGTGAATCTGATCACAGACATCAATCTTATCGAGGAGGCCATTGTGGAGAAGGAGGAAGAGATCGCCGAGACACAGGTGGAATATGACGCGGCGGTAGCGGAGAAGGAGGAGCAGTATGCCTCCATGAAAATTCGTATCCAGTTTATGTATGAGAAGGGTGATTCCTCTTATCTGCACATGTTTTTCGGCGCGGGAAACATGGGAGACATGGTAAATAAGGCGAAGTATGTGGAAGAGCTTTACGATTACGACAGAAAGCTGCTTGCGGAATACGAGGATACGGTGAAGCGCGTGCAGGAGCTCTGGGATACGCTGGAGGAGGATAAGTCGGAGCTTGAGACTTCCAAGACCGAGCTGCAGGAAGGACAGGCCTATATGGAGGAGCTGCTTGCCCAGAAGCGGACGGAGTACGAAAATTACGGTGTGATGCTCACCAAGGCGAAGCAGGAAGCGGCCACCTACACGGCACGGATCAAACAGGAGACGGCGCAGATCAGAAAGCTGGAAGAGGAAGAGCGAAAACGCCGGGAGGAAGAGGAGCGAAAGAAAAAGGAAGAGGAAGAACGGCGCAGGAAAGAGCAGGAAGCTCTGCTGGCACAGGAGGGCGGCAGTTCCGATGCGGAAGAGGAGCCCAAAAAGGAGGAGGCGCCGAAACCCACATCTTCCGGCGGCGGAAAGGGACAGGATATTGCGAATTATGCCTGTAAGTTTATTGGCAACCCTTATGTGGCGGGCGGCACCAGTCTGACTAACGGGGCGGACTGTTCCGGCTTCGTGATGTCGGTCTACAAGAATTTTGGCATTAATCTGCCAAGAAGCTCCTACTCACAGTCGACTGTGGGCAAAGGGGTGTCCTATTCCGATGCCAGGCCGGGAGATGTGATTTATTACGGAGGTCATGTGGGAATCTACATAGGCAACGGGCAGATCGTCCACGCCAGCACGGAGCGGACGGGGATTAAGATCACGTCGGCGACTTACCGCAGCATTATTACGGTGAGACGGATTGTGTAAGCGGTGCAGGGCTGAACGGACGCTGACTCCTATGAAAATATACACGTTAAATCAATATGTACATGATAAGTACGGTCAAAAACTGTACAAAATAGCCCTGGACGGCGGGTTTACCTGCCCGAACCGGGATGGCGCGATAGACACCAGGGGATGTATTTTCTGCTCCGGGGCAGGCTCGGGAGAATTTGCCGGGGATCGCGCGATGAGCATTACCCGGCAGATTGAAAAGGGTAAGGACAGAGTGGCTGGAAAGATAAAGGATGGCAGGTACATTGCGTATTTTCAGGCATTTACCAATACTTATGCGCCTGTTGAAAAGCTGCGCTCCCTTTATATGGAGGCGATAAACCACCAGGATATAGCGGTGGTATCCATTGCAACACGCCCGGACTGCCTTTCGGACGAGGTGTTAGACTTACTGTGTGAGTGCAATAAGATAAAACCGATCTGGGTAGAGCTGGGGCTCCAGACCATACACCCTGGGACAGCGAAATACATTCGCAGGGGCTATCCCCTGTCCGTGTATGATGATGCCGTAAACAGGCTGAAAGCGTCAGGGATTGAAGTGATCGTGCATGTGATGCTCGGACTGCCGGGCGAGACAAGGCAGGATATGCTTGACACGGTATCTTATGTGGGGAAAAGCCATGCGGACGGCATAAAGCTGCAGCTTTTGCACGTGATAAGGGGCACAGACCTTGAAAAGGATTATCTGGAAGGCAGGTTTGAAACGCTTGCTTTTGAAACCTATGTGGAGCTGGTAGCAGACTGCGTCGCACTGCTTCCGAAAAATATGGTCATCCATCGCATGACAGGTGACGGAGACAAACGCACACTTGTGGCGCCGCTGTGGAGTGCAGATAAGAAGCGTGTGCTCAATGCGATCCAAACGGCAATTTCGCAAAAAGACAGGATAAGGGATTGACTTTTTCACTGCACTTAAGATAAAATAGGCAAAAGCCGGCACGAAGCCGGCAAAATGTATACACAGGAAGGTATACGATTCCCCAAGGGAGTGGTGTACCTTTTTTTGCGCGCATAAGCAGAGTCAGAAGTCACGATAAGCGGACATCATGCTTGCATGAATGGGAGCTTATCGGGGCTTATGACGAGCAACGCGAACTCGGAATGCGAAGCATTACGAGTCTGCTTATGCGTAGAAAGCAGCAGAGTTCGGAATCTGCGCCATGCTTGCATGAGTGCAGACAACGGAAGACTTATGACGAGCAACGCGAGCGAGAAATGCGAAGCATTTCGAGCCTGCTTATGCGCAGGAGGGAAAGCAGAGTCAGAAGGAGCAAAATATGAATCTGGTAGAATTTTTTAAGGAAAACAGAAAAGCCGCGCTGGCTTTTTCGGGCGGTGTGGATTCGGCGTATCTGCTGTACGCGGCGAAGGCGGCGGGAGCGGATGTGCGGGCATACTATGTGAAGAGCGATTTTCAGCCGCAGTTTGAGATGGAGGATGCGAAGCGGATGTGCGGGGAGCTGGAAGCCGGTTTCACGATTCTAAAAGCGGACGTGCTGGCAGACCGTACCGTCCGGGAAAATCCGGCCGACCGATGCTATCATTGTAAGAAACTGATTTTTGCAACAATACAGAAAGCGGCGGCAGCGGACGGATATAAGCTGTTGCTGGACGGCACGAACGCATCCGATGAGGAGGGGGATCGTCCGGGGATGCGCGCGCTGCAGGAAATGGCTGTGCGTTCCCCTTTGCGGGAATGCGGCCTTACAAAAAAAGAGATCCGCAGACTGTCTGAGGCAGCCGGACTTTTCACATGGGAAAAGCCGGCATACGCCTGCCTGGCTACGCGGATTCCCACAGGGGAGGAAATCACGGCGGAAAAATTGAAAGCGACAGAGGCGGCGGAGGAGTTTCTCTTTTCACTTGGGTTTACGGATTTCCGGGTAAGGCGTTTCGGCGGGGCGGCCAGACTGCAGTTTCCGGCCTCCCAGCTTTCGCGGGCGTTTGCGGAGAGAGAGGAGATCGTTAAGGAACTGAAACAATATTATCAGGCGGTTTTGCTGGATATGGAGGCGAGAACATGAGCGAGTATCGAGAAATACTGGAGCAGGTGAGGGACGGCGCACTTTCCGTGGAGAAAGCGCTTCTGCTGATCAAAAAAAAGCCTTTTGAGGATATCGGGTACGCGAAGGTGGATCATCACAGGAGCGTCAGGCAGGGCGCGCCGGAGGTGATTTTCGGAGCGGGAAAAGAGGCCTCGCAGATTGCGGGCATTGTCGACAGCATGAAAAAAAACGGGCAGAAGACCATTCTGATCACAAGACTTTCTCCGAAGAAGGCAAAGAAGGTGGCCAAACGTCATGAGCTGACCTACCATGAGCAGGCGCGGATCGGTATTGTCGGCAAAATACCGGAACCGTCCGGAATCGGAAAGATTGTGGTTGCCACAGGGGGGACTTCCGATATTCCCGTGGCGGAGGAAGCGGCGCTGACTGCGGAGGTTCACGGCAATGAGGTGGTGCGGCTTTACGATGTGGGTGTGGCGGGACTGCACAGGCTGTTGTCCCATCTGGATGAGATCATGAACGCATCGGTGATTATTGCCATCGCCGGCATGGAAGGCGCACTCGCCAGTGTGATAGGGGGCCTTGCTGACTGCCCGGTGATTGCGGTGCCGACCAGTGTAGGGTACGGCGCATCCATGCACGGAGTATCAGCCCTTTTGTCCATGCTCAATTCCTGTGCCAGCGGTGTGTCGGTGGTGAACATTGACAATGGATTTGGAGCGGGTTATCTGGCGAATATGATCAACCATGTGAAAAGAACTTCTGATGACGTCTCGTTATAGGACGAGATGCCAGGCAGTGCTAAGTTTCACACGGGAGAATGCCAAAAACAGGCATTCTCCGAAAAATTGGGAGGGAAAATTTATGAAGACATTATATTTAGACTGCGGTATGGGGGCGGCGGGAGACATGCTGACTGCGGCTCTTTTGGAGCTTCTGCCGGATCGGGAGAAGGCGCTGGAGGGACTGAACGCCCTGGGTATTCCCGGGGTGGAGATGGTGTGTGAGAAGGCACAGAAGTGCGGCATCGGGGGCACCCACATTTCCGTGCGGGTTCATGGGGAAGAGGAGTCGGAGGAGATGCACGGCCATGAACACAGGCATGCGCATGGTGCAGAACATGAGCACGGGCATGCGCACGATGCGGAACATACCCACAGCCACGGGAACCATCACCACAGCGGCATGCATGAGATAGAGCACATTGTGAACGGTCTGGCGGTGTCTGAGCGGATCCGCAGGGACGTTATGGCAGTGTTTGGAATGATTGCGGAGGCGGAAAGCCATGTGCACGGCGTGCCGGTCACCGAGATTCATTTCCACGAGGTGGGAACAATGGACGCGGTGGCGGATATCACGGCGGTCTGTGTGCTGATGGACAGACTGGCGCCGGATCAGGTGATTGTGTCGCCTGTACATGTGGGAAGCGGGCAGGTGAAATGCGCCCACGGGATTCTGCCTGTGCCTGCGCCTGCCACAGCGTATATTTTAAAGGACATACCGATTTATGGCGGGGAGATCTGCGGAGAACTCTGCACGCCCACAGGGGCGGCTCTGTTAAAGTACTTTGCAAGCCGGTTCGGGGCGATGCCTGTTATGCGCACGGCGGCAGTCGGCTATGGCATGGGAAAGAAGGATTTCCCGGCGGCAAACTGTGTGCGCGCGCTGCTTGGTGAGACGGAGGGAGCCGGGGACACGGTGGTTGAGCTTTGCTGTAATGTGGATGATATGACGGCGGAAGCCATCGGTTTTGCCGGGGAGACGTTTCTGGAGGCGGGTGCGCTGGAGGTCTACACGGTGGCCGCAGGAATGAAGAAGTCCCGTCCGGGCACTGTACTGCATGTGATGTGTACGGAATCCATGAAGGATAAAATGGTGGAAATGATCTTCAGACATACGACAACCATCGGAATCCGGGAAAATATTTCCAGAAGGTATACCCTTGCCCGCTCCATACAGAGGGTTCAGACGCCTTGCGGGGAGGTTCGGAAAAAGATCTCCGAGGGGTATGGCGTGACGAGAGAAAAATATGAGTATGAGGATCTGGCACGGATTGCCAGAGAGCGGGGGATATCCCTGCGGGAAGCAACAGACTCCCTGCGGGGAATATAGAGGGGAAAGACTGAAAAAAGAGAGAAGTGGAATGTATGCAAAAACGATTTAATAAAAATATTATATCAATAAAGAAACTGACGGGAAAAGGAAGACTGTCTGCTGTATTGATGGCAGGCTTATGTGCTTTGACAGCCTGCGGGGGGCAGGACGCCTCGCAGATGGAAGAGGGTCGGACAGATGTGGAACAGACAGTCGGCCGGACGGATGGAGGACAGGAGGAACCTGTCACTTTAGTCTACGGCAGCGGGGACTACACACGCATCAATCCGGCGCTGGATGAGCACGGGGAGATCAACCTGCTGTTGTTTGACGGGCTGACTTCCCACAACGGAAAAAATGAGGTAGCGCCCGGCCTGGCAAAGAGCTGGGAGTTTGATGAGACGGCCTGCACTTACACCTTTCATCTGGAGGAGGGCGTTGTCTGGCATGACGGTGAGCCGTTTACGGCGGAGGATGTGAAGTTTACCATAGAAGCGGTGATGGATCCGGAAAACGCTTCCGAGAACGCCCCCAACTTTGCGGATGTGGAGGAGATCACGGTGACGGATGAGCACACGGTTTCCTTCCGCCTGTCTGCACCGAATGTGGCCTTTCTGGACTACATGACGATGGCAGTTCTTCCTGAGCATCTGCTTGCGGGGGAGGATATGCAGACTTCCGATTTTTTCCGTGCGCCTGTGGGAACCGGGCCGTATAAGCTGGAAAGCTGGGATGTGGGGCAGGCCATCGTCCTGACAAAAAATGAGGACTATTTCAAGGGGACGCCCCACATCGACCAGGTGATATTTAAGATTGTCAGCGATGACAACGCAAAGACGCTCCAGATGGCGGCGGGTGAACTGGATCTGGCACTCCTTCCGCCGAAAGCGGCGCGAAGCTTTGCGGACCGGGAAGGGTATGTCTGCTATGACATGAAGACGGCCGATTATCGGGGAATACTTTTTAACTTTAACAATCCGTTCTGGCAGGAGAACCGGGATATTATTCCGGCGGTCTGCCATGCAATTGACAGACAGGCCATCATAGACGCAGTGCTGCTTGGACAGGGAGTGCCGGCCTACGGGCCGCTGCAGCGTAATATTTATAACAAGAAAGACGTGGAGCGTTATGAGTACAGCCCGGAAAAAGCGGCGGAGATTCTGGAGGCCGCAGGATGCGTCAGAGGGGAAGACGGCATCTACAGGAGAGGAGGGGAGCCGCTTTCTTTCGTGATCAGCGTGGGCGCGGGCGATCAGGTGCGTGTGGATATGGCTCAGGCGGCGGCACAGCAGATCAGGGCGGTCGGTATAGACTGCGCGGTGGAGATTCCGACAAAAGTTGACTGGAATAGTCAAATGTCTTATCTGATCGGCTGGGGCAGTCCCTTTGATGCAGATGACCATACCTATAAAGTGTTTGGCACGGGGAAAGGCGCCAATTACAGCGGCTATTCCAATGCGGCGGTGGATCGGTATCTGACGCAGGCGCGCAGCTCTGATGATCCGGAAGTGCGGGCGGAAAGTTATGCCCGGTTTCAGGAGGAGCTGGCGAAAGACCCGGCCTATGCTTTTATCTGCTATATCGACGCCAATTATGTGGCGGATGCGTCGATCCGTGGAATTACTGCCGATACGGTAATGGGGCATCACGGCGTGGGAATCTTCTGGAACATTGCGGAATGGACAAAGTAAGAGAGTGTCTGAAAAGCGGCATTCTCTGTATGCTGGCGGAGGTAGTTGGAATGGATGTGCTTACCGTAAAAAACCTGTCGGTCAGTTTTTTCAGGACGGAGGGAGAGATTGAGGCTCTGAAAAATGTCAGTTTCACCTTGCGGGAAGGGGAAATTCTGGCTGTTATGGGGAAGACCGGCTGCGGAAAAAGCGTCCTGTGCAAAAGCATATTGAAGCTTCTGCCGGATATCGCCAAAATTAAGACGGGACATATTTATATCCGTGGAGAGGAGATTACCGGGTATTCGGAAAAACAGATGCAGGGACTGCGCGGCCGTTTTTTTTCTATGGTATTCCAGAATCCCATGACGGCTTTAAATCCGTGCATGTCCGTGGGAGAACAGATCGGGGAAATGGTGCGTCTGCGGCGGCCGGAGTTTTCCGGGAGGGAGAGGAAGAAGCGGGTTGCGGAGCTGATGGAGCTTGTGGGTCTGGATCACGCGGGAGAGCGGGCAAGACAGTACCCCTTCCAGCTTTCCGGGGGCATGGCGCAGAGGTGTGTGATCGCCATAGCTCTGGCGGCGGAACCGGCAGTTCTGTTTGCGGATGAGGCGACTACGGCTCTGGATGCAACGGTACAGGCGCAGATATTGGAGCTGCTTCTGAAACTGCGGGAAAGGACGGGCATGTCCATTGTCCTTGTCACGCATAACCCCGGTGTGGCGGCACGGACGGCTGACCGCGTGGCGCTGATGAGGGACGGGGAACTTTACAGGATCGGGGATGTGGAGGAAATTTTTGACGAATCGACACCTAATTAAAATGGTAAATAATATAGGAAAGTTTTTGATCAGCGTTCTTGTTCTGTCTGTTCTCGTATTTACCCTTTCCAGACTTGCGCCGGGCGATCCCCTGTACGCCTATTATGGGGAGCGGGTGGAGAAAATGAGTGTGGAGGAGCAGGATCAGGCGAGGGAGAGGCTTGGCCTGCAGGCACCGCTTTTTACACAGTATGTGCGCTGGTTGCAGAGGGCGGTTCACGGCGACTTCGGCATTTCTTATCAGTATAAGACGGATGTGAAGGAGGTGATAGCGGCAGGGATCGTCAACACTCTTCTGCTGGGCGGTCTGGGTTTTGTACTGATCTTTGCGCTGGCGCTTTTTCTCGGGCTTTTCTGCGCATGGCGGGAAGACCGGCTGGCAGATCGTGTCGTATGCAGAATCGGCACGGTTACAAGCTGTATTCCCGAGTTTTGGCTTTCCCTGCTCCTGCTTCTGATATTTTCGGTGTGGCTCGACTGGCTTCCAAGCTCCGGGGCGTACGCCGCCGGCGGGGGCGGGAGTCTGCCGGACAGGGCGGCTCACCTCGTACTGCCCCTTTCCGTAGTGGTGCTTGGACATTTGTGGTATTATGCGTTTCAGATCCGCAACAGACTGCTGGAGGAGGTGCGGGCGGACTATGTGCTGTTGGCCAGAATGAAGGGGCTGAGCGGCAGACGGGTATTATACAGACACTGCCTGCGTGGGGCGCTGCCCTCTTATCTGAGCATGATGGCCATTGCCCTGCCACATATCCTGGGCGGCACTTATGTGGTGGAAACCGTGTTTTCCTATCCGGGAATCGGTAAGCTTGCCTACGAGAGCGCCAGATATCAGGATTATAATCTGCTGATGGTGGTGAGTCTGCTTACAGGGACGCTGGTTATTTTGTGTAATCTGACTGCCCGGCTTGTCAATGAGCGGATTGATCCCCGGATGGGCGTGCGGAGCGTATCGGCAGGCGGGGAGGTGAGGAGACTGTGAAAAAGAAGTTCCCGGTGATTTCCCTGCTAACATTGACTGCTATAGTCATTTTATGTCTGGCCTGCAGCCCGATGATGACGAAGGATCCGCTTTACATGGACTTGGCGCACTGTAACGATGCACCCGGAAAAGAATTTCTCTTTGGCACGGACGAAATGGGCCGAGATATCTTTTCCATGATCTGGTACGGAGGCAGAATTTCTCTCACGGTGGGTTTTCTTGCAGCCTTGATATCCACGACGCTGGCAGTTCTTGTGGGAAGTGTGAGCGGCTGTGCCTCCGCCAGGATTGACGGCGTTCTGATGAGGCTGACTGAGCTGATTCTGAGTGTGCCGGGTCTTCTGCTGACGGTTTCCCTGCAGGCTGTCTTTGGCAGGGCGGATGTGTACAGTCTGTCTGTTGTGATCGGTCTGACAGGCTGGATGGGCATGGCGAAGGTGGTGCGGACAGAAGTTGTGCAGCTTGGAAATACGGATTTTGTTTTGGCGGCAAAATGTCTGGGCGGCCGTTTTTTTCATGTGCTGTTCCGGCATCTGGCGCCCAACCTGTTTCCGTCCGTTCTGTTCATGGCAGTTATGCATGTGAGAAATGCCATCGTGGCGGAAGCTGCGCTGAGCTTTATGGGACTTGGTCTTCCGGTGGAAGTGGTTTCCTGGGGCAGTATGCTCTCGCTGGCTGAGCGGGCGCTCTTTTCCCATGCCTGGTGGATCATAGTGATTCCAGGCATGTTTCTGACGGGGACGCTTTTGTGTCTGACAAATCTGGGAGAGTATATGCGGGGGAGCGCGAATAAAAGACACAGCAATCTCGGTTAAAAACATACTACGGGAATCATAAAGAGTATGTAAAAAAAATGTAAAAAAATTATTAAAAAGCAGAAAACAATGTGGTATAATAAAAAAGTAACCAGTGATTTTTAATAACTTAGATGAATATACTCAGCTTCATTGCCAAATCGTATTCTGCTAATCTCTTAAACTTTTTATCTATATTGATTCTGGTCTGTTTATCTATCTTATTAATCCAACATGCGAACGGGGGAAAACTTCATGCAAGAGGGAAAGGAAGGCAGTGCGAAGAAGGCTTCGCGAAAGGGAAACAGGCAAGATGAGGGCCAGTTTATCGGCATCGGGAAAAAGATTTCCATGCGCTTTGGGAGAGTCATTATGATATGCTGCATTGTATTGGGAATGATGACATCAGTTTTGAGTTATATATCTTCCATCAGTGCGGTATCAGAGACGATCGATAACACGTCCGATGTGGCGGCGGACTATGTTTCCGCTTCGCTGAAGGAGTTTATTGCGATCGCATATGAGACAGGAAGCATTGCGCGGCTCGCAGATCCTGAGAAAACGCCGGAGGAAAAAGCGGCTATTTTAAACCAGAGGGTGAAAGATCACGATATGGACGGCGCGTATCTGCTTGACGGAAACGGTATCGACATAATTACGGGAGCTGATCTTTCGGACAGGATATATTTTAAGGAAGGCATAAAGGGAAATACCTATGTTTCAACGCCGGCATACAGTGAGGTGACAGGCAAGGTATCGTATGTGGTAGCAGCGCCCCTGTGGGAGGGCGGTGTGCCCGGAACAACGCCGGTCGGCGTAGTCGCCTATGTGCCAAACGGCGAATTTTTGAATGATATTATGCGTTCCATACAGGTCGGAAAGGGCGGAACCGCCTTTATGCTGGACAAGAACGGCATTACAATCGCGGACGTAAATTCTGAGTTGGTGGGCGTGGAGGACAGCGTTGCGCTTGGAGATACGAATCCAAAACTGAAGAAATACAGCGCCATCTGTAAAAAGATGATCGCGGGAGCAAACGGCACGGGTACATACAGCTATAACGGCAAGACGAAGGTTGTTGCCTACTCTCCCGTTCCCGAGACGGACGGCTGGAGTATTGGCGTAGCGGCGGTGCGAAATGAATTTTTAAAGATGTTTTATATTTCGCTCGTGATCACGATTATATTGGTAGCGGCATTTACCGTGTATGGCGTTAAAGTCGGAGTGAAAATGGGTAGAACGGTTGCCGCACCTCTCGGCAGAACGGTAGACAGACTTAAGCTTCTGGCGGAGGGAGATATCCATTCGGAGGTACCTGAGCCGACAGAAAACGACGAAACGAAAATTCTGCTGGATTGTCTGGCGGAGACGATTCGCGACCTGAATACGATCATTACGGGTATCAGCAGCGATCTGGCAGAGCTGGCGGACGGTAACTTTATGATTGATGTGGAAGAGAGCTATAAAGGTGACTTTGCCCAGATCAGCGAATCCTTCCGCGATATTGTGGGGTCACTCAGCGCTGCGCTCGGGGAGATCGATACCAATGCGGAAAGTGTCAGAAAGGGCGCAACGGATCTGGCGGGAGCATCCCAGCTTCTGGCTGAGGGCGCGACGGATCAGGCAAGCGCGATCGAGGAACTGACGGCGACAATGACAGATATATCTGAAAAAATAAGTATCAATGCCGAGTATGCGGCGAAAGCCAGAAAAGTTGTGACCGATATGAACGATCAGGTGAGCGAGAGCAATGCCCAGATGAAACAGAGCACAGAGGCGATGGAGAGAATCAGGGATGCTTCTGATAAGATAGCAGAAATTATCAGCAGCATCGAGGAAATCGCGTCACAGACAAATCTTCTTGCGCTGAACGCGTCCATCGAAGCCGCGAGAGCGGGAGAGGCCGGAAAAGGATTTGCAGTGGTTGCCACACAGGTCGGCATACTGTCAGAGCAGAGCAGCGAGGCAGCAAAAAATACAAAGCAGCTGATCCAGAATGCCATCCAGGCGGTGGAGGACGGGACCAGGCTGGCAAACGCTACGGCGGAGTCGCTTCTGGTTCTGGTGGACAATGCGAAGACGGTGGGCGAGGCGATCGACCAGATAGCCATAGCGTCCGAGGAGCAGGCGGATGCCACAACACAGATCACGGAGGGCGTCAACCAGATTGCCCAGGTTGTGGAGTCCAACTCTGCCACCTCAGAGGAGAGCGCGGCGGCATCGCAGGAGCTGTCGTCACAGGCGGATCTGCTGAAAGAACTGGTCGACAGGTTCAAATATCACGCATAAACAGAACGATGGGAAAAAGCGGTGTCCGGGTAACGGCGCCGCTTTTTTGTGCGCGCGTAATTGTGCGCGAATTGCGACCTTGAATTGTGCCGCTTGCAAAAGGTGAAACTCATTTACAAAACGGGAATCTCGGTTTGTAATCGCCCCTGCCCCTGTCAGAATAAGACAACGTACATTCTATACCATAATTAGGCAAAGATGTGAATGCGGGTGGTTTTAGAGAATAATTTGTGTTATGATGATTTGGTGTGTTTGAGACATACCTGCTTTGGATTGAAGAGGAATGGAGATTAAGATGAAGCAAATAAAGGGGAGCGGTTTTCTTCGTGTCCTGTTTAAAATGAATGTACTGCCGATTATACTGCTTACGATAGTGATAACTACGTTCAGCGCCATGCGGTTTGCGGCTTCCATGAGGATAGAGACGAAAAATGGTCTGGTGGATCTGAGTCATACAGTTGCTACGCTGTATGATAAGGTATATGAAGGAGATTATCATGCGGTGGAGAAAGATGGCGAGGTTTTATTGTGGAAGGGTGAACATTTGCTGAACGGCGATTTCGGGATTCCCGATGCCATCAAAGAAAGGACGGGCATTGATATCACAATTTTTTCCGGGGATACCCGTATCTCTACCACGATCCGAAGCGGCAGCGGAGAGAGGGTAATCGGAACCACAGCCAATGAAACGGTTGCTGAGGACGTGCTATATGGCGGACATTCGCAGTTTTACTCAAGCACACTGGTAGAGGGTGTACGTTATTTTTCCTACTATGAACCGCTTTACGATGCGAAGGGGGCATGCATCGGCATGCTTTTTCTCGGAAAACCGTCGGCGGAAGTGGAGGGACTGGTGAGAAGCTCGCTCAGTCCGATCATTCTTTTTGGGCTTCTCACGATGCTGATTGCATGTTTTGTGACCATCCGCTATTCCGGCAGACTGGTAGACGCTATTCGGAAAATGGAACTGTTTCTCGCTGCCATTGAGCGGGGAGATCTCCATGAGGAATTTAGCCGGGAAGTTCTGGAGCGCAGGGACGAGCTCGGGGAGATGAGCCGCTATCTGATTAAGATGCAGCAGTCTTTGCAGAAGCTGGTGGAGCAGGATCTTCTGACTGGCCTGTACAACCGAAGAAGCGGAGAAAAGCTCTTGAAACATGTCTGTGAGAAGTACGCGAAGGACAAAACGCCTTTCTGTGTTGCCATCGGTGACGTGGATCACTTTAAATGCGTCAATGATACATATGGGCATGAATGTGGTGACGTGGCGCTCACAGAACTTTCCGCGCGGATGAAGGAGCATATGCAGGGACGTGGGTTTGTCGCCAGATGGGGCGGGGAGGAGATGCTGCTGGTGTACGGTGGCGTGCATCTGGACAGGGCGGCCGTCTATATGCAGGAGCTGCTGGAAGCGATCCGCACGAAGCCGGTTGTATATGGTGATGTCCAGATCAACATTACGATGACCTTTGGACTGACGGAGGGAAACGACGAGAAAATCGAACACATTATCCGGGACGCGGATGAGAAGCTGTATCAGGGAAAAAACAGCGGCAGGAATCAGATTGTGGTATAAATAGGGATAAGCGCAGGCTGAAATTGCGGAATTGAAACAGAAAAATACTGGATATACAAGCGCGCTATGCTATGATAAACAGGAACCGCCGGCGGAGAAACTGAATACAAGCAGACAGGAGGTCAGCAGATGGGAAAACAATAACGGCTATCACGAAACGGTTTCCTTGCGCCGCTGAAAAGCAGTATTACGCTATAAACGGTTTCTCCAAAAGTGACATGTCGCGCTGCTCCAATTTAACCTTCACCTGTTCGGGTGAAAGCAGTGAGTCAAGATAGTTCTTAGCAGCATCGTCTGTAAAATCCGAGTTTCGGGTGTATCTGTATTCTTTACTTTTGTCCTGTATTATTGGTTTATACGTAAAGATTTCATTGTTGGCAATTCGCTCTGTCAATGATTCATGCGCGACTTTAACGGCTTTCATTCCCAGAACAAATGGATCAACGGCCTCCGCTTTGGGCAGGGCATGATAAAGCATGTTTCCAGAATCCAATCCCTTTCCCAAAAGGTGTATCGTCGCGCCAACAAGATCGGGGTGGCCATCGTATGCGGCCCAAAAGTTGCAAGAGCTTCCTCTGTAATACGGACTTACGCCCATGTGGATATTGATGGCTTTGTGATCAATCAGATAATCAACGAGCCACCCCTTGATATAACTTGAACCGAAAACAACGAACACATCTGATTGCAAAGCAGGCGCTAATATTTCCTGAGATATTTTATTCAAATCTTTGCTTTTCAGTGCGAGATGATCCACATTTCCAGATAAAAAGCTGACGCTGCCAAACACTTCTTTTTCCGCAGCTCTGACATGGTGAAAATAGGTATTCATTACATCAGAATTATCATAGAAATCCTTCACCTCCCCCGGAAACACTGTGTTACATTCCTGAATGGCATACACCCGGTCTGAAATCCTGGCCAGAGAATTGATAAGGCTGATATGGCGTGGCTGATTACTTGTAAATACGGTTATATTCATTTTGCTGCCTCCATTGCTTTCATAATATTTGCATGATCTTGTCTTGGATATTCATAGCGTATATCTTCCAATTGCACATCCACCATATTTGCCCGAAATCCGATCCGTATCCCCAGTTCCCTCATACATTTTAAGGTATCAGAATTATAAGAGTTGCAAGGATAGGATACCGCTGTGATTTTCTCATTGAGTACACTTTCAAGCTGCCTTTTGTTAGTCGTATACTCCCTGCTCTGTTCCAGATAGCTTTTGTCTGACATAACGGTCGGGTGCGAGTATGAATGCAGACCAATGATGTGTCCCTGCCGGCGTAAATTTTTTATATGGTCAGCATTTAGCCATAAGATTTGTGAATTTTTTTCAATGTCATACTGGTATGTCTCAAGCATTTTATCCATAGTCATATTATATTTGCTTACACCCAGCACCCTGTCCCGCATATATCTGAAACGTTTGTCGTTTGGCGTATAGAAGGGAAATTCCTTTAAGTATTGATCCGGGTCAAAAGAGTGTATTGCAGCCATAGCTTCGGGATCATTTGCAGCGACAATATTGAAGAAGGCCGAGTAAAAATCTTCGATATCAGAAAACTTTGAAAACCGGAAATGCCGATAAAGTTCTATTTTTTCAATGACACCATCAAGCGGGGATGTATATATAAACCAAAAAGCGGTTAATCCCCGATCTTTCATTACAGGATAGGCGACATCATACTGACAAAGCAGCCCGTCATCGAAGGTGAGACAGACATCGGCAGGTGAGAGTGTACCAGCTTCCGATTTTTGTAAAAATTCCCCGGCACCGATGATGTTGTGATCTTTTCCATAGAAATCAAGCATATCGTTGAACGTCTCAGCCGAAATTGAGCCCTGTCCGACAATATGCTTTTGATTATCGTGAAAATGATGGTACATAATACCGTGCGCTTTGCTTTGTACTTTGATGGAATCCATATTCATTGAAGTTTACCTTTCCGAAATCGTGCTTTTTTCTGATTATGTGTTAATTTAATTAATATTTTACGAAAAAAGCAGGCAAAAATCAAGTAGAGCCAAAAGGCAAAGACATCAGGATGTCCGTTTTTTAGTTGATGTGAGGACATAATAGAAGAACAAGAAACTGGTTGCTGTTTTAGTAAACACATCCGCGACCTGTTCGCTGAGTATGACAGACAGTATCATACGTGCTGCGATAATTCCTGAGATGGAAGCTGCTGCGATGAATGCCTTTTTCATAATTTGATATCTCCTTTTACCTGTTGTATTGTGAGGTGTTTTGTTTTCTGAAATAAGGATAACAGATAAGAAAAACGGTATCCATGGATTTGACTTACAGTTTGCGTGCCGTAACTTACAGTTTTGTAAGGTTAGATAAATAAAAGGGACACTTCGAACTTTAGAAATGATTGCCTGAGATAGGATGACATTAGTCTGGGATAAGTGATATGTTGCAACAAAAATATTTGTTATAGCATATATTGACAGGATGACGCCGGATTTTGTCAATATAAGATGTAGATATTCCTATTATTGCGGATCCGAAAAAGACGATATGCGCTTTGCCTGAAAAGAGAAAGCCGGTTTAACACCGCAGATGATCATTCAATCCATAAACGAATTGTTCAAAGATGTCATTGTCACTACGGATGTAGGTCAAAATCAATTGTGGACATCACCATTTCCCATAATGAGATTGTCATAACCCCTCACAACCATTCATACAATGTAAAAAAGTATTCTGAGGGGTTTTCTCTTGAAGGATTATATTGAAGAGCGTGCGATGAACATTGCCAATTATATTATTGAAAACAATGCCACAGTAAGGCAGACGGCGAAGGAGTTTGGAATTAGTAAGAGTACGGTACATATGGTAGTAACAAAATAGAACGGTTTGTGTGGAGAATAAAATAGAGAATTATCAGAGCATTAGGGAGATGGAAGCCTCTTTAATGCTTTTTATTTATCCATTAGAAGATGTAATTTCTGTGGTAATTGTGCAGATATCGTGATAAGCTATAAATATGCAAAGTTGCAAATTAAGGAGAAGGTAGCTGTGGAACTAAAAATTGAAGAGCTGAGAAAAATATGTATTCCCGAAAATATTGAAATAACCTTACATGCGGCAAAGCGGCTTGAGCAACGTAATATTTCGATCAATGATATAATATTCTGTATACATGAAGGGGAAATTATAGAACAGTATCCAGATGATTACCCATATCCAAGTTGTCTTATACTTGGGTTTACCATGAAGAAGAAATATATTCATGTTGTAATTGGTACTGACCTGGAGACGCTTTGGATTATAACAGCATATTATCCCAATCTGGATAAATGGAAACAAGACTTAAGGACAAGGAGGGAGGATTAGGTATGACTTGTTTTACTTGTAAAGGCTATATGGAAAAGTCTTTAACAACTTATATGACAGAGTGTGATGGCTGCTTTCTTATTATTAAAAATGTGCCTTGCTCGAAATGCACACAGTGTGGTGAGGAATATTTAAATGGTGTAACGCTTCAGAAGATTGAGGTGATTCTTGAAAAATTTAAAACAATGTTGACAGAGATAGCCATTGTAGATTATAACAAGGCGGCTTAACATGAAATGTGAAGTCGAATGTAACGCTGACGGTCTTTTCATTTTTTTAAACAAATAGTCCGTCTGTCCTATTAGAGAGTGAGGAGGATGACTATGAATAAACTGATTGTAAGCGAGCGCTTTGATGTAGATGACATTAGAAAGATACGTGAATATAACTCGTTGCGTCACATTAATATGACACCAGCGGAAATAGTGGAAGAAACGAAAAAGGGAGCGGCGGTAATCCTTGGGCATCTACAGGAGAGGCGCGCTGTAAAGATATGAGGCTGGATGAAGGCATTCTTGTGACAGAGAAAATTGTTGATTGAGGAGAAGCGTATATATGACAGATGAAATTTTGTCTTTGCAGGACAAAATGAAATGTTTGGAAAAGGAAAATCAGTATCTAAAATCCCTGCTTGATCGGGCAGGGATTTCTTATTATGCGTCTGATGAAATGAAAAACAGGGATTTATTTGATCCAGACCAGGGAAAGAGAATCATCCCCAGAGAGATTACCGATCATGACGCTAATCTGTTTTTCGGCATGTTTTGGGGACGCACGGATGTATATGCCAAACGTACCCTCAAAAAATCTACGGGAGAGATCAATTATTACACGCAATGTTACAATTTTTATAAGGCAGGGTGCCCAAGAATGAGCGGCAGTAAGATCAGGTGTCAGGATTGTAAAAGGCAGGCATATAAGAGGCTGGAGAAACAGCAGATTATGGCACATTTAAAGGGCGCTTCGGAAGACGCGGCAGATGTAATAGGCATTTATCCGTTGTTGGAGGATGATACCTGCAGATTCCTTGTATTTGATTTTGATAATCATGACAAAAATGCGGAGAAACGCGATTTTGCCAATATGGATGATAACTGGAAAGAAGAAGTAGATGCACTGCGTGAAATATGTGTCATCAACGGCATAGATCCTTTGGTGGAACGATCACGGTCGGGACGCGGCGCTCATCTCTGGATATTTTTTCAGAAGAAAACAGAGGATTCTCTGGCAAGAAAATTTGGAAATACACTGTTGAGAAAAGGGGCAGAATCTGTCAATTTGAAATCCTTTCGGTTTTATGACAGAATGCTGCCGATGCAGGACCATCTTTCGAAGGGCGGTATCGGCAACTTGATCGCGCTGCCACTGCAGGGACAGGCTCTCAAAGAAGGAAACAGCGCATTTGTGGATGAAAATTGGAACGCATACCCGGATCAGTGGAAAATATTATTAAGTAAGCCAAAACTTTCAAAGGATTTTATAGAGGAAAAATTAAAAGAGTGGAAAAGCTTCGCGACAAATCAAGCGATAGAGATAAATGAGATATGGGAGCAAGACGGAGAAAAACCGTGGGATAAGATAAGAGATTTTTGGCAGTGTGATGTAGACGGGGAACTTTACATTACTCTGGCGGATGGCATTTATATTTTTTTATGAAAAGTTTGTAAAATCCCTTTTAATTTCATACCCTAATCTGCTATAACTAATCATGCAAAAACACTCCTTTTTATGGTTGTTTGTGGTGATTCAATTATAACAAAGGTTTTGTGGTTTTGTATTTTTTATTTCATTTGGATGCAAACGAGTGGGCTGAAAAAATGGGGAAACTCAAATATGGACTAATATATTGTTATAGAATACTACTGTGTTAATCTGTCATAACCCCTCCCAACTCCTTATACAATGTAAAAAAGTATTCTGAGGGGTTTTCTCTTGAAGGACTATATTGAAGAGCGTGCAATGAACATTGCCAATTATATTATTGAAAACAATGCTGCGGTGAGGCAGACGGCGAAGGAGTTTGGGATACGGGACATATGGTAGCAACAAAATGGAACGGTTGGAGAATAGAGTGATTTTGGTGATAGAATAGGGAAAGTAGAGAAATGCTGTTTGCGGAGGAGCGCCGCAGGCAGCGTTTTTGTATATATGTGGACAGAGCAGTGTGGAGTGTAAAAGCTATTATAATTTTAGAAAAAACTTAATATGAAGGGTAAATTTTTGGAAAGGTTTTGATTGCACAGGACTTGGATTTAAAGTAAAATGATTATAAATTCAACTGATTACGAAATGATGTCAAGGGAGTGATTGCGTATGCGATATACTATCAATGAAATTAAGAGTAAAACAACTCCTATTGCTAAGGCATATGGGATTGGACGAATGAGTTTGTTCGGTTCTTATGCCAGAGGCGAAGCAAAAGACGATAGTGATGTTGACTTATATATTGAACGTGGAAGGTTGAAAAGCCTGCTGCAGTATTTTTCATTTGTTGATGAGCTGGAAAATGTTTTGAATTGTCATGTGGATGTTGTGACTACCGGGATTGAAGATAAGCAGTTTCTTTCTGCGATTATGCAAGAGGGGGTGCTTCTGTATGAAGAATGAGGATATTCTGCTTATTAAGAAAATGATTAAATACTGCGATGATATTGGTACTCTTATGACAAAATTTGATATGGATTTTGAAAGATATAAAACGGATATTTCTTTTCAATACTCGTGCAATATGTGTATTATTCAAATTGGAGAACTTGCTAATAGAGTATCAGAAGAAATAAAAGGAACTGGTAAAAATATTCCGTGGCGCGCAATTAAGGGAATGAGAAATTTGCATGCACATGATTACGAAAATGTTGATATGGAAATTGTTTGGAATACATTACTGGAGGATATCCCGATGCTTAGGGAAAGTCTGAAAAAATTACTGCAGTATTAGCTCCGGGGGGATATGTTTTTATGGAAATAGAGCAGTTGAGCACAAAAGAAGTTATAAAATTATACAGTGCATCCATCAAGGAATTAAAGCGTAGAAAAATCATTAGGACTAACAATGTGATAGGAGATATGGGAGAATATCTTGCCATAGCGCACTACAATAATACTCCTGGATTGCCGAATCTTGCCCCGGCCCCGATCGGAACGGAAAATATTGATGCCATTAGCCGAAAAGGGGATCGTTATAGTATCAAGTCTACTAGTGGTAACGTTACGGGAGTATTTTACGGACTGGAGCCCAAGGGATCTGACATGCCGGATATTCAGAAATTTGAATATGTATTAATATGTAAATTTGATGAAGATTATGATTTGGAATTGATTCTCGAAATAGGTTGGAACGCTTTTTTGAGAAATAAACACTGGCATAGTCGAATGCAAGCATGGAATTTAATTCTGACAAAAAAGTTGCAGCAAGAATGTAAGGTGGTGTACAAAAGGAATGCTGGTGAACAATGAAACCAGGGCTTTTGTGGGCAACAAGAGTGGTACATATAGTAATAACAAATATAGAACGGCTTTGTAGGTAATGCAATGGAAAATAAGCTGTTAGAAAGTAGTCGATGGCATAGATGTTTGAAATTTGGATTATTTAAGCTAGGGAAACACTGATTAATTCAGGTATTTCCAGATAATGTATGATAAAATGTAAGTATCAAACAAAAGGTGGTACGCCTATGAATCAAATGACACTTACAGATATGAAATATTCCAACCGTAAAAAGAAAACCAAACGAGAAGAGTTTCTCGATGCCATGGATGAAATAATCCCATGGTCTTACTGGGTAGAAATAATCCGCCCATACTATTTCAACAATAAACGCGGTCGCAAGCCTATTGGAATTGAAACAATGCTCCGCATGTATCTTATGCAGGTCTGGTTCAACTTATCCGATGAAGGAATCGAGGATTCCATCTACGACAGCTATGCCATGCGTACATTTATGCACATAGATTTTAATGAGTAACAGGTACCTGACGCTACAACGCTGCTCAAGTTTCGCCATATGCCTGAAAGGAACAGGATTGGCGAGAAGATCTTTGCAGATGTAAACAGCCGTCTCGACGAAGCCGGTCTTATCATGCACGGTGGTACTGTCGTTGATGCAGGCCTGATCGCAGCACCAAAGTCCACTAAAAACAAAACCGGTAAACGTGATCCGGAAATGCACCAGACGAAGAAAGGAAATGAATGGTACTTCGGAATGAAGGTTCACGCTGGTGCTGATGCCGGTAGCGGTTATGTGCATTCGCTAACAGGAACTTCTGCAAACATGCATGATGTATCTGAACATCAAAACTAATACGAAAAGATGACCATGTGGTTTATGGTGATTCAGGTTATCCGGGTGCTCCCATGCGGGAGGAAATTAAAGATGATGAGGTGTTATCCAAAATAGACTTCCGAATCAATAAACGTCCATCCAGCCTTAAAACTGCTGATGATTTTCAAGGCATTAACCGGGATAAAAAGATGGAGCATGATAAGTCAGCTATTCGTTGTAAAGTAGAACACGCATTTCTCATAGTCAAAAAACAGATGGGATATACAAAAGTTGTATATCGTGGAATCGAAAAGAATATGAATCGATTCCACATGCTGTTTGCCAGTGCCGACCTTATAATGTGTAGCAGGGCTGGACGAACCCAGGATTTTCTGGAGTGCATGGGATAAGTGCGCCCGATTTCAAAGAAAGCAACCATCAAATAAAGGGTTATAACCTGGAAATATCCAATGATATTTCCGCTGGCATTCTAAAAAACCTGACAAAACGGGATAATGCTGAAAATAAAACTAATTAATCAGCGGTTCCCTTGATACGGTCACAGCGTTTACCGCAGAAAAGATAGATGGAATGACCATCGGGTTCTTCTTTTAACTGTGCCATAACAATTGCGCACAGACCATCTATGCTTTTTCTCATGTCAGTGTAACCCGTAATGATATAGATGTTTGCAGCACCGGAAATATCAACAAGCATTGGACATGCCTCCGATACAATGAAGAGTATTTTGAACCACGAAAGCATCCGCTCCATTAAAAAGCCGGATTCTGATATTTCCACATTCGATTTCAGCAGCAATGCAGGGATCGCCAGACAAATCTGGAAGGCTGGTACTTTGCTCCGTCACGGCTGGGGCAGATGTCTCACTTTCTGCCAGATCAAGTTTTGCAACTTCCTGCACGACAGGCACTCCTAAAACTTTACCTGCCGAATCAGGAATCGTATACCCTGCTTTCCTCAGCTTGCGGACCCAGTTGTAAAAGGTTCCGGGATTGATGCCTTGTTTCTGGCACCACTGATAATCGGAGAGTCCGCTCTGGCAGCATTCCATAATCAGCTTGATCTGTTCAGGTTTTTTACACCGTTAGGATTCATAATGATCGCTTCTTGAAGATAGAGTAAAACGCTTGTCTCTAGTGCTGAAGGTAGAGTAAAATGCTCGCGTTTCCTGGCAATCATTATATAGGTTTCTGAGGACGGATAAAATTCACCCTATTATTCAGCGCTTACTATACAAAATTATTGTCAGATATGACCGCGTTTTTTTGCATGATTTTTTGACAGAAGGCAAAATAGACCACAAAAGTTGTCGTAAATGACTACTATGAAAATGAAATTCGTGGTACAATATGAATACAATAAATGCGGAGGTTCAGATATGGAAAATTTAAAAAGCAATATTGACCATTACATGGAATTAAAAGGAATTAGGAAGTATAGTCATTTACTCATTGACATTGCACGCGAATTAGGAATGAAAGGACAAGAGGCATATGAATTTGCAGATAAGGAAAAATCCAACTTTTCAAAAATGCTAAAAGGAGAAAGACCACTTAAATACAATTTTATTATCCCTTTGGAAAAAATATTTGGTATTTCATTGGCTCGGCTACTATATGAAGATGCGTACAAATTACCTGTTGAAAAGGGAAATGTGCCATTCAATAAAGGCTTTAGATATTATGCATATTTAGATGATCCGCAATTATATAAAGATGAATTTGATGTGTTGCTTGCAAATGACGGAAGATCTATCCTTAATCGAACTGATGAATTTGGAAAAACCTTCCTCGACTATGTAGTTGAATATCATTCAGTTAATGGTGTGAGATATCTTCACGACGAATATGGAATAAAATTGAAATGGGCTGATAATCAATTTGAATTTAGGAAAGATAAAGGTATAATATGGATTCGTTTTGAAAATTGTATTGAGTTTGCTCGTCTTGTTGCAAGTATGAATGATATAGAACTGTTCAATGATATTTATGACTCCTATAATATGTTTTTTACAAATGGCCACTATGCTACAAAAGATTGTATTTTTTGTCAAGGTGAGTATTTGGAAATTATACTGGATAATGATGAATTGTTTGATTCCGTATTTGAAATGAAATCGTATGAGCTTAAGCTGGGGAGCATAGGTAGAAGAAAAAAACAAGTTGATTCTATTACATACTGCTCCATCAACCCGATCATCAATAACTGTTTAAGATATGCTTTGATACACTTGGATAAATATAGGGATAGAGCGATAGATATATTAAAATTTGGAATTGATTACAATAGAAAGATAGTCGGCGAGATTACTTTTGGCGATTGCTATATTTGTAATGAACTTGGCGGATTAAGAAATTTCAGAAATAAAGATTACTACGAGATTATTATTTTTGTCGATGTAGAAGTAAACGATGATGAAATAAGATATTTAGTCAATCAATTACCGAAATTCAAGCAATGGTGATATGTTGCGTAAGAACTATAAATCATTGAAAGAGTGCAGGAGAAAAAATTATGAGAAAACATTTTTTTGACGATGAAGATGGAGATTTTGCATATGCCATTTCGGACAATATGGCAATTGGTTAATGATGACATTATTACTAGTGCTGATAGCATTAAGAGAGTTTCCCGTATTTGGGCAAATTGTAGGTAGTATGGACTTATGCCTATTGAAGGAAATAAAGACTTTGCCGTTTAAATCGTCATAACCCCTCACAACCCCTCATACAATGTAAAAAAGTATTCTGAGGGGTTTTCTCTTGAAGGATTATATTGAAGAGCGTGCAATGAACATTGCCAACTATATTATTGAGAACAATGCTACGGTGAGGCAGACGGCGAAGGAGTTTGGGATTAGTAAGAGTACGGTACATATGGTAGTAACAAAATAGAACGGTTTGTTTGGGCTGTACAGTAGTGAAGAATAGGGCATTTGGAGGAACTGTTATAGGACTTCCGAATGCCTTTTTAAAATATTTAATTGTGAAATGAAGGGACTGCGGGTATAATAAAATCACAAAGTGTATAAGGCGCTTTTGTATAAAGATAGAAGAAGGAGGCTGTTTCGTATGAATGAAATTGAGAAGTTAAAAGAATGCATTGTAGAACAGCTTTTACCTGTGCAGATATATTTATTTGGTTCTTATGCGAATAATACGTTTACAAATGAAAGCGATTTGGATTTTTATATTGTTGTTAAAGATGATGTGGCAGATATTCCGGCAGAGACGGCGAAAGCCTATAAAGCAGTTCGGAGAGTAAAGCAGCGCCCTGTAGATATTGTACTAGGAACAAGAAGCCGATTTGAAGCAAGAAAAGATATTCCTTCTGTAGAGAATGAAGTATATCGAAAGGGGGTGCTTTTATATGACGCCGGAAACTAAAGAATGGCACGATATGGCGGTTAAACTAATTTTGAGGAATATAAAATATAGATAGAGGTCGTTGAGATCATAGGATTTCAGCGACCTCGTATTTTTACAGATTGCGATTGTATCGGGTTTCTAATTGGTGAATTACTTCATGCAAAGTCTTTGCTTTGGTTTTAATTTCCAGATAGTCCTTTTTCCAAACTAAATCTTGCCGTAAACTTTCTGAAGAAGCGTTGTAAATAGGAGTAGAATTACCACTAGGAGGATTTATCAAAAAGAAAAATAAATGATTTTCCGGGTGTGCTTCGTTAATAGCTGTTATTTTTTGGCGGGCAGTTTCCGTATTAAACGGAATCGAAGATAATATCCAAGTGATTTCCGAAATGTCTTTATGTATCTTTAGAACTTCATTAACTAATTTTGCAGGGGTGAAGTTTTCTTGTAGTTGCTTGTAATCTGATGTCGTCATGTGAATTCTCCTTTTCTGTTTATGCTATCATTATAACTTATTATTGGAAAATAAAAACGCCAACTTATCGACAAACTTAGACAATTCAATATAATTATTTTAAGTAAAAATGTGAGAAAAAATCTCAAATATTGTTTACAAATTGCGATAAGCGCGTATAATATAAAATAAGATGGAGGTAAAAGACTATGTTATGCCAGTTTACCGTAAAAAATTATAAAAGTATCCGTGAAGAAATGACCTTTGATATGCAGGCTGCGGCAATCATGGAGCATAGGAATAGAATCATTCAAACAAAAGATGGAGAAAAATTTTTGCCGGTATCCGTAATCTATGGACCGAATGGCGGTGGTAAATCGAATGTGCTGGAGGCTTTGCATACACTGGATGCAAAGATTTTACGACCTCTTTGTGCGACTTGTGATAAATCGGAGTGTGAGTTTAAGGCTAGAAAAATTCCGGTGGAACCCTTTGCTTTTTCGGAAGAGACAAGAAAAGAGCCGACACAGTTTGAAGTGTTCTTTAGGACTAATGTGGCAGAGTACCGTTATATTCTCCATGTGAGACAAGATATTGTTGCGTACGAGAGTCTGGATCGAATCAAGTTAGACACCGGGAGGCGGTCAGCGCTTTTTGTTAGAAATGATAATGAGGTAGATTTAAAAGGGGTTTTTGGAAAAATCAAGATCAGTGAGGAAATTTCAGAAAACTTGCCGTTGCTGTCTTATCTTGGGATAACTTATAAAAAGAACGAGATTATTTCTGATGTGATTCAGTGGTTTGAGGATTCTATTGATTTTTTAAATTACGGAAATCCAAGACAGGAGCTGCGAACAGCAATAGCTAAGACAGACGAGGTAAAAAAACTTGTGCTTGATATGATCCGTGAGATGGATTTAGATATTGAGGATTTTCGCATTGAGGAAAAAGATGAAAACCATATAGAAGTTTATACCAGGCATATTGTAAATGGATATAGTACGGAATTGACTTTGTCGGAGGAATCCAGTGGAACACAAAAATTGTTTGGATTACTGCCTTTTATTGCAAAAAGTCTTGTCGCAGGAACAACATTAGTTATTGATGAATTGGATGCAAAAATTCACCCGGTATTGTTACGATATGTAGTCATGCTGTATAATAATATGGAGATTAACAAGAACGGCTCACAGTTAATTTTTACTTCGCATGATCTGTCAACTATGAATAATGATATATTCCGCCGGGATGAGATCTGGTTTGTGGCAAAGGGAAAGAATCAAAATTCTAAACTCTATTCTTTGGTTGAGTTTAAAAATACAAAAGGGGAATCCGTCCGCATGGATGCTAAATATGACAAGCAATATTTAGAGGGCAAGTATGGCGCAGATCCATATCTGAAAAAGATTATAGATTGGAGTGAGGTCAATGCCTAAGAAAGTCGGAACGACTCAGTGGAGGAAACAACGGCGCAAAGAATATCTGGAGAAAAAGGAATATCGCTATTATATCTTTTGTGAGGGTGAACAAACGGAGCCGTTATATTTTGAGGGGTTTAAACGTTTGATAGAGGATAATCCAATTTATAAGGATATGGTTCTGATTGAAATTGAACCTTGCGCCGCGGAGACCATGCGGGTCATTGGTATGGCGGAACGATATGTCCATAAAAATAGGATTAACAGAGGACAGATTTGGTGTGTGTATGATAAGGACAGTTTCCCGGAAAAAGATTTTAATGGCGTAGCAGAGCGGGTGGACAAGCTGAATCTGGCTCATTCCCCTCGCATACATAGACAATACTTTATCTTCAATCCCACTGACATCCTTTGAACGTTTGGGTATGAGCTGCGGGGCGAAAGATCCATCCCGGTCACGGGGCGTGTCGATCTCAACTTCTCCCATTGTGGTCTTTAAACTTTTATGGGTATATCCATTTCTGCGGTTACTGGTTTCTTTATAGCCGTGATCATTTGTCTCATAGCCAAGGTGGCTGTTCATTTCCCCTTGGAGCATTGCTTCAAACATGGGGCCGAAGATATCCCTTAATGCGTCCTGCATATCCTCAGCGGATGCAGGCTGGTACTGGTCGATAATTGCCTGTGCGATAGCTTTGCTGGCTTCGCTTCTTTTGTTTTTACGTGGTGCCATAAGTGCGTTACTCATAATCCTTTCGATTCCTTTCTTTTAATGTACCGCACTTTATCATAAAAATAAAGTGCGTAAGTTTTTGTTATCGGTAACTTACACACTTTATATTACACTCCCTATTGAGTTTTGGTTTATTTTGCATTTTGCTTACTCACTTCATAAACTTTCTTTTGCTAATCTTGTGTATTTATTAACAAACTCCGTTTTTTCTGCTGTGTATCTATCCCTATCATGTTCATATTCTTTCCATAAATTTAACTTCAAATTTTCATACGCTTTCGCAATTTCCATATGTTCATTTAAGTAATCTCTAAAATATATTTCGTCTTTATCGTTCAAAAGACGTAAATGAATGTGAAATACTCTTTCGGCAAATCCTTTCTCTGTATATCCCTTATTTAACGAAATTCTTTTATCGCTCTCAGACATACAAATATATCCATTTTTAATCATTAGTTCTTTTACAAGTATAAGCGTAGCAGCGTTAGGAATTTCAATCAATATATCAACTATTGGCTTCGCCCATATTCCATGAATGGCTGTACTTCCAATATGATATATTTGCAAACCCAATTTAGTAGTAGGAAGAATTCTTTTTAGAATATTTTGCTCTTCTTCATACCATTTAGACCAACAATTCTGATGTTCTGTTAAATAGATAGGGAATAATTCCAATAGTTCTTCCAAACTCACTTCTGAAAGTTTTTTACTAATAATTTCCTCCCATCTTAATCACAATATAATAAATAATAATCTAATTGAAGATTTTCTGCTTGTTGTTGACACCAATGGTGTGCATCATCTGGTGCTTTATTATAAATAATAGGAGTCATATGTTCGTAAAACAAATCAAGAATTTGTTGTTTTTCTATAATTCCGATTTCCTCACCACGAACATCAAAATAAAATGCTTTGATTTCATCCTAATTTGTTGCTCTTGTTTACTACTTAATTTGAATTTGTCATTAAGAACATTTCTTTTCATAATCAGCCTCCGTCATTTGTTAATAATGTTTCTATGAATACAATCGCTTGTTTCTCTAATAAATTATAATTGATTTTTTTATGTCTACTTGAAACATACTCCTTACTCAATTCATCAATTAGTAAAAATGCAATCCAAACTTTTTCAAATGTTATTTCTGGATTGTATTTTTCCTTTAATATCTTATAAATGCTTTCCACATACTCTGTTTCAAAGTCCGAAAAAAATATATTAAGGCTTTGAACTTTCGACATTACACTATTGATTTCTTTTAATGCTCTATTTGGCTTTCCAAAAAGGGACAAATAAGAGTCTTTCCACAAAAGAATGAACTGACTAATATTCGTATGATTATTTATTTCACATTCCAATTCAGATAGTATTTTTGAAACTTCTTTTTTTAGATAACTCTCAAAAACTGTTTTATAAATGTCAACCTTGTCTTGAAAATAACTATATAAAGTTCCAGTTGCAACTCCGGCATGTTGTGATATCTCTGCCGTATTCGTATTTTCAAAACCTTTCTCGGAAAATAATATAAATGCAGCTTCTAATATTTTTGTGCGCTTCTCTATCGAACGCTTTTGTTGTGGCGTTCTCGTAGTTTTCATATAATCTCACCTCGAAAATAGTATAACAGAAAAATCATGAAAGTACAATACATGAATATAAAAATGTATTCATATTTAAGAATGTAGGAAAAATGGAATATAACCCGGTAGGATTGGTCGAAAGAATGGACAGAACGGAGGATGGATGATAAATGATGAGTTTTGAGGAATTTGCAGAAAATGTAGTAAAAGAGATCCGCGTGAAGGTGGGCGGCGCATTTCAGATCAAAGAGCATAAGGTGATTAAAAATAATAGTGTGAAGCGTGCCGGGATCGCCGTTATGAAAAATGAAGAAGATATCGGACCGTGCGTGTATCTGGATGAGTTTTACCGGGAATATGAATCCGATGGGATGAGGTTTGGCGAGATCGTGGATGAGGTCTGCAGGCTGATCCTGAAACATGCGGATGATGATGCGCTGGATTTTGACATATCTGAATTTAAAAGATGGGAAACCGTCCGGGAAAATGTTTATCCGAAACTCATTAATGCGGAACAGAATAAGGAACTGCTTGAAGAGATACCGCACAGGGCTTTTATGGATCTGGCGGTGGTATATTATGCCGTTGCCAGGGATAGTGCGCGGGAGGACATTGGGACGATTCTTATCTATAATGGGCATATGGAAATGTGGGGGCAGGAAGAAGAAAACCTTTACCAGACGGCTATGATGATTATGGGCGCTGATGGGGAAGCTGACCTTGCTATTATTGAAACCATCGTAAAGCGTATCGTGCCGGATTTCATATTTCCGGCGGCATCCGATAATGTTCCGGGGAATACAAGTATGTATATACTGACAAACCGCAGTAAACGTTTCGGGGCAGCGGAAATCCTTGATAAGAGGACACTGAGGATGATTGCGGATAAGGTGGGGGATAGATTTATTGTACTGCCCAGTTCTCTGCATGAGACTATCGTACTGCCGCCAAAAGATGAAACAGAGTATGAATGGCTGGCTAAAATGGTGCGGGAAGTAAATGATACACAGGTAGATGTCGAAGAGCGGCTGTCCTATCATGTATATATGTACAACAGGGATGAGGAGACGCTGCAGATCGTTGCATGATTAGTGCAGGGGAATCTGATTGTAGGAATGGTGGTTTTGAGGTAAGTAATATAAACGGGGCATGAAGAGCAGGAAGTCCTGTCGATAATAGGATAATCTGCTCTTTTTGTGCCGATTTTTAATCAAAGTAAGAGAATGTACATAATCTGGGCGGCAGATGGAGTACACATGGCGAAACATACAGAGGAAAGGCGGATTATAGATATGGAGAAAAACGGATTGTTGGAGATAATCGCGGCGCATAGAACCGGGGATGCGCTGGATGAGATTATGGCGCAAGATAAAGACTACCAAGAGGCGCTGGCGCGACAACAGGTTGCGTTTGACAGGCTGGATGAATTGGAACTTACAAAGGAGCAGAGGAGCACAATCAATCAGGCAATAACGGCAAACAACCATTTCGGCGCAGTATATGGCGCAGTAGCATACCGCTTTGGAATGGGGGACGGGATCAGGGTGCGGATGGAGATGGAAGAGATTATGCGCCTTCCGCAGTAATGATGTGTTGCGCCGCTATTGTTGATTCATTATCTGCGGCGCAGGATATTGGCGCGGACAATGGCAAGGGGTGGTATGCGCAGTGAGGATACCGCCAATACCACCCCATACCATGGCTAAATATATAGATATAGTACAAATTTAAAACACAGCATATATTATAAAATAGGAATGATTGAAGAAAAATCTGAGATAGGGTACAATATAAAAAAGTAAGAAGTTTGACTGTGGATGTCATAAGCAAGGCAATTGTTTAATGTACTGATTTATATAAAATTGGAGAGGAGAAGGCTAATGACGATCATAAACGAGTTGGATTCCACTTGTGGAATCTCTGATGAAGAATTGACAATAAGATTCAAAGAGTCAATCAGAATAGATAATGAAGTGAGAAAGATAAAAGGACTGCCCATTGCTGGATATGATGATGAGACAAAAAGAGCATATCTTGAATATCCGGACGGGAGGCGCGAGTATGTCGGAGAATAATGCGGTAAGACTTTCGGAAGTCATTGTATTCGCCGGGCCAAACGGAAGCGGCAAATCAACGATCACGCAGATGGCAAAGGTCAGAGGCGAGTATATCAACGCAGACGATATAAAAAGAACTACCTTGTGTACGGAGCTGGAAGCGGCAGTGAAGGCGGAAGAATTGCGGGAATACATGATACAGAGTAAAAAGGATTTTACTTTTGAAACAGTGCTGTCTACCGAAAGGAATCTGATTCTATTGCAAAGAGCGAAAAAACAGGGATATTTTGTCAGGGGAATCTATGTTTTGACTGCCAATGTAGATATAAACGTTGCAAGAGTACAGGCAAGGGAAGCGTTGGGAGGGCATGGTGTCCCGGAAGAAAAAATCAGATCAAGATATGATAAGGCGCTCGCTTTGATACCAAGATTAGTTGAGGTTTGTGATGTCCTGCATATATATGATAATACGAAAGAACCCTTTCGGATATTCAAGAAGCGAAAAGACAAGTATTATCACTGGAATAACCAATATTGGGGTAATGATGATATAGAAAGACTGAGCGGAATAGCAGAATATGTAAATTGAATCATAGAATGGTACATTCCCCGATACTTGCACTGAAGTAGTTGTTTTTGTTTGTGTATTGCTAATAGTTATACAATAGAATATAATAATAGAAAAAGGGAGGTGCCATTATGGCTACAAAGAGTGCAAATATACTCGCGCGCGTTGAGCCGGAAGTGAAGGAACAGGCGGAGGAAATATTGTCGAAACTTGGTATTCCGGCATCGGTTGTCATCAATATGCTTTATAAACAGATCATCATGACAAAGAGTATTCCCTTTTCCGTTGCATTGCCTAAGGAGCCAGCTTCACTTGATTCTATGACGAGAAAAGAATTTAATGAGGTTATGGAGAAAGGACTGTCGCAGGCGAAAGCGGATCAGTCACGCCCTGCTGTTGATGTGATTGCAGATTTAAGACGGGAGCTGCAATGATGGAAAAAATATATACAGTCAAGACGACTTCTCAGGCAGAAGAACAGATGCAGGAGATCATACATTATATTGCGTATGAACTCAAAGCTCCTGATGCGGCACTTCATCTGCTGGATGCACTGGAAGACTCTTTTGTATCACTTACCCATTTTCCGCAGCGTGTAGCGTTGGTTGATGAAGAACCATGGCGGCACAAGGGGATACACCGTCTGCCAGTAAAAAATTTTCTTGTATATTTCTGGATAGATGAAGAGGGTTTGAAGGTTCAAGTGATTGCTGTAATTTATGATAAACGAGAGCAGTTATACCATTTATCAAAGATGGATATGGAATAACACGTATCTTTTGTTCCTGCCATATTTGTTATGTGGAGAATATAAGGAGTCTACTATGTTTTTGACACAGACAGTCGCAAATGGTGGTTTCCCTTCTGAAATCAAGAATAATAGCAGAGCAGAATATAACCCGTATGAGGCATTAACAGTAGAGAATCTGTTGGCAAAGCTAAAGCGTTCCAGAGAACATTGTGAAGAAGGAAAATATCGTGAAGCGGATAAGGTGGTTTCTGATTTGAGAGGAAAGTATGGAGCATAAGGCAATTATTATGAATTGTATGGAAAGATGGAGTTTGGTAATTTATTTGGGAAGTTAAGATTATGAAATAATGCATAGTTTAGGGAAGTGTTTTGCAAATATGTAAGAGCGGTAGACCGTGTTATCAAAGGGGCAGTCTTTATTATAAATAAGGGCTGCCATAAATTTTTATCATTTTATAGAGGAGTAGGAGAGAAATGACGAAATCTCGGAATTGCCTACTAAGATGTGGCATTATTTGGAGATTCCCTGCCGCCTTGGGCATCCTGTGGCTGTAAGATTCTGGAATGAATTATTGGCTTATATCGGGACGCCTGAGGCAATGAATCGGAGATTGGGGAATATCCAGTATTTCGTATTTTGAGCGTTCTTAATAATATATTATTACAATGTAACATGGCAAACGATAAACAGACATCCCATATACGTCTATTTTATAGTCATCCCACATAAGATTGACAAAGGGTGTCAGAGAGGAGGTAGCACACCGCTGTGAGAAAGCAGAAATTGAACTATCGGTTTCACAACCCCAATCCGGCGGACGTGACCGCCGACTACATATTAAAAGTATTTATGGAAGTGAATGAGAAAAAAGTTGAGCAGGCTATCAAAATGGTTGCAGATCAGCAGAATAATGGAGAAAGGGAAGAGTGCCTCGCATAACGCGGGCATTCTTTTTTGCGCGAATAGGCAGAGTTAGAAGATGGCAGGGACAAGATGTATAGCATCACAGGAAGGATGCATGAAAAGGCTTGTCTTTTGGCATCCCATGTAATAAGATAGATGTAACAGAAACCATAGAAAGGACAGGGGAGCAATTGCATGAACATAGCCGCATACTGCCGCGTATCTACAGAAAAAGAAGATCAGCTTAACAGCTTGGAAGCGCAAAAACAATTTTTCGCGGAATATACAAAGAAAACAGGGGATACTTTGGTCAAATTATATGCGGATGAAGGCATTTCCGGCACAAAGATTAAGAATCGCAAGGAGTTCTTGAAAATGATGTCCGATGCCGAACATGGGCTGTTCGATATGGTGGTGGTTAAGGATATCTCCCGTTTTGCCAGAAATACGGTGGACTTGCTCCAAAATGTCCGCAAGCTGAAAGCATTGGGAATCGAAACACAGTTTCTTACCGCTAATATGACCAGCATGGGAAACAGTGAATTTGTGTTGACCATATTTGGTGCTTTGGCGCAGGAGGAAAGTGCGAATACTTCCAAGCGTGTGAAATTTGGCAAGAAAATGAACGCCGAAAAAGGTCGTGTGCCCAATATTGTGTATGGATATGATAAGACGATCGGTGATTATTTCAATCTGGAAATCAACCGTCAGGAAGCGGATATCGTAAAACAGATTTATCGGTGGTATCTGCAGGAGAACTGCGGCGCCGCCAAGATAGCCAATATGCTGAATGAGCGCGGTATTAGAACGAAGCGAGGCTGCAGTTGGAGCCAGAATGCGGTCTGTCGGATTCTGACCAATGAACTGTATACAGGCAAGATTATAAATGGAAAAGAAGAAGTGGCGGATTTCCTGACCGGACAGAGAAAAGAAAAGGACGAGACGGAATGGATGGTCGTGGATCGTCCTGAGTTAAAGATTATCGAGCAGGAAGATTATGAGAAGGCACAGGAGATTCTTCATGGACGACACGCGGCTTTTAATATGAAGAAAGAACGGCAGAGTAATAAGCACCTTTTTTCGACCTTAATCCGCTGTAAGGAATGTGGTTGGTCGTTCCGCAGAACGGTACGCACCTATAAGAACACGTACATCCGCTGGGTATGTTCCGGGCATAACGGAAAAGGTGCGGATAGCTGTCCGAACGCAGTTTCCGTTGACGAGGACGAGCTGATCAATGTTTTGCAGGAGTATTTTAACCAGATGCTCAGCCAGAAGAAAAAAGTAATCCGTCATGTGGTCGGCGAATTTCAGCGGGTATATAAGGCGAAGGACGAAAACATTGAATATGAAAAAGAATTAAAGAGCCAGTTAAACAGGCTGACAAGAGCCAGAGAGAAATACATGAATATGTATGAGGACGATTTGATTTCCAGAGAGGAATTGAATGAGAAGATCGGTGGTTCGAGAAAAGAGATTGAGCGTCTGGAAAACGAGTTGAAAATGGTATCCTATCATCTGACCAAGGGCGAGCAGTTGGAAGGCGTGTTAAATAATACCTTTAAGCAGATTGAGGATATCGCCGATGTGCGGCAGATGACTAATGCGCAGTTGAAAAAGATCATACAAAAAATAGAAGTGGATAAGGAAGGAAATGTGGAAATCTATCTGCGTTTGTTTGGAGAACTGGGGCTGGATGAAACCGTATTGATTGACAGCGGTATGGATGACGTGTGTGAAGAAGACGCCAAATCAAACGGCAATTCTATGGATGAAAATACCGTTCGTATTTGTGACAACCATACATAAAGATGTAACCGAACGCCTCGCGCAGCTCAATCCGTCCCTGGCGGCAGAGGCAAGAAAGGTATTGGATGTGAATAAGTCGGAGAGACATATCCGCGGAGGATTGGCTACAAGAGAGAAATATTTGCACCAGCACGGGTGCTAGCGCACCGACGTGTTCCCTTTTCAACAAACACTTTGCCTGAAAATCCGTCTGTTGTACTGGAGCTTCCGGCAAAGGTCTTTGCTGCGCTGCCGGATATCTGTGTAAATGCAGGAAAGGATTTTATGTTCTTTACAATCATGGCAAAGAGGAATAAAATGAAGTTCAAAGCCTTACATATCTGAAGCTGAGAAGTGGTCTTAGGCAGTGTGGCATGAAGTCAGCAGGCTTTAGAATTTATATGAGGACAGTGACAGATAATGCGTGCGAAGGAAAAGGTACAGGGGACCATATATAGTAATGCAGATTTGAAAAAATTGATTCTGCCTCTGGTAATGGAACAGCTTCTGGCTATTCTTGTCGGCATGCTGGATACCGTTATGATTTCCGGCGTGGGTGAGGCGGCAGTGTCGGGCGTTTCGCTGGTTGATAACATTAATATTCTCGTGATTCAGGTTTTTGCGGCACTCGCCACCGGCGGTGCCGTCGCTGCGGGACATGCTCTGGGACGTCACAATGAGGAGGAAGCGGGCCGGTCTGCGTGGCAGATGGTTCTTTTTCTGCTCTATGCCTCAGCAGTCACTACGGTTATACTGATTGGATGGCACAGGGCGATATTGAGAGTGATTTTCGGGCAGGTGGAAGAAGGCGTTATGGTGAGCGCGTCCACTTATCTGGTTATTACAGGACTTTCGATCTGTCCGCTGGCGTTATATAATGGGTGTGCCGCGCTTTTCCGCTCAATGGGTGATTCCAAAACGACAATGTATATATCCCTGTTGATGAACCTGCTCAATCTGGCCGGCAATGCCTTTCTGATTTTTGTATGTGGTCTGGGCGTTGCAGGAGCGGCAATTTCCACCACTGTATCGAGGACAGTTGCGGCGGCGCTGATTTTTTATCTGCTTTTCAAGGAAGGCAGGAGTATTCATTTCAGAAATCGGATGACTGCGCGGGTTAATTTGGATTCTATAAAGAAAATTCTATATATCGGTGTGCCAAACGGTCTGGAGAACAGCTTGTTCCAGCTTGGAAAAATTCTTCTTTTAAGTCTGGTCTCCACATTTGGGACTTCTGCGATCGCGGCGAATGCAGTCTGCTGTACCGTGGCGAATTTTAATATTCTGCCGGGAATGGCGATCAATATGGCAATCCTGTCTATAGCTTCGTACTGTGTCGGCGCGGGTGATTACGGGCAGACAAGATATTATACGAAAAAGCTGATGGGGCTGACAAACGTTTGCATGATTGCGGTATCGGTAGTGATGATTCTTTTTTGCCGGAAAATGCTGCTGCTCTATCACTTGACGCCGGAGACAGAAGAACTGTCGGTGCAGGTGATCCGTTTTCACGCATGGATGTGTATGTTTGCATGGGTGCCATCTTTTTCCCTTCCGAATACGCTGCGTGCGGCGGGTGATGTGATGTGGACGATGGTGATTGCAATCGTCTCGATGTGGGTGTTCAGAATCGGGACGGCATACTTTTTCAGCAATGTATTTCATCTGGGGCTGATTGGGGTGTGGATTGCCATGACGATTGACTGGATGTTCCGGGGCATATGCTACGGGTTCAGATATTACAGCGGAAAGTGGGAGAAGGCGATGCATTAAAAGACTCGAATTTATAGAGACAGAAAATACAAGAGTGAAGGCGGAGAGAGCAGATGAAAAGAGAAACAGTTATCGTATTGGATTTTGGCGGGCAGTATAATCAATTAATTGCCAGAAGGGTCAGGGAGTGCAGTGTATACTGTGAGGTGCATCCTTACAACGTAAGTCTTGCGAAGATAAGGGAGCTGGATCCCAAGGGAATAATTTTAACGGGGGGACCAAACAGTGTATACGGCGAAGGAGCCGTTCTCTGTGACAGAGAGCTTTTCGAGCTGGGCATTCCGATTTTGGGGATCTGCTACGGTTCTCAGCTTATGGCACATCTTCTGGGCGGAAAAGTGACCACCGCGCCTGTCAGTGAATACGGTAAGACCGAGGTGGAAATTGTGCAGGGCGCCGGATTGTTCCAGGGGGTATCCGCAAAGACGGTCTGCTGGATGAGCCATACCGATTATATTGAAAAAGCGCCTGCGGATTTCCAGGTGGCGGCGTACACGCCGGTTTGTCCTGTTGCGGCAATGGAATGCCCGGAAAGGCGATTGTATGCGGTACAGTTTCACCCGGAGGTCATGCATACGGTAGAAGGCATGACGATGCTGCGAAACTTTGTGATAAATATATGCGGCTGCAGCGGCGACTGGAAGATGGATTCCTTTGTGGAGACGGCCATTTCGGCAGTGCGCGATAAAGTGGGCCAAGGTAAGGTGTTGTGTGCGCTGTCCGGCGGTGTGGATTCTTCTGTGGCGGCGGTTCTCCTGGCCAAAGCGGTGGGCAGGCAGCTGACATGTGTGTTTGTTGATCACGGTCTTTTGCGCAAAAATGAGGGCGATGAGGTAGAGGCGGTTTTTGGGCCGGAAGGACCGTATGACCTGAACTTTATCCGTGTGAACGCGCAGGAGCGTTTTTACAAAAAACTTGCAGGCATTACCGAGCCGGAGCAGAAGAGAAAGGTGATTGGAGAAGAGTTTATCCGGGTGTTTGAAGAAGAGGCAAAGAAAATCGGTGCGGTGGATTTTCTTGTACAGGGCACTATTTATCCTGATGTGATCGAATCGGGGCTTGGAGAATCGGCGGTGATCAAATCGCATCATAACGTGGGAGGCCTGCCCGACTATGTTGATTTTAAGGAGATCATCGAGCCGCTTCGCATGCTTTTTAAAGACGAGGTGAGAAAGGCCGGGCTGGAGCTTGGCATTCCAGAGTATCTGGTCTTCCGTCAGCCGTTTCCGGGGCCGGGGTTGGGCATACGCATCATTGGAGAGGTGACGGCAGAGAAGGTAAGGATTGTGCAGGAGGCGGATTACATTTACCGCGAGGAGATTGCCAGGGCGGGTGTGGACAAGGGACTTGGACAGTATTTTGCGGCGCTTACCAATATGCGGTCGGTGGGCGTTATGGGGGATGAGAGAACCTATGATTACGCGGTAGCGCTCAGGGCAGTGGAGACGAGCGATTTTATGACCGCGGAGGCGGCGCAGCTTCCGTGGGATGTGATCGGAAAGGTGACCAATCGGATCGTGAATGAGGTAAAAGGAGTCAACAGGGTTTTGTATGACTGCACGGGCAAACCTCCGGCGACGGTGGAGCTGGAGTAGAGCTGTCTGCCGTCATTGTGACATAAGTTTTTTGTTTTAAGAGAGAGGCTGTAAGTCGGTATTTGCATCCTCTCTCTTTTTGTGTGCTGCAATAGTTATGGGATATTTATTAAAAAAAGTTTAATAATATATTGACTTGATAGAATGAGGGGCGCATAATAGAAATGCACAGAGGATTTGCGAAAATATTTTGATAATACATAAAAAGTATATAAATGAATAGGCTGTCGGGCGTGAAAGGAGCGGATTGAGAGATGCGGGTAGTGACAGGTATTGACATAGGGGGAACGAAGTGTGCCATTTCCTTTGCCTGCCTTGACGAGGAAAAAATCAAATTTCTGGATAAGGTCAGAATGGATACGGAACGGGAGGATTTTGCCCGGGCGGTGAAGGAATTTATCAGGGTCATACGCTTGAAATTAAATGAAAATCCCAAATGGAGACTATGCTCAATCGGCATTTCCTGCGGCGGGCCGCTTGACGCGCAGGAGGGACTGATCCTTTCTCCGCCCAACCTGCCAAAATGGGAGCGGGCAGATATTTTTACGCCGTTGAAGCGGGCTTTTGGCGTGCCTGTGATGATTCAAAACGATGCGGATGCCTGTGCCCTTGCGGAATGGCGAATGGGGGCGGGGAAGGGCTGCCAGAATATGATCTTTCTGACTTTTGGAACGGGCATGGGCGCGGGACTGATCCTGAATGGCAGGCTGTATTCGGGAACCAACAATCTGGCCGGAGAGGTGGGGCATATCCGGCTTGCAGAGGAGGGGCCTGTAGGCTACGGCAAAGGGGGGTCTTTTGAAGGGTTCTGCAGTGGAGGCGGCATTGCCGACCTTGGCAGGAAGCGGGCGGGGGAAGCGCTGGACGCAGGAAAACCACCTCTGTTCTGCCCGGGAAGAGAGGATCTTCCTCGTATTTCCGCCAAGTCCATTGCGGAGGCTATGGAGCAGGGAGACGCCCTTGCGGCAGAGATATTTGACACGGTGGGAGAGTATCTGGGAAGAGGGATATCGCTTCTCGTTGACATTTTGAATCCAGAGAGAATTATCATCGGAAGTATCTATGCCAGACAACGGAAAACGCTGGAAAAAAGGATGCTGGAGGTCGTAGAGGCGGAGGCATTGAAGGTGTCGGCAAGAGTGTGCCGGATTCTCCCGGCTTCCCTTGGGGAACAGATTGGGGACTATGCCGCTGTGTCTGTGGGCATTAAGGCGTATGAGGAACTTTACAGTGACGGCGTGAAAGAGATGAGAGTGATATAAACGGAAGAGAGGATCTGGATGGTGGAAAAGAAAAAATTGTACATGATCGGAAATTCACATATTGATCCTGTCTGGTTCTGGAACTGGGAAGAGGGGATGCAGGAGGTAAAGGCGACTTATGCTTCTGTGCTGGAGCGTATGAAAGAATTTGCGGACTTTAGGTTCACATCGACCTCTACCGCATTTTTTGAATGGATAGAAGGACTTTTGCCGGAAATGTTTGAGGAGATTAAGCGGCGGGTGGCGGAAGGAAGATGGGAGATCACGGGCGGTTGGTTTATCGAGCCGGACTGCATTTTGCCGTGTGGAGAGGCGTTTGTGCGTCAGGGGCTGTACGGGCAGCGCTACTTAAAAAGCCGTTTCGGAAAGATGGCAAAGATTGGATCCAACGTGGACAGCTTCGGGCACAATCCTGTGCTGCCCCAGATACTGAAAAAGAGCGGTATGGATTCCTATGTATTCATGCGGCCGAGGCTGGATACTCCTGTATTTAAATGGGAGAGCAAAGATGGCAGTCAGGTAAATGCCGTCTGTCTTCCGGCGGAATACACAACGTGGTTTCATACGCCTACGGTGAAAAACGTGAAGGTCACTTTGGAACGGACGAAAGACTATGACAGGATGGTCTGCTGCTACGGTGTCGGCAATCACGGAGGCGGACCTACCATAGAAAATATTCGTACCATTCACTGGCTGCAGCAAACCATGCAGGAAGCGGAGATTACATTTTCGAGCTACACGGAGTTTCTGCGGGATATCGGTGAGGAAAATCTTCCGATTCTGACGGGTGCCTTTGAGCGGATCAATCAAGGCTGTTATTCGATTGATTCTCTTTTTAAGCAGAAAATGCGGCAGGCAGAGAGGCGTCTTTTGCAGGCGGATACGCTGATGAGCATGGCGTCTGATATCTGCGGGGATTTTATGAAGGAAGCGGGAGAAATGGAGCGGCTCTGGAAGGTGATTCATTTCAATGAGTTCCATGACACCTTGGGCGGCACCACCATCAAATCCGCAAGGGACGAAGCTGTTATGCAGATATCCGGCGTCTGCGCCCGGGCGGGAGAAATAAAGGCGCTGGCCATCCAGCACATAGTGAATGCGCAGGATACGAGGGGAGAGGGATTCCCGCTGCTTTTGTTTCACACAGGAGGTATGCCATATGAGGATTATGTGGAGGTGGAACTTGAGTGGTTTTGCCAGAGTCCGTTAAAGCTGGTTGATCAAGACGGCAGGGAAATGCCTTACCAGAGGATACACACTGCCGCGAAAGTGCGGCACACCACCTTGGGAGGCAGGAGAAGATTTGTGTTTTACGCATCCATTCCGGCGTGCGGCTTTGTGCAGTACAGGGTGGTGAAGGAGAAGCCTTCTTTGGAATCCACTCCTCATATGGAGATAGAAAAGCCCGATGCCCTGCGGCTGGAAAATGCATATTTGCTGGCAGAATTTGACGCGAGAACGGGCATGCTTTCTTCCTTAACAGATAAAAAGACGGGTTATAATGCCTTGACTGGAGCGGCATCTCTGCGTATGTATGCGGATGAGAGGGATGCGTGGGGGCATATCCAGGGCAGAAGATATGAGGATTTACATGTGGACTTTCGTCTGGATTGCATAGAAAAGGTGGAAAGCGGAAAACTCCGGGAAGTGATACGGGTACGCCTTTTTTATGAGGACACGAGACTGGAACAGCTCTACTATCTGGGCGCGCGGGAAAGGGAGCTGCGGGTGGAGAACAGGCTTACGTTCAACCACAGATGGCATCTTCTGAAACTGGCGTATCCAGTTGGAGCGGATGTTGTGGAAACACGGGCGGAAGCAGCTTACGGCACAGTCTGCCGCACCATTCGTGACGATGTGGAATACAACATGCAGAGATTTCTGGATATCAGCGATGGGGCAGGGAGTGGCCTGGCCATCGCCAACGACGGCAAGTATGCGTTTAATGTGGAGGAGGGCAGGGTGCAGATTACGGCGGTGAGGAGCGCGATCTATGCCCAGGGCAACAGTCCCGACTGGTGGAATGAGCAGGAGACATATGAATATACGGATATCGGAAGCCAGACGTTCTGGCTTGTGTTGAAGCCACACGGAGACGTTTTGCCGGAAAGGGAGCTGTACCGCATTGCAGATAAGATTGGCGGCGCATATGAATATCTGGGGGACAGCGCCCATGCTTCTTCGGGCAGGGGGAGACAGGTGTGGAACCGTTTTTCTCTTGGAAGGGTTGAGGCGGAAAATGTATCCCTTGTTCTTGTAAAGAAGGCGGAAGACGACGGGGACTTTGTGCTGCGGCTTCTGGAAACGGAGGGAAAAGACACGTCAACAAGGCTGCATTTCCGGGGAGAGAGTTACCCTGTTTTTGTGGGCCACCATGAAATAGTGACTTACAAGATCAGCAGGGATGGCAGGAAGATACAAAAGACGGATCTTCTGGAACTGTGAGTCTGGCAGGAAGAGACCAAAGGAAGCGTGGCGGCGATGAGAGGAAAGGAAAAGCAGAATGGAACATTTAGAGCGCTTGATGAAACGTTATCCGATGCTTGCCGGGATGAGAGAAGAGATAGAACTGGTGTTCTACATTATGAAAGACAGTTATGAGAAAGGAGGCAAGCTGCTGGTTTGCGGGAATGGCGGAAGCGCAGCGGATTCCGACCATATCGTGGGAGAGTTGATGAAAGGCTTTTATAAGCAGCGGAAGCTTCCGGCAGCAGAAAAAATCCGTTTTGGGGAGCAGGGGGAAAAGCTTCAGGGGGCGCTTCCCGCGATCGCGTTGTCCCAGCACAGCGCGCTTTCCACCGCATTTTTGAATGACGTTGATCCTGAAATGGTGTTTGCCCAGCAGGTCTATGGATATGGCGCGGAGGACGATGTGTTTTTGGGGCTGAGTACCTCGGGAAATTCTGTAAACGTGATTTCGGCGGCGAAGGTGGCGGCGGCGAAGGGGATGAAAGTCATAGCGATGACGGGGAAAGACGGGGGCGCGATGAGAGAACTGAGCGATGTGTGTCTGGTTGTTCCGGCGCAGATGACGGCGGATATACAGGAGTTTCATCTTCCCATTTATCATGCGCTGTGCGCCATGCTGGAAGACTATTTTTTCCCGGGAGAGTAACGGGAGGAGTTTTCGGGCGTGGAGACGGCTAAAATACTGCCGGGATGGTCTGCTGTGAAAAGATATTGGCAGCATAAGGGAATTTTGTGCGAAAAAAGAGGAGAAAATAGTGTGAGAAGTTCACGCAGGAGCTGCCTGCACAGGTGTCTGGATTTCCTGCCAAACGCAAAATAATTAAACTTAATATAATATAAATTGTTTTCGAAAGAGAAACAGAAACAGAAAAAAGAAATAAGCGAAGACAAAATATGTGCTAAATAGCTAAAAATGTAAAGATTTAACAAAATTTATTTGCTCATATTAGGAAAAATAATGAAAAAGCATTTATTAAACTTAATTTGATCAATAAGATTGACAAGGGGCGAATGAACGTGTATATTAGAAGATGCAAATACTGAACAAAAGTATTTTCCAAGAAAATTAAATTAAATTTAATTAGGGAGGAAAAAGAATGAAGAGAAAGAAATTAATCGGATTGATGCTGTCGGCAGCCATCGGCATTACAAGCCTTACGGGCTGCGGAAACACAAATTCCACTGGAACGGCGGACAGCGGAGTGCCTGAATCGTCAGATGCGGCGCAGGATACTGAGACGACGGGAACGGAGAGCACAGAGACAGAAGCGTCTGCTTCCGGAGAAAGGGTTAAACTTGAGATTTGGGATTGGTGGGGAGACGGACAGTACAAATATGTGATCGAGCAGCTTTGCCAGAACTTTAACGAATCTCAGGACAAATACGAGGTGGTACATGTAAATTATCCCTGGGGTGATGTATGGACAAAAGCTCTCGCGGCAACGGCGGCAGGTAACCCGCCTGATATCATCATTCAGGATATCCGTACTGTGACTCACAGAGGGCAGGCTAATCAGGCCACCGATCTTACAGATCTGATTGCCCAGGAAGGCGAGGGCTTTACCGATCAGTTCTACCCGCAGCTTATGGATGCCATGATCTATGATGGCAAGGTTTACGGACTGCCTTATGTAACAGATACAAGAATTCTTTACTATGATAAGGATGCGTTTGCAGAGGCGGGACTGGATCCGGAGGCACCGCCCCAGACGTGGGACGAGCTGGTGGAATATGCAAGAAAGCTGGATGTGAAAAAGGATGACGGTTCTTATGACCGCCTTGGCTTTTATCCGGGCACCCTCGAGTGGAATGCATGGGCATTCAGCGCAGACGGTAAAGACTATACCGATGCAGACGGAAATGTTACGGTAAACACACCCGAAAAAGTGGAGCTGTTTGAAAACATTTACAACGATTTCTATGAGTATTACGGCAAGAAGGAACTGGACAGCTTTTCCGCAGAGTTTGGCAGCGGTATGACCAATCCTTTCGTGGCCGGCAAGGTTGCCATGTGGGTGAACACACCTACAGAGTTTACCAAGGTCCGCGATTTTGCACCCGAAAAGAACTATGGCGTTGCCATGATGCCTGCGCTAAAAGAAGGCGGTGAGCACTATTCGTGGGGCGGCGGTTTCTCCGTGGAAATTCCTTACGGCGCAAAGGACGTAGCGGGTTCGTGGGAGTTTGCAAAGTTCATTACAAGCAAAGAGTCACAGGTATACTGGGCATCTCAGGTGTATGATACGGTTGCCAATATCGAAGCGTCACAGGATCCTTCTCTGATGGAGATTCCTGTATTTGAGGCGGCACTGGAGGCAATGCCTGCCACGGTAGTTACCCTTGACAGACTGACGGCGCCCGGCGCATCCGACATCGTGCTTCCTTATCTTGACGAGATCATCCTTGGAAACAAGACGCCGCAGGAAGCGCTGGATGAGGCGCAGGCCCAGGTGGTCCAGCTTGTCGAAGACAATAAATAAGGAAAGTTTTCACCCATCCCTCTCTGCCGCATGTAATGTGCGGCAGAGAACGGATTTCTTGAAAGCATATTTTTCTTTTAAAAAGGAATGGGAAATATGAAGCGTGGAATGACAAAAAGGGAAAAGAAGGAAGCGCGTGCGGGGTGGCTGTTTATCAGTCCGTGGGTCATCGGATTTATCTGTCTTACGGGAGGGCCGCTGCTGTTTTCGCTGTACGCATCGTTTACCAATTACAACATGACCTCCAGAATGGACTTCATCGGGGTGGCGAATTATATCAGGATGTTTAAGAAAGATCCCGTATTCTGGAAGTCGCTGGGGAATACGCTCTACTATGTGCTGCTGGCGGTTCCGGCTTCCTGTGTGTGCGCCATCTTTCTGGCGACGCTGTTAAATCGCAAAGTGAAAGGGACGCCTGTCTTCAGGATGTTGTTCTATCTGCCCACCGTTCTTTCCGGCGTGGCGGTATACCAGCTCTGGATTCAGCTTTTGGCTCCTCAGAGTGGTCTGGTCAATTCGGTTCTTCGGCTGTTTGGGATTGAAGGCCCTTCCTGGCTGGCAGATCCCGCATGGACAAAGCCTTCTCTTGTGATGATGAGGGTGTGGGCGCTGGGAACGAGTATGCTTTTGTATTTATCATCCATGAATTCGGTTTCCAAGGATCTGTATGAGGCGGCAGATATCGACGGCGCGACCTTTTTGCAGAAGTTCAGAAAGATTACTCTGCCACAGATATCTCCCATAATTTTCTTTGACATTATCACCAATATGACGGGAGCCTTTCAGGTATTTCAGGAAGCGCTTGTTATGAGCAAGAACGGAAAGGGAGATCCAGCGGGATCACTGCTCTTCTACAATCTGCACATTTATGATGAAGCGTTTACCAGATACAATATGGGGTATGCTTCGGCTATGGCTTGGTTTCTTCTTGTGATTGTTATGACGATCACACTGATCAATCTGGCTGCATCTAAATACTGGGTTCATACGGAAGAAGGTGAGACTTGATGCGCGGAACGGAACATACGGTAATAAAAGGCGGCTTGACAAGCAGAAAGAGAAAAAAACGGATTTTGGATACGGTCTGCTTTATTCTCCTTGCAGCGGCGGCGCTGACGGTTCTTATGCCGCTGTGGTTTATGGTTTCCACCGCTCTTAAGGATATGGATGAGATTTTTACCTATCCGATCACATGGTATCCCCATAATCCTGTATGGAGTAATTTTAAGGATGCATGGATGAGCGCAGATTTTACGGGATGGTTTTTGAATTCCCTGTTTGTGGCGGGATTTGCCATTCTGGGAGGTGTGCTTGCCAACTCTCTGGTGGCTTACGGTTTTGCAAAGATTAAATTTCCGGGAAGAAATATTTTGTTTACGATTATTCTGGGCACCATGATGATTCCGGAATTTGTGACGATGATTCCCCAGTATGTGCTTTACGCCAGACTGGGCTGGGTGGGTACCTACCTGCCGCTGATTGTTCCACAGTTTATGGGGTCGGCATACTTTATCTTTATGCTTCGTCAGTTTTATGCGGGCATTCCCAATTCGGTAATCGAATCGGCACAGATGGATGGCGCGTCACATTTTTGTATCTGGAGAAAGATTATGCTCCCTATGGCAAAACCAGCCATTATGACGGTTGTAGTTCTCTCCTTTAACTGGAGCTGGAATGATTTCCTAAAGCCTTTGCTGTATTTGACGGACACAGCCAGATTTACCCTGCAAATCGGTCTTAAGATTTTTGTGAGTCAGTCGAATACGCAGTGGAATTATCTGATGGCGGCATCGTGTATCGTGCTTCTGCCCATTATTGTGGTGTTTATGTGCTTACAGAAATACTTCACAGACGGTATGAATCTGGGAGGAGCGGTAAAGGGCTGATTTTTCAATTTCCTATCCTTTTTTGACAAAATATGAAGTATAATAAAAATAATATAAAATACTTTTGATATTGAAAAAGGAAAAGAGAAAATGATGGCGGAACAAAACAATCAGGTGCAGCTTAAAAATTATAACAGAAGGTCGGTCTTAAACTATATCAGAAAAAACGGGACGGCTACAAAGGCGGGACTTGCCTCCGTAACGGGACTGACGTTTATGGCGATCAAAAAGATTCTGGCTGAGCTGGAAGAACTGAATCTGATCAGGAGCGACCAGATGGAATCCACAGGCATCGGGAGAAAAGCGGTGTCATATGCCATCAATGAGAATTACCGCTACAGCATCGGTATTCATATCAACAAGTTTGTCACCGGCGTGGTGCTTATGAACCTGCAGGGGCAGGTACTCGCCATGGAAAAGTATTCCACGGACAAGGAATTTGTGGGGCAGAATGAATTTGTGGATGTGCTGATTCAGGCAGTGAACCGGGTCATAGAAAGCTCCGGTATCAGCAGGGAAAAGATTCTTGGAATCGGTGTGGGAGCGCCCGGCCCCATAGACTATGAGAACGGAATGATGCTGACGCCGCCCAATATGCCCATTTTGAATTATCTTCCCCTGCGGGAAATACTGGAAGAGAACACGGGCTTTCCGGTTTTTCTCAATAAAGATACGAATGTGATCGCTTTCGGAGAGTACTGGTGCGGAGAAGCGAAGGACTGCAGTACGCTGGTCTATGTGGATGCGGATATGGGCATCGGAAGCGGACTCATCATTGACGGTAAACTGAATATCGGTGCCAATGGCATTGCAGGAGAATTTGGTCATATTACGCTGGATATCAACGGGCCCTTGTGCAACTGTGGCAACAAGGGATGTCTGGAGGCAGTAAGTTCAGGAATTGCGGTGTTGAAAGCCCTGGGCAGACAGCTGGAACAGAAAGAGAAGCATCCGCTTTATCAGAAGAGGAATGAGCTGCTCATTGAGGATGTGTTTGAGATGGCGAAAAAGAAAGACATGCTCACGATGTCCATTCTGAACCAGTCGGCATATTATCTGGGGGTGGCCGTCAGCAGCCTGATCAATATTCTGGATCCGGAGATTGTAATTATGGGAGGAATACTGATTCAGAGATACCCCATGTATTTTGATATCGTAAAGGACGTGGCAGACCAGAGAAAGGTGAAGGGCGCAAAGGAGAACAGAATGCTGGTCTCTTCCCTGAAAGAAAGTGCAGGTGCGATAGGAGCCGGAGAAATTGTTGCGGATCATTTTTTTAATAAAAGAGTAAATGAAGTGTTTATGAAAAATTAAATGACGGGAGAGCATTATGTTTCAAAGCAGAACAACGACTCAGTGCAGGGAAAAGGAAATTGTTTGGGATGACGGAGTGGTTTTTCTGCTTTCTTTATGTCCGAAGGAAGGGAAAGCGGAGGAACTTAAAGTGCACTGCAAGGAAGATACGGCATTGATCTGCCCAGAGGGACAAATCAACGTGCAGGAGCCATGTTTCGGCCCGCAAAAGTATTATGATGCCAGGGAAGGGCTGACATATGAGCTTGAACTTCCGGCAGTAGAGTGTGCAACGGTTGTCTACCAGCACAAGGACTGGTGGGTCAGGCCGGCCTTTATCAGGAAACTTTCCGAATTACCAAACAGAACCCAGATGCTTCTTATTAGAAAGGCGGAAGCGTATTTCGTGCTACTTTCGGTTTGCGGAGAAGTGTGCAGGACGGACATGTACGGGAAGGATGAAGACAGACTCCTGATACGGATGGCGCCGGGAGCGGGGAATAGGAATCGTCTTTTTGACTTAAGCCTTGTGATTGCTGCGGGGAAGGATCCTTATCAATGCTGCGAGAGGGCGGCAGAGGAGGCGCTGCTGTATCTGGGCAGAGAATCTATGATGAGAAAGCGCAGAAATTACCCGGAAATGTTTGAATATTTTGGCTGGTGCAGCTGGGATGCCTTTTATCATCAGGTATCTCATCGGGGCATCATGGAAAAGATGCAGGAATTCCGGGAAAAAACGGTTCCGGTCAAATGGGTGCTGATTGATGACGGCTGGCTTTCTGCAGACTACGAAGAGAAGACGCTAACAGGGTTGGACGCGCGGGAAAGTCAGTTTTCGGAAGGACTTGGCGGCTGTGTCAGGGAACTCAAGGAGGAATATGGCATCGGGAAAGTCGGAGTCTGGCATGCGGTGATGGGTTACTGGAACGGGACCAAGGAGGGAACACCAGCTCATGATGCACTGCGGGCAGGACTGGAACGTCTTCCTGACGGCAGGCTTCTGCCGGCGCCGTCAGCGGACAGGGCATTTTTGTTCTATGACCGATGGCACGCCTGGTTAAAAAATCACTGCGGTATAGATTTTGTGAAGGTGGACGGCCAGAGCGCTATTTCCCTGGCATACGGCGGCATGAAGACTTACGGGGAAGCGGGCCGGGAGATACAAAAAGGATTGAATGCCTCCGCAGCGCTCCACTTTGAGAACCGCATCATAAATTGTATGGGCATGGCCAGTGAAGATATGTGGAACCGCCCTTCCAGCGCTGTCTCCAGAAGCAGCGACGATTTTGTGCCCAATGAAAAGAACGGTTTTAGAGAGCATGTGATCCAGAATGGCTATAACAGTCTGCTGCAGGGGCAGTTCTACTGGGGAGACTGGGATATGTATTATACAGACCACAGAGAAAACCGCTGTCATTCCATGCTGCGGGCAGTTAGTGGAGGCCCGGTGTATGTGAGCGATAAAGTCGGGGAAACAGACCCCGCTTATATATGGCCGCTGATCAGGAAAGACGGCAGTATAATCCGCTGCGACGGTGTGGGAATGCCCACGACGGACTGCCTGCTGGAAGATCCCGTAACCAGCGGGAAACCGTTAAAGATATGGAACCGTTTTGCGGAGTGCTATGTTGTTGCGGCTTTTTCAATCCACAAGGAGGAAGAGCGGTGCGAAGGTGTCCTGCGTGTACAGGATATCCCGGAGCTTTCAGATCATAAATGGCTGGTCTATCACTGGACGGGACGGAAGATATCACCTTTGGAGGAAAGCTGTGAGGTGCCTGTAAGCCTTGCCTTTGGGGAAGGGGAGCTGTATTTGATTCTGCCGGACAGGCAGATACAGCTTATCGGTATTCTGGAAAAGTACATCGGGATCGGCGGCATCCGCAGGCTCTGGGAAGAAGAGGATGCTGTGGGAGTCCTTGTGACGGAGCCGGGAACTTTCGGTTTTGCAGCAAAAAGAAAACCCGGACAAGTACTCCTAAACGGCAGAGAATGTGCATATGAGTCGATGGGAGGAAGCCTGTACGGGGTGAACATTTCAAAAGACAACAGCGTGGTGGAACTGCGTTTTTAAGAAAGGGGCAGTCAGTATGTTTTTCATTGGACTCGATATCGGCACTACTTCGATCTGCGGTGTGTTATATGACACCCTGCATGACAAGGTAGTGCGGGAACTTCATGGGGAGAATCACTTTCTGGAGGGAGCAGGCTTCAGACAGGATCCGGAGGAGATTGTTGTTACTGCCCGGAGAATACTGGAGGATCTTCTTGAGGACGTATGTCTGCAGGGCGAAGAGAGTCGTCCGGGAGGCGGGGAACAAAGCGTGAGACGGATCGGTGGAATCGGTATTTCCGCGCAGATGCACGGAATTTTGTATGTGAATCAGGAAGGGAATGCGGTAAGCCCCTATTACACCTGGAAAAACGAGTGGAGCGGCGAACATTACCAGACGGGAAAGAGCTATGCTGGGTATCTTTCCGAACAGACCGGGATGTGCTTATATGCCGGCTATGGCAGCGTGACCCATTTTTATCTGCAAAAGAATGGACAGATTCCCGGGGAAGCGGTGTCCTTTGTAAACATCGGAGATTATCTGGCAATGAAACTGACAGGTGAAAAAGAGGCGCTGGCGGATGTGACCATAGCTGCCAGTTTTGGCGGTTTTGATTTGAGGAGGCGGCAGTTTGCCCTTTCGGTCATGGAAAAGGCGGGCGTTGATATCTCCTATTATCCTGAGGTGACGGAAGGAAAAGTGATGGGAACCTATCAGGAGATCCCGGTGTTTGGCGCGGTGGGGGACAATCAGGCAAGTTTCCTCGGTGCAGTCAGAGACAAAGAGAAAAGTATCAGCGTGAACGTGGGAACGGGTTCTCAGGTTTCGGTATTTTCCGAAAAACTGTATGAAACGGGAAAAGGAGAAGTGAGGCCCTTTCCGGGCGGCGGCTGGCTGTATGTGGGGGCTTCGGTAAACGGAGGCAAGGTATACGAGAGACTGGCGGTATTTTTCAAGGAGATGGTAGAGTTTTTCGGAACGCCCGTGGAACTGGCGGCAGTGTATGAGGGCATGGAACGCCTTGGAAGAGAACAGAAAGTGACGAATCTGCGTGTTTTGCCCGCTCTCTATGGGGAAAGAGAGACAGGGCAGGGTGGAGAAAGCGCAAAATCCGGCATTTGGGGACTGGGAGAAGAGAATTTCCACGGAGCCGATCTGGTGAGGGGGTTCGTGTCGGGAATGGCCGAGGAGCTGTACAGCCTGTATCAGGGATTTCCAGAGGAACTGCGAAGCGGAAGAACCGGGATCACGGCGTCTGGAAACGGCATTCGGAAGAATCCTCTTTTGCGTGAGGAAATAGAAAAGAAATGGAAACTGCCGGCGGCGTTTACCGACAGGGAAGAGGAAGCCGCAACAGGAGCGGCGGTAATGGCAGGCATATTAGTGGGAAAGGAAACAGATACACATGAAAAATAAAATTATGCTGATCACTTACGCGGACAGCTTTGGGAAGAATTTAAAAGAATTAAAGGAAATGGTGGACACCTATTTCAAAAGAGAGATCGGTTCCATTCACATACTGCCCTTCTTTCCATCCTCGGGAGATCGGGGTTTTGCGCCTGTGGATTACACGAAAGTGGACGCAAAATTTGGAGACTGGGACGATATTTTGGCGCTTTCTAAGGATTATGAACTGATGTTTGATTTTATGATCAATCATCTGTCCAGAAGAAGCCCGGAGTTTCTTGACTTCATCGAGAAGCACAACGATTCTGCCTATGCGGACATGTTTTTGCGGTTCAAAAACTTCTGGCCGGACGGGGAACCGACCAAAGAGCAGGTGGATCTTTTGAATAAGAGAAAGCCCTGCGCGCCCTGCGAGGAGATCGCCTTTGCGGACGGAACGACGGAAAAAATCTGGTGTACCTTTGACGACGAGCAGATGGATCTTGATCTGGGCAGACAGGTGACATGGGATTATGTGGAGAGGACACTGCGGTTCTTGATGGATCACGGACTTTCCCAGCTTCGCCTGGACGCTTTTGCCTTTGCAACCAAGAAAATTGACACTGCCTGCTTCTTCCTGGAGCCGGAGATCTGGGAGATGATGGACAGGATTCAGAAAATACTGGATGAAAAAGAGATTCCCATGCTGCCGGAGATTCACGACCACTACTCCGTGCAGATGAAGATTTCAGATCACGGCTACGCCGTATACGATTTTGTGCTGCCGGTGATGACGCTTCATACCCTTTATACGGGAAGCGGCGCAAGAATGAAACACTGGCTTTCCATCTGCCCGAAAAACCAGCAGACCACCCTGGATACGCACGATGGTCTTGGGACGGTGGATGTGGTGGATCTGTTAAGCCTGGAGGAATTGCAGGGAGTCATTGACCAGACGGAAAAGTACGGTGCGAACTTTAAATGGGATTACAGCGCAGGCTCTGCCGGGAAAAAGGTTGTCTATCAGATTAACTGTTCCTATTATTCTGCCGTAGGGGAAAACGATGAGGCGTATCTCTTGTCAAGAGCGCTGCAGTTTTTCACACCGGGTATTCCGCAGGTGTATTATATGGGACTTCTGGCGGGTGAAAACGACTACGAGCTGATGGAGCGCACCAACTATGACAGAAATATCAGCCGCCATGACTATAGGGTGGAGGAAATCCGGGAACTGGTGAAAAAACCTGTGGTGCAGAAGCTGCGCCGGCTGATGCAGTTCAGAAACGATTATCCTGTGTTTGACGGGGACATGACGGTACATGATACGGCGGACGATATCATACAGATTTCCTGGCAGGCTGGCGCTTTAAAGGCCACATTGACAACGCGGCTTACGGAGAAGGGTTTTGAAATTACCTATATAGACAAGGAAGGCGGAGAAAGGAAGCTGACCCTGACGGAGGATTTCGCGTGGTAAGGAACAAAGCGTGGCGGACACAGTACCTTCTGTTGGACAATACTTTCCGTGGAGTATGCAGAGCAATGGAACTGGCAGGCCAGGGGAAGGAAGTCATGCTGGCTGTGCAGGAGACCTATCTGGCTGTGGATATCTGTGGGCCGTGCCGGTATGAAAGGCGGGAGGTTCCGGGAGAATTTTTCCCGGAGGAATGTTTTGACGGCGGTGTGATGATTCCCGACAGGTGCAAACAATATCTGGAGGAACGCTGCCTGGAGGCGGGTGTAAGGTTTTATTACGGTCTGTACTTTGTGGAAGAGATAAGTGGACAGCGGGGCGAAAGGATGGATTTGGCTCCTCGGACTGTCTGTCTGGCAGGGAAGGGCGGTCTTATTTCCGTCTCCTGCGAAGAAGTGCAGTGGCAACAGGAAGAGGAAGACTTAGAAGGCAGGATTTCCCTGCGGGCCTGGACCAGAGATAACAGGGATGGAACCTGCGGGCTGTTGGAGGCTTCCCTTGTCAGTGACCGAACAAAGACTCCGGCGGAAAATCTGCTGGCGCTTAGACAGGCATTGCTCGCGGAGTTTCGAAGAAGGCAGAAGGATAATCCCTGTCTTGTTCTGGGCAGGTTTGCAGACCGGTGGGTCGGCAGACTGGAAAGCAATTGTGTGTCAGGAAAGTGGGATATGGATGGAAGTACCGTCGGGAGAGACGGGAAAAAGGTGTCTGCGAAAGAACCTGAGGCTGTGGAAATCGCTGATGTGATTGTGGCGGGCGGAGGCACGTCAGGGGCGATGGCAGCCCTGTATGCGGCAAGAGGCGGTGCCAGGACAGTGCTGATTGAGCCCATGTACGATTTAGGCGGTACTGCTACATTAGGCGGCGTGAACGCTTACTGGTTCGGCACATCCTTCCTGGATACACAGGAAGTGGATGAGAGGGTGGACAGGCTGTGTGAAAGCTGCGGCATAGAGCGTCCTGCCGGTATGTTCGGCAGATATGATGCTTTCCATGGGGGCATCAAGGGACTGGTGCTATTAGAACTCTGTCTGCAGGCAGGCGTGGAGATACGGTTCGGCAGACTGGTTTATGATGTAACCAGAGAGAAAGGCCGCATTGTGGGCGTCAGATGCGCAGGCAGAGGCGGCAAGGAAATGTGCTATGGCAGGATTATCATTGACGCCACAGGGGACGGCGATCTGGCTGTTGCGGCAGGAGCGGACAGCGTCTATGGGTCGGAACGTGACGGCTTTACCTATTGGGGGTCGCTGGCGCAGTATGGCAGCCCAGACAGCTACCAGAACAATTTTTCCGCCATGGTGAGACTGGACGATACGGAAGATTTTACAGACTTTATCATCACCGGCAGAAGAAGAGGCGGGCAGCTGTTTGATCACGGCTCATATGTGAGCGTCAGAGAAAGCAGGCATATCCTGGGTGAAAGAGTCATCGGTCTTCAGGATGTGTGCCTGTTTGGCACTTATGAGGACGGCATTTATACCTGCTTTTCTAATTATGATCCCAAGGGAAAACTGGATGCAGATTCTGTCTATTGCGGTTATCTGGTGCCCCAGATGAGGATGCAGATTCCGTTGGGTGCCTGCTTACCGGTGGATGGTGAGAAAAAACGGATGGAAGGACTGCTGGTGGCGGGCAAGGCCATCTCTGCCGAGCACAATGCCTTTCCCGGCCTTCGGATGCAGCGTGATCTGATGCATCAGGGCGCGGTGCTGGGACTTCTGGCGGCGAAGGCTGTGCTGGCGGGGACGGATGTGGAAAAGCTGCCCATGGCACAGTGCCGCCTCTGGATAGAGAAAGAAACAGGAGATTTCCTTACCCTTCCCTGTGAAAAGAATTTCAGCACGCTGCGGGAGGCCGCAGCCTTGATTGGGAGTGCAGAGAGAACGCACTGGATAGACGTGCCTTTTGCTTATGAGGAAAAGAGGGTCAGCCCTTTGCTGGCGCTGGTATATGGAGAGCGTAAGGAGGTTCTCTCTGCGGTTATGGAGAGAATCGGGACGATTGAGACAGAAATCGAAAAGGAAACGGCAGATAAGAATGAGTTACAGAAAGTACTTTTTACCTTGAAAAAACTGGCTCTGTTCCATGGCGGAGATGCCTATACAGAGGAAATGGAGGCGCACATTTTGCGTAAGCTTGCGGTGAGTGCGCCGCTTCTTCCTGAGAGAAAAGGCTCCTGCATGTGTGTGCAGCTTCTGCCCGACCATGGAGTAATGCCGGAGCTGGTTTACGAACTGAATCTGTTATCCCATGGAAGGTGCTTTTCCATGAAGCCTTATGAACTGGTGACGGATAGACTGGCAGAGGAGGAGAGGGATTATGAAGCCATTGAGAAAGGGATTTTCCCCTATATGGACTCCATCGCCTATGCCGGGGAACACAGCGGAAGGAAAGAATTTATCCCGCTTCTTAGCAGGCTCATAAAGCTGCCGGAATTTAGGGAGGCCTTTGCGGAAGAGAACAAAACGGGCCTGATGAGTCAGAGATGGCAGATGTTGTGGGTGCTTTTAAACAGAAGCCTGTTCCTTCTGGGGAGCAGGGAAGGGGAATGTGGGCTCTTGCAGGCAAGAGAACGTGGCAGCGCCGCTGTCAGAACAGGAGCGCGAAAGGCGCTTTCGGAAGGAATAAAGAGAAAGGAAGGATGCTAAGATCATGAAAAAAGATAAGAGATTATATATGATAGGAAATTCACATATTGATCCCGTGTGGATGTGGCGGTGGCAGGAGGGATTTCAGGAAATCAAAGCCACCTTTCGTTCCGTGCTGGACCGGATGAAAGAATATGAGGCGTTTATTTTCACAGGCAGTTCCGCTTCCTTCTATGAATGGGTGGAGGAAAATGATCCGGCCATGTTTGAAGAAATAAAAGAGCGTGTAAAAGAAGGCCGTTGGATTATTGTGGGCGGCTGGTGGATCCAGCCGGACTGCAATGCGCCCGCAGGAGAGTCCTATGTCCGTCAGGGACTTTACGGGCAGAAATATTTTGAGGAAAAATTCGGTGTGAAAGCGGTGTGCGGCTATAACGTGGACAGCTTTGGCCATAACGGGAATCTGCCGCAGATTCTGAAGAAATCAGGCATGGATTATTATGTGTTCATGCGTCCGGGCAGACACGAAAAAGGCGTGGACGGGGAAACTTTCCTGTGGAAATCCGCAGATGGTTCACAGGTGAAGGCTTTTCGGATTCCTTTTGAGTACTGTACCTGGCCAGAGGAAATCGAGGAACATGTAAAGCGGTGCGCAGGGGAAATCAAGAATCCCGGCAACGGCATCATGTGCTTTTACGGTGTAGGCAATCATGGCGGCGGTCCTACCAAAAAGAACATCGAAAGTATTCTGGGCATGAATAAGAGAGAGGATATGCCAGAGCTGATTTTTGCTTCCCCGGTAGATTACTTTAAAGATGTGGAACAGTCGGGCAGAGTCCTTCCTGTGGTGACAGGAGAACTGCTTCATCATGCCAGCGGCTGTTACAGTGCCCATTCTGAGGTGAAGAATCTGAACAGAAAGGCAGAAAACAGGCTCCGCATGGCAGAAAAGTTTTCTGTCATGGCAAAAATCCTGTCTGCCGGAAAGCATGACAGAGAAGAACTGACCAAGGCATGGAAAATAGCGCTGTTTAACCAGTTCCATGATATTCTGGCAGGCACCAGCTTAGAAGAAGCTTATGTGGACGCCAGAGAGGATTATGATTATGCGCTGCATATAGCGGGAAGACAGTTGAACAGTGCCATACAGTCGATCAGCTGGAATATCGACATTCCAATGGAGGAGGGGATGAAACCTTTGGTGGTGATGAATCCAAACCCTTTTGAGACCATGGCGGAGGTGGCAGTGGAATCCCTTTCTCTGAAGGAGCATACTGTGCTTCTGGATGAGGAGGATAACCAGATTCCCTATCAGATTGTCCAGTCCAAAGCTTCCAGCAACGGAAGATGTCGGATAGCCTTTGTGGCGAAGCTGCCGTCTCTGGGCTATCGTACCTATCGCTTTGCCGTGAGGGAAAAGGGCAGGCAGTTTGAAAATATAAGTTCAACCCAGACCAGTGCGGAAAATAAATGGTTCTCGATTAAATTTGATGAAAAGGGCTATATTTCTTCCCTGGTGAAAAAGAATGATGGGACAGAATACTTTTCCGCTCCTGCGGCAGTGCCCGTGGTGATGAAGGACGAGAGCGATACCTGGTCTCATGGTGTGCGTATTTTCGATGAGGAGATCGGACGATTTGAAGCAGTGAAGGTGCAGCGCATCGAAAATGGTCCTGTGAAGGCGGTGATCCGGGTGACCAGTGTGTATGGTAATTCCAGAATGTTCCAGGACTTTTCCATCTACAAGGAGCTGGATTTTATTTCCGTGGAAACGACAGTGGACTGGCATGAGAAGATGTCCATGCTGAAACTGCGCTTCCCCATGAATATGAATTATTTGAGGGCCAGCTACGAAATTCCCTATGGTGTGGCCCAGAGAGAGCCTGACGGGGAGGAGTTCCCGGTGCAGACATGGTTTGATCTGGAGGGAGCGGCGCCCGGGTTAGACACGATGGTTCATGGACTTTCTATTTTAAACGATGGCAAATTTGCGGCGGACACGGCAGGAAAGAACGGGGAACTGACGATACTCAGAAGCCCGATATATGCCCAGCACGAGCCTTACGTGCCGGATTGTGAACTGGAATATGTATATCTGGATCAGGGTGTGCAGACGTTCACTTACGGCCTTTATCCTCACGACGGAAGCTGGGAGGAGGCGGATACCGTCAAGCGGGCAAAGATTCTGAATGAAAAGCCCATTGCTTTGTTTGAAACCTACCACAAAGGGAAGCTTCCCCAGAAAGGTTCCTTCCTGCAGGTAAGTGAGAACAATATATTTGTGGAAGTGGTAAAGGAAGCAGAGGATGGAAGCGGAGATATCATCTTGAGGGCTTATGAAGCGGCAGGCAGGAATACATCGGCACAATGTAAGATACCTTCCCTGGGAAGAGAATTTATCCTTTCCTTTACGCCCTTTGAGATTAAGACGATACGCCTTTCGGAAGGAAAAGAAGCGGCCTGCAATAATATGCTTGAAGAGCGGGGGGAGAGTGTTACTTCGAATTTTTGATGCGTATTGCATTGCAGCATTGCAAAATGGGGTACATTTATAGAAGGAATTGTAGTAAAAAATCTGACGCAGGACTTTGCATATTACGAAAAAGAGGCAGATACTTGGCGAACTGGTAGAGCTGTTTGGCGTACAGGAGTTCTTGAAAGTACAGGTTCGGCGGTTATCACTGGGTGAACGCATAAAGATGGAAATATATCCATGATCAGTATGGTGTTTGTATGTGGTGGTTTCTTCGGGAATGAGGGTGGGGAGCCGGACATCGGATAGGGTTATCATTTTTGTGGGGATCTACATTTTTATGACGGGAGTCTGGATGTTCTTGAGCGGTGTCAACAGTATGCCAGAACAGGTGATCAAAGGAGATCTGGATCTGCTACAGTTGATTTGGGGAATTGCGGTTTCGATTTTGGCCTTTATATTTTCGAAACTTATGTGGTATGCAGGAATCAGGCGGCATACGAGAAATGGCTAAAGAACTTTCCGAAAGACAATTTTAGATCATTCAGTGGGTTCTGACACAACAGCGATCGGTCTGGTCTTTGCTGATAACTTACGACATTTATAGACAGCCTGGGTATTCTTCTTGATTTCATGAGCTTCCATATAATAATTCAGTTGATTTTCGGAGGAAAGCTACTATATAATGTAATAGCGGCAGCATTTTGCATGTGCAGGCAGCAGGATGAAAGAAAGTTACTGACAGAACAGAGGACAAGGAGGCATTACCCGATGAAGCAGGATATGATTGTCATTTTGGATATGGGAAGCATAAATAACACCGTGCTCGCCCGCGAAATACGCGATCTCGGCGTATACAGCGAAATACATCCGCATGACATTACCGTGGATGAGCTGAAGGCTTTAAAGAATGTGAAAGGTATTGTGTTAAACGGCGGTGAAAACCGCGTGGTTGACGGAAAGGACGTGGAAGTCAGACCAGAGCTTTATGATATGGGCATGCCGATGATTTCCATAGATTACCCGCAGTCGAAATGTAAGACCCAGCTCACAGAGCTTCCGACTCAGGAAACTTTGAAAAAGTTTGTTTTCGAGGAGTGCAGGGCTGAGGCAAATTGGAACATGAAGAACTTCATTGAAGATCAGGTGGAATTGATCAGACAGCAGGTTGGTGATCGGAAAGTGCTTCTGGCTTTGTCGGGCGGCGTGGATTCTTCTGTTGTAGCGGCAATGTTGATCAAAGCGATCGGACAGCAGCTTGTGTGCGTACATGTCAACCATGGTCTGATGCGCAAAAACGAATCGGAAAGTGTTGCGAAAGTGTTCCGCGATGAATTGCATGCAAACTTGATTTATGTGGATGCCTCTGAGCGTTTCCTTGGCAAACTTGAGAATGTGGCAGACCCGGAACAGAAGCGCAAAATTATTGGCGGCGAGTTTATTCGTGTGTTTGAGGAGGAAGCAAGGAAACTGGAGGGAATCGATTTCCTTGGACAGGGAACCATCTACCCGGATATTATTGAGAGCGGCACAAAGACGGCAAAAATGGTGAAGTCTCATCACAACGTGGGCGGCCTGCCGGAAGATTTGAAGTTCGAGCTTGTGGAGCCGCTAAAACAGCTTTTTAAGGATGAAGTGCGCGCCTGCGGCGTAGAACTGGGACTGCCGCATGATATGGTGTACAGACAGCCGTTCCCGGGTCCGGGACTCGGTGTGAGATGCCTGGGAGCGATCACCAGAGAAAGACTGGAGGCGGTCAGAGAGTCGGATGCGATCCTGCGGGAAGAATTTGCCAAGGCAGGATTGGACAAGAAGGTATGGCAGTATTTTACCGTTGTGCCGGACTTTAAGTCTGTGGGAATGAAGAATCATGCCAGGGTGTTTGAGTACATGGTGATTATTCGTGCCATCAATACCATTGATGCAATGACGGCGTCCATCGAGAAGATTGACTGGGATGTATTGGAGAAGATTACGGAGAGGATTTTGGCGGAGGTTGTGAATGTGAACCGGGTGTGCTATGATATGAGTCCGAAGCCTCCGGCGACGATTGAGTTCGAGTAGACGACGAAACGCCGGGAAGCCGCATAAACAGCGGATTTTCCGGCGCTTGTTGTTGCCTGTGGTAATATTTTGGTAATAAAATTGAGAATAAGTTATATTTTGTTCATGTGTCTTAATCTGCGGGTTTGTATCGCTCTGCTTACCGTGTAGATAGATTCTAGCATGATATTTATATTCGTTGATGTTGTAGACAATGAAATGGAGAAGAGGAATATTCTTGCGTTGTAGCAGAGTATTCCTCTTTTTCATACAGGAAATGGCTGAGATAGGTTTTGGTTGAAAGATCAGAAGGATATAACCGACAATAGTTGCTATTAAAGAAATATATTGAATAGTTCAATGAATAATAGGAAGTGATAATTCCATACGAAACTGATATATTGAAAAAAATATTACAATAAGGAAATGGTGATAATATAATGACGTTTAACGTGGATATTTTAGAAAATGCTAAATATAGAAAAGTATTTAATACAATGGCATATGCACATAAAACATCTGCTTTTGGATATTTTGATCAGGAAATTTCTACATTCGACGATGTTTATGAAAAATTTTTGTTTGAATGCATCAAATACCTTGATGAATCTTTTGAAATAGCGATTAAGTTATTACTGGAAGCAGGAATATATGAGTATAATAAGGAAATGTTTGTTTGTGAGTTTCAGATAGAAGAATCCTTTATTTCCGATGTAAATATTTTGATAGAGCAATATGACATACTGCAAAACCAAATGAGGGATATTGCGTTGGCAAGAAATATTCAGAGAAGCAGTCGCAGTAGATGGCAGGGCGGAGGATTTGGATTGGGAGGGGCAATTAAGGGAAGCATAACAGCCGGGCTTCTGAACGCTGGGACTGGCGTGATTAGAGGGATAGGGGATTCTTTTACTGATGCAAAGGATATGGAAAATGTATATAAAAAGAAAAAAGAGCTGTTTTCTAACTTCGATTATAAAAAAATTGTTGCAGATGCAGTATATAATGCGGATATTCGGGTTGGATATGCAGTTTGTTGCTTGATGGAAAGATATCATGTAATCCGATTGAATATGGGTTTGGTAAACGAAGACTCTCTTCAGATTAGGATGCAAAACCTTATGGGGCAATTTTATGACGGCAGAATATCGGTGCAGCAGGTGCTTGAGGAAAGTTTTCCATGGATTACAGAAAATCCGTTTTCCTTTACCTATTATAAATGTCTATATGCGCTGGTAGGACACTCCGAAGAAATAGCAGAGATGTGTGATGTTCTGGGCTTTTATAATGAATATGTCGATTATAAAGCCCAATATGTTTCGAGATGTATTAATGAGTTGAAAAAGCAAGGTATAAAATCAACAGGGTGCGTTGATGATATGGTTCACCAGATCCAAGAGATAGCAAGGATATATGACCCACCAGAGGATATACAAAGAAAATTGTACATTCTGCAATATAACATCAATGAGGAGAAACGGTTAGAGGATGATGTTAATATGCGGATAAATAAAAATTCGGCATATGAGAAGCAGATAAATGAATTTATAGAGAATAAGACAGTTGGTGAAATATGGAATTTGATTGATGGGAAAAATGGATATGCGGAATGGAGATTAACAGATTATTTTGACGGATTAGCGGCTGAACTTATGGAGAGAAAGGACTTTAAGCGGCTGGAACGTAAGCTGCTCTATGCAAAGGAGCAGGCAGAATTACAGAACTACTATGCAATATACTTAATAAGCTATATACAAAGAAAATGGTATAAAAAAGAAGGGAAAAAAAGTAATGTATCGGACATGGAAGAGATTTTGACAGAGCTTTCAGAGATTGGGCAGATATCAGCATGTGCGAGTGTCGGATATTTCTATTTACATGGGGAAGGGGGATATAAAAAGGATTACATAATGGCTTTAGATTTGCTTTCGTATGCAGCGGAAATGAACCATCCTTTGGCAATGTCGTGGTTGGGGTATATGTACAAAGAAGGAATTGGCGTTGCAAAGAACAAAGCACTTGCCCGTAAATGGTTGGAGTTGGCGGCACATTATGGGGAAAAGAATGCAGTGAGAGAATTAAAAAAACTATAAAAATTGGTACGAAGGGAGAAAAGCATGTTTTGTTACAATTGTGGACAAAAGATAATGGAGGGGGCAAAGTTCTGCTCTAATTGTGGCTCCAATTTATCAGCCATTGCAGGCAGCCAGTCAGATGAGAGTGAAGGTGTTAATAAGGGTGTGATGTCAGGAGGGCAGAGGACCAGTGACGAAGATTGCACAGCACCGCAACCAAATATGAAAATGGAAAATGCAGAAGAAAAAATAGATGTGGCGTTTAAGAAGGCATTCGGATCTGCAAACAAGTTTGGAAATTTAGTTTATATTTTCGGACTGAATCCAATTTCGCAGGAACTTGAAAATAATATGCAGGAATTTTATCTTTCGGGTGAGCCGGGTGAGAAGCCTTTGCTTATATTCGATTATGGTAATCAGAATTTGACGGATGGATTGGTTGTTTCCAACCAAAGGATAGTATGGCACTTTGCTACTACGGGACAGCAGGAAATAGAACTGTCAGACATAAAGGACGTTTCTATGGGAAAGGCGGTTCTTGCAACCGTTATGAACATTATTTCTTGTAATAATATAAAGTACAAAAGTATTTATCTGACGGGGATACAAGATGAAACCGAATTTGTTGTGAAGTTTAGAAAATTTGTAAATGAGGTTTATGCAATTTATCATGGAAACAATGAGGATGCTGATGAAGTCTGCATAAAAGATGACATTGAATCAAATGTCGAATTTATTATACGCGCATGTAATAGCGTAAGCATTGACTCTATGTATTGCGAAGTGGGACATCCGGAAGTAATGCCGACAGCTTCAAAATACAGTAAGGCAAAATGTAATTTTAACATTCCTGATGATGAGAGCATTTTTCTGATTTATGACGCGACAATATTTGGTGGATGCCAAAAAGGCTTTGCCGTATGTACAACGGGATTTTATTATTGTGGACATCAAAGGGGGTATTGGGATTGGAAACAGTTTAAAGAGGTTCCTATATCCAGCAGTTTTACAGGGTTCAAAGTGGGATATGAGGAGTTTAATACAGCAACTGATGGGAAAAAACTCCTTATGATACTTAGAAGTATTCAGGAATGCTTATAAAATAGAGAAATTTAAAGCGTTTTTATGGCACCGTAATCCGAATCGAGGAGAACGGTGCCTTTTTATGTGCAGACCTTTGCAGAGGAAGTATGCTGTTGAAATGGTGTACTGGCCGCGAGGCGACTTACTCGATTTTATGGTGATAGAAAGAACTATATATAAAAAGGAATTATAGAAGGAAAAATACAAGGAATTATGAAAAGTGATAATTCAATTTAAAAGTGTTATATTTGTAAAAGCTTGACGGAGGGGAGGAAAGATTGATGGAACGAGTCGAAAACTCTGGCTTGCAAGGGGTGTACAAAGAACTTGCTGAGATAATAGGATTGGATGCAACGATAGCCGTATATAAAGAACTAAAGGGACAGCAAGTTAATTTTCCCACACGGTTATATGATAAAAGCCATGTGATTGAGGAGGTGAATAAAAGATACAACGGATCAAATTTAAAGGAACTGGCAAAAGAATTTAGTTACACAGAGCGGTGGATAAGAAAAATTATTCACGATATCCAAGAAGAGTCTAAAAAGAATATTAAGCATAATATGTAAGGAACTGTCATGAAATCAATTCAACTGCTGTCTTGTCTAAATGTTCATCTGTTGAATTTATTTCTGAACAGTTCCTACAGGATGATAAAGATATTCTTACATATGCTGAATCGAAGAAGTGAAAGGAATGAACTGGGTATGGAAAGTCAAATATCATATATAGCGTAACAACTGTTGGGGATCATCTGTCAAAATCAGAGTTATGGGGGTGCATGGATAGTAGTTAGGGAGAAATATTCAAAGAGAACGAAATGTTTGAAATACTTACAATAATATGAGCAATCTTTGTTTGGGTTGTATATCATAAGATTTTTAGAGTAATTTACTTTGATTTGGGAAGGGGATTGATAAAAGAGGCAATCATAAGTATATATAGCAAGTCCGCTTATTATTCTCATATTATATGGTGTACTGAAGAAATGAAGGAAACTGGTTACATAGTTAATTAGGTAAATGGAAATGTGCATTAATGATACCTTACAAAATATATAAGGAGAGGCTAAAAAATGAAAGATTTAGTTACGGTTTTATGTATAATATGTTTGGTGGGAACTCAAATTAGTATTATAAGAACTATTGTGAAAAAGAGAGTTGGGGAAAATATTGTTACAAAGGGATTATATCTAATAGGTTGTGTGATGGGAGTTGCTATGATAATACGGTCATTAGGTATAGAAGGCGAGAGAACTGCTTCTGTTATTGTGGCAAAGGCGGCCAATGATTTTGGTGACAAACAGGACGATGTCGATACAAGTAATGCTATAGTACTATTTGATATTCCGGAATATCCGTACCAGAATAAGAAAGAAGCTAAGAAGTTAATGAAGGCTTACAATAAAGCAATGGAAGCGTCTATAACAGATTTTATAGGAGTGGAGGAGGTACTAGAAGGGGGAATTATTAAGGAAAAAGAAATACATTACAAAAAAACGGTTGATGATGGGAAAGCCTCTTATAGATATTATGGCAAAATAAATAAGAAGGGAGAGCCAGATGGGACGGGTATTTTATTTGAGACATGGCCAATCGAGTGGCAGGAAAATGAAAGTGGAAGTATATATACAAGAATCTGTTATATTGGGGAATTTAAAAATGGCTATAAGGATGGATACGGAATTGAGTATTGGGAATTAAATGGAGATTATATGGTAAAATATGAAGGGGAACTAAAAAAGGGGAAATATCATGGGGAGGGGATTGAATATTTAAGTAATGCTTCAAGCTCTTATGCTCTTATTGAAAAAAAACGAGATGAAATTTATTCCCAAACAGAAGGGAATACCTTGAAGGTTGAGCCCATCTTGCTGTCCTTGAAGTGCTACGAGGGAGATTTTAAAAATGGTGAATATGATGGAAAGGGTAAAATGTATTCAAGCGTTAGAGATAATAAAGCAATCTTAACTTATGAAGGTAAATTGAAAGCAGGGAAATATCATGGTAAGGGCACTCTATATTTTGATAATGGAAATGTACAATATAAAGGTGAATTCAAAAATGGCAAATATAACGGCAAAGGTATGCTATATGACGAACAGGGAAATGTTGTACATAAGGGGAAATTTAAAGGAGGAGACATAAAATAATATTTGAGGGGAGCTAAATATCTAAAATTCCCTATTTTAAAATATATATTATTATCTCAGTAACCAGACCAGCGGAGCCGATCCGCTGGTCTAAATTTTGCCAGATTTTAAAAAGAATGGAGGAAAAACAGATGTCATCAAATGTAGAAAGCATGTTTTACACAAGGGAAAAGCCCTGGCACGGATTGGGTGTCAGAGTTGAGGAGGCACCCACATCAGCGGACGCGCTGCGCCTTGCGGGGCTGGACTGGGAGGTGGCGCAGGAACCGATCTTTACAGAAGGGGGAGACGCCATTGCCGGGTATAGGGTAAATGTCCGTGACAGCGACAGGAAGGTACTTGGTGTGGTAAGCGACCGCTATAAGATCATCCAGAACAGGGAGGCGTTCTCTTTCACGGACACCCTGATCGGAAGCGGCGTTCGCTATGAGACGGCGGGTTCCTTACAGGAGGGAAAACGGGTCTGGCTTCTGGCAAGGCTGCCGAGGGAGTACATCATTGCCGGGGAGCGCATTTCGCCCTATCTGGTATTCAGCAACTCCCACGACGGGAGCGGCGCCGTTCGGGTGGCGCTGACCCCGATCCGGGTAGTCTGCAACAACACGCTGAACCTTGCGCTGGACACGGCACGGCGGTCATGGTCCATGATCCACACGGGCAACATCAGTGACAAGATGCAGGAGGCAAAAGATACCCTCTTTATGGCGGAGACGTACATGGACAGCCTCGGGGAAGCGTTTGAACGTCTGCGGCGTCAGAAGGTGACCGACAGCCAGTTAAAGGAGTATGTGGAGCAGTTACTCCCGCTGGAGAAGGAGGCGACGCCCATGCAGGAGAAAAATACCATGAAACTGCGGGAGGATATGTTGCGCCGTTATTATGACGCGCCCGACCTGCGGGGTGTGGGGAATAATGCTTACCGCTTTGTCAATGCGGTGTCTGATTTTGCCACCCACGCAAAGCCGCTTCGCCGGACAGCAAACTATAATGAGAATCTCTTTATGCGCACGATGGACGGCAACCCCATAATCGACAGGGCATACCAGCTTGTAAAGGCGGCGTAGACAGGGAGAAGAAATAACCTTTTGGTCTTAAGGGATTAAGGGAAACAGTATATCACGGGAAAAATAAGGAATGGATAAGGGTAACCGGGCATTGTGTTCCGGCAGTCCTTATTCTCTTGGCAGTGCACGGTAAAAGTGCCGGGCAGGAGAGGAGGAGTGACATGTTTGACAAAATACCGTTAGCAGGAGTCAGTAATGCAGAATGGCTCAGATTAAGGAAAGCGGGGATCGGCGGCTCTGACGCAGGGGCAATCTGCGGCGTGAACCCTTACAGCAGCGCCATGAAGGTATTCCGGGACAAGACAAATGAAGAAGTGGAGGAGCAGGACAGCGAAGCCATCCGCATCGGGCATGATCTGGAAGATTATGTGGCACAGCGTTTTATGGAAGCTACCGGATTAAAGGTGCGGAAGTCAAACTTCATGTACCGCAGTAAGGAACATCCCTTTATGATCGCGGATGTCGACCGCATTGTCAATGGCGAAGATGCGGGACTGGAATGTAAGACAGCCAGCGCCTACCATGCTGACAAATGGGCGGACGGGAATATTCCGCTTCATTATGTGATGCAGTGTTACCATTACATGGCGGTGACAGGGAAAAAGGTATGGTATATCGCGGCGGTTATTCTTGGCAGGGAGTTTATCTACCGCAGATTAGAGTGGGATGATGATCTGATCGGACGGCTCATTTCCATCGAAACGGATTTCTGGAATAATCATGTGGCAAAGGGGATTATGCCGCCACCGGACGGGAGCAGAGCCTGTGACGAGGTGCTGGAACAGTATTTTCATACGGCGAAGACAGCCAGCGCCATTGCACTTGTCGGGTTTGACGAAAAGTTACGGAGGCGGGAAGAAATCCTTGGATTTATCTCTGAACTGCAGGAGGAACAGAAGCAGATCGAGCAGGAAGTGAAGCTTTTCATGCAGGATAATGAACTGGCGAGCAGTGACAGCTTCCGCGTTTCGTGGAAGAATATCGACGCCACAAAGCTCGATACGAAGCGGATTAAGGAAGAGCGGCCGGAGCTATACGCCGATTACGGAAAGGTGTTCCATTCCAGACGGTTTGAGGTGAAGGCGGCATAGGTGATATGGCAACAGGGAAAAGGAGGGAAAGATGGAACAGAACCTGATCAGACTGCTTAAGGCGGATGAGATCGAGTGCAGGGTGGCTGTTATCAAAGAAAATGGCTTAAGCCTGTTACTCTATAAGGATGCGAGGGTAGATCAGAAGATACTGGATGAGACTTTCGGCATCTTTGGATGGAAACGGAGCCACCAGAGCATAGAAGGGAACCTCTACTGTACGGTGGAGATTTTTGATAAGGAAAAGGGGGAGTGGGTAGCGAAGCAGGATGTGGGTACGACAGGATATGCTGAAAAAGAAAAGTCACAGGCATCGGACAGCTTCAAGCGGGCGTGCTTCAACTGGGGGATCGGAAGGGAACTCTATACTGCGCCCTTTATCTGGATACCTGCGGGAAAGGCTGCAATCACATATAAAGAAGACCAGAATAAAATGAAACGGTTTACCTGCAACGACCGTTTTTCGGTTTCTTCGATCCGGTACAATGATGACCGGGAGATCAGCGCCCTTGTGATCGTAAACGAAAGCGGAGAGCCTGTATATGAACTGAAAGAAAAGGGAGCAGGGACGACGGCTGCCCGTAAAGGGAAAGCCGCTTCGGGAACTGGAAGCAAAGCAGAAACGGCGCAAAAGTCGACGCAGAAAAATACGGCGGGGAAAGTGAAGAAAGACACAGAGGGAAAGACACGGAAAGATCCCGCGCCCCTTTCCAGAGAGCAGATGGATTCCTTACAGGCGGAGCTGGACAGGACGGGCGTGACGATGGAAACCGTACAGGGCAGATACCAGATCAGGGAGCCGGGGACGATGAGCGCGGAACTCTACGGCAGGGTGATGTCCGCGCTGAAACGGACGAAATCGACGGAGGCGGCATAAGACGGGACAATAGGAGAAAAGAATGGACAGATGGAATGGAGAAAGGAAGGTGAAGAAAAAGGATGGGTTTTGAGGAATTTACAGAGCATGTTTCAGAAGCAGTCCGTGTGAAGGCGGGCGGTGCATACCAGATCAAAAGGCATGACGTGACCAAAAATAATAATGTGAAGCGGACAGGGATTATTGTAATGAAGGAAGAAGCGGATATCGGACCGTGTGTATATCTGGATGCGTTTTACCGAGAATATGAAACCGGTGGGATGAGGTCTGATGAGATCGTGGATGAGGTATACAGGCTGGCCCTGAAACATACGGAGGGTGCGCCTTATGCCGATGTATCGGGCTTCCGGGAATGGGAAACTGTCAAGGGAAATGTCAGGGCGAAACTGATCAACGCGGAACAGAATAAGGAACTGCTTGAAAAAATACCCCACAGGATGTTCCTTGATCTGGCGGTGGTCTACTATGCCGTGGTCAGGGACCAGACACAGGAGGAGACAGGGACGGTCCTTATCCGCAGGGAACATATGGAAATATGGGGGCAGGAAGAGGAAATCCTTTACCAGACAGCAGTGACGAATATGCGTGCCGAAGGCGGAGCGGATTTTACTACGCTTGAAGATATCATAAAGCGCGTCATGCCGGAGATCACACTTCCTGCTGCACCCCGTGATCTTCCGTGGGATACGGGAATGTACATACTGACAAACCGCCGTAAGCGTTTCGGGGCGGCGGAGATCCTTGATAAGAAAACCCTGCGGATGATCGCGGACAGGGTCGGCGATGGGTTTATTGTACTGCCAAGTTCGCTGCATGAGATGATCGTACTGCCCCCAAAGGCTGAATCAGAATATGAACGGCTGGCAGATATGGTGCGGGAGGTCAATGATACACAGGTGGATGTGGAAGAGCGGTTATCCTACCATGTGTACGCGTACAGCAGGGACGAGGAGACATTAAAGATCGTTGCGTGATGATGGATGTCTGTAGGGAAACGGAGAGATAGATAAAGGAGATAAAATGGAATATGAAGCGTTTAAGGAAAGTGTATTAAAGGGGTTGCAGGAAAAATATGGCGGTCATGCCACAGCCAGAGTTGAAAAGATACTGAAAAATAATGGAAAACACCATGACGGCATTGTGGTGGAACTGGGCGGAGGGAAAGGGAGCACAGGTCTGTTTATCCCGCTGGAATGGTTTTACAGACTGTATGATGGCGGGAATACGGATATGGAGGGATGCATCCAGATCATAGCAAAGATCTGTGAAGAGCACCGGGAGACGGACTGTGTTAGGGAACTGCTGCAGAAGATGGTGTGCTGGGAACGGATCAAAGGAGATATATACCCCGTCCTTCTCTCCACAAAAGAGAACCGGGAAATGCTGGAACGGGTGGTTTCCAAGCAGATGTTAGACATGTCGGTGGTTTACATTGCCCGTGGGGAGATTGGAGGGCGCTGTGTCGGGATCAAGATCGACCGCAGGATGTTAGAAATCTACGGGATCAGTGCGGAGCGGTTACATAAACAGGCGATGGAAAATCTGATGAATGACGGCTACCAGTTCCGGGACATCTACAGGTTTGTCGTGGAGCAGGGCTACCCTGAGCCGGAGAAGCTGGAGCTGGAGGAGACAGGAAAAGCGGAGAAGACGGAAAAGGCGTATATCCTTACCAATGCAGTGAAGTTTTACGGGGCGGCAGGGATTCTGGACAGGAAGCTGATGCGGGAATTTGCCGGCGGGAAGAATTACTTTATCCTGCCGTCCTCCGTCAATGAAACTATTTTTGTCCCTGCAGGAGACGGAAGCGGCATGGAAATCTATAGCGGTATGGTAAAGATGGTGAACGAGATGGATGTTGACGAGGAGGAACGGCTTACAGACCATGCATACTTCTATGACGGGGCGGCGGATGAGATCAGGATGTGTGCCTGAATATATCGGGGTAATCAGACAGGCTATATATAAGGAAGAAGGTGGTACGGGTGAATGAGGTTTTGAAAGCGGTTCTGATCGGGATTTTTACGACGATAGTGGCGGCGTTGAATAAGGTTGGGGAAGGGTGACGGATAGTAACCGTATCAATATGGGATTTCTGGAAGAGGTAGTTCTTCCGGGAATCCCATATTAGGATGCGGGGAAAAAGACAGGGGATTCCTATGTTCCGATGTTTTGAAATATATTAATTGATGGGAATTTGTATCAATAGCTAACGTTTATTATAAATTTTAGTAATGTATACCACTAATTCATCGGAACATCGGAAAAAGGACATTGCAAACGATATTAACGTATATTGTCAAAAAGAAAGAAAAATTGTGCTAATATAATATGGATAGCAGTTGATATAAAAATAAAAGGAACAGGGGGATTAGCAGTATGGATTATGCGGCATCATTTTATGAACTTTGCTTTAGGGAGTTAATTAAAGATATTGCGGAGTATTGCAATAGTAATACGGAAGAAAGAGAAAAGAAGAAAAAAGAATGTGCGCTGGAAAAAGAAGGGATAGAGGAGGGACATGAATGTGTTCTGGAAAAAGAAATGATAGAGGATGAATTGGAGTATATTCGAAAAAAATTTGAGAATAAAAAAATTCGTTTTCTTTTTGAGCATATTTTGAATAAGGATACTTATTATAGGTGGATTGATGCCAGCTTGATGGCTGACATTATAAAAGGAGAAGGACAGGGGCGTTTTGGGGGAGTGGATTTTACTTCTATACGTAAAAATGGGAAAGCTATAGAAGATATCATATGGATATTGAAATTGAGTTTTGCAAAATATCCCAAGGCAAAGAACGAGGATAAGGAAGGGTGTGAAACAGATAGAAGTAGCTATGGACGATTTGAGAAACTGCTGAGCGAAATTGATTTTCCAAATGGGGAAGATCAGCTATTTTATTATGATGAAGATACTTTATATTTTAATGGGCTGGTGGATAACGGTGATATCATATATAGCTTGAAGCAGGAGAGTAATGTAGCATATGGAAATATCTGGAGAGACAAGAATGAGGGGCTGTTCTTAAATGCATTGAAACTAAGTAATTTACAGGTAATGCATCAAAAATTAAAAGATTTGCTCATTTTGTACAATAAATTCACAAAAGAAAAATCAACACAGGAAATAGATGCACAGAAAGTTATACAGATGGCGGCGTTTTTTTCAGATTTAGTTCCGATTATAGATAAGGATTCAAAGCTAAAGGATGAAGAACAGGTGCAAAAAGAACGGGTAGCGGTGCGATTTGGCGTCGTAAACCATTTTTTAATGCAGGGAATGGATGTGAATGGTGAATTAGGCAATACGGGTTTAAGAAATAATTTTGATAAATATTTTGAAAACCATATTCTCATAAAGACACTTTTTAAAGAAATATATAATCGAGAAAACATCAATAAAGAGCAGGTATTAGTTCTAATAGAGGGATATTTAGATTTTCTGGAGCAAAGTATGGAATTATTTAATGATAAAGTAAGACAGTATCAAGGAATATGTGAGAAATTTCTAGGAACAATTATGCACAATTCCATAGATATGTACCGTGATATGTGGGAAAAGGTTTGGAACGCCGAACTTGAGAACGAATAAAATGTGTTTGTCAATGACTTTTTTATATGAATGGCTGCAGCTTTTTGCGAAGAAAATTTGCAATGCTGCAGCCATTTTTGACGTCGCTTTGACATGAGCGCTTCGGTATAATTGGTTTTGGGAGGAGGGGAAGGCGCGTCTGGAGGCGAAATGGGATGCAAAAATTTCAAAATTTCGCGGAGGCATATAATTTCAAATTTTGAAGTGGGAGGAAAAATGAATGGAAGAATCAAGTTTTGCAAGGAAGACAAACAAAAGGAAGCAGCCGGAGGAAATCGTGCTCCATTTTATAAATGGGAGATTGCAGCTAGGTGAGAAGACGATAGTTTGCTCGAACATTCAAAACTGCTTTGTAACCATATACTCTGACGAGATAATTGGGCAAATAGTGGGTTCAGATGTAGTGTTGGGATACAATGAGGGTCAGCAGGTGTGGGTGTCAGTTAAAAATTGTGACGGTATGTGCTTTGTGTGGGGTAACTGGGAAACCGAAAGAAAGGTGTCAATTTTATTCTATCTGTTGACTTATGACGGCGAATATCTGATGTTTTGCAACAATAAAGATTTTTTCTGTTATCATGCGGTTCCCCAAAAAGACCCTAGGCAAAACCTTGACAGAAGGGTACCTAACACACACATGATCGCAACCTACCATGTGCTGAATGACTTGCTTGGACAGACGAATGTGTATTCACTGAAAGTTTTACCAACATAGTTGGAGGATTAGGGGATGGAAAAGAAAACGAGAATAATCCATGTTACCAATCCATACCAGCAAGGAGGCAAAAAGAGACAGGATCTAAGAGGAAGTGGCGGTAGGCTGTTTGAAAACCAGCAGGTATGTCCGGGGAGATTGTATGGACTATCAGATGCGGGAGAAAGCGAAGGGAGTCATGGGATGCCGTTTGAAAATCAACAGATATGTCCGGGGAAGCTGTATGGATTATCAGATGCGGGAGAAAGCGAAGGGAGTCATGGGACACCGTTTGAAAACCAGCAGATACATCCGGGGGGAATGTTTGGATTTGCAGATGCAGAAAGGGAGGTTTCCTTTGAAAGCAATTCCAAGGGAAGAGATAGTAGTCAGAAAGGTAGCAGCGAGGAACAAAAAACTGAGGAGGATAAGGAAACTGAAAAGGATGAAAAATTCAAAGTGGAGAAAAAAACCAAAGCGAGGAAGCGGTCTTTATATTCGGTAATAGGTGACGTGCTTTTGCGGGATTATAGGCTTATCCGCGACGAATCGCGAAACATCTACTACTATTCCGCTGGCATCTACCAGAAAGCAGATGCTATATCTTTTGCGGAGTTTGTCAAACGGAATTTGGAAGCTTTTTATATGCAGCAGATTGCCGATCCAAGCTTTTACCAAAAATTGTTGTTTGACTTAAAGTCCGATAGTCGGATTCAAGTAGTGGATAGAAAGAAGCTGGACAACAGGATGAAGTATCTGGTCGCATTCCAAAATGGCGTATTTGATTGCTGGCAGGGGATATTTTTAGATTTTTCACCCGAATTTTACCTCTTTTCGAAGCTGGAAGTGGAGTATTGCAGAAACCCGCGAGCAGATACATTTGAAGCTTTTTTAGAGGTTGTGGGAGATGGGGATGATGCAGTTAAAGATCTGATCTGGCAAATGATTGCGTATATCTTGCTACCTTCTAACGACGGGAAATGTTTCTTCGTGATGGGGACTGCCCCGAACAGTGGGAAAAGCCTTTTGGCAAAGGTAATCGAAGCAATGTTCCCGGATTCGGTGGTAAATCGTTCCCCAATAACTTCTATATCGGGCAGATTCGGTCTGGCGCCAATGGCTGACAAGAGGATAAATATTGCTCCTGAGTGCATGGATGAACGGATTTCAGCGGATGTTGTAAACAACATAAAACTCATGACAGGGGAAGAGTCGGTTAATGTGGAGCGGAAAGGGATAGACGCCTCACGGGAGTACATATGTTGCAAACTTCTGTTTGCAACAAACTGCGCGACGGCTTTTGCTGTTAAGGATTCGGCTTTCTGGAACCGAATGCGGATCGTCCCATTCTTGCATTCTGTTCCACAGCGAAACCAGAGGTCGGATTTGTTTGGGGATTTAAAACGGGAACTGGATGCTATTGCATCCATCGCGGTTTCGGAGTTTGCGGGTCCGTTGATAGAATCTAACTATCGGTTTACAGTGCCGGATTCGTCGGCAAGGCTGATGAGCCAGTGGAGAAACAGCAGTCTTGATGTTTTGAAGGAATTTCTGGAGTGCAGATGCGAAATCACGCATGATCCGTCAGATTTTATAGCGGTAAGAGAGATATATGACGAATATTGCCAGTGGATTAAGGATTCATACGAGTATCTTCAACCGCTTGCGCTTCGTGATTTTAGCAGGAAGATTCGGGAAAAATTTACACAGTGTAAAGAACCGCGCGAAAAAGAAAAGATCGGGGACGGGTATGTCCGCGTCTTGCATGGAATTTGCTGGTTGAAAAATTTTGATGCCAATTAAAGTTAAAAAAGCGATGGATTACAAATGTAGCCGAAAATAACCGAGAGGAGGTGAAATTATGAACGGCAGTTTGTATTATACGGCAAATGAAGTTATGGAAATGCTCGGAATATCGAGAGGACATGCCTATAAAATTGTGAAGCGACTCAATGAAGAACTTTCAAGCAAAGGCTTTATCGTGGTCGCGGGAAAAGTGCCGAAAAAATATTTTGCGGAACACTTTTACGGACTGACTTGATGTTTTAACCGCCCCGCGGATTTTTCGCGGGGCATATTTTATGGAAGGAAGTGATTATTTGACTGTTACCAAGAATGAAGAACGAGGGTATTGGGAAGTCCTTTTCTATTATAAGGATTATACCGGGAAAAGACGGCAGAAACATAAACGTGGGTTTAGAACCAAAAAGGAAGCGGTCGTATGGGCAGAGCAATTTATGGTTCAAAAATCGCACAATCTGGATATGACATTTCAATCATTTTGGGAGCTATACAGGGATGATATGTCACAACGGCTTCGGGAAAATACCATGCGGAGTAAGGATTATATCGTGGAATTAAAGATTCTTCCATATTTTGGAGAAAAGAAAATTGCGGAGATTACCGCAGCGGATATAAGGCATTGGCAGAACAGTATTATGAAATCTGGATATGCGCCGACTTATCTTAAAACGATTAATAACCATCTTAGCGCCATTTTTAATTATGCGGTGAAATATTATGATCTGCCTAAAAATCCATGTACACGGGCGGGGAGTATGGGAAAAGGGAAGGCGGAGGAAATGCAGTTCTGGACGCAGGACGAATTTGAGTCTTTTATTGAATGTGTGAAAGATAAGCCTATTGCCTATTATGCTTTTCTTACCATGTATTGGACAGGGGTTCGGGTTGGAGAACTCTTAGCGCTTACTTTATCGGATTTTGACGATGAAAAAAAGACGTTGTCCATTACAAAATCTTATCAGAGGATTAATGGCAAAGATATCATAACAGAACCAAAGACTGCCAAAGGGAAACGGGTGATCACGCTACCGGAGTTTCTTGTAGCGGAGTTAGAGGAATACGTTGGAAAACTGTATGGAATGATGGGAAATGACCGTCTGTTTATAGTGACAAAGTCGTATCTGGAAAAAGAAATGATTCGTGGGGTCAAATTATCTGGCGTGAAGAAAATACGATTACACGATCTGCGACATAGCCATGCTTCCCTGCTGATTTCAAAATTGGGAGCACAGCCAAAACTTGTGGCGGACAGGCTTGGGCATGAGAAAATTCAGACAACGCTTGCGACATATTCCCATTTATACCCGGATCAGGCGCGCGATCTTGCCGATCAGCTAGATAATCTTATAGACGGGTCTGATTAAGAGGAGGAAAATAGTAATGCCGGGAAAACATAAAGAGCCTACGATAGCTTTTCGCCCAAGCGCGTGGGAAAGAGCAATCATAGAACAAAGGGTATCACTCAGTGGTATGTACAAAAAGGATTTTATTGCACGGAGCTGTATTTTTTCAAATATTGTTGTTGTCGGCAAAAGGGATAATGTGCAGCGTATTGTGGATGCTATACAGGAAATGCAGAGCGTTGTGAATGATCTCGCCAGACAATTACAGTCTGGCGGGTTTTCTCTTTCTGACGGCAGCTATGAAGAATTGAAAAGAGATTATCTTGCATTTGTCATTACCGTTGTGGATATAGTAAATGGAGCTGCCTATCTGTTTGGGAAGGAACCACCCGGAAACAGGAGAAACTGGAAAGCTGAGTTGGAAATGGAACAGCTACGTCATGCGATAGAGCATAGTGAGAGTAAAAACAGAATAATTGAAAGAAATAATGATTCATGATATGATAATAAAAAAAGGCAGGTGATTTGGTGGACGCTGAAAAACAAGATGATTTGAAACGAAAAGAAACGCTGGAAGCAATAGAAAAATTATGCCTTTTAGATGATAATCTGATGACACTGGTGTTCGACAGGAATATAGAGGCTACAGAACTGTTGCTGAATGTTATTCTTCAGAGAAACGATTTAAAAGTGCTGGAAGTGATAGGACAGCGGGAGTATAAAAACCCAATGATCGGTGGGCGTTCTATTACCATAGATATTTTTGCAGTTGATGGGGATGGCAAGGTCTATGACGTAGAGGTGCAACGTGCATCGGCGGGGGCAGATGTCCATAGGGCAAGGTTCCACAGCAGTATGATTGATACAAAGATGTTGAAAGCGAAGCAGGATTTTAAAGAAATTCACGACTCTTATGTAATATTTATAACAGCCAGTGATGTTATGGGAGCGGGGTTACCTTTGTATCATATTAACAGGGTAATTGAAGAAACGGGTGTGTGCTTTAATGATGGTTCCCATATCATATATGTGAACGGTAGTTATAAAAATGATAATGACCCGGTTGGAAAGCTGATGCATGACTTTAGATGTGTAGGCTCTGTTGACATGTTCTATCCGGAATTAGCAAAACAAGTAAAATATTTCAAGGAGACAGAAGGAGGTCGGGAAATTATGTGTCAGGTATTTGAAGATTTGGCAGAAAAGAGAGCTGAAGAAGCTCGAATAGAGGAGAAGAGAGCATTTGCACTCCGTATGATTGCAAGAGGTAAACTGACTGTTGAGGAGATCGCAGAGGATGCAGATTTGCCAATCGAAATGGTAAGAGATTTGGCGGGACTACAGTTGGCATAAGATACTGTAAAGGCTATATGGCAGGTGATTTAGGGAGGTTGCCTGCCATATTTACAATTAAATTGGAGGAAATAAATGCAGGAAAACAGGTCGATTGCTATAAGGATGGAAACTTAATGTGGAAGAGTTATTTGTCGACGGGGTGAAATTAAAGGTATAACGAAAAAATTTATTGTATAATTACAGATAGTTTTATTAGGATGGGGATTTTGTTCAATGAATAAGGACTTATTACAGGAAATTGGGACTGAATTGAAAAACAATACAAAAACTACTCTCTTGGAAGTCTTGATAAATTGTTTTGTTCAAGATTCCGTAGACTTTGGAAAAAATATAATAGAATTATTGCATCAAACTAAAAGCATTCCAGACATGATATTGTGGAACAATTTTTATTTGTTTTTACAAGAGGGGAAATTTAACTATGATGTATTAAGAAAGCTAGCAGTAAAATTGGAAGAAAGCGGAAATAAGATAGAAAATGCTACAAGTATAGTTTATACAATAAACAGGATTGATGATCCAAGAAAAGCAAAATACATTTCATGGTTAACACTTTCGGTAATAGATAACGATATGGAATTTGATAAGTATTTCCGCTTGGTAAAGGCTGTAGAAAATTTTGTATATGCAGATTTGGTGTATCTTTCAGAGAACGTTGAAAATGTAACAATAGATTCGAACAATTCACATATTGATGATTTTCTGGCAAATGGAATGATTTATAGAATTGATGGCGGTTTTGCTTATACAGATAAAGCGTATGATCTTGTTGAGTATGGAATTATGAGAGGTCATAGTGTAAGGAGACCCGAGGAAAAGCCTGAAAGACAGATCTTAGAAATGGCAACTGATGAGGATGTTATTGATTTTACCAAGATGTTTTAGAAGCATATAAATAATTTTAGATAAGTAGTGGGAGGTCGGGAGATTATGTGTCAGATATTTGAGGATTTGGCAAAAAAAAGAGCTAATGAAAGGGCAGAAGAATTAAGAGAGGAAACAAGGATAGAAACTTTATTCAATTCTATTAAAAGTCTTATGAAATCTATGAAGTGGACAGCCGAGCAGGCAATGACTGCAATGAATGTGTCAGAAAATGACGAAATGCTCCTGAAAACACGCTTTTAGGTTATACAAATGGGGCAGAAAAGTTTTGGTAATACTATTGCTGCGTGGTAATATTCTGGTAATAAAATGTCAGTGAACCAGAAAAATGACTTCATGTTTCAGTGGATTTGGCGAATAGAAAGACTAAAAATCATGGATTAGGGAACCAAATGACAGCCATGAGGGAAGAGTTCGAGTGATGAAATGGGCTTCAAGAACCCAGTGTTTATGTGGGTTACAAGCAAATTTGTTTAGGAACTGGCAACGATTTGGCAACATTTTCAACATCACGCACTAAATAATTACATCATTAGCATAAGAAAACCTTGCTGATTTTCAGATATGGAAACTGAATATCGGCAAGGTCTTTTTATGCTTATTTCTGCTTTTTCTTTTTAGCTGTTTTCTTTTCTGCTTTTTCGATTTTCTGAAATTCCTCCATAAGCATATCACTGACCGCCTGTGAGGGGACTTTCGTCCAATGCTTTGAGGTATCCAGTTCCGGGTACTTGTACCGCCACTGGTCGTATTCCTCTTTGGTAATCTCGCCCTGTTCCAATTTGGCGGCTTGCTCCTGCCATGCGTGGAACATATCAAACATGGACGAATAGGTGGAATAGTCGGACTTGTCAAGGCGTAGGCAGATTTCCCCGTCAATCTCCCCGATTTTCAGCCCGTACATATCTTCCAACGCAAAGAGCGTGTGCATAAGCCCGGTATAGGTATCAATATCCGGCACGGTGAGGGCGTGGGTGCTTACATCAAAGATATTCGCCATTTCTTTTACAAGGTCGTGCTTTGGCGTCCTCGCTTCGGTTTCATACTGTGCCATGCGGACATCAGAGGTCTTTCCGAGAAAACCGAGGATTTCGCCTAACTGTTTCTGTGTCATGCCTTTTCGGTTGCGGAAAAAGCGGATACGTTTGCCGATTGCCATAATAAAACCTCCGTTGTAGTGAAAGTGGTACAGCCTTGCATGACTGTACTTAAACAAATCTGTTGAAGTTAGTATAACATGGTGCAATAGGAATAGCAAGAATAACTTAAATAAAAAAAGTTAAGATTTTCTTGAAAACCACTTGACTTAACGGAATTTATTTAGTATTCTATATGCAACACTTAAACAAAAACAGTTAAACGTTGAAAGGAGGGAATATCTGAATGACAGAAAAATCTTTTATGACAGTGGAGGAAGTGGCAGCGGAACTGCGTGTGTCAAAGTCAAAAGCCTATCAGATTGTAAGGGAACTGAACGCAGAAATGCAGAAACAGGGCTATCTGACGGTGGCAGGACGTGTGAATGCTACATTTTTTCATAAAAAGGTATGTTACAGCGAATAGAAAGGAGATGGTTTAGATGGCTGTATACAAGGACAACGCTACGGGGACGTGGCGGGTAATCTACCGCTTTACCAACTGGAAAGGGGAGAGGAAACAGACACAAAAGAGGGGATTTGCAACCAAAAGGGAAGCGCAGGCGTGGGAGCATGAAGCCATGTTAAAGCAGGGCGCAAAACTGGATATGACTTTCGGCAGTTTCTTTGAAGTGTACGAAGCCGACAAGAAGCAGCGTGTCAAGGAAAGCACTTGGGAGTCCAAAAGCCATGTGATACGGACAAAGATTTTACCGTACTTTGAAAACCGCAAAATCGCAGAAATTGAAGCAAAGGACGTGATTGCGTGGCAGAATGAGTTGATGGCATACCGGGACGAGAAAGGCAAGCCCTATTCCGCAGATTATTTGAGGACAATTCACGCACAACTGACGGCGATATTCAACCATGCGGTAAACTTTTATAATCTCTCCTACAACCCTGCAAGGCGGGCGGGGACGATTGGAAGCGAAGCCGTCAAGGAAATGGACTTTTGGACGAAAGAGGAATATCTGAAATTCTCCGAAGCCATGATGGATAAGCCCCGTTCCTATTATGCGTTTGAAATGCTCTACTGGTGCGGTATGCGTTCCGGCGAACTGCTTGCGCTCACGCCTGCTGATATTGATTTTGAGAAACAGACGGTCACAATCAGCAAGACTTTCCACCGTTCCAAAGGGCGGGACATTATTACAAGCCCAAAAACGAAGAAAAGTAACCGCACAATCAAAATGCCGCCTTTTCTCTGTGAGGAAATGCAGGAGTACATCAAAATGCTTTATGACATTAAGCCGGACGAGCGTTTATTTACGGTCACAAAATCCTACCTCAATCACGAAATGGAGAGAGGGGCGAAGCAGGCGGGCGTTAAGAAAATCCGTGTCCACGATATTCGCCATAGTGCGGTTTCACTCTTAATCAATATGGGATTTTCGGTACTGGCGATTGGGGAGCGCATGGGGCATGAAGCGGAGAAAATCACTTACCGTTATGCCCACCTGTTCCCCACGGTGCAGACGGAAATGGCGGAGAAATTGGAAATGGAGAGAATGACAAAGGAGGATTAGGGAGAATGGAAAAATCACTGGATTACAAGGGAAGATGGCGCAATCATACGGTGGCGTTCCGGGTATCGGACGAAGAAGCAAAGTTATTAAATGATTTGGTGGCATTGTCGGGACTGACAAAGCAGGACTACATCACAAGGCGGCTCTTATGCCGGGACGTTGTGGTGCAGGGCAATCCGAGGGTGTATAAGGCACTGAAAAATCAGATGGCGGCAATCCATGAGGAATTGAAGCGCATGGAAAGCATAAGCCCGGACAATGACGAACTGCTCTACACGTTACAAGTTATTGCAATCACACTGGACGGTCTGAAAGGGGAAGATGAATGACAAATAAAATGAAATCGACTGCTCCCGTATCATCTGTTGGCGCAGATGGAGAACAGCCGAACAAAAAAATATCCAATGAAATTATAGCAAATGAAAACGTAAAAAACAATCTGCAAGCCACTGTTTTTCGTGGCTTTGACACAAATTGCCCGGAGAAATCCGGGCAGGGCGGCGGGCTTCAAACCGTTTCCATGACAGAACTATATGATACGGTGTACCCGCCGAGAACGCCTGTTGTGGACGGCTTTCTGTATGGCGGCACTTACCTCTTTGTGGGTGCGCCGAAAGTGGGAAAATCGTTCTTCATGGGGCAGCTTGCCTATCATGTGGCAATGGGGCTTCCGCTGTGGAATTATCCAGTAAGAAAAGGGACGGTGCTATATCTTGCACTGGAAGATGATTATGCAAGGCTTCAGCGGCGGCTGTCCGTCATGTTCGGCGTGGAGTGTGCGGACAATTTATTTTTTGCAACGCAGGCAAAGACGCTGAATGAGGGACTGGACGGAGAATTAGAGGGTTTCATCAAAGAGCATAAGGACGCAAGGCTGATTATCATTGACACGCTCCAAAAGGTGCGTGAGGTCGGCGGGGACAGGTACAGCTATTCCAGTGACTATGAGATAGTGACAAAGCTGAAATCATTCAGCGATAAATACGGTGTCTGCCTGTTGGTGGTTCACCACACCCGCAAGTTGGAGTCTGAGGACAGCTTTGATATGATTTCCGGCACAAACGGGCTTCTCGGTGCGGCAGACGGGGCGTTTATCATGCATAAGAGAAAGCGCACGGACAACACGGCGGTCATGGATATTGTGGGGCGTGACCAGCCCGATCAAGAACTGACAATCGAATTTGACCGGGAACAATGTATTTGGAAATTTCAGAAAGCAGAAACGGAACTTTGGAAACAGCCGCCCAATCCGTTACTTGAAGCAATCAACGAATTTCTGACAGAGGAAATGCAGGAGTGGGAGGGGACAGCAACGGAACTTCTGAAACAGTTGCCGGATATGCAGTTGTCGGCGAATGTGCTTTCCCGGAGATTAAATGTAGTGAACAGCCAGTTGCTTAATGACTATGGCATTTTCTATGACAACAAGCGGGGGCATGAGAGAAAAATCATTCTGAAACGGCTAGAGCAAAAAGAGTAAGGTGCGACGATATGCGTCGGTTGCGACGGTATTTTTGATAGCGGGGTGGTATAGAAAATACCGACGCTATCGACGCAAACCGACGCATGGGGAGCAGTAAAGCGGCGAATAGCCGTCCAACGTCCGCAAGGACGGTATGCTGTCCAACGGACAGCTTGCCCCCGGCAGGGCGCAAAGGCACTTTTGATAGAGCGTAGCCTGTCGAAAGTGCTTTTGCGTTACTTTCGGGAAAGTAACAAAGCCGAAGCGAAGAAACTTCGCTTTGCGCCTATTCGGCGCAGTAAAATCAGTATATAGAATGTGGAGGATATGCCTATTGGAAAGAACGATTAGCGGCATGATGGGGAAAGGTTCGGTCAATCACAATACGAGAGCCTTTAGCGCAAAGAATGTAGATAAGGAACGAAGCCGGGATAACGTGGAATTTTGCCACTCGGATATAAAAGAGGTCTATCACAATCTTTTTGATGAAGCGTTGGAACGCTACAACGCAAAGCAGAAACGGAGTGACCGAAAGATTGATGATTACTATGAGAAAATACGTCGGGGAAAGCAGGAGAAATTATTTTATGAGGTGATTTTCCAAATCGGCAATAAGGACGATATGAATGTGCAGAGCAATGAGGGGCAGTTGGCAAAAGAGATTTTATGTGAGTTTATGGAGCAGTTTCAGAAAAGAAATCCGAACCTGTTTGTATTCTCAAGCCACTTGCATATGGACGAGCAGACACCGCACATTCACATTGATTTTGTCCCTTTTATCTGCAATAGCAAGCGTGGACTTGATACGAGAGTTTCCCTCAAAGGCGCATTGTCGGAACAGGGCTTTAAAGGCGGCACAAGGGGAATGACGGAATGGAATGAATGGATTGAAGCGGAGAAGCAGGAACTTTCAAAAGTCATGGTGCGGCATGGCGTACAGTGGAAACAGTTAGGCACACATAACAAACATTTGTCTGTACTCGATTATGAGAAGCAGGAACGGCAAAAAGAAGTTGCAGAATTGGAACAGACCATTTCCGGCAGTAAAGAGGAATTATCTAATATTCGTCATCAGCAGATTGCGGCAGGACAGGAAACGGAGCAGATACGGAAAGAGGGCGAAGCAATCCGGCAGGAAGTATCGGAACTTACCGCTACAAATCATCTTCTGAAAGAGCAGACGGAAACACTGGCAGAGGATAAAGAAAAGTTGTTATCCGAAAATGAAAAGTTGGAAAAACAGCAGAAAAAGTTACAGCAGGAACTTAACAAAATGGTACAGTCAAAAGAGGATATGGAGCGCAACATTCACGCCTATGATGAAGATGTAAAATGGCAGTTGGCAGAGCCGGGGGCATTGATGAGCGCAAAGGCTTATCGTGATAAAAAGGCTTTACCGCTTGTGGAGAAATTGAAAGAAGTGGTAAAAAATCTGACTATCAAATGCGTACAGCTTGCAGAACAAAGCAAGAAGCTGACCGCCAAAGTGTACGGACAACAGAAACAGATTAGCCGCTTGACAGATAAGGTTATGGAGCAGAGCGACACCATAGACCGATTGCAGGAGAAAACGTCTGATTTGGGGCGTTTGGAGCGTCATTTAGGCAGGGAACAGGTACAGTCGATAGTGGAACGGTCAAAGGCATTAGAACAGGCAGAAAAGGCAAATAAACGCCCAAAACGTGCCTTTGAAATGAGCCGATAGGAAAGGGGAATTGGTAGATATGACCGATATGGAAAAGAAAGTTATGATACGGCTGTGTGCTAAAATCGTAGCAGAAACAGACCTTTACGAAACAGATAAGGAAGTGCAAAATCTGATAGATTGGGTATGCCTTTCGGAGCAGATAAAGGAAAACAACAATACAATCCGAAATCTGACCGGGGAATATAAGAAGATAGAGCCGGATTGCCGGGAGGGAGTGCGGGCGCAGTTGGAGCGTATGAAAGAACTCTGCAAAGAACGCAATAATCTGTATGAAAAGCAGAACGATTTGAAAGGGCAGAAATGGAAGATTGAAAAATCGTTGGAACGATAAGAAGTGTGTGGCATGGCGGCTGCCATGCCACATATTTATGTGGAAAATGGAAAGTGGGAGTGGTATAATCAAAAGAAAGTAAATTTTAGTGTTTTGCGTAATAAAGCAATCATATGTATCCTAGATAAAATGAAATTATAAAAAAGGAAGTTAATTATGAAAATCGGTATCATATCGGACATACATGGTAATATTATTGCACTCAAAGCCTGTATTTCATACATGAAATCGGTTCCTTGTGATGAATACTTTTTTCTTGGAGATTATATTTCAGATACTCCTTACACACGGGAAACGATAGATTATGTGTATGATTTTTGTTCAAAGCATAATTGTATATTCCTTAGAGGAAACAGAGAAGATTATATGTTGGAACAAAGAAGGATAATTGCGCAAGGTGTTGAAAATGGAAAATGGAGATGGAATTCGGCTACAGGCAATCTTTTGTTTGCATATAGGCAATTAAATGAAAAAGATTTTCTTTTTTTTGAACATTTACCAATTTCCTATCAGTACTCAAAAATGGGCTATCCAGATGTAACTATTTGTCATGGTTCTCCTGTAAGTTCCCGTGAGCGTTTGCTTATTGAGGGGGAAAATACCAAAGAATGGTTAAAAAAGATTAATACAGATTATTTGATTTGTGCACATACACATTTGCCGGGTGAATTGGAATATCAAGGGAAACATTATTATAATTGTGGTTCAGTAGGAATTGCTATTGGCATTTGCGGTTATGCGCAGTGTATGATTATTGAAGATTTTTGTACAAATGGTAAGATAGCATGGAACCCTACTTTTTTAAAGATTCCTTATGACAATAAGAAGGTCGTGCAGGATATAAGAAAAAGCGGTTTGCTTAGTAAAGCACCATGGTTTGTAAATAGTAATATACAAATTCTCTTAACAGGAACTGACTATTCATCACAATTAGTTGAGTTGGCGAATAAATTGGCAAGAGAAGCGGGGGAACAGGATTCTGAAGATGAGAAGTATTGGAGAGAGGCAGCACAACGGTTGGGAATACCTGATTATAGGTAAAAAATAATCGAATATATTCTTTCCATTTTAGAAATAGTATGCATAGTAGAATTTTCCTTAACTGTATAAAATACATGGTGCTAGCACCATGTATTAAGGTTGGATAAGGAGAAAAGAGGTGTCGTGTTACGCATTAGGCGTTTTGAAAGTCTTATTTTGCGAGAACTTTCAACTGTAAAATGAACGTAGGGGATATTCTGTACTTTTATCATTGAAAACGGCTTTTATTGCGTAACATTTCAAAAATGGGTTGTCAAATTACAGGGTTTTGCTATAATAAATGCGTGGCAACATTTTGGCAACAGAAAATCAGTAAGCCAGAATAAATGATGTAATTGAAGTAAAAAATGGCGTGTATTTGCATAAAACTTAAACAAATATAGTTAAGAGCAACGAAGAACACGCCGAGTTCGAATAGTAAACAGAAAGCCAGGAAGCCGCATAAACAGCGGACTTTCCGGCTTTTGATTTGGGGCGTGATACCTTTTTGATACCTATACAGAGAAAAGTTGATTTTCACTTATAGCTTCAACGGAGATAAACGATAAATTTCTATTTTTAATAAGGTTGTTTAAATAGTCTGTTGTTTCAGTCGGTATATCTGCTGAATATACAATTAAAATGATAAATCGAAAATTTCTATGTACAGTATTTTCATATGCAACACCACGTTGTTCGATTTTGCTAATAAATCGGACAAGAGTAGATTTTGTTACGGGGTTATTCCAACATTTTATCTCATATAGCAAGTCAATATTATTATATTTTGAAGTTGCAATAATATCATATTCATAGTTTCCGACCTTTACATTTTGAAGTACATTATATTTTCTTTTGAGTTTCTTCTTTAAATAATTATAACTGGCTTCTTCCACTTCAAAAGCTTTTCGGATTCTGGAGGAAGTTGTTGTATAGGAATGGATTTTTTGAGGATCAGTGTTTATTGCTTCATGATTTTCAATATCTTCTTGGATGACTTTTTCTGCAATTTCTTGTGCAGACATACTCTGAATATGCAATTCTTTTTCTTCTAAATCTAATTTTGTTATTTTATCTAATGTTTTTTGGATATGAAGCCATTTCAAACTGCCCCATAGAGTAAAAAAGATACCAATACTAATAGATACCAGACAAACAATGGGCAAATATTCAAATATAGCGTGTATATACTGGATTTTGATGCTCAAAAAGTCGGAAGAAATTTGTGATAAATTGTTTGCTTCTTCCTGTGAAATCATAATATCGTAGGAACCAGAAACTAAATAGTGTAAGTAGAATAATGGTGCAACAATTAGAACAATGCCTACTGAAATAATAAATTTATAAAAACTATCATATTGTAAATTATCCATTGTTTATTCTCCACTGATAACTATTATTTTTCTTGTCATGCCCTTTTTCATCAACACTACTGCTCGTAGCAGGCCAGTTGATTTTCCACTCAAAATACTCGTCCTCTGAAATCTCTCCATTCTTCAACTGCTCTTTCCGCAGACACCACTCTCGCATGAAATCATTGACTAAACCGTACTCTAGCCACATACCCACCGGGGCATGAGCAGGCCAATCGTCATTGTCGTAGTAACGCACCGATTTATCATCAGAAGCGTTGCATTTGCCGGGATTGCGTACAAGCTGAAATAAATGGATCGTGCTGCGGTCATCTTCATCAAGCCAAAGGAATGTAAGCATAATATCTTCGGCGCAGCCGGGGGTAACGCCAATAAAATGGATATAATTGACGTTCAGTATCTTTGCCATTTCCATTAAAGTGTTGTTTTTGGGAACACGATAGCCAGATTCATACTGTGCGATACGAACATCAGCATTACGTTCCTCATATCCCAATTTCAAGCCTAATTCACGCTGTGTCAAGCCCCGGAACGTGCGTATTCTCTTTATCCGTTCTCCTAATACCATAGTCATGTGTCCTTTCTGAAAATTAGAGTGATTGTTTTGAAATTATCATGTTACACCTGCTCCACAACTCGTCTTTATAGGAAAATACATCTTTGTCAATCTTTCTTTCAGCAAAGCCGACTTTTTCATAACATTGCTTTGCTAATACGTTTTCACTGAAAACATTTAGTTGAACCGCTTTTGCGCCGGTTATCTGAAAAGCGAATTGCAGAGACAGATTCAGCATTTCTTTTCCGTAACCTTTTCCACGTTTGGTTTTATCAACAATAACAAATTTAAGAAAACCAATATTGTCTGCTGTATTGACAGAATAACAGAAGAAGCCTACTGCCTGTCCGCTGTTTTCAGTTGCGACATAAGCACTGTCCGTCCAGTCCATTGCATTTTTCTCTAATAAATCATGGAAAGATTTTTGTGTCATGGGGTATGGCAAAAGGTTTGCACACCAAAAAGCATGAGTTCTTTCGTCATCAATCCATTTTGATACATATTCGTAATCTTTGCTTGATATATACGGTCGGATTCTCATAAATGGAATGTCCTTTCTCCAATTTATTTATAAATTTGTTATAGGTAGTACACCATAATATATTCTTCTTCATTCTCCCTTACAATCTCAAAGCCAATCTTTAGATACATCTTTGCCGCATAATTAGCTTTTTGAACAGAAAGGGAAACTCGGCTGTACCCATGTGATTTAAGCAGGGTAAGAATTTCTTTCATCATAGCCGTTCCAATGCCAAAGCCCCGGTATTTTTTATAAAGAGAGATTGCCAAAGAGGGCGTTTCATCATCTATATGTCCGTAATCGTTCATAATGCGAACCCAAACAGCCCCAACAATCTTACCGCCAACCTCTGCCACTAATCCCCAATCATCTTTGGATTCCCCGAAATGCTTCACATAAATCTGTAATTCGGGAGATGAAATAATACTTTTGGATGGAGGTTCGATACCCTCTGGAATAAAGATTGCTTCATAAAGAAAATTATCCAGTAACGGATATTCTGTTATCCAGCACCCTAGGTGCTCCAGATCTTTCTTATATTCGTCAAATTAAATGAAGGTACTGGCTCATATATTCTGATGTATTTTACAGCAGAGTGTTTGAACCAGTACCT
>CAJTEY010000001.1 GCA_910575775.1 Lachnospiraceae bacterium | reverse complement strand
GTATACCAGAAGACAGCTGAAATATATGGGCGGAAACGACCTCCCAGAGAAAAAGCAAAAGAGGAAACCGGTGTTATGGCGTAATACTATAGCACCGGCTTATTTCATGTTTGGCTGGAATCCTGGCGTGGGTGTGAAAAGTAACTTTGAGTTTGGAGTCTGTGATCGTATGAAGAGTGGCGACATATAAATAATTGTCTTTTGCATCCAGTTTTATGCCAATCTGCACGTTCTCAGAAATACACTTTACCAATTCGAAACTTGTAACTTTTTCATTTGGATTTATGCCGATATAGTCAGGATTAGCAATAATTTGAGGTATGAATCCAATATATTTCAAACAGTCAGGGTGCCTTTTGATAATATGCTTCTCTAAACCGCTTGACTGAAATATGTTAGAAGACTTTATGTTATATGGCAAATAGTTGTTAAAATCTTCGTTATATTTTCCTATTGCTGTGAGTTTATCATTCATATATACTCCGTAATTATTGCGCTGTACGTTTTTGCAGAGTGGCTAATGTTTATTATACTTGTAGGGATCCGAGTAACCGCACAAATATCCTACATCAAGATAAAATCCTTCACTTCCTTAGCTGTGATATTTCGTCCAAGGGCAATACTTGCTGCCTGCACAGGGGTAAATTTCAGGTACCGGGCAAGTGCATGGATATCCATTAAGTCAAAGCTCACGGGACGCACCTTTTTCTTTTTGAAGGTTGCAAGGCTCATATGGAGATATTTTGCGATAGATTCATCAGATATGGCGTATCTTTCCTGATTTCCGACTATGATTGCCCGTATTATGCGGTTTCTGTCTTCTTCGGGTGATGGTTTTATTCTTGGCATGGTGGTCTCCTTTGTGGCCAGAGGGTTATTCTTGGGGTGGGGTGTCGGGGTTAATATAGCGAGGGATTTCTGTTAGTTCATCTATACGTTTTATTGCTTCATTTTTACCATCACTATTCAACCTTCTATATCTATCAATTAAAACGTTTTCGCCCCACGCATCAACTACATCTGAAAATTTTTCAAGGCTTTCACGAAAACGAGGAAGAACCTTACTTTTATGTTCGATATAATCATCAATTTTTTCTTGATCACCCTCCGAAATAATTTCACCCAAAGCTTTTTTTGAATTAGTTTCTCTGCTTCTGAATTTTTTTTGTATTGTTCGATATTTTCTGGAGCGGGTTCAAATCTAACAGTATGGCGATGAACTATAATATTTTCGTTAATATCAGAAACTTCACAATCTAAGGCTTCTGCTATTTTTATCAAAGTTTCTATTTTTGGAATACGTTTTCCGTTTTCATATTGTGCAATCATTGCTTGAGAAACTCCAAGCATATTTCCCAATTCTTGTTGTGAAATTTTTTTTAGTTTTCTAATACTTTTTATTTTTTCTCCAACAGTCATTTAATCACCTCATATAGCAATTCTATCATATGAGAAGCTGTTTAATCGCAAGCTGGAGACGCAGGAAAAGGCGGGTAAGGCACGCATGGCCAAATACCAGCCGCAGGATCATAAAAAGCCGGCGCGGAGGAGGTAAATGGCTGTGACGGATTGGAGCCAGCGGAAGGATGCGGAGATCGGGCGGGCAGTCTCAGAAGTTATCTCCCACGGCAATAACGCAGAGGTGAAGCGGGACAGGGAGGGCGATATCATTATTCTGGAAGTGAGAAAGAAGATCGTAAAAAGAATAAGAGGCTTATGAATGGGCATAAGTGGACGGCAAAGCGGTGCCAATGGATACGGGAGACTGTATCTGTTGGCATCTTTTTTGCTTTTGGGGTGATGTTATGGCACAGTATGACGGCAGTATCAGAATCAATACGGCAATCGAGACAAAGGGGCTTAAGCGGGATATTGCCGCATTAAAGGGAAAAATGAAGGAACTTGGTTCCGGCATCGGGCAGGGTCTGGCTGGCGCGGCGGTCGCGTCTGTTATTACTGTGCGGAAAGTTGCGGGTCTGGCAGGCTCCATGACGGAGCTGGGTTCCGATCTGGAAGAAGTACAGAACGTAGTGGATGTGACCTTTACTACCATGTCGGACAAGATAAATGAATTTGCCATAAACGTCGCAAAGTCTGCGGGTTTGTCAGAGACAATGGCGAAACGGTATGCCGGAACGTTCGGGGCAATGGCGAAATCATTTGGGTTTGCGGAAGATGCAGCTTTTGGAATGTCAACTACGCTTACGCAGCTGGCCGGTGATGTTGCATCCTTCTATAACATATCCCAGGACGAGGCCTACACAAAGCTGAAATCCGTTTTTACAGGAGAAACGGAGACTCTAAAAGACCTTGGCGTTGTCATGACGGAAAATGCCCTTAATTCCTATGCAATGGCAAAGGGGATAGGAAAAACCGTAAGTAAAATGACTGAGCTAGAAAAAGTCGCATTGCGGTATCAGTTTGTTACTGAAAAACTGTCCGGCGCTTCTGGTGACTTTATCCGTACACAGGACAGTTGGGCGAACCAGACAAGGATCCTGAAATTGCAGATTGAGAGACTTAAGGCAACCATCGGCCAGGGACTTATAAATGTACTTAATCCTCTTTTGAAAATGCTTAATGCCTTGTTGGAGAAGTTAAAGGTAGTAGCGAATGCTTTTAAGTCATTTACAGAATCGTTTTTCGGAAAAAGTTCTTCTGGCGGTTCCGGCGCGGGAAATAAATATGTTGATACCGCCGAGGGAATAACCGGCGGCTTGGGAAGTAACAGACAAACCATGGTTACCAAGCTGTATCTGGACGGAAAGCAGATCACGGAGGCAGTAGTGAGAGAGGGAGAAATTCAGCAGATGGCGACGGGGAATAATATATTCCTGCTCGGCACTATATAAGATGTTTTTAATGGACAAAAATTGTTGCAGCAATCTTTGATAAATGGTACTATTTCTGTAATCTTTTAAGCAAGAAATACAGCGGCGATTTTATGATGTAAATGGGGAAAATTTGAAACAAATGTTGTATAAAAATTCGATAAAATGATTGGCTGATTCGTGTTGCATTTCATGTTGCATAGTCATATATAATAGTGTATTTCTTGGTATTTTGTGGTAGTTTGGTCTATTATGATATATTTGCAACATCAGTGTTTAAGCGGCTTTCTGTAAATAGGCTATTCTCAATATGTTTTATGGTCGGGTTCAAATCCGGTCTGCGCCTCTGAGAGAAGTGTTGAAAAGACACTTCTTTTTTTGTGCGATAAGCAAGAGAGTGAATAATAGGCTTGACAAAATGGTCTACTGCGTGTAGACTTTTTATATAGTCTACACATAGTAGACCGAGAAACAAAATAAATTTACAGGCATGTGTGACAGCCGATCACGCGAATGCGGAAAGGGAGCAGAGATGGCGGAGTACAAATTAGGAGAGGTAGAAACACGCTTTGCAAATCTAATCTGGGACAATGAACCGATTTCGTCGGGGGAACTGGTAAAACTATGTGAGAAAGAATTAAACTGGAAGAAGTCGACGACTTATACGATTCTGCGCAGGGTCTGCGACAGGGAACTTTTTCGGAACGAGAATGGGACGGTGACTTCCCTTGTGGGCAGGGAAGAGTTTCGCGCCATGCAGAGCGAGCAGTTTGTGGATGAGCTGTTCAGCGGTTCCCTGCCGAAGTTTCTGGCGGCTTTTACAGCGAGGAATAAGCTGTCGGAGAAGGAGATCGGAGAGTTGAGGGAGATCATAGAGAAAAACCGGGAGAAGTAGGGGTGCATCCGGCGAAGAGATAGGAGGGACGGAGATGAAGGAATGGGCGGAGATGCTCTTTAAAGGCGTGAGGATGTTCTTTCAGTTAGGGGGAAATGGGAAATTTAATGACATTGTGCTCATAAGCGGGGGAAGGCAGATGTTTTTGGAAACGCTGTATCGCAGCATGATTGCGGGCGGGATTATTCTGGCGATTCTGCTGCTTCGGCTGTTACTCAGGCGTGCGCCAAAGGTGTGCAGTTACTTGTTGTGGGGGATCGTACTTTATCGGCTCTTGTGCCCGTTTACATTTGTGTCCGCCTGTTCCTGGATGGGAATATTCGGGGAGGTGGATGTCGGACAGCGGCAGGCGGTAGAAGCGGAGGTTACTACGGAGGCGCAGAGAGACGGCGCGGCGCTGGAAAATCCGCTTTTACAGAGCGAAGAAACGATGCCGGGTATCGTGCAGGGAGAGCAGGAAATACGTCTGCAAGGGCATATAGGAGTGATCCTGTGGGCGGCAGTGCACGTCTGGACAGCAGGAATTGCGGTCATGCTGTTATATGGGGCGGTCAGCCTGTTTCATTTATCGCGCAGGCTGAAAGGCGCGGTGCGGCTTCGGGACAATATTTATTTGTCGGACTATGTGCCTACGCCTTTTGTGATCGGGGTGATCCGGCCCCGGATTTATCTGCCTTCTTCTTTGCAGGAAAAGGAGATGGATTATATTATCCTGCATGAGAGGACGCATATCCGAAGGGGCGACCATATCGTACGTTTGCTTTCTTTTTTTGCGCTGGCGGTTTACTGGTTTCATCTGCTGGTCTGGGCAGCTTATTATCTGTCCGGGAAGGATATGGAGATGTCTTGTGACGAGGCGGTTATGCGAAGGATGGAGCGGGATGTCCGGGCGGATTATTCGACTTCCCTGCTGAATCTGGCTACAGGCAGGTTTTTTCCCGGCGGCACGCCGCTGGCTTTCGGGGAGGGTGACACGAAGGCGCGGATTCACAATGTGATGCGCTGGCGCAGACCGAAGCCTGTTCTGACAGGAATTGCATTGGCAGTCGTTATGGTGGCGGCAGTGATTCTCGGCACCGATCCGCAGACATCGGACGTGGAGGCTGCGGAAGTGGAAAATGAGGAACTTTGGAGGGCTGCGAATGCGTGGGCGAAAGCTGTCTGTGACAGGGACGGAAATGCGATTGCGGAGCTTAGTACCGCGCAGAGCCGGGAGTATCTGATAGCCGAGGAGCTTTTGAGCGGAGGGGATGGGACTTACAGCTTCGGCTGGTCAAGCCCATGGCCGTGGGACAGCGAGAATGGTTACCGCATCGTGGCATGCACGGAGGAGGACACGGTTATTTTGTACTATGCGTGGACATCGGATCCCCACGTGACAGTGTGGCAGGAGCATCTGGCATGGGTGCGCGAGGGGGATGCTTACCGGGTAGATGAAAGCGCCATGGACTATCTGAGCAGTATTTCCGACGGCGAAAGATTTGAAGCGGCATACGGTGCAGGCATTAACAGTACGCCCATCGACTATCGGGAGAATGGCCTGGGGGAGGCACTGAATGAACATGCATTGCAGAACAGAGAGAGCGTGTATTACCGGGATCTGTTTGCGCCGGAGACGGCGGCCGGATTTCTTCTGAATTTATCGACGGAGGAAAAGGGTGTGCGGATGGATGCGGGAAGCAGACAGGAGGACGGCAGTGTGGAAGTGACCATTTCTTTTCCGACAGCCGGCGGGAGTGCTTCTGTGAGAATGATTCAGCCTTATGGGGAGGATGGGATCTGGATTGTACAGGATGCAAAGCATGGATGATATAATCCTGCGGGCAGTGGATAAATATTTCATCATGGTGGAAAAGGCTGGCTTTTCGGGGCCGGTCTTTTTGTTTGTTCTTTTTTCATAAAAAAGAGTCGGCAAGATTGGTAAATACTACGGGACAATGTTGCTTGCGAAAAAGACATTCCTTTTATATAATAAAGATAAGCATTAGCGCAACCGTTTGCGCAACATTGCGCGGCGCTTTTGAAGGTATAGGCGGGTAAAAAGTAAAGAATGGGAGGGAAAGGATGAGGAAACAGACAAGACAGTATTTGCGAAGAATTTTTTGCGGCGTCCTAAGCGCGGCAATGATCCTGTCTGGATCAGCCATTTCCGGCATGACTGCGTATGCGGCAGAGCCGGACGTGGAAAACGAAGGGGGTGGGCTGACGGATGATGTGGATGACAGTAAGGACACAATCCAGAACCCTGCCGACGGCGCTGTGACGGATGATGAAAACGGCACAGACGGCGATGGATCTAATCAGGAAGACGCGGATAACAATACGCAGACGGGTGACGATGCGACACAGCCCGGTGACAGTGAGGGCAGCGGCAACAGTGGCTCTGACGAAAACGGGGATATGGAAGACTCTGACGAAGAGGGCACCGGGAACGGCGGGCTGGAAGATTCCGATGCAGAGGCCGGGGATGAGGACGTGAAAGATCCCGATGCGGAAGATGAGGCAGAGGAAGACGACAAGACGATCATCAAGAAAGATGATGAAGAGGTGAGTGCGTTAAAGAGTGCGCGTGCCGAGTATGGGACACTTGTGAATGGGGATTTTGAAGGGGAATTTGTGCAGGTTGGCAACGTATGGGTGCCGAATTCGTGGAAATTCACCCCGGATTTTACTGGAAACGATGGAAACGGGTTTAAAACAAAAACGATTGACAGCGAGCATGGAAACAATTCGCTCTATATTTATAAAAATAGTGAAGAAACAGAAATATCTGTCAGCCAGGTGGTTCAAAACATGGAACCGGGGGTTTATTTGGTTGCTTTAGACGCCGGCGGTATCTACGCAAAAGACCAGATTACTTTGGAGGTAGAACGCGTAAAACAGACAGATGAGACAGACGAAGAATTTACAACTGTCATTGACACGCTGGCAACGCAAAGTCTGGGAGAATGTGATGGCTGGGAAAAATGGAATGATATCACAACGGATCCTTTTCAGGTAGAGGTTCCGAGTGAGCAAACAGAAGTAAATGTTAAGATTACTATATCAGGAAAAATTGGAACAGATCGTGAAGAGCAATTAAACTTAGATAATATAGAGTTTGTAACCTACACACTCACAGATTTGAATGCGCTTCTTACAGAGGCAGGCAGCAAAACGGAAGCTGACTATACGGCAGAAACATGGTCTGTATTTGCGGAGAAAAAGTCCGCGGCACAGAGTCTGGTGGAGGGCGGTGCCACAGATGAGACAAAAGCCCTGGAGATTATGCAGGCTTATCTTGCGCTGAAAAAAGCAATGGATGCGCTTCAGTCATCGTCAACGGATGTGAATGCAACCTTCTATTACTATGCCGGGGAGACGGATGATGAGATCGGCCTGTACTATTGGGGGAGCAATATTTCTACGACCGCAGAAGAAGCCACTTGGAATGTATATACCAGTAATAAGGCGTATTTATTTACACCAGTAACAGGCTATGAAGGCTGGTACAGTATTCCCATGACAATTTCGGAGGGCGGCGCTGACTCGGGATTTCAGATTTTTGTAAGCAGTGATACCAGTGCGCCTGTTCCTGATGGAAAATATGGAGGAAGTGATAATACTGATATATATGGGAAATTAGCGGACGGTACAAACGAAACGTGTGCATATAAGAATGGGAAAAATTATAGTGGAACCGATGAGGCGACAGGGCTGGACAAGGCCGCTGCCATTATGCGTAATGTGACGTTCTATGTACTTAGCGAAGAGATAGTGCCGGCGATTTGGCTGAGTGAAGGTTCATTAGCCAAAGTTAACGAGGAAGATGGAAGTATTACTACGCTTACTAATTCTGGAACAGCAGATAACGCCAACGTATACGAATTAGAGCCGGTGGCGGGCAAGGAGAACTGGTATTCTCTGGCATTTGCTGTGCCAGGTTCGATTACTCTGGGCGGCGGGACAGTCTGCAAACTTTATTACAAGACAGAGACAGGGTATACATGGGCGAAGGATCTGGTGAACGGATCTACAAATAATGCCTGGGAGGCTGATTTTACCCCCGTATTTGCGGGCAGAAATTATTGCGAGTATGAGCATGGCGAAGGGAATACTTCTAAGCTCAGCTTCTATGCCTCTATGGATGAAGTTGGGGCTATAACGCTTGGGCAGCTCAATGCGCTTCTGGCGTCAGAGGAACTTAAGAAAATCATGGATAAAGGCGCGGATGGCTATACGGAACCGACCTGGACAGTTTTTAGCGCAGCGCTGACAGCCGCGCAGAAAGCGGCAGATGACAATAAATCTCAGGCTGAGAATTTTACAAATGATGCAATCACGAAAGCCTACAACGATCTGCAGGACGCGATGAAGGCGTTGGTGTCATTGAGTGCGGATGTGACATTTTACTATTACATTGCTGATACGGAAGACGAGATCGGTCTGTTCTGCTGGGATGAAAGCACAGACAAGAAGAATCTGACGACCACGGCGGATGCTGCTGACTGGAATGTGGGAAGCAACGGCAAAACATATAAGATGACGGAGGTGTCTGGCTATATGGGCTGGTACAGCATTCCTCTTTCATTTATGAACGGAGGAACCAATGCGGGTTTTCAGATTTATACCAAGACTGCGGGTACCTCGACAAATGATGAGCAGAAGGTTCCGTTAGATACGTATGATGAAATAGATCATTCGGAGATTTATGGCAAACTGGCATCTGGTGCAGCCGATACGTTTGCGATCAAGGGCGGCATAGGATATGAAGGTGAAAAGACCGCGCAGATTATGCGTAACGTTACTTTCTATGTATACAGTGAGGAGACCGTACCGGCGATCCAACTGGACGAAAATTCGGCAGCGCAAGTGCTGTCAGTTGTAAATGAGAAGGACGGCAGTGTTACAGAACTGACTTCGTCGGGAGAAGACAGCTATGGGAATCCTGTGTATGATCTGCAGCCGGTAACGGGACATGAAAACTGGTATTCTCTGACGTTTTCTGCTCCGTCAAAGTTTAAGAAAGAAAAGAAGATAGCCGGATTATTTGAAAAGAAGGGTGACGGCACGTATAGTTACGTGAAGGATCTGGTGGATGAAGTACCGACAGAGAGTGAAAGCTGGAAATTAGGATTTACTCCGGTTTTTGCAGGCAGGCCTTATTATAAGGACGGTGAATTTTACGCTTCGTTTGAACTGGCGGAAAAGGTAACGTTATTACAACTGAAGGATTTAATCTCTTCGGAGAAAATAACAAAAATCGTTGAGAACGGTGAGTCATATTACACGCCGGAAACATGGACGGCATTCAGTACGGCGAAAGCGCAGGCAGACAAAGCCGTAAGTGACAACAACGCGAATGGTGACAGCTATGCGAGCGATGACATCAGGGCAGCGTATATCGCTTTGGTTAATGCGGCGGATCATATGGAGCCGTTAGTCGATGAGGCGGTTACCCTGTATTTCTATTCCGATGCACTGAAGGAATATACGGATTCGGATACAGAAAAGTATCATCTGTATATGTCGACATGGGATAAGAATAAAATTGCGTCCACTAAAGAAGAGCTTGCACTTTCACAGGGAACGTGGAATTATGCGGCTTACATGTTTGACGAGGTGACAGATGCGGCTGTCAACATGGGCTATGTCAACTGGTACTCCATACCGGTGAAAGTGATTAAGGCAAATGACGGCGCTGATGGTGACGGGTTTATTATCCAGACAGGTAAGGCGGTGACAGCAGGTGACAAGGTGACCCACACCGCGCTTGAGAGTGATACCGGGCTGATTAAGCTGAGCTATTGGGAAAACGCCGACATTTATGCGCAACTTGTGTCTCTGACAGCAGGCGGCAGTATTGCGATCAAGGACGGAAAAGCTTATGACTCGATCAAAGAGGCGGAGGATGCAGCGGAAGCAGAAAAGATCACCATTGAAAAACTGCAGAAGCTTGTGGACGATGCCAAGAAGCTGAAAAAAGAGGATTACAGGAAAGGCTGGGATGCATTCCAGACGGCGCTCACCGCGGCGGAGGCGGTGTTGAAGGCAGCGGCTGAAGCAGTAGCTGATCCTGCGAAAACAGCTCCTACAGATGAAGAAATTGAGAAAGCTTATAACGAGCTGAAAGCAGCGATAAACGCATTGGTTCCTAAGGATGCGGTCGATGCTGATGTAAATGTGAGTAAAATTGCCTTGGCGGATGATTTCATCACTGGCGCTGACCTCTCATCCTACATATCGCTTAAGGAGAGCGGCACTGTATTTAAAGATGAAGGCGGCAAGCCCCTTTCCGATGCGGCATTTTTCAGATACTTGCGTGAAGGCGGCACGAACTGGGTGCGTATCCGTATCTGGAACAACCCTTACGACAGCAGCGGCAGGGGTTACGGCGGCGGCAACAACGATTTAGAGAAAGCAAAGATCATGGGTAAGCTGGCGACGGATGCCGGCATGAAAGTCCTGATCGACTTCCACTACTCGGATTTCTGGGCGGATCCGGCGAAGCAGCAGGCACCCAAGGCATGGAAAGCGCTCAGCCTGGCAGAAAAGGAAAATGCGGTTGAATCTTATACATTGGATAGCCTGAATGCGCTTAGGGCTGCTGGTGTCAATGTTGGGATGGTACAGGTCGGCAACGAGACGAACAATGCAATCTGCGGGGAAAATTCCAGAGAGAATATGGCGAAGATTTTCAACGCGGGAAGCAGGGCGGTAAGAACATTTGACCCTGATTGTCTTGTGGCGCTGCACTTCACGAATCCCGAAAAAGGCGGATACTACAAGGGATGGGCTGCAGACCTGGACAAGTATAAAGTCGATTACGACGTGTTCGCAAGCTCTTACTATCCGTTCTGGCACGGAACGACTTCCAATCTGGAAACCGTTTTGACTGAGATTGCCAGTGAGTATGGCAAGAAGGTTATGGTTGCGGAGACGTCCTGGACGACGAGCTGGGAAGATGGCGACGGACATGAGAATACTGCGCCGAGAACGACGCAGGATCTGGATTACGATATCTCCATGCAGGGGCAGGCGGATGAGATACGTGATGTGATCAATGCTGTAAACAACGTAAACAGCAACAATGTTGGAAAGGAAGGCGCCGGCAGGGCGATCGGCGTATTCTACTGGGAGCCGGCGTGGATCTCCCCGTATTATGTATATGATGAGGATGGCAACGCCGATGAGAAGCTGATAAAACAGAACCAGGAGGCGTGGGAGAAATATGGCTCCGGCTGGGCGTCCAGCTATGCGTCGGAGTACGATCCGGAAGACGCGGGCAAGTGGTACGGCGGTAGTGCGGTGGATAACCAGTCATGGTTTGACTTCGACGGGACGGCGCTTCCCACGGCTAAGATTTACAGTCTGATCAGAACTGGTGCGGTGGCGGAGCTGTCTGTTGCCAGCATCGGCTTTGCGAAAAACAAGAACCCGTTGGAAGTTGGACTGGGCGAGACTTTTGAATATCCGAAGGCTGTGGCAACTTATAATGACGGGACCACGAAAGAGCTGGATGTCAATTGGGTCCGGGAGGAGACTGACTTAGTCAATACGGATAAGGTTGGCGAGTACGTCGTACACGGAACCGTGACAGAAGAGGGCAAAGAATATAAACTGACACTGACCATTAAAGTCATGAGGACATCTTTCAGCAATATTCTGGTGAACCCGGGATTTGAGCAGGATGGCACCGCACATACGGGATGGGAAGTGACAGGACAGGGTATTTCCGCGAACGAAAAGGACTGGAAAGAAAATGTACGCAGCGGCGTTTACGCAATGCATTTCTGGTCAGAGACCGCCACGGATCTGGGGACATTCCAGATCGTGGAGCATCCTGAAGCCGGTATTTACACATTCGGCGGATATACTCAGGGCGACGGTGCAGACACGGAAGATGTGCACTATGCATATGCGGAAGTATATGACAAGGATAATAAACTGAAATCACGCAAACAGGTTTCCTTTACCTTAAACGGATGGATGAACTGGAGCGAGCCGGAGGTTACGGATATCGCGGTGGAGGAAGGAGATTCCCTGAAAGTCGGTGTGGAGATTCATGCGTCCAAGGTGGGCACGAGCGGAATCTGGGGTACCATGGATGACTTCTACCTCTGCGGGACTCATGACGTAACCGTTGCAGAAGGCATTGAGCACGGCAGTGTGGAGACCAGCGTTGTAAAGGCAAACAGTGGTGAGAAAGTGGTCGTGACGGTTACACCCGATGAGGGATATTATCTGGATACCATGACCCTTTCCGGCGCGAGCATTACGGCTGAGAACTGTGCGGACATATTTACAAGCGCTAACGGTACGGTGGCGTTCCGGGCGGCGGCAGAGGGTACGACGAATGCGGCAGTGCTCACTTACACGGCGGAGACAGCGGAGGCGAAGGCCGATACCTTTACTATGCCCAACGGCAACGTGGTTGTCAGTGCGACATTTAAGAGTGTCTTTGGGGAATCAACAGACAAGATTGCCCTGGACGCGAAGGACGAGACAGGAAAGTATCTGGTGCAGGTGAAAGCGGACGGAGCGATCAACACTGATCCGGCGGACGAGAAGCCGGTTCCTGAGCAGTTCCATACAGGTAAGAATGTAACACCGGCGGTGGAATTGTCCTATAAAGGGTATAAGCTGACGACGGCGGATTACACAGTAACCTATGCGAATAACAAGAACATTACCACATCGGAGAGTCAGGCAAAGATCACGCTGACTGCCAAGGGTGACAGATTCACCGGCACAAGAGAGATTTTGTTTGATATCAAAGAGGATACCAGAAAGGAATTCAGCGCGAAGAAGCTGAAAGTGGTGTTTGATAATCCAGATAAGGGCGGTATAAGAACAGACAAGGCGTCACAGGCAGTTTACTATCTGGGCAAGGAGAAAGAGATTGAGCCTAAGATAAGTCTGTATGCTACTGCAGATGATATAACAGATACGACTAAGGCGATTTCTCCAGATTTGTATAAGGTATACTACCAGAACAACAAGAAGATCGGTAAGGCGACGCTTGTCGTACTCCCGACAGATCAGGCATTGAATGATCCGAACGGTTACAGGGAAGGATCGATCACCGCGAACTTCACAATTGCGAAGTGCCCTGTGAACCAGGGAAATATATTTGTGACCGTTAACGCGGCGGCAAATTATTATACGGGTAAGAAAGTGGAGCCTTCGGTCACTGTGAGATATGAGTACACAGAGCAGAATGGCAACAAAAAGACAGTTACGCTGGCAAAAGGAACAGATTACACGATCGCCTGCACGAACAATGTGAACGCGAATGTGTACAAGGTGTTGGAAAAACAAGAAGACGGAACGGAAGTCGAAAAGTATATTCCGATCAACCCGAACAAAGTATCTACGGTGAAGATTACCGGCAAAGGAAACTTTACGGGAACAAGGACAACAGTAGATCTTGTAGGACCCAACAATAAGCCTGGCACAGATAAGTTTACGTTTGCCATCAGACCGAGAGATCTGGGCGGGCTGGATGAAGAAGCGATTACAGTAGCAGATCTGGCGGAGAAGACGAGCGCGCAGTCACTGAAGATCACGGTGAAGGATGGCACGAAGAAAGTGGCCGCGAGTCAGTATGAGATTACGGAGATCGAGCGTACGCATGATGCGGAAGGAAAGCCTCTTGAACCTGCGCAAACCGTTTATTCCAAGTCTGACGGAAGCGGTACGGCCAAGGTAAAGGATGCGGGCACTTATAAGGTGACGATCGCAGGCAAGGCAAAGTCCAACTACGAGGGAGACGTGAAGAAAACGTTCCATGTGGTAGACAAAGATCATTTGATTTCGAATGCGAAAATCACCGTGAACGGCAAGTTCTATTATACGGGTGATCCGATACTGCTGTCGACGAAGAGCACACAGGAAGGCGTGAAGCCTGAATTAGAGGTAAAAGCCGGTTCGGGTTCGAAAGCCGTAGTGCTTGTAGAACAGAGCAGCAAAAACGCAGAGAAAGATGGTTACTATGTAGAGTACATGGATCGCAGTAATATCAATGCGGGTAAGGCTGTTATCAGGATTATCGGTACAGGCAGTTATGCGGGTACCAAGACTGCCACGTTCACGATCAACAAGCGCGCGCTTACGATCAGTGGAAATACGATCAGTGGCAATACAGTCAGTGAAAAGGAGAAGGGTAAGAGAAGTACTTTTGCGTATGTGAAGCTGTCCAAGAAGAATATTGAGGCGAAACAGGACGGCACATGGGAACCTTTGGAAGCGGACAGCGGGCTGCTGATTAATACTGACACCACCGGGAAGACGGAGTACGGTTCTCTGGAAATTCCCTATACGGGATATGAACTGAGCCCGGAACTGAAATTTAACTTCATGAACTGCGACACGGAGAAGATAAAGGAACTGCCGGGCAGTGATTACACGGTTTCCTACAAAATTGGTAAATGGGAGAACGGAGCAGCGTCTGTCACGGCAACAGTCAAAGGCCGGGGCAACTATAGCGGCAGCGTGAAGATTCCGAAGCTGTTCACAGTGACGGCGAGAAAGCTGGATGAACTCAGTATTGATGTTTCGCCCGTGACTTATAATGGCAAGGCACTGAAACCGGCAGTTACTTTCCGTGACAAAGTGACTGGTAAGGTTGTTGACCTGAAGCTCAACACGGCTTACAGTGTAAGCTATAAGAACAACAAGGACATCAAGGGTGTGAGCGGTAAGCAGCCGGTGCTGACCGTCAAGGCGAAAGGCAAGGGCTGGACTTCAGACAGCGAGAAGTCAAGAGAGCTGAACTTTACGATCAACCAGGCGGAGATCATTAAGACGGATGTCGAAGACGTTGCGTTCCAGACGTTCAAGAACAAATCCTTAAAGCCGAAGGTGACCATCAAGGTGAACGGCAGGAAGCTGAAGGAAGGCAAAGATTATGAGCTGACGTATGATAAGAACATCAAACGAAGCGGTACGAATACTGCCACGATTACGATCAAAGGAAAAGGCAATTACTTTACGAGAAAGCCGATTGAGAAAATCTTTGTTATTAAGTAAACAGACAGTATAGAAAGAGGAGCGTCCGGTTTGGGCGCTCCCTTTTTGGCCGGCACAGCCGGTCGGCGATATTTATTTTATTTCCTGGTCATCCACAAGGAAGGAGTCGCCGTCCTCCACGATGCACACCATTGTTTTGCCGGTGTTTAATTCGATTTCATTCCCGGCATCGTCATAATATCTTGTCGCGCCGTAATCGGAAGATTTTTCCCAGTTCACATGAATGCCTTTGCCGTTGGTGAAAAACCAGCCGTCTCTTGTGTTGTCATGGCAGCGGAACGCCAGATAACCTTTGTCATCGCGCACCTCGTAGTAGGTGTTCTGGATCAGGATATTCTTAAAGGCGAGCTGCTTTCCGTTGGCCAGATCCGTATGTGGTCCGTCCGAGGAGCCGGAAAGATGCTGGAATCGTTCGTAGAGACCTGTTTCACCGTTGTAGACGAAGTAGCAGTTGGTGACAGGGTAAGCGGGGGACATGTCCACCCGGTTTGCCGTGACTGCGTCACTGTACTGCGAAAGGGTGTTAGGCTCGTTTGCGGGCGCGAAACGGTAGTGCTGCTCATCTGCGTAACCGTCACGCATCTGGAGGGAATACCCCTTCTGATCCACATCGGCAAGGACGCCGGCTGCATCTATGAAAGCATTGTCGGTTGCGTTTTTCGCGTTCTTATCCCGGAAGAAATTGCCGCTCGTTTTGCCGTCAATGTGATCCGTGCGGCTGATTACCTCGTCTATGTAGAAGGGACCACCGAAATGGACATAGAGGGCATCCCACTCAAAAGCCCAGTATACATAGTAGTCGCGGCAGCTTCTGATGTTGCCGAGCTTATCCGCATTGCGCCAGTCCTGAATTACCCACATCAGACGGGTAATGCTTCCTTCCACATTACATTCATACAGAACATCTGCATCGGAAATGCCGTATTGGGAAGCGGTTTTTGTGTTGGGGGTCATAATGGCGAGCGGCCTTGTGTTGTTGACCTCCTCATCGACCCACTCATTTGTGATGCGGCTTCGAACCATACCATCCGAGGGAGGTGCATCTTCACTGGTCTCCTCTTCCACTGCTTCCTCCGGGGACTCTTCTTCCTCAGGGGGATCGTCGATGATCTGTTCCACGACAGGCGCTTCCACCTCCGGCTTTTCTTCCTTTTTCTCACCGCAGCCGGTAAGAAGCAGGGTGGAAGACAGAGCGACGAGAAGTAAAACTTGTAATCTTTTCATGCTTCGTATAAATCCTCCTTATTGTAATCGCAGTGAGTGCCCGATTCCGTATTGTCTCAGGGCCGTCTGCGCACTGCTCTTTGTCAACGCGTACATTTTATCATAACGGGCAGGGGGAGTCACTACAAAAAAATCTTAAAATTAGTTTTTCTTTATCCTTATAAAAATTTCATTGTGTGAATACTGGCTGTTTTGAAAAATTATGTGCATGTTTGGCGTTGTATGTGTTAGAATAAATAACGTAAATCTGGTGGAAGTATGACTGATGAGGATCTGGAGAAAGGATGAGCTTAACATGAAGAAGATAATCGTGACAGGATGTAACGGGCAGCTGGGCCGGGCCGTCAATCTGGAATATACCGGGAGCACGGAATACGAATTGATCAATACGGATGTGGGGGAACTGGATATTACGAAGATTGATGAGGTGATGAAATTTGTCCGGGAGATCAACCCTTATGCTATTATCAACTGTGCAGCGTACACGGCAGTGGAAGCCTGTGAGCAGGAGGAGGATCTGGCTTTTCGGATCAACGCTGTAGGCGCACGCAACTTAAGTATTGCGGCAGGCGAGACGGGCGCAAAACTCATGCATATTTCCACGGATTATGTGTTTGACGGAAACGGGAAAAGACCTTATAAAGAGACCGATCCGACAGGACCGCAGGGTGCATACGGCAGGACGAAGCTTGCCGGGGAAGAGTTCGTGAAAGAGTTCAGTGACAGGCATTTTATCCTGCGCACGGCCTGGCTTTACGGGGATGGCAAGAATTTTGTGAAGACCATGCTGAGGCTTTCTGAGACGCATGACAAGGTGCGGGTGGTGTGTGACCAGGTGGGTTCGCCAACCAGTGCCAGAGAGCTTGCGAAAGCCGTCACTTATCTGCTGCCAACGGAAAACTATGGGCTGTTCCATGCCACATGTGAGGGGGATTGTAGCTGGGCACAGTTTACGGAGGAAATTTTCCGTCTGGCAGGAAAAAAGACTGTGGTGGAAGCCATTACTTCGGAGGAGTATGGAGCGGCGGTGAAGCGTCCGGCCTATTCCATTCTGGATAATTATATGTTAAAGATGACATCTGACTTTGTGTTTTCAGACTGGCACGATGCCATTGCCGAGTATCTCGGACAGTAACGCACAGGTGCCGGTATGAAATTTTGACAGCGGGGAGTTTTTATGAGAGAATGTTCGCGGTGTCAATAGAAAATGTGCAGACAGATGAGAATAGGAAGGTAAGAAAAATATGCAGAAAACAGCATTAATTACGGGAATTACAGGACAGGACGGCTCTTATCTGGCGGAGTTCCTGCTGGAGAAGGGGTATGAGGTGCACGGTCTGATCCGCAGACACAGCATTGCCAATACGGGAAGGATTGATCATCTGATCGCGTCGGATTATCACAAGGTGAAATTTTTTCTGCATTATGCGGATACCACGGATTCCAGCAATCTCATGCGGCTGATTGCGGAGATCCGTCCCACGGAAGTATATAATCTGGCGGCGCAGTCCCATGTAGGGGTGTCTTTTGAGGTGCCTGAGTACACGGCGGAGGCTACGGGCGTAAGCACGCTGAAGCTTTTGGAGGCGATTCGTGTAAACGGCGGGACGTGCAGATATTATCAGGCTTCCACATCAGAACTTTTCGGGGGTATCCCGGAGACGGCGCCCCAGAGCGAAAAGACGCCTTTTTACCCGAAGAGCCCTTACGGTGTGGCGAAGCTCTACTCGTACTGGATTACAGTAAATTACAGGGAGTCATACAACATGTATGCCTGCAACGGCATTTTGTTCAACCATGAGTCACCCAGACGCGGTGAGAATTTTGTGACGAGAAAGATTACGCTTGCCATAGCGAATATGATTGCTGGAAAACAGGAGAAGCTGTCTCTGGGCAATATGAACGCGAAGAGAGACTGGGGCTTTGCGGGCGATTATATAGAAGGTATGTGGCTGATGCTGCAGCAGGACAAGCCTGACGATTATGTGCTTGCCACCAACGAGACGCATACGGTCAGGGAGTTTGTGGAGGCGGCTTTTGAGGAGCTTGGCATACAGATCCGCTGGGAGGGAACCGGCGTTAACGAGAAGGGATATGATGCGAAGAGCGGCCGTCTGCTTGTTGATGTCAATCCTGAATTTTACCGTCCTGCCGAGGTAGAATTTTTGTGGGGTAACTGTGCGAAGGCTGAGAAGGAGCTTGGCTGGAGACGGAAGGTTGACTTCAAAGGGCTGGTATCTATGATGATGGAGGCGGATCTGAAGGAAGCCGCAGGAATGAGCTGCGAGGAATACAAAAACAAAGAAACATGCTGTCAGTAATTGTTATTTGGCTTTACATTGGTATAACTACATTTATAATTGGATATGGTGTGCTGCGTGTCATCACGCGGCACCTTCCTTATTGTACCTTGAATGCGGATGCCTATTTTATGTGCGGACTTGTCAGCGTGACGGTTTACGCGCAGTTTTTCAGTCTGTTTTCGGGTGTGGGACTGGCGGCGAACTTGGTTTTGTGCGTTCTCTGTGCGCTGATTATTTTGGTCAACAGGAAGGCGTTTGCAGAAACGGTACGTCTGATGGTGTTTTCCACGGAGGAGACTTTTTCCCGGTTTGTCTTCGGTGCGGTTCTCGTCCTGTTCTTTATTTTTGCCTACGGCGCGTCCCGGGGAATGATTCACTACGACACGGGACTTTATCATGCCCAGAGTATCCGCTGGATCGAGGAGTACGGTGCGGTGAGGGGACTGGGTAATCTGCACTGCAGGCTTGCCTACAACAGTTCTTCCTTTGCTCTGTCTGCCCTTTACAGTATGGCTTTTCTGGGTGGACCGTCTTTTCATTGCGCGGCAGGATGGCTTTCGTTTCTGCTGGCGGTAGTCTGTCTGTCAATCGGAAAATCCCTGCGGGCAGGGAGGATTCGGACGAGTGACTTTGCCAGAGTGATGTGTGTATATTATCTGGTGAACATTTTTGATGAAATGATCTCCCCGGCTTCGGATTATTTTATGGTGCTTGTGGCATTTTATATTGTGATAAGGTGGCTGGATCTTTCGGAGAGAGGGGAAAAGACAATTCTGCCCTATGCGCTTTTGTGTGTTCTCGGCGTGTTTCTGATGACGGTAAAGCTGTCGGCTGCGCTGATTCTTCTGCTTACGGTTTATCCGACATGCCGGCTGACCGGGGAGAAGAGATGGGGAGAGACGGGCGCATATCTGGGACTGGGAATCTTGACGGCGCTTCCTTTTTTTATTCGGAATGTGGTGATTTCGGGATGGCTTGTTTACCCGTTTACACAGATAGATCTGTTTGATGTGGTCTGGAAAATTCCGAGAGGGCTGGCGGATTACGACGCGAGGGAGATACAGGTTTGGGGCAGGGGCTACACGGACGTGGCGCAGTTCGACATGCCGGTGCGGGAATGGCTTCCAGGGTGGTTTGGGACACTGGCGGGGAGCGATAAAGTTTTTGTGCTGGCGGCTGTGGCTGCGGTGGCCGTGCTTCTGGCGGAGGCAGCGTATCTGATATGGAGAAAGCATAAGGAATACAGGGCGTCTTTGACTGATTCTGTGGCGCGGGAGCGTGTGATGTCCCCGGCGCTCTTTCTCGCACAGGCGACAGTGGCGGCTTCTTTTCTTTTCTGGCTCTGCACTTCGCCGTTGATCCGCTATGGCTGTGTCTGGGTGTACCTGACGGCGGCAGTGGTGTTCGGGGGGCTTTATGAGGCGGTGATGCGCTTTGCGGATGGCGGATGGCGGATGGCATCGGGGCGGACAGTTTCTGCCCTCATAGTTCTTCTTCTCATATATAAAGGGGCAGCACTGGCGCGGGAAACAGCCGGTTCCTATGTGAACGACTACTGGCTTGTCCAGAAGGATTATGATAATTATGAGACGCGGCCATATGAGATTGCAGGTGTCACTTTTTACTGTCCGATTGCGGGAGACCAGGTAGGATACAGTAGCTTTCCGTCTTCACCGTCAGAGGCGGGAATAGGGTTTCTGGGAGAAGGGATTTCGGATGGATTCCGGGCGGACAAATAGCGGTATGAAACAGGGGTATTTCGGTGCCGGAGCGACTGTGGGACATGGGTGCGTCTCTTGTAAAAGGGGGCATCCTATGTTAGACTGATAGATGCTTGGGGCAAAACGGCATTTGTACACAGATATGGAGGTTAGCCAATATGAATAAAACGGACAAGATTTACGTGGCGGGGCACAGGGGGCTGGTAGGCAGCGCGATTGTGCGGTCTCTGCAGGCAAAGGGATATGAAAATATCATAGGCAGGACACACAAAGAACTTGATTTGACCAGTCAGCAGGAGGTGCGGGATTTTTTCGAAAAAGAACGTCCTGATGTGGTAGTGCTGGCTGCGGCCAAGGTGGGGGGCATTAATGCGAACAACACCGCGCCTGCGGAGTTTGCCTACGACAATATGCAGATTCAGTGTAATGTCATTCACTGCTGCCATGAGTATCAGGTGAAGAAGCTTCTCTTTTTGGGAAGTACCTGTATTTACCCGAGAATGGCGCCCCAGCCGATCCCGGAAGATGCGCTGCTGACGGGGCCTTTGGAGGAGACGAACGAGGCGTATGCGATTGCCAAAATTGCGGGACTTGAAATGTGCAAGTTTTATAAACGGCAGCACGGGGATGATTTCATAAGCTGCATGCCTACAAACCTTTATGGGCCGCACGACAATTATGATCTGGAGGGCTCCCATGTCATGCCTGCGATGATCCGCAAGTTCCATGAGGCGAAAGTGAACTGTGCGCCTACAGTGATGTTGTGGGGGACAGGCACCCCGCTTCGCGAGTTTCTGTATGTGGATGATATGGCGGACGCCTGTGTATTCCTTCTTGAAAATTACAGCGGGGAACAGCATGTCAATATCGGAACGGGCAAGGAAATTACGATCAAAGAGCTGGCGGAGACGGTGAAAAAGGTGGTCGGCTATACGGGACAGATTGTCTGGGATCAGACAATGCCTGACGGCACGCCCAGAAAACTTACGGATGTCACGAAGCTTCACGGACTCGGCTGGCAGCACAAAGTAGAGCTTGAGGAGGGTGTAAAGCTGGCCTACGAGTGGTTTAAGGCAAATGAAAGTAAGGCAAGGATGTAGTACTGAACATGAAAAAGTGCCTTTTCGTGCAAAAATATTCCTCAGCGCGATAAATTACCGTTTACAGCGCGATGCATTTTTGATATGATTGTCGAAAGCAGTATGAAACTATATATCAAAAATTATCAAAATTGCAAAGGAGTAGAGGGGAATGGCACAACAGAATGTGATTAGTCCGAAGGAACTTGAGAAAACAATTTCCGACCTGATGCTGGAACTTGGGATACCGGCACATCTGCGTGGCTATCAGTTTTTGCGAAGTGCAGTGGGAATGTGCGTGGAAGACATGGAACTGGTGGGTAGTGTGACGAAACTGCTCTATCCTGATCTGGCGAAGATGTACCAGACGACAGACACGAAAATTGAACGGGCGATACGCAATGCGATCGAGGTATCCTGGGACAGAGGGAACAGCGATTTGTTTGAAGAACTGTTCGGATACACAAATACACTGGAGTACACCAGACCGACGAACAGTGAATATATCGCCGTTGTAGCGGACTACATACGGCTGAAAAACAATCTGATATGAATTGTGAGGGAAGAGATGCGTCTCTTCCTTTTTTTATGTAAATATGGTACACTTATATCGGTATGCACGAAAGGAGCCTGTTATGAAGCTACTCAGTGTCATTGTACCCTGCTATAACGAAGAAGAGAATGTCAGGGATTTCTACGATGAATTATGTAAAAATACAGATTTTTTCCACGAAAAGCAGATAGAATTTGAGATATTATATGTGGATGACGGCTCGAAAGACCAGACGGTTTCCGAGGTGAAAAAGCTCCATAAGGAGGACGGAAGGGTACGCCTGATTTCTTTTTCCCGCAATTTTGGCAAGGAGGCGGCGATTTATGCGGGTCTTCAGAAGTGCAGGGGAGATCTTGCCGTACTGATGGATGCGGATTTGCAGGATCCGCCTTCGCTACTGCCGGAGATGTACTCTTATATTGAACAGGGGTATGATTCGGTGGCGACCAGGCGTGTGACCAGAAAGGGAGAACCCGTTATCCGTTCTTTTTTTGCCAGGATGTTTTACAGACTTATGAACAGGATATCCAGAACGGAAATTGTGGACGGCGCCAGGGATTACAGGCTGATGACCAGGCCGGTAGTGGATGCGATTTTGTCCATGTCGGAGTATAACCGCTTTACCAAGGGGATTTTCGGCTGGGTTGGCTATGACACCAAGTGGCTGGAATATGAAAATGTGGAACGCAAAAAAGGCGAGACGAAATGGTCGTTCTGGAAGCTCTTCCTGTATTCTCTCGAGGGTATCATGGCTTTTTCCACGGTGCCGCTGACCATAGCGTCTGTGGCGGGCGTGCTCTTCTGTCTGCTTGCCTTTATCATGATAATTGTGACGATCGTACGCAAACTGTTGTTTGGCGATCCGACTTCCGGCTGGCCTTCGCTTGTCTGCATTATTATGATGGTCAGCGGTGTGCAGCTGTTTTGCATGGGGATTGTCGGGCAATACTTATCAAAGACATATATGGAAGTGAAGAGGAGACCCATCTATCTGGTCAGGGAAGAGATCGGAGGACAGGAACTTGAAGAATAGAGAAGCCGGGCTGGTCAGCATCATCGTGCCGGTGTACCGGGCGGCGGCCTACATTGCAGACACCATCGGGATGGTTTTTTCACAGACATACGGCAGATGGGAACTTCTGCTTGTGGATGACTGCTCCGGGGACGGCAGTGTGGAGGCGATTGAAAAAACACTGTCGGCATACCCGCATCACCCGGCGGCGGCTGCCTCCGAAAAGATAGGACATATGGAGGAGTACCTTTGCGGAGAGGGAAAAAAAGTAGTTCTGATCTGCAAGAATAGGAATGAGGGTGCGGCGGCGGCCCGCAATACGGGATTGGATCTGGCTGGCGGACAGTATATAGCCTTTCTCGATGCGGACGATATCTGGGTTTGGGACAAGCTGGAAAAGCAGCTTTCTTTTATGAAAGAAAAGCGGGCGGGTTTTGCGTTTTCCGCCTATGAGTTTGGGGATGAATCGGCCAGACCTACGGGCAGGGTAGTGCACGTGCCGGAAACTCTGACTTATAAAGAAGCATTGTCGCGGACGATTATCTTCACAACCACGGTAGTGCTTGACCGGGCTATTGTCCCGGATGAACTGATGCGGATGCCGGAAGTGGAGAGTGAGGATACGGCCACATGGTGGCAGATTCTGCGGGCGGGCCATACAGCCTGCGGGCTTGACGAGGTGCTTGCAGTCTACAGAAGGCCGAGGGGATCCCTGTCTTCCAATAAATGCAAGGCGGTGAAGCGGATCTGGAATCTGTACCGCAGACAGGAGAAACTCTCTGTTTTTGCCAGTGCATTTTATTTTGTGTTCTGGGCTTACAGGGCGACGGTGAGGCGGATATAAGACCATGAGAAAAGTGGAGACATTTAAAAGACTGATTATTTTACAACTATCTTTTATCGGGTTAATCTTCCAGATGGCAGTCTATGCGTATTTCTGGCTGACGGCGTACTACCCGTTTTTGAAAGTGTACAGGAATTTTCGGTTTTATTTCAAGGGGCATGTGCTGATCCTTTTGATCTATTTCGTGCTACTGTTTTTCTTTGCGAATACATACGGCGCGTTAAAGATCGGCTACCTGAAACCCGTAGATGTGTTCATTTCGGAACTGTTTTCCCTGTTGTTTGTCAATGTGATCTCCTATTTTCAGATTTCTTTGATGGCGAACTGGGTTGTGGATGTGCGGCCCATCGTCTGGACGATGCTGATTCAGACCGCGCTTGCAGGTGTCTGGGTGTTTTTCTGTAATATCTGCTATTACAAGGCTTTTCCGCCAAGAGAAATTCTGATCATACACGGAGAACGTCCCATTGACGATATTGTGATGAAGTTTGAGACGAGAAAGGACAAGTATCGGATCAAAAAGTGCATGAATATTTTGGAGGGCATGGAGGCGGTCAAAGCGGAGATCGGAAACGGCTACGGAGCGGTGGTGCTGTGGGATATTTCTGCGGTGGACAGGAACGCCCTGTTAAAATACTGTTACAGTCTGTCCGTGCGTGTGTATATGATGCCGAAGATTACGGATGTGCTTATCAGGGGCGCGGATCAGCTGCACCTGTTTGACACGCCGATTTATCTGACAAGAGAGTATTCCCTCAAAGTGGAACAGCGGGTGGCGAAGCGGCTGATCGATCTGGTCTGCTCCGTCCTGCTTTTGGTGTTTGCATCGCCCTTTATGCTGATTACGGCGGCGGCGATTAAGCTGTACGACGGCGGCCCGGTCTTATATAAGCAGATCCGCTGTACGCGAGACAGGAAGGAATTTTATATTTTAAAATTCAGGAGTATGGAAGAGAACGCGGAGAAGGACGGCGTGGCAAGGCTTGCGTCCAAAAACGATCCCCGGATCACGCCGGTGGGACGGTTCATCCGCGCCACAAGGATTGATGAGCTGCCGCAGCTTTTTAACATCCTAAAGGGAGAGATGTCCTTTATCGGGCCGAGACCCGAACGGCCGGATATTATTGAAAAGTATATGGAGGAGATGCCGGAGTTCGCTTTTCGCATGAAGGTGAAGGCGGGGCTTGCAGGCTACGCCCAGGTTTACGGGAAATACAATACGACACCCTACAATAAACTGAAGCTGGATCTGACTTATATCGAGCAGTATTCCGTGTGGCTGGATTTGAAGCTGATGCTTCTGACGCTGAAAATTCTGATCAAGCCGGAGAGCACGGAGGGGGTTGACCAGAACCAGACGACAGCCATGAAGTAGAAGGGGAAGGATTTATGTTATGAAGGACGGGCGCTATGCCGATGACGGCATGGATTTAAAAAAATATATGATGTGCCTGCTCGGCCGCCTGCCGCTTATTTTCGGGGCGCTGATCGGGGGCGCGCTTCTTGGGGCGGTTGTCTATGCGGCCGTTCGCACGGTGCCGGAGTCGGAGCGGGAGTATCAGGCGTTTGCGAAGGTGTATCTGGATTTTGCGGCGGATGAAACGGGGGAGGTCTATCAGGCGTACAACGGCTACACATGGAACGACCTGATGGCGGCTGATCCGATTATGGAGTTAACGCTTCAGAATCTTCCGGCGGATTATACGCGGGAGGAGACGGAGGCGGCAGTCAGAGCGGAGATCCTTTCGGACATCCGGCTTTTGACGATCACGGTGACGACCCACAGGGCGGAGCGGACGGATGCGATTCTCGGTGCGGCGGTGCAGGCTCTTGAGACATATGGCGGACAGGCAAAAGAGTTCCTGGAAATTCATGCGATCCAGAAGACGGAGGCCCGGCTTGCGGTGGCGGACAGCCGGATGGCGCAGGCTGTGTTTTTGGGCGCATCTCTGGGACTGCTTCTCAGCCTTCTCGGCTTTTCCCTATGCTATGTGATGGATGACCGTATTTTTGTGGCGGGGGACATCAGAAGAGTGACAGAAGTGTCGTTTTTGGGTTATGCTTCCGGCGAGGAGACGCTGAAGCGGGACTATGAGACAAATCTCGCCTATTTGCGGGAAAAGGTGGGGAATATCCAAATTTGTGAAGTGGAGAGGGGCAAATCCTTTTCAGAGAAGGAGCTGCAGGAAATGCGCAGAGCGGACGGCGTGGTACTGTCCCTGCCTTTTGGTGCGGTGCACGGCGCATTCCTGTCCTATGTGACAGAGCAGCTAAGGACGCAGGACTGCACACTGTGCGGTGTGGCGGTCAGAGATGCGGACGGACGGTTTTTGAGGAAATATTACGGAAGATTGGGGAAACAATGAAGCTTGAGGTGCTGGTCTCTGCCGTGGATAAAAATGCCGCAGAGCTTATTCCACAAATGAATATCGTTACGGATGCGGTGCTTGTAAACCAGTGCGACAGCTATGGCTATGAGACGCTTGTGGTGCAGAGCGGACGTGTGAAGTGCTTCTCCATGCCGGAACGGGGCGTGGGTTTGAGCCGCAATACTGCGCTTTTACACGCATCCGGGGATGTGACGCTTTTTTCTGATGAGGATATCATACTGGCTTCGGGCTATGCGGAAAAAATCCGCAGGGCGTATGAATCTCTGCCCGACGCGGATATGATTCTTTTCAACGTGGAGGTCGCAGCTTCCCGCAGGACTTACTGGAATCGTGAGATCCGCAGGATCACTTACCGCAATTACGGCAGATATCCGGCTTACAGCATCTCGGCGAAACTTGACGCGCTGCGCAGGGCGAACGTGCACTACTCGCTGCTTTTTGGCGGCGGCGCGAAGTACAGCAACGGGGAGGACAGCCTGTTTTTGAGGGACTGCCTGAAAGCGGGTCTTCGGATTTACGCGCATACCGCATGTATTGGCAGGGAGCAGGAGCGGGAATCCACATGGTTTTCGGGCTATCATCGGAAGTTTTTCCGTGACAGGGGCGTACTCTATCATTATCTTTACGGGAAACTGGCGCTTCCCCTTTCCCTTCGGTTTTTGTGGGTCCACAGAAAAACGATGTGCCGGGAAATATCGGTCGGGAAAGCATTTCTTATGATGCGCGCAGGCGTGCGGGAGGCGCGCGGCAGATGATTTTATATATCACGATTGCGGCTGTGACGGCGCTTCTTGCAAGTCTGGTGGACAGCCATCCGGCGGGAAAACCTCATACAATCACGAGACAGCAGCTCTGTAACCGCGTCTGTCTGACAGCCATTTTTCTGATTTTGTTTCTGCTCTCCGCGTGCAGGCTCAATGTGGGCAATGATTATGCGAAGTATGTGGAGTTCATGCATCTGGTCAACTGCGATGCCTATGTGCCGACGGAAATTGGATTTAATCTGCTGGTCAAACTGATTTACGGACTGTCGGGCTTTGAAAATTTTTTGCTGGTATTTGCGTTTTATTCCTTTGTGACAGCGTTGTTTTTCCTGCTTGCCATGTACGAGCAGAGTGATGAATTTGGGCTGACTTTTTTCCTGTTTATGACGCTGGGGTATTACTTCCAGACGTTCAGCACTGTGCGCTACTATCTGGCGCTTGCCCTGGCGCTTTACTCCATGAAGTTCGTGCTGCGGAGGCAGTGGGGAAGATTTGTGGTTCTGGTGTGTCTGGGCGCGGCTTTCCACAAGTCGCTACTGGTAGTGATTCCGCTCTATTTTCTTTCGTCCCTTTCGTGGAAAAAATGGCAGCTTGCCATAGCGGCGGTTTTTTGCAGTACTTTCTTGTTTTTACAGGACTTTTATCTGAAACTGGTGGTTTTTCTGTATCCGACTTATGAGGATACGGAGTATCTGGAGGGCGGTACAAGCTATATCAGCATTCTGCGATGCGCTGCGGTTCTTCTCTTTGCGGGAATCGTGTCCTGGATGCGGCGCCGGGAAGAAGGCGAAAAAAATGACATAAATATAGAGAAAGAGAAAGCGTGGAATCAGCGGTTCTGGTTTTACACATACTTAAATCTGGGGGCACTCATTCTCTACGTGTTCTGCTCCTTTCTGCCCATCATCTCGCGGATCGGATATTATCTGATGGTAAGCCAGATATTGTTTTTGCCGATGCTTTTAAAGGCGGTGCCCGATAAAAAATGGCGGCGTCTTTTCCGGGCAGGCATTCTCTTGGCGGCGGTGGCGTATTTCGTCATGTATCTGAAAAAGGGTGCCAATGACGGCGTACTGATCCTGCCCTACAAGACATTTTTCTTCCACGAGATGGTAGACATTTTGTCAGATGTGACGTAAGTAAAAGGAAGCATTATGGGGATAAAAAAGTATGACGTTCAGTATCATCGTAGTCTGCCGCAACGCAGGCGAAAAATTACAGAAAACGATCGCAAGCATCCGGGAACAGACGGAGACGGATTATGAGATCATTGTACAGGACGGGCTGTCCACGGACGGGTCTGTGGAGAAGCTGCGCACAGGAGCGGATCTGAAACTTTTCAGAGAGCGGGACGAGGGGATTTACGATGCCATGAACCGGGCCGTTTCCCATGCGGCGGGGCAGTACCTGTTTTTCCTTAACTGCGGAGACTATTTTGCAGATGAGGAGGTTCTTGCCGGGGTGAGGCGGGAGATCGAAAAGCGCGGCAAAATGACGGTGCCCGGGACAGACAATGGAAAGCGGAAAAGAGGGATGGCGGCGCAGAGCTGCAGCGGTGAAAAAAAGCGTTCATGCCCGGTGGTTTTTTACGGCAATATTGTGGAGCGGTCCACGGGCGCCCATGTGATGTCCAATCCTGTGATAGATGATTTTGCCTGTTACCGCAATGTACCCTGCCATCAGGCATGCTTTTACGACAGACGGCTTCTTGTGAAGAGGGGATTTCGGACGTGTTACAGAGTCCGTGCGGATTACGAGCATTTTCTCTGGTGCTATTACCGGGCGCACGCGTCTATGGCTTATATGCCGCTGACGGTTGCGTCCTATGAGGGGAAGGGTTTTTCGGAAGACGGGGAGAACAGGAAACGTTCTGCGGCGGAACACGCATATATTGTGAAAAAATATATGAGCCGCAGGCAGATTCTAAAGTACAGGACGGTTATGTTTTTGACACTTGCGCCGTTTCGGGCTTTTCTTTCGTCCAATGAGGTGACGGCGGGTGCCTATCAGAAACTGAAGGCGGGACTGTATGGAAAAACAAAGGGGAAAAAACGGGGGCAGGTTTGAGGCGTCTGCCGTGAAAAATGCGTAGAGTGAGAAGGAAGACGGAGGTACGATCAGATGAAGGTTTTGTGGGTGTGCAATATTATGCTGCCAGCCATCGCCAAGAGATTAAATCTTCCCTGCAGCAACAGGGAAGGCTGGCTTTCCGGGCTGTTGGACCGGGTGGTGATGGAGCAGGAGAGAAACCGTATTGAGCTGGGCATTGCGTTCCCGGTAGATGAGTCCTTGGGGAATTTTGACCGGATGATGCCTCTGGGTGAGAATATTTCCTGTCATTGTTACGGTTTTGTGGAGGATCTGACTGCGCCGGAGCGTTACGACACAGCGCTGGAGAAGCACTTTGAGCTGATCATAAACGATTTTAAGCCGGATATCCTGCATGTGTTCGGCACGGAATTTCCGCATGCGCTGGCAGCGATTAAGGTGTTTGACCGGCCGGAGCGGACGCTGATCAGCATTCAGGGGCTTGTCTCCGCGATTGCGAAGGTATATATGGCGGATCTGCCGGTGAAGGTACAAAGACAGAGCACCTTCCGTGACCGTGTCAGAAAGGACAGCATCAGACGGCAGCAGAAAAAGTTTGAGAAGCGCGGTGAGTATGAAATCGAGGCGATTAAACGGACAGGACATATAGCGGGGCGCACAGATTTTGACCGGGCGGAGACGGAAAAGATAAATCCGGACGCAACGTATCACTTTTTGAATGAGACACTGCGCGGTGTGTTTTACCGTGACAGATGGAATAAAAATAACTGCCAGACCCATCGTATCTTTTTAAGCCAGGGAGATTATCCGCTCAAGGGTTTCCACTATCTGCTGAAGGCGATGCCGAAGATTCTGGAGCAGTTCCCGGATGCGGAAGTTTATGTGGCGGGTGCGGATATTCTGAAGACGGAGACGTGGAAGGATGCGCTGAAACTCCCCGCATACGGCAAATATTTAAAAAAGCTGATCCGGGAAAATCAGCTGGAGGAAAAAATAAATATGCTTGGGCGGATTGACGCAGAGGAGATGAAAAAACAGTATCTGAGCTGCCAGGTATTTGTCTGTCCCTCGGTACTTGAAAATTCTCCCAATTCCGTCGGCGAGGCGATGCTTTTGGGTGTGCCCTGTGTGGCGGCCAATGTGGGAGGCATACACAACATTCTGACGGACGGCGGGGACGGATTCCTCTATCCGCCCGGAGATGTGGATGCGCTGGCGGACAGCATTATCGAGGTGTTTACCAAGGAGGCCATTGTGGACCGGCTCTCCGACAATGCAAGAAAGCATGCCCGCATCAACCATGACGCGGATCAGAACTATTACCGTCTGATGCATATTTACAGGGAGATGGTGGAATGACTTTTACCTTTGTTTCAAACTACATCAACCATCATCAGCTTCCCTTCTGCGAGGCGCTCTATAAGCGGCTTGGGAAAGGATTTGTCTTTATCCAGACGATGCCTATGGAGGCGGAGCGCGTGGAGATGGGATGGAGCGTTGCCGTAGATGAAATACCTTATGTCATGTGTCTTTACGAGGATGAGTACGAGTGCCTGAAACGGATTATGGAAAGCGACGTGGTGCTTTTTGGCTGGACGGGCAGGGAGGATATCGTGACACCGAGACTGCAGTCGGGCAGAACCACGCTCCGCGTGAGTGAACGGCTGTACCGGGAAGGACAGTGGAAGGCGGTGTCTCCGAGAGGGCTTGCAGCGAAATACCGGGAGCACATCAGATACCGGGGACAAAATATCTGTATGCTCTGTGCGGGAGCCTACACGGCCTCGGATTTTCATATGATCGGCGCATATCCGGGGAAGCTGTTTAAGTGGGGATATTTTACGAAACTAAGGACCTACAGCGATGCGGCATTTGAGGCAATGAAATCAAAAGACGGGCTTCTAAACATCGTCTGGGCAGGGCGGTTTATTCCTTTAAAGCACCCGGAGTACGCGGTGCGGATCGGAAAAGCGCTTCGGAAGAAGGGATATGCTTACCGCATGCACATGCTGGGCGGCGGTGAACTGGAAGCTGCGGTCAAGGCGGAAGTGGAGCGGGAAGGCCTGTCGGAAGATTTTGTGTTTTACGGTTATACGAAACCGGATCAGGTGCGGGACGTGATGGAGAAATGCCATATTCATCTCTTTACCAGCAACCAGCTTGAGGGCTGGGGCGCGGTTGTCAATGAGGGCATGAACAGCGGTTGTGTGGAAGTGGCTGACGCCCGCGTGGGTGCGGCTCCTTATCTGATCCGCCACGGGGAAAACGGCCTGCTTTATCCCGGCGGACGGTATGAGATAATGGAGGCGCTGGTGCTGGACCTTTTTGAAAACTGGGAGGAGAGAAAGGGCATGGGACGCGCGGCTTACGAGACGATCCGGGATACCTGGAATGCGGAGCATGCGGCCTCTGCCCTCCTGCGGTTTGTGGACGGCATGCAGCGAGGAAGGATAAGCCCGGAGGAGGAAGGGCCGTTGAGTGAGGCCCCCATTATCAGGCCGGGCAAATTTCTGCCGTCGTCTTAAGCGGAATGACGGGCAGTATGGTATGAAGGCTGCAGTCGGCCGGAGGAGGAACTGTGACATTGTGAGAGAGGCGGAAGGGAACAGCATGTCGAAAAAAGTCAGCGTGATCGTGCCGGTTTACAATTCCATAGGATGTCTGGAAAGGTGCGTCCGTTCCCTCTGCGCCCAGACATACACCAATCTGGAGATTCTTCTGATTGACGACGGCTCCACGGACGGCACGGGCGAACTCTGTGAGAGGCTGGCGGCGGACGAGCGCATTCTTGTGCGTCATAAGGAAAACGGAGGCGCTTCCTCAGCCAGAAATCTGGGGCTTTCTCTGGCTTCCGGGGAATATATCGGGTTTGTGGACAGCGATGATTATGTGGACGCTTATGTCTATGGGGAACTGGCGCGCGCTCTGGAGGAGGGGAAATATCCTGTGGCGCAGATTTCCAGAGACGAGGTGGACGAAGAGGGAAGACGGCTGCCGGATGTGTGCATTCCGCCGGAAGAGGAGCGATTCTGTGATTCCGAAACTTTTATAAAGGAGCTTCTGCTCCACCTGGGGGACAGCTCTTTTTGCACGAAGCTGTTTACACGGGAAGTCTTTAAAGGACACCGATTCCCGGAAGGAGAACTGAATGAGGATTTCTGGCTGCTCCTGGAGATTTTGCAGGAGATTCCGGGAATCGGTATTTTGCCCGGGCAGGGCTACCATGTGGTGTGCAGGCAGGAGAGCACCACCAGAAAGCGGACGAAGGACAGTTTCTCGCGGGTGTTTCTGGATATTGTGGAGAACGCGGATAAGGTGCAGCAGCTTGTGGATCGGAAATATCCTGCCCTGCATGAGCACGCGGTGCGTTTTAATCTCTACCAGAGGCTGGAGTATATGCTGCATGTGCCTCTTTCCCAGATGAGAGGGGACAACGCATTTTATATCAATGTAAAAAAATATCTGCTGCTGCATGTGGGCGACACGATAAAAAATCCCTATCTGACGGGAAAAAATAAGGTATATCTGCTGCTGCTTACAGCGGCGCCCCGGACGGTCAGAGGTGTGCACGCGTGGAAGATGAGGTTGGGACAGTGAAAAGTAAATATTACATTTGCTTTATGGTACTCTGGATTCTGCAGATGGCGGCGGCTTTCTGGTTCTGCACCCAGAAACAGGGATTCCATGAGGATGAGTTTTACACATATTACTCCACAGCGCGGACGAACGGATTTTATGTGGAAGATGGGAAATGGATGGAGAGGGATGCATACCGCAATGAATTTGTGGTGCTTCCAGAGGAAAGGTTCCAGTATGGACTGGTGAAACAGGTGCAGTCCTGGGATGTGCATCCGCCCATGTATTACTGGGTTTTCCACACAGCGGCCTCCCTGGTGCCGGGCGTGTTTTCCAAGTGGATCGGGTTGTCGGTTAATCTCCTTTTTCACGGCATCAATCTTATATTGCTGACATATTTGTCATATTTAGCTGCGGGAAGGGACAAGGATCTGCCTTTTTTCGTAACTTTTGTCTATGGATTCAGTCCGGCGGCTATGAGCGGTGTGGTGTTTATCAGAATGTACGAGATGCTGACTACCTTTGTGCTGCTCTGCGCTGTTTTGCATGTGTCGACTGTGCAGAGACTGCAGGGCAGTTCGGGACAGTGCGATACAAAGATTTCTTTGAGAACATTACTGGCCATGGCCGCAGTGACTTATGTGGGGTTTCTGACGCAGTATTACTATTTTATCTTCCTGTTTTTTCTGGCGGCGGCTTTTTGTGTATGGCTTTTGTGGCGGGACAGAGGAATTGGAAACTGCCTGAGGTACGGGTTTTTTCAGGTACTGGCCTTCGTACTGGCATATCTGACTTATCCGGCTTTTCCCGGACAGATGTTCAAAGGACAGCGGGGCGCGCAGGCGACGGAAAACTTTTTCGATCTGTCCAACACGTTTGAGAGGATCGGTTTTTTCTGGGATCTGATGAACAGGTATGTGTTCGGCGGCCTGTTGGGGCTGATCATTCTGCTTTTTGGAGTGGTGGCGCTGGCCGGCTGTATGATGAAGGCGTCACAAAGGAAACGGGCGCACACACAGACGTCGGAAAAAACAGGGAGCGGGCAGTGTGGGGAGCGGCAGGTTTTCAGCGGCGTGTCTTTTTATATGCTGTTTTTTACGGCGGCGGGCTATTTTCTGGCGGTGTCCAAGACTGCGCTTTTGCTGGGGGATACTTCCAACCGCTACCAGATTCCGATTTATGGAATTGCGGTACTGCTTTTACTTCTGGGCGCGGCCTTTTTACTGCGGTGGTTCTTCAGGAAATGGGCCGTGGCAGTTTTTTGCGTGGCAGTCGTCGCGCTTGGTTATGTGCAGGCGGGCGTGGTATTTCTTTACCCGGAGGCAGAGGAGGGGGTGGCTCTTGCCAGAGAACAGGCTGCGGCCCAAATCCCTGCGGTATATGTATATAAGCCGGGAGAGGAGTGGTGTATCTGGGCCGTGGCGGATGAACTGATGGAATACGACAGAGTGTATTTTGTCAGTGCGGCGGGCGGGGAACCGGTCAAAGAACCTTCTATCGAGGCGGCGGACGCGGTGGTGGCTTATCTTCCTTTGTATGATGACGGGAAGGAAGAGGAGGCACAGCGTTTGCGGATTACATCCGGGAATGGAGAGCTGGCGGAGTCTCATCTGCAGCATTCGCATAAGTATTGCACCGAATGGTATTACGGCGGCGACGGGGACGCCTGGAGCGGCACGGGAGATTTGAGGGAATGAAAAAAACTTGGATGGATACCGTAAACATGAGAAATATCAGAACGCCTCTGACATGGGCGGCGGTTATTGTCTTTATCCTAAGTCTGTTTCCCGTCATTGCACTGGCGGGCGTGGACCGGGCTTCAGGGGATGACTGGTCTTTTGGATTGCTGACGCATCTGGCGTGGGTGGATACACACTCGGTACTTCGTGTGCTGCAGGCGGCGTTTGCGAGCGTGAAGAAATATTACTTTTCCTGGCAGGGAACCTGGTTTTCCGTTTTCCTGTTTTCACTGCAGCCGGAGGTTTTTTCCCATGACGCATACTGGATGGTTCCTGTTCTGATGACGGGACTTCTGACCGGCAGTGTATCGGATTTCCTTTATTGCCTGCTGGTACGGCTGTTGCATATATCCAGACGGGATTTTCTCCTGCTTGATGCTGCAATACTGCTTGTGCTGATCCAGTTTGTGCCGTATCAGACTTCGGCGGTTTTCTGGTACAACGGGGCGGCGCACTATACGGTGCCTTTTGCGCTTGTTATGTTTGCCTGCGCCTGTTTTGTCCGCTATATGTTGGATTTCCGTAAACGGGATATTGTTCTGGCAGCTTTGTGGATGACGCTTCTCGGAGGAACCAATTATCTGACGGCGATTTTGGGCCTCGGTCTGTTTTTGCTGTTTGTGGTTCTGTTTTTCCGCAGGGATCGCAGAGCGTTTTTTATGCTGATTCCCATGTCGTTTGAAATGGCAGGGCTTTTAGTCAGCGCCCTTGCGCCTGGCAATGCGGTGCGCGGCGGCTCACAGTACCATGTCACTGTGGCGGGAATGATACAGGCGGTCGGTGCAGCCCTGACGGCGGGAGCGCGGGGAATCTTTGAGTCCTTCCGGGATTATCCCGTGGCGATGGCGGCAATGCTCGTGGTGGCCGTCATTTTGTGGGACATATTGAGGGAGACGGTTCCCGGACTGCGGCTGCACTTTCCATGTCCAGGACTGGTGATCTTGTATTTGTGGGGGCTGTACTGTGCGGTATACTGGCCGGTTGTGTTTGTGGGCGGATCTGTCTCCGACGGATCGGTTTCTGTGGGTGTGCCCAATACCATTTTCTGGACATTTATTCTTGCACTTTTCGGCAGTATGCTCTATGGGTTTGGATGGATCTGTGAAAAAAGCGGCGGAGGGGGCGGAAGTTTGCGTCTGCCCGTGTATGCTGCCGGCTTTGGGACAGCGATTCTGATTCTGTGCATCTGCTGTGAAGATCTGAAAAACAGCACGGATTATGTGTGCTATCATTATATGCGCACGGGAAGGGCGGCAGTCTATAAGGAGCAGATGGACGAGTTGACCGAAATTTTGACTGATGAGAACGTGGAGGACGCGGTGGTGCCTTTTATTGTGGGGGAACAGGAACCTCTTGTGCATTTGCCCATAACGCTTGACAAGGAGGAGTGGACAAACGAGAAAATGGCATTGTTTTTCAGGAAAAAGTCGTTGGTAGCCATCCCCCGGGACGAGTGGGAGGCGCAGGGTGAAATACATTGACACACCCGTGGAAACTGCCTATAATAAACATATTGTGAATGAGGAGCAGATATGGATGCATTAAAATTGGATACAGTCCGCCTTTCTGCGGACAGGAGCTGTCTGGAAATACTGGATCAGACATTGCTTCCGGGCACGGTTAAGGTGCTTCAGATTGATAAAATAGAAGATATCTTTGAGGCGATCCGTTTTCTGCGGGTCAGAGGGGCGCCGGCGATCGGCGTCTGCGCAGCCTACGGGATTGCGCTTACTGCATCCCGCATCGAGACGCAGGATTACGAGGTTTTTCTGGCGGCATTCAGGGAGCAGAAAAAAGTGCTGGCATCCTCGCGCCCGACGGCGGTCAATCTGTTCTGGGCGCTAGATCGGATGGAACGCACTTTATTGGCGCAGGCGGGCAGACCGGTGGATGAGATCAAGGAATGCCTCTTTGCGGAAGCACAGGCCATCCGGGACGAGGATGTGGCAATCAGCCGCAGCATTGGCGAGATCGGCTTCGGACTGATGCAGCCGGGATGCGGGATTCTTACCCACTGCAATGCGGGAACTCTTGCCACAGCAAAATACGGTACGGCAACAGCGCCTATGTATGTGGCACTTGAGCATGGAATGACGGATTTCCGGGTATACTGTGACGAGACGAGGCCTTTGCTGCAGGGGGCCAGACTGACGGCTTTCGAACTGTACGGAGCCGGCATTGATACGACTTTGATCTGTGACAACATGGCGTCCGCCGTGATGAAGAGGGGACTTGTGAATCTGGTATTTGTGGGCTGTGACCGGGTGGCGGCAAACGGTGATGCCGCGAACAAAATCGGTACCTCAGGTGTGGCCGTGCTGGCGAAACATTACGGGATTCCCTTCTATGTGTGTGCGCCCAGCTCCACGATAGACATGTCGATTGCGGCGGGGGATCAGATTCCCATTGAAGAGCGGGAGGCGTCAGAGGTCACTGAAATGTGGTACAAGGAGCGGATGGCGCCGGAGGGCGTAAAGGTATATAACCCTGCTTTTGACGTGACGGATCATTCGCTGATTACAGGTATTATTACGGAAAAAGGGCTTTGCAGGGCACCGTATGAGAAGGCGTTTCGCGAGCTTGGCATAGTGTGAGAAGTACTTCTAATCACTTGCAGCAAAGGCTGCTTCGTGAAGAAGTACTAAGTCTGCTTTGCAGACTTTTCTCACACAGGAGAATGCCTGAAAAGCGGCATTCTCCGGGACGAACTTGTTCGTCTGCGGCATAGCTGTGATATGGCGGTTAAGGTGAGAAACAGGAAGGAGATTTATGTTAAAAGACAAAACGATACTGATAACCGGGGGGACGGGTTCCTTTGGAAAGTGCTTTACCAGATACGTGCTGTCCCACTACGAACCGAAAAAAATCATCATCTATTCGAGGGATGAGTTTAAGCAGTGGATGATGGCCAATGAGTTCAAGGAGCACGGGGAAAAACTTCGCTTTTTTATCGGTGATGTGCGCGATGTGGAGCGCTTAAAACGCGCATGTGAGGGTGTGGACTACATCATCCACGCGGCGGCTTTAAAGCAGGTGCCTGCCTGCGAATATAATCCCAACGAAGCCATTAAGACCAATATCCACGGCGCCATGAACGTGATCGACGCGGCGCTTGATACGGGAGTGCGCAAGGTGGTTGCGTTGTCTACGGATAAGGCGGTGAACCCGGTAAACCTTTACGGAGGAACGAAGCTTGTGTCGGACAAACTCTTTGTGGCGGCAAATGCTTATGTGGGCACGAAGGACATCAATTTCTCCATCGTGAGATACGGAAACGTGGCGGGCAGCCGGGGCTCTGTCATTCCCTTCTTCCATAAGCTGATACAGGAGGGCGCGAAAGAACTTCCCATTACGGATCTGCGCATGACCCGGTTCTGGATCAGTCTGACCCAGGGGGTGGAGCTGGTGATCAAGGCGCTGGCGGAGGCCAACGGCGGGGAAACCTTTATCAGCAAGATACCTTCCTTCAAGATCACGGATCTGGCGGAGGCCATGCTGCCCGGGTGCAAAATAAAGGAAACCGGCATCAGACCAGGGGAGAAGCTGCATGAGATCATGGTGACCACAGAGGATTCAGCTACCACTTACGAGTATGACAAACATTTTATTGTCTATCCGCAGATGACATGGAACAACAGACAGCAGCCGGATCTTTCGGGGAAAAAGGTGGCGGAGGGTTTTCATTACAGCTCCGACAACAATACCGAGTGGATTGGCGTTGACGATATCCGGGCGCTGTTAAAAGAGGTAGAACTGGAAAAATAGAGCAAAAATAGAGGAGGGACATGTGTGGAAATGCGTGTCCCTCATTTCGCAGTAGAAATATTTACGGAGGATTACACATGGAAAGACCGGCGATAGAGGGCGGGAAGCCCGTCAGGGAGACGCCTATTTATTACGGGCATCAATATATAGACGAGGCGGATATTCAGGCTGTGGTGGAGGTTCTGAAAAGCGATTACCTGACCTGCGGGCCGAAGATCGAAGAGCTGGAGAGAAAACTCTGCGGGCTGACCGGGGCCAGGTATGCAGTGGTCTGTGCCAACGGCACTGCGGCGCTTCATATAGCGACGATGGCAGCAGGCGTGAAAGAGGGGGACGAGGTCATCACCACGCCTATCACTTTTGCGGCCTCGGCCAACTGTGCGCTCTACTGTGGGGCAAGACCTGTCTTTGCGGACATTGACCCCGAAACCTATAATATCGATCCGGGGAAGGTGGAAGCGGCCATCACACCTGCCACAAAAGCTGTAGTCGCTGTTGACTACACGGGTCAATCTGTTGCACTTGATCCTCTGAGAGAGATCTGTAAAAAACACGGGCTGATTCTGATCGAGGACGGCGCCCATGTGATCGGCACGAAATATAAAGGGCAGCCAAACGGTTCCCTGTCTGATATGACCACGCTCAGCTTTCATCCCGTGAAGACGGTGACGGGCGGCGAGGGCGGCGCGGTGCTGACGAACAAAGAGGACTACTACAAAAAATTACTGCTTTACCGGGCGCACGGCATCACGAGAGACGAAGCGCTGATGGAGCATGAGCCGGACGGTCCCTGGTACTATGAGCAGATTGCTCTCGGTTACAACTACCGCATAACCGATATGCAGGCGGCACTGATTATCAGCCAGCTTGACAAATTGTCCCTGTTCAGCCGCCGCAGAAAAGAAATTGTGAAGCGGTATGACGAGGCGTTCTCCGGGATGCCGGCACTTTTTGTCCAGCGTGAGATTCCGGAGTCGGATACAACGAGGCATCTGTATATTCTGCGTCTGATGCCGGAAAAACTGCGCATTGACAGGAAAGGGTTTTTTGCGGCATTGGCGGCGGAAAACGTATGCTGTAACGTGCACTACATACCGACTTATTATTTTCCTTATTATGAGAAACTGGGTTATAAACGGGGGCTTTGTCCCAATGCGGAAAAGCTTTACGAGGAAATCATTTCTCTGCCTCTCTATTATGCGATGAGTGACGAGGATGTGGAGAGCGTGATTGAGGCGGTGCAAAAGATTGTGGATTTTTACCGCATGTAGATCATACGGGGATAGATAACGGAAAAACGAAGGAATACAGGGAAAATGACAGAAGAAATATCACTGAAGGCAAAAATTATATATGTGTCGCTGGCGGCGCTGTTTATCGTACTTTTATGGCTGGGGGACGAGGGAAAGCAGCCCATCGTCTACGACGGCATCGAGCTGCAGCATACCATGGGCCTGATTAATACGGAAAACGCGCTGGTAATCAAGAATGCCGCAGGGTTAATTGACTCGGAGGATCTGAGGACGCTGGGGGATATTCTGGCGGGATACAGTTCGGTGGCGAGCACGCCGGCCTATGTTATGAACAGAGGTGGCTATACGGTATCCATGAGTTACAGCGTTGACCAGAAGGACAGCGTACTGGAGCTGTGGGAACAGAACAACAAGATTGCAGCCTGGCCGATTGAACCTGGCATGAAGGAGCTGACGGAGAATTTCACGCTGTCTAAAGATGCGAAAGAGCTGCAGTTTCGCGTAAACTACTGCGGAAGCGGTACGCTCACCATCAAGAAATTTTCCATCACTCCCCATACGCTTTTTTACACGGACACATATTTTATCATTGCGGTTTTTCTGCTTCTGCACCTTGCTTTCTGGCTGTATCTGAGAAGCGGCAGGAGAATTTCAGGGGAAGGACTTGTGGACGCCAGCGTGATTCTTGGAGTGACACTTCTCGCCACCACCCCTATCATGCATACGTATCTGTACAATGCGGACGATCTCTGCTATCATCTGGCCAGATTGGAGGGGCTTAAGGACGGCATCCTTGACGGACAGGTGATCCCTGTCAATATTCTGCCGGAAGGATTGCAGAACAATGGCTATATGAACGCCATGTACCCCTATCTGTTTTTATACATAGGCGCTTTTCTGCGGATATGCAGGGTTTCGCTGGCCTTTTCGTACAAGGTACTGCTTTTTCTGTCGAATTTAGGTGCGGCGGTCTGTGCCTATGTGGCGGTAAAATCAATGGTAAAATCCAGACGGAGCGTGCTGCTGGCGGTGGTGCTCTACACGCTGATGCCTTATCGGTTTACCAACATGCTTTCCAGAGGGGATCTGGGAGAGATACTGGCGCTGGTGTTCTGGCCGATGGTAATTGCGGGACTTTATCATATTGTTATGGGGGATCGGAAAAAATGGTATTTTCTGGTCATTGGATTTTCGGGAGCCCTGCATAGCCATATCTTAAGTGTAGCTTATGTGGCGGCGGTCTGCGTGGTTACCGTACTCCTGTACTGTGTGCGTATCGCGAAGGAGAGGCGGTATGTGGAGCTGGCCAAGGCGGCAGCGCTTACTGTCTTATTGAATGCCTGGTATGTGACGCCGTTCTTATATTATTACTATAATGAAGAGCTGGACAAGGAGGTCTTGCGGTGGAGCGGCTACTATGAGCAGTCGATCAATCTCTCCAATATGACGCAGTCCATAAGTCTGTATAATAAACAGTACTTTTCACTGGGACTTGCCCTTCTGGGCTGTGTGGGGATCGGGGTCATTTATCTTTTGTGTGAAAAGCGGGGACGGGTAAGCGGGACGGACGGCTATACGCTTTACCTTTTTGTGCTTGGCGGCATATTTGTTTTTCTGACGACAGGGTATTTTCCGAGCAGGGCGCTTATGGCGAACGGCCTTTTTTACAATGTTGCCACAATGCTGCAGTTCCCCTGGCGTTTTCTCGGTCCGGCATCCGCCTGCTTTCTCTTTGTGGGAGCAGCCGGCCTTGCCAGTTCGACGTTTTTGAAGCCATATCGGAATGTGATAGCCGCGATGCTGGTGGGGCTGAATCTTTTGATTATCGTTACCGTGCCCACCGACAACAATCATGTGCCCTATAAGGACGCGCAGTCGGTTGCCTCTAAAGGGCATGAGACGAAACTGGGCACAAGCGTGGGCCTGTTTTATCCTCATGAATGGCGGCTGATTGACGCGACGGATGACAAACTGACCACCAGTGTGGTTCTATCGGATATCGGAGATGTGTCCGTGCGTGACTATAAGAAGGAGGGGACGAAGGCGGCTGTGTCCTACACGGCGATTTCCTCTGAGGCATATCTGGAACTGCCCCTGCAGAATTATCTTGGATACCGGGCGCAGGATGAGCTTGGGCAGCCCGTGAAGATAGAGCGGGGTGACGGCGGTCGGATGCGTTTTTATACAAAAGGAGACGGCACGGAGCATCGGATTTATGTGCGTTACGGGCCAGTGTGGGGATTTGTCATTGCGGATATAGTTTCCGCGTTGACGGTTTTGTACTGTTTTAATAAAGGATGGTTTAGCAGACGGCTGAAAGGAGAGGAGTTGGAGGACGCAGATGAAACTTAGTATCATTGTTCCGGTCTACAATATGGCGGCGGACAAAAAACTGGAATATTGTCTGGATTCGCTTGTGGCACAGACGGTGGCGGACTATGAGATCATTGCGGTGGACGACTGCTCCACCGATGAGTCGTGGGAAATACTGAAAGGGTACGAGGAACGTTTTCCGGATAAGTTCCACGCGCTGCATCTGGAAGAGAATAAGCATCAGGGCGGCGCGAAAAATGCAGGTTTAAAAATAGCGCAGGGAGAGTGGATTGGATTTATCGACAGCGACGACTGGATTACGCCCGATATGTACGAGCGTCTGATCGGACGGGCGGAAAGCACAGGAGCTGATCTGGTGGGATGCGACTATTGCCTGACTTCGGAACATTCCATGAAAGTGGGACAGGTGGTGCATAACAATAAGAGCGGCCAGACGGGGGTTCTTGATGATGAGAAGAGGCGGAGTCTGATTCTGGACGGCGGCAGTCTTGTGGTAAAGATATTCCGCCGTTCTATGATCATGGATCATGAACTCTGGTTCCCGGAGCATATCTTTTATGAGGACAATGCGCTGGGAAATTCTTATTTGGTGTTGGCCAATCATTTCGAGTATATCGAGGAACCGCTGTATTACTATTACCAGCATGAGTCCTCCACCGTGCACACCATTTCAGAGAAGCGGTGTGAGGACCGATGCGAAGCCGGCAGGCTGATGTTAAAAGAAGCTGAGCGGCATGATTTTCTGGATAAATACCGGCCGGAGCTGGAGTACAGCTTTACCCTGCTCTTTTATGTGAATACGCTGTTTACCTATATGGCGGGTGTGAAACGGACAAAGTATCGGTTTGTGAAAAAGCTGGGGGAGGAGATGCGCTGCCGTTTTCCGAAATTCCAGGAAAACCCGTACTACCTTGCGCGCACTCACGAGGAACAGAAAAAGCTGATTCGTATGCAGATGAAATCCACGCTGTGGTTTATGGCGTATTATAAACTGTTGTGGGCGTATCGGAACTTCAGGAAGAGACACGGATAAACACGACAAGAAAAATGGGCGTTGGGCGGAGGAATGCTTATGGAAATCGGAAGTATTTTTGAGATAGATCCTGCTGCAGTGGGAAAAGGCGGGATAACGGAAGCGCTTCATCTTGCGCATGTGGGTAAATATGGAAAAAAACAGTGCTGTTTTACGGCTTCCGGCAGGGAAGCGATTGAGCTTGCCCTGATCAGCCTGGAACGGGAAAAGCCGGACATATCGAAATGCTGTCTGATGCCGGCCTATATGTGCGACTGTGTTTTTCTGCCGTTTCTGCATCTGGGCTGGAAACTGGTTTTCTATCCTGTGGACAGGGATCTGGAGACGGCGGGAGAGGAGCTGTTTCGTCTGGCGTTTTCGCATGATGCCGGGCTTATTTTTGTTCATCCATATTATGGAGCGGATACTTGCACAGGACTTAGAAGGCAGCTGGCGGCTCTCAGAAAAAAAGGCGTCCTGGTGATGGAGGATGTGACTCAGTCCTATTATCTGGATCATGCGTGTGGGGATGCCGATTTTGTGGTGGGGAGTCTGCGGAAATGGTATGCGGTTCCCGATGGCGGTTTTGCGGTTTCCGACCTGCCTTTGGCGGAGGATGTACTGGAACCGGGAGAGGAATATGCAAGACAGCGGCTGGCTCCCCTTGTCCAGAAATGGGAGTATCTGCAGGAAAAGGAGAGACGGACGGGAGGCGCCCTGACTGCGGGATGGCTGCCGAAGAAATCGGAGTATCTCAAACAAAACCGGGCGCTGGAGCATACGCTTGACTGCTATCGGGGTGTACGCCGCATGTCACATATATCTGCGGAGATTCTTTCCAAGGTGAACGAGGAGGAGGCATGCCGTCAGCGGGCGGAAAATTACGATACGCTGTATGACCGTATCTGCGGTATGAAAAGGTTCTGGCCGGTGCTTTTCAGAGAGGAAGCGCAGGCGCCACTCTACTTGCCGGTTTATGCGAAGGAGCGGGACAGCTTACAGCGGTTTCTGGCAAAACACGGTGTTTACGCCCCGGTACTCTGGCCGGTGGGAGAGGAGAACCGGGAAGTTCTGGGAGGGAACGAGGCCTATATTTTTGAGCACATGCTTGCGCTGCCCATTGATCAGCGATATGGAGATGCGGAGATGGAGCAGATTGCGGAAGTTCTCGCTTTATATGAAAAACAGCCTGTAATCGGTATTCGCGCGGACGCCAACGAGACGGTGGCTGCTGGGCATATGATGCGCTGCATTACCATAGCGCAGCAGATTATAAAAATGGGCGGGCAGGTATTGTTTATCACGGCGGACGGGCAGGCGGACGACATGCTTTCCCGGGCTGAGATGGAGCATGTCTGCCTGCATACGCGGTGGGATCATATGGAGGAAGAACTGCCGGTACTGAGGGAGGTTGTGCAGCTTGCAGGAATCAGAACCCTTTTGGTGGATTCCTATCAGGTGACACCCGCTTATTTCGAGGAGCTTCGGGAATTTGTGAAAGCGGCCTGCATCGACGATTGTTTTGAGCAGGTTTTCCCTGTGGATGCGCTGATTAATTATAATGCGTATCACACCCGGTTTCCCTATGAGGAGATCTATGGCGATAAGACAAAGCTGCTTCTGGGAACGGATTATGTGCCTCTGCGGGAGGAGTTTGGCGTGACCAAGATCAAGGATGCGCCAAAGGAGAAAAAATTTTTTTCCGTGCTTCTTGCCAGCGGCGGCGGGGATGCGCACAATGCCATTCTCGGCATTTTACAGCGGGTGGTGCAGATGCAGGAGCTGAAAACGGTTGTTTTTCATGTGGTGGTGGGGGCATACCATCCGCAGGGCGATGCCATCGAGGCGTTTGCAGGAACCTGTGAAAACGTGAAGGTTCACCGTCCCTGCCATGATATGGCAGGGCTGATGGCGGATTGCGACGCGGCGGTTTCCGCAGCGGGGACAATGTTGTTTGAGCTGTGCGCAATGCAGGTTCCAACCGTATTTTTCCAGTCGGCTGACAACCAGCGCTATGACAGAGAGTTTTTTGAAGAGGAAGAGCGTATGCTTTTCGCCGGGGATATCAGGCGGGACAGAGAGGGTTGTATCGGAGCGGTCTGCGAGGGATTGAAAAGGCTTGTGTTTGACACTGCACTGAGAGAGCGCATGGCAGGCAGGCTTGCGCGGGTGACGGACGGCCTGGGAGCGGAACGGATCGCAGGAGAGATAATGAAGTTATAAGGAAGAATATAGCAGATCAAGGCTGTGAAAAACGGAGATTTCCGTTTTTCACAGCCCTTTTTGTGCTTCGAATAAAAAATGGCACAAATAATTTCGTAGAATTGCATATTCTGCGAAACGGTTCCTGGTTGTCACATAGATACAGAGCATTTTTTCCGATATCTGACAGACTGACCACAATTAAACAGGATGCATCCTGTGAAAAGTCACGAATCCAGCAAGGGCTCATGCAGTATAAGCAGTTCTTTTTCTGACCATTTATGTGACCACAAAAAGCCAAGGAAACATATGGAATTTACGAATTATCAGGAATTTTTACAACAGAATCTGCGAAAAATGGGATGAATCAAGGAAAACTTAGCGTTCGTTCACTATCTTTCAGAAAATTGACAAAAAGACTTATGCAATATATAATAAATAACGATATAAATATTACAGGCAGCACAAATACAACTTTCGCAGAATATGCAATTCTACGAAAGAGCAATATTTGAGGTATGAGCTGTGATGGGCAGAATGACTGACTGTCGGACATGGGGAAGGATATGCAGAAGGAAAACCGCATGACAAAGATAGCCTGGCAGTACACGGAAACGCTCCCGCAGGAAACCATGGATTTTCTTAGAGGAATCGCGGAAGATTATGCGAAGGTGAAACACAGCGTTTACGAGCGGTATTCCGGAATTGCAAGCCTCGGGCTTCTGGCCTCCATCTATGACATTATGACCCAAATGCGGCATTGTGGACTGCGGGAGCAGCTTGGCCTGCCTTCCGTATACTATGAACTTGCGGTGCGGGATGCGATCACGGACATCAAGGGCATGTGGGGGATGTTGAAAAATAAAATACGCACCCTCGTTTCGGCTAATGAAAATCTGAGCGATGAAGACAGACTATATTTGCGGACGGTTTTACGGCTCGATCCTGTATACGCTGCCATCTTAAACAGAGTAGAGTATCCGATGCCGGAGAAGGCGGCGGGACTTGCGATTGATACGGAACGCCTGAATAATCTCCTGCGGAGACTTACCAGAAGATATCTGGTTAAGCCTGCGCCGTCGGGCAGGGCGGACAGCTTCTGCGTATCGCCGGGAGGCTATTCCTACAGGGACGGTGCGCTCTGCCTCGTATCAAGAGTGCCCAGAAAGAGAATACGGCTTCCTCTGAAAGACGACAGGACATGCGACAGACAGCTCCGCATCTGTATCAGACAAAGCGATGTGGCAATTGCGCTTCCGGTCAATAGGAAGATGCGGCGGCATGAGGATTATCAGAATACCATTTTTGTCCATCTTGGATACCGCGATATGTGTACGCTGTCATCCGGGAACATATACGGGGAAGGACTGGGGGAGCTGGCATCCGCCAAAAGCGAACGGCTGATGGAGAAAAACCGGGAGCGGGGCAGAATGCGAAACAGCTACCGAAAAAGTATAGCCGAGGGCGACAGGAAAAAGGCGGCGGACATAGAGGCGAATAACCTTGGCGGCATCAAGTATGACCATCGGAAGAAAAAGGAACAGGCACAGATTGAGTCCTATGTCAACGCCGGAATTAATCGAATGCTGGAAGCGGAAAAGCCTGGTACGATCGTCATTACAAAGCCTGTCACGATTAATAAAAAGAACCCCGGGTATAAACCGGCAAACAGGAAACATTCGGAAAGTCCGCAGGGATATGTCCGAAGAAGAATGTTGCAGAAATGCCATACAAACGGCATTACCCTGGTGGAGATTTCTTCCAAAGGAACAGGCAGTATCTGCTCGTCATGCGGGTCAGAGGGGAAACGTCTGGCGGAGGGATTCATCTGTGAAACCTGTGGTTTTCAAAGTTCCATCGCGCTGAACGGGGCGAGGAGGATAGAGCAGATCTACAGAAAATCGCAGGAGGGGAAAAGAGAATAGGCTGATTCATGCAGCTCTGGGAATGAACCCATATCCATATGTCTGCGGACGTTTGGATGGAAGGTTTTATCGGATGATGCCGTAAGGCGGACGGATCGCAGAGATACATGATGCACATAAATGCTGTGTGAGAATACAGCGGGCCGGGAAGGCTGCCGGAAGGCAGCTCCCAGACGGCATTACCTGAGCTGTTTTTTGACGGCTTTCCGATATGCCAGGACCGTGGCCTACACGGAGCGAAGCGGTCTTATATAGCTATAAGACGCAGGCGGAAACGCCCGGCTAATTCTTATGATGATTCAAGTTTATAGGTACCTTGACAATTTCATACTTTATAGCAGATACCTTTACATTCCGTGGAGAAAATATTAGAATATCGTTATAGGAAATGCGGGAGGTAGAGGGTATGACGAGATATTTCAATACAGAGGGATTGTGCAGGCCGGAAGAACATTATATGGTGCGGTTGGATGACAGGATGGCACAAATTAAGAGAAAACTGGTAGACAGAAAAAAATACTTTGTCATCAATAAGGGCAGACAGTACGGGAAGACTACCACGCTGCGGGCTTTGGCTGAGTATTTGGCGGAAGACTATTTTGTGTTTTCTCTGGATTTTCAGGAGATGCCGGATGAAAAATTTGAGAGTGGGGATACATTTTCTCTTGCCTTTGTAAGTATGCTGCGTGATGCTCTTGAAAATCGGGAAGATGAGGAAGTGCAGAAACTGTATGGTATGGTGTCGGATTTTATTGTGCAGAATCCTCAGATAGAAATGGATGAGATGTTTAAGCTCCTGAGCCGTATGTGCAGTGAAAGCGTCCGTCCGATCGTGCTTATTATTGACGAGGTGGACAGTGCGGGAAATAATCAGGTGTTTGTTAAATTTCTTGCATTGTTGAGAGGTGCCTATCTGAAACGGGATCGAAAGCCAATTTTTCATTCAGTCATCCTTGCTGGGGTATACAGCATTAAAAACCTGAAGCTGAAACTTCGCCCCGAATCGGAACACCAGTACAACAGCCCGTGGAACATTGCTGCTGACTTTGATATTGAGATGAATTTTTCATCGGAACAGATTGCAGGCATGCTGTCGGAATATGAAGCTGATTATCATACAGGGATGGACATACGGGCTGTGGCAGATGAAATCTATGCCTATACCTCGGGCTATCCGATGCTCACCTCTTTGGTCTGTAAGCGTATCGATGAAAAGATCATGGGAAGTGTGGGATTTGAGGATGCAAAAAAGGCGTGGTCCAAAGAGGGCATTGATAAAGCAGTTGATGTGATATTAAAGGGAAGTAATCTGTTGTTTGAGAGCATGGTGAAACAGCTTGATACTTACGATGATCTTTACAAAATAGTGGAGGATATCATATATTGCGGAAAAAGGATTCCGCATAGTCTGGAAGTAAAGTCTATAAACCTTGGCGTTATGTTTGGGTTTTTGAAGGAGGAAAACGGCTGTGTGACGGTGGCGAACCGCTTGTTTGAGATGTGCCTGCTGAATATGTTTATGGCAAAGGAAGCAATTCGCAGCGACATCTACGCGCAGGGCGGAAGCGACAGAATCGGATTCATTAAGAACAATCAACTGGATATGGATTTGGTTCTGGAAAAGTTTGTTTCCTATTTTACGGAAATATACAGCGAGAGGGATATGAAGTTCATCGAGAAATACGGTCGAAAGTTTTTCCTGCTGTACTTAAAACCTATTATTAATGGAAGTGGCAATTATTATCTCGAAGCGCAGACGAGAGATGAAAGACGCACGGATGTCATTGTAGATTACCTCGGCGAGCAGTTCATAGTCGAATTAAAGATCTGGCACGGAGATGAATACAACGAGCGCGGCGAACAGCAGCTTGTGGATTATCTGAATTATTATCACAAGAATAAAGGTTATATGCTCAGCTTTAACTTTAACCAAAAGAAAGAAGTCGGTGTAAAAACAATCACAGTCGGGGATAAGACTGTGGTGGAGGCGGTGGTGTAAGCATTTCCCGGCTCGCCTGTTTTGCAGAGTAAATTGCACAGAGAAGCAGAGAAATCTGATATAAAGTATGGAATTGTCATAATTGAGACAAGACATATTTTATGTCAGATTTTTTTCGTTGAGCCGTGCCGTCTCAGGCAAAGGCAGGAAGTGGCTGCCTGCAGACATATTTCCGGCTTTGCCTGAGATGATAGGGCGAAAGCCCGAAGCGAGATGGAGCGGAGCGGAATCGAGCTTGCACGGCGGAATGAAATTTGCTTGCACGGCAGAAAGGAAGGCAGAAGCGGTGGAACGATACAGGAAAAAAGACATGCTGCAGATGGCAGATACCCTGCTTCATGCCAATGACGCGATTGCAAAAACTGTCCGTTCCAATCCGCAGGGGGCTGCCGAGGCTCTGGCACAGTGCCAGGAGTCGGCGATTGCCCTCGGCACTTACATAGACACATTAGGTGAAAAGTATGCAAATCTTGTACATATTCTCGAGGAATACTGCGAGAACATTTATCAGGTGAGTGAGAGCCTGTCGGATGAAAATGCGTGCCGGAAAGTGTCAAAAAAAATTCAAAAGCAGTTGACGGGGCTGAAAAATGGCATCAAGTATGATTTGCCGGAGGACAGAAAAGAAATCGTGTTTCTTCCCTATAAAGCATCCATGTGGGATTCCCTGGAGAGCGTCTGGAAGGCAGCGGATGCCGATCCTGACTGCGATGCCTATGTGATTCCCATTCCGTATTTTGATAAGAACCCGGATGGGAGTTTTAGGGAAGAGCACTATGAGGGAGACCAGTATCCGGCGTATGTGCCGGTCACCCGTTATGATGCATATGATCTGGAAGCGCGCAGGCCGGATGAAATCTATATTCACAATCCTTACGATGAGTGCAATCATGTGACCAGCGTGCATCCTTATTTCTATGCCAAAAATTTGAGAAATTTTACAGACAAATTAGTGTATATTCCTTATTTCATTTTGAGTGAGATTGATCCTGGCAATCAGTCAGCGATTGATGGGATGAAGCATTTCTGCTTTACGCCGGGGACAATTTTTGCCCATCAGGTAATCGTGCAGTCGGAAAATATGCGGCAGATTTACATCAATGAATATATCAAGGCTGCAAAGGAAATGGGACTGCCCGGTGAGCATGTGGACAGGAAGTTCCTGGAGAAGAAGTTTCTGGGGACAGGGTCACCGAAGATTGACAAGGTTCTGAATACAAAAAGAGAGGATCTGGAGATTCCGGCGGAGTGGCTGAGGATTATTGAAAAGCCGGACGGGAGCTGGAAGAAGATTGTTTTTTATAATACGAGTGTGAGTGCGCTATTATACAGTGACGAAAAGATGCTGCGAAAGATGGAGTCTGTATTCGCGATTTTAAAAAAAAGCAAAGATGAAGTGGCTCTGCTTTGGAGACCCCATCCGCTGATCCAGGCGACCATCGAATCTATGCGCCCGCAGCTTTGGGAAGCGTATCGAAGAATTGTGGTGAAATACTGCGAAGAAGGATGGGGGATCTATGACGATACGGCGGACATGGACCGGGCTGTGGTGTTGAGCGATGCCTATTATGGAGACGGGAGTAGCAGCGTAGTTGCACTATATAAGAGGACTGGGAAGCCGATGATGCTGCAGAATGTGTGCTGTACTACTTCGGCAGGCGAACAGGTTTAGGCAGAGGAATAACATAGATGTGTTGCACAAAAGTATTAGAGCATATATTTGGCGGTTTGTGGCTGGAAATGGGGCCATGCCAGAAAATACAGTTTTTGATGAAAAACAGAATAAGCAATAAACTGGCCGTGGTAGGGCAGAGAAATAAAATTGAGATTAAAAAAGACACATGTGCTTCACATGAAGAATGCAGGATAACAGGGTGCCGTTTCTTGTTTGACGGAACAGGCCATGTAATTTCTATCGATAGAGGAGCAAGGATTCACAATGTATCGTTTGAAATGATTGGATCAGGCAACAGAATTGTTATTGGAAAAGGCGTAGTATTGCGGAACTCTCTGATTCATGTCGGTGACATGGGAAGCAAGCTCATTATAAAAGACGAAGTGGATGTGGGAAATGATGCGAAATGGACAGTTTTGGAGGGGACAAGAGTTGAGATAGGAAAAGGATGTATGTTCTCGACGAATTCGCACATACAGTCAAGTGATTCTCATTCGATTATTGATTTAGCAGATAGAGTTAGAACGAATTTAGCAGCAAATATTAAAATTGGGCGGGATGTATGGTTTGGTGAGGATGTTACCTGCCTAAAGGGGGTAACCATAGAAGATGGGGCTATTTTTGGAAGTAAGTGTTTAGTTTCGGGGGGGGGGGGGTATGAGGGGAATGCAATTTATGTAGGAATCCCCTGTAAGAAAATAAGAGGAAATGTGCAGTGGAAACGGGAGAGAATCGGTAAAGCATAATGAAAATTGTAATTCGGGGAAGAGGGAAGAGCTGCAGAATGAAGACCGTATTAAAAAATAAATGGATGTATGAACTATGGCAGACAGAATGGCAGGATCTTTCTCTGGAAAAGATATGTGTTCTGACTCATAAGAAAAAGTCTGAGGTTGTGAGCGCTGATTTCTTTCAGGAATTTTACAGAATGCTGGGAGCTAACGGGTGGAAATTCCAGATTAATTATTATAAAGACAAAAACAGATATGCGAGATGGCTGGAAAAAACGGTGCAGTCTGTTACTGCGGAAAAGAAAATGATAAACCCGAAATGCCTTTCGGTAGGCTGTGGGGTAGGTCTGATTGAAGCATATATGATTAAGAAGGGCTATGATGTAGAACTGCAGGAATGCCAGAGTGCGTCCTTTTCTTATTTAAAGAGTAAAGATATCAAAGTGGCAAAGTATTGGGTTTCACAGGATTTATCAGAACTGCCGGACGCTTCCTATGATGTGGTATGGACAAATCTGGTTTTGTATTGCATGAAGGATGAAGAGATCAAAGGAATTGTAAAGAATGTGTCTCGGATATTAAAAAAGGGTGGCATATTTATCATTGTGGATACAGCTCCTCAACTGGGAGACTTTTTAAAAGAAAAATTGGCAGGAAAAAAATATCACAGAGGAGTTTTCTGGGGATATATCAGGTCGGTTTTAGAATATGAAAGGCTGGTGAAAGAGTTTTTCCGAACAAAGCGGCGTGTGTGGCTGCTTAAGAGCAGAAACGGAAGCTATAAGGAATGCAGACCCCGTACTATTTTGGGATTTAACGTGCGGCATTATAAAAATGCAAGAGTTGAGCTGGCCGGAATTATATGTGAAAAGAAATAGCCGCATAGGAGCTTTTACAATTATGAAACAGCTGAATTTGGTTGAAATGACTCAGGAAGACACAAGGCTTTTCAACATTCTGTTTGAAGAAAACAGTAGTGTCTATACAGAGATGATAGACCATTTGAGCAGGAAGTGGAAAGGTAATCTGTATTGGTGGGCGACCAGTCTGGCAAGCAGGAATCCTTGGCTTTCAGCAGCATTTAAAGAGATTTGTCTGGTACTGCTGGCGATTCAAAAGGCAGAGCAGGACGCTGAGATTTGTGAAATCATCGTTCCCTGTGAGGAAATCAAATGTGTTTTGTTTAAGTATTTTCAAGACAGAGACAGGGAAGTTGCGATATTTGCAGATAAAAACGCCGCAAGGTTTGATGATGTTACATTTATATCACAATTTGCCCGGAATCTTTTGATAAAAGAATATGTGGAAAAAACGTGGAGCGAGCCGGAAGCAGTGCAGTCGGGCAGTCGTATTGTTCTGGCAGATTCGGAAATCTTAGCTTCGCATGTGCGAAAAGGGATTTACAGGGATCGCCTGTTTGATCCAATCGAAGAGCTGGCAGACAAAAAAATCGTATTTTTGCCGCTACTGGTGGATGACATTATGTCGGATCAGAAGGGACTGATCAAAAAGATCAGGAAGCACAGGAGCCAGAATACTGTTTTAAAAGAGCACTTTTTAAAGAGGCAGGATTACTTAAAGCTTTTGCCAATTCCCTTTTGGAACCGATGTTTCTGCAGGGGTAAAAAATATTTCGATGGGATAGACGTTACCCCGATCATCAATGGAGATCTGAAAAGAACCATGTCATCAGCACAGACACAGGAGTGTGTACTGAAATACCTGTTAATCAGAAGGATGCGGCAAAGAAAAATAGAAATAGAAACGCTGGTGGGATGGTATGAAGGACAGCCTAGTTCGGTGGGCCTGTTCACTGCGTATAACAAATTGTATAAAGAGGGAAAAAGTATTGGATATATAGGCTTTGCAATGGATGCAAACTGGATTTCCCTTGCGCCGTCAAAAGAGCAGATAAGGCAAAAGGCTGCACCCAGACAGATCGGTGTGATAGGGGGGATTTTTCTTAATAGCCCCAAACGCTTTTGTAGGGAAACCGCAACGATTCTGTTTCCGGCTTTTCGAATTAAAGCGGGAAAAAATGATTGTTATGCAGGAAGGAAAAACAGAATCCTGGTGGCTTTGAGCTATGAAGAAGCGACTTCTGCCAGAATTCTAAAAATGATAAAGGGAATTGACACATGGCTGAAAGAGAAGGGGATCAAAGTATATATCAAGAACCACCCACAGTTAAGCACCAGAACGCTTAGCGATTATGGTATCAATGAATTAGCTTGTGAGCATGTATTTTTGGATCAGTCGTTTCAGGAGGCAATAGAACGGGCAGACGTTGTGATTACGGCAAAGTCAACAACATCTTATGAGACGGTTATGTATGGAAAAAAGGTTATTGTATTGGGGATGGCTGGGGACATTACCTTTACCTATATGCCCAGAGAATGGGAAGGGAAACGATACGGAGTGGCTTATAACGAAGAAGAACTGGTACAGCTTATCACCTGTTTCAACGAGAGAGAAATAAAAAAGCTGGATTTGAGCCGGGAATATCTGGTTCGGCCGCGGAAAGAGGAATTAATAAATATTTTATAAGGAGCAAAGGAGATCAATTATGATTAACGTATTTGGTTCAAAGGTAGGACACGAGGAAATTGAGGAAATTTCGGAAAGCATATTAAAACAGTGGATGGGGATGGGGCCGAAAACCAAGAAGTTTGAGATGGATATGGCGGCCCGCCTTGGGGCAGAGAAATTTCTGCTAGTTGACAGCGGATCGAACGGACTTTATATGGCAATGAAGATGCTTGATCTGCCTAAGGGGAGCGAGGTTATCGTACCTTCACTTACCTGGGTTTCCTGTGCGCAGGTTGTTTTGCTGGCTGACTGCATTCCCGTTTTTGCAGATGTCGATATGGATACCCAGAATGTGACAGCAGAGACGATTAAAGAAAAGATAACGGAGAATACCTCTGCCATCATGGTGGTGCATTACGGAGGCCTGGCGGTGGACATGGATCCGATTTTAGAGTTGGGACTGCCGGTCATTGAAGATGCCTGTCATGCGGTAGACTCTACATATAAGGGAAAAGCCTGCGGATTAATCGGTGATGTGGGTGTGTATAGTTTCGATGCGGTTAAAAATCTTTCGATTGGAGAAGGAGGGGGAGTCGTATCCCGACATGGGGAATGGATGGAGAGAGCTTCCTTGATGCGGTACTGTGGGATAGGAAAGTCGGGCTTTGAGGCTTCCACCCAGGGAAAAGAGAGATGGTGGGAGTACAACATTGTGGAGCCGTTCATAAAAATGTGTCCATCCGACATAGCGGCGGGAATTGGTTTAGGGCAGCTGAAAAAACTGGATGACCTACAGGCATATCGAAAAAAGATATGGGAAATATATCAGAGCGAGTTTGGTGGGATAGATGAAATCAAGACTCCGAAAGATGCGCCCAATGGAGATAAGCATTCATACTTTACTTATTTTATTCGTATTGACAACAGAGACAGTGTGGCGAAGTATCTGTTTGAAAACGGGATTTACACGACCTTGAGGTATCATCCACTCCATATGAATCCTCTATATAAGAGCAAAGCAGTATTAAAGAATTGTGAGGAACTGAATGAGACAGGGCTTAATATTCCACTGCATCCCAGTCTGACTATGGACGATGTGGATAAAGTTGTCACGTATGTGAAGAAGGCAATAAAAGAGGCGAAGTAATCTGCCTGGCTGATATTGTGAGGGATAAAACAGGACAGCATGATGGATATAAAACTGGTTATTCGAGGTATCGCAAAAAAAGGAGAAACCTTATATCTGGTTCCCGGATATTTGAATGGCATTATCAGCATTGATTTGTCAACAGACACAACGTGTTTTATCCGTATGAGTGAAAAGAGGAGCCGGGTGGGACAAGATTTGTATGAGGATGTATTGGTATCGGACGGACGGGTCTGGTGTTCCCCGTGCATGGAAGACGACATTGCTGTGTATGATCTGTCGGAACAGAAATTCATATATCTTCCTCTTCCTAAACTGCATGAGAGGGGCAGAAATCTGTTTCGATGTGGAGGGATGTATGAAGCTGGTGAGAACGTAATTATACTCCCAATGGAATACCCGGGGGTCATAAGAGCGAATAAAGAGAATTTTGAGATAACTGCTATCTCATGGAAGGAAGAACTGTACCAGAAATATAAAGAAGATTTTACGGAAAAAATGTTTGCCCTGGTGAAAGACTATGAAATCGACAGCGGTGAGACTTATCTTTTAACTAACAATTATATTTTAAAATACAGCAACATTGACAGCAGTATCAGACCTGTCAGAGTTTGCAGCGAAAATAAGAAATTTGCAGGGATAACCAGACTGGAGGGGAAGTATATCCTGCTGGATCGTTCCCGTGCAGAACTATTTGAGTGGGAGCCGGAGGAGAATGACTTAAAGAAAATAGATGTCGATCTGGGATATGGCGGGATGGAAACAGAGAACGAGGAGGGTGACGCCTGCCCGGTGGGACTTGTCAGCACTAAGGACAAAGTCATTATTATGCTTGCCGCTTCCTCTTATTTGTATTTGATGGATGCAGAATACCGGATCGAAAAGATTGCGCTTTCTGTGGGAGATATTGCGGCATACGATTTAAAGTGGCATTACATGTGCTATGAATTTGACGGCAGAAATTTATACCTTCCTGTCTGTTATGAGAACAGAATCTTAGTCATTGATACAGAAACGTGGGAGCAGAAAACCGTGGAGATCCATCTGGATAACGAGAGTGAAGAAATTGCCTTTATGGATGCTATGACGGCAGAAAAACCTGTGACGGAAAATGATTTGTTTTACTCGCTGGAGCATTTTATCAGCCGGCTTACAAACACTTAAATCAGAGAAAGAGAGAAGCGAATTTATGAAAAAAGCAGTATGCACAGTTGCGGCATTCGTGGCCAGTTTTATGGCAGGAGCCGGTATTGTTGGAAATTTTATGTTAAAGAATGTCAACAAATCACAGGAGATGTCGGAGAAGCATTTGTCCTTATATATGATAACAAATGACTGGCTGCGATTAAAACAGGATGGAAAAGACATGGCCGCCTATTTTAAGAGAAAAGATTATAAAAAGATTGCAATTTACGGAATGCACTATATGGGAATGTCACTCCTAAATGAACTGAAAAATAGTGGGATAGAAGTTGCTTATGGAATTGACAGAAATGCGGACCACATTTTTGCGGATTGTAAGGTGATTACACCAGATGAGGAATTTGAGGATGTGGATGCAATTGTGGTAACGCCGGTGTTTTATTTTGAGAGTATTGAGGAAGAACTTTCCCAGAAGGTGTCATACCCGATTGTTTCTTTAGAAGAGGTGCTGTATGGAGCGGATTTATCATAGCAGCCGGGGAAGCTGTTTGAGGAGATAAAATATGTGCAAAGTATCTGTTGTCATGTCTGTATATAACTGTGAACAATATGTGGGAGAAACGATACAAAGCATTATTGACCAGACATTTACGGATTGGGAATTTATTATAATCAATGACTGTTCCAGGGACAGAAGCGCCGAGGTGATCAGGAAATTTGATGATCCCAGAATCATTTTCATTGACAACAAGGAGAACAAAGGACAAAGCGCAAACCTTAATTACGGGATATCCATAGCGAAAGGTGAATACATAGCCAGAACAGACCATGACGATATCAGCTATCCGACCCGCTTTGAAAAACAGGTGAAGTATCTGGATGACCATCCAGATGTGGTTCTGCTTGGAACGGCAATGCAGAATATGAGTGATAAAGTGGTGAAGGATGAGGCGATGGCGCCAGCTGATACACCCGATGAGGTGGCGTTTGTCGAGACATATGTGGATATTTTTCCGCACTCTTCTTTCATGATTAGAAAGAAGGCAATGCTGGAACATGATATTTGGTATGAGAACTATTCCTATGCAGAGGATTATAGCCTGCAGTTAAAAATGTTGACTGTTGGTAAAATTTTTTATCTGCATGAATATCTGATCGCGTATCGGATTTTCCCGGGACAGTGGACACAACTTTACAGTGATGAGCTGAAGCGGCGCGAGGTGGAAGAAATACGGCTCACATATTTGGAGCAGATCAAGTTCAGACATATAGACGTTTACAGGAAAGCCTTTCGGGGAGAGCTTTGCAGTAAAAAAGATTTTCAAGTATTTCAGACAGCCTTTGAAGAACTGGCGTCATTTCACCATTTAGATATAGGGAATGAAGAGTTTTGCAGGGAGAACCGATGCGTAAAGTATTTGTTTAAGTACATGATGGGAGCACAGATTTGTAATGGAAATAATCTGGAAGTATACAAAAACAGTTCTTATAAAGACGAGGAATGGCTTGCATCGTCGGGGGGAATCAAATATGTGAAAGACTGTCAGGAAGCGGTCTGGAGCGAGGATGGTTCGGTGGAACTGGCATATGCGCAGTATAGATACAGGAAAGCAAAGGAAAACGAAGAAAAATATTTTGAACTGTTTTCCTTGATGAGCAGATGGGTGCTGGCGAAGCAGGAGGGAAGATCGCCGGCTGCGTATCTTGAAAAATGTGGTTACAGGAGAATTGCCATTTATGGAATGAGCCAGGTGGGGCAGGCACTTCTCAAAGAGCTGGAGTCCTCGTCTGTGGAAGCGGCGTATGCTATTGATCAAAATGCTGACTGGCTTTTTACGGACTGTAAAGTAGTAAAGAGCAGTGATCCATTGGAAGAAGTGGATGCCATTGTGGTTACTTCGGTGTTTTACTACGATTCCATCAGAAACGATTTGTGTAAAAAGATGAATTGTCCCATTTTGTCTATCAGGGATGTGATTGATGAGTTGTAAGGTGTGGTTTTGCAAACAATATGAAGGCGGAAGGATGATGAGATATGGATCAGTTTAAGGGTGAAAGAATAGTCAATGAAAATGTGACGAAGGTGTTAGACAATCACCAGTTATTACACTATGAGTTTACAAATGTAGAGAAAACACTGGAAAGCATCCATGGAGACGCATTCAGAAAGTACCGGGAAAGATGGAACGCTGCGTCGGCGTTAAAGGAGATTCCGAAAGCGCCGCTTTATGTTGTTTTTGAAACGAATTCCTATTGTAACATGAAGTGCAAGATGTGTACAAGAAATTTTTTCACGACAGAAGAGAAAGTAAACATATCAGATGAGATTGTGGATCGTATCATATCCCAGTGTCAGGAGCATAACATTCCATCTATTTTTGTGGGCGCATCTGCCGAATGTCTGATCCATCCTGATATCAAGAAGATACTCGGAAAGATGAAATCTACAGATACCTTAGATTGTTTTTTGATGACAAATGGCTATAACTTAACGGAAGACATTGCAAACTACCTAATTGATATCCAGTTTGAGAGAGTGTATGTGTCGCTGGATGCAGCACAGGATGCCACCTATAAAAAGATAAGGGGGGCAACTGGCACGGGTGGAAGGGAATCTGAACCGCCTGCTGGAGCTGAAAAAGTGGCGTAATTCTGTTCTGCCGATTGTCCGGGTGAGCTATGTCATGCAGGAAGAGAACAAGTATGAGCAGGAAGAATTTTTTGAGAAATGGAAGGATAAAGTAGACATTATTGATTATCAGTGCCTGATTGACTACAAAGATTGGAATGTGCTCAAGGAGCCGGAGGAGCTTCCGCTTCCAGAAATAGATTTTCAATGTCTGAATCCGTTCCGGGAGATTCTGATTAATTATAATGGTGATATTTTTCCGTGCTGCAATAATTACGGGTACTACATGCCCATAGGCAATATCATGGAAATAGATCTTGTACAGGCGTGGAACAGTGACAAGATGAAGGGGTTGAGAAATTCTATTCTAAATAAGTCACTATGCAAGGTGTGCCGTAACTGTGTGGCACATAACAGTATCCAATAGTATGAATGATTATATAGGAAAGGTAAGCAAAAGTGGACAAAATTACGATCGTTTTGCAGGTTTCTAACATCGGAGGTTATAAGGAAAGGTATCTGGGACAGATCAACGGTGTCGATGTTGTTTCGTACTTGATTCACAGGATAAAAAGTAAGCCTGCGTATGAAATTATTATTGCAACGTCGAAAAGGGAAGAAGATACGGTTTTTGAGGAAATTGCACAAAAGGAGAAAATTAAAGTATACAGGGGCGATTACAGAGACGTATTGGATCGGGTATGCGGTTCGGCTCTGCTTTCTGAGGCTGATCATTTTGTGCGCATATTTGCTAATTATCCGTTCGTTGATCTGGAGAAAATGGATGCCCTATATAGAGAGCATGTGGATGGTAACTTTGACTATTCATATAACGAGCATAACAAGGGAGTTCTGTGGGGAACAGGATGTGAGGTGTTCCGCACGCAGTTCATACTTGAACTAAATCGGAGGGAACTAAATACGAATCAACGGGAGACATTTTCCTATTTTATCAGGCAAAACGAGAGTCAGTTTTATGTATTGAAGAAAAATCTGTGCGAAAAAAGAAAAGGATACCGATTATGTCTGGAAACAGAAAAGGACCTGGAAGTGATTCAGGAAGTGGCTGGCAATATAGATGAAATTACTAACGCTGGCATATGTGCATATCTGGATGCGCATAAAATATTGAGCCGTTACAATCTGGACGCACCGGCAAAAGAAGTCGGAATTGAAAAGCTATTCCTGCATCCCGACAAGGTACATAGTCTTTTGAAGCGTGAAAAGTCGGATTTTTCATACCCGATCAGCGTTGAAATGACGCTGACAAATACCTGTAACCTGCGCTGCGTCTATTGCTCCGACAATGATCTGAGGTCAAGACAGGGAAAAGACGCTGAGTTAAGTATGGGAACGATCAAGGCATTATTTGATGATCTGGCGGCCGGAGGCACCAAAGGAATCACTCTGGAAGGTGGAGGAGAACCGACACTGTACGCGGGTTTTTCTGAGGTGGTTTCTTATGCGAAGAAGAAGGGACTGGCTTTGGGACTGATTACAAATGGTACAGTTACGCTTGACCAGGAGCTTCTTAAGGAGTTTGAATGGATCAGAGTCAGTCTGGATGCGTCGACAGCGGAGGAATATGCTGAATTAAAAGGAGTTGACTGTTTTGAGAGAGTGATATCGGACATTGCCCACTATGCAAAGCACTGTCAGACTGTTGGTGTGGGATATGTGGTGACAAATAAAAATATTTCTCAGATTGAACCGCTGGTAATGCGCGTGAGGGAGAGCGGCGCTTCTTATATTCAGTGCAGGCCGGTGGTAGACTGTGAAGATTTGTCCGTGATAGACTTGGATCTTTCCTTTTTGAAGTTTTATCAGAACTCTGCTTTTGGCGTAATTATAGACGGTATGAAAGAAAATGCAGATTCCGGGAACAGTGATTTGCCCTGTGTTACAAACAGCATCACCAGTATTATATCAGGGGATGGAAGTGTGTATCTGTGCGGCCGCTTGAATATCTATGACTGGGTAAAACCGATCGGCAATATAAATGACAAAAATTTCCGTGAAATATGGCTGGGGGAAGAGCGGCTAAGACAGATGCAGACCGTTAGGGATGCCGGATTTTGCAGTAAATATTGTCCTCAGTGCAGAGTAAGTAAATTTAATAAACTGATGGAACGGTTAGAACAGATTAAATCCAAAGATTTTATATAAGCTGCAGGAGGCCGGTAAAGTTGTGAAAAGAACATATAAAGTTATTTTTTGTCTCAATAGAAGCTTTACCAACAGAGACTACCAAAGATTTGGATGCGCGTATCTGAAAACGAAAGGATATGCGGTAGAAGCATGGAACATAGATGCAGGCCGATATAGTCGGGTGGAAATACCACAAGGGTATTATCAAGGAGGCAATTTACGAGAGCTGAGCCCGCAGGATACGATAAAAGAAATTGCAGGAAATGCAGGCGCTGTTTTTATCCTGACAGTTAATATAGCGGGAGAATTGCTGCTTGAACTGAAACGGTGGAATTGTACAGCCATTATGTACTGGAGCACAGGATCTCTGGAGTATGGTTCGGCTGAAATTCCGAAAAAGGATTGGCCGAAAAGAACAAACAGTTTTGGGGGTCTTATCCGTTCTGAGATGAAAAAGCTTTTGTGTAAAAATAGCAAGTCCAGGCATGCAGAAGATATTGCGGATTATTATATTTTGAACACACACCAGTGTCTGTCGGTCCCGCCGAAAAATGTAGATGAGGAAAGAATGTATTATATTCATACAGGAGACTATGACAGATATCTGGAATCTGAAAGGAAGGGGATTTCTGCAAGCGAGGAATTAATTTTATATGTTGATTCTGGATTTGGGCTGGTTGATATAGACAGCGTAATGTTCGGATATACAGATCCCTGGAGGGAAAACCCGCAAGAACATAGTCAGAAGAGGAATAAAATTTTTGAAAAGCTGGAGGAGCATTATGGACTGCCTGTAGTGATAGCGGGGCATCCGCACACAGATTACAGCAATGCGGATTTTGGTGGAAGAGAAATTGTGTTTGACCAGACTTGTGAACTGACGGCAAAGGCGAAGCTTGTAATCATGCAATGGTCAACGGCAGTGTCATATACTATGTTATTTAAGAAACCTGTCATGATATTGATGGATGATAGTATGATCCATCATAGATTGTATCATAGATGGCTTTATGCGAACTATAAGATATTTGATTTGAGAGTCTGTAATATGGATATAACGGAGTGTAAAGAGGAACCCTGGGAGTATGCGAATGTGATTGTGGATAGCATGAGAGAAAGATATATTCATGCATTTATCAAAGAGGAGGGTACTCCCGAAATATTATCTTATGAAATACTGGAACAGATCATTCAGAAAATTTACCAGGAAAGGGGCTGAAACATATGGTAATTCCGTTTGAAGAAGAATATAGAAAAAAGTTTTACGAATTGGAGCGGCAGATTTTTGATTCCAATTTCTGGTCAGAGGGAAAAATGCAAAGAACTTTTGAAGAAAAATTTGGTGACTATGTCAGGCTTGGTGCAAGAGCGGTTGCCTCTGGTGGAGCGGCGCTGCTTGCGATACTGGAATATATCGATGTCAGAGGAAAAGATGTCATTGTACCCGCGAACACTTTTTGGGCGGATGCCAGAGCGGTGCAGATGGCAGGCGGCAACGTTATTTTTGCCGATTGCAACAAGGAAGATTTGTGCCTGAGTCTGGAGGATATGAAAAAGAAGGTTACCGACGAAACCAAAGCGGTGATTGTTGTCCACATTGGCGGGCATATTGCATTTGAGATTGAAGAGATCGCAAACTACTGCAAGGAGCGGGGAATTGCTTTGGTTGAGGATTGTGCCCATGTACATGGGGGCTGGTGGAACGGAAAGACTGGTGGCCATTACGGAATTGCAGGTGCATATTCCTTCTATGCGACAAAGACTATGCCTCTCGGTGACGGTGGAATGGTAGTGAGTAAAGATCCAGAACTGCTTAAGTGGGTTGAAAAATACCGCAATTATGGTAAGGAAGTTATTGACGGGCATGTTTACTATAAGCTGGAGAATGGATTTAACTGCAGAATCAATGAGTTTACGGCGGCATTGGGAATCGTTCAGATGGAACGCCTGCCTATGATTTTGGAATGGAAAAAGAGTCTGGCGGAAAAGTACGATCAGATCTTTGAAAACCGCGTGAAACTTCCTGATGGAATGGTATCGGGGTATTACAAATATATCGTGTTTGATACGCCGCTGACGCAGGAAACCGGGCAGGTATTCGGACCGGGTGACTTGGGAGATGTCATCGCAAAGGTGGAGGCAGCGGTTCCGAACAGTCATTGGGTTACACAGCATCATAAGTGTGCGCCCATTTATTTCGGATATGAGCATGCGGATAAGAGCGTGGATGAACTGCGGGAGACTTTACTTAAGTAAGTCAGAGAGAATGGAATATATAGAAGTATTGGGAAGAGTGAACAGACAAGGGGGAAAACAGGTATGATAGCTGCATTATTGATTGGAAGACAGGGAAGTATAGGGTTTCCCGGAAAAAATACGTATCCTGTAATGGGACGTGCGCTGATGGAGTATCCGCTGTTAGCTGCCATGTGTGCGAAGGAGGTAGACGAAGTATATATTTCTACGGATTCTCCCGACATTATCCGCATTGGAGAGAAGCAGGGGGCAAATATCATCAAGCGTCCGGCATATCTGTGCACCAAGGAAGCTCACGGCGAAGACGCTTTCGTACATGGTTACAAATATATTAGAGACGAACTGAAAAAGGACATAGAAATGATGGTGCTGTTACACTGCAATGCGCCTTGCGTATTGCCGGAACAGATCGATGAGGGCGTGCGGATTCTGCGGCAGCATCCGGAATACGACTCGGCCGTCACAGCGTCAAAATATAATATGTACTCTACTGTACGTGCAAGAAAGATCGGTGAGGATGGTCTGTTACATCCGTTTATCCCGTTTGAACTCTATCCGAAAGATATGCAGATCAGCTGCGACAGGGATGAGCAGGGAGACACCTATTTTGCGGATGTCTGTCTGTCGGTAGTCAGACCAAGATGCCTGGAGGACTTAAATTACGGCGTTTTACCGCAGCGCTGGATGGGACAGAAAATCTACCCGATTAAACAGTGGGGAGGGGTTGACGTTGACTATGAGTGGCAGATGCCGTTGGCGGAAACCTGGTTAAAGATGCATGGCTTTACGGAAGACAGTGTTCCATATGCAAAGTAGAAGGAGAAATTATGGGAATAACAGTGAAACCGAACTCTAATTTTGAATCCTTAACGGGGGGAAATCTTCCCGATGAGGTGTCAAAAGAATATTTAGAATATAGGGATGCCTGGCAGCAGTATCCGAAGCGGTTTTATCTGAGACCGATACCGCTTCATCTGGATATAGAAGCGTCAAGCTTATGCAATTTGCGGTGTACCTTTTGTGACAAGCTGCCTCTTTTGCAGAAGAATCAGTTGGGTAATCTTTCCCTTGAGACGTTCAAGAGAGTGCTGGATCAGTTTTCTCCGGAACCAGATAAACGCTTATGGGGATTGAAACTCAGCTATCGTGGAGAACCTCTGATTAATAAGGATGTGCCGGAAATGGTTAGGTATGCTAAGGAGCGGGGAGTGCTGGATACTTACTTTAATACAAACGGAATGCTGCTGACAGAGGAAGTTTCCCGCGCACTGATCGAAGCTCATCTGGATCGAATTTCTATTTCTATTGATGGGACGAATGCCGAAGAATATGAGTTTGTCAGACTTGGTGCAAAACTGGATGTGGTTTTGCACAATATAGAGACATTAAAAAGACTGCGGGAAGAGTATCGGGTTACCTATCCGAAAATCCGAATTCAGACAGTTAAACTTGAGAACCTGGATTTGAATCAATATGTTGGAAAATGGAAAGACTACGCCGATGAAGTGGCAGCCATTGATTTTAAAGATGAATCTTGTAGAAATACGGAACTGCGCGGTGAGTGGGCATGTCCGCAGCTATGGCAGAGAATGACAATCGAGTGGGATGGGACGATCTTTGGTTGTAACAATGATGACATTCGTGGTATGTGCCTCGGAAATGTCAACGATAGATCCATTTATGATTGCTGGCATGATGAGAGGATGATGGAGATTCGGAAACTACATACACAGGGACTGTCCCATGAGGTGAATGACTGCAACGGATGTCCATGGCGCACGGCACAGATTCAAAAAGAATGCCGCTGATAGGAGAACATGATATGAAGCATGTATTGGTTGCTGCGGCGAGCAGTGAACTGGCATCAGAAGTCATTCCGAAACTATTAGATGGAGAATATCGGATCGGCCTTCATTATTCTTCCAATAAGAAGGCGGTTGAACCATATGAGGAATACGAACAGGTAAAGCTCATTCAGTGTACGATTGCCGGAGAAAGTGACTGTGCAAGAATTGTAGATGAATATGTTGAGTGGGCAGGCAGTATAGACAGTATCGTCATTTTCCTTGGAAACATTTCCTGTACATGCCACTGGGAAGAAATAGAAAAAGAACATCTGGTGGATGAATATTTGTTCAATGCGGTCTATCCGTTTATGCTGGCGAAGTATGCACAGCGGTATATGAAAGAAAAGGGAGCGGGAAGGATTTTGTTTGTCAGTACGGCATCCGTGAGAAGGGGCGGCGGGAGCACAACAATCGGATATGGCATGGCGAAAGCGGCTTTAGAGTGTGCGGTAAAGCGGATGGCGCGGGATCTGGCGCCTAACGGTATTTTGGTGAATGCAGTTGCCCCTGGATTCTTTGATACACAGTTTAACAGAAAACGAAAAGGACTGACGGAGGAGGATGTGGCAGAGCGGGTTGCTATGATACCTCTGAAGCGTGGAGGAAAAAAGGAAGAAATAGCCAGCACGGTTCTTTACATGTTGTCAGAGGGGGCAGGATTTATTACGGGGCAGATCATAACAGTAGACGGAGGAGATTTTCTATGAGATATGGCGGCAACCAACTTATGGGGATGCTATGTAACCACATGATGGAAAAACTTGCAGAGCTTAAAATGACACAGTACAGAAACAGACTCCGGAAATATCTGGTAGAAAAAGGAGTCCGTGTTGATTTTAGTACAGTTAATGTATCAAGAACGGCGCAAATTTATGCGGGAAAGAATTTACATTTGGGGGGGGGTTAACGCTAAATGATAATTGTGTGATAGATGCGGAAGACAGTTATGGAATTTACGTTGGCAATTATTTATTAGCGGCAAGAGATGTTTTTATCAGAGGGGGGAACCACGATTATAGATTTTCAGAACTACCCTTTCAGAAAAGAGGACATTGCGCAAAGAAAATTAAATACAAGGATCGGATCTATTCCATTGTTATTGAGGATAACGTATGGATTGGCAGGGGAGCGACTATTTTATCTGGGGCATATATTGGGAAGGGAAGCGTGATTGGAGCAGGGGCTGTGGTGAAAGAGTATATACCAGAATACTCAATTGTGATAGGCAACCCATCACAGATCGTTTCTAATAGAAAAAAGTATCCTAATTTTGACCATAAGAAGGATATTGGTATTTTTCCATAAAACTATTTTAGGATGTGAGAATCATTGTGAGAGAGAGATAGGAGAAAAAAGTATGAAGGTATTGATTTCAACCAGCTCATTCGGGAAAGCGGACAGTCGGCCGTTAAAGCTGTGTGAAGCAAAAATGGATGTGGCAATGAATCCTTATGGAAGAAAGCTGACTACAGAAGAATTTATTGATCTGACTGCAGACGTGGATGCAGTAATAGCAGGTGTGGAAGAAATTACAAGAGAGGCGTTGGAGAAGCGCCCTAATATCAAGGTGATATCCAGATGCGGTGTGGGAATGGACAGCGTGGATCAAGAAGCATGCAGGGAGTTGGGGGTCAGACTGTATAATACACCTAATGCCCCGGTAGACTCTGTGGCGGAACTCACAGTTACTATTTTGCTTGACCTTTTAAAAAATGTATCCAACATGAATACGGCAGTAAAGTCCGGCTTATGGAACAAGATGACAGGGTTTCTTCTGAAAGGAAAAAAGGTCGGTATCATCGGATGCGGGAGAATCGGAAGCAAGGTTGCCCAGCTCCTTACAGCTTTCGGAGCGGAGACTGCATACACAGATATCCGTGATCTGGAAAACGGTTATGCATTCATGGATAAATCAGCGCTTATTAAATGGGCAGATATTATAACCATTCATACATCAGGATGCGAAGAAGGGGACTATATAATCGGCCGGCAGGAACTGCTGGAGATGAAAGAAGGCGCTTTTCTCGTCAACACATCCAGAGGAAAATTTGTGGATGAGGATGCGTTGTATGAAGCGCTGAAAACGGGCAGGATGCAGGGAGCAGCATTGGATGTATACGGGCAGGAGCCTTATAAAGGCAGACTGTGCGAGCTGGAAAATGTCATTTTGACACCGCATATCTCATCCGGTGCGAAAGAAGGGCGGGCTGTCATGGAAACAGAGGCAGTACATAATTTACTGGAAGGGCTGGGAATCGGTCATGATAAAAGCGATTGTATTTGATTTCGATGGGGTGATTCTGGAGTCTGCTTCCATTAAGACAGAGGCATTTGCCGAGGTAGTAAAGGATTATCCAAAGCCGCAGGCAGAAGCCTTTGTGGCATATCACAAGGATCATATGGGAATTTCCCGGCATGTTAAGTTTCGGTATTTTATAGAGGAAATAAGAAAAGAGGCATACACCGATGAGGCAGGAGAAATGCTGGCAGACCGGTTTGCGCAAATCGTGTTCACACGCGTTATGGAATGTCCGTTTGTTCCCGGGGCAAAAGAATTTTTGGAGAGAAATTATCGGAAATATGATCTGTATGTGGCATCCGGTACGCCGGAAGAAGAACTGAAAAGAATTGTTGAAGAAAGAAAATTGGGTGTTTTTTTCAAAAAAATATATGGAACACCAATGAAAAAAGAAGAAATAGTAGAGATTATTTGTGAAGAGGGCGGTTATCAAAAAGATGAAATGTGCTTTGTAGGAGATGCTGTTACAGACCAAAAGGCAGCACAGCATACAGACCTGCGGTTCATCGGACGGAATACGGATGACAATAAAGAAGCCTTTCGGGATCTCGTGTGCAAAGTAGATAATTTGCTGCAAATAGAAGAAATGTTAGAGGAAAGATAGATGAGAGCGGTTGTTTTTGGCGGTTCCGGCTTTCTAGGAAGCCATGTGGCGGATGAGTTGCTAAAAAAGGGATATGAGGTAATCATTTTTGACAAGGCAAAGTCGGGATATCTGCAGAGCGGACAAAATATGGTTATCGGTGATATTTTGGACAGACAGCAGGTTTCAGCGGCGGTAGAAGGCAGCGATTTTGTATATGATTATGCAGGCATAGCGGATTTAGATGATGCATCTACGCGCCCCGTAGATACAGCTATGCTGAATGTTGTGGGTACCTGCAATATTCTGGATGCATGTGTGACACATAAAATCCGCCGCTTTGTTTATGCCAGCTCCTTTTATGCAAACAGTGAGAAGGGCGGGTTTTACCGCTGCAGCAAACAGGCGGCGGAGATTTACATAGAGGAGTATCAAAGAAAATATGGACAGTCTTACACCATATTGAGATATGGATCCCTGTACGGACCAAGGGCTGATAGAAATAACGGCATGAGAGAAATGATAGAGCAGGCAATGAAAGGAGATACCATACATTGCTCCGGCACAGGGGAGGATATGCGGGAGTATATTCACGTAATGGATGCAGCGGAGCTGAGTGTCGAGGTGTTGGATGAAAAGTATGTCAACCGGCATTTGCAGCTGACAGGTCATGAGGCATACTGCCGCAGGCAGATCATAGCACTGATTGCTGAGATTTTGGATAAGCATCTGAATGTGGTTTATGATCGGATGGTGTCGGAGCTGCATTATAATGTAACGCCCTATACCTATAAACCCAGCATCAATTATAAGCTGGTGAGCAATTGCTATCATGACCTGGGACAGGGAATCATCGAGTGTATACAGGAGATGGAAGAAAATGCTGACAGACATTAGTTTTCCCTATCGAAGTAGTATGGCTATTTATCCCAATAATCCTGACTTTTACATTAAGCGCGTACAGGATCTTCGCCAAGGGGATGGCGCCAATGTATCGCTCATCTCCATGGGTTCTCACACGGGTACGCATATAGACGCGCCGGCACATTTTATTATCGGGGGAAAAACCATTGATGAGCTGCCGCTGGAAGCAATGAATGGAAGAGCCAAAGTATTTGATGTACGGGGAAATCAAGAGATCACGACAGAAATTTTGAGCCGCTATGAAATTGAGGCGGGAGACATCGTGATTTTCAAAACAGATAATTCTGAGATGTTTCGTGGGGATATGGTGCTGACAGACTATGTCACACTGGATTATGAGGCAGCGGCAGATCTGGTTGCAAAAAAGGTAAAAATGGTCGGCATTGACTATATGACGATAGAACGGCCCAGATCAAAACGCATTTCGGGGAAAAGCGTACATTCTGTTTTGCTTTCGGGCGATGTGCTGATTGCTGAGACACTGGATTTATCCAAGGTGGAAGAGGGCAGTTATCAATTACACTGCTATCCGCTCAATATTGTAGGGGCAGATGGTGTCCCGGCAAGAATGGCAGTTTCGGAAGCGGACTAAAGACCATTTTTACACAGAGAATTTTATAAAACGGAAGGCAGGACGAAGAAGTGGAACGCTATCAAGACTATGTCATAAAGGATGGCAAATTTATTGGCAGATTTGAAGAAATGTATCAGAAATTTGAAGATCCCTGGAACCAGAAAGCGTGTATTGCAGATTCGTATGTCAGACATGCAACGAATGTCAGCATACGAAAATACCATATACAATCCCTGCTGGAAGTGGGCTGTGGACTAGGGTGGGGATCAAACTTTTGGAAAGAAAGCAACCCGGGGCTGCAAATTACAGGAATGGATATATCGAAAACGGCAATCGAAAAAGCAAAGAACAATTATCCTGATATTCACTTTTTGATTGGGAACATTTCGACATATCAGAAAGAACTGGCTCAGTATGATGCGTGTCTGTTTGCAGAAATCATGTGGTATATTCTGGATGACATAGACGTAATTTTAAAAAATCTTCAGTACTTTTTTCACGGGAAAACAGTAATGGTGAACCAGACATTCTACAAAGCAGGCGTTCAGCAATACGGAAAAGAATATTTTACAAATCTGGATGAAATGTGCGCGTATCTGCCATGGAAGTGTCTGGAAAAGATTGTGGAAGAAGATGTGGAAACTGGAAGTATAGATACTCATTCGGTATTCAGGATAGGAGACTGACAATGATTCTTGGTTTGATTCCGGCCAGAGGTGGCAGCAAAGGCGTGCCTAATAAAAACATAAAAACAATATACGGAAAACCGTTGATCGCATGGACGATAGAAAAAGCTTTGGAGGCAAAAAAGCTGGATGCGGTGGTTGTATCTACTGACAGCGAGAAAATTGCAGAGATTGCTCAGAACTGCGGCGCACAGGTCATGATGCGTCCGGCCAGACTGGCAAGGGATACTGCGTCTACGCAGGATGTTATGGCGCATGTTCTTAGACAAATGCCAGCAGATATTTTGGTGCTTTTACAGCCCACGTCACCTTGCCGGGAAAAGGGACTGATCGATTCCTGCATTGATGAGTTTCTGCAAAATGATTACGATTCTCTGGCGACCGGCTTCATGTGTGACTATAAAGAGTACGGAAAAAATACACTGCCCAGACAACAGATCGAAGGTTTTTTCTATGACGACGGGAATGTTTACGTGATCAAAGCGGAAAACATCCTTAAAGGAGACCGCTACGGAACGAAAATCGGGCATAAGTATATCAGCAGATATGAAAATATGGAAATAGATGACAAATTTGATTTTTGGCTGTTGGAAAAAATTTTGGAAAAACAGATGACAGAGGGTTTGGAATGAGAACACAGGTGATCGCGGAAGTAGGAGAATGCTTTAACGGGAATTTTGATACGGCGATAGATATGGTTTGTGTGGCGGCGGATGCCGGATGTGATGTAGTGAAGTTCCAGCTTCTCGATATGGCAGAGGTTGCACAAGACGATCCGGAATACGACTGGTTCAGCCGCCTCAGTCTTCCACAACCCAGAATGGAACGGCTCATTGCACAGGCGGAGAAATGTGATATCGATATTCTCTTTACGCCCGTATCTATTGCGACGGCTGCGGACATTTACAAATGCGGACAGAAAAAGGTAAAGATAGCAAGCAGCTTTGTCAGAAAACAGGAGCTTTTGGAATATATAAATACACATTTTGAGGAAGTATATTTGTCAACGGGCATGGCGGAGCTTGAAGAGGTAAGGCAGGCAGTGGAATTGCTGGAGAGTCCCAGAAAAATAAAGATACTGCACTGTATATCAGAATATCCGACAGGCCCTTTGCTGGAACAAAGAGGACTTACTGCGCTGCAGGAGAAGGATGCCCATCTGGCTATGATAAGTATTCTTAAGGAAGAATTTCCGAATATGACGATTGGATATTCGGATCATACGGATGACATTTTTGTTCCAGTTCTGGCGGCAGCAATGGGAGCGGAAATAATAGAGAAGCACATTACCATGGACAGAGAGGAGCCAATCAAGCATTTCCACGATGGAGATGTATATATGGGAACCGATCACGTGCTGTCGATAGAGCCGAAAAAACTGTGCGAGATGGTACGGCAGATCAGGAGGATGGAAGAGATTCGCGGTGAGAAAGAGTGGAAACGGACAGAGGGGGAAATGGTACTTAGGGATTTCTTGAGAGGAAGATATCAGGAGAGATGAAGAGAATAGCGATTGTTACGGAGGCTGACGAGCGGGTGGCAAGCGGACATTTGATGGAATGCATTGTGTGCGCAGACACCTTTTTGAGCGCAGGTTATGAGGTATTATTCTACATAAATAAAGAAGCGGCGGCTCCTTTGAAGGAGCGGATTCCCGTTCCCTATTTGGAATATGAAGGAAGGGTTGGAGATGCGTCGGATCTTATCGAAAAGTGCAAATTACACGTCTGTGGCAATTATCTTTTTAACTTAAGAAAAATAGAAAATGCTTTTCTTGGGAAATTCAAGAGAGAAATACCTGACTGTAAGGTGATATGTGTTGATGAATGGGGACACAGGAAGCTGGACTGCAGTGTGATAGTAAATCCTATGATTGATCCTTACTATTGGAAATACCCTGATTCTTGTGCACAAAAATATTTTGGGGAAAAGTATCTGGTTTTATTTCCAGAACTGGCGGACTATCACAAAAGAGAAAAGACGGTGCATTCAGAAATAAGAAAGATTGTAATCACTATGGGCGGCGTTGATCCGTATGGATATTCGCTTATATTGGCCAAATGGCTGCCGGAGCGTTATAAAGACTGGGACTTTGATTTTGTATTAGGCGGGGGATTTCAAAAAACGGAGGAAATAAAATCTGTTTTAAAGAAATATGCAAACGTCAATGTATATCACAATATTCCCTTCCTGTACCGGCTGATCTATGAGGCGGATCTGGTTTTTTGTGCCGGGGGCAATACCTTACATGAAACAGCTGCAATCGGTACGCCGGCTCTTATTTTTCCAGGCGCTGGGCATGAAGTCCGAAATGCAGACATGTTTATCGGAAAAGGATTTGGAAGAAAAATATGTGCAAAACGCGCGGTGGAATTTGAAATCATAAATAGCCTGTCAGAGATGGAAGACAAAAATGTAAGAAAAGAAATATCAGATGCGGGGAAAAGAATGATAGATGGAATGGGAGCGCAGCGCATGCTTGAGATTATGGAGTCGGTGTCTGGCTAGAACAGGAAAACGAATGGGCCGTTTGCAGAAGCGGGAGACAGTTAAGTGAGAATTGTTGTTTTTGGGACAGGAAAAGCATACAGAGAAAACAGGGATAGATTTGATGGAGAGGATGAAATTGTAGCATTTCTTGATAATGACCAGAAGAAGCAGGGTGGCTTTCTGGATCATATTGCAGTTCATCCGCCGGAAAACATAAGTAATCTGGATTATGAAAAAATAATAATCATGAGCGACTTTGCAGTGGAGATGCGCAGACAGCTTTTGGCGCTTGGGTGCGAGTCTGATACCCTCATTCATTACCGGGAGTATTTTAGCGGGAAGATAAAAGCGGTTGTTCCTAAAGACTTTGTCTGTGCAGAGGGTGAGAAAAGCTGTCTGATCATTACCTTCACGCTGGGGTATCATGGGGGAGCTATGGTTGCAGTCTATGCAGCCCGTGAGCTGATACAGAGAGGTTATAAGGTTACAATAGCAGCACCTGATGGCAATGCGTTGTTTATTGAAGAATTTCGAAAAACAGGAATCAAATTTATCGTGAACCGGGATCTGCCGTATCTGAAGTGGAATCAGTTAGAATGGGCTGCAACATTTGAAAAAATCATTGTCAATACTTATCCAATGGTATTGTGCGCGCTGGAGATCGGCAGGCACAGACCAGTTTCTCTGTGGCTGCACGAGAGCGATAATATTTATCCGACAATGCAGTACTGGATAGAACGTATCAGAGAGGGTGTTTTTGAGAAGAACATAAAACTTTATGCGGTGAGCAACAATGCAAGGCAGAATTTTATAAATAATGTCACAGCCTGCGATATCGAAATTTTACCCTATGGAATTCCTGACACGGGAGAGTGTGCGAAAGGAAAGGGTGAAATTCTTAGATTTGCTGTAATCGGGAGTATCCACCCCATAAAGCAGCAGCTATTTCTTCTTCAAACGCTTGCTGCAATGGCAGAAGAAAAAATGGACAAGGCCGAGTTTATCATAATCGGAAGAGCTGAAGACGCAGAATACGCACAGCGGGTCTGTGCGATGGCAGATGCCATGGAACGGGTTCAAGTGGCAGGAGAGCTTCAACGCAGAGAGATGGATATGGTATATCGGCAGATTGATGTGGTAGTGATTCCCTCAATTTATGAAGCACTGTCCATTGTTGCGACAGAGGCAATGATGAACGGGAAGATATGTGTGATAAGCGATAACACGGGAAACGCAGGATTTATCACTCCGGGGGAAAACGGATTCGTGTTTCGAAATGGTGACCAGGAGGATCTGTCGGAGAAAATTGTGTGGTGCATCGAGCACAGAGACAAACTGCGGGAGATTGGAGAGAATGCGCGTAAGGTGTATGAAGCCAATTTTACGATGAAAAAAATGGGGGACAGACTGGTGCAGCTGCCATAGGACGTATGGAGAAAGGAGCAAATCGGTTTTATGGACAAGGTAGTGATGTTTGGAGCCGGGAAGAACGGCAGAAATTGTTTTTATAATCCCTGGAAAAAATTTGAAATTATTGCCGTATTGGATAACAATGCGGATTTGCAAAGGGAAGGGACAAAACTGTTTGAGGGAAAAGTACCTTTGATCGGAATCGATGAATATATGGCGTCATACAGCGATTATGACATTTTAATTGCGATAGCTGATTCTTCAGAGGTGGAAGAGCAGCTAAAATCACATGGCATAACAAATTTCAAGATTGTACATGCAGAGGTTCTGCATGATAAAGATGCAAATGTGGATCTGGACATCAGACATACGAACTGGGTTACTTACCTTTCAGAGCGGTTTAATAAACAGGGGATGGAAATATTGGAAGTCGGTTCAAGGTGTGTGACGGGAGGAAATCTTCGTGACCATTTTTCAAAAGCACACTATACAGGGTTTGATTACTATGCTGGAGAAAACGTGGATGTTGTGGGAGATGCACATGAATTGAGTTCCTATTTTGATCATCAGTTTGATCTGATTTTCAGCAGTGCAGTTTTTGAACATCTGGCAATGCCATGGAAAGCATCAGCAGAAATTATTAAGCTTTTGAAACCGGGGGGATTCGTTTTCATAGAAACACATTACTCTTACAGCAGTCATGAAAGACCCTGGCACTTTTTTCAGTTCAGCGAAAATGCCCTGGATGTTTTGTTTCCTGAGAAATTTGGAATGCAGTGCATCAAAAAGAGTGTGGATGATTTGATTGAGGGACAGTTTTCAACATGTGCTTCAGCATATCTGGCGGGGCAAAAAGTACGCGGACTATATTGTCACTCTGAATATCTGGGTCAAAAAATAAGAGAAGTGGACGAGCTGTCCTGGAACAGCGTTACTCTCTCAGATGTAGTGAAATCGACGGAATATCCAAAGCCGGGGAAAGTGTAAATCCAAGGGACGGTAAGACATAAAACGGAGGAATACACTGCCATGAAAAGGCTGTGCATTTGTGTCATCTATGACCAGGAAAATATCATAGACAGTTACATTATCCACATGCTCAAAGAGGTGAAGACATGCTGCACATATCTGCTTGTGGTGTGTAATGCAAAGTCTGACTGGCAGGGAGAAGATATATCCCTCTATGCAGATCAGGTGGTATACAGAGAAAATGTAGGATATGATGCCGGCGGATATAAGGACGCCCTTTGTATTTACACCGGCTGGAGCAGTCTTGATGCATACGATGAACTAATCTTGTTAAATGATTCTTTTTACGGACCATTTTATCCCCTGCAGCGGATTTTTCAAACGATGGACGCCGTAATAGCGGATTTTTGGGGACTGACACGTTCACAGGCGGGGATGATGCCGGAAGGCATGCGGTATGAGGCGCACATTCAGAGTTATTTTCTGGTATTTCGCAAAGCGGTGATCAGAAGCGGTGCTTTCCGCACTTTTTGGGAGCTGCTTACATATCCACATACAATGGATGAAGCAATCAAGGATTTTGAACTGGGGATTAACAAATGTCTAAAGAGAAATGGGTTCCGCGATGCAGCCTTGTCAGATTTGTATAGCAGTGTTTTGACAGCCCGGAAAAATGAGAATCCGTATATGGAGTATCCGCTGCAACTGATCCGTGATTGTAGGATACCCATATTGAAGTATAAGGCTTTGTTTTTTGGAAACAGTGGTTACGCTGGTGCCTTAAAGGCTGTTCGGTTTATACAGGAAAACAACCTTTACTCCACAGAATACATAGAGAAACATATTATGCGAAAAAGTAAATCCGAAAAAGGCTGGATTGATTTTGAAGTGCTGGAGAAGTTTCAAAAGACACACCGGCGCATTTTTATCTATGGTTTTGGCACTTACGGAAAAAATCTTGGACTTTACTTTCAATACAGAGGTTGGGAGACAGAAGGTTTTCTGGTAACAAGCACGACTGAAAAAGACGGGCAGGCTATTCCGTTTGAACAGGCACAGATAGAAGCAGACGACGGAATCGTAGTTGCAGTCGGAAAGAGACAGATGTGCATGGAGATACAGGCGTATCTTCAAAACAAATGTAAAGAGGAACAGCTTTTATTTCCTAATCTATGATCTGTCAGATTGCTTTTTCATTTGCAGGAAAAATAGAATAAAGGATGCTAAGGGAGACATGGAAGCGATGGGAACCATCAATAAAAGAATCATCATATTTGGAAGTGGTCAATATGGGTATGATGCGCTCCTGTTTTTGGGGAGTGAAAATATAGACGTTTTCTGTGACAATAATCGCGCTTTGTCAGGAACAGAGAAGTACGGCAAGCCGGTTATCTCGTTTGAGGAGTTAAAAACAGAATACAGAGATACAGTTGTTGTGATCGCAGTGGCCGGGCATAATGCTTACATAATTGCCAGACAGTGTGAGGATGATGGGATATCGGACTATCTGGTCTACACATTTTTGCGGAAGCAGTTTCCCGATTACAACAGAGAAGATATGCTTGCATTTATAGATAATTCACAAAACAGGATGGGTGTCAGAAAGGATATTTATCTGGAGAAAATAAAAGAACTGGAACGGCAGGTGGCGTATTTTAAGTCCCATGTGGATATAAGAGATATGAAACCGGCAAGGGGAGAGCTAAGGAAAAAACAACTGACATGTGTGAAGAGAGCGACTGTGTTTTTTGAGAAAATAAGCGGACTGGAGATCAAACCGTTTTTGTGCTCTGGTAATCTGCTTGGATATGTCAGACATAATGGGTTTATTCCCTGGGATGACGATATGGATTTTATGTTGATCCGGGATGAATATGAAAAGTTGAAAGAATATTGCAGAATTCATCTTCTCACACAAAAGGAGTGGAATGAAAAGGAAGCTGGAGAAGGAAACGTGCCGGATGAGGCGATGGAATTTTATTACTGGATTTTATGGCATGACCATTTTTGCATTGTAGAGGTATTGGAAGATGGTTCCAGGGCTGGTATGGATTTCTTCTGCCTGGAATATTACGCTGACCACTATAGTCTGACAGAATTAAAGAAACTGTCTGAGAAGCTCAGCTCAGATTTGATTTCCATGAATACGGAAGGAGAAAAAATACGATATGTTGAAAATGTTCTTATAAAGAACAGGGAAAACGTCACGAAAGAGAGTAAGCAGATCTATTTTGGACTTGACAATATGGAAATAAAGAATCCCTATTATAGAGAACAGTATATACCACGTGAGGTGGTATTTCCTTTGCGGAAAGTTTTATGGGAGGGGGCGCATTTCTGGGTGCCTAATGACCCGGAGGAGTTTTTGTCTTATGAGTATGCAGCCCCCTGGGACTTTCCAGATGATGTAGGGATTCCTCTGCATTATAAGACAATTGGGGAGGATGAATAGAACAAAATGGAGCGGATCAGCGTTATAGTGCCTGTCTTTCATGGCAGAAAATACATAGACAGTATGATTGCACAGATAGAGAAATGTGCGGTAATGTGTTGTGGCGGGTACAGCCTGGAGCTGCTTTTCGTCAATGATGATCCAGATGAACCTATTGGAGCCAGGGCTTCGGAAAAAGTTGAAATAAAGGTAATTGAGACGGACGTAAACAGAGGGATTCACGGAGCCAGAGTACGGGGACTGGAGCGGTGCACAGGAGATTATGTGCTGTTTTTGGATCAGGACGACAGGATTGCGAGGGAGTATTTTGTGAGTCAGCTGGCGCATTTAGGAGATGCAGATGCTGCAGTCTGTAAACTGCTTCATGAGGGCAGACAGTTTTATGACATGAGGATGCCTTTTGAGCAGGTTATTACAAGGGAATTTATCATTTCTGTCAGGAATCCCATCATATCTCCCGGACAGGTCTTAATCAGAAAAAATAAAGTTCCGGTGGTTTGGAAAGAATCCAGACTAAGAAATAATGGTGCAGACGACTGGCTGCTGTGGTTATGTATGCTGGGAACAGATTCGGTGTTTGCATGCAATCCTGAGATTTTGTTTGAACATGTGGTGGAGGGAGGAAATGAATCCATCAATGTGGCACATATGATAGCGTCAGAACAAGAAATTTATGACGTGGCTATAGCGGCTGATATTTTTTCTTCAGAGGAGATTGAAAAGTTGAGGAAGGCTATACAGTCGGCGGCAGAAAGCCACATCAGACTGCTGACTAAGTTTCAGAAAATGTTTTTTATCTATGATGACTGGATGAGGCTGCAGGAACAGGGCCGGTATATACACACATATTTGAAAAGAATCGGGGTAGGCAGTGTTGCCATCTATGGGGATAGCTATATCGGAAAAAGACTGTGTCATAGTTTGCGGAATAACGGCGTGGAGGTACGTTACTTTATTGACAGAAACGCGTCATATTTGAAAGAGGACATTCCTGTATATCCGCTCCGGGAAGGGCTGCCGTCTGTGGATCTGATTCTTATTTCGCTGGTAGAAAGCATAAAAGATATTACAAAGGAACTTAAGATGTTGACTGAAGAAAAGATTTGCAGCATAGTTGAACTTTTGGCAGAAATAAGAGAAGAAGACTAAAAGGGATTGGTGTTTGGCTGGCAGGAGGGAAATGCAGCAATAAAATTCAGCTGCCGCATGCGGACTGAATTTGGGAAGGGGGATAGTGGGGAAATGAAACTGCTTGTGTTTGGTACAGGAGAGTATTACCAGCGGTTTAAGAAATGGCTTGTGAAAGAGGACATTGTGGCGCTGCTTGATAATTCGCCAGCAAAACAAAATACCGTTATAGATGGACATGAAGTGCTTTCACCTAAAGATGGAATTGAGAGAGAGTACGATGCGGTGATTGTCATGAGTTTTTATATCAAGGCGATGAGAAAGCAACTGATCGAGCTGGGTGTTTCATCGGAAAGCATTTATCATTTTTATGATCTGCGTAAGCTGATTGACTTGAAGAGAAACAAACAGAAAGTGCAGTTTTATGGAAATATTGCGCTTTTATCAACAGATCTGGCATTGGGAGGAACTGCTATTGCACTGTTTCAGATGGCAAAAGTTTTGAAACAGATAGGATATCCAATTGTCTTTGCTTCTATGATGGATGGACCGCTCAAAGAGTGGCTGGAAGAGTGTGGGATTCCGGTTATCATAGATCCTAATCTGCAGCTTGCAACAATGCGGGAGATAGAGTGGCTGTCCGATTTTCGCCTTATCATATGCAATGCTGTTAATTATTATTTGTTTTTATCGGAACGTGATCTGGGCATTCCTATGGTCTGGTGGCTTCATGACTCTTCTTTTTTTTATGATGGCGTGGACAAGGAAATTCTGCAGAAGATATCTACGGAAAACCTCACGGTTCTTGCGGTCGGACCGATTCCCGAGAAATCTATTCACCTAATTGTACCAAAGCTGCCCGTGGGACAACTTTTGTACGGAGTGGAAGACATAGTGGGAAGAGAGGGCAGTTCGCAGAGGACACATGCAGAGAGGAGGAATACACAGGGCAAAATCTGTTTTGTGACAATCGGCCATATAGAAGAACGGAAAGGGCAGGATATACTCCTGCAGGCAGTCAGCCTGCTGAAGAAAGAGGAGCGGCAGAAGGCGGTGTTTTATCTTGTAGGACAGGATACCTCGCTTCTGGCGGGGCAGGTCAAAGAGAAGGCAGTGTGTATGCCGGAGATTGTAATAACAGGGCCTGTAGGAAGAGAGAAGGTTGCAGAAATTTTAGATTGTGCGGACGTAATGGTCTGCCCGTCAAGAGAGGATCCCATGCCCACTGTGGCGGCAGAGGCAATGATGTACAGTGTGCCCTGTATTCTATCGAATGCAGCAGGGACTGCAGCGTACATAACCGAGGGTGAAAACGGGTTCGTTTTTCCTAATGGCGACGTTTGGGAATTGGTGAAAAAGCTCAGATGGTGTATAGAAAATCGAAGCAGACTGGCACAGATGGGTGGAGAAGCACGGAGAGTCTATGAAGAGAACTTTTCAATGGATGTGTTTGAAGCAAATGTAAGACAGGTTGTGGAGCGCGTTTTATGATGTATTGAAGAAAATGATACAGGAGTGATATAAAATAATGAATTTAGCAATCTACGGCGCCCAGGGCTACGCCCTCGCCGTGTACGAAGCAGTCACAACTTTATACCCGAAGCGGGAGATATCCTGCTTCCTTGTGACACACATGGAAGGCAATGCCCCTGTCCTGGGCGGCATTCCCGTGAAGACAGTGGCAGACTATGCGGCGGCGCTTTCCGGGGAAGGGAAGCGGCAGGTGGAAGTCCTCATCGCCACCCCGGAACAGGTACAGCCGGTCATCGAGGAGACACTGGAAAACTACGGGTTCCGCCACCACAGGCGGCTCACTTTTGCCCGCCATGCGGAACTGATGAAGCTGTTCCATGCGAGACTTGGGAGGTTCCTGCCTCTCTCCGCGCTGCCGGTAGGGTGCCGTATGCCTTTTATCAGAATGTACATGGCAAAATCCCACGTGGACAGGCCCTTAAGGGACAGCGGCAGTCTGCCGGATTATGTGTTTCCGATCCAGGCGGGGGCGGCCTGCTGCGATGGGCGGGTGGCCGACCTTACGGACAACACCGGAGAGCATATCTCGGACAGAAACGGAAATTACTGCGAGCTGACGGCGCTTTACTGGATATGGAAGAACAAAATGGACACAGGCGGCTGTGCGGACGGTGAGGAGGGACAGTATTACGGGCTGTGCCAGTACCGGCGGGGGTTCGAGCTTGCGGAGGACGATCTTTTGCGGCTTTCGGACAATGACGTGGATGTGGTGCTGCCATACCCGCTCCCCTATGAGCCGGACATCCATGCCCACCACGAAAGGTACATAAAGGAAGCGGACTGGCAGGCATTGCTTCGGGCGCTTTCTGAATTACAGCCTGAGTACGCGGCGGATTTCCCTGAAATACTTTCGCAGCGGTATCTGTATAATTACAATGTGATTCTCGCAAAGAAGAGTGTGCTGCGGGATTACTGTGCGTGGCTGTTTCCGATTCTGATGCGGACGGAGGAGCTGAGCGCCCCGAAGGGGTGTGAGAGGAGCGACAGGTATCTGGGATATATGGGGGAGACACTGGAGACGCTCTATTTTATGAAGAATGCGGGGCGGCTGAATGTGGTGCATGGGGCGTGCAGACTGCGGACATAAAACGTTATTCCGTTCAAAATCATCGTTGACTTTTCCAAATAATTTCTATACAATAAACCCATCAGAGAAATTCTAACAGAGGTGCATTCCGCACGTTCAGGACAGTTTCTGTCGGATTTTTCTATTATACTGACAACAGAAGATACGGCAGGAACTGAGACGTGCCCCTTTTGAATGCATATGGCGCTTGGACAGATCAAGAGGTGGATGCTATCATGCAATGCAGGGAGCATTTACATATTTTTGCCGCAATGCTAAAATAATTTTAACATAGGCTGGGGAAGAAACAACGGAGGTAACGGTATGAAACGCAGATTCAACGTGACAGGTTCCTGCACTCCGCAGAGACATTACATGGTAAGGCTTGATGACAGGCTGAAAAAGATTAAGCAAAATTTTGTTGATTATGGCAGCTACTTTGTCATCAACAGGGGACGCCAGTACGGCAAGACGACAACACTGAAAGCGCTGGAGGACTATTTGTCCGAAGAATACATTGTTGTTTCTCTTGATTTTCAGATGCTTGGAACTGAGGACTTCGCGGATGAGGCAAGGTTTTCGTCTGCTTTTTTGGATGTGTTCATCAGGGAGTGTGAACTTGGCAGCATTGACGGCGCGGATGAACTGTTAAAACCGTTAAGAGAGCTTGCCCGGGGAAACGGATATGGTTTAAAGGTGATGTTTATGACTCTCAGCGGCGTTTGCGGAAACAGCAGAAAGCCGATTGTACTGATGATTGATGAGGTAGACAGCGCGTCAAACAATCAGGTGTTTATTGAGTTTCTGGCACAGTTGCGGAGCTATTATTTAAAGCGAGATAAGACTCCGATCTTCCATTCGGTAATCCTTGCGGGCGTATATGATATCAAAAATTTGAAGCTGAAGCTTCGCCCGGATTCGGAGCATCAGTATAACAGCCCATGGAATGTGGCCGCGAAATTTAATATTGACATGAGCTTTTCGGTGAAACAGATATCGTCCATGCTGGCGGAATATGAGGAGGATCAGCATACGGGTATGGATATCCCTGCGATAGCGGATGAAATTTATCAGTATACTTCGGGATATCCGGTGCTCGTTTCCGCCATATGCAAATGTATCGATGAGGAGCTTCCCGAGGATGATGCGTTTGGGAACGCGGCGTCCGCGTGGACCAAGGACGGCGTGGCGAAGGCGGTAGAAATGATACTGAAAGAAAGCTCGCCGCTGTTTGAAAGTCTTGTCAAGCAGCTCGATATTTATAAAGAACTTCGAGATATGATAGAAGACATCATATACTGCGGGAGAAAAATAACGTTCAGCCCTGAGCAAAAATCCATAAATCTTGGGCTTATGTTTGGGTATTTGAAAGAGGAAAACGGTCATGTGACAATAGCCAACAGGATGTTTGAAATGTGTCTGCTCAATCTGTTTATGGCGGAGGAATCGAGAGGCGATGTCTACGCCCGGGGCGGCAGCGACAGGATTGGTTTTATCAGAGACGGAATGCTCGACATGGAGCTTGTCCTCAAAAAATTTGTGGAATATTTTACGGAAATCTGCGGGGATAAGGATGAGAGATTCATCGAAAAACAGGGGCGGAAGATTTTCCTTATTTATTTAAAACCGATCATAAACGGCACGGGAAATTATTACATCGAGGCCGAGACGCGGGATGAGAGGAGGACGGACGTCATTGTGGATTATAAGGGTGAGCAGTTTATTTTAGAGTTAAAAATCTGGCACGGGAACGAGTACAATGAGAGGGGAGAAAAGCAGCTTGCCGAGTATCTTGACTATTACCATAAAGACAAGGGCTATATGCTGAGCTTCAATTTCAATAGGAACAAGGAAATTGGAGTAAAGAGAATAGAAGCAGGCGATAAGACAATCGTGGAGGGTGTCGTGTGAGCAACGCGAAAGCGGCATTCTCCACAGCGATTTGAGATGTTGATATTGTATACAGGGAAAGAGAGTGTGAAATGGGAGCAGAGTTAAATGCAGTCGCAATCATCACGGCCCGGGGCGGCAGCAAGCGCATTCCGGGGAAAAATATCAGGGAGTTTATGGGGAAACCAATGCTGGTATACGGCATCGAAGCGGCGCTGCAATCGGGCATATTTCGTGAAATCATGGTCTCTACCGACGATGAGGAGATTGCGCGGATTGCGCGGGATGCGGGAGCAGCGGTTCCTTTTATGAGAAGCGAGGAGACGTCGGGCGATTTTGCCACCACGGACGATGTGCTGATGGAAGTGCTTCGTAACTTTGAGGAGCGGGGTGAGACGTTTGACTATATGGCGTGCATTTATCCGACGGCCCCTTTTGTGACAGCGGAAAAGCTGAGAGAGGCAATGGAACTTCTGGTGGAGCAGGGGGCTTCCGGGGTGATGCCGGTGGTGCGCTACTCGTTTCCGCCTCAGCGTGGCATGGCGGTCCGGGATGGAAAACTTGTGTACTGCTATCCCGAAAACGCGATGAAACGGTCGCAGGATCTGGAGCCTGTGTACCATGACAGCGGACAGTTTTACTGTTATCATGTGAAGCGGTATCTGGCATGCGGGGGCGATCTGCCGGACGGATATCTGCCCATTATCGTGCCGGAGACGGAGGTGCAGGATATTGACAATCCGTCCGATCTGGCGCTTGCGGAGATGAAATTCCGAATGATGCGGGAGAATCGTGAGCGGTGAGAGAAATGCATTGCGGCAAGCGGATGTGCATTTTGTGAGTGACGACATGCGCTGCAGGCAGGGCGTGGTTAAAAAATGTCGATATATTTGGGAAGGAATAGAGACGCCTGGTTGGCGGGGAGAGAAAATGAAACAAGATAAAATAAAAATCGGCAGCCACATGATCGGGGAAGGCGAGCCGACCTACATCGTGGCGGAGATGTCTGCCAATCATCTGCAGGATTATGACAGGGCCGAAGCGATTATACGGGCTGCGAAAGAGGCGGGCGCGGATGCGGTGAAGCTGCAGACCTACACGGCGGACACCATTACGATGGACTGCGATAACGAATACTTTCGGATCACGCAGGGAACGATCTGGGACGGCATGACCTGTTATGAATTATTTCAGGAAGCGCATACGCCGTGGGAATGGCAGCCGAAGCTTATGAAGCTGGCCAATGATTTGGGAATGGATTGTTTTTCCTCACCCTTTGATTTCACCGCAGTGGATTTTATGGAGGAGATGAACATGCCGGCCTACAAGATCGCTTCTCCTGAAATTTGGGATATTCCCCTGATTCGTAAGATTGCAAGACTGGGAAAGCCTGTCATCATGGCTACGGGACTTGCCTACCTGGAGGATATTGAGAGGGCGGTGAAAACGTGCAGGGAGGAAGGAAATGAGCAGATCATACTTCTGAAATGCACGGCTACTTATCCAACGCCCTACGAGGACATGAATGTCAGGGTGATTCCCCATATGGCGGAGACGTTTGATTGTCTGACGGGGCTTTCCGACCACAGTATGGGTTCCGCGGTGGCGGTTGCCTCAGTGGCGCTCGGTGCGCGGATGGTGGAGAAGCACTTTACGCTCTCAAGGGCGGACGGCGGGCCTGACGGAGCCTTTTCCATGGAGCCTGCGGAGTTTAAGCAGATGGTGGACGAAATCCGTATTGTAGAGAAAGCGCTCGGCAGGGTGACTTACAAATTGACGGAAAAGCAGGAGAGAAGCCGGGAGGAGGGACGCTCCCTCTTTATTACGGAAGATATCAAAAAGGGAGAGACTTTCACGGAAAAAAATCTGCGTTCTATCCGTCCGGCGTTCGGTATGGCTCCGATGTATTATGAGGAGGTGCTGGGCAAAAAGGCGCGCTGCGATATTTCCCGGGGGACGCCGATGGACTGGAAGTTTGTGGAGTAAATGCCGATTCATGAGGCCGGGAAAGACGATGGGGATCAGCTGTCAGGCGGGGACGGATTTACGCGGGAAAATATTGGACTTATGCCGGTAGATTATGGTGTGGGTGCGTTTGGGTGGAGAAAAGCGAAGTGGAAGAAAAGCAGAAAAAAATGATGATTTTAGGCGCGAGTGCGCTGCAGGTTCCGGCAATAAAAGAAGCGAAAGAGCTGGGTTATCAGATTATTCTGGTGGATTATGACGAGAATGCGGTGGGTTTTGCGCTGGCGGATGTAAAGCTGGTGGTGAGTACGTTAGATCAGGACGAGGTTTACCGGCAGGCGCTCATTTACCGACCCGACGTGGTGATGACTTCCACCAGCGACGGCCCCGTGCGGACGGCGGCTTACGTCAATGAAAAGCTGGGAAAGCGGCCGGATCTGTCCTATGAGAACGCGCTCTGCGCCACCATAAAAAGTAAAATGAGAGACCGTTTAAAGGAATGCGGGGTGCCGATACCGGAATACTATGCGGCTGCGGATTACGAGGCGTTTTCCGAGGCGGTGGACAAGCTGGAAGGGGATTGCATCGTGAAGCCGGCGGACAATGCGGGGAGCCGTGGCGTGGTGCATATGGATTATAAAGTGCATCAGGGGGAGCAGCTGGAGTATGAGACGCTTGCACGCAAAGAGAGTGCGGAAAGAATGGCGGCATATTATAGGGCGATATACCACTACAGCAGGGGAAATGCCCGAAATGGCACGGTTATGGTGGAGGAATACATGCACGGCCCGGAGGTCAGCGTGGAAATGATGGTGATAGAGGGCGAACCGCATATCCTCACGATTACGGACAAGTTTATCACGCCGCCGCCCTATTTTGTGGAGCTGGCACACTGTGAGCCGAGCAGGCTGGATGAGGAAACGCAGGGGCGGATACGGGAAGTAGCGGTGCAGGCGGTCAGGGCCATCGGTATTGAAAATGCGCCCGCCCATGTGGAGATCAAGGTGACGGAGGATGGGCCGAAAATCGTAGAACTGGCGGCAAGGCTTGGCGGTGACTTTATTACTTCCAGGCTGGTGCCGCTTTCTACAGGTATTGACATGGTGGGAGCGTCGGTGCTTTTGGCGACAGGGGAAGTGCCGGACCTTACCCCGAAGTGGAAGCGCGGTGCGGCGATCCATTTTATCTCCGTGAGCAACGGGCCAAGCGGCAGCGAAGACAGTGAGACAGCGTCAAGCGGGCAGCAGGAGGCGGCGCAGGCGGGCGTGATTACCCGGATCACCGTGCCGGACGCTCTTTACGGACTGGAGGGTGTGGAGGAGATCAGTCTCTACAAAAAGCCCGGAGACCATGTGCAGGGGACTCGGTCGAGCAACGACAGGCTTGGGCATGTGATCACGACGGGAGAGACGCCGGAGCAGGCCATGGAGCTCGGGAAACAGGTGCTGGCGCAGATTGGCGTGGAGATACGGTATGAAAGATAGAATTTATGTCTGCCACACGTATTATCATGTGTATGTGGCATGTTTAAAGGAGCTGAATCTGGAACGGGAAAAACGGGGTGGGGCAACCCTCGTTATGAGCACCATGTCCAACGATTTCGGGGATCTTGAGGAGAGGGCAAAAGCCTGTGGACTCTTCGAGGCGGTGTATATGTTTGAAGAGAAGGAGGACGTCAATTTCCCGGAGATTATGAAATACCATGTGGACAGGGGAAATCTTTTCCTGAATCTGCTGACCCGCATGCGCTACACGAAGCTTTTGGGAAAGGCGCAGGAGCCTTATGTGCCGGTGGACTTTAAAGCGTACAAAGATATTTATGTGTTCTGCGATTCCGACCCGATCGGCTACTATTTAAGCTATAAGAAAATACAGTATCATGCGCTGGAGGACGGTCTGGACTGTATCAGCACTTACGATACCGCCCGCTACGACAACAGGGGGCACTTTAAATTGAAAGCGTTTCTCGCTTCCCTGAATTTGATATTCATTCAGAACGGCTGGGGAAAGTACTGTATCGATATGGAAGTCAACGATATCTCCGTCCTGCCCTATCCTTGCCCCAAATATATCGAAAAGTCAAGGCAGGAGCTGGCCGATTCCCTGACAAAGGAGGATAAGGCGCTTCTGGTGCGGCTGTTTATCGCCAATATAGGGGAGATACAGGAGAAGCTGTCGGTGGGAAAGGATAAGATTCTTCTTTTGACGGAACCCCTGTGTGAGCTTTCGGTGCGGGAGCAGATTTTCAGGGACTGCATTGCCTTATATGGGCAGAAGGAAGGGGCGGAGTCGGTGATTCTGATCAAACCACATCCAAGAGACCTCTTAGATTATGAAGAAAAATTTGCAGACCATATCGTGCTCGATCGGAAATTTCCGATGGAAGTGCTAAATTATATCGAAGGGCTGACTTTCAGCCGGGTGATTTCCGTCTTTACGGTGGTGCACAACATCCGCTTCGCACAGGAGATCGTCTATCTGGGAGAAGATTTTATGGACAAGTACGAGGATCCGAAGCTGCACCGGCAGAATGAAGAGATTTAGAGTCTGCGCAATGCGGCCACAGAGTGCAGATTTGCGCGATGGATGCGCTTGTGGTATACTCGATAACAGTTTAGCAAAGACGCGGGCAGTATCGCCGCCTGGTTTTAGAAGGAACCTGACAATGGTTAAGATTTTAAGGAAAATGAATGTCCTGCTGGATGGCAGGCAGAAGCGCGCCATGATTGCGCTTATCATCATGATGCTGATCGGCGGTGTGCTGGAAAGTCTGGGTGTTTCCATGCTGGTGCCCATTGTGACAGTGGTGATGGATCCGGAGGCGGTGGGGGAAAGCGAGCTTCTCTCTTCGGTATACGAGACGCTGGGGATGGAGAGCAACGCCGAATTTGCCATGTTTTTACTGCTTTCCTTTGTGGGAATGACGGTGATAAAAAATATTTACCTTTTCTTTCAGCAGAAAGCGCAGCTTAAGTTTGTCTATACGAACCAGTTTGCGACTTCCAGACGTATGATGATTAATTTTATGCAGCGTCCCTATGAGTATTATCTGAATGCCGACACGTCTGTCATTCAGCGGAACATCACGTCTGACGTAAACAACATGTACGGCTTGATTTTGAGCTGTCTGCAGCTTTTCAGCGAGTGCATTGTTTTTACCTGCCTGGTGGTGGCGCTGTTTCTCTATTCCGACGCCATGATGATTGTGACGGTGGCAGCGCTTATGGTTGCGCTTCTGTTTGTGATTAAGAAGGTGTTGAAGCCCATTATGATCAAGGCCGGACAGGACAACCAGGATTACTATAGCGGGCTTTACAAATGGATCGAACAGTCGGTCATGGGAATTAAGGAAATCAAGATCGGCTGTAAGGAGAATTACTTTATCAATGAATACGCGAAGTGCGGGGCGGGCTATGTCAGTTCCGTACAGAAATATAATCTGTTTAATGCGACCCCCAGGCTTTTGATTGAGACGGTATGTATTGCGGGCATGGTCGGATATTTTGTCCTGTCCATTGGGCAGGGGACGCAGATGAAAGAACTGCTTCCGCAGCTCTCGGCCCTGGCGGCGGCAGCCATGCGTCTGCTTCCCAGCGTGAACCGCATCAATAACTATCAGACTTCGATTTCTTACTTTGAGCCTTTCTTTATGGGAGTCAGTGACAATCTGCAGGAGGAAATACACGACGGCAGCGTGACGTATGACGCGGAGGCCTATAAACAGAGGCAGAGTGTAGAAAAGCTGCCTTTAGAAAAGCTGATTCGGCTGGAGGATATCACATATAAATATCCGAACACGGAGACGCTGATTTTTGATCATGCGGATATGGAGATCCCGATCGGATCCTCCGTTGGTATCGTGGGCGTTACAGGCGCGGGGAAAACAACGATTGTAGATATTCTGTTGGGGCTGTTACAGATGGAGAGCGGCCGGATTCTGGCGGATGGCACGGATGTCAGCGGGCAGTATGAAGGGTGGCTTAAGAACATCGGCTATATTCCCCAGACGATCTTTATGATAGACGATTCGATCCGCAAGAACGTGGCTTTTGGTGTGCCGGAGGAGGAGATTGACGACGAGAAGGTGTGGCGTGCCTTGAAGGAGGCGGCTCTGGATGATTTCGTAAAGAGTCTGCCGGAAGGCGTGGAGACCGGAATCGGCGAGCGGGGGATCCGCATTTCCGGCGGGCAGAGGCAGCGGATCAGCATTGCCAGGGCGCTCTACGAGGATCCGGAAGTGCTTGTGCTGGATGAGGCGACTTCCGCGCTGGACAATGAGACGGAGGCGGCGATTATGGATTCGATCAACAGGCTGCATGGGAGAAAGACGCTCGTGATTATAGCGCACAGGCTGCAGACGATTGAAAAATGCGATATGGTGTACCGCGTACAGGCAGGTGCCATTTCCAGGGAGAGGTAGGAGCGTATGATAAAAAAACTGTGGGATTTCGGATGGGGAATGTATAGGAAGCATGAGGAGGGGATCAACTATCTGATCTTCGGATTTCTTGCTTTTGTTCTGAACTATATTCTGTATTTTATCTTTGCGGACGCCATTGCCATGCATTACATGGCGGCTACCGGGGTGTCCTGGGTACTGACGGTAGTGTTTGCCTACTGGACGAACAGAAATTTCGTATTTAAGAGCCAGAATAAGGAAAAAACTTCTGTTTTGAAGGAGTTCATTTCTTTTATCGGGGCACGGGTGGCTACTGAGGTGCTGGAACTGGTACTGATGTATGTGATGGTAGATCTTTGCTCGATCAATGATAAGATTTCCAAACTGGTCTGCCAGGTGCTGGTGATACTGGCGAATTATGTACTGAGTAAAATCTGGATATTCAAGGATACAACGAAGAAGGAAATGTGATGTAAATCCATCGGTAACAATGCAGAGTGTTGTAAATGGCGGCAAAAGTCCGGGTGAAGAAAAGGCAGGGCGTATGGGATCTGGAAGTAAGAGACAGGCTAATTTCGAGCTGTTGCGCATCGTGGCGATGCTTATGATAATCTCGCTTCATTATCTGGTGAAGGGCGGGATTGCCGTGTCATTTCCTTTTGATGTAATGGAGAACCCTGTCGGTGGTTTAGCGTGGCTGGCGGAGGCATTCTGTATTGTGGCGGTGAACTGTTATGTGCTCATCAGCGGCTATTTTCTTGTGGAATCTGCGTGGAAGCCGGGGAGGGTGGTCTCCCTGCTTTTACAGGTTCTTTTTTATTCCCTGCTGATTCCTGTCTTTCTTTTGGCGGCTGGAACGGTGTCCGCTTCGCAGCTTGGCGTTTATGACTGGTTCGGCTTCCTCTTCCCGCTGGGAACGGAGCATTACTGGTTTGCGACGGCTTATCTCTTGATGTATCTGTTTGCCCCGTTTCTGGCGGCGGGTATAGATAAAATGAGCAGAAAGGAGCTGCAGACTGTGCTGGCGCTTCTGCTTGCGTTTTTTTCCCTGGAAAAGACCATTCTTCCGCTGCCTCTTGTCACGGATCGCTACGGTTATGATTTCGGGTGGTTTATGTGTCTGTTTGCGGTGGCAGGCTATATAAGGAAATATGGCATCAGGTGGCTGGAAAAGCAGTCTCATGCGGTGGCGGGTTATGCCGTCTCCTGTCTGGGGATATGGGTGCTGGCACTTTTCTCAAACGCCTTTGGACTCGGAGGGCGTGAAGTGTTTACCTATTATGCGGATTTGCTCTATACTTATAATCATCTGCTGTGTCTTGCGGGAGCGGTTTCCCTTTTCTATGTGTTTAAGAATCTGCATCTCAGGGAAGGACGCTTTGCAGGGGCCGTGAGAAGGCTTGCGCCCTGCACGTTCGGGGTATATCTTTTGCATGAGCATATACTGGTGCGGTATGAGTGGATGAAGTGGCTCGGTGTGGAGAAGGTGGCAGATAGCTTTCTCTTTTTGCCGCATATGGTTTTGTGCGTGCTGGCGGTTTATGCGGCCGGCACGGCAGTGGATTTTGTGCGGGTGTGGGTGTTTGAGAGGATGGCAGCTTTGGCTCGGCGCAGACCGGGCAGGTGATCCGGAAAGCGGCCTGTCGCCGGCTTTTGCACACCGCCTTTTACCGGGGGTGCTTCGGAGGAGCGGAAACATGGGAATGTATCGAAAATGTCAAAATTTCATAGAGAAATATCTGCTTCCGGCAGTTCTTCTGCTTTATCCGTTCCTGGCTGTCAATCAGGGGCTTGACGTGGCGGACTCGACATACAGTCTGACTAATTTTCAGTATTTTGACTCTATGAAGGGGACATGGATGGTCGCGACTTTTCTCTCCAATGCAGCAGGGTGGCTGCTTATGCAGCTTCCTTTTGGGGAAACGATGCTCGGCATGAAATGCTATACAACGCTTGTGCAGTCGGCGACGGCACTTATGGTCTATTTCGGATTGAGAAAACGGATCGCTGCGCCGCTCCTGTTTTTTGGGGAATTTCTTGCGCTGGGGCTTTGCTGGTGCCCATCCACGATTCTGTACAACTATGTGACGTATTTTTTAATGACGGCGGCAGTTCTGCTCCTTTACCGGGCGTTGACGGGTGGCGGTGTCATGTCCGAGAAAAGACGGCGGCTCTGCTTCGCCGTGGCGGGCATCTGCCTTGGAGCCAATGTGGCGGTGCGGATGCCTAATGTGGTGCAGGCGGCCTTGATTCTGGCGGTCTGGTACGGGATTGCGCTGACTTGCAGGCGGGGTGAATACGCATCGACGGGAGAGGTTAGGGCGGCCTGGGGGGCTGCGGGGGAGCGGAATGCGGCACAGGGAAAGGCGGGAAAACAGTCTCTGCCATGGCGGCGGTTTGCAGAGACGACCGGCTGGTGCCTGCTGGGCTATACAGCCGGATTTGGCGTGCCTCTGGCGGCAATTTGCGCCAGATACGGTGTATCGGCATACCCGGATATGGTGCAGACCATGTTTGCCATGACGGAGCAGGCGGTGGATTATAAACCGACTTCCATGCTCACAGGGATGTTTGGCGATTACGGGAAGGGACTGTACTGGCTGGCGTTTGCCGGTGTCTGCGCGGCGGCGGCATGCTTTGCGTTCTGGGTGCGGGAGCGGCTGTACGGCGCGGGGGAAAACACCGGGCTGCGGGAAAGCGGGAAACTGGATGTGCAGGTCAAAGGCCGGGCGGAAAGTGTTTCGGATAAGCCGGGCGCCTATAAAATAACTGACGTAATTATAAAGGTGGCGTATGTATTGCTTTTGCTGGCGCTGCTCCGCTTTTACTGGGGCAGGGGCATGTTTCATTTTCGGTATTATCAGTATGGAAACGGCAGCATTTATTACCCTGCTGTACTGCTGCTTCTGGTGACGATCGCAGCAGCGGCGCTTTGTCTGACTGGGAAAAAAGTGTGCGCAGAGCAGAAGATCCTGGCGGTGTTTGTGCTTTTGCAGATTTTTCTGACGCCTCTTGGCAGCAACAACGATTTATATCCGATTATCAATAATCTCTTTTTGGCGGCGCCCTTTCTGCTGTGGGTGATGTATGGCGGGCGGCCACGAAACGGTGTGGCTTATGACTTTGTCTGGCGCGTTCCGGCAGTGTTCCTTGTTCTCTTTGTGACGGTGCAGAGCATCGGCTCCCATGCATGCTTTGTCTTTCAGGACGGTATTTACGGGGAGGCCCGGGAGATGTGTGTAAAAACGCCGGAAAAGGCGGCGGGGGTTTACACGAATCTGGAAAACGGCGCGCTTTTGGAAGAACTGTCCGACTTTACAAAAGAGGAGGGGCTGACAGGCAGGCAGGCGATTACCTACGGCGAACTGCCGGGCCTCCATTATCTGCTGGATATGCCCCCGGCGCTTTCCACGGGCTGGCCTGATCTGGAATCCTATCGTATGGCAGAGTACACACGGGATCTGGCGGTTGTGGAGGCAGAAAACAAGGCGGGAAAGGACCTTCCGATTATTATTGTCTCCTCGGGGGTGGCAGCTTACTGGAGTGACGACGGAGAGGCGATCAACTGGTTCGGCGTGGATGTGGAAAAGATGGCAATGGATGAAAAACAGCGGATTCTGGGTGCTTTTGTGAGGGATCACGGATATACGGAAGCATTTGGGAATGCGAGGTATGTGGTGTATAGGAAATAAGAAACAGAAAAGAAGCTGTTGTAGGAATTTGCTTCACATTGTGGTATACTATGCGCGTAGGCATCGTGTGGCGGAACGACCGAGGAAGTGAGGAAAGAGCATGATTAATTTTAATATCCCCCCTTTTACAGGGAAAGAATTTGAATATATGAAAGAGGCTGTGGAGAATCAGAAGATCTGCGGCGACGGCCCCTTTACAAAAAAATGCGATGAATGGATTGAGGCGCAGACCGGCACAGCCAAGTGTCTTCTCACCACTTCCTGCACACACGCCACGGAGCTGGCAGCGCTTCTGGCGGACATTAAGCCGGGGGATGAGGTCATCCTTCCCTCTTACACGTTTGTGTCCACGGCGGACGCATTTGTGCTGCGGGGCGCTACGGCAGTGTTTGTAGATATACGGCCGGACACCATGAATATAGATGAAAAATTGATTGAAGACGCTGTTACGGAGCGAACAAAAGTGATCGCGCCGGTTCATTACGCGGGCGTGGGATGTGAGATGGATGTCATCATGGATATTGCCAGGCGGCATAATCTGATGGTGGTGGAAGACGCGGCGCAGGGGATCATGGCTTCTTACAAAGGGAAGCCGCTGGGAACCTTCGGCGAGTTTGGCTGCTTTAGCTTCCATGAGACGAAAAATCTCAGCATGGGCGAAGGCGGTGCGCTGCTGATCCGGGATAAGGAAAATATTGAGATGGCGGAGATCTTCCGGGAAAAAGGGACAGACAGAAGCCGCTATTTCAGAGGACAGGTGGACAAGTACCGCTGGCAGGAGTATGGTTCTTCCTATCTGCCCAGCGATATGAATGCAGCCTATCTGTATGCGCAGTTAGAGCAGGCGGAGGAGATCACGCAGGCCAGGATGGACAGATGGAATCAGTATCTGGAGCTGCTGACACCTCTGGCGGAGGATGGAAGGATTGAACTGCCCTATATTCCCGAGCACTGTACGCACAATGCCCATATGTTTTATATCAAGACGAAGGATATGGAGGAAAGAAGCCGTCTGATTGCCTATTTGAAGGAAAAAGGCATTTTGTCGGTGTTCCACTATGTACCGCTGCACTCTGCCCCTGCGGGTAAAAAGTACGGCAGACTCCATGGAGAGGACAGATATACGACAAAGGAGAGCGAGAGACTGCTGCGCCTGCCGCTGTTTTATAAGCTGACGGCGGATGAGACAGCTTATATTGCGGAGCAGGTGAAGGCGTTTTACGCGGCAGATTGACGGTATGCAGTTGATGGGACAGAGAGAGACGCGGGGATATGAAAACTGCATACTGGCGTTCGCTGTCATGGGAGCCGGTGCGCTTTTGATGGGCTTTTTCTTTGATTTTTACTTTGACATGAACGACGATACCATGATGCGGGACATCATGTCGGGGATTTACAGCGGCACGCCGGACGGGCACAATATGCAGACGCTCTACCCGCTGGGGGCTTTGATTGCGCTGTGCTATCGGATATATGGCGCGTTTCCGTGGTATGGGGCATTCCTGTTTTTGTGCCAGTTCGGCTGTTTTTTTCTGGTGGGCGTCAGACTTTGTACGCTGGCGGACACCTTTTTCGATCAGAAACAGGCGGTTTTGGCAGGGGACAGCACAGGGGGCGGCATAATATATCGGCGATTTGCGGGAAAACTGCTCTGTCTTCTGTCGATGACGTTTTTTCAGTGGGGCATATGGCTGATCCACACAGTCAACGTTCAGTACACTATTACCAGCGGCATGCTTGTGGGTGCGGCCGTTTTTCTTTTTTTGACCATGCAGGGGGGGGAGGTTTCCGGGAAAGGGTACAAGACGCTTCCCGTGAAAGTTTTTCTCCTTGGCAGTCTGCCGTCTTTGCTCCTGTTTTTGCTGGCCTTTCATCTGCGGTCGGAGATGGCGCTTTTAACACTGCCGTTTTTGGGGCTTGCCGGACTTTTAGGCTGGTGGACGGACAGACCTGTCTCTGAAGGAAACAATCTGCGGAAATACGGCGGCCTGCTGTTTCTTCTCCTTGCAGGCATGGGCCTTTCTATAGGGGCGGACAGCCTTGCCTATGGCGGAGAGTGGAGGACATTCCGCCAGTTTTTTGACGACAGGACAACGATTTATGACTTTTATCCCGAAGTGATTTCGAAACAATCGTCAGATGCGGAGCTGGAAGCGCTGGGTGTTTCTTATGGGGCGCAGATTCTTTTGGACAACTATAATTTCGGACTTGATGAGAGAATCGACGCGCAGATGCTTTCGGATGTGGCGGCTTATGCGAAGGAGCACGTGGATGGAACGCGGGATTGGAGCGCAGATTTTAAGGAAAAACTGCTGCACTACCGTTATAGAAGTTTTCACAGCGGCGATGCGCCCTATAATTTTCTGGTGATTTTCGGCTATGGAACAAATTTAATAGCAGCAGTCATTTTATCAAGGCGGGATATTCGGAACCTGGCCGCCGCAGGGGCACAGCTTTTTCTGATACTTGCAGTGAGAAGTGCGCTGTGGCTGTTTGTCTTAATGCGGGGGCGCGATCCCGAGCGGATTACCCATCCCCTGTATCTGGTGGAGTTTAGTCTGCTGATGGGAATGTTCTGGTGGCAGCTGCGGCATAGCAGAGCGTCCACTGAGGCAAGGAGGCTTTTGTGCGGTGCGGCGGCTGTTCTCCTGCTGCTTTCTTTCTGGGGGCTGTGGAAGGGGTTTCCTGCGGTGCGGGCTGACCAGACAAAGCGGCAGGAACGGAACAGGGACTGGGAAGCCATAGATGCTTACTGCAGGGCGCACCCGGACACTTTTTATTTGGAGGATGTCTATTCCACGGTGGCTTTTTCAGGGAAACTTCTGGAGCGCAGGGAGAATACGCTTGCGAATTACGACATTGCCGGCGGCTGGATGTGCAAGAGCCCTTTATACCGGGAGAAGCTTGCGGCTTTTGACATAGAGGAAGCGGGAGAGGCACTGGCGCTGGGGAAGGCGGATTTTATCATGTCCGATGAGGAGGAAGGTCTGCGGGGACTTTTATGGCTTGCCGCTTTCTATGCCGAGAACGGGATGGATGTATTGATTGAGGAATATGACAGGATCGGAGAAGATTACGGTGTATATCAGGTGATTCCTGTTTCGGCGGACGGACAGTATCTGCGGGAAATGAAATGGGAACAGTAAACAGAAATAGATGAGTCGATTTTATGGAGAGAGATGGATGAGTGCAGGGAAAGTGTATCTGAGGCCGATCACGGCAGCGGACACGTCGAAGATTGTGGTCTGGCGGAACAAGGATTTTGTGCGGGGAAATTTTATTTACCAGAAGCTTTTCACGGCAGAAGGACATATGGAATGGCTTCGGAAACAGGTGGAACCGGGGCATGTAGCGCAGTTTATCATCTGCGTGGAGAACGGGCAGCGGCGAGGTGACGGCTGTTCGTCGGGTGGGATAAAAACAAGTACGGAAACCGGTGACAGAGAAATCGGCAGCGTATATCTGCGGGATATAGACCGGGAGAGAGAGACGGCCGAGTATGGCGTTTTTATCGGGGAAGAGGATGCGCTGGGGTGCGGTTACGGTGTGCAGGCGGCAAAACTTATGCTGCAGTACGGATTTGAAGCGCTTCATCTGGAAAGCATATTTCTGCGCGTTCTGGAGGATAATGCGGGCGCGCGAAAAAGCTACGAAAAAGCGGGATTTCAGCGAATAGAGAACAGGCGGGAAAGTGTGCAGCTGGAACAGGGCGTAAGGTATGTTCTATTTATGGAGGTTAAACGCAGTACATGGGAAAAGACGAAAAACAATTTAGGAGCCGTCTGATTGCGGGCGTTTTTTCCCTTTTGTTTTCGGCGGCGATTCTGTTTGGCGCACGGCTGGACAGTGTGGAGAATGTGGATGTAGGGGATGCAGCGCTCTGGATTCAACTGGTGACGTTTGCTGTCCTGTTTACGGGAATGGTGTGCCTTTTGTGGAGGCTGCTTGATTCTTCCGTGAAGAGACGTCCAAAGGGAGAGAGGAGAATTTCTCAAATAATAACGGCTGTTGCTGAAAAAATAGGCGGATATGAGGACATCCTTTCCTTTCTTTTTCTTCTTTTGTGCTGGCTTCCCGTGTTTTTGGCGGTATATCCGGGCTTTTTTGTATATGATGCGCAGGATGAATATATACAGGTGGCGACAAGGGTATTTTCCACACATCATCCGCTCGTGCATGTACTGCTTCTTGGAGGAATGATCTGCGGCGTCCATAAGCTGACGGATTCCTACAATCTCGGTATCGCCTGCTATATGGTCTTTCAGATGGTTCTTGCGGCGGGTATTTTCACATTCCTTTTCTCTTACCTTCGAAAAAAGGGGGTGACCCGTGTCCTGCGGATAATCGGCGTTGTCTGGCTGGGGCTGTTTCCCACAGTGGTGATGTTTACCCTCTGTTCCGCGAAGGATGCGCTGTTTACACTCGCCCTGCTGCTTTTGCTCGTCTGCCTTCTGGAGATGGGCACAGAGGCGGCGTTTTTTGAGTCGAAGGGATGGCAGTCTCTCTTTGTGGTCAGCGGGATGGGGATGATGCTTCTGCGGAACAATGGGTTCTACGCCTTTCTGGTGATGATCCCGGTGCTGCTTTTATTGCAGAAAAAAAGGCGGTGGCGTCTGCTTTTCCTGGCGGTCTGCGCGGTGGCGGGGTGTATGCTGGTCAACGGCGGGCTGAAAGCAGCGCTCCACGCGGATGATTCTGAATATCAGGAGCTTTTGACAGTGCCGATCCAGCAGCTCGCAAGAACTTACAAGTATGCGCCGGAGGTGTTTTCGGGGGAGGACCGGGAAGTTCTCTACGAGATACTGGATGAGGAGGCGCTTTCCCTGTATACGCCAAGGCTTTCCGACCCGGTAAAATACCGTTTTGCCAACGAGACTTTTGCGCGGGATAAGGGGAAATATGCGAAACTCTGGCTGCGTGTCGGCTTGAAAAAGCCCTTGATCTATCTGAACGCATGGTGGATGACTTCATACGGATTCTGGTATCCCGACACGGTGATTAATGTGTACGGGGGGAATACGGTTTTTACTTTTACCTATAAAGATAACTCTTATTTCGGCTATGAAGTGGAGCAGCCAGGTGTCAGGGAGAGTAAAATCCCGTGGATTGACGAGGTGTACCGCAAGCTGTCCCTGGAAGTATGGAAGGAGAAAGTGCCGGTGGTTTCGTGGCTGTTTTCTCCGGGAGCCATGTTCTGGCTGTACGCCTTTTTGTTCGCGTGGCTGTTAAGCAGGGGACGATATGAATTGCTTTATCCATTTTTGCCAATATTCCTTATATGGCTGACGGTACTTCTCGGGCCGACTTATCTGCCCAGGTATGTGCTGTTTTTCTGGTATGCCCTGCCGCTGTTTCTGGCAGTCGCCCAGATGGGGATGCGACCGCATTGATTTCTAGGCAGACAGGGTGTACAATTTACTGAAACACACAGAAAGGACGTACAAAGTTTATGAAAAAAAAGGTGTTTATCGACGGAAGTGAGGGAACGACGGGACTGAGAATTGACGAACGTTTTCGGAGACGTGACGATATAGAGCTGCTGCACATCAACCCGGAGCTGAGAAAAGACCCGGAGGAGAGAAAGAAAATGATCCGCGCGTCGGATATCACGTTTCTCTGTCTGCCTGATGAGGCGGCAAGGGAATCGGCCGCACTGGCGGAAGGGGAAGATGTGGTAATTATTGACACCTCCACGGCCCATCGGACAGAGGAAGGGTGGGCATATGGGTTCCCGGAGCTGTCTGATGCCCATAGAACAGCGATTAAGGAGGGAACGCGGATCGCGGTGCCTGGATGCTATGCCACCGGGTTTATTTCGCTGGTGTACCCGCTGATCGCGGGGGGGATTCTTCCGAAAGACTACCCGGTCAGCAGCTTTGCGATTTCGGGATACAGCGGAGCGGGGAAGAAAACCATAGCGGCTTATGAGAGCGCGGACCGGCCGAAGGAGCTGTCTGCCGGAAGAGAGTACGCACTGACACAGCAGCATAAGCATCTGAAGGAGATGAAGAAAATAACCGGGCTTGCGCGCACGCCTCTGTTTTCACCGATTATAGACGACTATTACAGCGGCATGGTGGTCTCCGTACAGCTTTATGCGGATATGCTGTCCAGGAAGGAGCTGCCGGAATCACTGCTGGATTTTTACGCAGACTATTATAAAAACAGACAGTTCATCAAGGTGAGCGCTGCAGATGACGAGACTGCGGCAGGCGGATTTCTGGCAGGAAACAGTTTATCCGGCTGGGACGGGCTGAAAATTTATGTGACAGGGAACGCGGATCGCATGGTTGTGTCCTCCCAGTTTGACAATTTGGGAAAAGGCGCGTCTGGAGCAGCCATCCAGTGCATGAATATCATTTTGGGGTGTGACGAGTCAAAGGGACTTGATTTGTAAAAACATCCCAAACGTGGTACACTAACTCCGGGAGAGAGCATTTATGAACCGAATTTTAAATAGAAAACAGGCCATTTGCGGCACAGTCTGGATATTGGCGGTATGCGCGGCGCTTGTTCTCTGGCCGCTTCGTCTGATTCAGGAGGAAGTGCGGGCTGTGAGCAGCAGGCAGCAGTTGGTGGTTTCCGAAGAAGTTACCGCAGATTATGTGGTGCAGCAGAGATTTATCGCCCAGTATGACAGGCTGAAGGAAATAGAAATCTATCTGGCGGACAGAGTGGAGGGCGAGAAGCTTAATTTTGCGGTGCGGGACGCTTCCATGCAGACGCTGATGCAGCAGGTGATTGATACCGGGGATATGAAGACGATTCCCGGTTATCTTAAGGTACAGGTGAACATCGACACGGAAGTGGGACGGGATTATTACTTTTTGCTGCAGGGCGTGGAATCCGCCTTTCGTGTTGCCTATGCCGATAACACGGGAGAAAATATCAACATTTATATAGGCGCGCTCTATTATGATGATGTGGAAGATACGGAGCGGTGCATGATCGCGGACTACGTGTACGAGGTACCGTTGAGGAAGGGGAAGACGCTCGCTCTGTTTGCGGCTTTTCTGCTTGCGGGTGCGCTCGTCTCCTGTCTTACGACACACTATTACAAGAAATATCCAGAGCGTAACACGCTGCTCACGGTGGAGCGTGCCATGCGCTTTACCCTGAATCCGCTTATCGCGGCGGCGGCAGTGGCGGCGGCAGTGGCGATCGGACCGTGCCATCTGTTTACGACAGACATATATTCCATCCTGTTTTATGAGACCGGGGTGGTTTTTGCGGCAGCGGCGGCGCTTTATGCGGTGAACCATGACAGAACCGGGATTGCCTCGGACAGGACGCTCTTTGCGGTGATCAGGGAGAGATGGCAGGACGATCTGCAGTCTCTGATGTTTGCCGGGGCGATCTGGGGCTGTTGTAATTATATGAACGCGCTGTACGAAATTCATCATACGGTGGCGTACCGACAGGTGCTCATTTTCTTTGCACTTGCACTGATTGTGTCTTACAGGAAGAAGGAAATCTTCTGCTGGTATCAATTCATCTACGGTGCAGTAGCGGTGCTGATTGCGCCCCTGTATTACCGGGATGCGCTGGCTGCTCTTGTGGAGAAGAGCGCGCAGGCGGGACTGGAGGAGCCGGGTGAGCTGGAAATAAAGGCGCTGAAGCTTACGGTCTGGGCGGCTGTCCTTGCAGGTATTGTGATTCTGAATACCCTGAAACTGCTTTTTACAAGGAAAATCAGAGGGATTTCCGTGCCATACGGCCTGCTTGTCGGGGTGTTTTTTGCGCTTATTATCCTTTATCGGAATACGAGAGGATGGCCCATTTTTCTCGTCTGCTGTTTTACGCTTTACTATCTGCGGATGGCTTCAGGCGTAAAACGGGCAGTTTTGCTGCACAATATAGTAAACGGCATTCTGCTGCATTTTGTGCTGACAGTGGGATACTGTCTGCTGCACAGGCCGTATATGTATTTTCAGTATTACCGCTACCCTTTCCATTTCCATACCGTGACGATTTCCGCCGTATATCTGGCGCTGGCGGTGTGTGCGGCACTTGTCAAATTTCTGGATGCTTACGGCCGGAAGCCGTCTTTGGCGGGAACCTATAAGGAACTGGCGGTGCTTGGCACATCCGCCATGTATCTGCTGTTTACTCTGTCGAGAACAGGATATCTCGCCATTCTGGTGACGGCGGTTGTGGTGATTCCGGTGGCCTTTTTTGCCGGGAAGGCGCTTCCTCTTCGCGAGAAATGGATGCGCTTTTTGCGGGGAATGGGGCTGATGATACTCTCCGTTGTCATAAGCCTTCCTGTGATGTTTACGGCACAGAGAACGATACCAGCAGTGACGGCCGATATCCGGGCGCATGAGATCGAGGAATTTCCCTCGGAACTTGTGCATGGCAGGGATATGGACTCCTATTACTATATCACGGTGGAACGTTTGATCCAGACCTTTCAGATGAAGGTGCTGGGTATCCCGCAGGAAAAATGTCTGAATGCGTTTCTCTATTTCAGCAAAGCGGACGGTGAGCCGGCGTACAGGAGCCCTTATCTGGAAAACGGAGGCAGGATACTGCTCGCCTCTGCGGAGGATATGGCGGCAGCCGCAGAGGCTGAAGAAGAGTCATATACAAATGGCAGATTATATATATTTGAACGTTATTACGAGAGGCTAAACAAGGCGGGGCATGAAGATATGGGCGTTATGGAGCCGGATGGCAACTATCTTGCCCACGCACACAATATTTACTTACAGGTGGCATATGACCACGGTATTTTTGTGGGCGGCGTGTTCCTTCTGCTGGGGATCGGGACGCTTGTTCAGGCAGTTTTCTATTATCGGAGACATCGGGAGGACAGGGAATGTGCGCTGTTTCCACTGGCGCTTTTACTTCTCTTTGCGGTGGCAGGTCTGACGGAGTGGATCTTCCATCCGTGCTGTCCTATCGCGCACTGCCTGCTTCTCGTGATGGCGCCGCTACTTGCGGATACACGAAAGGAAGAAGGATAGAAAAACGGATACCAATATGGAAAAAACGAGAAAACCTTTTAACGCAAAATTGTTTTACAGACGGACATGCCTGATTATATATGATATTATCAGCATTGTCCTGGCAAGCTATGTGGCGATTTTGTGGCGTTATGATTTTCATTTAGACGAAATACCGAAGCATTTTATGCAGCCAATCGAACGATTTCTGCTGCTCAATATTCTTTTGACGCTGGTCATATTTTATGTGATGCGTCTCTACAGCAGTCTGTGGGCTTTTGCGGGGGAGACAGAGCTTCAGAACATCGTGGTGGCCTGTGTGCTGTCTATGCTGGCGGATGCTGTCGGCCTGCAGTTTTTTAAAGTCACGACCCGGGCGGTGCCGCGAAGTTATTATCCCGCTTATATGGCAGTGCTGGTAGTCTGCATTTTTGCAAGCCGCTTTTCCTATCGTTTTTTCCGCGGATTAAAGCATAAGCAGCAGAACAAAAAGAACATGATTACGGTTATGGTGATCGGTGCGGGCGAGGCGGCGAACCTGATTATCAAAGAGATCGTCAACAGCAATTTTTCTACGATGGTCATCAAGTGCATCATTGATGACGACAAGGGAAAATGGGGGAAATATATTCAGGGAATCAAAGTCGCAGGCGGACGTGACAAGATTGTGGAGTGCGCGGATATCTATGATGTGGATGAGATCATTGTGGCGATGCCCTCCGCTCCCAGGACGGAGATCCGGGAAATTCTGGAAATCTGTAAGGACACGAACTGTAAGCTGCGATCCCTTCCCGGTATGTACCAGCTCGTAAACGGTGAGGTCAATGTGAGTAAGCTCCGGGATGTGGAGGTGGAAGATCTGCTCGGCAGGGACCCGGTCAGTGTCGATATGGATTCCATTCTCGGCTATGTGCAGGGGAAGGTGGTGCTTGTCACCGGCGGCGGCGGCTCCATAGGCAGCGAGCTTTGCAGACAGATCGCGACCCACCGGCCGAAACAGCTTGTGATCGTGGATATTTATGAAAATTCGGTCTATGATGTGCAGCAGGAACTGATACAGAAATACCCGGAACTGAATCTGATGGTACTTATTGCCTCCGTGCGAAACGCCAATCGGATGAACTGTATTTTCTCAAAATACAAGCCGGATATCGTTTATCATGCGGCGGCCCATAAGCATGTGCCGCTGATGGAGGACAGCCCGACGGAGGCGATTAAGAACAATGTTTTCGGTACCTTTAAGACCGCGCAGGCGGCGGCCATGAGCGGTGTGCAGCGGTTTGTTATGATCTCCACGGACAAGGCGGTCAACCCTACGAATATCATGGGAGCCAGTAAGCGGATTTGTGAGATGATCATCCAGACTTTTGACAAGCACTACGAGACGGAGTTTGTGGCGGTGCGCTTTGGCAATGTGCTGGGCAGCAACGGCAGTGTGATTCCGCTTTTCAGAAAGCAGATCGCGGCGGGCGGGCCGGTCACGGTCACCCACCCGGATATCATCCGTTATTTTATGACCATACCTGAGGCGGTGTCGCTGGTTCTGCAGGCGGGTGCATACGCAAAGGGCGGAGAAATCTTTGTCCTGGATATGGGTGAGCCGGTTAAAATTCTTTCCCTTGCGCAAAATCTGATCAAGCTTTCGGGGTATCGCGTGGGCGAGGACATCAAGATCGAGTTTACCGGCCTGCGCCCCGGAGAAAAGCTTTACGAGGAGCTTCTGATGGATGAGGAGGGAATGAAAGATACCGCAAACCGTATGATTCATATCGGCAAGCCGATCGAAGTGGATGAGCATAGATTTTTTGCGCAGCTCAAAGAACTGAAGGATGAGTGTCAGATTGAAAATTCTGATATCAGGCCATTGATCAAAAAGATTGTACCGACGTATCACTACGCGGACAGAAAAGGGGTGTAAATCATGGAGAAAAAGAGAATTTACCTTTCCTCTCCCACCATGCATGGGGATGAGCAGAGATTTGTGCAGGAGGCTTTCGACACGAACTGGGTGGCGCCTCTGGGACCGAACGTAACCGCGTTTGAGAAGGAGATTGCAGCATATACCGGCTGCGGCCACGCAGCGGCGCTGTCTGCAGGAACAGCGGCCATTCACATGGCTCTGCGGCTTCTTGACGTAAAACAGGGGGATGTGGTGTTTGTTTCTGATCTGACGTTTTCCGCGTCCTGTAACCCGATTGCTTACGAGAATGGCACACCTGTGTTTATAGATGCGGAGCCGGATACCTGGAACATGTCTCCGGAAGCTTTGAAGAGGGCCTACGAAAAATATCCGAATCCCAAGGCGGTGATCTGCGTGCACCTGTACGGCACGCCGGCGAAGCTTGACGAGATCATGGAAATCTGCGAGGCGCATGGCACACCGCTCATAGAGGATGCGGCGGAGTCTCTCGGCAGTACTTACAGGGGAAAACATACGGGTACTTTCGGCAAATATGGTATTTATTCTTTCAACGGCAATAAGATCATTACCACTTCGGGGGGCGGTATGTTTGTGTCAGCCGATGAGGAAGCGGCGAAGAAAGTGACCTTTTTAGCGACGCAGGCGAGAGATCCGGCCAGACATTACCAGCATTCCCAGATCGGTTATAATTACCGCATGAGCAATGTGACGGCCGGAATCGGCAGGGGCCAGCTTATACATCTGGAGGAGCACAAGGCGAGAAAGAAGGAGATTTATAAGCGCTACTGCGAGGCATTTGCGGATATTGCCGAGATACAGATGAATCCGATGAATCCAGAGGGGGATGCGAACAACTGGCTCTCCGGCATGGCGATCGCTGCGGACTGTAAGGTGACGCCGGATATGGTTATGGATGCGTTGGAAGAGAAGCTGAATGCGGAATGCAGACCGATCTGGAAACCGATGCATATGCAGCCTGTCTTTGAGGCGTGCGACTTCTTTGCCCACAATGAGGACGGCAGCAGCGTGGGAGAAGATGTCTTCGCAAGGGGCCTGTGCCTGCCCAGCGACGTCAAAAACAGCGAGGAGGAGATGGATGCGATTATCCGCACGGTGAGAGAGCTGTTCTAAATTTTTAAATTCCCGGATTGCAAAATTAATTTTCCTGTAGTAGAATGGAGACTGTTTCGACGCAGGATGCCGGACAGGAAAGGAGCATTGCTTGGAAAATGAGAAAATGGATGGTAGCTGTTTTATTGGTTTTGCTGACTGTGCCTGCGGGGTGCGGGGCACGGCCTACCGTGGAAATTGTCGCGGAGGAGAAGACTTATCCAGAGCCGGATGCGGTGGCGGAGAGTCTGGAAAGCGCCGGATTTGAAATGGAGCGTTCCGAGGTGTTTGAGGGGCTTGACATTGAGACGACCAGAATAAAGGCGGTCAACGGGGACGACTATCTGGACATCTGCTATCATGTACCGTCGGCGGATGACATGGATGAAATCGTAACATATTATACGCAGAATTATAAGAAATACAATCTGGTGAGCGGTACGGATGTGGTGTACTGCTACAGCAGTGACAGCGTGGAGGAGACGGCCGGTCTCCGGGAATAAAGAGATAAATGATCAAAAAATAAGAGCCGTGCAAATCAACAAAATGGCGTCTGGGTGAAAACTCAGACGCTTTTTTGATTGACAAACTTATACGGGGGGGGGGTAAGATAAATTTGAGTATACAATAATTATGCGAGACAGGAGGAGAAGAAAGCATGGGTAAACGAAAAAAGCTTTGGCGGCTCAACAGGATGCTGGCCATGGTATTGGCAGTTGCCATAACCGTGACAGCTCTGCCCGCCACGGCATTGGCAGCTCCGGACAGCACAGAGGATGGCACGGAGCAGAGCGTGGAGCAGGATTCCGGGCAGCAGCCGGAAGACGATGGTTCCACGGAGGAAACGGCGGCTTCGCCGGAAACGGACAAGCCGGAGGCAGCAGACGGGGAATCGGAGCAGGATCCGGCTGAAGAGGCAGAAACCACAGACCCTTCAGGGAACCCGGATGGATCCAGTGACACGGACCAGCCGGAAGCGGATGACACGGTGGATGATGAAACCGGGCTTGCGGATGGAAAGGAACAAGACTCTGTACAGGCGGATCAGAATGCGGAAAACAGTGCAGAGGGTACGGAAGAGGACGGAAACCACACGGTGGACGTGATGGCGGACGGAGTGCAGAGAGAAGACGCGAAATATAACTTCGAAGCAGAGCTTTCTTCCGATGTCTGCCACAGAGAATATTCTCAGGGACAGGCACTTTTTGCGAGTGAATCGGAGACGGACGGCAAGAAAACCATGACGCTGGACGGGGAGATTCTTGCAGGCATTACACTGCATAAGGGGAACATGGGTGAAGTCAGTCTGGCTGATACCAGTGATCCGGCAGTGCAGACAGTGACTTACGCGTGGCAGAAGGAGGACGGCACGGCGCTTGGCGAAGGCATTTCCCCTAAGGATGCGGGCAAGTATAAGCTTGCTGTCAATCTGCCTGCAAAAGCAGGTCAGTGGCAGGCGGCGGATATTACGATCGATTTCGAGATCATCAAAGCGGTCGTCAGAGTAGAGCTTAATCCAGTAGAGGTTGTACCCGGAACCCTGGGGAAAGATATGCCCATGCCCACCTATTTTGTGGATGTGAGCGACGGCATGTCCTTTACCGCTGGAAAGAAGGGTGAGACTGGCAAGGATATTGAACTGACCACAATAGTCAAAAAAGCGGACACGGACGAAGTGGTCGGGGCGGAAGAAGCGATTGTCAAGGGACAGGATTATATCGTGACCATGCAGGCTGAATTTGCAGGGGCCAACGCGGCGAAATATGCGGCCAACTATGAGTTCGTATGTGTCAGTGCGGCGGTGACGGTAGGCGAACTGCAAAAAACTGCGGTCAAGCTGACTCTGGACGGGACGTATGCCACAACCTACGGCAAGAAAGAGTTTGTCGACGGCGATGACAGCAGCAAAAAAATTACGAAAGTAACAGTTCCCTATGAAGGGGCAGGGAAAGTTCCTGCAGGTGTGAAGGAGCTTGACAGCAAACTGACGAAGGAGGCTGTTGCGCTGATCACCCAGACTACGGAGTCGGGTGATAAAGTGACGGAACAGAAGCTTACCGTCAAGGATGAGGAATGGAAAGGCGTATGGTTTGAGGCGGAGTTCAGCTCTGAGAATGACGGTGCGCAGGATATTGGGTATCTGTATGTAATTGAAAGCGACCAGATAGATGAGCCGAAGACGGCAGGTACATATGTGTTCAGAGTTACATATACGGGTGACCAGGAGAAATACGGCAGCGCTTATGCGGATATGGTAGTGGAGATCGGCGCAGTGGAGCTGGTCATCAGACCGAAGCTTGAAGCGACCGAGTTTTTCTCCGGGCAGAAGGTGCAGGATGTTCTTGAGAAGGTGCAGGCGGAAGTGCTGAATGCCAAAGACGAGAGCGCATTCACGATTCCTGCGGATTTAAAGGATCGTTTCTGGGGTACCAGTTACGCCGATTCGGGTGTGACACAGTCCTATGAACCTACGTTCAGGGTAGTGCGGGTCATCAAGGATGCGGCCGGTGCGCTGATCAGTGAAGAGGAGCTGGGAGATGAGGACAATCTCAGCTACGAGCTGCCGGATGCTTCTACTGACAAGGTAACCTATGAGGTGAGATTCAGCGGATATAAGGCGGTCTATGACACCTACGGCCGGGCGGATGAAGTGGAAATCAATGCTGATTACACGGATTCCACAGACACTTCCTATCGGGTAAAAGATGATGGGGAAACCCTTCGGAAATATGTGGCGGCCATCACACTGGCAGCCGGTGAGCTGGCTGTGATTGATACTTCCAAGATTGGCGCTTCCATCACGGAGAAAACGGAAGTACTCTACAATGCGCTCACCAAGACGTATGACGGCGACAAAATCTTTGTAAACAGAGCTGATTACAAGAAGGCGGAGCTGAAAGACGGTAAGACCTCCAACAAAGACAATTATGTCTATACCTGGTATGAAAGTGCTTATGATACGGTGGAGGATGCTACAGAAACCGATGCGGACGGCAAGCTTGTGACAAAGGCTGATTTTAATGACTCGTCCAGATGGTTTTGGCGTACTTTTATCAGCCCCTCGGATGCGGGTATTTACAAGCTGCATATCGAGTACACCGATCCGGCAGGCAAGGTGAAAGCCGAACCGGCGGATGTGTACTTTGTCATCAGACAGCAGGAAGTAAAAATAAACCTTGTGAAGAAGGAAGGCGGATATCAGGAGTTTTCCGGTATCTACGTGGAACAGTTCCTGGAGGACGCAGATGTGGCCTTCACGGTGACACCCGCAGGGGAGAAGCCTTCCAAGGCGGAGGACTGGAAGAATGCCGCAGGGTTTGGTGAGGACGAAGACTGGTCCAGATATGAGTATCTCTACATCCCGGATTGGAAAGTAGAAGTACTGCAGAAGAATGCTGACGGTACACCGCAGACCGATGCGGATGGAAAGCAGATCTGGGTTGAGGAAGCCAGCTATGAAACGCTGGATAAAGACTCCACTTATCGGATTGCGCTTGGCGATTTTTATCTCGACGGTTCCAAAGGCAGAAACTTCAAGGCAGTTGCCGGCGAGACAGCCACAGACGAGATCAAGATTACAGCTATGGGCGAGGCGGAGCTTGCCATAGTCAAGGCGGACAACGGGGAATGGACGCCGCTTGGCCGGACAGTTGAGTATAACGGTAAATCCATTATAAATGATGCCGGGATTAAGGCAGATCTTACAAGCCTTGCAGACCCTGCAGCAGGCGCTTTCAAGCTGGTGAGTGTAAAGGCCGATGGCACCAAGACGCCCGTCAGTGACGCAGAGCTGACTTACGAAGTAAGATATCAGGATTACGTTTTTGGCATGGAGGAGTGGAGCAGGACTTACCAGGGCAGGCTTCCACTGGAGGCCGAAGCCTGGGCGGATGCCGTAAACGCGGGCACTTATGAGATTCATGTATCCTTCAGAGGAAATGGAACTTACGGGCCGATGGCTGACACAATATTGGAAAATATTAGTGTTGCGCAGAAAGAATTAAAGATTCATGCACCTGAGCTGACGGTGGAGGCAGGAACGGACGTATATACTGCAATCTATGGCCCCGATGAAGAAGACGATTGGTGGCAGCTGCAGGGAGTGAGGAAGGCGTTTTTTGCACCCGACCGTGCGGATGTAGAAGGATATGTGCCTGAGGATGAGGCGTATTTCACGAAACAGGCGGGCCAGAAAGTATATCCGGCGTGGATAGAGGGCGAGAGCTTTTTCTGTCCTGAGTTTGAAATATACGATGAGAAGGGAAATTTGCTTGAGGACTCCGATCTTCTGACCAGTGTAGGAAACAAGAGCTATCATCTGAGGCTGACAGGGGACGGCTCACTGTGGGGAGAGGACGGTATCTGTGCGAACAATTATACAGGTGTTCCCGGAGAGGCTGCATCAATTACGGTTACAAGAGGAAGCTCCGTCGTGCAGGGGACATCATATAACGAAATAGCCAGGACCGCGGTTTCAGACAGAATTACGACTGTGGAACAGGATTCCTATAAACATACGGTTGTGGCGCTGAATGCGGTTCCGTTCACTAAATGTTTCGCTTACGTTGATTATGAATATAAGGAAATAAAAGGAAACTGGGTGGCGGTAAAGATCTTCGCACCTATGGCATATGGAGCGGGCCAGGACATCTGGAACACCGCAGTTTATGAGGCGGCGGTCAGAAGTGCGGGAGGAATGATCGTTACAAGAGAGGGCTATGCTGAGCTTGATGGGAAATACCGCGCAGCAATGACGGTGCTGTTCGATGCGGCAAAGCAGAAAGATGCGAACTTTAATATCCGTTGGAAGGACGGAGATATCGAGCAGTTCTGTCTGAAGTTTAGTGACGCTGTGTGCATGGGGAATCTGGAGGAGGCGGTAGCGCCGAAGTCTCTTTCCTTTAATGCACCGGTTAAGACGATGACAGTGGGCGAGACACAGAAGCTGGATGTCAAAATCACAAAGGAACAGAATGCGGACGTGATCTGCCTGGGCTATGAGGTTGACCAGGACGCACACGGCAAGTTCCTGCATGTGGATGAGTACGGCAAGGTTACAGCATTGGGAGAAGGAAAGGCGACAGTTACCGTATACCCGATGCGCGAAGTAAACGGAAAGAAAGAAAAACTGGATACCAAAGTGAAAGCGACCGTTACCATCACGGTGAAGAAAGTTACCGCGCCGAAGATTACGAAGGTGACGATGACGGATGCGTGGATGAATGTGCAGTATTCTCTCGTAAATGACGGCTACCGCAGGGAAGTCTATGTGATGGAAGGGAAGAATCTGAAAGAAGCGGACTTCACCGCAGCGATCGGCAAGATGAAGAACGGAAAGTGGCAGGGTATTTTTGCACAGAAGCCGAACTTCATTTCTCCCGAAAGTGAGAAGGATAGCAGCCTTAACGGTGTCTGGGATTCCAAGAAGAAAGCGTACGTGGCTGCGCAGTGTTCCTTCTCGGGCCTGAAACCTGAAAAGGAGTATACCGTATATGTGAGAAATGTCAGCGCGGTGCGCACGCTTGAGGACGGATGCAAGGTGCAGAACAGCTTCGCGGGCAGTGCCAGGGGTTTTGTGATGACGAAGCCTCAGGTAGAAGGACTGGAAATCTCCCTGAAAGAGGGCACATACACGAAACTGCATACGGATACCTATTTTTACGATGAAGCGAATTATGATGAAGTATATGGGGATCTGTATGAGATTTCACTGGCGGCCGACAAGCCGGAAATCAATCTGACAGGTATTTTCCCGGATACGGCAGGCGAAGCGGAGCGCTATGACTCCAAGGAATACGCATTGCCGCTCAAGGATGCGGATGCGAAGAAGACTTATGTAGAACCGAAGATTTCCTACTATTTTTATGAACGGTTTTCTTCTGACGGACGTGATGCTTTTGGGGATTATGTAGCTGCCGGTGATTGGGGCTGTACAACCACATGCAGTCGTGCAAGCATTGCCAAGAATGGCAAGATTACGGTAAAACAGCCGGGCATGGTCCGGATTATGGCGATGGATACCAATACCGGAGTGACTTCCAATTATTATAACAAAGAAACTGATACTGGAATGGAATTCCTCTATATTAACATCACTGCCGAGGCGGATGAGATGAAGGCAAGGTCCGTAACCTTATCTGTGGGCCAGAGAATCAAGCTGGAGAGCATGGTGGACTACAGGCAGAAGGGTAAAGTCTTAGACCAGAGCTGCTACCGGGTAAGCGACAGGATCAGCCGGGAAGCGGTAGCGGAGCAGTTAAAGAACAATGCCAGCTTCAAACTGTCGGATGACGGTTATGTGACCGCTTACGGGAAAGACAGTGTGAAACTGAAGCTGAAAGATAAGTTCCTGGACCAGGAAGTTGAGGTTAATCTGAAATCTACAGAGCTTGCGCCTGTCAAGGGGCTTACCCTGAAGGATCTGTATGACAACAGCGGCGTGGTTCAGTTTGAGAAGAACCCCTACGCTACGGCGTATCGAATCGAGGTTCGTGACGGAAGCTCCAGAAAAACTCTGATCAGGAGTGTGTACGTGAAAGACTACGCGACACTGGACAGATACTGGGATGGCAATTATGATGGCAGCTGGTCAGGTAACGGCTGGTGGTATGAGAACAACGGTGAGGCGGATAAGAAGTATAAAGAGTTCTGGAATTATTCTCTGGATGGCCTGACACAGAAGTCAAAGTACGAAGTGACCGTGACAGCCCTGTTTGACCAGGTGTCTTCCGGGAATGCGGCATATGAGGGAGTGGAATCCAAACCGGCGTCAAAAGCGTTCACGACGACCCTTCTTCCGGCCAGCGAGTCGGATCTGGGTGAGTATGGTCTGAGCAGCGGGTACAATGGGATACAGCTTCGGATAAGAGATAATCGGAGATATATCAATCAAGAAACTTTCGTATCTGGGAATACCTATACGCTGGTTCCCGATGGGCACAACAAAGGCGCGCAATATGCGATGACCGATACGCTGATCTGGTCCAGCTCCAACCCGAAGGTTGCCACCATCAAGGCGAATACCGGCAGCTATTCTGCCACGTTCAAGGCGTTGAAGGATGGAAGAACCAAGATTGAGGTGAGATCCAAGCTGACCAAGAAGGTAATTGCAAGATACTGGATTGATGTAAAGACTGTGGGAGACGCTTATAATTATCAGCGGTTCTATGGCGAGAATGAAAATCTGCGTGATTGATGGCAGAGTAATTGAGTAATGAGCGGGACAGCGTGGAGATATCATTTCCACGCTGTCCCGCTTTATTATAGAAGAATGCCGGCAAAGCCGATGCGGATAACATAATTTAATTGAGGCGTGGGAACAATTATGATATACTATATCCTCAGAGAGGTACAGTATATGTATAAGAAATGTATCAAAAGATGCCTGGATTTTCTGTTGTCCCTGTGCGGCATTATCGTGCTCGGCCCCGTACTGGCCGTACTGGCGGTTTTAGTGCGGGTGAAGCTGGGGAGCCCGGTGCTGTTTAAGCAGGAGAGGCCGGGGAAGGACGAAAAAATTTTTACCCTCTGTAAGTTCCGCACAATGACGGACGCGCGGGATGAGAAGGGGGAGCTTCTGCCGGACGCAGTGCGGCTTACGAAGTTCGGGAAATTCCTGCGGGCCACCAGTCTGGACGAGCTGCCGGAGCTTTTTAATATTGTAAAGGGTGACATGAGTGTGATCGGCCCAAGGCCCCTGCTCGTCTCCTATCTGCCCTACTATACGGAGCGCGAACGCTTAAGACACAGCGTGCGGCCAGGGCTGACGGGACTTGCGCAGGTCAGCGGGCGCAATTTCCTTGACTGGGACAGGCGGTTTCAGAAGGATGTGGAATATGTGGAGCATCTGACCTTTGGCATGGATCTGAAGGTGCTCTGGATGACGGTGCAGACGGTGCTCGGGCACACCGATGAAGTGGCGGAGGATACCAGCGCGGCAGAAGGGAACTTTGCCGAGATCAGAAAGCGGAGACTGGAAGAGACGGGGAGTCTGGAAGTATGAATATCTTGATTTTGAGCGCGGGCACCCGCGATAAGGTGGTGCAGTATTTTAAGAAGGAACTTGCAGGCAAGGGCAGGGTGATCGCGACAGACTGTTCCAATCTGGCGCCCGCAGTATACGAGGCGGACGCCTTTTATCTGGTACCAAGGATCACGGCGCCGGATTATCTGGACCGGGTGCTGGAAATTTGCAGGAAAGAAAAAATAACGGGCGTTTTTTCTTTGATTGACCCGGAACTTTCCCTTTTGGCGAAGGAGCGGGAGCGGTTTCTGGCGGTGGGGACAACACCCATTGTCTCCGACTATGAGCTGGTGGAGACCTGCTTTGACAAGTACAGGATGTTTGAACTGCTTCAGAAAATGCAGATTCCTACGGCGAGGTGTTATACGGATCAGGAGTCCTTTTGCCGGGCAGAGGAAGCCGGGGAGATTTCTTACCCGGTTTTTGTAAAGCCGGTACGGGGCAGTGCCAGCATACACATCAATAAGGTGGAGAGCAAAAAGGAAATGGAAGTGCTTTTCGACCTCTATGAGGATCTGATGATTCAGGAGTACATGGATGGTACAGAGTTCGGTGCGGACGTGTATGTGGATATGATATCCGGAAAATGCACGGATATTTTTGTGAAAAAAAAGATCAAGATGCGAGCGGGAGAGACCGATAAGTCTGTGTCTTTTAAAGACGGAAAACTATTTGATGTAATATGTGATTTCGCAGAAAAGTGCGGTTTCCGGGGTATGATAGATATCGATATTTTTGAGATTGACGGCGTTTATTATCTTTCTGAGGTGAATCCCCGCTTCGGCGGCGGCTATCCCCACGCTTACGGCTGCGGTGTGAATATGGCTGCGGCGGTAGTTCGAAACCTCTCCGGAGAGGAGAACGAGGTGCGGATCGGCGAATATAAAGAGGGAATCTGCATGATGAAGTTTAATGAAGTGATGATACGGGATATGGCGGGGGAGGAGATTGTGCCGTGAAAAAGGTTTTGGTTCTGACAAACTCTTCCGGCGGCCTGTACGACTTCCGGGGCGAGTTTATAGAGGCGCTTGGTGCGTCGTATGAAGTGTGGGTGAGCATGCCGGATGACGTGAAAGGCATGGAGCTTGAGGCGGCTGGATGCCACATCATAGAGACGCCGATCAACCGTCGGGGAATCAATCCGTTGGAGGACTTGAAGTTGTACCGCGCTTACGCTAAAATGATGAAGGAACTTAAGCCGGATCTGGTGATAACTTACACGATCAAGCCCAATATATACGGCGGATTTGCCGCAGGCATGAAAAGGATTCCTTATATCGCCACGATCACGGGGCTTGGGGGCGCTTTTGACAGGACGGGACCGCTTCTTAAGCTGATCGTCGGGATGTACCGTGCGGGCTTAAAGAAGGCGGCCTGTGTGTTCTTTCAGAATGCGGAGAACAAAGGTATTTTTCAGGATATGGGTATCACGGCAAAGAAGACACGGATGGTCATGGGCTCCGGGGTCAATCTGGAAAAGCATAAGTTTGAGCCTTACCCCGAGAGGGAAAAGACATATTTCCTCTTTGTGGGCAGGGTGATGAAGGAACGGGGCATTCTCGAATATATAGAGGCGGCGCGGAGATTACATAGCGACCGGGTATTTTTTGATATCATGGGTTACTGTGATGAGGATTATCAGGAGATCCTGGATGATCTGGAGAAGGAGGGAGTGATCCGGCAGATCGGCTTCCACACGCAGGTACACAGGTATCTGGCGGCGGCAGACGCCATTGTGGTGGCTTCCTTCCACGAGGGCATGTCCAATGCGCTGATCGAGGGCGCAGCCACAGGCAGGCCGGTCATTGCATCGGATATCAGCGGCTGCAAGGAGGCTTTTGAGGAGGGCGTGACGGGTTTCGGATTTACGCCGGGTAAGCCGGAGGAGCTGATTGCGGCGATGGAGAGATTTCTCGCCCTTTCCACGGAGGAGCGGGCGGCTATGGGACAGCGCGGCAGAGAAAAAATGGAGCGGGAATTTGACCGAAAGCTGGTGACGGCAGCTTATATGGAAGAGGCCGGATTGATTCTGGGCGAGGTGCAGGGCAGTCTGAAATAGGGAACTGGCTGTCAGGAAAAGGAGGAGACAGATGGACTTATATGAAAAACTGGTGAGCGGGGAGGAAAAGCTCTCTCTGCTAGGACTTGGTTATGTGGGTATGCCGATCGCGGTGGCTTTTGCCAAGAAGATCAAGGTGGTTGGGTTTGACTTGAACGAGGCGAAGATCGACCTGTACAAAAACGGCGTTGACCCCACTAACGAGGTGGGAGACGAGGTGATCCGCAATACGAAGGTGGAATTTACGGCTGATCCCGCAAAGCTTAAAGAGGCAAAGTTTCATATTGTGGCGGTGCCCACACCTGTCAACGAAGACCATACGCCGGATCTTTCCCCGGTGGAAGGGGCCAGCCGCATCCTGGGGCAGAACCTGACGAAGGGCTCTGTGGTGGTGTTTGAGTCTACTGTGTACCCCGGCGTGACGGAAGACATATGTGTGCCGATTCTGGAAAAAGAGTCGGGCCTGACATGTGGTGTGGATTTCAAAATCGGATACTCCCCCGAGCGTATCAACCCGGGCGACAAAGTGCACAGACTGGAGACGATCACGAAGATCGTGTCGGGCATGGACGAGGAGACGCTCGATACGGTCGCGAAGGTCTATGAGCTTGTGGTGGAAGTGGGCGTCTACCGCGCGGAATCCATCAAGGTGGCGGAGGCGGCCAAGGTGATTGAGAACAGCCAGAGAGACATCAATATTGCGTTCATGAATGAACTTTCCATCATTTTTCATAAAATGGGAATTGACACCAAATCCGTGCTGGAAGCGGCGGGCACGAAATGGAATTTCCTGCCCTTTATGCCGGGACTTGTGGGCGGCCATTGTATCGGCGTAGACCCTTATTATCTGACCTACAAGGCGGAGCAGCTCGGGTATCACTCCCAGATCATCCTCTCCGGCAGGCGGATCAATGACGACATGGGCAAATATGTGGCGGAGAGCCTGGTGAAAGCGCTGATTAAGGCGAATATTGCCGTCAAACACGCTAAAGTGGCGATTCTGGGCTTTACCTTCAAGGAGAACTGCCCGGATACGAGAAACACGAAAGTGATCGATATTTACAGGGAGCTTGGGGAGTACGGAATTGTCCCCGCAGTGGTTGACCCTGAGGCGGACGCTGCTGAGGCGGAGCGGCTTTACGGGATTACGTTCCAGACGATGGATGAGATCAAGGACGTGGACGCACTCATTATTGCCGTGGCGCATGAGCAGTTCCTGAGTCTCGACAAAGAGAAAATATCTTCTTTCTATCATCCGGCGCATAAGAGAAAGGTGCTGTTAGATTTGAAGGGCATATTAAACCGCAGCGAATATTTGACAGAGGATTATCGGTATTGGAGATTGTAGGGGTGAATAAAGATAAAAAGAAAGCTCTGTGTCTTTTCGCAGGGCTTCTCGCCTTTTTTCTGGGGCTGCTTGCAGTCGGCGGGGTCGGGGTTTATAATGATTCCGAACAGTACATCACGATGCATATTCACAGGGAGCCGCTCTATCCGCTCTATCTGGCGGCCTTCCGGGCCGTCTGCGGGGAGTGGTATCTGACGGCGGCCATGGCAGGGCAGGGGATACTCACGGCGGTGGGGATCACGGCACTCTCTGAGTATCTGGCAAGGCGGTTCGGCCTGCGGTTTTGGGAAGAACTGTTACTTGTGGCGATGCAGCTTCTGCCGCATCTGATTACGAGGTATGTGTCCGCACTGCACATTTTTTTGGAAAATTCGGTGATGAGTGAAGGGCTGTGCATTCCGCTCTTTACCATATTTGTATATTTTCTTCTGCGGATGCTCTTTGAAGGGAAGGTGCGCGACGCGGTGCTTGCGCTCTTTTTTGCCTATCTGCTGTCCATGACCAGAGGACAGATGATGACTACGATTCTTCTGTGGGCGCTTCTTCTGGGGATCCGTATTTTATTAAACAAAAAATATCAAATGCTATTTATGTGCGCATCGGCTGTGATACTTGTCTTTCTTTTGCGGGATCTGACGGTACATGTGTATAATTACGGTGTTACCGGGTATTTTATGGGCAATACCTATGGCAAGGTGAATACGCTGACCAATGTGATCTATGCCTGTGACGAGGAGGACAGAGAGGTTTTTGAGGAAGGGGATCTGGAGCAGGCCTTTTTTGACAGCTTTTACCGTAAGGCGATGGAGCAGAGGCTGAATCATGTGTATGCCGGTGATAAATTTGATGAGCGGGCGGCATATCTGGAGGAAAACCATGATATACTGAAATTCCAGATTCTGGAAGCGGAACTGTCAGCTTACTATTTCGGTCTGGGAGAGGTGGACTACTATGAGCAGAGCAGCATGTCCGACGAGATGGCGGGAAAGATGATCAAAAAACTTTTGCCGTCCTGCTTTGGACAGTGGCTCTATGATTATTTTCTGTTGTGCCGTAACGGATTTGTCAGGAGCATAGCAGTGGTGCATCCGCTCATCAATTTCGCCGCATTTTTTCTGTATCTTCTGGCGGCGGGGCTGCTGTTGTGGCAGATGCTTGTCAAAAGGCGGTTTCAGGCGGCGGTCGTTATGGGAGCGGCGTTATTGTTTATCGCGGCGAATGTATGCGCGACGTCGATTACGATTATGTGTCTGTCGCGCTATATGATATATGGGTTTTCGCTGTTTTATACTGCGTTATATCTGCTGGTTAGAGAAGTGTGTGAGAACAAAATGTTTTGGAAGAATCAGGGAGGTAAAAAATGAGCTATCAGGACATCAAATTCGAGAAGGACACTGTATTTTTGGTGACAGGAGGCGCGGGATTTATCGGTTCGAATCTCTGTGAGGCGCTGCTTGACATGGGCTGCAGCGTGCGCTGCCTGGACGATCTGTCTACGGGAAAGTATGAAAACATCGAACACTTTATGGGAAAAGAGGGATTTACCTTCATAGAGGGGGATATCCGTAATTTTGAGACATGCGAATCGGCCTGTGAGGGCGTAGATTATGTGCTGCATCAGGCGGCCTGGGGAAGCGTGCCCAGGAGCATGGAGATGCCGATTGTCTACGAGGAGATCAATATCCGGGGCACCTTGAACATGATGGAGGCAGCGACACAGTGCGGTGTGAAAAAGTTTGTCTACGCTTCAAGCTCCTCCGTGTATGGGGATTCCACAGAGCTTCCGAAGAGGGAGGGACAGGAGGGGCGTGTGATCTCGCCCTATGCCTTGACCAAGAAGACGGATGAAGAGTATGGGCGGCTTTACAAAGAGCTGTACGGGCTTGACACCTACGGTCTTCGCTATTTTAACGTGTTTGGTCGCAGACAGGATTCGGACGGCGCCTATGCGGCTGTCATTCCGAAATTTATCAAGCAGCTTCTCCACGGGGAGACGCCCACCATCAATGGTGACGGCAGACAGTCCCGCGATTTTACCTATATTGACAATGTGATTGAGGCGAATCTGCGCGCCTGCAAAGCGGAAAGCAGCGCGGCCGGGGAGGCCTTCAATATCGGCGCGGGCGGGCGTCTTTTTCTGATAGATATGTACGAACAGCTCTGCAAGGCGCTGGGCGTTGCGGTGGAGCCGAAATTCGGACCGCCGCGTGCGGGCGACGTGCGGGATTCCAATGCGGATATCAGCAAGGCGCGCAAGCTTTTGGGGTATGATCCTTCCTTTGATTTTGAGAAGGGGATCGGGCTGGCCATTGACTGGTACAGGGAATATTTGAAATAGTGGAAGGCGGGATGCGGTAAGCGTTTCGCCATGACCGGGATAAACCTGCAGAAAAGAGAAGGGAAAGAGAGGCACATGAGATATAGGGTCGTTGTTTTCGGTGTGAAGGATACTTCGGAAAATATCGTAAATTTCATTCAGAAGGAAATCTGCCCGGTAGATCTGGTCATCACGATCAGCCCGGAGGTGACGAAAAAAAACCAGGTTTCGGGTTATAGAGGACTGTCTGTGCTGACGGAAAAGTACGGGATTCCCGTGCACGAGGCGGACAGCTATTTCCTGACGGACGAAAAGACGCGGAAGCTGATGCGGGAGAACGAGTTTGACATCGGCATTTCCATGGGCTGGCAGCGGCTGATCCCGGCCAGTGTGCTGGACTGCTTTAAGCACGGTATTTACGGGTTTCACGGCAACAGCGGGTACCTTCCCTTCGGCAGAGGACGCTCGCCCTTAAACTGGTCTGTGATTCTGGGGGACACCCGGTTTAACCTGAATCTGTTCCGCTATGACGAGAGGGCGGACAGTCCCAATGTGTTTGCCACGGAGATGTTCTCGATCACGCCCCACGACGATATCCGCACGGCCCAGTACAAGAATATGATCTGTTCCAAACGGCTGATCCGAAAGCTTTTGAGCGCCTATGAGAGCGGGCATATCGAGATCCGTACAGATTCCAGGGATTTTGATTCCTGGTATGAGAAGCGCACAGCGGCGGACGGAAAAATTGACTTTCATAACAGGACACGTGATATTTACAATCTGATCCGTGGCGTGGCGGCCCCTTTTCCGGGAGCCTTTGCGGTTTGCAGAGGAGAAGAGGTGCGCGTCTGGACGGCTCATCCCTTTGACGAGATGATTGATTTCTCGGCGTATGCGCCGGGTGAGGTGATCGACGTGTTTGACAAAAAGCCCGTAGTGCGCACAGTGGACGGGTCGCTTTTGATCGACCGTTACGAGAGCAGTCTGGAGCTGAAAGCGGGGGACATATTAGAATAAGGGGCATGAGAATATGGAAAAACCGATACATGTGCTGCACGTGCTTGGCGGCGTAGGGCTGGGCGGTGCGGAAAGCCGCATTATGGATCTCTACCGGCAGATGGACCGGGAGGAGATTCAGTTTGACTTTTTGGTGCATGATTCCACGGTGAGAAGTGGTTTTCGGGAAGCACGGCGGGATGAAAGTACAGAAAAGCAGCGCGGAAAAACAGACGAACGTGTCAGAAAACCGCAGTTTTACGACGAAGAGATACAGGCTATGGGAGGACATATCTATGTGCTCCCGAAATTTAAAGGATACAATTATTTTTCTTACAGAAGAGCTGTCAGGGATTTTTTTGCGGCACACAGGGAATTTCGGGTGGTGCAGGGGCATATGACCAGCACAGCTGGCATTTATCTGCCCATCGCGAAGAAAGCCGGCGTGCCTGTCGTGGCTGCCCATGCCAGAAACGCAGGTGTGGTGAAGGGATTAAAGGGGCTTGCGACCCGCTTTTTCAGGCGGGGACTTGCCGGGAAAGCGGATTACTGTTTTGCCTGCTCGGCGCTTGCGGGACAGGATGTGTTTGGCGGGGAGGCCATGAATACAGGAAAGGTGAAAATCATCCACAATGCAATCAACGTGGAAAGATTCACCTACGATGAGAAAGTGCGGCAGGAGGTGCGGGCACAGCTCGGGATCTCCGGCGGGCTTGTGCTGGGCCACGTAGGCCGTTTTGAATACCAGAAAAACCACCCATATCTGCTGGATGTTTTTGCGGCGGTGTGCAGGGAAAGGCAGGATGCGCTTCTGCTGCTTCTGGGAGAGGGTGAGGACAGGCCCGCCATGGAGGAGAAATGCAGGCAGCTCGGTATCGCTGACCGGGTGCGCTTTCTGGGAAACCGCAGGGATGCGGAGCGGTTTTATCAGGCGATGGATCTGTTTCTTCTGCCCTCTTTCTTCGAGGGACTGCCGGGTGTGCTGGTGGAGGCGCAGGCAGCGGGACTTCGCTGTATGGTGTCAGACACTGTCACAAGAGAAGCGCAGGCCACGGATCTGGTCACCTACCTGAGTATCGGGGAGTCTCCCGCGCGCTGGGCGGCGGAAATCATAAAGCAGGCGGACTATGGCCGCAGGAATACGGCGCAGGAGCTGCGCACGGCAGGCTTCGACGTGCGGACGCAGGCGCAAGGGTATCGTCGGTTTTACCTCGGTGAAAGTACGGTTCTTTAGGACGGCAGAGGCCGTTTGGAGGCCTGAAATGGAGTTTGCAAGTATATGAAAAAATTGTTATTGATTGTGCCTTCCCTGCATCAGGGCGGGGCGGAAAAAGTCTGTGCGGCGACAGCACTTGCCTTAAAACCGTACTTTGATGTGCAGATTGCCATATTTGATTCCGCGAATATAGATTTTGATGTGGAAGATATTCCAGTGGTGGATCTGGGACTGCCGAGCCGGCCGGGAAAGGCCGCCAAAGTGCTCAATGTTTTGCGGCGCGGATACAGACTTAAGCGTCTGAAAAAGAAAGAACAGATTGACATAGCTTACAGTTTTGGCCCTACGGCCAATCTGGCAAATGTTTTTGCGGGACGTCTTTTTTCAGGAAAAGGGGCAAAGTGCTGGCTGGGAATCATGAGTTATATGGATATGGACAGCTCCTGGCTTGGACTTTTCTGCAAAAAGGCGGACAGGCTTTTATGCTGTTCGGAGACGCTGCGGGGGATGATTGCGGAAAAATATGCGTGCGGCTGTGCGTACACGTTGACGGGATTTTTTGATATTCCGCATATTCGGGCGCGGGCGGAGGAAGAGGAAGCCTCCCTTCCATGGCAGGACGGCCGGATTATTGTCTCCATGGGGCGTGAGGATGTGGTCAAGGGCTTCTGGCATCTGATCAAGATATTCTCCCTGGTGCACGGCAAGCTGCCGGATACGAAGCTGCTCATCATCGGCAAGGGAGAATTTGAGGAGTACCGAAAACTGGCGGATGATCTGGGCGTTGCAGATGTGGTGCATTTTGCCGGGCTTCAGAAAAATCCGTATCCGTATTTGAAGAAGGGGAGTCTCTATCTGCTGACCTCCTACTGGGAGGGTTTCCCCAATGCGCTGGTGGAGGCGATGGCGATGGGGCTTCCGGCGGTGGCGACGGACTGTATGACCGGGCCGGCGGAGATTTTTGACGGGAAATACGGGGTACTGGTGCCGAATATGGGAAAAGAGCCGGATATGGATGCATCCCACATAGCGGAGGAAGAAAAAAGCACAGCGGCCCGGGTGATTTCCCTTCTGGAGAATGAGGAGGAGATGGCGCGCTACAGCAGACTCTCCGTGGAACGGGCAGGCGTTTTCTCCAAGGAGGAATATATCCGCAGGATCAGGGAATGGTCGCTTGACTAAAAAGGTAACGTTTGGGAGGAGTTATGGCACGAAAGATTGCGTTTCACTTGAATTGTCTGGAACAGGGCGGAGCAGAGCGGGTGGTTTCCAATCTGTCCAACCGTTTTGTGCAGAACGGCTATGAGGTGCTTGTCGCTACAGAGTGGCAGGGTGAGGATGAATTTTGGATCGACGAGAGAGTGCGGCGCGTGCATGTGGGGCTCAGGCCGGGGGATGAGAAGAAAAGCCGTCTGACCCAGTTTTTTCTGCGCATCCGTTATCTGAAAGAATTTCTGAAAAAAGAAAAGCCGGACATTCTGATCCCATTTGCGAGAAAGGCTCTGTACCGGGGGCTGACGGCGGCTTATTTTATGAAGATCCCGGTGCTGATTTCCATACGGACAGACCCGGTGGGGCATTATGACAGGCCTTTTGATAAGGTGCAGATTCCTTTTTTGTTTCCGAGAGCGGACGGCTGCGTCTTTCAGACGGAAGGGGCGAGAGAGTTCTTTGCGCCCAGATTGCAGAAAAATTCGCGCATTATCTTAAATCCGCTGAATCCCAAGTATATCGGCGTGCCGGAGCCGGAGAAGCGCACGAAGACGGTGGTGCAGTCCGGGCGGCTTGTGGATTTCAAAAATCAGGTGATGCTGATCCGGGCTTTTTGCGAGGTGCATAAGAAGCACCCGGATTACGATCTGAAAATATACGGCAGGGACACGGAGGACGGCACGAAGGCGCTTCTGGAGAGGACGATAGAAGAACTTAAGGCCCAGGATTATGTGCATCTGATGGGCGCCAGTGACAGTCTGGAAAAGCAGCTCCCGGATGCGGCGCTCTTTGCGTTCAGCTCGGATTGGGAAGGGCTGCCGAACGCTCTGATGGAGGCGATGGCGCTTGGACTGCCCATTGTGGCGACGGACTGTCCCTGCGGCGGCCCGCGCACGATTATGAAAAACGAGGTGGACGGTCTGCTCATTCCGATCAAGAACCAAAAGGCGATGGAGGACGGCATCAACCGGCTGATCGAGGATCCGGCGCTGGCCGAAAGGCTTGGCCGGGAGGCGAGAAAGATCGCGCTGAGAGCTAATGATGAGGCGATTTACGGACAGTGGCGGGACTATATAGAGGAAGTGTGCGGGGCATACCGCAGAAAGCATAAAAGCTGATGGAGTACGGAGGAAATTGCATGGGATCAGAAAGGGATATGAAAATACAGCGCCCTACGGGACGTAAGCTCCTGCCTCTGGTTCCCATTGCTCTCTGTTATGCCTGTTTCGTCGTGCTGGGGGACTGGCAGGGCTCGGTGGACTACAGCAATGCGCAGAATCTGGGACGGCTTGTGCTCTGGGCGGCGGGAAGCTTCGCTGTAATGCTTGCGGCGGGGTTTCTTCTGGAGAACACAGCGGCTCTGTCTGGCCGTCTTCCTTCGGGTGTACTGGAGTTTTATCACAGACTTTTTCCGCCGAGGAAGGGACGAAAGGGACATTGGTGGATCTGGCTTCTTTTTTCCCTGCTGTGTCTGATCTGCTATCTCCCTTACTATCTTATGTATTATCCGACGTGGTTTAACAACGATGCGGTGTGGCAGATGGAACAGGCGCTTGGCATGGCGGCGAAATCCAATCATCACCCCTACTTTCATACGCTCATCATCAAAGTATTTCTGACGGTGGGCTGTGGTCTTTTTGGCGATTACACGGCGGCGGTGGCGCTGTACACTTTTTGCCAGATGGCGCTGACGGCAGCGGTATTCGGGTTTTATCTGTATCTTTTGTACCGACGGGGCACAAGACTCCTCTGGCTTGCCCTTGCGGTATTTTTCTATGCCCTTTTACCCGTCAACGGGATGTTCAGTATCTGCATGGGCAAGGACGCATGGTTTACGGCGGCGTTTCTCCTGTTCCTGTGGGTGGTAAACCATTGTGTCAAAGAGGCGGAAGTCTCTTCCGGCGCAGACGGGCAGGAGAAAATGGCCGGGGTGTCCGGCAGCAGGCGGTGGCTCTGGTTTTTCCTGACGGGAGTGTCGGTCTGCCTGCTCAGAAGCAACGGCATTTTCGTCTTTCTGGGGACGTCGGTTGTGCTCATTGTGCCGCAGCTTTTCCATGGGAGAGGGAGGGACGGAGCCCGTGGGCAGAGCGGCCGCAGAATGAAAAGACAGAGTCTGCAGAAAGAGAAGGACGGTGCGCGGACTGAAAAAGAGGGCGGAGGGCGGCAGTTTTGCGGGCAGGAGAGACGGTTCATGTACGCTTCTGTGTCGGCGGTGCTGATTTGCTATCTGCTCTGGCAGGGGCCGGTTCTTCATGCACTGCAGGTGGAGCCCCCGGACACGATTGAGAGTCTGACCATGCCGGTACAGCATCTTCTCTGTGCCTATGTGCGGGGCGGGAATCTTGAGCCGGAGGAAGTGGCGATGCTGGAGGCGGTTGTTCCGTTAGAAGAGATCGACGATTACTACAACCCTTATTTGTTTGACATGACGAAAAATTATATACGTCAGTACGGCGACCAGCGCGTGATCGCGGAAAACAAGTGGGCGTACGCCAGGCTCTGGCTGAAAGTGGGACTTCGCAATCCCATGCTTTATGTGGAGGCTCATATCAGACAGACGGCGGGGTATTACGCTTTACATATTCCTCACGACCAGATTCTTTACAGCGAGTATTTCATGGTGGACAATCCTTTCGGCATCGAGAACGAGAGAAAGGTTTTCAGTTATGACGTAAGTCTGTCCATGGGTGAATTTTTGCAGTGGTTTCAGACATTTTACAACAAGGTCTGGAGTCTGGGGATGAATACATGGCTGCTGCTGTTTGCGCTTGCGTGCACGTTTTACAGAAGACGGCGGGCGATCTCATTCGCGCCCTGTGTGATGTTGCTGGGGAGCCTGCTTCTGGCGACTCCGGTTTACAATGAGTTCCGTTATGCCTATGGGGTGTTTGTGGCGCTGCCGTTTTTGTTCAGCGTTGCTTTTGGGAGGGGCTGCGAACGATGAAAAAATGGTTGAAAGCGGTTCTCTTTCTTTTGCCGCTGTTTCTTTTCATAGGATGGGTTAACTGGTATGTGGATTCCTACGCGCTCCTGCGTGTCACTTACGACGAGATCGCCGCACAGATGGCGGCGGGGAAGAACGTGGAAGGTCTGGAGGAATCCGATTACAATGACAGGAATCTTCTGGCGGCGCGATTAACCGGGATGGAGAAGGCGCCGCAGATTATGGCGCTTGGCTCCAGCCGTGTGTACACCTTCGAGAGAACGATGTTTGACACGGATTCTTTCTACAATGCGGGACTGTCCGAAGCAACGATTTACGATCTTCTGGCGGTGGCGGGCATTCTGGTCTCGGAGGGGAAACTGCCGGAGACTGCGGTGATCGGTGTGGACGCCTTTCTCTTTAACAAAAGCCACGACAACGAGAAGTGGAAAGAATTGGAAAGCCATGCCAATTATATGATGCTGACCCTGGACGGCAAACTGTCTCCAGATCAGGCAAATCCAGATAAAAATACCGGAAGGGAGTTTAGCAAAGCGCTCTCTTTCGATTATTTCCGCTATAACGTCACCCTGCTTCCCGAACGAAAGCGGTTTGCCGTTTCCTACACGGATGAATGGGAGACGGAAGGCTATCTCAAACATTCTGACGGAAGTGTCAGCTATCAGCGTGAGCTTCGAGAGGTAAGTCCTGCGGACGTGGAGGAGATGACGAGACAGGCCATGGAAGAGCATGTGGTCTATCGCATGACCGATTACGAGGAGATAGACGGGCATCATTTCCGGCGGTTTTCGCGGATGATTGACTATCTGCTGGACGCGGGCGTGGAGGTTATTTTATACTTGCCACCCTATTCGCCCATGATGTATAATTACATAGAATCTGAGGACGCTTTTCAGATCACGCTGGATGTGGAGGAGAAGGTGAAAAACCTGGCGGCAGAGAAAGGGATTGCGCTCTACGGCTCCTACGATCCAGAGGGATGCGGTCTGGAAATGGCTGATCTGTATGATGTGTATCATGTAAAGACGGAAAAGACGGCGGATACTTATTATCCCGTGATTCCGGCGAGATGAGAGGATAAAATGAAAGCGAACGTTACCTACTGGCTGGATGAGACGGCGGCGCGTTTCCCCGATAAAACGGCCTATGCGGATGAGAATAAGGAAATTACTTTCAGCGAATTGCGGGCGCAGGCCAGGGCTATTGCCAGTGAGCTGACGCAGAGAGGACTCTTTAAGAAACCTGTTGCCATTTTTTTGGAAAAGGGTGTGGATGTGCTTGTCTCCTTTATGGGGGCGGCCTATAGCTGTAATTTTTATTCCCCCATTGATGTGGATATGCCGGGAAGTCGTGTCAACAAGATTCTGGAAGTGCTGGAGCCAGCCGTGGTGATCACCACAGGAACCTTGCGTGAAGTCTTTTCGGCGTATGATTACAAGGGGGAGTTTCTGCTGTTGGAGGAGGTTTTGGTGTCCGATGTGCAGGATGATGCCTTGGAAGCGGCGAGAGGGAAGGGCATTGACACTGATCTTCTGTATGTGCTGTTCACGTCTGGGTCCACGGGTGTGCCAAAGGGCGTGACGATCAACCACCGGGCGGTGATCGACTACATTGACTGGGTGACGGAAACTTTTGACATCACGGAGAAGGACAGCCTTGGCAACCAGGCGCCGTTTTATTTTGACAATTCCATTTTAGACATTTACAGTACCCTGAAAACGGGTGCGACGACTTATATTATCCCGAAAACGCTTTTTGCCCAGCCGGTTTTGCTTCTGGAATACTTGAAGGAAAAGAAAATCAATACCATTTTCTGGGTTCCCTCGGCGCTCATTGTGGTGGCGAAGCTCAAGGCATTTAAGAACGTGGATTTGTCGGACACGCTGCGGCGCGTGCTGTTCTGCGGCGAGGTGATGCCGAATAAGCAGCTCAACGTGTGGCGCAGATTCCTGCCGGATGTGCAGTACGCCAATCTGTACGGGCCAACGGAGATCACGGACGCTTGCACCTATTATATAGTAGACCGTGAATTTTCAGACGAGGAGCCGCTTCCGATCGGATTTCCCATGCCGAACACGGATATTCTCGTTTTGAATGAGGAGAATGAACCGGTGACAGGGGAGGAGCCGGGGGAACTCTGTGTCAGAGGCACATCCCTGTCCATGGGATACTATAAGAACCCGGAGAAAACGAAGGAGGCGTTTGTGCAGAATCCTCTGAATCAGGCGGTGCCGGAACTGATTTATCGGACGGGGGATGTTGTGAAATATAACGAGCGCGGGGAGATCATTTATCTCTCACGAAAAGATTTCCAGATCAAGCATATGGGGCACAGGATCGAGCTGGGAGAGATTGAGACGGCGGTGTCTTCGCTGCCGGAGATTTCTTTGAATTGCTGTCTCTATGACGAGAAGCGGCAAAAGATCGTGCTTTTTATCGAGGAGGAGCTGGAGAAAGCGTATATCAACGAAAAAATTTCTCACCTGCTGCCGGAATACATGCTGCCGAATAAGGTGGTCCGTGTGGAGAAAATGCCGATCAATGCCAACGGAAAAATTGACCGGGTGAAATTGAAGGAATATATCGCGAAATGAGAACGGATTTTGAGAAAGTCGTGGTGATCGGTTACGGGAAAGCCACCGGGGAAATACTGAAATATACGGACGTTCGACGGACGGATTATGGCTATGAACTCGAATTTATCGAGCATGAGCCGCATGCGCTGGGTGTCACGAGGCAGATCTGCGAAGAGAGGGGCATTCCCTTCGCGTCCATGCCGGATAAGCGGGCGCTTGGCGCTTATCTCGCAGAAATACAGGAGAAAACACTGATTGTCTCCGCCAGTAACAATTTCCTGTTTCCGGCGGCGTTGGTGGAACGGGAGAATATTACAATCATCAACTTTCACAATGCGCTGCTGCCGGAATATCCCGGAAGAAATGCGCCGAGCTGGGTCATTTATCGGGGCGAAGAGCGGACGGGCATCACCTGGCATTATGTGACGGCAGGGGTGGACGAAGGCGGTATCATTATCCAGAAAAGCTGTGAGATCGGCCCGGATATGAAAGCTTACGAACTGACGGAAGCGTTGATGGATCTGGCGTGCGAGGGATTTTACGAGTGCTTCGATTCCGTTTTGCAGAAAAATGCCGCAGCGAGGCCGCAGAGGTTTTCGCCGGATAGGCGGATGTACCGCTCTTTTGAGATACCGGGGGACGGGTTTCTGGATTTGAGTGAGCCGGAAGAGAAGGTGTACCGCCTGCTGCGCAGCGTGGATTACGGGAAAAGCGGGATCTTTCCGCCGCTGCAGATGGAAATAGGAGGCGTGCGCGCGGAAGTTTTGCGGTATCGGAAGATTGTCCCGGAGAAAAGACAAGAGGGGGCGGGGCTGCTTTATCTGCCGCTGCCGGACGGGGATTTGCTGAAAATAAAATATCGACCGTTATAGTTCCGGGATGTATATGGACGCGATATAAGAGGTTTATGATCGATCAGGAAAGGATAGCAATTATGGAAGAAAAGGTATTGGAAATATTGGAAGAGTACTGCGAGGAAGCTCTCAGTTATGCGGGCGACAATATGATGGAGGAGGGCGTGATTGACTCCTTTACGGTGATCAATGTTGTGAGTGAACTGGAGGACGCCTTTGATATTGAAATCGATGCGAAATATGTAGTGGCGGAGAACTTCAGAAACAAAGAAGCGATCATAGAGCTGGTGGCACGGTTGGTAGAAGAGTAGCAAGGAGAATGCCTGAATGGCGGTATTTTCTGCGCGGAGGAGTATATGCAGTTTTTGTCAGCCAATTTTGTAATATTGTGGGTGATTTCCTTTGCCCTCTACTATCTGGTGCCGAAAAAGCGCCAGTGGGTGATTCTGGCCGTGGCAAGCGGCCTGTTTTACGTGGCCGGCACGGGCGGGCTGCCGATCGGGCTTTTACTCACGGGGGCAGGCGCGTATGCGTGTGGCCTGTATTTAAAGCGCAGTCTGGAGGCACAGAAAACGGCGCTTTCGGTTCTTGCGGACAAAGAGCGCAAAAAGGCAGTGAAGGTGGGATTTGAGAGGCGCAGAAAACGCGTTCAAATCCTTTATTTTGTGTTGGGCCTTGGCACTTTGCTCTGCACGAAATATATGGTGGTGATTTTGCCTTTTTTGCAGGAGATGGGGCTGATTACGCCCTTGGGTGATGCATTTTTTTCCCGGGTAGTGATGCCTTTGGGGATCTCCTTCTATACGCTGACGGCAATCGGCTATGTGGTGGATGTGGGACGGGAACAGTGTCCGGCACAGGAAAATCCGATCAGATTCTTCCTGTTTCTGGCTTATTTTCCGGCGATCACGCAGGGGCCTTTTAACCGCTATGGGAAATTGCAGGGAGAATTGGAACGGGAGCACAAATTTGACTTTGAACGCATGCTCTCCGGCGTGCAGCGGTTTGTCTGGGGCGCGTTCAAAAAGCTGGTGATTGCGGATCGGATCAATCTCTTTGTGGGAAATGTGTTCGGGGGCGCCGGAGGTGGATTCCCGGGAAGCATTTATGCGCTGGCGGTGGTTCTTTATATGTTACAGCTCTACGCGGATTTTTCGGGGTATATGGACATGGCGCTGGGAGTCAGTGAAACCTTTGACATTTCTTTGCCGGAGAACTTCAAAAGGCCCTATTTCTCAAAGTCTGTGGCGGAATTTTGGCGCAGATGGCACATTACGCTCGGAACCTGGTTTAAGGATTATGTGATGTTCTCCTTTGTCATGTCCGGGACGGGGCGGAAAATTGCCAAAAACGCGAAAAAGAGATGGCCCGGGTCTGGAAAGCATGTGACGGGTATCATCGGGACAATGCTGGTCTGGCTGCTGACGGGTATGTGGCACGGCAGAACTGCGAGTTATCTTCTCTGGGGCGTCTATTACGGCGTGATTATGTGTGTGTCCCTCGTATTGGAAGCACAGTACGGTGTATGGAAGGAAAAACTCCATATAAAGGAAGGAAAAGGTTACGGCTTCTTTGCCATGGCAAGGACGTGGCTCATCGTGTTTGTGGCGGATGTGCTGATCCGTTCGGAAAGCCTTTCTCAGGCAGGGGAGATTTATCGGGCGCTTTTCATGGATTTTCGGTTGAAAGAAGGAATCCTGCAGGTGACGTCCTGCGGAATCAGCAAGTACGGGTTTTTGCTGTTGGCGGCAGCCTGCCTGCTGTGGCTGGCAGTTTCGGTATGCGAGGAACGGGGTAAGGATGTGCGGCGCATGCTGACGGAAAGTCCGATGGTGCTGAGATGGTGTTGTTATTACGGTGTGGTGCTGCTTTTATTGATTACGGGGATTTATGGAGGAAGTTATGACACGGCAGCTTTTTTGTATCAAAGCTTCTAGTGTGGGCGCCTTTTGGGATTCCCGGGAGAATGGAGGACTCGCGTGAGAGGAAAAAGAGCGGCGGAAATTCTGCTTACAATAGCGTGTGCTATTGTAATAACGGTTGTTATAGTTGTTTTTTCTGTGGGGGCGGGTTACACCGTTTTCAGCGGGGATGATTTTACCCACGGCGTGCGGGTGGGAGCGTTTCATGTCTCGCTGCCGCAGTATTTTGCGGCGTCTCTTCTGTATGTGCAGGATCTGTACATGGACTGGCAGGGCACGTGGTTTTCCATGTTTTTGCAGGCGTTTCTCTCGCCGATCAACAATTTTGGTCTGCCGCAGCTTAGGGCTGTTATGGTGGGAAACGCATTGCTGTTTCTTGTTTCGCTGGCGGTTCTTTTGTGGGCCGGGCTTTCCTTTTTCCAGACGGCAGACGCGGCGAAGAACCTTATGCCGTTTAAAGCGGTGATTCTCACGCTTTTCTTTTTGTCAGTGGTGAATGCGGACGTCTATGCGGAGATCTATTTCTGGTTTTCGGGGGCGGTGGCGTACAGTATGCCTTTTTCGCTTATGCTCATTGCCTTGACGCTGTTTCTTTTTATAAGTAAGAAGGAGAGCAGTTCCCGTGGGAAAAAAGTCTGCGTGGGAATTGCGGCGGTTCTCCTGTTTCTGTCATCCGGCGGATCGCTGGCGGTTGCGGGGCTTGGCTGTTATATGGCGCTGATGCTGACGGCGGTGTTTTTCCTTTCCACGGGAAAAGTTTCACGATATCATCTCGCTGTCTTTGCGGCAGGCTTTGCCGGTGCGCTGATCAATGCGGCTGCACCTGGCAATTTTTCCAGACATGACGGAACGGCGGGAGCCGGCCTGCATTTCGGACAGGCGATAGCTTATACTGCGCGCATGTTTGCGGAGGAGTCGGGAAGACTGTTTCGGGAGACCATGCTCGGACTGGTATTTCTTGTGATGATAGCGGCTGGCGTGTATTTGTCGGGAAGATGCCGGATCGCATTGCGGGAATATGGTGTTGCTGCGGTGTTTGCGCTTCCTGCGGGACTTGTGGCATACTTTCCGGTGGCGCTCGGCTATGGCGGGTATTATGTGCCAAACAGATGTTATTTTATAATAGACACGGCCCTGGTGATTTCGTTTCTGAATCTGGCGCTGTTTCTTGGCGTCTGTTGTCACAGACTTTGGGGTCTGTCGTCGGATGGACACACGGTCACGGTATTGCTCTACATTTGTCTGACGGCGCTCATCGTTACGCCGCTGACCGTGGAGGAACTGCCTCTCTATCGTGTGGCCCGCTATGTGCATAACGGAAGCTACAGGGACTACTATGAAAAATGTACGGCGATCTACGACTATCTGGCTACCTGCCCGGAGGAGGATGTGGAGCTGGAAATGCCGGAATATATCGAGGATTTTGAGTGCTTTTACATTGACGAGGACGAGAAAGGCTGGGTCAATCAGGGCATTGCCGCATATTACGGGAAAAAGTCCGTGCGGCGTGCGCAGTAGCGGTTTTAAAAAAATTGTGGTAAACTTACTAAAAGCAGAGGGGTACATATGCCTCAGAGCGGAGGGAAATATGTTTTCATTTGAAGATTACAGGGAAATCATCAGAATTATAAAGACAACAGGCCGTCAGTGCGGCTATGCGGAGGCGTTCGGCCGGGATTCGTTTATTATCATGCGCCATGACGTGGAGTACAGTGTGGAGAGAGCGTGGCAGCTTGCCAAAGTGGAGCAGAGCATGGACTTTACCTCTACTTTCTTTTTCCAGTGGACAAACAATTCTTACAATATTCTTTCCCGTAAAAATATGGATATCATCAAGGACATGCATGAGAGAGGCCAGCAGATCGGTCTGCATTTTGCTTTAAATGGCATGACAGACATGGAACAGATCAAGAAGCGCATCCGCATGGAAATTGATATTTTAAGCGAGATGTTTGGCTTTGCCATCACAGAATTTTCGGTGCACAGACCTTCCAATGATGTGCTAAGGGAGAATATCAAGCTGGATGGTCTGCTCAATGCGTATCAGGATGAATTTTTTACCTATGCAGATAAAATAACGAGCGATACTAAATTGAACGTGAAATATATGTCGGACGCCAACCATATCTGGCGTTACGGTTACCCGGACGAGGCTAATATCACGGGCCATGACAAGGTGCAGATTTTGACGCATCCGTTTGCATGGTGTAAAGAAGGGTATGATAATTTCGACAATTATCGGGCGCTGATGCAGGAGAAATATATAGAGCTGGTGGAGTCCGTGGACAATGAGTGTAAGGATTTTGGAGAATACAGGGAATACTTTATGAACAAGAATGTGAGATAACGGCGCGAAAGGAACCTCTGAATTTTGCGTGGGAGAATGCACAAAGCAGGCATTTTCCAGATTGGAGTTTGTAATGTGTGGGATATGCGGATACATCAGAAGACGGGAGGTCACACCTGGGCAGCTGAAAAAGATGAATGATACGATGTATCACAGGGGCCCCAACGACAGCGGGGAAGAGGTTTACGAGCTGGCCGGCGGTTACCGGGCAGGGTTTGCGCAGAGAAGGCTTTCCATTATGGATCTTTCTGCTTTGGGGCATCAGCCCATGCACTCGGCGGATGACCGGGTTGTTGCGGTCTTTAATGGGGAAATTTATAATTTCAGAGAACTGAGAGAGGAATTGGCGGACTATCCCTTCCTGTCGGACTGCGACACGGAGGTTATCATAGCCGCCTATTTAAAATGGGGCATTTCCTGTGTGAACCGGTTTAACGGTATGTTTGCTATCGCTCTTTTTGACAGAGAGGAGGAGGCGGTTTACCTGGTCCGTGACCGTATCGGCAAGAAACCGCTCTATTATTGGTATGAGCAGGAAGAGCTTGTGTTTGCGTCGGAGCTGAAGCCGATTATGGCCTGCCCGGATTTCCGGGGAAGGATAGACAGGGGCGTGCTTTCGCGCTACTTATACCAGCAGTATATCAATGCGCCGGAGAGCATCTATGAGAATGTCTATAAGCTTGCGCCGGGCGCGATACTCAGATTTCGGAATGGACAGATCAGCACATGGAATTACTGGAGCGTGCGGGAGGCTTACGGGGAAGCGGCGAAGCGGCCTGTAAAAAGCTACGGGGAGGCGAAGGAGCGGCTGAAAGCTCTTTTGCAGCGCGCGGTGTCTCTTCGTATGATTGCGGATGTGCCGCTTGGGACTTTTTTGAGCGGCGGCTATGACTCCTCTCTGGTGACGGCGATGGCGCAGGCCCATTCTGCGGAGTCTGTAAAGACATTTTCTATCGGCTTTTTCGAGGATAATTACAATGAGGCGCCTTATGCGAGAGCGGTGGCTGACTATCTGGGAACGTCTCACACGGAGCTGATGATTGACGAGACGGACATGCTTCGTATGGTGGAGAGCATTCCCCAATATTATGATGAGCCATTTGCGGATCCGTCCCAGATACCGACGATGCTGGTCTGCAAACTGGCCAGAGAGCAGGTGACGGTGGCTCTTTCCGGCGACGGTGGAGATGAGTTTTACTGCGGCTACAATATTTACGAGAAGGTTGCCCAGGCGCAGAAGCTGGATATGCTGGGCGGCATGGTGCATGGTTTGTGCGGTCTGCCGGGGGTAAGGCGGCTTTGCCTGGAGGAAAAGCTGCCCTTCAGGGTGCGCGTGATTGCTGGAAACAGGAACCGGGAGACAAAGACACAGTTCGGTGCGGGAAATTATCCGGGGATGGCGCGAGCTATGGTGGGCGGGGTGTCCCAGGTGCAGCGTGTCCTGCCGGTGCATTATCCCATGGAGAGCGCATATCCTGTCAGCGACTGGCAGATCTGCCGGATGCTTCTGGATATGGACACCTATCTGCCGGGGGACATTCTCTGCAAGATGGACCGCGCGTCCATGAAATACTCACTGGAGGCGAGATGCCCGATTCTTGACCCGGATGTGATGGACTTTTCCTATCGGATTCCCCATGTCTATAAATATGCGGCGGGGGACAAAAAGCATATTCTGAAAGAGATCGCTTATGATTATGTCCCGAGGGAACTGCTGGAGCGTCCGAAGAAAGGGTTTGGCGTGCCGCTTGATAAGTGGCTGAGAGGCCCGCTGAAAGAACGACTGTTATATTATACGGGACATGATCTTGTGAAGCGTCAGAATCTGTTTGACGAACCGTATCTATCGAAGATGGTGAAGGACTATCTTGATACAGGAGACAGGGGACGCGGGACGGGAGAAAACTATTCGGGGCTGATCTGGGCACTCTTTGTTTTCCAGCAGTGGTACACGCATTTTTACGAGAACAGTAACAAGTGAGATTTAAAAAAACGAAGGAATAGCGTATGTTTTTTAGAAAAAATTAGAAAAGAATTTTCAGAAAATAGAGTGAATTATCAACACATTTAAAAGAATAAAAATAAATGAGAATTTAATTAATACCTAAATTTTTGCCGTATTTTGTAGAAAAATGCAGGAAAAATATTTAAAAACAGATGTTTTTGTAGAAAAATGAAGGAATTTATGCAAGACCATGAGTGAAAAAAAAGAGAGAAAGAAAATAGCCTTCTATATTGGCTCCCTCAGCAAAGGAGGAGCCGAACGTGTGTTTGTAAATCTGGCCGAATACTTTCAGACGGAAGGGTATTGTGTCGTCATGGTGACGCAATATCAGAAGGAAGAGGAGTATGAACTGCCGGATGGAATTGAGAGAATCCTTTCCGACATTGAAAAAGAAAAAGTCTCTGGAAACAGGGTAATCAATTTTTTCAGAAGGCTCAATAAATTACACACGATATGGAAAGAGCAGGAGGCGGATCTTGTGCTGTCCTGTATCGGAAAAAATAATTTTATGGCTGTTGTCACCACTATGAGGACGAAGACGAAGGCTGTGGTCTCTGTAGTCGGGGAGGCAAAGGAGGAATATCCTTCCAAGGGAATGCGGATGCTGGCGGATTTCCTCTTTTCCCGTGCAGCGGGAGTCGTCTTACAGACGGAACGCTCCAGAAGCTTCTTTAGCAGGAAGGTTGGAGCGAAAGCCGTAATCCTGCCTAATTCTCTGAATCCGGCCTTTATCAGACCAAGATACGAGGGTGTGCGGGAGAAAAAAATTGTGTCTGTGGGGCGCATGGATGCCAACAAAAACCAGGAAATGCAGCTTCGCGCTTTTGCGCGGCTGAAAGAAAAATACCCGGAATATACGCTTGTGATTTATGGAGACGGGGAACTGCGTTTCTATTTAGAAGAGACAGCGGCAAAGCTCGGTATTGCAGAGCGCGTATCCCTGCCTGGAGTTGTGCCTGATGTGGCGGCGCGGATTGGACGCGCTTCCCTGTTTCTGCTTACTTCCTATTCGGAGGGGGTCTCCAACGCCCTGATTGAGGCACTGGCGCTTGGGCTGCCTGTGATTGCCACGGATGTGCCAAGCGGCGGCACGGAGGAGCTGGTGGAAGACGGCGTGAGCGGTCTGGTCATTCCTGCGGGTGATCAGTCAGCGCTGGAGCGTGCGATGGACAGGCTTCTGGGAGATTCTGTTTATGCGGACAGGCTTGGCCGGGAGGCGGCGAGGATTCAGGAGAGACTTGCGCCGGAGCGCGTAAATCCGCTGTGGAAAGCGTATTTTGAGGAGATTGCAAATGGATAACATGCGTAATAATAAAACAATTCTGCAGGCGGCTATTTTTGTGCTGCTGTTCCTGGCCATTCTCGTGCCTGTTTCCTATATGGTGAGAACCAATGGCGATGTGAAGGATCGCTTTGCGGGCTTTTATGCGGAGAAAAAGGATTCGCTGGATGTGGTGATGATCGGATCAAGTCCGGTTTTTCCGTATTATGCGGCGCCAAAGCTGTGGGGGGAGACGGGCATTGCGATGTATCCGCTCTCTACTAACGTGCAGCGTCCGGCGGCCATGCGTTATCTGGCCGAGGAGGCGGAGAAAACCCAGTCGCCTTCGCTCTACATTTTTGAGATGCGCATGTTTACGATGGAAGAAGCCGGATTGATGGAGAATATGGCTTACACACGCGGCGTGACGGATAATCTGCGCTATTCGCCTCAGCGGATCAGGACGATACAGGGACTGGTACCGGAAGACGATGCAGAAGGCCGGTTAAGCTACTATATCGATATTATGAAATATCACACAAACTGGAAAATGCTGGCACTCCCTTCGGAGTGGGCGAATATGTTCTACCGCCACAGACATCCGTTAAAGGGCTATACCTTCCGGGATGAGGTGGGGCCTCAGCCCAAACCTCTTTGCGGCGGCGCGGAGGGAGTTCTGGCAGTGCCGCAGGAGCAGGAGGAATATTTGCGGGAACTGATTGCCTACTTGAAAGAGAATGGGCGGGAGGCGTTGTTTATCGTCTCTCCGTATGGGGAATCTCTGGAGGAACAGCAGATGTTCAATTATCTGGCAGGGATCGTGGAGGAAAGCGGATACGCCTTTTTGAATATGAATGATTATTACGATGAGATCGGCATTGTCTTTGAGGAGGATTTTGCGGATTATGGCAGTCACACTAACGCGGCAGGGGCGGAAAAGTGCACGGATTTTCTGAAGGAATACCTGACGGCACACTATACGTTTCCCGACCACCGAGGGGACGCTTCCTACGACTCCTGGGACGCTTCCTACGAACTGTGGCAGGCAAGGCAGGAAGAGGCAGTCAGAACCATCAGAGAGCGGATTGCAAACGGCGATTACGCGGAGATCATTGAGGAATAAGACATAAAAACGGTATCTGAGGCATGGAGGAAAGGATAAATAACATATGTGTGGAATCGCGGGTTTTTGTAATTTCAAAGGAGACTGGCAAAAGAATATCGGGCGGATGTGTGATAAAATGTACCATCGGGGGCCGGATGCCTCGGGGATCTGGGTCTCCGATGACCACAGGGTGGTGCTTGGACACAGGCGGCTTTCGATCGTGGATCTGTCGCCGGCGGGAGCACAGCCCATGGTTTCCCACGACGGCAGATATGTGATCGCCTTCAACGGGGAGATTTATAATCATGTTTCCATTCGGAAAAAGCTGTCGGCGGAGGGGAAGGCGGCTGCCTTCCGGGGAACTTCCGACACGGAAACGCTTCTGGAGGCGATTGCCGCATACGGTCTCAAAGATACACTGAAAATGGCCAAGGGAATGTTTGCGATTGCGTTGTATGACAGGGAAGAACGTGTGTTATTTCTTGCTCGGGACAGAGTTGGAGAAAAACCGTTATTTTATGGAATATTAAAGGATGATATAAATAACAGTGAGAATGATGGCAGCTTTGTCTTTGGTTCGGATCTCTGTTCCATCGCCGCCCTGGATGGATTTACCAATCCAGTCAACGTAGATATTATGGGCGATTACATGCGTTATGGTTATATTCCGGCGCCCTACACCGTGTACCGAGGAATCTGGAAGCTGGAACCGGGAAAAATATTAAAGGTTAAAGCACCATTTGACAAACCAGAGATGGAAGAGTATTGGTCGATGATGGAAACGGCGGTTTCCGGGCAGAAAAATCTCTTTCGGGGAAGTGAGGAGGAAGCGGCGGATGAGCTGGAGCGTCTGTTGCGGGAATCTATCGCCGGACAGATGTCAGCGGATGTGCCCGTAGGCGCTTTTTTGTCTGCCGGGATTGACAGCAGTACGGTAGTGGCGCTGATGCAGGCACAGAGCGCGCAGAAGGTCAGAACCTTTACGGTGGGCATGTGGGAGGAGCAGTACAATGAGGCGCCGGCAGCGAAGGAGATCGCCGCCCATCTGGGAACGCAGCATACGGAGGTCTATATCACGGAGGAGGATGCCAAAAGCGTGATTCCGATGCTGGCGGGGATGTTTGGGGAACCCTTTGCGGATTCTTCCCAGATTCCCACCTATCTGGTGAGTCGTATCACGAGGGAGCATGTGACGGTGTCTTTGAGCGGAGACGGCGGAGACGAGCTGTTCTGTGGGTATAACACCTATTATTCTATTGACTGCATCTGGAATAAAGTGAGAAAGATACCGGGTGCCCTGCGCTTTCCCGCAAGCGCCCTTTTGGGGGTTGCTGCCGCTTCGGGAAAGGCTTCCCTGGCGACCAGGGCGAGGCTGCTGGGGGCGAAGTCCATAGAGGATATGTACCTGCGCTCGGAGATCGGCGAAGGACTCGGGCTGGTCAGGGGCGGCGTAGCGGGACGGGCTGCGGATTTTGGCACCTGGGATGCCATACAGTCCCGCAGGGCAGGCAAAACATGGATGGACACATACCCTTCCGGGCTTCTGGAGGAGCAGCAGCACAATCTCATGCTGATGGATCTGCTGATGTACCATCCCGACGATATTCTGACCAAGGTGGACAGGACGGCGATGGCAGTGTCGCTGGAGACGCGTGTGCCGATGCTGGACAAGGATGTGGTGGAATTTGCGTGGACGCTTCCCCTGTCTTACCGGCAGGGAGGCGGCCTCAGCAAAAAGATTCTGCGGAATATTTTATATCGCTACGTGCCCCGGGAACTGATGGAACGACCCAAAAAAGGATTCTCCATTCCGCTTCACCGATGGTTGAAGGAGAAGGAGCTGAGAGAATGGGCAGAGAGCCTGCTGGCGTCTTCCCTTTTGGAAGAGCAGGGGCTATTTGACACGACGGCGGTCAAAAAATTATGGGATGATTATATTATAGGAAACATCTGGAGACCGCAGATTTGGTACATTCTGATGTTTCAGGAGTGGTGGATGCATAGAAATATAAAATGAAGATTTAATTTATTGCCACGCAGGAACGCTGGAAAACATGTGTTACGAAAGAAATGCGATTTTTGGAAAAATGATTTCGTAACAGGTGGTCAGTGTTATTTATTGCTGATAATAGAAACGATATCTGGATGGAATAAAGAATAACGATAGAAATATATCTGCCTTGCGAACAGGAAATGTACAGACAAAGAGGCGGGAACGGATAGACGAAAAACAGATACGCAGCAGAGAAGGAGAAAGGGACAGTGGAAATTTTGAAGCAGTACCGGCCACCCGAATTGCATAAGGAGGAGCAGACGGAACTGATTTCCGTAATCGTTGCCGCCTACAATATAGAAGCCTATATTGAGAGGGGAGTCCGCTCCGTCTGTGAGCAGACTTACCGCAATCTGGAAATCATCGTGGTGGACGACGGTTCCGTGGACGCTACCGGGACAATTTTGGACAAACTGGCAGAGAGCGATGCGCGGATACAGGTGATACACGAGGAGAACGGAGGCCTTTCGCATGCGAGGAATACGGGGATCGCGAGGGCAAGGGGAAACTATATCGGCTTTGTGGACGGGGATGACTGGATCGATCCAGACATGTATGAGAAGCTGTTTTCCGCCTTGCAGGACAAACAGGCGGATCTGGCAGTCTGCCGTTACCGGCAGATTTCCCGTTCCCGCACATTGGATGAGTCGGTGGACAGGGCAGTCCTGTTTGAAGGGCAGGAGGCTCTCAGGGCTTATGTGGAGGAGCGGGAGGAGTTTGCGATTCAGAATGCGGCGTGGAACAAGCTTTACCGGAAGGAACTGCTGTCAGAGAATCTGTTTCCCGAGGGGCGCTGGTACGAGGATATCGTGTTTGCCACGGAGGCTCTGGCGCGCGCCAGACGTTGCATTTACCTTGACATTGCCCTGTATAACTATATAATAGACAGAGAGGACAGCATTATGAACTGTCGGATTAATTCGCGCACTTTCACGGATCAGATTCCTGCCTATTACGAGAAGACGAAGCTGCTGCAAAATCTCGGCAGGGAGGATCTGGCTCTGACCCACGATTATTTCTTTTATAAACGACTTCTGTTATTTTACTGGGAGCTTTCCCGGGCGGAGGATGGCGGGGGATACCTGCTTCGGTTGACGGAAATTCTCGAGAGGGACAGAAAGAGGGCGGAGGAAGCCTTTCAGAGTCCGATGGCGGCACCAGGAGACCGAAAGAAGCTGAAACTTTTTTACCGCTCTCCCGATGCCTACTGCAGAAAACTGCGGTGGGACGAACAGGTGGTGATCCCGTGCAAGGTGAGAGTGAAGCGGCTTCTCGGGAAATATAAATAACGCGCGTTTTTCTTTTGGATAAGATGGAGTAAAATGGTCGGACTCATTTGCGGTTTCCCGGCACAAAATGGTTCGAAATGGATGAAAAGATGGTAATCATACAACTTGCGGGCGGCTTGGGCAACCAGATGTTCCAGTACGCCCTTTATTTGCAACTGAAAGACCTTGGCAGGGAGGTCAAAATAGATGATGTTTCCGGGTTCGAGCAGGATGCCCAGAGAATGCCGGCGCTTGCTCCTTTCGGGATCACTTATGAACGGCCTTCCGGGGAAGAACTTCGGAAGATGCTGGACTCTTCCATGCTGCCGTGGCACCGGGTGAGACGGAAGCTCTTTGGCAGACATAAGAAATCGTATTTTGAACAGGGCAAGCTTTTCATCCCGGAGGTGCTGAACTGGGATGACATTTACCTGGAAGGCTACTGGCAGACAGAAAAATATTTCCAGCCTGTGGAGAAGCAGGTGCGTGATGCTTACGATACGGACAGGCTGTCGGCGTATCTGGAAAAGGCTGGCCTGTGGAGCAGCGGTGAGAGCGGAGATGCCGGGAAAGCCGGAAAGGAAAAGAAAGGACGCAGCGAAAACGGCGGGGAGAGAAAATCTGCCGGACAGTATTTGCAGAAAATTAATAACGGGTGTTCTGTAAGCCTGCATGTGCGCAGGGGGGACTATCTGACGCCCGAAAACCAGAACCTTTACGGCGGGATCTGTACGGACGCTTATTATATAGAAGGAATCCGTCAGATGCGGGAGAGATATCCGGGATGCCGGTTTTTCCTTTTTACCAATGACAGGGAATGGGCCAGAAGGCAGTTTGGCCAGGATAGGGACAAGGAGGATGCGGATATCACCTGGGTTGACCTGCAGGGAGCTGGAGACAACGACTATATGGAATTTCTGCTGATGAGCCGCTGCAAGCATCACATTCTTGCAAACAGCAGTTTCAGCTGGTGGGCGTCCTATCTGAATCAGAATCCGGGGAAAACGGTGCTTGCGCCGCAGCGCTGGCTCAACGGGGCGGATAACAGCGACTTTTACCGGGCGGACATGCAGAAAATTATAGTTACACAGGCGTAAACATATCATTTTGGAAGGAACCTATATATTATGAAGAAACAGAGTCAGGAACATGTGGGCCTGCTGCAAAAAATTGCATATCTTTTTGACCGAAAACAGTTTTGGCAGCTTGGCGGTCTGGCCTTTCTGATCCTGATCGGCGGTATTTTAGAGACATTGGGCGTTTCCATGATGCTTCCTGTGGCGGAGGCGGTTATGGCGCCGGACAAAATCATGGAGAATGAACTGGTGGGGAAAGCTGCCGCCACTCTGGGGATAGACTCATCCAGAACCCTCATTATCTGGATGCTCAGCGTTCTGATAGGCATTTTTGTCTTTAAGAACGTATATCTTCTTTTTCTGACTTATGTGCAGAACACGTTTGTGACCAGGAACCGCAACCGAATGATCAGCCGGGTCATGCGGGAGTTCTTAAACCGTCCTTATGAAGATTATCTGGGGGCCGACATTCCCACAGTATTCCGGCTGACGGACAGCGATATTCCCAACGCCTTCCAATTGATCCTGGTGCTGATCCAGATGACCACAGAGATTGTGGTGGCGGTATCCATCTGCATCGTGCTGATGTGGATGAGTCCGCTCATTTCCATAGGCTGTGGTGTGCTCTTTCTCGGGATGACGCTGATGATTACCAGAGTGCTCAAGCCCCGTCTGAATGCCATCGGGCGAAAGAACCAGGCAATCCAGTCACGGATTGCCAAGTGGAGAATCCAGTCTATTTACGGCCTGAAGGATGTGAAGGTGCTGCACAGGGAAGAGTTCTTTGTGCGCAATTATTATGAGAGCGGTGCGGTCGGGGCCAATGTGGCGAGAAACTATGCGGTGATGAACAATACGCCGCGGCTGCTGATCGAGACTGTGTTTATTGCCGCGATGTTGTCCTTTATTCTTGTTTATATCCTGCAGGACGGCGATATCACCGTGCTGATGCCCCAGCTTATGGCCTTTGCGGCGGCGGCGGTGCGGGTGATGCCGGCCACCAACCGCATCAACACTTATCTGTCGGAGATCGCTTACGCGCAGCCGTGTCTGGATTATCTGTATGAGAACCTGACGGATCATATGAAGCGCGATGTGAACGGCAGCGTGACCGGGCTTACGGGAGAGGAAAAGCAGGAGAAACCGCCGCTTGCGCTGACGGACAAAATCGTGCTGGATCATATCAGCTTCTCCTATCCGAATACGGAGAAGCCTATTTTCACGGACGCACATATGGAGGTCAGAAAGGGGCAGTCGGTAGGCATTATGGGGCCTTCAGGTGCCGGTAAATCCACCATTGTGGACATTCTGCTGGGTCTTTTACATGTGCAGGAAGGGACGATCACCTGTGACGGCAGAGATATTTTTGAAAATTACCCGTCCTGGCTTTCCAAGATCGGCTACATTCCCCAGTCCATCTATCTGATCGACGAGTCCATCCGGGACAACATCGCCTTCGGCATAGATGCGGACAGGATCGATGATAAGAGAATCTGGGAAGTGCTGGAGGAAGCACAGCTCAAGAGCTTTGTGGAGGAGCTGCCGGAGGGACTGGAGACGACAATAGGTGACAGGGGTGTCAGAATTTCCGGCGGACAGAGGCAGAGGCTTGGGATCGCAAGGGCGCTCTACCACAATCCTGAGATTCTTGTCTTTGACGAGGCCACTTCCGCGCTGGACGGCGACACGGAGTCGGCGGTGATGGAGGCTGTCAACAGTTTCCATGGCAAAAAGACGATGGTGATTATTGCTCACCGGCTGAATACCATTGCCAAGTGCGATGTGATATATAAGGTGGAAAACGGGAAAATTGCGCAGACAAATCTGGAGGAATAAATGTTAGGAATCGAGACACAGGAGGGCTTCGGGCTTGGAAATCAGCTGTTTTTCTATGTGACGGCCAGATGTATCGCGCAGGATTTGGGGTATCGGTTCAGCGTGCTTGACCCGGAGCATTTTGCCAACAATATGCACAGCGACTGCGGGCTGTATTTTATGGATCTGGATATGGGCGTCCCCTCGAAGAAGGAGGACTATAAAAAGGTCTATTACGAGAAAGAAACCAGACTTTTTGCGGGAAATTCCCCCCACGACCTGACCCATGGAGTCTATGTGACGGACGCGGACAGGCAGCTTTTCGAGGTGGAGGATGACACACTCCTTTACGGGAATCTGCAGGCGGAAAGCTATTTTATCTCCCATAAAGAGGAGATCAGGGAATGGCTGAAGGTAAAGCCAGAGTACGACTGTAAGGAGTACAGTCGGGACAGTCTCTGTATCCTGCATCTTCGCTGCAGCGACTATATGGGATCACCGGAGCTTTATTTGCGCAAAAGTTACTGGATCCGGGGGATGCGCCAGATGCGCAGGGTCAATCCGGACATGCAGTTTATGATCATTACCAACGATGTGCAGGAGGCGAACAAGTTTCTGCCGGGTATTCCGGCTTACAACTTTGACCTTGCAAAGGACTATTCGATTTTGAAAAACGCTCGTTATTTATTGCTTGCAAATTCGTCTTTCGCGTATTTTCCTGCCTTTACGAGCGATACGGTGCAGTATATTCTGGCGCCGAAGTACTGGGCGAGACATAATGTGTCAGACGGCTACTGGGCATCTGAGCAGAACATTTACGCGGGATGGCATTACATGGACCGAAAAGGCCGGGTGTTTACGGATGAGGAATGCCGGGAGGAGCTTGTGGCCTACAAAAGACGGTCTAAGAAGTATGCGGAAGTAAACAAAAGGCCTGCGGGCATGAGACTTCAGATGATGAAGCTCCGTGCCTGGTATCTATATAAGAAGGCGTATCTGGGTAAAATTGGCCGCGGCGTGGTGCGGCGGCTGAAAAAGCTGGTGCATCCGGCCTGAGGCTGCGCCGGCACAGATTCAGGGAAAAGGCGGATTTGAATGAAGGCTTGGGAAAAAGCGGAGAATTTTTTGAGCGGCAGACGGGCGGTTTTTCTGGCGGCGGGGCTTTTGGTTCTGTCACTGATACCGTTACTCTGGCTGGGAAAATATAATGTGATGTGCATTGACGACTACGATTACGGCAGGCGGGTGCACGATGTCTGGCAGGAGACAGGTTCTTTTACGGCTTCCGTGCAGGAGGCGTGGCGGCAGAACATGGACTTTTATCAGGACTGGCAGGGAACGTATATATCCTGCTTTCTGATGGGCATGTGCCCCATGAATTTTGATTACAATATTGCGTGGGTCGTGCCGATTCTGATGATCGGCATGTTTGCGTCCTCCTCCTTTCTCGTGGGGAGGCATATTCTGGTCAGGTGGCTTGGCTGTGAAAAGGCAGGAGCGTCCTTTTCTATGGCGCTTCTCCTGTTCGTGTTCTACCAGGTGATAGAGGCTCCTTTCGAGGGAATTTACTGGTACAACGGTTCCACCCACTATGTGCTCATGCAGTCTGTCTGGTTTTTCCTGCTGACTCTTGTCTCGGGAAGCCTCTGGGCGGAGAAGAGGGGGAGGGCGTGTGCTTTCTGCGCGGCGGCGGCAGTTCTTTCTCTGGTCGTGGCCGGCGGCAATCTGGTGACAGGCCTGCAGGCGGAAATTCTGATGGCGCTACTCGTGTGCTATGCTTTTTTTCAGAGGAAGAATAGGATAGCGCATGTTATCATCCCTTTTCTGACAGGGAGTGCCGGATTTTTGGTGAATGTTCTCGCTCCCGGCAACGGCAGACGGGGGAGTATTGATATGGATGAGGGATATTCCGCCGTGAAGGCCGTCGGGCTGTCTTTTTATCACACGGCGGTGTTTGCAATCCGCTGGACACCGGTGCTGGTGATTCTTTTATGGCTGGCGCTCCTGCCGCTTCTGTGGAAGTATATGAAGGCATCCGAACGGGATTTTTCCCATCCTGTGCTGGTGACGGCGGGAGCATACTGTGTGGTCTCTGCCATGTTTACCCCCACGCTCTTTGCACTTGGTATGACGGGGCTTTCCCGTGTAGATAATATTATTCAGATGACTTACTATCTGGCGGTTCTGATGGTGACCGCATACTGGCTCGGGTATTTTTCCCACAGAAAACAGCGGGAGGATGGGGCGCCGGAAGCGTTTGGCATCTTTCTGGAGCGGACGGGAAAGCGCATGAGCGTGACATGTCTGCTGCTGATGCTCGGTGTGTGGACGTTCACGGCGGACAAGAACACATACACGAGCATTTCCGCCCTGCGATCCGTGGCGAGGGGCGAGGCACAGACCTTTTATCAGGAGGCGATGGCGCGGCATGAACTTTATACGGATGAGGATATGACTGATGTTGTGATTGCACCTTACAGCGTGCGGCCGGCCCTCTTTGACTTCACCGATCTGAGCGAGGATGAGGGAAACTGGATGAATCTGGCCGTTGCGCGCTATTATCACAAGGACAGCGTAAGAAAGGGCGTATATGAAAAAGAACACGCAGACAAATGAGCGGAAGCTTTCTCTTCCAAACGTGACGCTGGCGGCTATGACCAGCGTAAATGTATATGAGACGATCCGCGCTTTGGAATACAGTATGCGGGAGATTTCCTTTGGCGATGTGGTGCTGATCACCCACAGAAAACCGTTGTCACTGCCAAAGGGCATCCGATATTCCCATACCTCTAAGCTGGATAACATAGACAAGTTTAACTACAAAATGGTGTATGAACTGGGAGAGCACATTCACACTGAATTTGCACTGATTGTCCACGCCGACGGTTTTGTGGTGCATCCCGAGAGCTGGCAGGACGCGTTTCTGGATTATGACTATATCGGATCCCCGTGGCCGCTGCCGCAAAACGACTACTCTTACCGGGATGCCAAAGGAGAGATTGTCCGGGTGGGAAACAGCGTGTCGATCCGAAGCAGAAGGCTTATGGATTTTCCCGCGCAGGCAGGGCTTAAGTGGGAAAAAATAGAGAAGGAAGATGAATATAACGAGGATATCTTTCTCTGCTGTAAATACCGCAATGAAATTGAGGCGGCGGGGATGTGTTTTGCGCCCATTGAGGTGGCGAAGTATTTCGGGCATGAGCATATGATCCCCGAGATCATGGATGTGGAGAACCCCTTTCTTTTCCATAAATGGCGCGGCAGGAACGCACAATATCCGCAGTTTAAGAACCCGTGGAAGAGCGGATGGCAAAAGTGCAAGGATTTCGCGAGACCTTTTTTGTTTTGGCGCAGACTTTCAAGATAAAGCGTTGCAAAGGGCAGAGCGGCTGTCGGTAAGACACTGCGGAAAGGATAAATGACATATGATATTTGATTGTATTCCTTTTTTCAACGAACTGGATATCTTGAAACTGCGTATGCAGATCATGGCGCCGTATGTGGATTTTTTTGTGATCGAGGAGGCTTCTGTCACGTTTTCCGGGGAGCCGAAGCGGATGATTTTTGCCGAGAACAGGAAGCTTTTTGCGGAGTTTGAGGATAAGATACGGTATGTGGCGGTGGAAAATTCGCCGATGGAGGGAGTTACCACACATGAGCGGGATAAATTTCAGAAAAACCAATTGATCAGGGGACTATCCGGCTGTAAGCCGGAGGACGTGATTATATTCAGCGATGTGGATGAGATTCCGAACCCGGACACTTTGGTACAACTGCTTGCGCATTTTGAGGCGGGCAAAATTTATCATCTGGCCCAGCGGATGTTTTACTGCTTCCTAAATATGGAGGAGGTTTCCGGCAATCTGCTCTCCATCACGGGGGAGTTTCCAGGTGTGAAGAGAAGACAGTGGCTGGGCACGAAAGTCTGCAGTTTTTCAGAACTGCCGGAGGAGGGCATTGTGTATCTGCGGGAGGTGCCGCCGAAAGATCCGCGCAGTGTGCGCGTTGCGGACGGGGGCTGGCATTTTGGCTATATGGGCGGCGACGGCGAGCGGGATGTGGCGAAGCGCATCGGGGTGAAGGTGCAGGCGGCGGCGCACTCGGAATATAACAGCAAACGCTACTTAAACGAGGCGGTGGACAGATTGCTCTGCGGCGAGGATATTTTTGACCGGGACGCCAAGTTTGTGCGGGTAAAAATCGATGAGAGCTTTCCGGCTTATCTGCGGACACACCGAGAGGAGTATGATTTTCTGCTTGCCCCGGAAATCAGCCCGGCGGGGATTTTCTGGAAAAGGACAAAGCTGGCGGGTAAGCAGTGGCTGCGCAGGGTGCACGGAGCGCTGGCACAGGTTCTGAGGCGGTAAGGACGGCTGGAACTGGCTGCAGGCGGACGGTCGGTGGAAGGCTGGCCTGTTTGCGGATGGGGCGGAAAGAGTACAGAGTTGAGGTAGATTATGATAATGAATTTCTACAGGCGGCTTCGGGAGGAAAGCCCGTTTCCACGTCTTGTTTTCTATATTGGACTGACTATAGAGCTGTTGATGGTGATTGTCGACAAGAGCAGCTATGTCAATCCCATAGAGGGGTACCTGTTTCGACTCACCTTTCTTCTGTTTGCGTGTAAGCTTCTGCTCACGCGCTATGAGCGGCGGGAGTGGGCGCTTATTTTCGTGATGGAGGCGGTGGGGTTTATATCTTACAGGGTGACAGGAGCCAACGACATAATCCGTGTGGTGACGTTTGTGGCGGCCTGCAAAGGCATTCCTGTGAGAGCGGCTCTGAAATATACGTTCTATGTGACACTGGCAGGGTGCCTTGCCATTGTCGCTCTGGCTGTGACAGGAATTTACGGGGATATCAGCCTGACCCGGGATTTCGGGCATGAGGCGGCGGAAATCACCCGTTATATCGGGGAGCTGGGGGAGGAAGAAACCCGCTACACGCTCGGGATGGGACACCCGAATGCGCTCTCCTGCATGTTTTTTATGCTTGCGGCTCTGGGCGTTTACGTCTGGTTTGACCGGATGAAATGGTACAGTTACCTGTTTTTGATGCTGTTAAACGCGGGTGTCTATGCGCTGACCCGCTCGAAGACCAGCATGCTGATTACGGCGGCGTTTCTTTGCGGCGCCTGCCTTTTGACTGTCGTGAAAAGCCTGCGGAAAATGACGTTTTTCTATGTCTGCGGCCTGTTGGTTTTTCTGCTGTGCATCGCATTCTCCGTGGATGCGGCGGTCTGTGCCGAACGGGTGCGGGTGGCGCAGTGGAATGAATTTTTCTACTGGAATCCGGGGGACAATGGGCATATCGTGCTGTTAGGTAAGATTGACCGCTATATCAACGGGAGAATCATATCTTTGACGGATTCTGAAAAAAATGACGGCATGATACAGACATGGTCTGCCTTTTCCTGTGAGAATAATATGAATTATTATTTTGACATGGGCTGGGTTAAGGTGTTTTACCGCTATGGAGTGATTCCGGGCATTTTGTATGTGGGGGCTAATCTGATTCTGCTCTGGCGCCTCTGGCGCAGACGGGACGCCTGCGGGCTTGCGCTCTTTGTGATGTTTGCGGTGTACACGGTGGTGGAGGCCCATCTGATTTCTGTGTATATCGGCAGAAATTATCTGCTTATGATGATGGGATGCGAAGCTGCAGGAGCAGAGAGTCGTATGAAAAGCACTTTGCATCTCCGCTTTCATCTTTCCAGCATAAGATATCGGGAGATATAGAAAAAAACAGTGTAGGGGGAACAGGGCTGACCGGACTGCTTCAGTCTTTGGAGGAGCAGTCCAATACGCATTTATGCTATATGCTGAGTGGGAACAGAATATTCTTTTTTGAGAAGGAGTTTATGGGGTATAATCAAGATAAATTTATAGGCTTCAACCGCCAGCAAAACTATTTGACAGAAGTTCCGGAGAAAGAGCTGTTCATGACAATAGAAACTTTTTTACCGGGAGTAGCGTATAATTTAAATTATGCAATCAAAAAGGAGTGGGAAAATGAACAAAGTAAATTTGGTGTTCGATAAAACTTTAAGTAATTTGGCTGGTTATGACTATGGAAGAAAGATATATGAAGAACAGGTAAGGGGGAAAATAGATCTGTATCAAGAATTTACAATAGAGTTTCCAGAACAGATCAGAGGAGTGGCATCCTCTTTTGTACAGGGATTTTTTGCGAATATTGTTGAAACGATTGGTCTGCTTGCAACAGAAGAGAGAACGAATATTATTTCCGGGAATTCCAGAGTGCGAAATAATATTTTGAAAAAATTACAGTAAGGGGATAGACTATGGTTGAAGTGATATTATCAACGATAGCGATCGTGGTTTCTGTTATATCCATTATTGTTTCCGCTATCGCTGCGCACGTTGCAAATAAGCAGAATTTAAGATTGAATAGAATTAATATGAAAGCCAGATATTATGAAAAGATATTTGATGAGTATTTAATCAGGAAAATACCGCAGGCAAGAAAATATTTGAGCAGGAGGATCAAGCGGAGGTCTACATAGAAATTCAGAGGAAACTTGAAAAGCTGTATCGGTATATAAATGATAATTATACAGGAAATGAATGATTTGGTGAGCCCATAGAGCAGTAAAAGCTGTCAGCCGGTGGCAACAATAAAAACATTATGATAAAATAATCATTAAAAATAATAATTTACATTTAATATATATTTAATGAGGAAGTTCTATGAATCGAAAAATGAAATTGATAGAGAGCTATCTGCTGCTTCTCACGGATCTGTTCAGCATAGCCTTGACATATATGGCAGCCATTTTGATACGGTATCGGAAGTTTTCCAGAGTCATGGAGCCTGAGCTCCACTTCGTGGTATGTATCGGATTTTTGCTGTTCTGCACGATTTACAGCTTTATGTTTGACTGGAACAGGGAGTTTATAAAAAGAGGCGTTCTGGTCGAGTTTATAGCGGTTACCAAATTCAATGTCTTTATGGAGCTGTCCGTGATGGCCTTTCTCTTTATGCTGCAGAGAAGCGCGGACGTCTCCCGTCTTGTGATGGGGTATTTTGCCATTCTGAATATTTTTGTCGTATGGTTTGTGCGGCTCGCGATGAAGAAGGCGCTGCGGGTCTGGTTCACGGCCAAGTCCAACATTGTAAAGATTATGATTATTACGAAAGACGCGGCGATGGAGAAAACCCTTTCCAAGCTGAAAGCGGCTATGGATATCAACTATGAGATCGTGGCGTTAGCCTGTGTGGACAAGGACAGGAAGGGTGAAACGGTGGAAGGCGTTGCCGTGAACGCGAACCGGAAAAACGTGCTTTCCCTGGCCAGACAGATGCCCCTTGACGAGGTGTTTATCAGCCTGCCGGACGAGGACATGGCCTATGTGAAGCACATCATCTATGACCTGGAGTCTATGGGTGTGGCCTGTCATTATAACATTGATATCATAGAAAGGCCAAGCAAGGAGGTTCGGGTGGGAAGCTTTGCCGGATTTACGGTGGTGACCTATTCGATCAATCATTTTGATTACAGGCGCATGATCGTGAAGCGGCTGATCGACATCGTGGGCGGTCTGGTTGGCTGTCTCATAACGATCGTAATCACCCCGTTTGTGGCGCTGGCCATCAGGCTGGACTCGCCGGGGCCGGTTCTCTTTGCACAGACAAGAATCGGTAAAAACGGCCGCCGCTTTAAAATTTATAAGTTCCGCTCCATGTATACGGATGCGGAGGCGCGGAAGAAAGAGCTGGAAGCGCTAAACGAGATGCAGGGGCTCATGTTTAAGATGGAGAACGACCCGCGTATCACGAAGGTAGGTAAATTTATCAGAAAGACAAGCATTGACGAGCTGCCCCAGTTTTTTAATATCGTAAAGGGAGACATGAGCCTGGTGGGCACAAGGCCGCCCACTGAGGGTGAGTTTGAGCAGTACAATTCCCACTACAGGCGCAGGATCAGTATGACGCCGGGACTCACGGGGCTGTGGCAGATCAGCGGCAGAAGCGAGATTGTGGATTTTGACGAGGTTGTGAAACTGGATCTGGAATACATCGACAACTGGACGCTGGGACTGGATATCAAAATCCTGTTTCAGACCGTGTGGGTGGTGCTGACGGGGAAGGGATCCAAGTAAGAGGGAGCGGCTGGCCTGTCTAAGGAGGAGCAGCGGTATCCGGCCGGGGGAGGAAAGAAATTGCATGTATGTATGATCGTGCCGAATGAGGCCGTGAAAGGCGGAATCGCCTCCGTGGTAAACGGTTACCGGGGGAGCGCCCTTGAGAAGCGGTACCGCATCACCTATATCGAATCCTATCAGAACGGCAGCAAATGGGCCAAGCTGAAAAAGGCGCTGGAGGGGTATCTGGCCTTTCGCAGACTGCTCAGGAGGGACCGCCCCGATCTGGTGCATGTCCACTCCTCCTTCGGGCCAAGCTTCTATCGGAAAATGCCGTTTATCTATTTGAGCCGGCTTGCTGCAATTCCGGTGGTGAATCATATCCACGGAGCGGAATTTGACAGGTTCTATGAGAGGGCGTCTGCCGCCAAAAAGAGGAGGGTGCGCAGGGTTTATCGGAAGTGTACAAGGTTCATCGTGTTATCGGAGGAATGGAAAGAAAAAATAGCGCGGATTGTTCCGGCGGACAGAATCGACGTGATAGAGAATTATTGTGCCCTGCCCGAGAAACGGGATCATGTGAAGCGGCGAAAGAACCAGATTCTGTTTCTGGGCGCTCTGGAAGAAAGAAAAGGATGTTATGACATACCTGTCATATTTGAAAGCGTAAAGAAGAAATGCCCGGACGCCCGGCTTGTGATGGCGGGAGATGGGCAGATGGAACAGATAAAAGAGGCGTTTCGCAAAAAAAATCTTCTATCCGACGTGGCGTTCACGGGGTGGGTGCGCGGGCGGGAGAAAGAAAAGCTGCTGGCGCAAAGTGCGGTCTTTCTTTTTCCGAGTTATAATGAAGGTATGCCGATGGCGGTTCTGGAGGCGATGGGCTATGGACTGGGCATTGTGACAACTACCGTAGGCGGGATCCCGCAGTTGATCACCCACAAAAAGAGTGGTTTTCTTGAAGCGCCCGGCGATCTGGGCGCTATGGCGGAAGATGTCGGCGCGCTCCTGCAGGACGGGGAGTTATGCCGCAGTATGGGAGAGCTGGCAGGGAAGACGGTAGAGGAGAAATATAGTTTGAAGATTCATTTGCAGAAGTTGGAAGAGACTTACAGAAAGGCATGTATGACAAAATGAATGTAAAGTTAAAGGCTTTAAAAAGTCTGTTTAAAATCGCTTATTGGAAGTGCCGTTACGGATCCCGGCTCAAGATGCCGTGGATACAGGGATTTGACCGTGTCTATCTTGAACTTTCCGGAAAAGGGCATATGAGTTTTGGGGAGAAAAACGAGAACCGGGGCAAGATGCATTTTATCTGTGCGGGCGATGGCCGGCTGGAGATAGGGAATCATGTCATTTATGCGATAGGCGGCTGTATTACGTGTATGGGGCATATCAAAATAGGAGATTACTGTAGATTTGGCAATAATGTGGTTATTGTTGACCATGACCATAATTTCAAAAATCAGGGCGAGGAGTTTCTGATCGGTGAAATTACAATCGGAGACCGTGTCTGGATTGGCGCAAACTGCACGATCTTAAAGGACGTGCATATCGGAGACGACTGTGTGATCGCGGCGGGAAGCGTCATAAAAAAAGATGTGCCGCCTCATACAATCTGCTATCAGAAAAGAGAAACGTTACATGTACCGATTTCATCGATGAAAAAGGGAGTATGAGAAAAAAGTGGATCGAATCAGCGTGATTGTCCCGGTTCACAACGGGACTGCTTATCTGGAAGAATGTATCGACAGTATTCTGGCGCAGGACTGTGAAGCGTTGGAAGTGCTTATTATAAATGACGGCTCTACGGATGATACGGCGGCGGTTTGCGAGCGGCTGTGCGGGCAGCATTCCTGCCTGCGGGTGATTACGATGCCGGATCTGGGTGTCTCAGCGGCACGCAACCGTGGGCTGGAACAGGCAAAAGGCGCTTATATTATGTTTGTGGACGCCGATGACAGACTGCGCCCCGGCGTGCTTAAGAGTCTGCATAGACTGCTTTGCCGGACGGGCAGTGATATGGCGGGATGCAGCTTTGCCGCCTGGGGAACGGCAGGAGAGTGGGAACGGCTTCGGACGGAGGGAGAAATGCCAGAGGAGCTGACAGGTGCGGACACAGGAAAAAAATATGACAGCGAAAGCTATCTGAGAGAAAATATACTGCGGGGGAATACCCGGTGCTGGAGTAAGCTCTACAGACGGGATCTGATCGGACAGGTGCGGTTCCGGGAAGGACTGACCATCGGCGAGGACATGCTGTTTCTTGTGGAGCTTCTGCCTCGTATGAAGCAGGCCGTGGAGACGGCTTATCCCGGCTACGCCTATTACCAGAATCCCGGCGGGGCCATGCAGAGACCTTTTACGCCGGCCTACATGGATCAGGTTTACTGCTGGGAGATGGCCCGCGAACTGATTGTGGAAAGAGAGCCTTACCTGGCGGCCCGGGCGGATGCCCAGATTATGGTGGCGGTTATGTTGACGGCGGGAAAGATTGCCCGGTTGTCAGGGAAGGATCGGAGGCGGGCGAAAGCCTATCTGCAGGTATGCCAAAGGAAACTGAAGGGAATTGCAAATAAGAAAGCATGTGCTCCTTATCTGCCGGCAGGTTACAAGATTAAGGTGAGGCTGTTTGCCTGCCTGCCGGGGCTTTATGTGTGGCTGTACCACTGCAGCAAAGAGAGAAGGCGTGGAAAAGAATGAAAAGGACAAATCCGTTAATCAGCATCATAGTGCCTGTATACAACAAAGAGGAGTATGTGCGGGAGTGCGTGGACAGCATTCTGGGACAGACTTACCGGCGGATCGAGGTGATTCTGGTGGACGACGAATCCACGGATGCAAGCGGCGCGGTCTGTGATGCGTATGGGCAGGCGGACGCGCGGGTGCGGGTCATCCATCAGAAAAACGGCGGCCCGACGGCGGCCTGCGTGGCGGGTATGGAGGCGGCCTCCGGCGGGTATTATATGTTTGTGGACAGCGACGACTATCTGGAGCCGGAGATGCTTGTTCAGATGACCGGACGTCTGGCAGGTGTGCCGGGGGAGATCGTCTGCTGTGACCATGTGGTGGAGAAGCAGAGGGGAACCGAGGAGGTAAAAAGCGGCACAGAACCCGGAATCTACGAGGGTGACAGGCTGAGGGAGCAGATTAAGGCGAAGCTGATCGGGGAGGAAAAGAAGGTGATTCCCCTGTCGCGCTGCATGAAGCTGTGTGAAAAATCTCTCTTCGAGGGCAATGAAACATATTATGATTACAGTCTCCGCTTCGGGGATGACACAAACTTGATGTATCCAGCATTTCTGGAGAGCAGCCGCGTGGTTATTATGAAGGATGCTTTTTATTACCATTACCGCTATGTGGAGGGATCCCTGGTGCACGGCTATGACGAGGGGCTTTTTGCAGGCGTGGAGAGGCTGATGGAGGCTGTGGGACGGACGGCGGAAGAGAAGAAGGCGCCGGACGCCGTCCGTGCGGTGGCGAGGGAACACTGCTACATGCTGATGTATGTGATGAAGAACGAACTACGCGCCCCGGACAAAGGTTACCGAAAGAGGATTCAGGCCATTTTCGGGGAGGAGAACATAAAAACAATGCTGCACAATACGCCGGTTGCGGTAACGGAGCGGTCCAATCAGCTTTTGTATATGGGAATGCTGTATCCCGGCGGTGTGCTGCTGCGGGTGCTGCGACTGATCCTGCGCCTCTATGACCGGCGGTAGTTTTGCGGGGAACCAAAAAATCACTCCGTTTTAGATGGGTGAATGGGAGATAGGAAACGTGATAATCATAAGAGTCATGGGCGGACTGGGCAATCAACTGCAGCAGTACGCACTGTTTCGAAAATTTCAGAGCCTGGGTGCAGAGGTGAAACTGGATCTTTCCTGGTTCCTGCAAAAGAACCAGGAGTCGGCGGCCGCGCCCAGGAAATTTGCGCTTTCTGACTTCGACGGACTTTGTCTGGAAATGGCTTCCGAGAAGGAAGTGCGGGCGCTTCTTGGGAGAATCTATGAGGAGGAGGCGGGCTTTGCGGAGAAAGTGAAAAAGCGGATTGCGCCGGGAAAGGCGCCTCTGTTTGAGGAATCAGAAATGTATCATCCGCAGATTTTCACGTGGCAGAACCGTTATCTGTCCGGGTATTGGGCCTGCGAGGCGTACTACGCGGACATTCTTGACAGACTTAGAGAGGAAATCCGCTTTCCGAAGAGCGGCGATGCCAGAAACCGGGAGACCATGAAAGCGATGGCGGAACAGCCTTCCGTCAGCATCCATGTCCGCAGAGGGGATTACCTGGACGCCGCCAACGAGGCTATGTTTGGCGGGATTTGTACCGAAACGTATTATGACGCCTGTGTCGGTTATATGAAAGAGAAGTGCCCCGGAGCGGTCTTCTACGTCTTCTCGGATGACGCGGATTATGTGCGGGCGCATTTTCAGGGGGAAGCGTTCCACATCGTGGACTGGAACCAGGGAGAAAACAGCTTTTATGACATGCAGCTTATGAGCTGCTGCAGACATAATATATGCGCCAACAGCACCTTCAGCTTCTGGGGCGCGCGACTGAACGGAACCCCCGGTAAGATCATGCTCCGCCCCTCCATTCACAAAAACACTCAGACCTGCGTACCAGAACAGATGAAAAAGCTCTGGCCCACCTGGACACTCGTCACCCCCGCCGGAAATGTTTTACTGTAACGGTATCAGTGTTTATGATATACTCATCATAGATAAAAATTCTGAAAGGCAGCAGCATGGAACACAACAACGACAGAATAGTAATGTATTTACACGGCGGAAGCGGCAATCACGGCTGTGAGGCGATTGTCAACAGCACCTGCCATATGATAGAAGAGATTCCGAAGCTCCTTGTGACGAACAGCGAGCAGGAGGACAGGCACTACTCGGTGGAGCCGCTCTGTGATATCCTGCAGGAGCGTAAGATCGCGGAGCACTTTTTCGCCCATGTGTGGTATTACGCCTGGCGGAAAATTTTTCACGATCCCGAATCCTTTATGCGCTATCGGTTCCGTGAGGTGATGGGCAAAAATCTGGCGCCGCTCTATCTCTCCATCGGTGGAGACATGTACTGCTACGAGCTGTCAAAGAAGGAGGCGGTCACCGCCAACAGCGCGTTCAACAGGGCGGGAGCGAAAACCGTTCTCTGGGGCTGTTCCCTGGAGCCGGAGCTTTTGCAGGATCCGGAAGTGGTGGAGGACATGAAGAGGTACGCGCTGATTACGCCAAGGGAGTCGATCACGACGCAGGCGCTTGCGGCAGCCGGAGTGACGGAGAATGTGAAACAGTTCCCGGATCCGGCCTTTGCTCTGAAGCCGGAAAAGACAAAGCTTCCATTCGGTTTCAGCGAGGGAAATACCATAGGCATCAATATCAGCCCGATGATTCTCAAGTACGAAGAAAAAGACGGCATTACAATAATGAATTATCGAAAACTGATTGACCATATTTTGGAGACCACGGACTGTCACATCGCGCTGATCCCCCATGTGATATGGAAGAACAATGACGACAGGCTGACAATCCATGAACTTTACGGCGTTTACCAGGGGAATGACAGAGTGGTGAAGTTTGAGGACATGTCCTGTCAGAAGCTCAAATATGTCATTTCCAAATGCCGGGCGTTTATCGGGGCGAGAACGCATGCTACCATCGCGGCTTATTCGTCCATGATTCCCACGCTGGTGGTGGGGTATTCCGTGAAAGCAAGAGGAATCGCGAAGGATCTCTTTGGAGACCCGGAGCGCTATGTGCTGCCGGTACAGACACTCTCCAACCCGGAGGAGCTGATCGGCGCGTTTGAGTGGATGATGGAAAGAGAGGGCGAGATCCGGGGAAAACTGCAGGAAATCATGCCTGATTACTGCAGGAAGGCGGCTGAGGCAGGGGATGAACTCCGTAAGCTGTGGAACAGCCTGCACGACTGAAAGTGGATAAATTATGGGCAGAATACAGAAAGCCGGAAAAAATATCATATTCGGATATATCAGCAATCTGGTGATCCTGCTGGTGAACTTTATCCAGCGGACGGTCTTTATCTATGTGCTTGGCAGGACGTTTTCGGGAGTAAACGAAACGTACACGAGTGTTTTAAGTGTTCTGTCCCTGGCGGAGCTGGGGATCGGCACGGCCTTGAACTACAGCCTTTACAAGCCGGTGGCGGAGCGTGATATCGAGAAGATCAAGTCCTACATGCGGTTCTACAAAAAGGCGTATCTGACGATTGCGGGTGTGATCGCGGCGGCGGGAATCGCGATTTCCCCGTTTTTAAAATTATTCCTGAAGAATCCGGGCAATCTGACCGTGAAGGAACTGACGCTGTACTATTACCTGTTTCTGTTTAACACGGTGATCAGCTACTTTGTCGCCTATAAATACAGTCTGTCAAATGCGGAACAGAAAAATTATATCCAGACCAACATCGCGACCCTGACAAAGATAGCGGCGGCCACAGTGCAGATTACGGTTCTGCTGCTTTTCAGGAATTTTCTGTTTTATCTGCTGGCACAGTCTGTGGTGGAATTTTTACAGAAAATTTTTGTGACGCTCTATATGAACAGGCTTTACCCCTATCTGCGGGATAAAGACGTGAAGAAACTTACGCCGCAGGAGACCCGGATAGTCGCCTCCAAGACGAAGGCGCTGATCTGTCATAAGGTCGGCGATGTGGCCAGGCTTCAGACGGATACACTTGTGATTTCCTCCTTTGTCAATGTAGATACTTCGGCTGTTGTGGGCAACTATCTCTACATCATCACCTATGTGGGAAACTTTGTGAACATCATATTTGACTCTGTGATTTCGGGCTTTGGCAATGTGGTGGCCACGGAGTCAAAGGAGAGGCAGTACCTGCTCTTTAAGGTGTACCGATTTTTTGCCTGCTGGCTTTTCGGATTTGGCGCTGTGGGCTTTTTTCATCTGCTCACCCCTTTTATAGGCGGGATATGGCTGCGGGATGATGGCTGGACGCTGCCGCAGATGACGGTAACCCTTCTGGTGACGGATTTTTATTTGAAAGGCGGACGCACGGTGCTCCTCAATTTCAAGATTGCCTCGGGACTCTTCGAGCAGGACAGATTCCTGCCGCTTGTGCAGGGAGCCGTCAATCTGGTGGTGTCCATTGCATTGGTGCAGAAAATCGGCGTCACGGGCGTCTATGTAGGGACGTTAGTATCCGGCATATTGGCGAACCTGATCCGTCCCGGGATTATTTACCGGGCCTGTTTTGACAAAAAGGCGGGCGCCTATTTCAAGGATTCGCTGAAATATATCGGGGTGATTCTGGCGGTGGGAGCGGTGGCTGCGCCGATCCGGCATATGATCATGGGGGAGGTCACAATCTTTACGTTTGCGCTGATGGTGATTGTGATTACGCTGCTCTACAATCTGGTGTTTCTGGCGGTGTTTCACAGGACGGAAGAATTTTCTTATCTGTGGAAAGCGGCGGCAGGAAGGATTTCGGTGCGGAAGAAAGGGTGAGAAGGAATGAGAGATTCCGTGAAGCGGAAATCTGGGAGGTTCATATGAATAAGATTCCTCTGATCGACAATGCTTGTAAGGAGCTCCTGGAGTACGGTGTGCGCAGCAGGCGGGAAAAGGGTAAGGATCTGGTAAAACGCCTGCTCTTACGGAGAAAAGTCCCGGGAGAAGATGTCATTTTCTGGCCCACGGGGCTTTTAGCGGCGGGGCTTTGGCATTGCAGGGAAGAACTTGCGCAGGAGGCGGCTGCAGCAAAGAATCCTGGAAGCACAGAGATTTCAGACGCTGCGGCACGGATGGGGCAGATAGAGCGTTCCCTCGCGGCATATTACGGGAGATGGCTGAAAAAAGACATGCCGGTTATGTATGTGGATGATCTGCTTGCCGGGGAGACGCTTCTGGGCATGTATGCGGAGATAAAAGAGGGGGGCGCAGGACAGACTGCTGGACTGTCAGAGGGGCAGTTAAAAACGGCGCTGGACAAGATGGCCTCCTGTGCGGCGGCTCATCCGGTGGACGGAGCCGGAAGTTTTTTATACCGTCCGGCTAACGGAGAGACAACGGTCTTTGTTGACGGTATCGGTCTGGCCTGTCCGTTTCTCTATCGGTATGGGGAAATTTTTGACAGGCAGGAGTACAGGGAACTGGCCCTTCGACAGATTGTGAACTTTTTATCCTATGGTATGGACGGAGCAACGGAACTTCCCTATCACGGTTATGATATGACGGACGGCTGCAAATACGGAATCATCGGCTGGGGGAGGGCTGTGGGCTGGCTGCTTCGTGGTATGATGGGCTGTATGATTTCCGGGTATGGCAGGGAGCGGCTGGAGGCATCCTGCACTGCGCTGGTGGATGCGGCGCTGGCTTATCAGAGGCAGGACGGCTGTTTTTCCTGGCAGCTGGAAGCGCAGGAGGGGCCTGCGGACACCTCTGCGGCGGGGATGATCTGCTGCGCTCTGGTACAGGGAATGTCGCTTGGCGTGCTTGCAGGTGTCAAATATGAGAACGCCTTGACGGCGGGAAGACATGCGCTGGAGCGTTCTGTCAGGAGCGGGCTGGTGTATCAGTGCTCCGGGGAGTGCGAGGGCTTCTCCCGATATCCCCAGCGTTACGGGGCGTATCCGTGGTCGCTTGGCCCGGCGCTTGAAGCGCTTTAGCCTGATGCGTCCAGAGCGTGTGTGGGGGAATGATGTCGCGAAGCGAAAGGACTGGACAGGCATATGGAACAATATAGACAGTGTGAAAAAACGATAACCATACAGGAGGCGTGCTATTACGGTTTTTTTATCCTCCTGTCCTTGGCAAAGGGGCTTGGATTTTACGAGGGGCAGAAGCTCTTTTATCTGCTTGTTCTGCCTGCCCTTGCCCTTGGCTTTTTGAAAATTTGCCTGTCCTCCTACACAAAAAGGCAGGCAGTTTTGCAGATCCTGCTTATGGCGCTCGTGGCGGTGGTTTATTTTGAGTCGCGACAGATTGCCATTTTTTTTGTGGCGTTTACGGTGCTCGGCATGAAGGGAATGTCGATGAAAAAGGTACTTCATCTGGCTGTCTGGGTGTGGACAATCTGTGCTATCGGAATCTCCGTTTTTTCTTTTTTCCGTCTGGAACATACCGTTTACCGTGTGCACGCGAAGCTGGGACTTGGCCATATTTTCCGCTGGAGTCTGGGATTTACGCATCCAAACATTCTGCATATTACTTATCTGATGCTATGTGCCCTCATGATATATGAAATGGGTGACAGATATGGCTTTAAGCAGTACGCGCTTCTTATGGCCGGAAATTTTCTTGTATTTTTTTATTCTGTCAGCTATACGGGATTCGGCATCGTGGCGGTACTGCTGACGGGCTGTTTGTATGTGAGGCTTCGCCCCAGATTTTGTTTTGCGGAGAAGCTGCTGGTAAATCTGGTGCTGCCTGTCTGTCTGCTCCTGTCCTTTGTCCTGCCGTTTTTTCTGTATGACTATTTTTCACTGATCTATTTATTTGGCATGCCCATGGTTGGCATCTGGACACATAAATTAAATAATCTGCTGAATACCAGAATCTGGCTGGCGGAGCAGTTCTTGAAGTCGGGCTACACAAGTCTGTTTGGGACAGATGTGTCCCAGGTGGTCAACGCTTCCATGAATATGGACTGTTCTTATATCTGGTGCTACATCAATTACGGCCTTGTCTTTACAGTGGTGATCATGCTCGGATATTTTGCGCTGTTTTTTTATGATACGCGTAAACAGCGCACGAGGGAGCTGGTGATTCTGGCCTGCTTTCTGGCGGCGGGGTGGACGGAGCAGCTCCTGTTTAACAGTTCCTTCAAAAATGTTACGCTGATTTTTCTGGGAGAGCTGCTGTTCCTGCAGAAGGAGGGAAAGGCGGAATACAGTCTGCTGTTTCTGATTCCGAAGCGATGGCGGGAAGTCACCGTTCCTCTGGCAGAGCTGCCGGACAAGTTTCTGGAAGCCGTGTGTGCAGCCGGCAGGGCACATAAAAGAAAAGTGTATGCCGTTGCAATGGCCGGGGGGCTTTTAGGCATTCTTCTCTGTGCACTGCTTTACAGGGAGCCGGAAGGCTACGTGGTACAGCGCTTCTACACGGATGCACAGGAGGAGACAAGCGTCTATCTTGAGAGTGAAGATGATCCGGCCTACGAAGGGTACCGGGTTATGAATTATCTGGATGCCCAGACGCCCATGCAGATCGTCTCGGGGAAGGCTGTAAAACTGGAAACGGTGCGGTATTATGTGGGAAGCGCACTGCTTGGCGGGATACTGGGAGCGGCCGCCGCAGTTTTGTGGCATTTGATGCGGTGGCGGGGAAAACGGACTATGGCGGTTACTGAAATTTCAGGGTACGATAAAAGATAAATCCGGTAAATGTGGGATATAATCTGCCGCGAAAGAGAGAACAGCAGAGCGAAATGAGGAATCAGATGAAGGAAAAGCTGACTTACTGTAAAATTCTGGGAACAAACATCAACGTCACGAACATGGAGGACACTATCTCCTACATCACGGACAATTTGGAGGAATTAAAGGGGGATTACATCTGTGTCTCCAATGTGCATACTACCGTGACGGCTTACCGGGATAAGGCGTACCGCCATGTGCAGAACAGCGGGGCTATGGCCCTTCCCGACGGACAGCCTCTCTCTATCGTAAGCAGGAAAAGAGGATTTTCGGAGGCAAGGAGGGTGCCGGGGCCGGATTTGATGCCGGCGATTCTGGACTTGTCACAGAAGGCGGGATATCGCCATTATTTTTACGGCAGTACGGAAACTACGCTGGAGGCGCTGCGGGCTGCCCTGCTGAGACGTTTCCCGAAGCTGCAGATCGCAGGCATGTATTCACCTCCCTTCCGGGAACTGACCGGGGAAGAGGACGAGGAGATTGTCAGAAGGATCAATGACAGCGGCGCGGATTTTGTGTGGGTGGCCCTTGGTGCGCCGAAACAGGAGTGGTGGATGTATGAGCACCGCCACAGGGTAAAGGCGCTGATGCTGGGCGTGGGCGCGGCCTTTGATTTCACGGCAGGCACGACCAAACGCGCGCCTATGTGGATGCAGAAGCTCTGTCTGGAGTGGGTGTTTCGTATTCTGAAAGATCCGAAGCGGATGCTGCCCCGGTATCTGAATACGAATTTCGCTTTTGTATACTACGTTATCAGGGAGGGAAAGGTGTTCAGGCGTGCACGCAGACAAGGGATGCGCGTTGCCATGATCGGCCACAAGCGGATCCCTTCCAGGGAGGGCGGCGTGGAAGTGGTGGTGGAGGAACTCTCCGTGCGCATGGCGGCGCTGGGGCATCGGATTGACGCTTACAATCGCTTTGGCCATCACGTTTCCGGGAAAAAGTACGATCAGGAATATGGATGGAAGGGCAGGAAATTTTACAAGGGTGTCCGCGTCTATATTGTGCCCACGTTCAGGCGGAGCAGCCTAAACGCCATCGTCTATTCCTTTTTTGCAACGATTATGGCGCTTTTCCACCGCTATGACGTAATCCACTATCATGCGGAAGGGCCATGCGCCATGCTTTGGCTGCCGCATTTTCTGAAAAGAAAAATTGTGGTGACGGTTCACGGCCTTGACTGGCAGCGGGCGAAGTGGGGAAATTTTGCCTCTTTTGTGATCAAGTTCGGTGAGCGTATGGCAGCGAAATATGCGGATGAAGTGATTGTGCTGTCGGAAAACGTAAAGCAGTATTTCAAGGAAACATACAACAGAGAGACGACCTATATTCCCAATGGGATTACCAGGCCGGCATCCCAGGGACAGACGGTGATCGGTGAAAAATACGGTCTGAAAAAGGATGGCTATTTCCTGTTTCTGGCGCGGATCGTGCCGGAGAAGGGGCTGCACTATCTGATCGAGGCATTTTCCGGGCTGGAAACAGACAAAAAACTGGTAATTGCCGGGGGCAGTTCCCAGGCTTACGGTTATATGGAACAGATTCACCGAATGGCGGCGGAAGATGAGAGAATCCTGATGACCGATTTTGTGCAGGGACAGGTTCTGGAGGAACTGTATGCCAACGCCTACGCTTTTGTGCTGCCAAGCGACGTGGAAGGTATGGCGCTTACGCTGCTTGAGGCCATGAGCTACGGGGACTGCTGTCTGGTCAGCGATATCCGTGAGAATACGGAAGTGGTGGAGGATAAGGCCCTGACCTTCAGGAGAGGCGATGTGAAGGACTTGAAAAGACAGCTTGCCTGGATGCTGGAACATCCCGACGAGGTGCGCCGCATGGGGGAAGAGGGTGTGGACTATATATGCGGAAAGCATAATTGGGACGATGTGACGGGCCGTACTTTGGCCGTTTATGAAAAGGCGGCGGGGAAAAAGGAGATCGTTTGATGCGCAAGAGGACTTACATGGGCATTTTGCTTGCCGTGGCAGTTGTGGCGGCGGTATGCTGTCTGTACTTTATGAGAATAGATCATGTCCAGCTCATGGTGGAGAACGGACAGCCATGTATCAGCGTCCGCACGGCTCAGAGCGAAAACCGCGTGCTTCTGTGGATGGATGAAGAAACGGCGGCGGGATATTTTTTCCTGCCATCCTGTGTCAGCAGCCATAAAATTCGTCTGGGCGATACGGGTGGAAGCAGTGTGAGGATAGACGGAAAGCTTTACCAGGAGGGAGACCGCTTTACATGGGAGGAGGGCCGCACTTACGCGCTTCAGATTACCGATGATTCCGGCGGATCCTTTGCCTGCGAGGCTGCCGTGATGGCATCGGCGGACATTCCGGCCCTGTTTATTGACACCGCAAGCGGAGGTATGGAGTATCTGCACGAGGATAAAGAGAACGAGGAGACGGGGAAGATCTGCGTCCTGCAGGCGGACGGTGTCACGGAATATCAGGATGAGCTGCTGCGGATATCCGGCAGGGGAAATTCTACATGGGAATATGAGAAAAAGCCGTATTCGCTGAAATTGAAGGAGGATCAGCCTCTCTGTGGCCTGAGAAAGAGTGACAGGTGGCGGCTTCTGGCGCTGTGGAATGAGGGCAGCAGGCTGGGGGATAAACTTGCGATGGATCTGGCACAGGAGCTTGGCCTTTCCTACAGCCCCCAGGGAACCTGGATAGACCTGTATCTGAACGGGGAATACCGGGGCATTTATCTTTTGGCAGAATCCATTACCGTGGGTTCAGGCCGTGTTGATATAAATGACATAGAAAAGGGTAATAGACAAAAAAATGCTTCCATAGAAGAGGGGACGGCGCAGCGCTACGAGGAGGAAGACAATAAGGGATTCCTTCTGGAGGACGGGGCGGATGTGGACGGCGGTTATCTGATCGAGAAAGACCATCCGAAGCATTGGGAAGCGGAGGAGAGCGGTTTTTGTCTTTCCAGGGGGGACCACTTTACCATCAATGCGCCGCAGCATGCATCGAAGGAGCAGGTGGATTATATACAGGGCTATGTGGAAACGATTGACGCGCTGGTGCAGAATGGGGACTCCGCAGTCTGGGAAAAGCTGGATCTTGCCAGCTTTGCAAAACGGTTTCTGGTGGATGAGATTGCGCTGGAGATGGATACGGGCTCTACCAGCATGTATTTCTATAAGGACAAAGGAGATGAAAAGCTGTACTCCGGCCCGGCATGGGATTATGACCGGGCGTTTGGCGAAGACGGCAGCGACAGCTTTTATGTGAATTACGGGGAGACCGTTGTGAACAACAATGAGCGTCTGGCAATCGCCATCAACTGGTATCAGAAGCTTTATGAGACGCCTGAACTGTATGCGCGCATTGTGGAGGAGTATACGGGAGTTCTGCCCTTTTTTGAAAAACTGTTAAGCACGGGTATTGACAGATATGCGGAGCGGATCAGAGCCTCCGTGGCGATGGATGAAGCCAGATGGGAAAGTGTGCGGACTTCCGGGGATGATCTGCTGCGGTATGTAAATTATGACGCGAGTGTCAAGTATACGAAATATTTTATTGCAAACCGGCTGAACTGCCTGTGCGCCAGATGGGGTGTGTCCCACGAGGCTTTTGCCGCGCCGGCGGACGGGGAAATGCATCAGGTGACGTTTTCGGTCTATGAGGGTGTGGTGGAGCAGATACAGATTCCTGACGGGGAAGCGCTCACTTACACGCCGGATTATGACAGCGGCGTGTATCAGGGATGGACGTACAGGCGGTGCGGGGAGTCTTACAGCAGTTATATTCCCATTTATGAGGATATGGAACTGTATAATGCAAAGTGGGAGTAAAACAAATGAAAATACTGATGGTGAATAAATTTTTGCATCCAAACGGCGGATCGGAGACTTATATTTTCAAGCTGGGGGAAGAATTACAGAAGAGGGGACACGACGTACAGTATTTCGGTATGGAGCATGAGGGGCGGATTGTGGGCAACCGGGCCGGATCCTATACGTCCGACATGGATTTCCATACGGGAAAGCTGCAAAAGCTCGTTTATCCCTTTAAAATCATCTACTCCTTTGAGGCGAAACGCAGGATCAGCAGGGTGCTAAAGGACATGAACCCGGATGTGGTGCATCTCAATAACATCAATTTCCAGCTCACGCCCTCCGTGATTTACGCGGTGCGCGCCTACGAAAAAAAGACCGGCCGCAGGATAAAGCTTGTGTACACGGCCCACGATTACCAGTGGGTGTGTCCCAACCATATGATGCGCATTCCCGCCACGGGCAGGATCTGTTTCGACTGCAGGGGCGGATGCTTTGGAGCATGCAGTAAAAACAGGTGCATTCACAACTCGCGCATAAAAAGCCTGCTCGGGACGGTGGAAGCCAGGTTTTATATGCGGCGGCAGACATACGGCATGGTTGACGTCATCATCTGTCCCAGTGAGTTTATGAAAAGACAGCTCGACACCAATCCCCTTTTGGAGGAGAAGACGGTGATGATGCGAAACTTCGTGGAACGGACGGCGGAGGGAAAGCCGGGCGTTGCACAACCGACAGGAACGGAAAAACGGGGCGGCACGGCATCGGATTATGTGCTCTACTTCGGGCGTTTTTCCGAGGAGAAGGGGATCGGTACGCTGCTGGAAGCCTGTGAAGCCCTGCCGGACATTCCCTTTGTTTTCGCCGGATCCGGGCCGTTTGAAGAACAGGTATCGAGGGTCAAAAATGTGGAGAACAGAGGATTTGTGACAGGGGAGGCCCTGCACAGACTGATTGCAGGGGCGCGGTTTTCCGTTTACCCGTCCGAGTGGTATGAGAACTGTCCGTTTTCCGTGATGGAATCCCAGATGTACGGTACGCCCGTGCTGGTCTCGGATCTTGGCGGCGCGCCTGAGCTGGTGCAGGCAGGCAGGACCGGGGATCTTTTCCGGGGAGGGGACACGGAGGAACTGACCGCACACATCAGGGAATTGTGGGAGCAGCCGGAGCTTTGCCGGAAGTACAGCGAAAACTGTAAAAATATAAAATTTGATACAATTGGGGAATATTGTGATAAAATAGTGAGGAATGTATATCATGGGAGTCCGGATGGAAAGTAATTTCCATCCGGGCAGCCTATAAGACAGGAGAAATGATAAAATGTCCAGACGAACGTTATATGGCACGGTTATAGTGACCTACAGATGTAACGCGAGATGTAACATGTGCGACTGCTTTCGGGATCCGACCAGGCCGGAGGAGGAGATCACGCTGGAGGATATCAAAAAGCTGCCGGAGATGGCGTTTACGAACATCACGGGCGGGGAGCCCTTTATCAGACAGGATATCCCGGATATCGTGCGTGAGCTGTACAAGAAATCTGACAGGATTGTCATATCTACTAACGGCTATTTCACGGACCGCATTATTGCGCTCTGCAGGGAGTTTCCGAAGGTGGGAATCCGCATCAGCATCGAGGGACTGCAGGAGACGAATGATAAAATCCGGGGGATTCCCGACGGTTTTAACAGAGGTTATAAGACGCTCAAGACACTGGTGGAGATGGGGCATCCCGATGTGGGGTTTGGCATGACAGTGCAGGACATGAACTGTGAGGATCTGGTGCCGCTCTACCATATCGCCAACGATATGGGGATGGAGTTTGCCACGGCGACTCTGCACAATTCTTTTTATTTCCGAAAGACGGACAATAAGATTGATGACAAATATAAGGTGGCGCAGAATTTTGAGAAGCTGATCAACGAGCTGTTAAAGAGCCGGTCGCCCAAAAAATGGTTCCGCGCTTATTTTAATCACGGACTGATCAACTATATATACGGCAACAAACGCCTGCTGCCCTGTGATATGTCGAAAAATGCCTTCTTTATCGACCCTTTCTGCGATGTGATTCCCTGTAACGGGATGGAGAAGAAGGCGGTCATGGGAAATCTCAGAGAGCAGTCGTGGGACGAGCTTTGGAACTCTGAGCAGGCGGAGAAAGTAAGGGCGTGTACGAGGAAATGCGACAGGAACTGCTGGATGATCGGTTCCGCGTCCCCGGCCATGCATAAGTATATCTGGGTGCCCGGCTGGTGGGTGATCCGGCATAAATTCTTAAAGGGCGGGAAGTACAGTCTGAAAGAGAATAAATATATCGGGCGGAAATAGAGATGGAGAAAGCGTCTGATGAAGAGATAAATTTTGGAGGATGGCATGAAATTTTTATATGTGGCACCGCGCTACCACACCAACCAGATGGATATCATGCAGGGACTGACGCAGCTGGGGCATGAGGTGCGATTTATCAGCCACTATGCGGCCATCATCGAGGACTATTCCTGTGTGACGCCCATTGTGCTGGGGTATTCGAAACTTTACAAACTCATTGATTTTTTCTATGTAAAGGTAATTCACAGGAAAGATCCGACAGCCATTGTGTTTAAAATACAGCATGGATTTCCGCCCCTTGGGAAACTGAAAAAACTGATCTGCGGATTTGAACCGGATCTGGTTATTTTGCGGGAACGCTCGGTTTATTCCATGGCGGCATATCATATTTGCAGGAAGAAGGGGTATCCTTGTATTCTCTACAACCAGAATCCGCTCTGGTCGGAGCCTGCAAAGACGGATCTGGCGCACCGGCTGGTGGACCGCATGACACCGGCACTCCGCATGACGCCCGTGATGGGTGAAAAAAAGCCGGGTACGACCGTGCGGGAGAACGATTATTTTGTGCCCTTTGTGGTCAATCCGCGCAGAGCGCCCAAAGAGCGCACTTATTTCGCAGACGGCAGGGTACATATCCTCTGCATAGGCAAGTATGAGATCAGAAAGCACCATCTGGAGCTTTTGCGGGCGGCAGAGAAGCTTCGGGATAAATATGACATACATGTGACGCTTGTGGGAGAGGCGACGAATCGGTTTCAGAAGGCATACTGTGAGCAGGTAAATGCTTATGTGAGGGAGCGCCACATGGAAAATCTGGTTACGGTGAAAACAAATGTGGCGAAGCGTGACATGGAGAAAGAGTATCTGGCGGCGGACCTGTATGTGATTCCGAGTACTCTGGAGATGGCATCGGTGTCGCAGCTGGAGGCTATGAGCTATTCCCTGCCGGTGATCAGCAGCGACACCAACGGCACGTCCTGTTATGTGGAAAACGGCGTGACAGGGTATTGGTTCCGGGACTGCGACGAGGCGGATCTGTCCGGGAAGCTGGATGCCATGCTGTCAGACCGGGAGCGGATGTTGTCTATGGGGGCGGCAGGTTACCGTGCGGTAGTGGAAAAGTATAATTTTGACAAGTATTTTGATACCATCATGGGCATGCGGGAGCGAATCGTGCAGGGACACCTGCGCTGAGCGGTGACAGGGCACGGACTCCAAGGCGGTCAGGAAAAGATATGAAGCAGAAAATAAAAGATATTTTGGCGGCGATTGCCTATTTTCTCTATGAAAAGGGCATCCTGCATAACCGAATACAGGTGCACACCATCGATGAAACCATCGATGTTCTTTTAAATACCGAAAAGAGCATGGTCCGATTCGGGGACGGGGAGATCGTGATGATAAAGGGCGTCGACCTGATGCTGCAGAAGGCATCCCCGGAGATCGCGGAAGGACTTGCCGGGATTTTGGCCTATCCCCATGACGATCTGATCGTGACGATACCGGATATTTTTGAAACCCTTTCCGATCATCACAGGGAAAGCCGGCAGTTCTGGAGGGATCATCTGCTGTTTTGCAGAAAAACTTATGAGAGATACTGCAATCCCGACAGGGTATATTACAGTACTTTTGTTTCCCGCTGCTATTATTATGCCGCCGATCGCAGCGGCTGCGGCACACAGTTTGCTAAAATCAGAAAAATATGGGAAAATAGAGACGTTGTTGTTGTGGAGGGGGAGAAAACGCACAACGGGGTTGGCAACGACCTGCTTGACACGGCGCGCAGCGTAGAGCGTATCATCTGCCCTCCCAGCAATGCTTACGGAGCGATTCCCGCCATTTTGGACGCCTGCACGGCCTACGATAAGGACAGGCTGTTTTTATTGTCGGTAGGTGTGGCCGCGAAGTTTCTGGCGGTGGATCTGTTTGGCCGGGGGTACCGCGTACTTGACATCGGCAATCTGGATATGGAGTATGAGTGGTTTGTGACACGATCCCCCGGCAAGAGGAAGCTGGCCAAGCATGATCTTGTCACCGAGGAGGCAAACCGTGCGGCGGGGCATACGGCGTATCTGGAGCAGATTAAGGTGAGAATATGATAGACAGCAGGCAGAAATACAGAGAATATATAAGACAGGATCAGCTTGCGCTTGGACGGAAGCAGGATGCGCGTCCCCGTCTGTTTGGGGATGAGATCTGGAAGTTTGAGATTCTGCTGCGAAAAGTGGAGTATGATTTGAACTGCCGCCGCGGAGTCATGGGAAAACTGGTTGGTAAGTGGCATAAAATGCGGTTTCACCGTCTGAGCGTCAGGCTTGGGTTTACGATTCCGCCCAATGTGTTCGGGCCGGGGCTTTCCATACCCCATTACGGGACGATTGTGGTGCATGGGAATGTGCGGGCCGGGAAAAACTGCCGCCTGCAGGAGGGTGTGACCATCGGCGCAACAAACGGAAGCCATGAGGCGGCTGTGATAGGGGATAACTGTTATTTTGGAAGCGGCGCGAAGGTGATCGGCGCTGTCCGCATAGCGGATGATGTGGCGGTGGGCGCGAACGCCGTGGTGACGAAGGATATTGCAGAGTCCGGCGTCACCTGGGCGGGAGCTCCGGCGGGAAAGATAAGCGACAGGGATTCCCGCAGCAATCTTTGCAGCGCGCTGTTTGCACAGGACGGTGACGGAAGAGAACCTGTGTGAAAATACAAATGATTCGGAAGCGGCAGGATGCCGGGATGAGGAGTATGCTGGCCTATGGGCAGAGAGAACAGTAATTCGGGAGCGGGAATGCTCACAAAGCTTGGATATATATTTGATAAAAGGGATAAAAGAAAGCTTGCGCTTCTCACGGCAGCCATCGCGGCAGGGAGCTTTTTGGAGCTTCTCGCGGTTATGGTTTTTATGCCTTTTATTGATGTTCTCCAGCATCCGGAATCGGTTCAGAGGACCTGGTATCTGAAAATGGTATACGACTTCTTCGGTTTTCGCTCCGCCAAACAGTTTATGGTACTGCTTGCGGCGGCCATCATCGGCATCTACCTCGTCAAGAACGCGTATCTGATTCTGGAGAAAGACTATATTTTCCGCTTTTCTTACAATACGCAGATGAAGCTCTCAACGAGGCTTCTTTCCGCATACATGAAGGAGCCGTACACCTTTCACCTGAACAATAACATTGCGATTCTGCAGAGAAGCCTTTACGAGGATACATCGCGGTTTATGCAGGTGATCCTTTATGCGCTGGAGCTTGGCGCAGAGCTTGCCGTCTCCGGGGTGCTGGTGATTTATCTGTTGGTGATCAGCAAGTCCATCACGATCATTGTTTTGGGCTTTCTTGCAGTTTTTGTGGGCGGTTTTCTGATGATCAGCAGAAAGTACAGCCGCCGCCTCGGAATGGAGAACCAGAATTATGAGGGTAAAATTTTTCAGTGGATGAATCAGGCGCTCGGCGGGATTAAGGAAATTAAGATTCTGGAGCGGGAGAATTATTTCACTGACGAATATCGGAAATACTGGAAAAAGTATGCCAGAGGGCTTCGGATTGCCAGGACTATTTCGATTCTGCCGAAGTATACGGTGGAGGCCGTCTCCATGATGGGACTTTTGAGCGCCGTAATCGTAAAGCTGCTGTTCGGTGAGGCTGATATGGTTTACTTTGTCTCCCAGCTTGCGGTTTTCGCGGTGGCGGCTATGAGGCTTATGCCGAGTGTGGGACGGATCAATGAGCACGCTTCCAACATGCTCTACGCCCTGCCTTCCGTGGAGCTTGTTTATCATGATCTGGTGGGAATTGAGGGACTTACCCAGAAGGACGGGCAGGAGTGTATAGAGGACTGGAAGCTGCAGAGGGGAATTTGCGTGCAGGATGTGTCTTACCATTATCCGGACACGGACGAATGGGTTTTGGAGCATGTGAATTTTACGATTGAAAAGGGCACCACCGTGGCGTTTATCGGTTCCACCGGGTCTGGGAAAACGACTATGGTGGATATTATACTGGGGCTTCTGGCCCCGGTAAAGGGCGCAGTGATGGCGGATGAGATCAACATCCATGAACAGGCGAAAACATTTCATGCGCAGGTGGGGTATATTCCCCAGACCATTTATCTGTCTGACGATACGATCCGCAATAATATTGCATTTGGCGTGCAGGAAGGGCAGATTGACGAGAGCGCAGTGATGGCGGCGGTGGAGAAGGCGCAGCTTAAGGAGTTTATCGAGAGTCTTCCGCTCGGACTGGACACCATTGTCGGTGACAGGGGTGTCAGATTATCCGGCGGGCAGAGACAGAGGATCGGCATTGCCAGAGCGCTCTACCATGACCCGGAAATTCTTGTGCTGGATGAGGCGACCTCCGCACTGGACAATGAGACGGAGGCGGCGGTTATGGAGGCCATTGAGCATCTGCAGGGGATAAAGACAATGATCATCATTGCGCACAGACTTACCACGATCCGCAACGTAGACACGATCTACGAGGTGGGAGACGGAAAGGTTGCGCAGAGGAACAAGGCTGAGATATTTGGAGAATAAGACAGGGAAAAGGTATGGTAGAAAAAGGAAAGCGGATTCAACTGAATGTAGTACAGAAGAACCGGCTGTTTTACGGTTCTCTGGTTTTGCTTGCCCTTTTTTCTTTCCTGGTTGTCGGTTCGAGAGAGCCGGTTTTGTTTGATGACAGCGGCGCATACACAAAAATTGACCCGATAGAAGGCGTTATGCCTGTTTATCCGCTCTTCCTGCTGCTAAACCAGTATCTGTTCGGTCTGGACAGATATCTGTATGCGGTTATCGTTGAGCAGGGGATTCTCGCAGCGGTATGTGTGATCTTATTTGTCAGGACGCTTAAGGATGAGTTCCATTTACACTATTGGGAAACGTATCTGTTTTTCTTCTTATCTTTGATGCCGTTTACGACAGAGATGCCACAGTCTATGGCTACACAGCAGATTTTGACAGAAGGATTGTCATACGCGTTGTTTTATCTGTTTGTGATTGTGATGCTGAAAGCTGTGTGGACGAAAAAATATGTGTGGTTTGCGGGTAGCCTTGCGATGACGTTTGTACTGGCGGCGCTGCGCTCGCAGCTTCAGATTCTGTTTGCGGTTTGCAGCGTTATTTTTTTATATATCGTCTGCAGACGAAAACAGGAAGGGCGCAAAGCCTGTGTGTGGATCCGTGCGTTCATCGGAATAGCCGGAGGGTTATGTATATGTCTGGCTGGTATTTTTGTAATATCCAGACTGACAGCCGGGTATAAAAATCTGATTAAGACAAATGAAACATTTTCTGTGTTTGCGATGAAGGTGCAGTCTCCAGAGGATTATGAAACATATCTTCTGAGCGGTATGGATGCCGAAAAAGCGGCTGAGGAAGAGGCCGCCAGAAAGAAAGAGGAGGAGGAAGACAGGGAGCTTGCTCTGAAAAGGAGACTAAGCAGATTTACTACGAGTCAGTATGTCAGTCTGATCTTTTCGCGCGGTATGTACGAGGCGGACAGCGAAGACGCATATTTGTTTGAGGATGAGATCGTAAGGGGGCTGTATGTTGCGCTGTATGAGGCTGTGGATGAGGAAAAACAGCGTTATGTGTACGCGCAAAACGGACTTTGGATGTGGAAAGATATTGTGGGAGGGGTAGGACAGGTGGGAAAAACATGCCTGAGAGTGCCGTCTCTGTACTACGCGGAAAACTATCCGGAGATTGTATTGTCCGATCAGTACAGTGAAATCCGCAATGCGCATCTGACGCTGATAGGGATAACCTTGCTGAAGGCACATTTTGGGCGGTTTCTGTACCATACGTTTATGATGCTTCCGCAGGCGTTTATCTGCACTGTTTTTTTTCAGGTCGGACCGATTTATCTGTTGTGTCATCTGGTGACGCTCTTCCTTTATCTGTCCGCGCTTGCATTGATGATCCGGGAGTTTATTGACAGGAAGGCTGATCAGAAATGCGCGGAGTTTATGGCACTTATCCTGGGAAGCAATGTGGTGATGGTAATTGTGATATCTCTGGTCTTTTTCGGGCAGCAGAGGTATTTGGTGTATAATTTTGGCGCATTCTATATTTCCTACTATTTGCTGCTCAGGGAGCTGTGGAACGGTCATATCCGTGATAAAGCAAGAAAATGGAGAAAAGCATGAAACAGAGTCAACGGGTGCTGGTTATCATACCGGCATACAATGAAGCGGAAAATATTGTGCATGTGGTAAAGCATATGATGGACACGGCGCCGCAGTACGATTATCTGGTAATCAACGACGGCTCTACCGACGATACGTGTGATTTGTGCAGGCGGGAGAACTTTCACTATCTGGATCTTGCGATCAATATGGGGATCGGCGGCGCGGTGCAGGCGGGATATGTCTATGCCAGAAAATATGATTATGATATTGCCGTACAGGTGGATGGGGATGGGCAGCACGATATAGCCTATTTGGACAAGCTGCTGGAACCGATCGACAGTGGGGAGGCCGATGTGGTGATCGGTTCCCGTTTTTTGGAAAAGGAAGGATTTCAGTCCTCGGTGACACGCCGAATGGGAATCAATATTCTGAGCGCATTGATCTGGCTTGTTACCGGCAGGCGCATTATGGATGTGACCAGCGGTTACCGGGCAGTGAACAAAATGTTTATCAAAATATACAGCGAAGATTATCCGATGGACTACCCTGAGCCGGAGGCTATCGTTGCCGCGATCATGCATCTTGGAAGAGTGAAGGAAGTGCCGGTGCAGATGCGGGCCAGAGAAGGTGGAATCAGTTCCATCACCTTCAAAAAATCCATTTACTATATGATTAAGGTCACTTTGGCAATACTGATCTGCCGTATGGGCTATGGCATTCGGAGAGGGAAGCGGGAGGATCTTCAGAATCCGCGTGGGAAGGAGCAAGCGAAATGATACCTGCTACACTGAGACTGACATTAATCATTGCAGTGATCTGCTATTTTTTTGTTATCCTGTATTTTTTAAAGCAGAAGGCGCTCAACTTAAAATACACGCTGCTGTGGCTGGTTGCCGGGGTGGTAATGGGCATTCTGATTGTTGTGCCGGAGCTGCTTGTGAAGATTATTCGGATATTTGGTATTCAGGATAATATGAACGGCCTGTTTATCTTTGCCATTGGATTTATCATTATGATTCTGTTATCTTTGACGTCGATCGCGTCAAGACAGAATCGGAAGATCAGGACGCTGACGCAGGAGCTGGCGATTTTGGACAGGCGGGTGAGAGAACTGGAGAAGAGAAGTGCAGAGTGACTGGCACGGATCATGCTGAGGAGTGATGGAAAAAGTGATGTCATACAGGGTGAGACAGCGCGGAATGCTCCTTTTTCTGATTGTTTTCCTTGCTGCGGTTGTAGCGTTGCTGGAGAGAGAGGCATATTATCGCATTCAGAGAAATGACGGCTACATGGAAAATATCAGTTTTGTTCTGGGCAATTCCGCATCGGAGCAGGAAATCTTTTGTTTTACGGATGAGGAGGAACAGACCAGTTATTTCTTTCTCCCCTCTTATGCGAAGAAAAATGAGGTGAGAATTTCTTTTGCTGGGGCGGATACGGTGGTCTTTGCGGGGGAGAAGGGCGACATTTCACTTGTAAACGGGGCAAGAATCGATGCGCTGGATTACAACGAAAAATATCAGTTGTATTTTTGTGACAGAAGAGGGAAACAACTGGAAAAGCAGGCTGTGGTTATCATGCATTCCGCAGAAATTCCGGCTGTTTTTCTGGAGACGGACAGCGGCTCCATGAAGAAGCTGGATGCAGACAAAAACTATGCGGAAAAAGGGAGGATCGTCCTGTTCGATGCGGATGGCAATGTTGTCTGCGCGGACAGACTGGATCGTATTTCCGGGAGAGGAAATTCCACATGGGCTTACCCGAAGAAGTCCTATGGCATTCGGCTGAAAATCCGGGCCGACCTGTTTGGGATGGGAAGCGCCGACAAATGGATTCTTTTAAGCAATGTGGAAGACCGCTCCTATATCCGAAATAAGATCACTTATGATATGGGCGTGGCGGCGGGAATGGCGGGATCGCCGCAGTCCCAGTATGTGGATCTCTATGTCAATCACAGCTACCACGGTATGTACCAGCTATGCGAGAAGGTGGAGATCGACCCGGAGAGAGTGCCGATTGCTGACCTGGAAGCGGAAAATGAAAAACGGAACAGGGATATAGAAAACTGCGGTCGGTTTGAGACAGAGAGGAAAAAGGGCGTGGTGCTTTCTGACGATCCCCCGGACATCACGGGAGGGTATCTTCTGGAGCGGGATGTGGCCGAAAAATACTGCGGGGAAATCAGTGGATTTTACACGGAGACATTAAAGGATCTGTATACGGTCAAAGAACCGGCATATGCCTCGGAGGCGCAGGTGGATTATATCAGCGGGATTGTGAATGCGCTGGAGAAAGCGCTTGTCAGCGAGGACGGCGTGAATCCCGAGAGTGGTAAGAGCTTTGCGGATTATATAGATATGCGGTCCTTTGCGCAGAAATATGTCATCGAAGAATTGTGTAAGAACAACGGCGCGGGGGCGACCAGTTCCTTTTTCTATAAACCAGAGGATGCAGTCAGTCCGAAATTATTTGCCGGGCCCATTTGGGATTATGACAAGGCTTATGCCAATCTGGATGGGATAAACGAGTCAGTGAAAGATCTGTGCTATCTGATGCAGAGGAGTACAGACCCGACCATGCTCTTCTGGTATCTGAACACGCATGACGAGTTCCGCCAGTCGGTGTCGGCGTGTTATGAAGCGTTTTTTTCTGACTATATGCAGACGATTCAGGATGAGAAAATTGACGAGTATGTATCGGAGATTGAAGCTTCTAGGGATATGGATCTGATCAGATGGAAAAAGATTTACGGAGAAAAGGTTGATTATGGCCGTGAAGTACAGAGAATAAGGGATTTCCTGGCATCGCGCAAGCTGTTTCTGGATGAGGTGTGGGCAGGAGATAAAGAAATTTGCACGGTCTGTTTTCTTTCGGAAGAGGGATTTGTCAGCAACTATGTGAGTGTGATAAAAGGGGCGTGTATGGAGAGACTGCCGGGAGCAGAGCCGGGGACTGTCAGCGGAGACAGGATGTTTGACGGGTGGTATACACAGGAAGGTACACGCTTTGACACCACGACGCCTGTTCTCACCGATATGGCGGTGTGTGAACGAAGACATGAAGTTTCAAGGGCAGACTGAAAAGGGAAAGGAATCATATGCTTGTAGCAGCGGTTGATTTACTGTGGCTCCGCCCAAAGAAGGTGGGGGGAACAGAATTTTATATCAGGAATTTGCTGGATGGTTTTTTAAGACTTGAGGAACCGTTTCATCTCTTTTTGCTCGTATCAAAAGATAATAAGGAGACATTCCGTCATTATACAGAGGATAAGAGGATGGAACTTTTGGAGACAGAAGTGGTATCTGCCAATATTCCGGGGCGGATTCTGTGGAACTTTTTCTGTCAGAACCGTTTTCTCAGAAAAAGAGGCATCCGCAAATGTTTTGTGCCGGTATACTGCCGTCCGCTGTTTAATGGCGGCGTTGCCTATGTCAATGTAATCCATGATCTGCAGGCGGCGCATCACCCCGAATACCACCCGCTTCACGAAATTGCCTACTCCAGACTGTGCTGGTGGCTGGACGCGCATCTGTCCAGACATCTTGTGGCGATTTCCGACTGGGTGCGGGATGACATCCGGGAAAAATATCATGTGAGGCGGGATAAAATTACAACGATCTACGATCCAATTACGGTGGTAAAAGAGGAGATGGTCACTTTTGACTGCCTTGCGGAAAAGTATCATGTGGAGGAGAAGGGATTTTACTATACGGTTGCGCAGCTGATTCCGCACAAAAATCTGGATACACTGATTACCGTTATGGAGCGCATTAAAAGCACGGGGACGGATCTGCCGTGCAGACTGCTGATTTCCGGGGTCAACGGGGAGAGCAGGGACAGGCTGGAAAGACAGATACGTGACAGAGGTCTGGAGCGGGAGGTAACGCTCACGGGATTCGTGGAGAATGCCGAGAGAAACGCGCTGTACCGCTACTGCAGGGCGTTCCTCTTTCCCAGTGTGTTTGAGGGCTTTGGCATGCCGACGGTCGAGGCAATGCTTTTCGGTACGGTAGTGATTGCCACGGACAGGACGTGTATCCCGGAGGTGACCCAGGGAAAGGCAAACTATGTGAAAGACCCTTATAATGTGGAAGAATGGATCAGGGTGATGCAAAACCCGGTTGACAAAATAGCGGAGGTGGATTTTAGTCAGTACGACCAGATGAAACTGAGCAGGAAATATTTTGATCTTTTGCAGAAATATCTTGCATAAAAAAACTGTTATGCCAAAGCGGCAGAGGCGGGAGCAGGATCGGTCGAAAGAAGGGTGGGAACAGTACGGCATATGACACTGGCAGTAATTTTAGTAAACTATAACGGAAAACAGTATAACGATGCTTGCATTGATTCCATACTGGCAAACAGCGGCATGGAAGAAGGGAAGATCATCGTGGTGGACAATGCGTCGCAGGACGATTCCATGCGCCTGCTGGAGGAACGATATGGAGGAGAAGAGCGGCTGGAGCTGATACGGCTGGATGATAATTACGGTTTTTCATATGCAAATAATGTGGGGATTGACAGGGCGCGCAGACAGGGTGCGGATTATGTACTGCTTTTGAATAACGATACCGAGATTATGCCGGATATGCTGCGCCGATTGTGGGAGTGTGCGAAAAGACATCCGGGCAGTATGATTGCGCCGAAGATCTATTACAGCAGTGACAGAGAGCGGATCTGGTCTGCCGGGGGAAGCTTTTCGAAAGTCATAAAAAAGGCGAAACACGTTGGTCTGAATGAAACGGATCGGGGACAGTATGACCTGGAGCGGGAAACCGGCTTTGCCACAGGATGCTGCCTGTGGATTCCAATGAGTGTGATTGAGCGGGCCGGTACACTGGACGAGCGTTTTTTTCTTTACTATGAGGACACCGAGTACAGCTTCCGCCTGCATAAGCTGGGGATTTCTATTTATTACTGCCCGGAAGCTGTGATGTATCACAAAGTCGGGGCCAGTACCAGAGGGGCGGACAGTCCGCTCTGCGCCTATTATATCGCCAGGAACTGGCTTTTGTGCAGCAGGCTGCATCTGGGGTGGCGGTATCCGCTGTTTTTGGCCTATTATGCACTGAACCGGACAGTGTGCTGCCTGCTGTGGCTGGTGCGTGGAAAAGGACAGCTTGTGCGGGCAACCTTAAGAGGGGTCGGGGATTATCGGAAGAGCTGCTTTGGAAAAGCGGAGTATTATTGAAGCATTTGCATTGAAAAAGGGAGTATGCTATGATGGGAACGGTCAGCTTGCCTGTTTTAATTGATGCCTGACCGTTATTTCGGAATGATTGAAGAGGTATGAAAATGGTACGGGGATTTTTGGCGGCAGGAAATATGAATATAGAATGTCTCGGTGAAACCGTAGATCTCGGGCACTGCAGGCAGTATAATCACCTTCTCAATAAGTTTCCGAAAGATCAGGTTTTTTTAGACGAGGAGGCACAGATCAGCTTTTTGGATGGATATATCTATAATAAAGAGAAGCTGGCGGCAGGAGGTACCAAGGATTGGCAGCATGCCTTTGCCGGGGCTATGCGGGCGGATGCAGGCGGATGCCTGCGGGCATTGAGAGGCGGATTTTGTGGATATATCTATAATAAGAAGGATTCTGTTCTTACTGCGTATACAGATCATATTGCCACAAAAGCCCTGTATTACTATGCGGACGGAGACAGATGGATAGTGTCAAGCCACATTCCATATATGACTACTGTTTTGAAAAAAAACGGAATACCGTATCATTTTAATGAAACTGCAGCAAAATATATGTTGACATACGGCTATATGCTGGACGGCAGTACATTTGTAAAGGAGATCCATCGTCTGCTGCCGGGGCAGCTGGTGCGCATCGGGAATGGACAACAGAAGGTTGAAAGATATTATCTGATTTCGAATAAGGAAGTACAGATGTCTGAGAGGGAAGCTGTCGAGAGGATTGACAGCGCATTCAGGGAAGCTGTTCGGAGAGAGTTTGATAAGGACAGAGAATATGGACGCAGTCATCTGGTAGATTTGAGTGGCGGTCTGGACAGCAGGATGGTTTCCTGGGTGGCACATGATATGGGATATACGGATCAATTAAATGTCACTTATTGCCGGGCAGACTATCTTGATTATAAGATATCTCAGCAGATAGCCATTTATCTGGGGCATGAGTATCTTTTTAAGGCATTGGATGATGCGAAGTGGCTATATGATATTGATGACATTGTCTCTAAAAATAATGGGGCGGCGCTTTATACCGGTATTACGGGGGGCAGCAGACTGCTTGGGGCGCTTAATACGAATCAATATGGACTTGAGCATACAGGTATGATAGGGGATATTACGCTGTCGACCTTTTATCATAACAGGGAATTGAATTTTGGGAAACCGCGCCTGGGATTAAATCAGTACTCTAACAGACTCTCCTATGCGGTTGACAGTCAGATTATGGAAGAGTATCCTTGTCAAGAAATGTTCGCTATTTATACAAGAGGAATGATGGGAGCTATGTCCTCCTATATTATCCGGCAGCACTATGTAGAAGCGGCATCTCCTTTTACAGATGTGGATTTTCTGGAAGTTAATTATTCGATCCCTTTTGAATACAGAGACAAGCATCACATTTATTTGAAATGGATGGAACAAAAATATCCAAAGGCAACTTCCTTTGGCTGGGAGAAATGGGGAGGCATTAAGCCCCGGGAAAATCTTATTTTTTTTAGGAAAGTGAAGACAACGCAGAGGCTTCTGTGGCAGGTATCTTGTAGAGCTTTGAAGCTGCCGGATCGAGACAACATGAATCCGTTGGATTACTGGTATCATGGAAATCCAGGAATACAGGAGTACTACAGAGAATACTATTTGCAGAACAGGGATAGGAGTGAGATTGGCGGGGAACTTGGAAAGGATATTTCTTTGATGTTTGAAGAAGGAACAGTGGAGGAAAAAAGTATGGCGCTTACTGTGCTCGGAGCGGTAAAGCTATATTTTTAAGGAGTGAGGGATTTGAAAAAAAAGCTGATTTTATTGTTGGACGGGTATCCGTTTGAGACAGGAGAATATTCCTTTATCCGTACCGAGCTGGAAAAACTGGTGGAGCGCTTTGAGATATGCATTCTGTCGGTATCTCCTTCAACAGAGCAGAAAATGATAACAGATGAGCGGATTTCGGTCTATCATTGTGTGAGGACTTTCGGAATCGGGGAAAAGCTGGAAGCGGTTGTGAAGTTTCTCTCTTCTGGGTGTGGGCGAAGAGAGATTAAGAGGATTATAAAGACCGGGGAAGATATTTTTGGCCGTTTGTATGATTCGATTGCATACTACAGCATGGCAGATCAGCTGCGCAAATATGCAAAAAAAAATGAGATTGCCGTTGGTGGTGCGTTGATTTATTCCTATTGGTTTAATCCCAGCTGTCTGGCATTTCTTATGGACAGGAAATCTGATCCGAGCAGAAAAGTGATTTCCAGAATACACGGATATGACTTGTATCATGAGAGGAATCCACATAACAGACAGCCATTCCGGGAATACATGGATGAGACGGTAGACAGAATCTTTTTTGTTGCGGAGGCGGGTCTGGAATATTATCTGGCGCATTGGGGTAGCAGAGAGCTGGTGGGAGAAAAATATATCATGGCGCCGATTGGAACGGCGGATAATGGTTGTGTCCGAAAGGAACTGCTCCATGTGGGGCGGGAAACTTTTCATTTTGTGAGCTGCTCCCATATAATTCCGTTAAAAAGGGTGCCGCTATTGATTGAAGGTTTTGCCCGGGTTAAGGATATCAAGATTCGGTGGACACATTTCGGAACAGGCAGCCACCATGAGGAAACTGCGAAATATGCGGAGGAACTTTTGGGAGACAAAGAAAATATTTCTTATGAAATGGCAGGGTTTGTGGCTGTAGAAGAGATTATGCAGTTTTATGCCAATAATTGTGTGGACTGTTTTTTGACAACGTCGTCCACGGAAGGCAGTCCGGTTTCTGTGCAGGAAGCGATGTCGTTTGGCATTCCGATCATCGCTACAGCGGTGGGAGAGATCCCCAATATGATAGATGGTAATGGTATTCTGCTGCCGGAAAATCCGCAGGCGCAGGATGTCGGTGCGGCGATCACCCGGTTCTGTCAGATGACGGACGAAGAGATGGCGAAAATGCGTGAAAGATCAAGACAGATGTGGGAACAAAAATACAACGCAGATGAAAATGCAGAGAAATTTGTAAAAATGCTGGCGGAAATCAGTTAAAGTAAGACAGGAAAGATACATTATGAAAAAAGGATATTACATTCATTTTCAAGGAAGAGAGTCTATCGGTGTCAGCAAGAAAATTGACATGCAGATAAAAGAATTTTCCAAACATTATAACATGAGTGAGCTTGAAATTAAGGCAGTGGACAGAACGCTCTTACAGAGGATTTTCGGTTTGTTTCCGACAGCGTCCATTGCCAGAGACTATGACGAAGCTTTGAAAAAGTTGGAAAACCCTGATTTTATATATGTGCGCCGCGCGGTTGCGGACAGAGCGTATGTTTCGTTTTGGAAAAAAGTGAAAGAGAAATATCCGGCGTGTAAAATTATCATAGAAATTTTCACATATCCTTACGATAAGGATGACTTTGCCAAGTGGAATGCATGGCCGTTTTATATCAAGGAATTGTTATACCGCGGAAGACTAAAAAAATATATAGATCGGTTTGTGACTTACACGAGCGATAAAGAGATCTTCGGCGTACCTGCACTGTGTACCTTTAACGGCATACAGGTGGAGGATGTAGAGTTGGTAGGAGGAGCATATCAGGAAAAGGAAATGACACTGATCGGTGTGGCATACATGCAGAGACACCATGGTTATGAGCGTATCATTGAAGGCATGAGAGAGTATGATCAGAGCGGCACATATAGGGTGAAGCTCCGGCTTGTCGGGGACGGACCGGAGAAAGCCGGTTATCAGGAACTTGTAGAAAAATACCATTTGCAGGATTATGTCGTCTTTTATTCCAATAAGTCGGGAAAAGAATTGGACAAACTGTATGATCAGAGTGATATTGCACTGGGGTCTTTCGGTATGTATAAACTGGGTCTTTATACGCTGGGAGCTTTAAAGACAAGAGAATATCTGGCGAAGGGAATTCCGTTTATCACCGGATGCCCGGTAGATGTGTTGGAGGAAACTTATCCTTATGTAAAAAATTTTCCTAATAATGCGCAGAGTGTGAATATCCGGGAAGTGATAACATTTTACGAAGGGCTGAAGAAGGAAAATGAGAATAAGCAGAAGCTGGCCTGGAAAATTCGTGAGTCGGCGGTTTCCCGGGTCAGTATGAAGTCGGTAATGCAGCCAATTATTGATTTTATTGAGGGTTGAAATCAAATAAGCTTTTTACAGGAAAGGAAAAAAACATGGTAAATGTGATCGGACTGGGGTACATTGGGCTGCCGACGGCGCTGATGCTGGCTTCCCACGGTGTGGAAGTAGTGGGAACCGACTATAACCAAAAGGTAGTAGATTCCCTGACAGCGGGTAAGATGACCTTTAAAGAAGACGGAATAGAGGAGCTGTTTCATGCCGCTTTGGAAGCGGGTATTTCTTTTACAACAGAATATCAGAAAACGGACACATACATTATTTCTGTTCCGACACCTTATGATAAGTTTAGTAAGAAAGTCGACCCAGTCTATGTGTCTGCCGCAGTGAAGAGTGTTCTGGAGGTGGCTCCCAAGGGAGCAATCATTGTGATCGAGTCAACCATATCGCCGGGCACGATTGACAAAAGCGTGCGGCCGGTGGTGGAGGAGTTCGGATATGAGGCGGGAAAGGATGTTCATCTGGTTCATGCGCCGGAGCGGATTATTCCCGGTAATATGGTGTATGAGCTTCTGCACAATAACAGGACAATCGGTGCAGATGACAAAGAAGTGGGAGAGAGGATAAAAGAACTGTATGCAGCCTTCTGTCAGGGGGAGATTGTAGTGACGGATATCCGCACAGCAGAGATGACAAAGGTTGTGGAGAATACTTTCAGAGCAGTGAATATTGCTTTTGCAAACGAACTGGCAAAGATATGCAGGCATGATGATATGGATGTTTATGAGATCATAAAAATCTGCAATATGCATCCCCGTGTAAATATTCTACAGCCGGGCCCGGGAGTGGGCGGACATTGCATTTCAGTGGATCCGTGGTTTCTGGTGGGTGACTATCCGTCACTGGCGAAAGTAATTGACGAATCTATGCGGACGAATGACGGCATGCCTGATTTTGTACTCGGACGAATCTACGAGATAATGCGGGAAAATGGACTAAAGGATATATCCAGAGTTGGTTTATATGGTATGACATATAAAGAGAATGTGGATGACGTGAGAGAGTCGCCTACTTTACAGTTACTGGAGAGTCAGGCGAGACATCTGGCTGCCGGCCTGAAAGTTTACGATCCTTTTATCGAAGAGGACCTGGTGGATAATCAGTACCACAGCTTAGAGGGGTTTTTGTCAGATGTGGATATGGTTGTGATTATGGTGAAACATGTGCAGATCAAAGATAACATGCAGAAACTGGCAGGAAAAATAGTGTTGGACTGTCAGAACATAATTGATTTACCAAATGTATACCACATTTAAAAAGGTGGCAGATGATGAAAAAAATCATGCTTGTTTTTGGCACCAGGCCGGAAGCGATAAAGATGTGCCCTCTGATAAGGGAGCTGAAGAAAAGAACGACGCTTGAGACGGTGGTATGCGTGACGGGCCAGCACAGACAAATGCTGGATCAGGTACTGCAGGCTTTTGAGGTGCTGCCCGATTTTGATCTTGCTATTATGAAGGAGAATCAGACGCTTTTTGACGTGACGACAAATATATTAAATGAGATAAAAGCGGTTCTGGAAACGGCGAGGCCAGATGTAGTGCTTGTTCACGGTGATACATCAACGACATTTGTCACGGCTCTTGCCTGTTTTTATAAGCAGATTCCAGTCGGTCATGTGGAGGCCGGACTGCGGACCTATAATCTATACTCACCTTACCCGGAGGAGTTTAACCGCGAGGCGGTATCCATTATCGCACAGTATCATTTTGCACCGACTGCACAGGCTGCGCAGAACCTTCTGGGAGAGGGAAAGGATAAGGGCAGAATCTGGGTTACAGGAAACACAGCGATTGACGCGATGACATTGACGGTTAAAAAAGAGTATTTCCACCCAGAGCTGGACTGGGCGGCGGATTCTCGTCTGATTCTGATTACAGCCCACAGACGGGAAAATCTGGGAGAGCCGATGTATCACATGTTCCGGGCCATACGGCGGGTGATGGAAGAACATACGGATGTAAAGGCAATCTATCCGATTCATATGAACCCGCAGGTGCGGGAGACAGCGGATGAGGTGTTTGGTGACCAGGCGGCTGGCGGAAGGGAAGAACGGATACACATCATAGAGCCGCTGGACGTGTTAGATTTTCATAATTTTTTGAAACACAGTTACCTGATTCTCACGGATTCAGGAGGCATTCAGGAGGAGGCGCCTTCACTTGGCAAACCGGTTCTGGTAATGCGTGATACAACAGAGCGGCCGGAGGGGATCGAGGCGGGTACATTGCGACTGGTCGGGACCGATGAGGATAAAATTTACGAGGAATTTAGCAGATTGCTGAATGACAGGGAGGCGTACAACCGGATGGCATGCGCTTCCAATCCGTATGGCGATGGACATGCCTGTGAGCGAATCGCGGATATTCTGGAAAAGGGATATACGCGCATATAACGTTGACTCAGGAGATGTTTTAGATTATCATTTAAGGGTGCGGAAAGATCTCCAAAAAACTTTTTATTTACGTGCATGGGGGATAGTGTGCAATGCTGAAAATTGATAAAGATCTCTTAAAAGACATAAATTTTGAGGATCTGGATTTTACGTTGGTAGACCGATATCAGAAGTTTCTTTTTCTAAATGTGGATGATTATTCAGTTACCATTGCGAAACTGCTGCTGAAATACCGCCCGGATAAAAAAATTATTTTCGGGGGGGGGGGGATGAAAACGAAGTGCTTTGCTGAAGACAGCAAAGTGAAATATTTAAGCCGCTTATATGATGCCGGGCGGCATATGGAACTGACGGAGGAATGGATGAGAGGGGCAGGAAGCACAGCCCTTTTGGACCGCATACGTGCTTTTATTGGCTGGAAAATACTGGCAACCTTGAGAAAATGCGGAGATTATTGTATTGTCAAGGTAGATAGACGAAACCATCCGGGAGAGGAAGGCCTGGTGTACAACAGCCAGAATGTTATGCGCAGCCTCATGTGGAAAAAACAGAAAAGATGTTTCGGAGAAAAAAATCCAGATAAGGAAATTGTTATTATAGATTATTCCTGTGATAAAGAGGGGCTTGGATCAATTGCAAGATGTGCCTTTGCGCATATCATGTGGATGAGAGAGAATGGATATGTTCCCGTAATGAATCTGCATACTTATCCAAACCAGTATTTGAATGATCCTGGTGAAAACATGTGGGAATATTTTTTTGAGCCGGTTTCGCAGGTGACGGTCGATGAAGCCTACGAGAGCAAAAATGTAATCATAGCGACGGAAAATGATATTTCCTGGCATGATGTTGAGATCAATCCGTATCAACGTGTGTATATGAAAGAATTTGCAAATAATGAATCATTCAGAAAGACTGTAAGGTTCAATTCGGAGACGAGACAATATGTTGACGCGAAGATGCCAAAAGAAATACGGGAAGGAAAACGTGTTCTGGGCGTTGTTATGCGTGGGTCGGATTTTCGGAAGGAAGTGGCGGAGAAGTACCATAAGGAATGGCGGAAAAATGTTGTAGATCCAGATCTCTTTTTGCAGGCTTGCAGTTATTATATGGATAAACTAAAATGCGAATATATTTTTCTGGCGACAGAGGACGCGGAGTATTTACAAATGGCACAGAAGGTTTTAGGGGATAAAGTTTTATTTATTGATCAGAAAAGGACGACTTATGATTATGCCAATAAGGAGAATATAGCTTTAAACGAAGCTATGGAGCAGAACGATGGAAGGATAGCGGGGAGAGACTATTTGTCTGTTATCCATAGTCTGACGGAGTGCAGGGCGCTGCTCTATAACGTGAAGTGCGGCGCGGTTCGGCTGGCATGGATGTGGAAGCCGGAGAGATACGAGATATTTCAAGGTATTACCGGAAATTGGAAAGAGGAAAATGGATAAACTATGTTCGAACAAATCAAATATTTAGTTCTGGATGTCGACGGAACCATGACAGACGCCGGCATATATTATGACAGTACAGGCAATGAAATAAAAAAGTTCTCCACGAGGGACGGCGTTGGATTCGTGGCGGCGAGAAGAGCAGGGATAAAGCTGATTGTGCTGACAGGACGTGAATGTCCGGCGACAACACGAAGGATGCAGGAAATGAAAATTGATTTTCTGTATCAAAAGGTGGAAAATAAGAAAGATTTTTTGGCAGAATTTATGGCGGCGAGAGATATTGCGAAAGAGGACATGGGCTATATAGGTGACGATATCAATGATTATCCGGCTATGTCTCTGGCAGCTTTTGTTGGCTGTCCGAAGGATTCCTGCGAACAGGTTCGAGAGATTGCTTCGTATGTCAGCGATGTGAGCGGCGGCGCAGGGGCGGTGCGGGATGTCATAGAATATCTGTTGAGGCAGCGCGGAGAATGGGATGCTGTAATCAGTGCCATGTATGGCGAATACGGGACAGGAGTGTAGGAATTTTATGAAAGTTGCATTGTTTATTCCGATTAAACTAAATAACCAGAGGCTGCCGGGAAAAAATATTATGGATTTAGCGGGCAGACCTGTATGTGATTATTTATTTCAGACGGTAAGCCGGTTGAAAGAAATTGATGAAAGGTATGTGTATTGCAGCAATGAGGAAATAATTCCATATATACCAGACGGTATTGAATTTCTCAAAAGGGATGAGAAATTGGACGGCTATGAGGTTAAGGGACTGGATATTATAGAAGCTTTTGTAAATGATATTGATGCAGACATTTATATTATTACGCATGTCACGCAGCCGTTTACGAAAGGAAAATCAATTATAGAAGCTTTGGATAAGGTAAAAAGCGGAGCCTATGATTCTGCATTCAGCGCGGTAGAACTGCAGGATTATATGTGGTATCATGGGAAACCTTTTAACTATGATATGAAGGATATTGTGAGGACACAGGATCTGGAACCGATCTATATGGAGACTGGGGCTTTTTTCATATTTACGAAAAAAGTATTTACAGAGCTTCATCAAAGAATCGGTGACAATCCTTATATTTGTGCAATTGATCAGTTTGAAGCGATAGATATAGACACGAAAGAAGACTTTGCCCTTGCGGAAGCTGCAGCGGAATATATAAAGAGGAAAGGGAATCAGCATGATTAAGGTTTTGGACTGTACTCTTCGAGACGGTGGAAGAATAATAAATTGTGCATTTAAGGACTCATATATAAAAGAAGTTTCTTCGGGATTAGCTGAGGCGAAAATTGATATTGTAGAGATCGGTTTTTTACGGGACTGTAGACAGATGGAATATTTGGGGAACAGCACTTTTTTTACAGATGTAGAGCAAATAGTTCCGTTTGTCAGGAAAGATTGCAATACGATGTATGTTGCATTTGTTGATTTTGGAATGTATGATTTTTCGTCATTAAAGGAATATGACGGACGCTCCATAGAAGGAATCAGGGTTGGATTTACAAAAAGAGATTTTGTGCAGCATAAGGATGAGATCATTGAAAGCCTGGTATCGGTAAAAACAAAAGGATATCAATTATTTATACAAGGCGTGAATTCTCTTGCGTACTCTGAAGAGGAAATGCTGGATGTCATTGATATGGTCAATGAAGTTTCCCCCTACAGTTTTGGCATTGTTGATACATATGGTGCAATGTATGCGGATGACTTGAAAGCTGTTTTTGATCTGCTGGACAAGAACTTGTCCGGGGATATTTTTCTGGATTTTCATTCCCATAATAACTACCAGCTTTCCTTTTCTCTTTCGCAGGAAATGATAAGACTTGCCAAAGACAGGCGCAATGTGATAATAGACTGCACATTAAATGGAATGGGAAAGCTTGCGGGAAATTTAAATACAGAGCTTTTAGTTGATTACCTGGTGCGGAAATGCAACATGGATTATGAATTTAATAAAATATGTGATTTGATAGATGATTATATTTATCCTTACAAGGAGAGCTGTCAATGGGGATATTCCATTCCTTCACTGTTCTCGGGTATTTACCAGAGTCATCCCAACAATGTAATTTATCTGCTTTCAAAATTCCGACTGCAGTCAAAGGATATTAAGAATCTTCTTGCCAGCATAGAACCAGAAGAACGCACGAGATATAATTATGATAATATTGAAAAGATATATGTGGAGTATTGTGCAGCCAATATAGATGACAGGGAAGTTTTGTCGTACTTAAAAGAGAAGCTGTCTGGAAAAAGAATTCTGATTATTGTACCGGGCGGAAGTCTGCAGAAGTTTGAGGATGAAATATGTCAGTATACTGTACAGGGGGATATCTTTACGATCAGTGTCAACTATGTCTACGAAAATGCGGATATGCTCTTTTTTGGAAATAAAAAGCGCTATTTAAGATGTGGTGAGAGAAATGGAATTGAAACGATTGTGACATCAAATATTGAACGTGACAATGAGAATGATAAGATTGTGAATTACTATGATCTGATTAATAAAAAATATAAATATTTTGATAACTCCGCCATGATGCTGCTGTATCTGCTCCGAAGGATAGGATTTAAGAAAATATATCTGGCGGGTTTTGACGGTTTTAGTACAGGCATTAAAAATAATTATATTGATGACAGTTTTCAAAATAGCAGGCATATAGAAGAGTTTGATTCTCTTAACAATGATATTATGTGTATGCTGAGGGATTATATTTCGTCGATTAAGGGAAAAAGCGCCATAGAATTCATTACACCAAGTGTTTATCAGCAAATACTGGAAGAAACTCCATAACAGGAGAAAAAGTTTAAACAGGAAGGTGACAGATCGTTGAAATATGATTATATACTTAGGGAGTGGGCGGACAAAGAAAATTTAAAAAAGATTTACGGGCTTGAAAACATGCCTAAAGGGGCAGCAGGCTTCTGGCGCCGTTTAAAGAGGGTGCGTGAAGAAGTATTTTCCGTGGCTGATCTCTCTAAAATGGTTGTGGACCGCAAAGCGGAGAGCGTTGTCGTTCACGGATGGAAGCTGGGATATCTATGCAGAATGCTGGCAGGACAATATCATGTTTTTTCGGTCTCGGTTGATGGGTTTGGATGGAAGGAATACTGTTTTGACCGCAGACTTTCTATGCTGTGTCATTTACGGGCGTACACGGAAGATGCGGTACTTGCAGTTCTCGATGATGATGACAGACGCCTGGAAAAAATAAAGCAAAAATTGAAAAAATATCTTACAAAGGCAAGACCTAAACTGATATTGACAACGTCATTCAGACCTGCCCATATTTTTGATATCATTCTTTATGAAGCGGCAAGGGAGTGCAGCATCCCGGTTGTGTTATTGGAACATGGTTTTCTTGCGAATCCGCTTATTTATGAGTATGGGTGGAGAAAGCATACGATTCTGGCTCCGAAATGGTTTGATTTCTATTGGTTTTGGAATGAAAACAATCGGAAAATTTATACGGAAATACAGAAGACAGAGGAAGAAAGATCGTTTGTTTTGGGTTATCCGTTGAAGCCGTTTGAGCAATATTCGGGAGAAAGAAACATGTCTGTCTTGTTTGTCGGGGATGGATTTGTATTTGAAGATGAAATAGATTACAGCAAATATTATAAAATGATAAATGAAATCTATATGATCTGCCGCCGGGTGGGCATTCCATTTAAATTTAAAGCGCATTCTCCCGGCAAAGAGGCTGAATATATAAAAAAATATTTACTGCCTGAAATAGAGCAGACAAATGATTTTTATGGAGAACTGAGAAAAAATTATATTATAATGGGGGTGCGGACATCTGCTCTTGTGGAAGCGGGGGCGATCGGAAACTATGTGATACAGATCGTCTTTGACCGTGAATATATAAAGCATTTTGTCTGGGGACACACGTGGCTGATAGATGATTATGATTCGGAACTTGAGCCTTTAATTCTTGAAATTATGCAGGGAGCGGTTCAGCCTAAAAAAATGTTATTAAATGAATTTTACCAGCCAGACGATTTGTTGGAGCAGTTTAATGAGGGGCTGAAACAGATAGAACAGTATTATCCAAATATAACTTAGGAGAACTTCGGATGCAAGAATATGATTTCCTGCTCATGTATGAACATAAGGTGAGAGAATTGGACAATTTGTGCTTATTAAAGTATGAGTTGGACAAAAGAGGGTACAAGACAAAGATTCTGTATGAAAATGATTATGAATTGATAAAATCGCGTACAGTAGTGTATAAAACCAAAGTATTGGTGGTCGGGTACTGTTATACGAGCAGTTCCATTAAGGATTATGCCAGCTACAGGATTAAGTTTGACAAAGTGGTTAATCTTCAGTGGGAACAGGTGATCACCAATGAACAGGAAAAGGACAGCAACAGCTTTCGGAACCTGTCAGGTCTGGCAAAGGAAATCGTACACATATCATGGGGAGAAAGAAACCGGAGAAGGCTGATTGAGAAAGCAGGAGTCACGCCGGATCATGTCAAAGTGACGGGAAATATAACTATGGATCTGCTGAGGCCGGAGTTCAAAGGGTTTTATTTATCCAGAGATGAAATTTGTGAACGCTATGAGTTACCTACTGACAAAAAAATTTGTCTTTTTATTGCAGGATTTAAATATGTGGAGGCATCGGAGGAAGCAAGACGGGCAACGATTGCGCGTTTTGGTGAGGGGCGAAGACGGTATCTGGAGGTGGCCGAAAGAGAACAGCTCACGATACTGGGATGGTTCAGACAGTTTCTGGAGGAGCATAAAGACTGCGTGATTGTCTATCGTCCGCATCCGGGAGACGGTTCGCCGCGCGCCGAAAAGATGGCGGAGAATGATAAAAATTTCAGAGTGATTTCAGAGCTTTCCGTCAAACAGTGGATTGTGATCAGTGATCTGGTCTATGCGTGGAACAGCACGGCGATTCTGGAGGCATATTTTGCGGGAAAGAACCCAATGCACTTATGTCCCTATCCCATACCGGAAGACCAGAGTCACCCACTTCTGATGAAAATGAACAGGATTACCGATTATGATACATTTTCAAGATCTGCATCCGGCCAGCAGGTGGATCTGGGACTTACAAAGGAAATTGTAAATCCGTTTTATCTTGTGGATGACGGGAAGGCTTCTTATGTCAAGGTCGCGGACGCTTTTGAGGAAGTGTACCGCGATGATGCATATGCGCTTAACCGCAGGCAGCAGAGGGCTTATAAGCGTCTGTATTCCTTGAGGGAGAGAGTGGTTATTGCTTTTATGGGAAACAGCTTCCTGTATCGGATATACGGATGGCTGCTGCGTCATGTGCCGCTTCCCTTTTTGCAGAGGCGCAGACAATGGCTGGAAGAATACCAGGATAAAGAATTTGACCGATGGAAGAAGATGAATGCCATAGAAGCGGGGGATGGTGGGGAAGCTGAAAAAATCATTTGTAAAATAGGAGCGCTATTACAGGAAGGAAGGTGAAGCGGGTATGGAAATCAGTAAATGGTTTGCGGAAGGCATTGCACAGAACAAAGTATATATTATTGCGGAAATATCCCAGAATCATGACGGCAGTCTGGGGCAGGCACACGCATTTATTGATGCGGTGGCAGGCACAGGAGTTGATGCGATTAAATTTCAGACCCATATTGCGGAGGCGGAGAGCACGCCGGACGAGCCCTTCCGCGTCAGGTTCAGCTACGAGGACAGGACCAGATATGATTACTGGAAAAGAATGGAATTTACTTATGAACAGTGGGAAGGTCTGCACCGCCATGCATGGGAGGGTGGGCTTGATTTTCTGAGCTCTGTTTTTTCTGTGGAAGCGCTTGAAATGATGCAGGACATCGGCATGCCGGCATGGAAGCTTGGTTCGGGAGAAGTTTTTAACAACTGTCTGGTCGAGAGGATGGTAAAAACAGGAAAACCGATTCTTTTATCCTCAGGCTTAAGCTCTTTTGAGGATATCGACCATCAGGTGGCGATGGTCAAATCAAATCCATATGCAGTGATGCAGTGTACGACAGCTTATCCGTGTCCGCCGGAGAAGATCGGATTGAATCTTATTTCCGAGATGCGAAGCAGATACAGATGCCCCATTGGGCTTTCGGATCATTCCGGAACGATATTTCCGTCACTGGCAGCTGTGGCGAACGGTGCGCTGATGATAGAAGTGCATGTGACCATGAGTCCTTACATGTTTGGCCCCGATGTGAAAGCGTCTGTGACGATAGAACAGCTGCGGGAAATGACAGAGGGCATCCGGATGATTACCGCGATGCGCAATGCACCGGTTGATAAGACAGCATTGAATGAGGAGCAGAAGGAGTTAAAGCGTATTTTCGCAAAGGGCATTTACCTGAAGCGGGACATCGCAAAGGGGGAAAAGCTGGATCTGGAAGCGCTCTCCTTCAAAAAACCTTTAAACGGTATCTCCGGGGAACACTATGAGGAGGTGCTTGGAAAAAGACTGGTAAAAGACCTAAAGATGGGAGGGGCGCTGCACTGGTCTGACCTGGAGGGCGGCAGTGCGGAAGAATAGAAAGGGGATGCGCGGTTTAGCATGAAGAGAAAAGTATGTGTGGTAGTGGCGAGCAGGGCTAATTATGGCAGGGTAAAATATGTATTGAAAGCGATACAGGCGCACCCGGATCTGGAACTGCAGCTTGTTGTAGGGGCATCCGTTTTGCTGGATCGTTTCGGGAATGCGCTCCGTGTAATTGAAAAAGACGGATTTACACCCACCAGAAAGATTTATTATGTGATAGAGGGTGAAAATCTGGAAACACAGGCCAAATCCACAGGTCTTGGTATTATAGAACTGTCCACGGTCTTTGAGGATATCCGGCCGGATGTGGTGGTGACTGTCGCTGATAGATATGAGACGATGGCGACGGCGATTGCGGCAACCTATCTCAATATTCCGCTTGCCCATATTCAGGGGGGAGAGATTACGGGAAACATTGACGAGCTGGTGAGACATGCGATAACGAAAATGTCACATTACCATTTTCCCTCTACAGAGCAGAGCAAAGAGCGGTTGATTAAGATGGGGGAGGAGCCTGAACGTATTGTGAACAGCGGCTGCCCTTCCGTAGATGCACTCTGCCATCAGGATCTTTCAATCAGCAACGAAAAGATGCAGGAATATAACGTTGGTGTGGGCTATCGGATTGATTTTACGAAGCCGTATATTTTGATGATGCAGCATCCGGTGACATCGACGCCGGAGGAGGGGCGCGCGCAGGTGGAGAAGACACTTGCTGCGCTTAGGGACAGAGAAGAACAGAAGATTGTGATGTGGCCGAACATTGATGCTGGAAGCGATCTGGTGTCGAGGGGAATTCGCATTTTTCGGGAAAACAACAGTGATTCCAACTTCGCTTACTGTAAGAATTTTCCGCCGGAAATCTATAACTGCATTTTAAAAAATGCCATTTGCGCGGTGGGCAATAGCAGCTCCTTTATCCGGGAAGCTTCTTTTCTCGGGACACCGGCGGTTATTGTCGGAGACAGACAGGAGGGAAGGGAGCACGGAAAAAACGTCGTGCTTGCGGATTACGACACGGAAGAAATCTCCGAATGTCTGGAGAGACAGATAGCCCATGGGAGATATGAATCGGAAATTATTTTCGGAAAAGGAAATGCGGGCGAAATCATTGCAGACTTTCTGGCTAAGGTGGAATTGTCCATCCACAAAAGAATGACATATTAGGAAAAGGGAAACTGTTCACATCAGGATTTGGGGTGAGATACATGAAAAAGAGGCTGGCAATTATTCCCGCCAGAGGAGGCTCAAAGGGGATTCCCAAAAAGAATATATATAATGTGGCGGGACATCCGCTGATTTATTACTCTATTCAGGCGGCGAAAGAGGCGAAAGAAGCCGGGGCGGTTGACAGAGTGATCGTATCGACGGATTCCGAGGAGATCGCTGCTGTTGCAAGAGAATGCGGCGCAGAGGTGCCTTTTATCCGGCCTGCAGCGCTTTCGTCTGATAAGTCAAAAAGCGCGGATCTGATGATTCATGCGGTGAATTTTTACCGGGAACTGGGGGAATATTACGACGATGTTGTTTTATTGCAGCCTACTTCGCCGCTCAGGAGAGGGGAAGACATTATTGGCGCCATTGCGCTGTATGACAGCAGGCAGGGAACATCTCTGGTGAGCTGTTACAGGGAAGAGAGCGTCAGTCAGTACAATGCCTATCACAGGCGGGATGATATGGGTATTGCACTGCACCCGGATCATAATAAAGGAAAACGGCGGCAGGATTTGCCGGAGCTGTATGTGAGAAACGGGGCTGTCTTTATTACGGATGTGCAGTATCTGCTTACATCTGATCTGGTGATCAGTGACGAGCCTGTCATCTATGTGATGCCTGCGGAGCGTTCTATGAATATTGATACCCGGTATGATATGGAGCTGACAGAGTGGCTCATGGAGAGGGCATCGAATGGAAAATAAAAAAACAATTCTGATGATTGCCAACAGCGATACGGCGGTAAACGGATTTTTGTCATTAGCGGAACGCCTGCGCAACAGGAAGGAAATAAAGTTTGTCATGGTTTGTCATCCCCGGGTGCAGATCAAAGCTGCTGAAGAGAAGATTCAAAAAATGGGAATGGAATGTTTCGCACTAATTGATTTCGACGAAAAGGGAAGGAAGACAGACCGAGACCGAATTGGTCGCGAGTATCGGTATAAAAAGGATAATCTTATCATTTCGATTGGAAAGGCTGTCGGCAATATATGCAGGATAGCGGCTGGAAACAGCAGAGGGAAACATCGTGCAAGGAAAGTCTTAAAAAACGATCCGCCACACATGATATTGCTGTATGCAGACAACAAATCCGAGCTGGAAAAATTTTTTATTTATTATGCTAAAAGGAAGAAAATAAAAACGATTATAGCGCCGATCTGCTTTTCAAGCCCGGCGAGCATTTTGTCCAATCCAACAAATGGATTTCGATTAAAAAAAGGGGAGCCGCTTCCGTTCTCAGCCAAAATTGTAAGGTGTATCAGCCCAAGATCAGAAAGGTACAGTGGGGATGAACGTGTATTTTTTAAGCAGCCCTTTGCGGAGATTATGGATCGCCTGATGGGCTTTTATGTTCCTAATCCATGGGTGCAGGGGAGTCTGGCGGATATGGTATGTACGGCATATCCGGAGCAGTATGATGAGATCAAAAGAGAGCTGGGACGTGACAATGCAGAGGGCAGACTGTTCTTGACAGAGTCTGTGGAAGACGGGATTATAATAGACGGGTATCAGAACCGTAAGCAGATCAAGGAGGAGCTGGCGGAGAAGTACGGCCTGCATGGGAAGGCGACAGTTGTCATCGCTTTTTCTGAGAGACTGCAGCAGTGGCCGAGGGAAAATGATTTGTACAATAAAGGACTGATTGTACAGAGTGTATTGGAGTATTATGATGAGGTGCTGGTGTCGCTGCACCCCAAATCAAACCTTGAAGAGAATTCTTTTCTTGAAAAATACGAGGGATGCCATATTGTAAAAGAGCCGCTGCGCTCCATAATTGGGGCAGCGGATCTGGTGATCTACGCCGACAGATCTTCGATTGCCAGGTGGGTTGAGTGGCTGCAGACTGCCAGGGTGATTTATCCCAGTTTTTCCATGCAGGATAAGTGGACAGAGGAAATGATCCGGGAATTTGAAGGGCAGCTGGAGCTTTCCGTGAAAAAAGGAGTTGAGAGACCTTTTCCTGAATTAGAAAGAAGAGCGGATTTTTCAAAATTTATTCTCGATCTCCTGTAAGTGGTATGGGTAGATTATTCTTGACAGAATGAATGGAAGATGGGATTATTAATGGAAGGGAAAATGGCTTTGCAGAGTCGCTTTTAGAGCAGGTATTTAAGAGAGAACAGGAATGAAAAATCTGGAAATTTTTATGGTGGAAGAGGAAAATTCCATCAAAGAGGTCATGAAAAAAATTGCCGTCAATGCAAGAGGCCTTGTTTTTGTCTGCAAGGGCGGCCGTCTGCTTGCGACAGTTACAGATGGAGATATCAGAAGATTTATACTTGCAGGCGGGGATATAGAGGTGGAGGTGTCGCAGGCGGCACATTATTCTCCCGTGTTTGTCTATCCGGAAGAGCGCGGCGAAGCGAAGGATATTATGATCAGACGCAGTATAACGGCGTTGCCAGTTGTAGATCATGACCATCGAATTACGGATATTCTTTTTCTGCGATATCCGGAAGCCGAGGAAGCCGAGGAAGCGAAAGTCGGTGTGGACGTGCCAGTTATTATTATGGCAGGTGGAAAAGGGCAGAGACTGAAACCGTTTACGGACATTCTGCCAAAGCCGCTGATTCCGCTGGGGGAAAAAACGATTACGGAACGAATTATAATGAGATTTCAGAAGTACGGCTGTAATCGGTTTTATATGATCGTGAATTACAAAAAGAATTTTATCAAGGCATATTTTGCGGATAACGAAATGAATTATAATATTCAGTTTGTGGAGGAAGATAAGTTTCTGGGAACCGCCGGCGGGCTGAAGCTGGTGCAGGGAAAGGTTACCGGTGATTTTTTTGTTTCCAACTGTGACATTCTGATAGATGCGGACTATCAGGAAATTTTGGAGGAACATGTCCGCAAGCAGTGCGTCATCACACTGGTCTGTGCGCACAAAAAATACCAGATGCCCTACGGCACCGTTGAGGGGGACGAAGAAGGATATGTCTACAATATGCAGGAGAAGCCGGTATTGTCTTATAACATTAACACGGGTTTATATGTGGTCAATGAGAGGTTTTTGGAACAGATACCACAGAATACATTCGTAGACATGACAGAACTGATAAAAGACTGTATTAAAAATAAGCAAAAGGTTGGAATTTATCTGATCGAGGAAGAGCAGTGGCTGGATACCGGACAGATGGAAGAATTAGAAAAAACGTATACAGCGTTAAAGCTGAACGGTTAGATGGGAGGAACCATGAAAGATATTGCATTATCACATGATCTGTTAAATTCATCAAAGATATTGTTCCATTACGGAAAAATGTTGGAGGATATCTGCAAAGGAAAGGAAGATTTCACGCCCGTTGCGATAGAAGTGCATCCGACAGCGGTCTGCAACCATCGCTGCATTCACTGCTCTTATAAGGAGCGGAATGAGAACAGGGCGAGCCTGTCTAAAGAGGTTATGGACAGACTGGTTGATTCTGTTATTGCGATGCACATACGGGCCGTATACTTTTCGGGAGGCGGGGAACCGACCCTGTATCCGGGTATGGCGGATTATATTACGAAACTTTATGACAATGGCGTGGAGTGCGCTATGATTACGAATGCCACGGCTTTTGAGGAAGTGGGATTGATTCCGATTGCGGACAAGTTTAACTATATAGCTATTTCCGTACCGGGTATTGATGATGAGACCTTCCGCGTGATTACGGGCACAGGAAATATGGAAAAGGCGCTTGCAGTACCGGCAAAAATCAAGAGATTTCACGGGGAGAACAGTCCCGTGATCGGCTCCAGGATTGTGCTGACGAATAAAAACTACAAATGCGTCAATGACTTTTTACGGATCATAAAAGAGCGGGAATTTGATTACGCGCTGTTCAAGATCGTCAGGGACTATGAGGATAATGGACAGGGACTGACAAAAGAGGAGGAGGAGTACCTGAAAAAGGAAATTCAGGAGTGTGAAGGCTGTGATGAAAACTTTACAAATCTGAAATCTATTTTCAATTACAGAAAACTCCCCGATTTTGTGAATAAGTGCTGGACAAACCAGTTCGGTATGATCGCAAATGTCAGTACGGACGGAAAAGTATATCCAAATATTGTCGAGATAGACAAGGAAGAGTTTTGCATAGGAGATCTGAACGAAATGTCACTGGAAGAGATGTGGAATTCGCCCAGACATCAGAAAGTCAAGGAACTTTCCAATGAGAAGTGGCGAAACGGCGAATGTAAAAACTGCCGCGCTATGGCTTACAATAACATTATCAATCATATAAATCAGACGCTGCCAAGATATTTTGATCCTTTTATCTGATCGGGTTTATGGAAAACTTATTTTTGGAGAAAAGGCGGATGGGAAATATTGCAGTTATAACAGCCCGCAGCGGTTCCAAAGGGCTGACGGATAAAAATATCAGACAACTGTGCGGGAAACCGCTGTTAGCTTACTCTGTGGAGTGTGCGCTGCAGAGCGGATGTTTTGAGAAGGTTTTTGTCTCTACGGATTCGCCGGAATATGCAGAGATTGCAGAGCGTTTTGGGGCGGACGCATCCTTTCTCAGATCGGCAGAGACTTCGGGAGATACGGCAGGCTCATGGGACGCCGTCAGGGAAGTGGTTTACCGATTTGAGCAGAAGGGAGAGCACTTTGAACGCATCATGCTTTTGCAGCCGACTTCACCGCTGAGAACCGTATCCGATATCCGAAACAGTTTTGCGCTGATGGAAGAAAAGGACGCGGACTCCGTGGTGTCCGTTTGTGAAATGGAACATTCTCCGCTGTGGAGCAATACCCTCGGAGAAGATTTGTGCATGGACAATTTCAGACGGGAGAATTACTGCGACATAAGACGACAGGATCTTCCGATATATTACAGGTTAAACGGCGCTGTTTTTCTTGTTAAGAGAGAGGAACTGGAGCGGCCGCAAATGCTGCGGTACAAATCTTATGCGTACATTATGCCGGCGGAACGTTCGATTGATATTGATACGGAATTTGATTTGAAGATAGCGGAATGCTATATGCGGTGAAATAGGTGTATGACACCGTTGAGGGATAAATATGAGTGAGCTGAAAAGTCTGAGGCAGTTATATAAAAAATTTGGGGTGATTCTGACAAGACAACAGAAAGCATGGGCTGGTGTTTTGTTTGTAATGACAGTGTTTGGCGCTCTTTTTGAGGCGCTGGGGGTGTCTGCAGTAATGCCGCTGATCAGTGTGATGATAGAGCCTGACACGATAAGGAACAGCAGGGCGGGAGAAAAGGTACTTGCGGTTTTGCCAGAAATGTCTAATGAAGAGCTTATGCTGCTGACAGCAGTCGGCGTCATTGCTGTATACATCGTCAAAAATGCGTATATGGCAGGGCTGTGCTATGTGCGGACCAAGTATTCCTGCAAGGTGCAAAGAGAGCTGTCTGTCAGGATTATGCATTCCTATATCAGGAGAGGATATCCATATTTTCTGAGTAATACGGTTGGAGATATACTCAGAGGGTGTGCCGGAAGCGTGTCCGGCGTTTATATGATATTGGGACAACTTTTTCGAATATTGGCAGAAATATTGACCATTACATGCATTTGTGGATATCTGATTATTGAAGACGCTGTTTTGGCGGGAACAATTATTGTACTGGCTCTGCTCTGTGTTGTCCTGACTGTACTGATCTTTCGAAGGAAAGTGAAATATTATGGAGAAGAGCAGTTTAAGTATAATTCTATTGTGAGCCGCAACTCATTACAGCTTTTTTATGGAATAAAAGAAGTTCTGGTTATGAAACGTACCAGACATTTTTTGAATGAATATGAGGATGCATATATCCATAAACAGAAGGCGACGATCAGCCAGACGCTTGCGGCGGAATCACCGGCATATATTATTGAGGCTACATGTGTGGCGGGTATTATTATTGCAGTCTGCGTCAGGGTGTTCGGGATGGAATCACCGATGGCATATTTTCCACAGCTGTCGACATTTGCACTGGCGGCATTTCGGATTCTGCCGTCACTTGGTAGAATTTCAAGTGGGTTTAATACATGTATTTTTTATATGACAGCGGCGGATGAAACCTATCACAATATTTTGGAGCTGAAGAAGTATGAAGAACGCGAATCAGGCGCTGACCGGATTGTAAAGGAAACACAGGAAAAGAAAACCTATTCCTTTGAAAAGAGTATTTCAGTGGAAAATGTTGTCTGGGAGTATGAGGAAGGAAACGAGGCTGTTCTGAATGAACTGAATCTGGAGATTAAAAAGGGACAGTCGGTAGCGTTTATCGGACATTCCGGTGCAGGAAAAACGACTCTGGGAGATGTGATACTTGGACTGTTAGAACCCCAGAAGGGCAGAGTCTGTATAGACGGTATCGATATACGTGAGATCGGGGAAGAACTTGGTAACCTTATCGGTTTTGTACCGCAGAGTATCTATATGACAGACGATACCATACGGAACAATATTGCGTTTGGTATCGATGCGAAAAACATAGACGACGAAAAGGTTTATGCGGCGTTGGATAAAGCGCAATTAAAGGAGTTTGTGGATGGGTTGCCGGCCGGGTTAGATACGATGGTCGGAGAGAGAGGCATCCGCATGTCAGGGGGACAGAGGCAACGGCTGGCAATCGCGCGTGCCTTATATCTTGATCCGCAGATACTGGTGCTGGACGAGGCTACTTCAGCGCTTGACGCGGAAACCGAAACTGCTGTCATGGAATCCATAGATGCTCTGCAGGGAGAAAAGACGCTCTTAATCATTGCGCACAGGCTGTCAACGATCAGAAATTGTGACATGGCCTATGAGATTGTTAATGGGAAGGCGGTTGAGAGGTGTATAGATGAGCTGGTTCGGGAATGACGAAGGCTGTTTAGGACGGTTCGTTAAAGGAACGCTTATTGGTTTAATCTGTATTCCGCTGGGGATTACGATCGTTCGTTACTCTGCCTGGAAAATGGCAGCATTTTTGCTTTTCTGGATTTTATGTCCCGGAGTATTTGTGGATAAATATATATGGAAGCAGGATTATGAAGATTTTCTGATGACCGTTTTTTCTGGCTTTTTTATGGGAATGGCATTAATCTTTGCTGAATGGTTTGTATTATATGTGCTTGGATTAAGGCAGCTGATTTCTTTTATTAATCCTTGCTGTTCCATAGCGTTTCTGGCCTGGTACTTTATAAAAAGAAATAGAAGGCCTCTTACAACGGAAGTACGACAGTGTAAAATAGAGATACCATTTCTGGTCATGTTGCTGGCTGCGGTATATTTGTGTGCATATTGTTTAAATTTTAATATGCCTCGCGCTGTTGATATCAGATCTGTAGACTGCACATGGCAGATAGGGAATATCAACCAGATAGCATCGGATTTTCCTTTTCGTGATATCAGGGTTGCCGGGGTAAAGGCCAGATATCATTTCTTTTTGACGATGTTTCTGGCGATTGCAAAATATATTTTTGATGGGGAAGGCTGGATATATTTTGCGCAGTATCAGATCTGGTTCCTTCCCTTTATCATAACTATTTCTTTTTGGAAATTGTATGGCAGAGTAATTCAGAATAAATACTTTGCTGCAGTGATGTCAATTGCGACAATGGTGGGATTTACAGTCGGAAGCAGTGTGTGGAATTATCATATGTTCTCAAATGTGAACGGTACTGGTCTGGGGATATCCTGTCTGATTCTGTTATTTTTAAATTTGAAAAAGGCGGAGGCATATTTCCCCGGAAAACAAAAAGGAACGAAACAGTATCTCCTATGGGTTGTAGAGCAGATTCTGTTTCTGTTTCTGCTGACAGGAATAAAGGGGCCGTTTGCACTGTTATATGTGTTGACCCTCTGTGTATGGTCGGTTATGCAATACATGAAGGGAAAAGCGCGAGGGAGTGAACTGCTTGTTTTTTCTCTGATTAATTTCGCTGTTTTTGCCACTATGTATGGTTTCCTTTTTATGACAGGAACACAGGGTTATTTTTCAGACTGGGGTGTGGATTCCGTCTTACAGTCGGTTCTGGATGGGTGGAAGATTGCAGATTTATATGATAAACTGGGGATTTACGGGATAAGGGGAAGACTCTTGCTTTTGTTGCCATCTCTGGTGGTAACATTTGCCATTTTGATACCGTTTGGATTGCTGGTGATTGTTGATTTGATCAGATTCCTTTTTGGGAAAAAGGATTTAAGCGGTGATCTCATTTTTTCGGGTATTATCGCAGGAGGCGGATTGTGTGCATATTACCTGTTTCATGTTTTGGGCAATTCCCAGCTATATTTCTTATTTGCAGCCACGCCGTTTGTGTCATATCTTTGTTTTGACAAGGCCTTTATGCTGATGCAGAAGAATATGTGGAGAAACATATTCTGCGCGATTGTGTTAGTATTTACCATTTCCAAAATATGCGGTGACGGGATTGCTGTAAAATTCCCTGAGCGGATGATGCCCTTTTTGAAGGAGTCTTACCCGGAAGCAGAGCCGCAGCGTGCCTTGAAGTTTGAGGCATATGGTTTTCTGAAGGAACATACGGATAAAAAGGCAATGACAGCAACGAACTATTATGGAGCGGGAACTTTCCATGAGATTTCCGCTTTTGGAGAACGGCGCTGTTATCTGGAGGGGTATGAATATTCGATCCGTAATTTTGGATTTGACAGGGCGGAAGAACGGCTGAAAGAAATGGAGCGTCTGTTTGATGATGACTGGGATGACAAGGAACGCTGCAGTTATTGTGAGGCATTTGATATAGACTATCTGGTATTTTTTAAAGATGTGGCAGATCATCCGCTGAAACTGTCGGAGCCTTTCAAAATTGTATTTGACAATGATGTGGTTTCAATATACGGGCTGGAATGACAGTAGTCAGAGCGGAAAAGATGAGGATTCGTAATCTATATGGAAAAAATAGTGATTCTGGGAAATGGTGGACATGCCAAAAGTCTTATAGATGCGATTGAAAGACAGAGGCAGTATGAAATTGCGGGATATGTGGTCAATGAGAACGATTTGGAGTTGTCTGGTACAAAATATCTGCGGCTGGGCGGGGATACGCAGCTTGGACGGATATATCAGGATGGCATCACAAATGCGGCCATAGGCGTGGGATATATGGGAAATTCCGGATTGCGGGAAAAACTATGGGAGCAGTTAAAGCAGATTGGTTTCTCACTTCCGGTTATTTGTGATCCGTCGGCCGTTCTGGCAGGGGATGTCAGAATTGGGGAAGGCAGTTTTATCGGGAAAGGCAGTATTGTGAATGCGAATGCCTCCGTAGGTAAAATGTGTATTATCAATACAGGAGCCATTATAGAGCATGACTGTGAGGTAGAAGACTTTTCCCATATTTCGGTGGGAAGCGTTTTATGTGGGAACGTGAAGGTGGGAGCGGCCTCCTTTGTCGGTGCCAATGCCACGGTAATTCAGGGAATCCACATTGGGCGTAACTGTACGATAGGGGCGGGCACAACGGTGAGGAAAAATATCAAGGACAATTACATGGCCTGTGCCAGGGAAAAAATATTGTACAGGTCTTTATAAGGATACGGCGAGGCAGGAGGCTGTTATATTTATGGAGAGAATACTTATTATCGCGGAAGCCGGGGTAAATCATAATGGGGATATACAGACAGCGAAGAAGCTGATAGATGCGGCAGCGGCGGCGGGAGCCGATGCCGTAAAATTTCAAACGTTTAAGACAGAAAATCTTGTCTGCAGGAACGCACAAAAGGCGGCATATCAGATGGAGACCACCAATGCGGGGGAATCCCAGTTCGATATGCTTAAGAAATTGGAACTGACGCCGCCTATGCATAAAGAGCTGATAAGCCATTGCAAGAAAAAAAGTATTATGTTTCTCTCGACACCGTTTGACGTGGACAGTCTGCATTATCTCATCGACACCGGCCTTGCTGTCATAAAGATACCTTCCGGGGAGATAACCAACTATCCGCTGCTCAGGGAAGCGGCAAAATCAGGGAGACGGATTATTCTCTCAAGCGGCATGAGCACGATTGAGGAGGTCAGAGAAGCGGTTGCAGTACTGAAGAAAAACGGCAGCACGGATATTACGGTTCTGCACTGTAATACGGAATATCCGACGCCTTTTCGGGATGTGAACCTGAAGGCCATGGGTACGATAAAAGAGGAGATCGGTGTTTCCGTGGGATATTCGGATCATACGCCGGGAATTGAGGCTGCGGTGGCTGCTGCAGCACTGGGAGCGGAGATCATAGAGAAGCACTTTACGCTGGACAGAAATATGGAAGGGCCGGATCATAAGGCGAGTCTGGAGCCGGATGAACTGGCGGAGATGGTGAAGGCGGTTCGGCATATCGAGCAGGCACTTGGAGACGGGGAGAAGAAAGCTTCCGAGTCCGAAAAGAAAAATATGGCGATTGCGCGCAAGAGCATTGTAGCCGGATGTGATATTAAAGCCGGCGATAAGTTCACCGAGGACAATCTGACAGCGAAGCGGCCGGGAACTGGGCTGTCTCCTATGTTATGGAATCAGGTAATCGGACAGACGGCGAAACGGGATTTCGCGGCGGACGAGATGATTGAATTATGAAAAAAATAAGTATTGTAACGGGAACGCGGGCTGAGTACGGTCTGCTGAAACCTGTGATTGAAAAAGTAAATCACGCCGGTACCATGGAATTGCAGCTTGTTGTGACGGGAATGCATCTGTCCCCGGAGTTTGGACTGACATACCGTGAAATAGAGCAGGACGGCTATCCGATCAGTGCGAAAATTGAGATGCTGCTGTCCTCTGATACAGGTGTGGGTGTAACCAAATCCATGGGGGTTGCCCTGTTGGGGTTTGCTGACTATTTTGAAAGGAACCGGCCGGATATCGTTGTTATTCTAGGGGACCGCTATGAGGCTCTGATGGCGGCGACTGCGGCCATGATGGCGAGAATACCAATCGCCCATATCCATGGCGGGGAGACTACGGAAGGGGCGGTGGACGAGGCGATCAGGCATTCCATAACGAAAATGAGCCACCTTCATTTTACGGCGGCGGAGGCGTACAGAAACCGGGTGATCCAGCTGGGAGAGCAGCCACAGAACGTTTATCATGTGGGAGCGCTCGGCGTGGAAAATGTCAGGTCAGTTTCCCTCCTTGACAGGAAAACGCTGGAGGACGCGATCCAGTTTACATTCCGTTCGCCGGCGGTTATGGTGACTTACCACCCGGTTACACTGGAAAATAAAACGGCAGGGGAACAGTTTGAGAATCTGCTGCATGTGATCGACCGGCATAAAGAGCTGCAGATCATTTTTACGAAGGCCAATGCGGATCCGGATGGCAGGGTTGTGAATCGGATGATAGATGACTACGTGGAGAAAAATCATACCAGATGTGCAGCGTTTACCTCGCTTGGGCAGCTTCGGTATCTGAGTGCACTGCAGTTTTGTGACGCGGTGGCGGGCAATTCTTCGAGCGGAATTATCGAGGTGCCCTCCTTTGGGATTCCCACCGTCGATATAGGGGACAGGCAGAGAGGAAGGGTCAGTGCGGAGTCGGTGATTCACTGCAGAAACGAGGAGGCGGATATAGAACGTGCCCTTGCGCAGGCATTGTCATCGGAGTTTCGGAGCCAAATCCGCGATATGAAAAATCCTTATGAGGGGAGCCATACTTCACAGCGCATTGTGGAAGTGATTGAGGAAGCGCTGAACCGGGGAATTGAACTAAAGAAAAAATTTTATGACTGGAATTAACCAGAGGCACCGATAAGCGGTGCCTCTGGTTAATTAAACACGACAATGATTTTATCGGCATTCGTATAGCAGGAGTAGATTGAATTCGCCATAACTGGTTTTGCTGAGCCGGCAATCTGTCTGTCTTCTTCGGTGTCCTGCTCTAAGGTTAAATCATCCTGCAGATAGTGCAGCACATGGGCTCCGCCGCTCCACCCATCGTTGGTAAAATATTCGGGGAGCAATGCGCCGGTTAGGGGATATTTATCGCAAAACATTTGTGTACGCTGAGAAACGGGCATTTTTCCGATGAAAGAGAAACAGGAAAAGTCTCCGTCTGCATTGATCGTCTCAAGGTCATGGGATACATGATATACGATGTATTTTGCATATTCAGCATGGTTGTTTATCGCATTCCCATATGAATAAATATTTGCATAATGATAAAGGCTGCATAAAACGAGTAGCAACAACAGGGGGCGCATAAAAACAGGCTTCCTTTTTGTGAAATGTAGCAGGAGGATTCCAAGATAAAACAGAAAGCCGCCCAACGCTATAAATATTCTGAGCTTCAAGGTCTGCTGCGCAAGAACCATCAAGGGTAAAAAGGAAGAAATAAAGACGCAGGCAGGGGAGAGGAGCAGAAAGGCAATATCAACAGCCCTGCGCCATCCCTTGTGTCCTCCCTTCTGGCAGTACAGCACGACAGATAATGTCAAGGTCAATATAATGAATAGTGCTAAAACGATTTGGTACCACAAAGCGGCTTCCGAAAGGAACTCCGTTAAATAATCACAGGTGGCAAGAATATTCTGAAAGATTTGTATAATGGATTCGGGTTTTAATTCGAGTGTCTGGGAAGCTGTGTAGCGCCAGTCGGAATCATTGATATAGTGACTGGCAATAACCAGTTTATAGGCAACTGCGCCCGCGCCAATACCAAGAATCCGAAGCCCCTCATGGGGATAATCCACCTTTCTTTCCCGAAATAGCATGAAAAAAATGTTGGTTATGAACAGAATGAGACACATTCCGATGGCGGCCTGATATAGAGACATCAGAGCCGTACTCAAAAGAGAGGAATAAACAAATATTTTTATTTTTGAAACGGTATCCGGTATGGAAAAGATGAGAAACGGGATACCGAGGGCAACGAACATAACCATGGAACCGTATCGATAAGAGAGACATTCCAATGCAAAGGGATTGCCTAAAATTAGCAGTAGTACGGTTAACAAGGCATAACGGTTGGATATGAAGTCCAAATTTGTCCTGGCATACAGAATAAGTGTATAGGATAAAAATAAGACTGCCAAAACAAGTGGAAGGGGCGCAGTATCCGTGACCGGCTCACCGCCGCACAGTGTAAGAACAAGATACTCTCCTAACGGCCGGCCGTCGCCCTTAAGGCCAATGCTCCCCCTCAATGACCATCCAAGATCATCCTTAAAATACAAGTTGATCAGGACGATGGGAAGGATGTACAGAAGACTCAGCATTGATAAGAGCAGATAATTAATTATATCTTTTTTGTCAAGTTGATACCACTTCATCAGACGCTCCTTTGGAGAGAGACACTATGGGTTCAGTAAGTCCGGCGTTATACTATCAGTATATATACCGGTTATTCCCTGACGGATCAGCTCGTTTGCATTTTTCACGTCATTTTCTGTGTGTACATACCAGGGAATATCATATGCTCTGGTAATTTGCAGCAGTTCCGGAGTTACATAAAAGTTCCAGGTGGTAATACCGTTGATATCATGTCCATAACAAAAGCGGACACACTGCAAGAAGGTCTCAGTATCCCCACCCCAGAATTTATAGAGTGTGTATATCCATGATTTAAAGGGGTATATACGATATACAGTATGATACATTTCCTCGTTATAAATCTGAACGATCATCCGATCCAGAACAGATTCCATTCCGTGCGCTTTCATTGTCTCCAGTAATACTTCAAAATCCTGTTGGACAGATTCCACCGTACTGTTCTTTGTATCTGTTACTACCCATATATCAGGATATTGCTCCATCAACCGCCCCAATTCCTCGAGTGAGAGAGGCGTATACTCTCCACGGATCAATGTGCTCATAAATTTCTGCGAGCTTATCTCTTCGTCGGATGTGCCGTCCTCCAGAAGTGCGGGATCCCAATCATGTGTGCATACAAGCTGGTTGTCAATGGTGCGGGCAAAATCTATTTCGAATACCCTTTGTCCTTTACTGTAATTGGTTAATATAGCCTCCAGGGAATTTGTATAGTCATGACCATCAATTATTCCGCCGGCATGCGCAATTGTCAACGAGCCTGTCCAAGTATCTAAAGTGTTTCTGCACAACTGTCTGTATGAAGGAATTGCCAGAAAAACGGCGGTTGCGCCAAACGATAAGAGCATAAGCAGTTTTTTGTGATTTCTGAAAAACCTGATATCGCCTACATGAAAAGAAAGTCCTCGAATTCTGACATTCCAGTACACGACCAGATTACTTTCAAGTAACAGCACAAACAACGTTGCCAAAAGGATAACCAATACGGTCACAGGCAGAAAGATTCTCACCAGATAAATCCGATTATCCCTAAAGCCTGTAAACAGATCATACAGAAGCAGTCTGGGCGGGATGGCGGCCCTGGCATTGACTGTTGCTATAGCAATATACCATATTGATATTATCCACAGGAAATATAAGACTATTTTCTTTATCATATTGACAACCGATGCTTTCCTCTCAGATCCTCTTATTCAAAATCTTTATCTGTGTCTGCACTGTGATCCGTATTTTTGTGAATCTCGAGAGATACGGAAATATTTGCTTTCATAATTCTATATACATGTGCAGACACTATCGCAAGAACGGATGCGATAAACAGATACTTTGTAAAGAACGGAAAACTGTCAAAAGCATCAATTGTTACGGTTCCCAGCTTGAAAACATAGGAAATCAGAGATTCTGCTAATAGCACATTACCGATCAGAAAAACGGCATACTTATAAAGATAGTCAAACCAATTCCAATTGCGCCCTTCCTCCTTTTTGTATAATATTCCTACACTTAAGATTGCTGGAAAAAATAAAGCAATATATCTCATTTTGGCTCCGTTCCTGTGCCGGACTGTATGGATGTCAGGCAATATCATATAGTTTTGGTAAAGCTTAAGGGAAATTATTCTATGGGAATAAAATCTCCCGATCGTAAAACGGGGATTTCTTGCTCATTTCCTTGAACATTTCCTCATAGCCGTATTTCTCGGGGAGTGTCAATTCTTCTGAAAACAGATTTGTTCCCAGACCAATACGGTTGCCTTCAATGTCAGCTCCAAGGGCAGCTAATATGGAAGGGAAAAAATCCATGGTAGTAAATTTTCTGTTCTTCGTTTCGACAGGATCGACTGCGGAATTAATGAATACATTGTAAACATTTCTATTCGTGCTGCCGTTATACTTATCGTACTCAAACCCGTTGACGAAGTCGCTCTCCATGCTGGAATGATCGCCAGATATACAGATCACCGTATCGTCATAAAAATCCTGTTGCTGCAGCCAGCTTATAAAATCGGCAAGCTGCATAGATGCACATGACCATACATTGGCGTAGGTGTCCTCAAACTTATCGGGACATAAATCACAGACCGCATTGTCGCCGCTGTTTGCATGCGTGTCTACGGTCAGCATGGAAAAATTAAATGGCTGTTCTTCTTTGGCCAGATCCAATAGCTTCTCTTTTGCAAAAGTATAAAGCTTCTGGTCTTCGAAGCCCCAGTTAATATAATAATCTTCTGGAATTTTACCATCTTCTATAGCGGATAAATAGTCCCATATTTCGTAATTTCCGTGTTGTGTAAAATATTCTTCTCGCCCACCATAGGAAAATTTTGAGCCGGCAATAAAGAAATTATGATAACCCTGGTCGGCCAGCACTTCTCCTATATTAACTGCTCCGGGAAGGAAATATTCGAAATTCCCCAGACGATTATCGCCTCTCGTGTAAACTTTCAACGGAATGCCTGCTGTTTGTGCCACCAATCCGGCAATCGTCCATCCGGTTCCAGGCGCAACTGCGGCGCCGTCTAACAGGTCTGATTGTGAAAAACTGATATTTTCCCGGGCAATTGCTGTCATCTCCGGAATTATATTTTCATCAAACACACCGCCGTTTTCTTTATCTTGAAAAGTTGTTTCTGCGGATTCCACGAAAATACAGATTAAATTTTTCTTTTCTTCCGGAAATTGTATATTGATTTTCCTTATATCAACAAATTCGTTTTCTATAAAATCAGATGTCTGGACGGAACTTTTAAGATAATCAAACAACTGGTAATTTATATTGGCTATGATGATCAAAACCAGAAGCCATGCAGTTGGCAATAACCATCCGCGTCTTGAAAACCGCTGCGTAATTTTAGCGGTATGCAAAATTTTTTCCTTTTTTATCCTAAACAGTCTTAATCGCAGATAAATATCGAATGCTGGCAACTTTGCCGATACTCTGAGCAGCACAAGCCGTATAAGCCACAATCCCATATATCCTGCTACGGAAGCCAGGAAAGCTTCTGTAAAGTAAGCATAAAAATACTCATTTGGTGTGCCTTTCAACGGCATGTTCAATGTAAATATGATTTCGCTCATACTTATATTTCCAAAATGAGCTGTGCACCATCTCAGACTGAAAGAAAGAAGTATCAGGAAATACAGGATTATTTCATACAATATTATCATTAATCGTTTTTGAAGGCAAATCTTTTTCATAATCTAAATTCTTTCTGTAGAGTTCGCTAAATATACAACGTGCAGGGAGCTTAAAAGCATTTCCGATTACCCGGACAATATATTATGTTCTTTCGTAGAAGAGACCCTGCGGAGCGGAAAAATGAGACATAACAACCATTGTGCCAAATGACAACAATATAACAGACGAAAATTCAGACAGATTAAGGCACCGCTAATTCATGCGGGATATACTGGATATGGCTGTCACGCATTTATTATAGCACGTTCCGGGTCTATGTCAATAAGCGGTGATTTGCGACCTGCGACAAAACATATAACTTGACAAGCATATGGGGGCGGGGGTAAAATTGTCTACAATGTATGGCGTGGAGTTGACACCTTTTCTGTCTATGAATTTGCGTGTGTTTACATATCTCAATATTGTAATGTTGCGAGAGAGGACGTTGTAAATTGAACAGATTTTCAAAATACATAGATAAATGTATATGGATATTTCTTATCCTGTCAATTTTGCTTTTGTGCTATTTATTTCCGTATACAGCTGATGATTTTGCATGGGGGAGTGAGAGCGGATTAGCGCTGTGGAGATCCGGATATCGGGATTACAGTGGCCGGTACGTTGGAAATGCGATCGTTTTGCTCCTGACACGCAGCAGATGTTTGCGGATGCTGGTGATGACGGTGTTTATAGTCGGAATGGATTATTTGATTGTTAAAATCAGCAACTGTAAACAATATACAGCGCTGATTATTATGGCTTTGCTGTTTGCAGCGCCCAAAACAATTTTCCGGGAGAGTGTTGCATGGACAGCGGGTTTTAGCAATTATACGACATCGATTACGCTGTTTATCCTGTATATATATTTGATCACGTGCGTTTTTGTAAATCAAAGTGTGAGTAAATACAGATTTGCTGTCAGGGCTGCTTCACTTTTGCTTCTTGGTTATCTGAGTGCGATGGTTGTGGAGCATGTCACAATCATGCAGATCATATTGGGAATTGGAATCGCATGTTATGCGTGGATTAAAAAGGACAAGTCCAGAATAATGTGCTGCTTTTATCCTGTGGGTTCTATTTTGGGTGCAGCCACGATGTTCTCCAATGGATGCTATGCGGCGGCGGCAGCGGGAACGGATTTCTATCGCAATATACCGACAGGCCCAGAGGCAGTGTATGACAAAATGTGTCTCCAGTATTTTGACATGTTAGGGAAAGAAATGATTTTAGATAATATTGTTCTGGAATTGTTTGTGGCTATAGTCATTACGGTCTTATGCTTTCAGAAGATAGGGGGGGGGGAAGAACGGAAAGAACGACAGTTTGTTTTGGAAGCGGCCGTAATGCTGGTCGATGCTTCGGTTATGTATGGCCTGCTTACTCGAATCAATACTTCGTGGAGCGAGGAAAGAGGATCGGGGAAATATATGGACGGTCTTGTAAATGTTGTATTCTGGCTGGCGTTATTTGTATTTACTGTTTTTATCCGTGTAGAAGAGCGCAAAAAAGCAGTAATGATTATGAGTCTGTTTGGAATCGCGTGTGCGGATGGCTGCCTGCTGGTTGTTTCACCTATTAATTCACGATGCTTTTTTGCCGGCTATGTCCTGCTGGTGTGGTATTGTATGGAGTGTATATCCCTGATTACAGTGAAGCAGGAACTCAGAACCTTGATAACAGGAATCTCCTTATTGTCAGCCTGTGTTGTTTTATATATGAATTTACATATTTACGGAAGCCTGTGTATGCAGGATAAGCAGCGGCTTGAAACAATACAGCAGGCGATAAGAGAGAAAAAGACGGAGATCGTTCTGCCGCGTTTTAAGTATGAAGATTATATCATTGGTTATACGAGAACAAAAGATTTCTTACCGTTTAATGATATAACATCAGATTTAGAGATCAGTTATGAAGAATAGATATATTCTATTATGGTGATTCTTATAAAATGGGTAAGTTTTGTTCGTATGGATAGTGGGTTTTATGACTAAAAAAAATGTTGGGATATTCTTGATTATGCAGATTATGAATGTCGCGTTTTCCTTAGATACGGTTCTGATGAAACTGGCGTCTGTATCATGGCAGGAAGAAGGTCTTTTTGCGTGCAGAACGATTATGATATTGTTTGCGGCTGTGGCGGTACTTGGTTTTTATGCTGTGGCATGGCAGGCGATTTTGGGAAAGGTCGATTTGTCGCAGGCCTATCTGAATAAGGGAACGGTGGTGTTCTGGGGACTGTTATGGTCAGCGGTTATATTTCATGAACAGATTACACCGTTCAACATTGCAGGCAGCCTGATCATTTTTATGGGATTGCTGATGGTAAACTACCATGAATAAGTGGATTGCGGTTTTTTTGTATGGCTTCAGTGGTCTGATCGCGGCCATATCCCAGCTTCTTATGAAGCTGGAAGCAAAAAGGAATATAGGGGAAAGCGGAATCAGACGCATTCTGCATTTCAGAGTGATTGTTGCATATGGGTTGATGTTTGCCACGATACTGATCAATATGGTTGCAATGCGCTACGTACCCTATAAGTATGCGCCTGTGCTGGGAACATTTTCATACATCTTTGTGCTGCTTATCGGATATTTCGGATTAAAAGAGAGAATAGGAAAAAGAAAAGCTTTGGGCGCCTGTGTGATTCTTCTGGGAATTGTTATATTTAACCAGGGGTGAGGGGCGATAGGATAGAAAATATGAAACAGATGAATATCATGAAGATCATGGCTGCGCGGGAACGCCACAGACTTCTGCTTTCCACCATTATTGTTCTGGCTTTACTGCTGCTGACGTGGTCGTTGATTCCGGTCGTTTTTGAGACGAACGACGATTCATTTATGATGGGTTATTTGGCGGGGGCATGGACAGGAAAGCCGGAGGCAGATACGATATTCAGCCTGTTCCTGTGGGGAAGGATTGTGTCAGCACTTTATGTAGTCAATGCGGGGATTCCCTGGTATACTCTCATTTTTTTAGCGCTTATCTTTTTATCTCTGACAGCGGTCTGCTATTGTCTTATGGTATCGTTTCCTAAGTGGGGAGAAGGCGTGTTCTGCCTGCTATATTTCTGTATGTTTCTATATTATACAGTTCTCCTTCAGTTTACGATGGTGTCCGCTTATTGTGGCGCTGCCGCGCTTTCCTTATTGCTGATTCAAAAGAAGGAGGAAGGGCGCAGGGATTGCATTATTAGGAATATCGTCATTTTCTTCTTCATGTTCTTTGCGGTCAATATTCGTTCCAAAGTGGGATATCTTACTTTGGGAAGCGCGGCTTTTGCAATTTGTCTTGAAATTATCAGGTATCTGCTTAAAGCTGCTGACAGGCAGAAAATAAAAAAGGCGGCCGTTTCTTTTATCGTTATCTGTGCTGCGGCCGGCCTTTCCATAAGTACCCACAAGATTCATGAATCGCGGAATGGGTGGGAAGATTTTCGGGAATACCATGCTGAGAGAGCGAGGTTTACAGATTACACACCGCTGGATTATACGTCCAATCAGGAACTGTTTCAACAGATCGGATGGTCAGAGGATTTTTATCAGTTGCTTAGGGAATGGTTTCTTATGGACGAGACGATCAATACAGAGACTTTTCAGATGATAAATGAGCGCAATGCACCTGTGGCTACAGGTGTGAGATGGGCATTGTCGCATGACTTTCCGAGAATAGGCTTTCAGGCTAAGGCGTGGGTGCTTTTGCTGTTCCTTCTATTCGCCGATGCGCTCAGACGCCGCAAAGGAGGTTTTGCCGTAAATGCCGTACCATTCCTGTGGGTGCTTATGTGGCTTGCGGAGACATGGTACTTTGCACATAGCGGAAGACTGATGGAGAGGGCATTCGAAGCATGGACGCTGCTTGCCGTGGTTCCCTCGATATTGGGAATGGGAGATTTGCAGAGTCGCGAGCCGTTTGGAGAAAGCGGAAAGGGCAGGATGGAAAGTGCTGTGGTATATGTGTTGGCGCTGGCACTGTGTATTGTATGTGTGTGTCACGCGGATGGGGGATACCATGGCGCAAAGGATTTTTCGCAGGGGAGTGGCAGTGCGCAGTCGAGGCAGGCTGCCAGCGAAGACTATGCGATGGCGCACCCGGAGAATATATATATAGGCGAGATGTCTCTTTTATTGGGAGCAGGAGGACCATGGAGGGTATATTCGGAGGGAAAGCCATATAATTTAATATTCTGGGGCGCTTCTTACTATCATTCGCCGCTTTACTATGCGCAGCTTGAAAGGAATGGCTTTGAACATCTGTATGAGGAGGACTTCTTTCGGGAGAATGTCTATCTCATGGCAGGAGAAAAACCAAATGAGAATCTTCTCAATGTGATGGCGGAAAAATTTCCCGGCTGTACCTATGAGATCACTGAGAAGAGGGATGAATTTATCGTTTATCAGTTTCATAGGGCAGACTGAACTGTGGCAGCGGGAGGAGGGGAAAACACAAGGTCATGAAAGAAAAAATATCGGTCATTATTCCCTGCTATAACTCTGAAAATTCGATTAAGGCAGTGACGGAGGGTGTGCTGGATGCACTGGAGAAAAGCTATGAAAGCCAGATTATCCTCGTAAATGACTGCTCAAAGGACAATGTCTGGGATGTGATAGCGGGACTGTGCGCTGACCATCAAAATATCATAGGGCTTTCCCTGGCCAGAAATTTCGGCCAGCAGTCCGCCAGAATGGCGGCAATCGAATATGTGACCGGAGACTACGTGGTGTTTATGGATGATGACGGACAGCACAATGCCGCTGATATTCTGAAGCTGATAGAAAAGCTGAAAACGGGTTACGATATTGTGTATGCCTATTTCCGTCATAAGAAGGAGAGCGGATTCCGCGTGTGGGGCAGTAATATTAACCGCAGGATGACGGACTGGGTGATGGGTACGCCAAAGAATGTGCACACCAGCAGTTTTTTTGTCACAAGAAGGTTCGTGGTGGACAAGTTGAAAGATTATCCCAATCCGTCGCCCTATATTTTTGGATACTTTATGCACATTACAAGGAATATAGCGGATGTAGCCGTAGAACATCATGAGCGCATATATGGAAGGAGCGGGTACACGCTCGGGAAACTTATTGGCCTGTGGATGGAAGGTTTTACCGGGTTTTCTGTGATTCCTCTGAGGATAGCAAGCATTGTCGGTTGTGGTATGGCTGTGATCGGCTTTCTGGGGGGCATTTATACAGTCATTCATAAGCTGGTGGAACCGGCAGTGGCCGCCGGCTATACGTCACTGATTGCTGTCATGCTGTTTTGCTGTGGCATGATTATGATTATGCTGGGGCTGTTGGGAGAATATGTGGGCCGGATTTTTATGAATCTGAACCATCTGCCGCAGTATGTAGTCAGAGACAGGCTGAATGTACCACGTAATAAGAGACTTTTGGAAAATCAATCGGGCGAGGAGAATGAATATGTACGAAAATATCAATGAAGTAGAAAAGAAATTTAGGATATCGGAGTTTCCGTTGAATGTAGCCATTGAGACAGGGAACTACTGTAATTTGAACTGTATCATGTGTGCGAATCATAAGCTGACCAGACCGAAAGGACAGATGAATATTCTGCTGTATAAAAAGCTCATAGATGAGATTGCGCAGGAAAATCCTTACACAAGAATCTGGCTGGACTACTATGGTGAGCCTCTGCTGCAGAGATTTAAGATTTTTTATATGATTGATTATGCTGTGAAAAAGGGATTAAAGAATATCAGTATGAATACAAATGCAACTCTGCTGGACGAGGAAATGGCGGAGATGATGTTAGATTCCGGAATTGATTTCATCAGCATTGACTGCGATGGCTTTTCTAAGGAGGTATACGAAAAAATCCGGGTAAACGCGAATAGGGATGTTGTATATGCAAATATTGAACATATCTTAAGGCGTAAGCAGGAGCGCGGGTTGACGAAACCTATTATTGAAGTAAAAGCGATGGAAATGAAGGAAAATGTGCATGAGATAGAGCAGATCCTTCAGTATTGGAGAGAACGTGGCGCATGGACAGCGGTTCGAAGACTGATTTCGTGGGGCGGGCAGTGTGAGGATATTGCGCCTGAGGCGGTAGATGAAAGGATTGCCTGCGGCAATGCGGTGGGAATCTTCCCGATCACATGGGATGGCAGGGCGACACTGTGCGTCATGGACACAAATGCCGATTACCAGTGCGGGGATCTGAACACCGCTTCTATCAAGGAGATCTGGCAGAAGAGGAATGAGGAATTTGTAAAAAAGCATATGGAACACCGCTTTGACGAGCTTCCAGAAATATGCCAAAGCTGTACGGACTGGGAGATTGTTGGGGAGAACCGTTATGACGAGAACGGTAATGAGGTGGGTAAGAGTTATGAGGAAAGAGAACAGATGCTTGGGGGAAACGGATGAGCAAAATTCTGGTTACCGGCGCGGCAGGATTTATTGGCACTTATGTGACAGAGCGTCTGCTGGCGCAAGGGTATGATGTCATAGCTCTGACAAATTCGAAAAATTTGGATGTGCAGTCGGACCGACTTACTGTTATTGAGGCGGATATCTGTGACGAAGACCTTGCAAAGAAGGTGTTCGGCGCAACCGGGCAATGTCAGACGGTAGTTCATCTGGCGGCGGATATTCGTGTGCCGGGCGACGGACGGACAATTGAGGTGAACTGTCTGGGTACTTATTATGTGACGGAACTGGCGAATGAACTGGGGGCGGACAAGCTTATTTATCTGTCCAGTGTACCAGTCATTGGAAAACCGATAGATGTGCCAATAACGGAGGATCACCCGGCGCATCCTGAAACTCTGTATCATATCACTAAACTGATCGGAGAGGGGATTGTGAACCAGGTCGGTGCGCCTGGGATGAAAAAGCTTATGCTGCGTATTCCCTCTCCTATTGGAAGAGGGATGCGACAGAATGTCTTTCTGCATCGTATGCTTGAGCAATGCCGCAAAGGACAGGATATCCTGCTTTATGGAGCGGGCGGGAGAGTACAGAATTATGTAGATGTACGTGATGTTGCGGAGGCGGTCAGTCTGTCGGCGGCCCGGGATGCAGAAGGTGTGTTTTTGATTGGCGGGGAGAGCGTCTCCAATCTGCAGCTTGCCGAAAAATGTATTGCCTGTACAAAGGCAGGTGTGCAGATTCGATTTGCCGGAGTGGAGGATACGGCGGAAACGGAATGCTGGGAGTTGTCCGGGGAAAAGGCGAGAACCGTATTGGGATATGTGCCCGGGCATACGCTGGATGATACAATAGGGTGGATTTACAGCGAACTGTAAGAGGGGGCGGACTGTGCGTTTAGTTGTTTTTTCTGATCTGCATGGTAATTCCGATGCACTGGATGCGTTTTTAAAAAGAATAAAGCAGGAATCTTATGGTTATCTGGTTTTTTGTGGGGATATTTTCGGCTATTATTATAATCAGCATGAAATTATTGCGAAACTGGATCAACTGGAAAATCTGGTCTGGTTAAAAGGGAACCATGATGCGTATTTTCTCCAACTGTTTCGCGGGGAGAAACACGAGGATGATTTTATAGAAAAATATGGACATTCTTATTCTGCCCTCAACAGACGCTTTACAAAAGCGGAATGCGAAAGACTTGAAAAACTCAAGTCAGAGTGTGTAATTTGTGAGCAGGGCTGCAAAATAGGAATTTTTCATGGAACGCCACAGAATACATTGGAAGGCAGGCTATATCCCAGGGATTTGATTAAAGAGCCGCAGATCTATCAGCAGTATGATATTGTCATTTTGGGGCATACCCATTGCAGGATGGAGCGGTCTGTGGGTGATACCTTAGTAGTTAATTCCGGTTCACTTGGTCAGCCAAGGGATGGCAGCGGCTATGGATATGCTGTGATAGACACATCTGATAAAACGGTGCGGTTCGAGAATGTCACACTGGACACAACGGCGTTATACAGACAGATTGATAAGTATGACCCGGGACTTAAGAAATTGAAAAGTGTTCTGGAGCGCAGGAAGGAAGATTTCATATGAGAAGGATTTTGGTTACCGCAATCAGCGGGGATATTGCAAATGGTATTCTTAAAATATTACAGGAAACAGAAGACGAGGTATATGGCTGTGATATCTATGATTATCCCGTCGGCATGGATCGGGTTATCACTTATTGGCAGAGTGATGCCGCAGTCAGCCCTGCATATATAGAGAATTTATTAAAAAAGTGCAGAGAGTACCAGATTACGCATTTGATTCCTGCAAACGAAGTGGAAATCAAAGTTATCTCAAAAAATTTTCGATTTTTTCAGGAGGCAGGAATTAAGGTGATGATCAATGATCCTGATACAATAGAAATCTTTCAGGATAAATACGAGACCATTCGGATGCTGAACAAAATAGGAGAAATAGACACGCCCAAGACCTGTCTGTATGGCGGTTTTTCAGAGGATGGTAAAACATATATTGTTAAGCTTAGAAACTCCTGCGGATCTAAATTCTTAAAGAAGATAAGGTCAGTTGATGAGATCAATGAATTAGAGGTGGATGTAGGGGAGATTGTGATTCAGGAATATATAGACGAAGAAGCGCAGGAGTATACGGTAGGTGTTTTTTCCGATGGCAGGAATACCTCTACGATTATTTTCAGAAGGAAGCTGAAGCACGGATATACATCTTTTGTTGAACTGGTAGAAGATGAAGGAATACGCGCAGCAGCGGAAAAAATAGTAAATTATATGGAACTTCGCGGCTATATCAACATTCAATTGAGAAAACATGAGGATAAAAATTATATATTTGAAATAAATGCAAGAATTTCTGGTTCCGTATATTTTCAGTACATGCTGGGACACAATGTTGTAATGTGGTGGCTGGATCTGCTGGATGGCAAAGCAGACCATGTATATGAGAAAAAGTATAAAAAAGCGATTGGAATCCGGGAACTGACGGAGAAGTTTGTGATAATGGAGTAAAGAATATGCATTATTTTATTTATGGAACGACAGATCTGGCAGAAAATCTCTTCTATTTATTGGCGGAAGACGGCATTGAGATTGCCGGATTTGTGGTGGAAAGAAAATATATCACTGATGACTGCAAAGAAATCTCTTTTAAAAATGAAATCAGAAAGCTGTCGGTTATTCCCTTTGAAGATTTGGAGACACATTACAAAAAGGAGGAGATTGCCCTGTATCTGTGTATTGGGTACACCGGCATGAACCGTGTCCGCAGGGAGAAATTTATGGAGATAAAAGAGCGCGGTTATCGGATAGAGAGCTATATACATAGGACAGCTTGTGTGGAAACGGACAGCCTGGGGGAGGGAAACCTGATTTTTGAGCAGGCCTATATAGGAATGTATGCCAGACTTGGAGATGGGAACATCGTTTATCCGAAAGCTATGATTGCGCACCATACAAAGGTTGGAGACTTCAATTATTTTGCCATTTCCACATCGGTAGCCGGACATGTTACAGTTTCGGATGAGAACTTTTTTGGCAATAATGCGTCTACGAAGGATAAAATTATAATTGGAAAAAGAAATCTGATTGGGGCAAACGCTTACGTGCAGCATGATTTGTCGGATGAAAATGTAATAGTTCCGGAAAGAAGTATTGTTTTGAAGGATAAGAAGGCTACGGATTTTTTGTAAATAGAATGAGGTGGACGGTATATGGAAAAGAAACTGTCATTTGTAATTCCCTGTTATAAGTCACAGAAAACGGTGGGAAACGTGATTGAAGAAATTAGGGAAATGGTCAATAAGGAAGGGAAATATGATTACGAGATTATTCTGGTAAATGACGGCTCGCCCGATGGTGTGTGGGATGTCATAAAAGAATATACAGAAAGGGACGATCACATTCTGGGAGTTTGTCTGGCAAAAAATTTCGGGCAGCACAGTGCGGTGCTTGCAGGATATCATTACTGCACAGGTGATTATGTGATATCGCTTGATGACGATGGACAGACACCGGCGGGAGAAGTCCCAAAACTGTTGTGTGAACTGGAAAAGGGCTATGATGTGGTATACGCAAAATATGACGAAATGCATCAGAATGCGTTCAGACGATGGGGATCTGATTTTGCAAGGCGAATGTCGGACTATATTTTTGGCGTTCGGGGATATTATACAGGCAGTTTTTTTGTTGCACGCAGATTTGTTACAGACGAGATGATACGGTACCAGAACTGTTATCCTTACCTTGGCGGACTGGTTCTGAGAACTACCAGAAATATCGGATATGTTTCGATACAGCATAATGACAGGCTGGCGGGAGCATCCGGCTATAATCTGAAAAAGCTTTTTTCACTCTGGTTTAATGGCTTTACGGCATTTTCTGTGAAACCGCTTGAAGTCAGTACGTATATCGGATTTTTAATTGCGCTCATTGGCTTCATCTATACGATTGTCATTATAGTCAGGCGGCTGTTTATTCCTGAACTGGAGGCGATTATTCCGTACGGCTGGAGTTCCCAGACAGCTATTATACTTGTGATAGGCGGACTGATTCTGATTAATATGGGACTGATGGGAGAATATATCGGACGTATTTATATATGCATCAATAATTCACCGCAGTTTGTTGTCAGGGAAGTATGTGGGAACCAGACAGAGAGGGCAGAATTGTAGGAGTAATTGGCTTAGGGTATATAGAGAGTAACGACGGCTTCTTTATGTGTCTGTGTACATTTCCTGATAAATCTTGATAAATTTACCAAGCAGACATGATGTCAATGCAGTGAAAAATACACAGGTTTCCAGCATGTTGCAAAGGATTTTTCAATATGCTAAAATGTCTCGTATATGCTTGCCAGATGGATTATTATTGTTTACATCCGCGTCATGTCTTGCTGTGTGGAGGCGGGGAATTCCTTTGGAATGGTGTGGAAATGGAAAAAAATATGAAATGTAAACTGACGTATATCATGAAGGAAAACAGGGCATTGCTGATATTTTTGGCAGCAACAGCTTTCCTGATGCTGTGCAGTATAATCTGGGTATACCATGTCAAGGTTCTGAATGCCCCCAAGGTATATTCTGATGGCTTTGGGTATTATGTGTATCTTCCGGCAATGATATATAGAGATTTCAGCTTCGATTTCGTGGAGGGGTGGGAGCATCCCCTGGATCTGATACAGTCGGCGGGAGGAATTGTCAATAAATATCCTGTAGGGGTTGCAATTATGGAGAGCCCGTTTTTCTTTCTGGCACATATCATTTCTCTTCTGCGGGATACCATGACGGGAAGTGTGACGGCAACGGGGTACACCAACCTGTACCAGTATATGATACTTTTCGGTGGGGTCTGCTATTGGGTGGCAGGTACGGTTTTGCTGTACAGGCTGCTGACCAGATATCTCGGATTTTCAGATAAGGCGTCGCTGCTTGCGTGTATCGTTATCACATATGGGACAAATCTGTTTCACTATGCCTCATACGACGCCTGCTTTTCCCATGTTTATTCTTATTTTCTGTTTAACCTGTTTCTTTACTACCTGTGCTGGTATGAAGAGCGCGTCAGCGAAAGCAGAAATAAACTTTGGCAGACTTGTATCTTCGGCCTTCTGGCGGGACTGATTTTTATGTGTCGTAACACGAATATTCTATTTGTACTGACTTATGTGTTTTATGGTGTCAGAGACTGGGACACGCTGAAGGATAGGATAAGGGTGATTTTGAAACCAGTTAGGGCCGTTCCAATTATTCTGGCAGGTTTTATAACGATATTTCCACAACTTCTTTACTGGCATGCGGCAACCGGGCACTGGTTTCTGTATTCTTATGGAAATGAAGCTTTTTACTGGCTTGCGCCGCAGCTCGGGAATTTTTTGTTCAGTGTGAGAAAGGGACTGTTTTTCTGGAGCCCGGTTCTGCTCCTTGCACTGGCGGGAATGATTATTGCATACAGAGTGAGAGAACGGCTTTATGTCGGATTGACTGTGTTCTTTTTGCTGATTGTATATGTGTCAAGCGCGTGGTGGTCATGGTATTACGGAGGATCATATGGACAGCGTGTGGCTGTCGACTTTATGTGCGTGTTTGCGGTTTTTACTGCCTGTGTGTTTGGAAAGCTGGAGGAACTTCAACAGGGAAACAGGAGTTGTAGATTAATATCCATAGCAGTTTATGGATATTGTGGAATATGTGTTGGATGGAATTTGATGTGCATGATGGCATACTGGTACCGCGTGCTTCCGTCGGACCAGGCGGACTGGAATACGGTCGGGAATATCATCCATATGATTTTTTAGGAGAAGGAGAGCTAGATGTATCGCGTAGAAGACAAATATAACTGTTCAGAGGCAGAGATGTATATGCTTCAGGCGCGAATGGAAGCGGTTCTTCATGCCGATGATCATGAAAACAGTTTGGAAGGCTACCGCATTGTGAGCCTCTATTTCGATGATCTTTGTGATTCCTGCCTGCATGATACGGTGGACGGAGTGAACCGCCGCGTGAAATATCGGATAAGAATATATAACGATTCCCTGGATGTGATCAAACTGGAAGTAAAATCGAAAAAGGATAACCGTATCTTAAAGCGGTCGAAGAACATTACAAGAGCACAGATGGAACGCCTGATGCGGGGAGACTGTATTGAGGAAGAGGGTTCGGCGGAGGATCCGGCGACACTCTTTAATCTGGCTATCAGGACACAGGGACTCAGACCCAGGGTGATTGTGGCTTATGAGCGCAAAGCTTATGTGTATGAGCCGGGGAATGTGCGTATTACCTTTGACCGCAATGTGCGTGCAAGCGGCCGTGTGGAGGACTTCGGGCAGAAAAAAATCAGTTATGAGTTTCTGCGGGAGTATGATAAGGTATTGGAAGTGAAGTACGATGCGTTTATGCCGGATTTTTTGGTACAGCTTCTGGAACTGGGCAGCATGCGGCAGTCGGCATATTCCAAATACCAGTTGTGCCGGGAACGCATGGCCCTTGAGACGGAGGGGAATTATTAATTATTTTCACATATAAAGGAGAATTGCCATGTCAATTAAGGATGTCATTAAAAACAGTGTTTATGAGAGCCTGGGAGGCGGTACGAGTCTTTCTGCCAAAAACATTTTGCTGCTGCTTGTGATTGCGGCGCTTGTTGGAATCTATATTTTTATGGTGTACAAGCTGGCTTCCAAATCGGCTTTTTACTCCAAGGATCTGAACGTGACGCTGGCGGGTATGCCGATTATTGTGGCGGCGATTATGATTGCGATGCAGTCTAATCTTTTGGTATCTTTAGGTATGGTGGGGGCGCTGTCCATTGTCCGTTTCCGCAATGCGGTCAAGAATCCGATGGATCTTCTGTATCTGTTCTGGTCGGTCAGTGCAGGTATCATTGTGGGTGTCGGGCTGTATCTGCTCTCCTTTGTACTGTGTATTGTGATGACAGTGCTTCTGCTTGCACTGGATCTGGTACCGGGTGCCAAGGCGCCTGATCTGCTTGTGCTACGTGCCCTGGCGGTTGAGATCGACTATGAAGATCTGGAGAAACTTCTGAAAGGGAAATGCAAGTATCATAAGGAAAAATCCAGATGCATCAAAAATGGGGAGACGGAACTGATTATTGAAATCAGAACGGCTAAGAAAGAAGAACTCCTGGATGCGCTTTCCAGAATTAAGTGCCTGACGCAGATCAACTGTATTTCCCACGACGGAGAGAGCCGCGTATGATTTTAGATTTTTTCGGGGCACTGTTGTATATTGGCATTGTTTTTGCTGTCGGCCAGTGGACGGTTAAGTGGCTTTATAAAAATGAGGGAGACGAATCGGCAGACTGGCTTTCCTTTGCGGCAGGCTTTGCGGAAATGACTGTCTTATCAACCTTTTTGTATTTTACATGCCATATGTCCGTCCAGCTCATACGGATTGTCTGGCTGTTGTCCGGAGGCGCAGCGCTCTTTTCGCTGATAAGTCGGAAACTGTTGACGAAAGCAGGGGCGGCGGTTCTGGGATGTGTCACAGGGTTATGGCTGGTCATGCTTCTTCCGGGGCTGATCGGGGGAGACCAGTATTATGTGTACAGAGGAAACTGCAGCGACCAGCAGACATATGTCGAGGAAACGGTGGCAATGTCGATGCATCCGATTGGCTGGTATGAGAGCCGGACAGAAGAGCAGATAGGAATAGAAAGCGACGTTCTATGGCGCGGATATCAGTGGATGGTGCACGACAGGCCGTCGGCGGGACTGATGATTGCTGTGCTGCGGTGGAATGGCGCGGGAGAAATATACTGGGTGGTTTATCTGTTCAGAATGTTCGTCCAGGCCATGATTCTGCCGTCGCTTTTCTTTCTGTTTCAGGCTGTGTCGCAGAAACAGAAAGAAAGGCAGCGGGTATGGACCGCTTTTGGAATTGCGGCGGCAGCATTGTACTGTGTGGGTTTCTGGGGACAGATTCAGTATGATATCGACGCGGTGTCGCAGATGTCCTCCATAGCGGTACTGACTGCACTCACTGCGGTCTTTTTTCAGTACGTGCAGGGAATGGCAGATGGAGAGGCGTGGAACAGCAGACAGTATGTGCTGCTCGTGCTGCTGGCGTCGGCGGGGATGGCGCTGTACCTGGAAAGCGCCCTTGTGCACGGCGCACTGTATCTTTTGTGCGGCCTGCTTCTCTTTGTACGTGAAAGGAAAAAGCCCGGGTGGAAGCAGGGGATTCAGACAGTATGTATACCGATTCTGTCACTGCTGACTGCCGTTGCGTCCAATTACAGAATCACGGGATTTTTGAAAGGACAGATTTATTCCTCGGTGGATGACGGGAGGCAGGCATGGGCTGACTATTTTAACAGATGGTGGCTGGGCAGATACGGAATAGATGACGGGAGGATTACGGGGCCTGTCAGCAGGCTGGTAAACTGTATTCTGTCTGTTTCCGGGATGTACAATATGACGGTCAATTATGACAGGTATTACGGGGTTGCGGCTCTGGTTCTGACAGGGCTGGCGGTATTGCTTGCCTGTCTGGTTTTATTCTGTCTGGCCCGGCCTGCTTTTGAAAAGACAGAGCGGACGGCATGGATGCTCTGGACTTTGGTGCTGACTGGCGCGGTGATCGTAATCGGCATGTGTGTCGGCAACAAATATTGGAGCGCCGGGAAATTACTGTATTATGTATCTCCGTACTGGTATGCGTTCCTGTGCCTGCCATTGCTGCAAATCGAAAACCGGCGTAAGCTGACAGCCAGACTGGCGGTTTTCCTTGCGGTGGTCATGCTGTTTTCCAACGCGAAGATGGTTCTGGCAAGAGCTTACGATACGAAAGTGAACTGGGCATGTTCCGGTTATCGCGGAAATTATCCGTCTGACATGATTCCGGGGCTGAAGCATTGGGCAAAATTTACTTTTGACACAGAAGAGGTGAAGGAGGCTGACGGTGTCGTGATCCGCAATCTGGAAATGGTGTCGGATCACCAGTTTTATCTCCAGTATCTGAAGGTAAAGCTGACCTGTGCGGAGATCCCGTTTATTTCGGAGAATGATGTCAACTACTATGGAGATAAAGTAGGTGTGTCAGAAAAACGGTCTCTGCAAGGGAATATACTGACACTGGAAGCGGTGGCGGATGAGAACGGAAGATATGAAATCAGACAGACTGCGGATCAGTGAGCGGACGGTGAAGACAGTCCGGGACATTTTTAGAGAATTGGCAAGTATTTACTTGTTTCAATTCTCTTTTTTATGTTATGATAGGAGTTAAAATGGTAGACATAACATTGCGGCCGCTCTCCGGTTGTGCGGGAAAGCATGGCAGAGTACAGAGAAAGTGCGTTAAAATGGAAGATTAAGGAAAATAACGGGAGATGAGATATATGACGTTTCACAGGATGGGACGAAAAGTATGGGAAAGGACAGGAAGTAAGAGAAAAGCAGGAAGGATTCTGGCGCTGCTGCTCAGTGCAGCGCTCTGCGTGGAAGGCATGTCTGCGACGGCGTGGGCACAGGAGGCGTCGTCGATTTCCGAAAATACGGCAGGCCCGGAAGGGGACGAAATTGCAGAAGGAGAGCCGCCGGAGAAGCCGGAAGAGGATAGCGCGGAGGGAGAGACGACAGAGAAGCCGGAAGAGGACGGCGCAGAAGGAGAGCCGCCGGAGAAGCCGGAAGAGGATAGCGCGGAGGGAGAGACGACAGAGAAGCCGGAAGAGGACGGCGCAGAGGGAGAGACGACAGAGAAGCCGGAAGAGGATAACACAGAAGGAGAAGCGCTGGAGGACAATTCTGTCTCTGAAAATGACACGGACGTCGTTTCTGGGAACGATCTGCCCTCAGTTTCTGAAAACGACCTGTCCTCCGTCTCGGAAAACAGTCTGGATGCAGAGCGGGCTGCGATGATAGAGGCGGCGCAGAAGTCTTTTGCCGCGCTGGTTTCCGAGAAACCATTGATGGCGCTGCTTTATCATGCGGACAGCTATGATGTGCGCAGGGAAGCGGATGCAGAGAGTGGGAAGACGGATTCGCTGGAGATCGGACAGACCTTGTATATGCAGGGCGTGGAGATTACAGAGGACGATGTCTGGTACCGGGTGCAGTATCTGCAAAACGGTGCGGAGGGCACGGGATATGTGCAAAGCTATTATCTGGCGTACGCGGACGAGGACTGGCTGGCATGGGAGGAAGCGTATCTGCAGCCGGTTCTTGAGCAGGGCCTGGATATCTACAAAAGTACGGCTTACGGAATGCGGACATATTCCATGCTGACCTACGCGGTGGACAATTCGGATATCAGCGCTTTTCCCGGGGCGTACCAGGCGGATCTGAGAAGCTTGAAAAACGCCCATCCGAATTGGACTTTTGTGCCCATGAGGACGGGGCTGGATTTTAATACGTCAGTCTCTAAGGAGATGGGGGACAAGAGCCTGATCCAGAGAACGACCTCCAACGTGGAGAAGGGGTGGGTCGGAAACCCGTGCCCAAGCGAGAGCGGCTGGAACTACGCGACGCAGTCTGCTGTGGCGTATCATATGGATCCGCGCAATTTTTTGACCGAAACTTATATTTTCCAGTTTGAGCAGTTGACTTTTAACGCGTCCTATCACACGGAGTCCGCAGTGCAGACATTTCTGAACAATACCTTTATGAAGGGAAAACTTGCGGATGATCCACAGGGCCGTACCTATGCAAAGGCCTTCTATGAGATTGGCAGTGGCAGGAAACTGAGTCCGATTCACCTGGCTTCCCGCGTTTACCAGGAGCAGGGACAGGGAACCTCCGGCTTGATTTCCGGCACGTATCCGGGCTATGAGGGATATTATAATTTCTTTAATGTGGGGGTGAACGGTTCTTCCACGGCGGAGAAGATTGTGAAAGGTCTGACCTACGCAAAGAATAAAGGTTGGAATACCCGGTATAAGTCTCTCGAGGGTGGCGCCGCAACGATCGGTAATAACTATATCTTAAAAGGGCAGGATACGATTTATCTGGAGAAGTTTAACGTCAACAAAAACAGCCCGTATGGTGTCTATGAGCATCAGTATATGCAGAACATCCAGGCGCCCCGGAGCGAGTCCTCCAGCACGAAGAAAATGTACGCCAATGCGGGGTCGCTGAACAGCGCATTTGTCTTTAAGATCCCTGTCTATGACAATATGCCGAATGATACTTACTATCCGGCGCTGAAGCTGGATAAGACAAGCATTTCTTTGGACAGATCCGCTGATCCGGCAAGCCCGACGACACAGCAGCTCAAGTTCTATGTGGATAACGTAGAGTCTGATCCGGCGATGGCAGCATGGAGGAGCAGCGATACTTCTGTGGCGACGGTGCACAACGGATTGATCATGGCTGTGGATCAGGGAGAGGCGGTAATCACGGCCTCCTACAAAGAGGTGGAGGTATCCTGTCGGGTTGTCGTTAAAGTGCCGCTGCAGGGCATCGTGCTTAACAAAGAAACTGTCACCCTGCGCAGACCTGACACGGTGGTAAAAGACACCAATAATCTGAGCGGGCAGGAAAAGGCGGAGAATACCGCCACAGCGGATCTGCAGGTGAGTTTTGACCCGGCGGATACCACGTCGGACAAAACGATCGTCTGGACATCTGCCAATCAGAAGATTGCCACCGTCAAGGCAGACCCGGATGATTCGTCCAAAGCAGTGGTTAGCGCTGTCGGTACAGGGGAAGTGAAAATTACGGCGAAAGCCGCAAAGGCTGGAAACAAAACAGCGGTCTGTGTGGTCAGGGTGATTGCGCCCATTTACAGGCTGGAATTATCAGATCCCGGTGCGGAAGAGGGGGCTGTTAAGACGGATTTGTTCCAGGGGCAGAGCATCAGTCTGAATGCGGAGTACTGGCCGAAGGATACCACGTCGGACAACAGCATTAGCTGGAGCAGTTCCAACGAGAAGACAGCAACTGTGAAAGACGGCAGGGTGACGGCACAGGGTGCAGGGACGGCAATGATTACGGCTTCGGTGCCGGGATATACGGCGTCTTATCATGTGGCGGTGAAGGCGTGCAATGTCATTTTTCACAACGAGAACGGAACTGTGGCACAGCGGCTGTCCCTGGGATATGGGGAAAGCGTAGGCGGGGAGAGGATGCCGGAGCATAGACAGCTTGCCGGAAAGATTTTCCGGGGCTGGTATACCAGAGCCGGTGGACAGGGAAGTGTGTTTACGGCAGATCAGCCTGTCTATGTGGAGGAAACCCATGTTTATCCCCACTATCAGGAGATCGGAACAGAAAAGGGCTTCTATGTGATCCCTGTGGGAGACCAGGTTTATACGGGCAGCGCGGTCAAACCGAAAGTGCGGGTGTTTGACAGCACGGTTGCTCCTGACGGAAGTCTGATTGTCCAGGGAGACGATCAGGACGGTAAAATGGGAGAGGTATTGGAGCTTGTGGAGGGCAGGGATTATACCCTGTCGTACAAGAATAACAAGAATGTGAACGCAGAGGGCCAGGCACGTCCGACGATTACCGTAAAAGGCAAGGGTAATTACACGGGGACAGAGTATGTCTATTTTGACATTGTGCCAAAGGCATTGACGGATCATGACATTACAGCGGATGATGTCCTTGTGGCGTTCAGTGGAAAAGTCATCAAGGCTTCTCCGGCCATATACCGAAATGGAAAAAAACTTGCGGCGAACAAGGATTATACGTTGAGTTATCCATGGACAGGCGCGGGGGCTTACAGCAGGACAGGTGTCTATCCGATTGTGATTTCGGGAAAAGGCGGCTATAAGGGGCAGATTACCATTTATGAGAAAATCACCTCTGATGTGCTCCTTAGCAAGGTCAGTGTCGCGAAGATTCCGAACCAGACTTACAGCGATGCGCTGTTGAAGGAAGAGGGAGGGATCAGGCCGAATGCGCTGACAGTGACTTACAAGAAGCAGCCGCTTGTGGAGAACGAACACTATACGCTCTCTTACAGCAATGACCAGGCGGTCGGCAAGGCCACGGTTACCCTGACGGCGGTGGATGGCAGTGGCTATGCCGGAAGCAGGAGTGTGACCTATCAGATTGTGGGGACTTCCCTCGCGAAGGCGAAAGTGGAAGGGCTCGAGAATAAGGAGTATGTGGCGATCGATCAGAACCTGGACACAGAGGGAGCGGCATATGAGAGAGAATACCAGAAAATGCTGCAGACACCCGGCGCGTACACACTGACGCTGAATGACCGTGTTCTTGTGGAGAGTAAAGATGGCAGGACCGGCGATTATGTGGTGTCATACACAGGTGCGGCGAAAAAAGGCGCCGTTAAGGCGGGAACGGCTGCGATTGTCTTTCAGGGTATCAACGAGTACAGCGGGCAGCTTAAAAAAAGCTATAAAATTCAGCCCTGCGAATTGCGTGAGGACAGGATCGGAAGCGGGCGTGATTTCACACTTTCCTACTATACGCAGGCTGCGCCTGACAAGGTGACAGGTTTGACGGGACTGGACGGGATCACGACACCCTATGTAAAAGGCGGGAGCAGGCCTGTGGTTCTTCTGGCATATCGGGGAACGGCTCTCGAATGGAATAAAGATTATCGGATCAGCTATAAAAATAATAACGCGCTGACCACGGATGAAATGGAGGAGAAGAAGCTGCCGGAGTTCACGATTACCGGCAAGGGAAACTTTAAAGGCAAATTGACGGGAACCTTCACCATTACGGACGGGCAGTTTGCCGACATAACAGGCGACGGGCAAAGAAAGATTACCATGACCCTGAAAGACGTGGTTTATCGTGAGAAGAAGGGCGCGTATAAGACAAAAGCCGTGCTGAAGGATGTGAGCGGTTCCACACTGGCTGCGGGCAAAGATTATGACAAAAATCTACAATACACCTATGAGACAAAGACCGAGGTGCTCGTTTTGGAGGAGGGAGATCTCCTGCGTGCGGTGCGCAACGCCGGGGACGTTGTGGGCGAGGAGGACATTCCGCAGGCCGGCACGTCAATCCGCGTGACAGCGCAGGGAATCGGCCTCTATGCCGGGACGGGTGGGACACCGCCGGAAATCTCTGAAGTGTACCGCATCGTTTCAGCGGATTTCACCAAGGTGAAGGTGAAAACGGCAGCGAAGGATTATCAGGATGGCAGGCCGGTAACGCTGGCGGCATCGGATCTGACCGTGACCGTGAAGGGCGCGGAAGAATCTCTGGTTCTCGGAAGGGACTATATCATAAAGACGGAAACTTATGAAAATCATACAAAGAAGGGAAAGGCGAAAGTGACCCTGCGGGGAATTGGAAACTATGGAGGGGAAAAGACCATCACCTATACGATAGGGGCGAAGAAGCTGCTGTGGTGGATGGGAGGATAAACGGACGGGCCGAGTCACGGGGTAAAATCTGTGGCTCGGTTTTGTTTTATTTCTTAAACAAATGCAAACAACTTAAGAGACCCTGCTGTTCATGAAAAGAAATATGAAGAAGATGACCATTATCAATGCCAAAACCGGCCTGCGAGAAGACCGTACAGAATACCCGGTTACAGCAGTTAGAGAGGCTGTTCTCAACGCCTTGGTGCACCGGGATTACAGTATGCATACGGAGGGAATGCCGATACAGATCCGAATGTATGAAGACAGACTTGAAATTCACAGTCCGGGAGGCATTTATGGCAGGTTTCGCGTGGATCAGCTTGGAAAGCTGCAGCCCGACACGAGAAATTCGGTACTGGCGGCTGCGCTGGAGATGCTGGGAGTAACGGAAAACCGTTATTCCGGCATACCAACGATGCGGAGAGAACTGCGGGAATATGGATTGAGAGAGCCGGAGTTTACGGATAACAGAAATGAATTTCGTGTATGTTTTTACAATGCGGGCAGCGCTGTTCTGCCAGGTGCCAAGAAGCAGAAAAGAGATCTGCGCGTATCTGGGACTCTCCTCCATGGCCTATGCCATGAAAAAGCACGTACAGCCGCTGATTGATGCCGGGGTGATTCGTATGACACTGCCGGAAAGGCCGAAAAGTTCTAAGCAAATGTATATCAGCACAGAGCGGCAGACGGAACATTAAGATTTTCTTAAAACACTAGATGTAGTGGATTTCCTATTGCATAATACAATTACGGATGTTATAATCAAAACCATCATAGGGTGACATAATAAAATGTTATGCAACTCACTGTGCAGATGACATGATAAAACACGGCAGTAACAGTTAATGTACGCATGGAAAAAGGTGGTAAGTAATGAGGAGAAGAAGAGTATTTGCATTATTGTTGGCGCTCAGTCTGGTGGTGAGCGGAAACGGCATGACGGTTCTTGCGGCGGAGCAGGGAGCGGACATGCCTGTTTCGGCATCCCGGGAAGAATCAGAGGAGACAGTGCCTGGGCAGAAGGAGGATACCTCCGGCGGTACGGAAGATACATCCGTGGAAGATGTGCCGGAGACTGACCATACATCTGAGGAGACGCAGACCCCGGCGGAGGGGGATTCGTCCGATGGGGAAGATAAGACGCAGGAGGGCGAAGACCAGGAAAGCCCCGGGGAAAGCGATCCCTCTGTGCCGCAGGAAGACGATGGGGAGCAGAGTGATGACCAGATGACTGGGGAAGAGGATGAAGACGGAAATCTGGATGAAACACCCGGGGAGCCTGTGGAGGAGATACCAGAGGAAGAACCTGTGGAGGAGCCTGAAGGAAAAGAGCCTGTGGAGGTAGAGATCAAGCCCCAGGCCTATGTCAGCAGGATGGTAACCTTCACGGACGATACGGGAATGCGTGTGACTTATGACGCCAACGCTTCCGAGAAGTATATCTACAAAGTAGAGAACGGTGTGCTTACGGGTGTGACCCAAATGGACACAGAGACTGTAAGAGGAAATACCATAGAAGTGGAAATACCGGTGAATTTCGAGGGAAATGTGGAACTGAAACAGCCGGAAGAAGGGGAGAAGTATACCTCCATCGCGTCAGGTGTATTCTCCGGTAATCAGAATGTTACATATGTGAGGCTGCCTGCGGGTCTGACTGCTATTGCAGCGGAAAGCTTCAAAGGATGTACCGGGTTAAAGGGTGTCTACATTCCCTCAACGGTGACCGAGATCGGAGCAAGTGCGTTTGAAACCTGTACGGCGATGACACAGATTTCAGTGCCGAAGGCTGTGACGAGTATCGGGGACAGTGCATTTAAGGGCGATGTGAGGCTGTATATGGTTTATATGAAGGACACGGATTACAGCAGCCTGGAACAGATCGGCGCCCATGCCTTTGAGGGCTGTACCGCACTGGAGGCATTTTGCGGCGACACACAGTTCCTCCTGCCCACAAGTCTGAAAGGGATCGGGGAGTACGCATTTTATGAATGCCGGAAAATTAAGAAGGTAAACCTTGACAATGCGGCGCTGGAAACGATGGGTGCCTATGCGTTTGCCGGCTGTATCGGGCTGACGGATGCGGTGATGAGCCGGACGCTTCCCGTAATACCCCAGTATGCCTTTGAGGGCTGTACGGCGCTGGTGAGCCTGACCTTCGAGAGCAAAGCGGGACAGTGGGTGACAGTCGACGGGCATGCCTTTGAGGGATGCTACAGTCTGACTTCGCTGACGCTTCCGGGGACAATCAAGGAGGTGGCAAGCTTTGCCTTTGCCGGCTGTACGAATCTGTGCCGGGTGGAGGTAAAAAACGACAACCTGACCATCGGGACGACGAGGGCGTTTCCGGCCGGGGAGACGAGAAGCGAACTTCAGTTTATCGGAAGGCCGGGGAGCACCATTTACCAGTACTGCCGCGGCAAGGATAAAGTGTCCTTCATAGAGGACACGAACGAGGCCGAGAAAAAATATTATAAATATACGGTAAAAGACAAGGACGGCGTGGAACACGCGGACGGCAAGATTCCGGGCGGGCAGATCTGGATTGGACCAACGGACAAATCCAAGTATGAAGACAACATCAACAAGATGAAAGACGGCGATGGAAAAGAGGCCGGGGTACAGCCTAGCAATACCGTAAAATACCGGGTGTATTTTACGCCGAATGACGGGTATCACCTGGTGGCAAATTCCCTGCGTGTGAACGGGACGGTTCTGCGGGCAGACGAGAAGGGCATTTACTATGTCACGATGCCTGTGGGTGGGATCATCCTGACGGCGGAGTTTTCCCAGGATGCCTCGGAGAAGATCAACGGGCTGGAAAATGACGTGACCGTGGAGTATTCGAATGGAGAACCCATTGACAAGGGCGTCGAGATCAAGGTGGGGCAGACCACGAGGATATTCCTGATCGACAAGACCGGGGAGCCGGTAGGCGCCTCCAAGATTCTGGAAATTACTACCAGCAACAAGGAGGTTGCGACGGTTTCCAAAAGCGGTGTGGTGACAGCGGCGGGACCCGGCGAGGCGCTCATTAAAATGCAGCTGCGCGGCGGCGACGGCAATTCTTTCTGGGTGCAGAGCAGAATCAGGGTGGTGGAAGCGGATGTGGATGTGCTGAAACTGAAAGCCACTGCATATGATCCGGATTTTCGGATTACAGGGGATCCGGACGGGATTCAGACGGCGGCCATCGACAAAAATATCGTCAGGGATGAGACGCTGACGATCACCTTGAAGGCAAATGCCTATACCGCAGACAGGGAAGGCATAGCGAAGGAGTTTACGTGGAAGAGCAGCGACACGAAGATGGTGAAGCTGCAAAGGAGCACGACCAAGGGCAATGATGCCACGAATGTACTGGAAATCCAGAAGGGATGTGTGGGCGAGGCCACCATAACCGTCACTGCCAGAAACAAGGTGAGCAGTGAGGGGAATCAGAAAGAGACGGTCACGCAGAAATTTGTGGTCAGTGTACAGAGCCTGAGCGGCAGGCTGGCATCCTCGGCGATCACGGTGAACCCTAATATCAAAGAAGGCGCTCTGCTGGAAGTTCTTCTGGCCTACGGTAATACGGCCGGGGTGGATCCTTCGAAAACGAAGCTGTACAAAGAGGAGGGTTCCGACCGGTACATAGAATCCCTCGATTTCATTTTGGAACAGGCGGGTGAGTCGGAAGGGAAAGCGTATCAGTACAGGGTGAAACCAACCGGAGGGACGAAGGAAGGGACTTACAAGCTGTTTGTCAGCCTGAACGGCTTCATGCCAAATAAGGATAATCTGATCCCGCTGACGGTTACGGTGAAGAAGAGCGTGCCGACGCCGACGATAAAGTTTAATGCGGGGAAAGCAAAGTTTAACCTGTTCTACAAAAACGGGGGCCTAAATCAGGATGGCGACCCGGTCACCGTCACCACGCAGATCACAAAGCTTGGCGCGGCGAAGATCAGCAAGGTGGAGCTGGAGGCACTGTCCGGGACGGATGACGACAGGAAATTCTGTGAAAACTTTGAGATAAAGAGCAGCGGTGTGGTGAATGGCATATACACGACTGTGATCGGGCGAAAGGAAGGAAATCTCCGATACACGGCGGCAGGGAAGCCTGCGGTGACAGGAAACCTCGTGATTTATTACGAGGGCTATGAGGACAGCGCGGCGAAAAAGATGAAAGTGACCATGCCCACCTGTACCACGGCGCCCTCCTATGCCCTGCGGGAGACAAAGGCTACCTACCGGGAAGGTCATCGGATGGAAGAGGAGATTTTTGTACTTTACGATAAAAAGTCCAAGACCAAGGAGCAGGTAAGGCTGGTTGAGGGCGTGGACACGGTGACAGAGGAGGAGGGGGAGATCACAACGATCGGTGCTCCGAAAATCCGGCCGGACGGCACCATTGCACTTGGCTTTTACGCTGAGAAAGGGAAATTGAAACTGACGCTTACGAACAAAGACTGGGATGTGGACAAGGACGGCAGCCCGAGGACACTTGTTTTCACGTACACAGTGAATGCCAGCACGGCGACACCCACGGTGAAGACGGATCAGAGTGCGGTATCATTAAACCTGAATTACCCAGAAAAGGCCGCCTCATTCCGGCTGGTACCGAACCAGAGGGGTGTGGCACTTGCAGCGAACCAGAAGTTTTATCCCGCATCCAATAACGCAGATATCGGTAATCTGGAAGTAACCTACGAGAACGGTGAGGGATCAGTTAAGATCAAGGAAGGCAGGACGGTAAAGAAAGGCACGTATAAATTTGTGTGCGATCCGCCGTTTTCAACGGATTATCCAGATTTAAAAAAGGTTACCTTGACAGTCAAGGTGGTCGATAATAAGCCGACGGTCAAATTTGGCAAGGGATCTTTACAATTGAACACACAGGTGTTTAGAGATAACAGTGCCAGTGGCAACAGTCTTGAAGATCCAGAAAGACCGTTGTATCAGGAAGTGGCGAGCATACCGTTTACCGTAACCGGCAGGCCGGAGGGCTATGCGATTGCGGATGTGGGGACAGGATCCCAGGCCACGGAAATCAAAACACAATATGGCAGTGCGGATAAACGTTTTGCTTTCCGCATAAGTGAGGGCAGTTCGGAAGAGAAGACAAGCGATATGCTGGAGGTATTCTTGCAGGACAGCGCACCGCCGGCAGGAACCTATAAGTTTACCATGACACAGCGATATGTCAGGGAGGGGATGACTACCGTATCAGCCAAGCCGGTGAATTTCAGTGTGAAGGTTTCCGGCAGCTCCGTTGATTTGACCGTATCGGCAAAAGGAAAGATCAATCTGGTGAACCGAATCGGGGAGGCGGACGAAAAGAACGGCATTCTGTACACGCCCAAGCTGAAAAATATCAATGGAGAAATTACGGATGTCATGATACTTGAAGGCGGAACAAACGGGTTGGAGATGAGCAGTCGTTTTGAGGCCAAACTGATTGAAGAAGGGAAGAACAAGGGTAAGATTTACGTGACTCCCAAGGTGATTCGGCAGACAGACCCGGAAAGCGGAGCAGTTACCGAGCAGTATGCGGAACTGAAAAATAATACCAATTATCCGGTACGTATCTGGGTAAAGATAAAAGGCTACGCGGGAACCTCGGATACGAAGAACGGTGTCATAACGAAGAATACGGTCAAGATCAAGACATCGCAGATGCTTCCGAAGGTGACTACGGATAAATCAACCCTGGATGTGTACCTCACAACCAAGCAGTACGATGCCTCCTTTACGGTAAGGGCCAAGGAAGGCACTGCGGGAGTGATTGAAGATATTTACTTTGGGGAAAAGGATGACATCGCGAGAGACAGCTTTGAGATGATCCGGCAGCCCCAGACGGACGGCTCCGTGAAGGTGATTATACATTTGAAGGAAGCGGTCAGTTTTGCGAATGGTTCCGTGAACAATGTCAAAATGTATGTAAAATACAAAGGACAAGGCACAAACACCCCAGAGGCGGCAACCTCCTTCACAATGAAGATCAGAGTAAACTGATCTGGTTACATTAAGAAAAGACAGAAAACAGCGGCTGATTTTTGCCGCTGTTTTTGTATTTGTAATTGAAGTGAAGATTATTTTATGTTATATTGCAACTATAACGGGGCGGCGTCGCCGCTTCCCGGCCAGTATGATTTCATTTCTTTGAAAAGGAGAGTATCTGAATGCGTAGAAGAGTAGGGAGCCTTATTTTGGCAGCCAGCCTGCTGCTGGTACTGATGCCGGATACGGCAATGGCGGCGAGGATGGAAAGAGAAGCGGTGGCTGTACAGGAAACGGCAGGCCGGGAAGAGAAAGAGGAACGGACGCAGACCGGGAGAACAGATGCGTCTGTGGCGGCGGGAGTGCCGGTAAGCCCTGTAAGTCTGGAGGGCAGCGGTACAGCGGCAGACCCGTACCGAATTAAAGACGCCGGGCAGCTCCGCTATTTTGCGGATCTGGTAAACGGCGTAAAAGGCGCACCGAACACGGGACTGTGCGCGGCGCTGACACAGAATATTGATCTGTCCGGCGTATGCGGCTCCGATACCGGTTCGTGGATGCCGATCGGTACGGACGCGCATCCATATACAGGGACTTTTGACGGCGGCTCCTTTACGGTGAGCGGGTTGTATTTTCATAATCAACGTGCTTCCTGTGCGGGACTGTTTGGATGTAATGCCGGTACGATCAGGAATCTGGGAGTCGTGGGAGCGGATATTGCGGCTGGCAGCTATACGGGCGGTGTGTGCGGTTCCAACCGGGGAACCATGACAGGCTGCTATAATGCGTCGTCCGTAAGCGGGGACAGCTATACGGGCGGCGTCTGCGGCTATAATGACGGCGGCATTGTCAGTGTCTGTTATAATACAGGAGCCGTAAGCGGCAGCAAATATGTGGGCGGTGTCTGCGGCTACAATCAAAATGAGGTTTCCGACTGTTACAATGTGGGCACGGTAAACGGAAGCGGCACGAGCATAGGCGGCATCTGCGGTTATAATAAAAAACTGGTTTCCGGCTGCTATAATACGGGAGAAACCGGCGGCGCGAATTATGTGGGAAGCATCTGCGGATACAGCCATTCCGGCAGCTCCCTTTTGAACTGCTATTATCTGATCACAGGTACGGAAAAAGGCAACTACGGAACAGGCATGACGCAGCAGCAGTTTGCTTCGGGTGAGGTGTGCTGGCTGTTAAACGGCGGTAAAAGCGAGAATGCTGTCTGGCGCCAGACCTGTGGGGCAGGATTTCCGGCCTTTGGAGGGAAATCGGTATACCAGACACAGGCAAACCGGGGGGACGGCAGTTCTGTGGCTGTGTATACCAATGAAAAAAATAGAAAAGAGGCACAGCCATATGCGGCTCCGGCGGCAGGGAGTTATGCGGGGACGGCAGGCGCAAACACAGGCGGACATGTCTACCGGGAGCCGGAGTGGGAATGGGATGAGGAAAAGTATCGGTCGGCTGTGGCTGTTTTTACCTGTCAGGACTGTGGTGAGAGGCTGCGGATGGAAGCGGCGATTTCCAAGAAGAAGACGTCAACCTGCGGCGAAGAAGGGGGAACGGTATATACGGCCTGCGTCGAAAGGGATGATAAAACATATAAGGATACCAGGACGGATGAGACAGAGAAAGCGGCTCACGAGACGCTTGTGTGGGTGAGGAAGTCAGCGGCGACGTGCGAGGAGCCGGGGTATAGTAAGGATTGCTGGACATGTCTGGCGTGCGGGACGTGCTTCGCGGATGAGGCGGGGAAGAAAGAGCTGGAAAAGGTGAGACTTCGCGCTCTGGGACACAAGTATGAGGGGGATCCCGGCTGGACAGCGGCGGCAGATTATGCTTCCGCTGCTGCGACATTTGTCTGTGCCCGCGGCTGTGGCAAAGCGCCCGAGGTGAGGGAGGTAACAACGAAGGTTGTCAAGACGGATGCGACCTGTATGACGGCGGGAACGACAACATACCGTGCGGTTGTAAGATTTAACGGGAAAAATTATAAGAAAGAATGGGAAATTCCCGGACAGACACTTCCGCATAACTATGGCGGAGCTCCGGTCTGGGAATGGGATTCTGTGGATAGTCCGGCCTACGCAGGTTTTGGCTGCAGGAACAAGGGCTGCAGCGATTCGCATCGCGAGCCGGCGGTTATTACAACTGCCGAAGTACCGGGAACCGAAAGCGGTTCCCCGGGAAAGATCATCTATACGGCGACAGTTATATATAAGGGAAAAACCTATCGGGTCACAAAGGAGAAAGAGCTTCCGGCGCAGCACAATTTGAGCAAGGTTTTGTCGGAACCGGCAACATGCGGGAAGGACGGCAGCGTGGAATACTGGCTGTGCAGTGTCTGCGGGGATGCGTTTGCGGACGAGGCAGGCACAGTGCCGCTTACAGATATTGTCATTCCGGCGACAGGATTGCATGATTTCAAGCGTGTGGCAGACGATATCCGTGAATGTGCTATCTGCGGCAAGACAGATATAGTTGCGGAGAGCGGAGAGAATCAGGGGGAAGCCGGTCCGGATCTGAAGGAAGAACCGGCACTTCTGCCAGAAGGCGAAATGCCTCCGCAGTCCGACCCGGAAGAGCAGAAAGAGGAAGCTGTGTCCGGGCCCGAAAGCGGACAGGAAGAACAAGGCGGCCAGAATGAGCAGGACGAGACGTCCCAGGAGACGGTTCCGGGCAAGCAGGATGAACCGGTTCAAGAGCCGGTGCAGGATCAACCGAACGAACCGGCGGGAGATGGCGTTCAGAGCGGGCAGAACGAACCGGCGGGAGATGGTGTTCAGAGCGGGCAGAACGGAGAAGACATGCAGGAAGAAAGCCTGGACGGTGTCATAGATGCGCAGGAAAATCCGGAGCGCTATGGGATCATTTATCCCGAAGGGCAGGAGCCGGAACCCGGCGTCGGGACAGAAGGCGCGTTGGAAGGAAATGCAGTCAGTTTTCGTGCGGAACGGGCTGGAACGGAAGCGGCACAGACAGCCGGGAAACGGCAGGACAGCTCCTTGTGGGCTTCCGCAGTGGTGCTGGCGGTATTTGCTGGTATGGTTTTGCTCTTTGTTCTGAAAAGGAATGATAAGTAATGCGGGGGGAGGGGAGTTAATCCTCCTCCCTCAGAAATTTGATAAAATGTAACAGTTCGCGGCGTTTTCCGGCATCCAGATTCTGGATGTGGAAGAGCACGTCGTGCAAGGTGACGTCGCCCAGATATTTTCGGCGCAGATTTGAACTGCCAAGATAGCTGCTGTCTGCGCCTAAGAGATAGTCTGTGCTGACCTTAAAATATTTAGAAAGTTCTAAAACGGCCCAAAGCGGAATGGCGCGGCGGCCGTTTTCGTAATTGGAGTAGGTCTGCTGAGATACGCCCAGATATTCTGCTATGGTTTTCTGCTTGAGATCCCGGTCTTCCCGTAAATCCCGGATGATGACATGCAGTTCTTTCATTTCCCGATGGTAGTCCTTTCTATGTTGTTGGTGAAAAAATGTTGTTATAAATGCTAACACACAACGAGAGGTTGTAATAGAGAAACTACAAAAAGAAAAGAAATACGGCAAAAAACAATGTCGGGAAGTAAAAAGTGGGTAAGTTTCTGGTGTAAATAAAAGTAAGTTTTGCTATAATAGAAAAAGATGGAATCGGAGGACAAAGGCGCGAAGATGATAAATTATACAGAGCAGGATCATTTATTTTTCAGGATCGTCAACAGCGTGATCCGGCTGTTTCTTGCGGGAGCGGTGTTTCTCCTGTTTCTGCACAGTATTTTCAGTACCAGTTTTGTGGGCAGATTGTTTCGGGAGGACGGAAGCGAACAGGAGAGAACCCTGAATATTGCGGATCGTCCGCTGCGCCATCTTCTGGTATTTCTTGTTTTATCGGCAGCGCTGCTTGTGGGGCGGAAACTCAGGGATACTTTTGGTGCACGGAAGAACGATCGCACGGATGTGCAGAGTAGGAAAATGTGGACGGCCAGGGCGGATCTGATATTCTGGGTGCTGACACTTCTGACGGTGGTTCTTGCTGCGTCCTATGTGGGCATGACGCAGCTTTATCCCGGGTCAGATCCGGCGAAGGTATATGAGATTGCCATGCAGTGGCGGCAGGGAGACTTTTCTTCTTTTGAGGAGGAGGCGTATCTGTTCTGCTACCCGTTTCAGTCGGGAATCATCCTGTTCTTTTATCTGTTGAGTTTTCTTTTTGGAGAAGGAAATTTCGTAGGAATCCAGTTGGTGAATGTGGTCTTTCTGACAGTGATTTACGGTTTGCTGGTGAAGCTTTCCGGGCTTTTCGGGGTGGCGGCAGGAGAGGGCACGGAAGGATTTGGAAAGAAGAGAAAGGGTCTGCAGGCGGCGGTGTATCTGGGGCTTTTGGCATGGGTGCCGCTTGCCTTTTATGTGACATATCTGTATGGTATTCTGCCGGGTATGGCATTGTCCCTGGGGGCGGTTTATTTCGCGCAGCGGTATCTGGCGGTCAGACGTCTGCGCTATATTGCGGCGTCGTCCCTCTGTATGGGACTTGCCACAGTGATAAAGATGAACTGTCTGATTTATCTGGTAGCCATTGCCTGTTTTCTTGTATATGACGCGATTTCGCTGACCCTTTTTTCCGGGAAGAAGCGTTGGAAAGAAGGCGCTGTGTCCCTTGCCTTTATTGCTTGTCTGGGAGCTGGCGTGATGCTTTGCACAGGGATTTCCAACGCCGCTGTGGAAAAGATTGCGGGACAGGAGCTGCCGGAGGGAGAGGTCATGCTTTCCTGGGTGGTTATGGGAATGCAGGAGGCGCCCCTTGGACCGGGAGGTTACAACGGCTATATCAGTAATGTATTTACTGAGAACCAGTATGACAGAGAACTGGTTACACAGGCGTCCATGGAGGATCTGCAGCGGATTATAACAGGGATGATGGAAAATCCGTTTGATGAGGGACTGCCTTTTCTGGCGCGGAAGACGGCATTCCAGTGGAACGATCCCACGTTTATCTGTCTGGACCGTACCAGGGGAAGGAAGTCGGAGACGCATATGCCGCAATGGCTGAAGAGCGTGATTTACGGCAAGGGCGGTGTGCGCCTCTCCATTGTGCTCAATTACATGCAGACACTGATTTTGTTGGGGATGCTGCTCTGCCTTTTATTGCGGTGGCGCAAGGGAAATCTCTATGAGCTGATGGGAGCGGTGATCTTTCTGGGCGGCTATCTGTTTCATCTGTTCTGGGAGTCCAGCGCCTCCTATACCATACCCTATTTTGTGCTGCTGATTCCTTATGCGGTTTGTGGGATGGCGGAGTGGGCAGCTTTTCTGGAGAGAGGGATGAACGGGCTGCGCAGGAATGAAAGATGCGGCGCAGAAGGGACAAAAAAAGAGCTTTTGCCGTCAGGGAGGCAGGCGAAACCGGGCATGATTTTTGCCGTGTCGGCAGCGCTCCTGTTTGGCCTGCTTGTCTTCGCATTTACACGGACGAATCTTTTTGACAGAACGATTGCGCTGGACGATGACCGGCAGGGAATCGACGCGAGCGCGCAGTTTTACCAGACGGAATAGGGATTAGTGCGTCAGAAAGAAGCGGAACGGTCCATACAGTCCATACCGGAGGCAGAAGACGTAAGCTTTGTTATGGAGCCCGGAAACACAGCCGCTTTTGACGACGCGAAAAGCCCGCCGGATGGGCGGATAGCTGCATTCTGCAAGAAAAGCTTTCCGATCATTCTGGTCAAATGTCTGTTTTGCGCGGAACACGGGCGGCAGGGTCAGAAGACACTGATAGGCATAATAGTAGAGAAGCTGTTTTTCCATGCAGGGGTGCATCGTAAGGTCGATCAGTTGGTCATAGGTATCGAAGAGCAGCCGGTTTTCCGCAAGCCGTCCACGATCCATGGTGTGGGTGAGGGAGCCGCCGCTGCTTCTGTAATAATAGAAGGACTCTTCCAGAAAACAGGCGCAAGAAGCTTCCAGCAGGCAGGGATAGACGGCCAGCCCGTCCTCTCCCAACTTGAGGGACAGGGGGACGCGGAAAAGATGTTTTTCGAAAAGCGATGCGCGAAACAGTTTGTTGCAGAGGCTGGGAGAGACACCAAAGTGGAAAAAATCCCCCGAAAAAAGCATGGTGGGAAAGATCTTTTCCTCAAGCCCGCTGCGGTCATAGAACCCGGGAGAACAGACATCCCGGCGCTCGATGTGCTCTTTTGACGTGACTGCGGTGTAGTTACAGCAAACGACATCCGCGTCATATTTTATGGCGGCGCCGCACATCTGCTCATACATGGCAGGAGCAATCCAGTCGTCGCTGTCCACAAAAGCGGTATATGTGCCGCGCGCATTCCGGAAACCTTCCTGTCTGGCTGACATGTGTCCGCCGTTTTCTTTATGGAAACAGCGGATGCGGGAATCCATGCCGGCGTACTCGTCACAGAGGGCGGACGAGCCGTCTGTGGAACCGTCGTCTATGAGAAGAACCTCGAAGTCTGTGAATGTCTGGGCGAGAATGCTGTTCAGACATTCGGCCAGGTAGGATTCTACGTTATATACGGGTACAATGATACTTAAAAACGGTGTGGGCTGCATGGCGTCTCCTTTTTTATGAGAATGCTTTTTATGGAACATGCGGCTATTATATCATGTAAATGGCGCGGCGTAAAATCTGTGTCTGCGGCGGGGGAACCGAAATGGGAAAAATTGTATTTGTCATACCAGATATGCCGGGAGGAGGCACAGAGCGGGTTGTGGCGCTTTTGGCAAATGAATACAGCAGGCGGGGCATACCGACAGGGATTCTTCTTTTTGCGGGCAGCGAGAGAGCGTATCCGCTGGATCCCCGGATTGAGGTGGTGAGTGTGGGAGGGCCTTCCGACGGCAGTCTTTCGGTGAGAATTGGGCGGCTTCGCAGGATGAGGCAGTATTACCGGGAAAATAAAAACTGTCAGATCTGGGCGTTCAGCGCAATGGGGACGGTGTTTTCTGCGGTGGCGGCGTTTGGACAGAAGCATTTTTTTCTTGTCTCTGAGCGCAATGATCCCACTCGTTACGATCACAGGCGGATTCGGGATCTGTGTTACCGTCTGGCGAAAGTGGTGGTGTGCCAGACAGAGGATGCGGTGAAAAGTTTTCCAACGGGAATCCGTAAAAAGAGCGTGGTGATCCCCAATCCGCTGGAACCGAAGGAGGAGCCGTATGCGGGGGCGAGGGAGAAGCGGATTGTGGCGGTGGGGCGGCTGAACGCCCAGAAAAACCATAAACTGCTGTTGTGTGCCTTTGCCGCCTTTGCGAAAGAGCACAGTGGTTATGTATTGGAGCTATACGGACAGGGGGAGCAGGAGGCGGAGCTTAGGGCATTGGCCGGAAAACTTGAAATTGACGGAAGTGTCATATTTAAGGGATTCTCCGCACACGTCCTTTCCGACATCAGGACAGCGTCCATGTATGTGCTCTCCTCGGACTATGAAGGGATTTCCAATTCCATGCTGGAGGCGATGGCGCTGGGGCTTCCCGTGATTGCGACGGACTGTCCCATCGGCGGTTCCCGCATGTATATCCGGGACGGCGTAAACGGGCTTCTTGTGCCGGTGGGAGATGCGGGTGCGCTTGCGGGGGCTATGGGGAAACTGGCTGATGACCCTGCCATCGGTGAACGGCTTGGTGCAGAGGCCGTGAAACTGAGAGAAGAGCTGGCGGTATCAAAAATCGCTGACAGGTTTCTGGCACTGACGGCGAAGGGAAATGGAGGAAAGCCGCAGGGAGGAAACAATGAGTAAGGTGCTGGTGATCAATCCCATACTATATACAGCGGAAACGAATGACATACCACAGGTGGATTCCATAAAGGACACCATGATCTATACGATGTGCCTGGGATTTTTGCGGGCGGGTCACGAGGTGACGCTGATTGCTGCGGAGGATTACAGACCGGTTCGGGAGGAACAGTATGAGTTTCCCGTGCTCTGGTTCCGCACGGTCTGCCGTAAGCTGTTTATGCCAAGGTGTTTTCCCTACATGCCGGACGTCCGCAGGTATCTGAAAACCCACAAGGAATATGACATGATTGTCACAAGTGAGGTTTTTGCTACCTGGTCGTATACGTCGGCGCGTGTGGCACCAAAGAAAACGCTCATCTGGCATGAGCTGGCGGCTTACAATCATATGCTGCACGAAATTCCCGCGAAATTCTGGTATCAGTTTGTGGCAAAAGTTTTGATGCGGCGTGCAAGGGTGGTTCCCAGATCTGAACAGGCGGGAACCTTTATCAGGCAGTTTATGCCCCGGGTAGAGAAAGCGCCGATTGATCACGGCGTGGATCTGGAAAAGTTTCCGCTTCCCGGGTCAAAAACGCGGGATGACCGTTTTGTGGTGGTGTCACAGCTGATTCCCCGCAAACGGATCTCACATACACTGGAGGCGTTCCGGGGATTTGTGAAGGCTGGGCACGAAGGGTATCGTCTGGATGTGATCGGAGCGGGGGAGGAGGAGACCTTCCTCAGACAGCTTGCCCAAAAGCTGGGGCTGGACGGGAAGGTAATATTCCACGGAAAACTTTCCCATGAAGAGCTGCTGCCCATTGTGGCGGCTTCCAGGGCACTTCTGGTATCTACGGAGAAGGATAACAATATGGTGTCCATTGTGGAAAGCATTGCGCTTGGCACGCCGGTGGTTACCACTTCTGTGCCTTACAACGCTGCCTACATCAGACGGGAAGGGCTGGGGATCGTGGAGGACGGCTGGTCGGCGCGGACGCTGGAGCGGATCGTGGCGGAAAACGACAAGTATGTGGCCAACTGCCTGGCATACCGAAACAGCCTTTCCAACGTGGCCTGCGCGGAGCGGTTCCTTGCACTTGCAAAGTAAAAGTGGTGCGCGGCGGCAGACAGGTTTTTTGTCTGACGGATATCCCGGAGCAGTGTCTTGCTTTTTAAACAGTATCACGGTACAATAAAGGGTATGGAAACGCTGAGGGTAGTTTTTTGTTTTGACGAAAATTTAGTGGCGCAGGTGCAGGCTGCGGCTGCTTCTCTTCTTGACGCGCGCGGCCCGGAGGATCATTTTGAGATTCACTGTGTCTGTACGGAAGCGGCGGGAACCGTCCAGGCGCCGCTGGAACGGGTTATAAAAACAAGGGATCCGCATTCATCGCTCATCACGCACTGTGTGGAAAACCCTTACGGGAACGCATACCAGGTGAGGGACATTTCTGCAGGCACCTATCTGCGGCTGGCCCTGCCGGGGCTTTTGCCGGAAGTGGACAGGATCCTCTATATGGACGCGGATGTGCTTGTGCGGGAAAGTCTTGCGCCGCTTTGGAAAACGCCTGTGGATGGTATGGCGCTCGCGGCTGTGAAGGGAGCGGTGAATCTCTCCGATAAGTGGGAATGGAACAGCAGCAGGGCTTACTGGCATCTGCTTTCGGAGATGAAAGGCGGCTATATCAATGCGGGCGTCACACTTCTCAATCTGGCGGAGGTGAGAAAACGGGGACTTTCCGCGCGCTGGCACGAACTGACGGGGGAACGGTTTTACTATCAGGATCAGGATATTCTGAATATGACCTGTCAGGGAGCCATCGCCTACCTTCCGCCGAAGTATAACAGGCTGGCTTATCTGGAAGACAAAGATTTTGAGCGGTTTGTGACAGAGGGCATTTATACGCAGGAGGAGAAGCGGGAGGCGCTGCGGTCGCCGGCCATTATCCATTATGCGGGGGACAAGCCGTGGAAACGCTATGACACAAATCTTGGAAGTTTCTGGTGGGACTATGTGAATGCACAGCCGGATTTGAAGGATTTATTTGATGAGGAAAAAGCGCGCCGGTACCATGGCCCGACCTTGGGGCAGCGGGCGGTGCGGAAAGTGAAAAAATGGTTCGGCAGGGAAACCTAGAAAGGGATACGGCAACGGAATATGAAAATAGCGGTGGCGGGAACCGGGTATGTAGGTCTGGTGGCAGGCGTGTGTTTTGCGGAAAAGGGACACGATGTTACCTGTGTGGATGTGGATGAAAAAAAAGTAAAAATGATGGAGGCAGGACACAGTCCTATTTTTGAGGAAGGGCTGGAGGAGCTGATGCGGAAGAACAATGATGCCGGAAGGCTCCACTATACGACGGATTATGCGGAGGCATACCGGGATAAAGACGCTATTTTTATCGGTGTTGGCACGCCGGAACAGCCTGATGGCTCCGCAAACCTGAACTATATCGCAACGGTTTCGAGACAGATCGCGGAGTCTGTGGAGCGGGACTGCCTCGTGGTGGTGAAATCCACTGTGCCTGTGGGAACGAACGACAAGGTGGAACAGTTTATTCACGATTTTCTGACGCGGGATGTGAAGGTGGAGGTGGCTTCCAACCCGGAGTTTCTCGCACAGGGTTCTGCGGTACACGATACCCTGCACGCTGCCCGCATTATCATCGGCACGGAGAGCAGGGAGGCGGAAGCGCTCTTAAAGAAAATTTATGAGCCATTCGGATTGCCTATCGTATCCGTGAACAGACGTTCTGCGGAGATGATTAAGTATGCCTGCAATGATTTCCTGGCTTTGAAAATATCTTATATGAATGATATTGCAAATCTCTGCGAGCTGGTAGGTGCAGATATTGATGCGGTAGCGGAAGGCATGAGCTATGATGCCCGTATCGGCGCCAATTTCCTGAAGGCAGGAATCGGATACGGCGGGAGCTGTTTCCCGAAGGATACAAAGGCGCTCAAATATCTGGCCAAACAGTACGGTTACCAGATTAAGACCGTGGAGGCTGCGGTAGATGTGAATGCCGCACAGAAAACGAGACTTTACCAGAAGGCGTGCAAGCGGATGATTACTTTTGAAGGGCTGAAGGTGGCGGTGCTGGGGCTTGCCTTCAAACCGGGGACGGACGATCTGCGGGAAGCCCCCTCCCTCGACAATGTAAGGCTGCTTTTAGAAAACGGTGCACAGATTACAGCTTATGATCCTGTGGCAGCAGATAATTTCCGCAAGGTTTATCCGGAAGGGAAGGCCGGCAGGGGCTCCATTTCCTATGTGGACACGCCGGAGGAGGCGCTTAAGGATGCCAATATGTGTTTTGTGTTTACGGAGTGGGAGCAGATCCGTTCCCTGAAGCCGGAAACGTTTGTGGAGAGGATGCGCATTCCTCTTGTATACGATGGAAGAAACGTCTTTGACGTGGAGAAGATGAAGGAAGCGGGAACTGAGTATTACAGCATAGGGCGGTAAGCGGCGGAAAGGAGCGGCAGTGAGAAAATTAGACTCTTCCAAGACATATCTGATCACCGGCGGCGCAGGTTTTATCGGATTTCACTTATCCAAAAGCCTTCTGGAGAAAGGGGCGCGGGTGATTGGTTTTGACAACATGAACGACTACTATGATGTAAGTCTGAAAGAAGACCGGCTGTCAAAGCTGTATTACTATGATAATTATAGCTTTGTCAGAGGAGACCTTGCGGACAATGCGGATGTGTTCCGGGTATTTCAGGAATACGGGCCTGATATTGTGGTGAATCTGGGAGCCCAGGCGGGTGTCCGTTACAGCATTGACAATCCGACGGCCTACATGGAGTCCAATATGATGGGATTTTTCCATATCCTGGAGGGCTGCCGTTATTTCCCCGTGGAGCATCTGGTGTATGCATCTTCCAGCTCCGTCTACGGCGGCAATGAGAAAGTGCCCTTTTCCACGCAGGACAAGGTGGATGAGCCGGTGAGTCTTTATGCGGCCACAAAGAAATCCAATGAGCTGATGGCCCACGCTTACAGCAAATTATTCCAGATTCCCGTGACGGGGCTTCGCTTTTTTACAGTCTACGGGCCGTTCGGCAGGCCTGATATGGCATATTTTAAGTTTACCAGAAAAATCCTTGCAGGGGAGCCGATACAGATTTACAACAAGGGCGATATGTTGCGTGATTTCACGTATATTGACGATATTGTGCAGGGTGTGGAAAACATTCTCTGCAATCCGCCCGAAAAAAACGCGAAGGGTGCGTTCTATAAGCTTTATAATATTGGCAATAATAAGCCTGTTAAGCTGATGGATTATATAGAGACGCTGGAGCGGTGTCTTGGCATGGAGGCGAAGAAAGAGTATCTGCCCATGCAGCCCGGCGACGTATACCAGACCTATGCGGATGTCACGGATCTGATGCGGGATTATGACTTCAAGCCGGAAACGTCCATTGAGGAAGGCTTACAGAAATTTGTGGACTGGTACCGGGAATATTATAAGTAAACAGTTTAGACAGACAGAGACATTGTATTGAGGAAGAGAATATGAGAGAAATTCCGATTTTATATCTGGTAGTGCCCTGCTATAACGAGGAGGAAGTGGTGGAAAAAACCGCAGCCGTTATGGCAGAGAAGCTGATCCGGCTGGAGGGTGAAAAAAAGATAGCCCAAGGCTCCAAAGTCATGTTCGTAAATGACGGGAGCAGGGATAAAACCCTGCAGCTGCTTCATGGAATTGCGGCGAAGGACAGGCGGTTTTCCGTGGTGAGCCTTTCGGGAAATTATGGGCATCAGAGCGCGATTCTGGCAGGAATGATGACAGCGAGACAGTATGCGGATGTGGTGGTTACCATTGATGCGGATTTACAGCAGGACATTGAGGCGCTGGATTCGTTTCTGGCCTGTTACATGGAGGGATGTGAGGTAGTCTACGGGGTGCGCAACGACAGGAATTCCGACGGCCTTTTCAAGAAGGCGACTGCCACGGCGTACTACAAGCTGATGCACATGCTTGGCAGTACGGTGATGACAAACCATGCGGATTATCGTCTGATGTCAAAGAAGGCGCTGGACGCGCTGTCGGAGTACCGTGAGACGAACCTTTTTCTGCGGGGGCTGATTCCCACAATGGGATTTCCCTCCGATGTGGTGTACTTTGACGTAAAGGCAAGGGAGGCGGGGCATTCCAAATATACGCTGAGCAAGATGATGACGCTGGCCCTTGACGGTATTACCTCTATGAGTGTGCGGCCACTCAGACTGATCGGCGGACTTGGCTTTTTCATGTTTCTGTTCAGTATCGTGATGTGTGTGATCGGCCTGGTGGACTGGGCCATGGGGAACAATGTGCCGGGCTATACCACTACCTTGATTGTATCTCTGGTCATCGGCGGGATTACTCTTTTGTCGCTGGGAATTATCGGAGAATATGTCGGAAAGATTTACATGGAAACCAAGCACAGACCCAGATATATCATTGATACACTCGTGTGGCGTGAAGATGACGGTGAGCAGCAGTGAATATAAAAAGAATGTCTGTGTGGAAGCAGACATGGGGGTGCAAGTATGTTGATGGTGCTTTTTTCATGGGTGATCATCGGAGGGGCGTCCCTGCTCTTTGGTAAGGCGGTTGTGGATGCCGTATACGGAAACCGCCGGGAGGACATGGGGCGTCCCGACGTTTATATTGTGACAGGCTTGATTGTTCTGAATGTCTATGCCCAGCTTTTCAGTCTTTTTTATAAGGTGGCGGGGATTGCCGACACCATTCTGGGAGCGGTGGGCATTCTTTTGTTCTGTGTGTGGGTTTTTCAGCGTTTTGGGAAAGGAAAACGGATCACGTTTTTTCCGGGCGTTACATGGGAAAGACTTGCCGGCTGGCGGATTGCGGCAGTTTTGTTCTGCTCTGTTCTCACGCTGGTCTGGACAACCCGCAGCCCGAGTCAGTACGACACGGGGCTCTATCATGCGCAGGCGATCCGCTGGATTGAGGACTACGGTGTGGTTCCGGGACTTGGAAATCTTCACATGCGTCTGGCTTATAACAGTGCGTTCATGTCCCTGCAGGCGCTTTTCAGTCTGGGATGGCTTGTGGGGCAGTCCCTGCACAGCTTAAACGGGTTCTTTTGTCTGGCGGCGCTTATCTACGTATGCGCAACCATCCGGCTCTTGGGTGAGAAGAGCCTGCGCACTTCAGATTTTCTGAAATGTGTGATGGTCATTTTCGTGGTACAGAAGCGGTATGACATTGCCTCTTCCGGCACGGATATCTGGGCCATGCTTCTTGTCCTCTATATATTTGTAAAGTGGAGCGAATGCTGGGAGAACAGCCGGGAGGATGGAGCTTTGTACGGCTGGCTGTGCCTTGTCGGTGTGTATGCCGCGACGGTGAAGCTGTCTGCCGCATCCGTGGCGGTGCTGGCGCTTTATCCGCTGTATCTGTTTATCAGGGAGAAAAAGGGAAAAGCCGCTTTCGCCCATGTGGCGGCAGGCATGTTCATTTTGATGCCCTATCTGATCCGCAATGTGATTATTTCCGGCTATCTCGTCTATCCTTACGGGGGACTGGATTTGTTTCGGCTGGATTGGAAGATGGACAAGGCGGTGCTTGTGAGGGACAGTCTGGATATCAAGATGTTTGCAAGGGGTATCACAAATCCGGCAGAATATGACGATTCTTATTTCGGGTGGATTCCCGGCTGGTTTCTCAAGCAGGAAACGGGAAACCGCATTCTGATTGTGGCGGGGCTGCTCTGCATTCCTGTGATTTTGTATCTGCTGGCAGTATATTTTCGCAGAAAAGAATATGCCTGCGCGGCTCTTCTTGGCACAGGCATTGTGAATCTGCTGTTCTGGATGGTGACTGCGCCTCATATGCGCTACGGCGGGCCCTACATCCATATGGTTGTGGCATTGACGCTCGGCACGGCAGTCTGTCTCGCCGGAAGGAAAGACAGATCTGCAGGAAGGGAGAAGCCGGCTGCAGGAGGCGGTACGGAAAAAGCGCCTGTGTGGAGAAAACCGCTTGCTATCGTGACGGCGGCCGTTCTGGTTCTATCTCTGCTGCAATATGGACAGCGGCTTTCTAAGCTTTCCGAGATGGAGCCGAAGGATCTGGTCAGACAGCCTGACTATCTTTCCTGGCAGTCTACCCAGTACCCTGTGGACAATGTCCACATCTGGAAGCCGGACGAGGGGGATCTGTCAGGGTATTTTGCGTTTCCGGCCACACCCCAGGGCGGGCAGCTTCAGGTTCTGCGGCTTCGGGGAGAAAGCTTTCAGGAGGGATTTCGACATGAGTAAACCGGATATTCACGCGGACGATTACGCGCTTACTTTAAACACGTCAAAGGATATGCTGGCATGTATGCAGGCAGGCAGGCTCGACAGCATCAGCATTGTGCCGAATATGAGCTGCTTTGAGGAATGTATGGAGCTTCTTTACAGGGAGATACCGAAACTTCCTTTTTTACCGCTCCTGTCCGTGCACCTGGATTTTGTGGAGGGGAGAAGCCTGGCGGGTAAGGCGGCGGCTCCCGATCTCGTAAAGCCGGGCACCGATCTGATGGGCCTTGGATGGGGCGGCCTCTTTGCGGCGTCCTATCTGCCGCATAAAAGAAAGATGATACGGGCGCAGTTAGTGTGTGAAATCAAAGCCCAGCTTGCAAAGGCGCAGACGGCCATAGAAACGTGCATCGGGATCGCGGCCCGGCACAGCATCCCCTGCGGGCAGAAAGGGCTTCGGATCGACAGCCACCAGCATGCCCACATGATTCCCGTGGTGTGGGAGGCAGTTCTGGAAGCTGTGCGCGGGGAAGGGTATGCGTTAGAGTATATCCGAAATTCCAGGGAAGTGCTTGGTGTATTTCTGACAGATGTGTCATTATATAGGACCTACCGACCCGTTAATTTCATAAAGAACAGGCTGCTGTCACTCTACTCCCACAAGGTGGACCGCTACTGCAAAGAGAACGGGATGAGCCGGATGTATCTCTGGGGACTTGTGATGAGCGGGCGGATGGACAAAGGGAGAATAGAAAGACTGTACGGAAAAATGAGGCGCAAAGCCCAAAAGGACGGGAGAACATTGGAAATTCTCTTCCATCCGGGCATTACCCTGCCGGAGGAGGTTACGCCAGAGATCGCAAAAGAAGCGGCGGCGGATTTTTATCTCCGGGAGGACAGGCATGTGGAAATGGAAGCGGTGCTCGGCGTGGAGTGGTGAGTTTTAGAAAAATGTGTAATGATCATCGGTGGTATGCCGGAATATGCGCTGCGCTTTTCCAGACGCGGTTATCGGAAAGACGGGCATATTACCAATATCCCGCTGTATCTTGTCAGAAAAACGAGGGAACTGCTTTGACGGAACCTGGAGCGCTGAAGAAAAATGGTTTACTCCCCCAGCGCCGCCCTCAGTTCAGGCACTTCTTCCGCAATAATCTCCATGAAATACGCCGCACCCTCCGCATTCAGATGGTCGGAGTCAGAAAAATAGGTCAGATTTTCCTGAAACCGTTTGTCGTGGGAATAATCGTAATAACTGACATCTGTGTCAGATGAAATGCGGTTGATCGTGCCGTAAAAGCGGTCCAGAAATTCCCCGGATACCTGGGTGTTGTAATAAGAGGAGAAAGGCGTGGTGATGAGCACGGGCATAAGCCCGTGTTTTTGGCAGTAGTCGATCAGGGAGAGAAGCTGTTCCTCGCGCTCAGGTAAAAAGAGATTCTCTTTGTTGTTGAAATGACGATCATAGCGCATGGCGGCCCGGTTTGCGAACTCCGCCACAGCGGCCTCATCCATTCCGCCATTCGGGTTGTCCTCTGCGGCGAACGCCTTTAGGGAGAGGGAAAACGATGGCAGCAGCCTGAACAGATCCTCCCCGGCGGAGAGAATCGGAAGTCTGGTTGTCACGATGTCCGTGTAGAGGTCGTAGTCGGGTATGTTCTTCGGGGAGAGGCAGTGGTAATATTTCACGGACAACGCCTGCGCCTCGGTTTCATTCACCGTCTCGTTGTTGAAGGAAAAGTAGGAGACGGGGATGAACACGACGCATCCCTCGTCCAAATGACTGCCATATTCCTGCAGCAGAGCCAGATCGTACTGGTAAGTCTGACTTACGCTGCCAAAGTTAAAGCAGGAATATCCGTCTTCCGTCAGCCCGTCATAGATAAAGTCATATGCGCCGTGGGAGCTGCCCACATTGGCAATCTCCACTTCGTTGATCTGGTTCCCCAGCATCCGCAGGTTCCACATATCCATATATTTCGCATCATCTATTTCCCGGTACGGCAGATTCAGCAGGAAGAGTATTGAGATAGCCGCCGCAGGGATGGCAATGCATTTGATGATAAAAATGAGGACTGTATTTCTTTTCTCCATACCATAATCCTTTCCGTCATCGTTCGTGAAACATGCATCTTAAAATTGAAAATAGATAAACTCTGTCGCAATCCCTTTTTGTGAAAACAGGGCAATCACCACCAGCAGCAGTACATAGACACTCCACCGTACCGGACCCTTCTGCCGGGAAACCAGTCCGATCACGTCCTGCTTGAGCGAAACCATGTCGTAAAGGAAAAGCACAGCCGCTGACAGCAGCATGCCGATCATGGACAGATAGGGCATGTCCAGGCAGATCACGGCGGTTTTCATGTAATTGACAGGTCGGCCGATATCCCAGAACAGCCTTGAGATAATCCAGAAGGCGTCCTGGATGGTGTTTGCCCGGAAAAAGATCCAGGTAAAACAAAGCAGGGTGAAGGTGACGGGAAGCTGCCACCAGCGTTTCCGTCTGGTGACAGGAACGCCACGCCTGGTCTTAGGGTAAAGGAGCGTTTCTATGATCTGCAAAATGCCGTGGATGGCGCCCCAGAGGATGTAGGTCAGACTGCTGCCGTGCCAGAAGCCGCTCACCAGAAAGGTGAGGAGGAGATTCAGGCAGCGCCGCCACTTCGGCACCCGGTTGCCGCCGAGAGGGATGTAGACATAGTCCCGGAACCAGGTGGACAGGGAGATATGCCAGCGGCTCCAAAATTCCTTGATGGAAAAGGAGAGGTATGGGCTTTTGAAGTTAACCGCAAGCTCTATGCCGAAAAGCTTTGCACAGCCGATGGCAATGTCCGAATACCCCGAAAAATCGCAGTAGATTTCGATAGCGAACATCACCGTGACAATGATAAACACAAGGCCCACATAGCTGTATGCATTGTCGTAAACTTTATTCACCGTGGCGGCGAACACATCCGCGATCACCAGCTTTTTAAAATATCCCCAGGCCATCAGCTTGAGGCCGTAGGTCACATTGTTGTAATCAAAGCGCCGCTCCTTTTTGAGCTGGGGCAGCAGGACGTCCGCCCGGCCTATGGGGCCTGCCAGAAGCTGGGGAAAAAAGGAGACGAAGAGGGCGTAGTAACCCAAATGCCGCTCTGCCTTGATTTTCCCTTTATACACATCAATCAGATATCCCATAGACTGGAAGAAATAGAAGGAAACGCCTGCGGGCAGCAGGATTTTCACGGTCAAAGGCTGCATGGACAGGCGGCCGGCATCGATGAAACCGTTGATCCTGCCGATGACGGGAGCGCCCAGCTTAAAGACCAGAAGGATGCCCACAAGGGGCACAATGCCGCCAAGCAGGCAGATCCGCTTTTTCGCCTGCAGAGGGGCCTTTTCCAGACGGAGCGCCAAAAAGTAGGTCAGAATGGTGGCGCCAAACAGCAGAAAGCCGTAAGCCACATGCAGATTCATGTAAAAGGCATAGCTTGCCGCCAGCAGGAAAACCCATCGAAATCTGACAGGCACGATATGATACAGGACAAAAGCCGCCAGTAAAAAGACGGCAAAGGTTAGAGAATTAAAAAGCATGGCTGCCTCCAATCGCTTGCGTTTCCTAATTATTTTACTGTATTGTGGAAATATTTACAACCATGTGCTATAGTGAAAGCGGAGGCGGATGAATAATATGGGTATCACTTCCTTTTATTTTTTGTGTTTTTTTACCGTTTTATTAGTCGTATATTACAGCATTCCCCGTAGGTTCCAGTGGGGATTTCTTTTGCTTTGCAGTGTAGCGTACTGCCTGCTTGCAAGGCAGGGGGCGCTGGTTATCTATCCGTTTGTCTCCGTGGGAGCCTGTCACATTGGAACCGCACTGCTTGAAGCGGCACCGGCGGAGGCGGCAGGGAGGCGCAGGTGGATTCTGCTGATGACCATATTGGTCAATATAGACATTCTCTTTGCCCTCAAATATGTGAATTTCTTTATCAATACCGTGGACGGCGTGGTGCATCTTTTTGGCGGGCCGGACAGGCTGATTGCCGGTGTGGACTTTCTTGTGCCTCTGGGTGTGAGTTTTTATACCTTTTCTCTTTTGGGATATGTGATTGATGTCTATTACGGGCTTGCGGCGCATCAGAAGAACGTTTTGAAGCTGGCCCTTTACGGGCTGTATTTCCCAAACCTGGTTTCCGGGCCGATCTTAAAGTACAGGGAGCATGCGGAACAGTTTTTTGCGCCCCATGATTTTGATTATCAGCAGGTGACGCAGGGCTTACAGCGCATGGTATGGGGATTTTTTAAGAAGCTGGTGATTGCCGAGCGGCTTGGCGTTTTAGTGAATACGGTTTACGGGGATTATGAGGGGTATCCGGGTGCGTATATCTGGGTGGCCACCGTCTGTTACGCATTCCAGCTTTACACGGATTTTTCCGGCTGTATGGATATTGTGCTTGGACTGTCACAGAGTCTGGGCATCGCCCTGCCGGAAAACTTTCAGACGCCCTTTTTTGCAAAGAGCGTGGCGGAGTACTGGCGCAGATGGCATATTACGCTTGGCGTGTGGATGAAGGACTATGTTTTTTATCCGCTTCTTCGTTCTGGGCTCTTTACGAACCTGAACCAGTCCTTGAAAAAGAAATATGGGAAAAAGCGTGGAAAACAGTACGCCACGTTTGCGGCCATGTTCATTCTGTGGCTGACGGTGGGCATCTGGCACGGCGGAGACTGGAAGTTTGTGATCGGTTCCGGGCTGCTGCACTGGTTTTATATTGTGATGGAGGAGCTGCTTGCGCCGCCCTTCGCACGTCTGAATGAACGGCTTCATTTGAGCGGGGAGGGATGGGTTTTAAACGGCATCCGTATCCTGCGAACCTTCTTTCTTGTGTGTATCGGTGATCTGTTTTTCCGCGCCGCCTCTGTGGGTGACGCGCTGGCTATGCTGAGAGGGGCGGTGCGGGTGTGGAATCCGCAGGTTCTCTGGGATGGTTCTCTGTTGCAGCTCGGTCTTGACGGGATTGAGACGGCAGTGACAGTTCTGTCACTTCTGCTTCTGTGGGCGGTGTCGGTGAAACAGAGAAAGGAGCCGGTGCGGGAATGGGTTTCGAAAAAACCGCTGCCTCTGCGCTGGGTGTTGTGGTATATGCTTCTGTTTGCGGTCATTTTGTTAGGGTATTATGGACCCGGGTACAGCGCGTCGGAGTTTATCTATCAGGGATTTTAGAAATTCGGATAGTAAAGAATGACAAACTGTGGTAAACTGAAAAGTAAGATTGAGAGTACGGGAGATAGAGAATGGATAAGATAGCAGTATTAATTCCCTGTTATAATGAGGAAAAGACCATTGCGAAAGTAGTTGGGGATGCCAGAGAAGCGCTGCCCGAGGCGGTGGTTTATGTTTATGACAATAATTCCAGCGACCGCACGGTGGAGCTTGCAAGGGACGCCGGCGCGGTGATCCGATATGAACACATGCAGGGCAAAGGCAATGTGATCCGCAGAATGTTCCGGGAAATAGAGGCGGAGTGTTACATTATGGTGGATGGCGACGACACCTATCCTATGGAGTATGCCAGAGAGATGGCGGACAAGGTTCTTCAGCACAATGCGGATATGGTGGTGGGGGACAGGCTTTCCTCCACATACTTTACGGAGAATAAAAGACCGTTCCACAATTTTGGAAATTCTGTCGTGCGCGGCAGCATCAACAGACTTTTTCACTGTGAAATCAAAGATATTATGACGGGATACCGCGCGTTCAGCTATGGCTTTGTAAAGACATTCCCAGTGCTTTCCACGGGTTTTGAGATTGAGACGGAGATGACGATTCATGCGGTCTACAACAACATGCAGATTGAGAATGTGATTGTGGATTACCGGGACAGGCCCGAGGGCAGCGAATCAAAATTAAATACGTTTTCGGACGGTTTTAAGGTGCTGCACACGATTATGAAGCTGTACCGGGATTACAAGCCCTTCGGATTTTTCGGACTGTGTTCAATCCTGCTGACACTGATTGCGGTGGTGCTTTTTATCCCGATTTTCATCACTTATATTGAGACAGGGATGGTGGATCGGTTCCCCACGCTTTTCGTCTGCGGTTTTATCGGTCTGGCGGCGCTGCAGTCTCTGTTTGCGGGACTGATGCTGTCCAATATGGCGCTGAAAAACAGGCGGGACTTTGAATACCGGCTGACCCTAGTGACGAGGCGTCTGCGGGAAAAGTAAAATGATGTGTGCATAAACAGGCGGGGCATGTTCAGTGACTGGACATGCCTTTGGTTATGCAGAGATAGGAAATATTTTGGATGAAACAGGGAGACAGAGGATGGAACGTATAAGAAAAAACGGTTCGGCGAGGGAACTGGCACTGTCGGGTGCCGCTGCGATTTTACCGCTTGTCTGCGCGGTGCGGATTTTTTTACTGCTCCGTGCCCAGGGCAGTGTGTATACAATGGGAATTTTTCCGCTGACGCTGCTGTTCGGGCTGTACTGCCTGTGGAAAGGGGCGCTGTTTCAGGAGAATGCTCTTTTCTCCGTGCCCGTGCGGCTTATTCTGGCGGCGGGATTTACCTCACTGCAGGTGTTGGGGCTTTTATACAGCCATCCGGGAATTACTGGCGTGCCGGAGGCGGTTTTGTGGACAGTCTGCTTTACGCCCGCAGCCTTTGCAGGACTGAACAGGCTCTTCTTTCTGGCAAAGTGGCGGGCTGAAGAACTGACAGATGTGTCAGAAAAAGGCGCGGCTGCGGCAGATGAACACAACGTTCGAAAAGGTGCTTTCTGGGGCGCTTTTGCCTTGATTTTTGGCGGCTTCTGCATTCCCTTTGCCACTTATTATCCGGCGATTATGGCTTACGATGTGATTCCCCAGCTTGATCAGATCCGGGTCAGCGGTCTGACGACCCATCATCCCCTGATCCACACGTTGATGCTGAAAGGGTGTCTGACGCTGGGAGAGCTTCTGTCTTTCCTGCCGAATGCGGATCGTGCGGGTCTGGCGGCATATTCTCTGATACAGATGGCTGTTGTGGCGGCCTGTTTTGCCTATGTCTATTGTTTTCTTGTCAGACACGGCGTGTCAAGATGGCTCTGCTATGTTTTCGTCCTGTGTGCGGCAATTTTTCCCACCCACGGGATGCTGGCGGTCTCCATCACGAAAGATACCATATATGCGGCGCTTACCATGGTGTTTACGGCATTTGCCTATGATCTGTCGACGGGGGAGGAAAAGCCGGGAGCCGGCTGGTTTGTCCGCTATACGTTGTTTACGGCGCTGCTTCTTTTGTTCCGCAACAACAGCGTTTACGCCTGGATTTTATATGTGTTTGCGGCTTCTTTCTTTTCGCTTCGCAGGAAACCTTTTTTCAGACAGGCATGTGCGTTTCACGGGGCGGCTTTCCTGCTGTACCTGGCTGTTAACACGCTGATGGTGCAGGCGGTTTCGGCCACCAGCAGTACTTATGCCAGGGAGATGCTCAGTGTGCCGGCCCAGCAGATCGCCAGGGCGGTGCAGTTTCACGAGGAGGAGCTGACGCAGGAGGACAGAGAAGCCCTTGCCGCAGTATGGGGAGAAAACCTGCCGGAATATGTGCCTGCCATTGCGGACAGGAGCAAGAAGGATATCGCAGGGGACAGGGAGACACTGCGCATTTTCGCCGGGGAGTGGGTGTCCCTTGGACTTCGCTATCCCGGAGAGTATTTGCAGGCATTCCTTTTGAAAAATAAGGGCATGTGGGATCTGACGGATGTGACGTATCTGAACGATGTGTACTCTTATGCGAAAGGGTATCTGCAGATTACCTATCCCGGCGATCAGCAGCCCTACATGGAGGCGCTTGCGCCGGGATATGTGAGACATCAGAAACTGCAGCCATTGCAGTCTCTCTACAGGTATTTTGCGGCCGGAGGTGAACTGTGGCGGTACTGCCCGCCTGTGGCGCTAGTGATGCAGCCGGCCTTTTACTGCTATCTGCTCCTGTTTTACTGTCTGTGCTGCATCGGGCTGAAAAAAACGGCGCTGCTGCTTCCGGCGGTGTATCTGCTGGCGCTTGCAGGGACGCTGCTTCTGGGCCCCTGCGTGCTGACCCGCTATGTATACCCGCTGATGCTGTCGGTTACGGTGCTGTCGCTGCTGCTGTTCGGACGCGGCAGGCCGGCGGAGCGCCGGTCTTACAGGGGGTAGAGCCGGTATACCATATAAGTGGTATCCCCTGCGGTAAAGGTATCGGCAACGGCAAGATCTGCCCGGTAAGTATGTCTGAAATACATGATGACAGGGTGCTCCTCATTGTAAGGGGCTTCCTGCAGGATAAAGTACACATGCTCGCTGTCCACCAGATCCCGGCCGAAATTGCCGATTCCGTGGGCGTCGAGCTTTTTTTGTGTGTTGGGGTTGCAGACCACACCCCAGTTGGTGTAGATGAAGTTCTGGTATGTATCCTGTCCGCGGCCAAAGGGTGTCTCGTAAAAGTGCTCCAGTGTCCCGGAACCGTAAGTCCATATGTAGAAATTGTCCGGGCGGGCGCTGCAGTATTCCCGAAGCTCCTGCCAGGTCTTCTCGTGGACTCGGTAACTTTCAGCCACATCCCGGTGCGTGACATACACCGAGAAAAGACCGAGACAGCAGAGCAGGGGGAGAAGCACATAATACTGCCTGCGTCTTTCAGGGGCCAGAAGATTAAAAGCGAGGATGATTCCCAGAAGGATCAGGAAATCCACGGTAATCAGTGGTTGGACGATGCGCTTGGGGAAACGGCCCTCGTAGAGCACATAGCCCCAGCTCACACACCGCCCGAACAGATACATCAGGTAGACAAACAGTGCGCGGGCATTGCGCTCAAAAAAAATGAGCACAGGGGTCAGAATCAGCAGCAGGCCGGCAAGCAGGTTGGCGGGCTGCATGCCGGCCTGGTAAAAAAATACGTTCACGGAGGAAACTGCCATATTTTTCAGCCGTTCCGAAAGGCTCGTGCGGGCCAGATAACAGCGTCTGGCCAGATCGTGCATCTGTTTCCAGTCAGTGACAGACATGTCATATCCGATGTGCGGTGCGCCGTTTCTGCGGTACATATACGCCTCTTCATCCAAACCGAGCAACTGCAGTTCATCCTGGCACTCCTCATATTCGGGCCAGCCGTAGAAATCGCCAACCCGCTCCCGATAGTGGTTGATTTTTCGGAAATCAGACCATTCGGAGGAGGAATAGGCGGCGGCGTTCGCGCCCCAGAGAAGCCCCATGCCTGCACCGAGAAACAGGGCGAAGCCGAGGAGCCTGACGGCGGCGCCCTCGTATTCATTCTTGGCAGCGATCATCCATTTGGAGAGCCAGAGCATGCCGGCCATAGGCAGCATGAGATAAAAAATATTCTGGCGCATGCTGAAGGAGACCCAGGCCAGGAGAAGGGTCGGTATGTTATCCAGAAAAAATCCGGCATTCGACTGATTGATGCGGGAAGTGGTAAAACAAAACAGCGCGGCGGCTGCCGCCAGTCCCGCCGTCGTCGTGTACTGCGCCTCCGCCATTACGTTCAGATTGATAATGAAAAATAGCAGGATAAAAGCGGTCAGGGCAGGAGGCCAGATTGCGGCCTGGGGATTGTGCCTCTGCCGGATCCGCAGAATGCGCCGGTAAACCGTAAAAAGGCAGAGGATCTGCACAGCGTGCTGGAAGAGGCCGTACCAGGGAACGAAGCTCCACAGGCTATAGAGTCTGGAAAGCGCCCAGGAGAGCGGATAGAGAAAAAACATGACATGTGCGTCAGGTGTTCCCGTATAGGCGCCCGAGAGGATGCTGTACATGCCCCAGTCGTCGTTGATGGCATCCACAGGCTTTATGTAAAACAGCAGAATCGCGTAAGAGACAAAAAGGAGCAGAAGGAAAAGAAGATCTCCCTGTAAAGGGGAAGGTATTTTTCTGCTGGAGGTCTGTCTGTATCTATGTCCGAAGGAGGGCGATTCAGGCTGCGCCCCCGGGTTAACTAATGGCATCGGTTTATCCTTTCGTAAATGAATTGCTTCGCATATTTTAAAGTTGTCTCTATTATAATATACCATAACATATTAAGATTTATGGAAGAATTTTTTAATTCCAGCCGTATGTGATAGGAAAATTGGGTAAAATGTGGTAAAGTATATAAAGATTGCAGGGGGAAAGGGGAGCAAGTATCATTATTATAGAGGAAAGGTCGGTAGGAAGATGGGAAATACGAGGCGAGGCAGACAGAATATAAATATGCTTCTGGTAGTTTTGATCGGTTTTTGTGTTTTGGCGATCATTGAGATTGCATACGGACAGGCGCAGATGAAGGTAGAACGGGAGCGGCTGGATCTGGAGGAGCAGAACCGCCAGACGGTGGAAGAACTCAAGGAAGAATGGCGTAGTCTGAGGGAGGGCTCCAGCGTGGTGACCGCCGAGAGCGAAGCGGCTCCCGCAGCCAGCGAGGCAGATCAGCCGGAGAGTGCGCCTGCCAAAATCGAAAAGCAGGAAACGGTGAAAAAAGAGGAAAAAAAGAAAGAAGATTCTCAGACCGGAGAGGAGGATGACAGAGAGTACAGTATGCAGATTGTCATTCTGGGCGACAGTATCATGGACGGGGATCGGACGGAGAGTGGCGCGGCGGATATCATCGGTGAGCAGCTGGACGCGAAGATTTATAATATGTCCATGGGCGGCACCACGGCGGCGCTTCTGCCGAATGACCAGTATAATTTTGCGACCTGGGAATCACGCTGTCTGCTTGGTGTGGTGAATGGGATTCTCGGCAATATCAACACGGATATCTTTGACGGTTATGCGGCTGGCGATGTGCTGGATACCTGCGATTTTGACAAGACGGATTACTTTATCATAGAATATGGCGTGAACGATTTCCTGACAGGGCAGATTCCCAACAGCAGATATCTGGAAGGAGGAGATACGCTGGCGGTGGACGGCACCCATACCTACACCGGGGCGCTTGAGGACGCGGTCAGCAGGCTGAAAGGACGTTTCCCCAATGCGGGGATTCTGATCGTTGCCCCCCATTACTGTCAGGTCTTTAACGGCAGTACGTTCATCGGTGACGGCTATTCCCTGGATTATGGCTATGGCCCGCTGATTACTTACGCAAGAGGCGCCGGCTATGTGGCAGGGCTGTTCGAGGAGGATGGCGTGATGTTCTTCAACGCCTTTGAGGAGAGCGGCATTGATGCGGGTACCGCAGATCAGTATCTGGCTGACGGCGTCCATATGACGCCTCTGGGAGCCAGAGTGTATGCGGAGAAGATCGCAAAAATCATTCATAATGACTTCGCGCCGGAGGAATGATTGCATAGATCGGGTAAAATATGGTATGATAGAGGGCAGGTGCAAAACCTGCCCTCTGCGCGTATAAACAGAGTCAGAAGACGGCAGAGGCAGGATAGATGCGGGGAGAATTTATGCGGGAACTGGAATATCCCTTCGACGGGGAGCTTATCTTAAAAAAGTCAAAGAAGCTGAAGCGCGCGCTGTCAGAGGAACGGTCTGATTTTCTGGAGAAGCGGATCGCGGTTCTGGGAGGCAGCACGACCCACGATATCATTCGTATTCTGGAGCTGTTTTTGCTGGACCAGGGCATCCGGCCCGTGTTCTATGAGTCGGAGTATGCGCAGTACTGGCAGGATGTGATGTTCGATAACCCGGAGCTTCTTTCGTTTGCCCCGGATCTGATTTTTATCCATACTTCCAATCGGAATATTACGGCATGGCCTTCCGTCTCGGATTCATCGGAGCGGGTGGAGGAACTGCTTTCGGAACAGTATTCCCATTTCCGGGTGATGTGGGACAAGATTGCACAGGTGTATCACTGTCCCGTGATCCAGAACAATTTTGAATATCCCTTTTACCGGCTGCTTGGCAACCAGGAAGGGGTATTTCCCCAGGGGCGGATCTCTTTTATCAACAGGCTGAATGAGAAATTTTATCAGTATGCGCGGGAACACGGGAATTTTTATATCCATGACATCCAGTATCTGTCGGCTTCCTACGGGCTTGACAGGTGGGCGGATCCCCTGTACTGGCATATGTACAAATATGCCTGCTGTATGCAGGCAGTTCCTGTCTTCGCCCACAATCTTTCGAATATCATCAAATCGGTTTTTGGCAGAAACAGGAAGGCGCTTGTCCTGGATCTGGACAATACGCTCTGGGGCGGCGTTGTTGGCGACGACGGCCCGGAAAATCTGGAGATCGGGCAGGAGACGCCGATGGGACAGGTTTATTCGGAGTTTCAGGGTTATGTGAAGGCGCAGAAGGAGATTGGCGTCATGCTGGCCGTGAACTCCAAAAATGAGCACGAAAATGCCATCGCGGGCTTAAGCCACCCGGAGGGCGTTCTCAAGCCGGAGGATTTCGTGCTGATGAAGGCAAACTGGGAGCCGAAGAGCAGCAATATCACTGCCATTGCGCAGGAGCTTAACATCCTGCCGGACAGTCTGGTGTTCGTGGATGACAATCCGGCGGAGAGGGAGATCGTACGCGCCCAGACAGCGGGGACGGCCGTCCCTGAGATCGGCACGCCGGAACAGTATATCCGGGCGCTGGATCACAGCGGCTTTTTCGAAGTGACAAGTCTGTCGGAAGACGACAGGAAGCGGAACGAGATGTACCGGGCTAACATGGCGAGAAAAGTGCAGCAGGAGCGTTTCGCCGATTACCGGGAATACTTGCTTTCCCTGGAAATGCAGGGGACGATCCGCCCCTTTGAGCCAATCTACATGGCGAGGATCGCGCAGCTTACGAACAAGAGCAATCAGTTCAATCTGACCACAAGGCGGTTTACGCAGGGGGAGATTGAGGCATTTGCGGCGGATTCGCACTATATCACCCGCTATGGCAAGCTGTCCGACCGATTCGGCGATAACGGCGTAGTTTCCGTGGTGATCGGCAGAAGGGGAACGATGGCCGAAGTGGACATTTACAGGCGTGGTGAGCGGCCGGATACGGAGAGCAGCAGACAGGATGAGCTGCCGGATGCGGAGGAAACGGCTGGCGCAGATGTACTTCATCTGGAGCTGTGGCTGATGAGCTGCCGCGTCTTAAAGCGGGATATGGAGTGCGCCATGCTGGACAGCATGGTGGAAGCGTGCCGGGACTGCGGCGCCGGGACGATCATAGGTTACTATTATCCGACAGCGAAAAATGCCATGGTGAAGACATTTTATGAGACGATGGGTTTTGAGAAGACAGATGAAACTGACACAGGTGTCACGGTTTGGAAGTTTGTGATCCCGTCGGATTATGAGAAAAAAAATACAGTAATTGCAGTGGAAAAAGGAGAGCGCATATGAGCAGAGAAGAAGTGTTTGAAAAGTTAAATGAGGTATTCCGGGACGTGTTTGACGATGAGGAGATCACCGTTACGGACGCCACTACAGCGGACGATATCGAGGAGTGGGATTCTCTGGAGCACATCAATCTTCTGGCGGCTGTGGAGCAGGAGTTTGGCATGAAGTTCAATATGGGACAGGTAGTGTCCATGAAGAATGTGGGCGAGATGGCGGATATCATTATCAGTCAGATCACAGTGTGAGAAGAGTTTCTAAAGACGTCCCGCCATAGGACGGGACGCCAAGAAACTCTAGGAGTTGCTTTGCAACTCCCTCTCACACGGGATAATCAATGGGGAGAGGCAGTAACGCACGGCATGGTTAACAGATTTCTGGACAGGGTACAGGCGTTTTACGAAAAATTGGAGAAGATAAGTAAAAAGAGAGAGGCCGTTTTGATATGGGCTTTCTTTGCCGCGCTGGTGTTCGGTGTGGTGACTGTTACGGGTACGCTGACGTCGGGCTTTCATCTGGTGGACGACTGGGAGTTTGCACAGTATATCGACTGGATGAAGCTGGATCAACGGAGCCTGTGGGACTGCCTGCGGGATACTGTAAGTTATGATCTGACACTCCGCTTTCGGCCGCTGTACTATATCAACCGTATTCTGATGGCCTATGTGTTTGGCATAAATCTGACAGCTATGTCAGTTGTAAAGGCTGCGGAGATCGTGGCAGCGCTTGTGGCGCTCTACTACTGCGCAAGGCAGATGAAGTGTAATATGGTTTATGCGGCGCTCTTTTCCATGACGGTGATGGTGGGATACCAGTCGGCGGTGTGGTGGAAGCTTGGGCCGCAGGAATCCTATGATATGATGATGTTTGCGGTGGGATTTTGCTTTTTGCTGAGATGGCTTTCCACAGAGAAAAAGCGGTATGCGGTTATCAGTGTGGTCGCTTTTTTCCTGATGTCCATTTACAAGGAGCCTTTTATCCTGCTTCTGCCTTTTGTGGGGCTTTATATTTTGTATGACGGGATGAGGGGAAAAAAGGTGACCATTCCGCATTTGTGGGAAGTGATCAGACGCCGGTTTCCTTATCTGTTGACGATCGGTGTCATTTTTACGGTGGAAATGCTGCTGATCCTGTTTATGGTCGGTACAAACAATTATTCCTATGTAGGTCTGGACGAGAGTATAACCCTCGACCAGTATGTGCAGGTATGGCGCAATGCGGCGGGGAACAATCTGAAATGGTATGTCAGGTTTGGTGTGCTGATGGGGCTGATTCTTCTGACTTACTGGGAACATGTGAAGAAGCTGGGCTGGGAAATGCTGCTTGCGGCGGCGGTTATCCTGCCCCAGTGTGTCACATACAGCAAGACGGCCCTGGAGGAGCGCTACATTCTGCCGTGCGTGCTGGGATATGCGTTCTTTTTCGTGATTGTGGGGTGCACTTTCCGGCCCCTTAGCGGCAAGCGGCGGATTGCCTATATGCTGTGCCTGCTTCTGATGCTGGCGGCCCACGGCAGGGTGGCCCTTCGGGAGGCGCAGTATTTCACTTACCGGGGGGAGAGCATTAAGACCATGATGGAATCGACCCTTGAGCTGGTGCAGGGAACGGACAGAAAGGTTTTGTCCTGCTTTGCGCCGAACGGGGAGGGGAATAAGACCATGTACCACTGGTTTCGTCTCCACGGCTATGATGAGGTGTTTTACTGGGAGGAGGACGAGAAAAAGATCAATCGTTCCTACGGACCCAGAGAGGATGAGCAGGCGGATTTTGCACAGATAGATGTGATCGTGATGTACAACGAGGAAGACCGGCACTGGTGTTATGAGCCGAGTCTGGATCTGTCGGATTTCACGGAGAAAAAGTGCGGAACCATCACCATGTATGTGCGAAATACCTGGTCAGTATATTAGTTCCACCATACCGATGACAGGACTTGTCAGAAAGACAACGCGGCGGCCGCCTAATGCGGGTGCGGGCGTGGGGGTGTCGATGGCGATAAAACCGTTGGAGGTCAGTTCCTGACAGGCCTCTTCGGGATCCTCGGCTTCGTAGCAGATGTGGTAGGGGGTGTTTTTATATTTTTTCAGAAGCCCCGAGACCACGGAGTCCGCAGAGACGGGGGAGACCAGCTCCACCCGGTAACCGTCCTTTATGAGAAAGCAGATGTCCACTTTGCGGATCTCATCATATACAGTGTCCTGTTCGATATGGTAGCCGAGGACTTCGAATGTTTTTTTTGCTTTCTCTATTTTTTTGACTAAGTAGCCGATATGGTGTATTTTTAATGTTGGCATAGACACTCCTTATTTTTGGCGGGCAGACATCCTGCCTTTGCGCGGTATCAATGATCAGATACGGATAAGGATATCCGCGTGGGTTCATCATAACACATAACAGGAAAAAAAACATCACAAAATGACAGGGACGCTGATTTTGGGAAAGGATGCGGCTTAAACGGATGAAAGCGCTGTACTTGAAATACAAGGATTTTATTATGGAGGTCATACACTTCGGTATGGTGGGCGTGATCAACACGCTGATGGGCTGGGCGATCATGGCGGTGCTCTATAACCTGATCCACATGAACTACTGGCTTTCCAGCGGGATATCTTATTTTATCGGGAGCGTATTTTCGTACCACGCCAACGCGAAGCTGACCTTTAAGGTGGAGAGCAGGGACAAGTGGCTGCCCTGGCGGTTTGCCTTAAACATCATCGTGTGCTACCTGATATCTTTCAGTGTGGCGCAGCCTCTCGTCACCTGGCTTCTGGATGTGTCGGGACTGGCGCGCGGCGGGACATTCTCGCAGGCCCTTTTTGACAATGTTGCCATGATTTTCGGCATGGGAATTTTTATCGTGATGAATTTCTTCGGGCAGAAGCTGTTTGTGTTTCGGACGGGCCGTCATGCAGACGGAGAAAGGTGACAAGAGTGTCACAACTAGAGGAAGGCGCAGTGCGTAAACATGCTTGTTGGGATGAATAGATGGAGAAATTGACGGAACAGAAGTGGTTTATCTGGATAACAAAATACTGGTTTCTGTTCCCGGTCACCGGGTTTTTGCTGCTTGCGGCGGCGGTGTTTTTCGGGTACGGGGAGCGCAGTTACATCGGCGTTCACGATAATATGGACTTGTTTCTGGCGCAGTTCCAGATGCTCAAAAATACGGATTCCTTCTGGAAGCACGGCGTGGACGTGCCCTTTCTGGGCGGCGTCAGCCGGGACAATCTGCCCTCGGAGCTTTCGCTGTACAGCCTGCTTTTCATGGTTTTTCCCACTTACACGGCTTATGTGCTCGGACTTTTTGGGAAAATTCTGATTGGCATGTTCTCCTTCCGCCTGCTGGCGGGAGAACTGTTTGGCGGAAGATTTGAGACGTACCGTCCGATTGTCTATATGACCGGCTTTGTGTATGGGATCTGCTGGTTTTTTCCCGCCTTCGGTTTCGCATTTGCCTCGATTCCGCTGTGCGTCTGGCTGTTGATGAAGATATACAAAGGACAGGGCAGGCGGTGGTATCTCTGGTATGCGGCATTATTTGCATACCCGCTTGTATCTTACTTTTCCTACCACGGCATTTTTATTCTGGGGTATCTTGCGCTTGCGGTTTTGTGGCTCTTTTGCAGAGAGGCATACCTGCGAAAAAGGAAAGGCCGGGAAAGACCTTCCAAAAGCGGGGAGAGACCGCAGGAAGGAAAGGCGGCATGGCGGCTTCTTGGAGCGTTGTTTGTGCTTGCCGCCGGGTTCGTGGCCTGTGAATACCGGCTGTTTGGCCAGATGCTCTTTAGCGATGAGGTGACAATCCGCTCCTCCATTGTGAATGGAAGCCTTTCCCTGCCGGAGATTTTCAGGGAAATCGGACAGGTGTTCCGGGAGGGCATTTTTCACGCGGACGGCGTACATGGGAAAGTGGCGCTTCCTGTGTGCATGATTTATTTTGTGGTAAACAACGCGCTGTATGTGCGCAGGAGAGAGGGGAAGGCCATGCTGCGCGATCCCTTTAACCTGCTGCTGCTTTTTATTCTGTTTAACTGCGTGGTATACGGCCTCTACGATTTCGAGCCGCTGCGCTCGCTGGTCGAAAAGCTGGTTCCGCCCCTGGAGGGCTGGCAGTTTAACAGGACGGTCTTCTTTAACCCGTTTCTCTGGTATGCGGCGCTGTTTCTTGTGCTGCGCAGGCTCTACGATGAGGGGCCTTGGCAGATGTGGCTGGCTAACGGCATTGTGTGCATTGCGGCGCTTGCGGTGATTCTTGCGCCGACCCGCTATAATGATTTGTACAGCACATGTTACAACAGGGCTTACGAGCATTTTCACGCGCAGGAGGTGGACGAGCTGTCCTATGAACAGTTTTACGCGGTGGATCTGTTTGAAGAGATCAAGGCGGATCTCAATTATCAGGGAGAGTGGGCGGCAGCCTACGGCTTCCATCCGGCGGTGCTGGAGTACAACGGGATTGCCACGCTGGACGGGTATCTCGGTTTCTACTCCCAGCAGTACAAGGAGGACTTTCGGAAGGTCATTGCCCCTGCGCTGGAGCGGGTGGAGGCTACCAGAATCTATTATGATGACTGGGGCGCCAGAGCCTATCTGTATTCGGGGGCGGACTTGAGCATTGTCAGCGCCACAAAGACGGTGTATGCCACGGATGATCATATTTACATGGACGCAGATGCTTTCCGGGCGCTTGGAGGGGAATATCTTTTTTCCAGAATAAAGCTGTCCAACGCGCAGGAGACCGGGCTGTCCCTATTTGGGGAGTATACGGCACAGGACGGGAGTATGACGATATATGCGTATAAGCATTGAGCCTGCACGGCGAAAACGGAAAGGAGAATGGACGCATGCCAATCAGAGTGCACAATTTCGGAGGAGTGATCGGATGGAACGCGAAAAAGTATCTGCCCTGGGTTGCCAGCGAGAGCTATTTAAAACTGCAGTTTGTCAGCCGCAGGAGATCCCAGAAAGGGTATATTGACTTTTTTTTGAGCCACAAGGAGGCGCCCCATCCGCTGGTCGTGAATCTGGAGACAGTGAATCGGTGCAACAGCACATGTGAGTTCTGTACTGCCAACATCCATGCGGAAAAGCGCCCCTACAAGAAAATGGATGACGCGCTTTATTACTCTGTGATTGACCAGCTTCACGACTGGGGTTACAAGGGGCATCTGACCCTTTACGGGAACAACGAGCCATGGCTTGACACGCGCATTGTGGCGTTTCATAAGTATGCCAGGGAGAAGCTGCCGGACGCCTTTATCTTCATGTCCACAAACGGCCTTCTTCTCAATGTGGACAGGGTGAAGCAGATCGTTCCCTATGTGGATCAGCTCATCATCAACAACTACGGCATGGAGATGAGGATGCACGACAACGTGCAGGTGATCTATGATTATGTGAAAGCGAACCCGGATGAATTTAAAGATGTGGATATTCTCGTGCAGATCCGTTATTTGAAGGAGGTGCTGACCAACCGTGCGGGCAGCGCCCCCAACAAGCAGTCCAAGGGGAAGATTGTAAAAGAGACGTGTCTGATGCCCTTCACGGATCTGTGGATCACGCCATTCGGCAAGCTGGGGATCTGCTGCTGTGACAATTTCGAGGTGACGGAGATGGCGGATTTAAACGACACCTCCCTTCGGGAAGGATGGAACAGCGAAAAGTACAGAAAGCTCCGGGAAGCGATCGCAACGGGCAGACACAACTACCCGTTCTGCAAATACTGCGACTTTATCGACGCGGGCCTGCGTATGGACGCGGTGGACGATGTGTTAAAGCACAGGGAAATGCATGGCGCGAGACAATCTATGTTCAAGAAGAAGTGAGAAAACGAGGGCGGCAGACATATGAAGAGAAAAGTTTGTACGGCGGTGTGCGCGCTGGCGGTCTCTGCGGTGGTGTGGGGCTGCGGTGGTGGTCCGGCGGGCGCGGATGCACAGAATGAGAGCGGCATGGAGCGTGCGGATGTGGACAGACAGGGCACAGATGTCAGTGTGGCGGATCACAGCGATGCGGATGCCGGGCAGGGCATAAATGAAGGTGCGGCAGCACAGAGCGGAGAAAATCCGTCGGACAGTACAGATGGACAGGGGAGCACCCAGACAGAGGAGGTGCAGCTTGCGGGCACTACTTTTTCAATTCTGGGGGACAGTATTTCCACCTTCCAGGGGTATAATCCGATGGGATATTATGCCTTTTTCCCGGAAAGCGGAGAAGTGGAGCGGGCGGAAGATACGTGGTGGCAGCGGGTGGCGGATGATCTGGAGCTTACCCTCTACACGAATGGATCCAGCTCCGGGGCGACTGTTGCGGGAGATTCCACGGGAACAGAAGATCCCCAGTGCGCTTGTAATGAGCTTCGTACCAATGATCTTTCCGGCCCGGAGGGAATGTGCCCTGACAGGGTTGTCATATATTTGGGAACCAATGATATGCTGAAAGCCGTTCCGCTGGGAGACAACGACGGTACGGGACTGGTGGAAGAGGGTGAAGTGGCTGCCTTCAGCGACGCTTACACTCTGATGCTTGACAAAGTGCAGGCAAATTATCCACTGGCGGAAATTTATTGCTGTACCCTGCTTCCGGTGGGAGATTACGGGACGGAAACACCTTATGTGGAATTTGTCAACGGCGAGGGACTGACGTCCGCAGACTATGGGGAGACAATCGCGAATATTGCGGAAAACAGGGGACTTTCGGTGATCAATCTGTCTGACTGCGGCGTTACCATAGATAATCTGCAGGAGATGACAAGCGACGGGGTGCATCCCACGGCTGCGGGCATGGAGCGGATTGCGGAGGCGGTGAAAGAGGCGCTTTCGGCCCGGTAGACGCAGGTACAGACCGGCTGGTGCGGCTGACGCCGTGAGTGGAGTGGAGGCTTTCGGCGCAGCAGGACGGATTGCGGACAGGGAAGCGCAGGGGCGCGGAAACGGGGGATGTCTATGGAAATAGAGGTGGCCGGGATAAGAAAAGCGTATTCCCGAAAGAGAGTACTTACAGATATATCGTTTTCCATGGAGGCCGGGAGCTGTGCAGCCATCCTTGGCAGTAACGGCAGCGGGAAATCCACGCTGCTTTCCATTTTGGCAGGCGTGCGCAGAGCGGACGGCGGCTCCTTTTTTTATAAAGGAACTGATCTGCTGCGCCATCCCAGGCAGATTCCAAAGGCGCTTGGTTATGTGCCGCAGGGGGATCCGCTGATGGAGGAGCTGAATGCATGGGACAATCTGCGCATGTGGTATGACAGGGAGACACTGAAACGGGAGCTTGCGGACGGCGCGCTTGGGCTGCTTGGCATCGACGGCTTTCTGAAGACGCCTGTAAGACGGATGTCCGGCGGGATGAAAAAACGACTTTCCATCGGCTGTGCGGTGGTTTCCCATCCCAGGATTCTGGTGTTGGATGAGCCCTCGGCTGCACTTGACCCGGTCTGTAAGGAAAACATCCGCAGTTATCTGGAAGTTTATAGAAAAGAGGGTGGCATCGTGCTGATGGCAACCCACGACGCGCAGGATTTGGAGCTGTGTAATATGTGCTATATTCTAAAGGACGGCTGCCTTCACCCGCAGCAGTACGATGGGGATTTTCATAAACTGGCGGGGAAGCTGGAGCAGGGATGCAGACCATGACCATTCTGATGCGGAGGATCAAATGCGACAGACAGCAGCTTATTTTCTGGCACAACTGAAAAGGGCGGCAAGACTTCTGCCCGGGCAGATTCTTGTGAACCTGGCGGTCTGCCTCTGTGTGGGTACGCTTGCCTGTCTGCTGATCACACAGGGAGCGTTGTCAGCGGGGGGAAGCAGATATCGGATCGGCATGGTGGGAGATCTGTCGGATTCCTATCTGGGATTTGGCATTACAGCCGTGCAGGAGATGGATGATTCCCGCTTTATGATCGAGCTTGTACCCATGTCCGAGCAGGAAGCCGGGGAAGCTTTCCGGCGCGGGGATCTTTATGCCGTGATGCGGATTCCGGAGGGGCTGATGGAATCTATCGTATACGGAGAAAATGACAAAGCTGTCACTTATACCCCCATACAAGGGCAGCAGGGCCTGGGAATTATGGTGATGGAAGAGATCACGGATATGGCCTCCACACTGGTGACCTGTTCCCAGAGCGCGATCTATGCCATGCAGCGGGTGCTGGCGGATCAGGGCAGGGAGGAGGAAACTGGCAGGGAAACGGATAAACTGAATCTGGCCTTGATCAGTCTGGTGCTGTCCCGGGGGGATTTTTGTGAAGTGGAGGCGCTGGGCTATGGGGACGGCCTGTCACTGGAGCTGTATTATTTCTGCAGCATGATTTTACTGTTCCTTTTACTTTCCGGGCTTTTGAACAGTGCTCTTTTTGTGTATGGAAACGGTGCCTTTTCCCGCTTTCTGAAAGCCAGGAGAGTAGGGGCGTTTCGGCAGATTCTTGGAGAATATCTGGCTTATCTGCTGCTTGTGTCCACGGGGTTTTTCATGTTATGCCTGCCTCTCGGCTTCGGGCTGGAGCGGGATCTTTTGCGGATTCCCGAATGGGAAAGCATGGGGGCTGCGCCTTTTGCTGCATTTGTACCGCTTCTCCTGCCTGTGACGGCGCTGTTTGCCGCGCTGCAGTTTTTCCTCTTTGAGGCGGCGGCAGGGATCGTGAACGGGATTCTGATGCAGTTGATCTGTGGAATCGGTATGGGATATCTCTCCGGGTATTTTTATCCCTCTGCCTTTTTTCCCGAGAGAATGAGGGCGTTGGGAGAATTTCTGCCTTCCGGCGCGGCGGCTCGCTTTGCGCAGGCGGGGGTTTTGGGGCAAATACCGGCGGTTTTGTGGGCGGCAGTCTTTGTCTGGACGGCGGTGTTTCTGCTTCTGGCGTCGGCGGTCAGGAGAGGCAGAATCGAGAGGAGCTGACGGGGAGACAAAAGGCCGTGCGGCACGGAGCGCCGAGGAACTGACGGAGAGGCGAATGGGAGAACGGTAGGAGGGCAGGAACATGCCGGGACGGATGTTTGTACGGTTTATACTCTTGCAGAAAAGGCTGTTGAAGAGATACAGTTTTCTTTTGATGCTCTGTCTGGCCCCGCTGCTTTCGGCAGGCGTCGGGCGGCTTTCTGAAGAATCCGCCGGGATTGCCACGATCGCGCTGTATCTGCCTGAGGGTGATGCGGCAGCGCAGGCGGTTTCCGAAAGACTTCTGGATGGCAGGGGCGTTCTGCGGTATCTGTCATGTGAGAATGAGGAGGAAGCGCGGATGCAGGTAGAAACCGGGAAGGCGGACGCCGCATGGATTTTTTCTGAAGATCTGTCGGAGCAGATCACGGCGCTTGCGCAAAAGCGCAGGGTACGGCCGGTGGTGACGGTGGTGGAGCGCAGGGACAGCGTGGCCCTCACTCTTGGGCGGGAAATTTTGTCATCCGCCATATACCCTTCCTTTTCTTATGCGGTCTATGCAGGCTATGTGCGGGAGGAACTGGGATTTGAGGAAATGACTGATGAGGAGCTGCGTCGGATTTATGACAGGATGGCAGTGGAGGGGAGCCTGTTTCAGATGGTGTATCCCGACGAGACCTCCGGGGAGGCGGAAGATTTTACCTATGTGCAGGCGCCTCTGCGGGGAATCCTTGCCCTCTGGTTTACCTTTGTGGGTCTGGCGGCTTCGCTCTGCTTCATGCAGGATGAAGAGCGCGGTGTCTACGGGCGCATTCCTGTGACAAGACGGCTTTCGGCTTCTTATATTGCGGGGGCTGTGTTCCTACTGGATGCGGCTCTGGTGCTGCTGTTATCTTGTAAGCTGGCGGGGGTGTTTACAGACTGGAAGAGGGAAGTGGTGAGCTGCGCGGTTTTTGCAGTCTGCGTCCTGGCTTTTGCAAATCTGCTGCGGATGCTGTGCCGTACGCCCCGGAGATCAGGGATGTTTTTTCTGCCGCTTCTGGCGGCGATGCTGGCGCTCTGTCCCATCTTTTTGAATCTGCAGCATTTCAGGGCGGGAAAACTGCTGCTCCCGCCCTGGTATTATCTGCAATCTATTCATAACACTCGTTACTTATATGGAATGGCTGTCTATACGGTGATCCTGATTCTGGTAAGCGCCGTATTACAGCGGATACAGAGCCGTCGCCGCTGATGGATCAATCCACTTCGATCTGATCTGCAGGCTCAGCCTTCTTTACCTCCTCATGGTAGGTTTTTTCCGTGTTGACATTCCAGATATTATCCTTGGAGGAAATGCCGCCCAAAATGTTTTTCACGGTCTCGAAGGAGGTCATCATGGAGTGGTCGATGTTGTTGTAACGGTGCTGGCCGTTCCTGCCCACGCAGTAGAGATTGTCGATGGATTTCAGATATGCGGTCAGCCTGTCTATATCCTTGTAAGTGTCAAAGTAGGCGGGATACGCCTTTTTCACCCGCTCCACATGGGAGTCGATCACGTCGGAGGGCTTATCGATCAGCCCCATGCTGACAATCTCTTTTACCGCAAAGCGGGTGAAATCCTCGTCAGACATGGTCCAATACTCGTCCCCTTCTGAGACAAAATACTCCAGACCGATCCATACGGTGTGCTCTAAGTCGCGTACCATATAGGGAGACCAGTTGTTGTAGATCTGGAATCTTCCCAGCCGGACGGTTCTGTCGTGCACATAAATCCAGCAGTCCGGCACGATATTGTTTATGGTTCTCATATTTGTTTTATTTTTTAAGTTCAGCTTTGGCAACAGGAGCCCCACGGTCATATAGTCGCGGTAGGGAAGGCCTGCGGCTATCTCTGCCTCGGCTTTCGGCACATCGTTTAATCCTGCCACCAAATCTTTGACAGGCATGGAGGAAATGAAAATGTCGCCCTCTGCGGTCACCTCGCCCTCCGGCGTCTCATATGTGACGGAGGTAATGCGGTTGTTTTTGTCCTTGTGGAGCTTTACTGCCTTGCTGTTGCACAGAATTTCTCCGCCGAGCTCCCTGATTCGGTCCGCAGTCACTTCCCAGAGCTGGCCGGGGCCGAGCTTGGGATAACTGAACTCTTCGATCAGGGATGTCTCCACCTCCCGGTTTTTCTTTCCGGGCAGCATCTTCGAGAAGACATCTTTTAAAATGGCGGCGATGGACAACCCCTTTGCCCGCTGTGCGCCCCAGTCCGGAGCGATTTCGGAAGGGTGCCTTCCCCACAAATTTTCCGTATAATTTTCAAAGAACATGGAGTAGAGTTTTTTTCCAAAACGGTTTACATAAAAATCTTCCAGAGAATTTTCCGGCCGCTTGTGAATCATGGAAGCCAGGTAGCTGAAACCAGCCTGCATGGTTGCGAGAAAACCCATATTGATAAAAGTTTCCGGCTTCAAGGAGATCGGATAGTCGAAAAATTTCTGGTTGAAATAGATGCGCGATACACGGTGTCTGCGCAGCATCACATGATCCTCTTTCTCTGGATCAGGGCCTCCGGGTGAGAGTGTCATTTCCCGGTGCAGCACGATATCGTCGTAGGTGGGAGAACCCTGTGTGGGCAGCATGTGTTCCCACCATGCGTTGACTTCCGGCACTTTGGAGAAAAAACGGTGTCCGCCCATGTCCATGCGGTTTCCCTTGTAGTTTACGGTTTTGGAGATGCCGCCCATGGCTTCGGATTCCTCCAGAACCGTGACCGAATATTCTTTGTTTTTATCCTGCGTGAGCAGTTCATAAGCGGCGGTCAGACCTGCGGGGCCGGCGCCGATTACATATACTTTTTTCATGTAATACCTCATTGTTTTATACTGTTCGCGGCTATTATAACATGTTTGGACGGGGATGTACACGGGAATGTGGAAAAATAAAATGGTATATGCTATAGTATTACTGACTATTGTCTTGTAATCAAGGAAAAGAAAGAGGCGTATGTATGCTTCCTGTAATCAGTTTTATTTTCTGGCTTTTGATCATCCCCTTCTGTATCGGGCTGATCCCTGCAAATTTCATTCCGGCGGAAAAGAGAAGTCCGGGTTTTGTGCTGCTTTCCGGGTATTTCGGCATGTGGGCGCTCTTTGAGATTGCGGCGGTTCCGGCGGTTCTGTGGGTGGAGTACAATAACTTCAAAGCGGCTTCCGCAGTATTTACGGTGCTTACCCTCTTTTGTGCGGCGGCAGGCATCCTGCTCCTATGCCGAAACGGAATCATAGTGGGATGGAAGCCGTTCCCCGTGAAAAGTCTGCTTACGGAAGCAGGCATCATGTGGCTGATCTTCTTTCTCCTGCTGGGCTTCCAGCTTTACAGGGCGGCAGCGTTTGCTTCCTTTGACGGCGACGACGCCTACTATGTGGTGGAGTCTTTGATCGCGCAGGAGGCGGGCGTGATGTACCGCATTTTGCCTCTGACGGGAGGTTCCACGGGACTGGATGTGCGCCATGCGATGGCGGTATTTCCTATGTGGGTGGCCTATATTTCGGTGCGGGCAGGGGTGCACGCGACCATTGTCTCCCATGTGGTGATGCCCCTTGCGCTGATTCCGCTGACCTATCTTCTGTACTATGAGATCGGGCGGCTGCTCTTTTCGAAAACCCGGCAGGCCGGCGGGCATGTGTTTCAGAAGCAGAACCTGCCAAGCTTTATGATTATCATGGCGATGTTCCAGATTTTTGGGAATGTGTCCATTTATACCAATGAAACTTTTTTCCTGACCCGTACCTGGCAGGGAAAGGCGGTGGCGGGCGCGCTTGTAATCCCGGCTTTGTTCTGGGTGTTCATGCAGATTTATGACAAGGGTGTCAAAAACGGACGGACAGACGCGGGGATCTGGATTCTGTTTGTTTCTGTCAATATGGCGGCGGGGGTATGCAGCTCCATTGCGGTGTTCCTCGTCTGCATTCTGACTGCGGTGACGACTTTCTGTCTGGCGGTGGCGGAGCGGGACTGGAAGATTCTGTTCAAGGTGGGAGCCGCCTGCATTCCGAATGTGGTGTATATGGCGGTTTATGTCTTTATGGCGTACAGTTACCTTTTAAAATAGCGGGGGCGGCATATGTGGGGTATTTTTTTAGAGAGCGTCGTTATATTTAAAAATTATATGGGATTCCATCAGAATCATTTTCTGGCGGGGATCTATCTTTTGGTACTCCTCTACTTGTGGCTTGTGGAGAAGGACAGGCGCAGGCGGATTCTGTTTGTCTACGCGCCCACTTTGATTCTGTTCCTGTTTTTCTGTCCTCTGTTCCGCAAGGTGTTTGTGCGGCTTATGGAGGATTCCGAGACTTACTACCGGCTCTTATGGCTTCTACAGATGAGCATAGTCAGCGCCTACGGTCTGATCAGGCTGATGGGAAAGCACAGGCGGATCGGTCTGGCGGCGGTCTGCCTGGCGATTGTCGCATGTGGCGACTATGTATATGACAGCGAACATATTTCACGGGCACAGAACGCTTACCATCTGCCCCAGGCGGCGGTCGACATTGTGGATATGATAGAGCCTGAGGAGGGGCGGATCACGGTGCTTGTGCCTGCCGACCTGATCTACTATGTGAGGCAGTACAGCACGGATATAGAGTTGCCTTACGGACGGGAAATGCTGATCGCCCGCTGGGATTATTACAATGCCATGTATGAGGCGATGGAGGAGGCGGAGGTGATTGACACGCCGGTTTTTGCTGAACTGGCGAGGACGTATCCGTGTGCCTATGTAATCTTAAAAGAAGACCGCGAAATGGAGGAGCCGCTGACGGATTACGGCTATTCGGATTACGGCCGGGTGGGAGAATATGTGATTTACAAAGATATGACACTGCAGGATTCATAAAAGATCCGTGAATGACAGGCTTGGGCGATAGGAGAATGGCGAATGTTATTTAATTCATATATATTTGTGTTTGTGTTTTTTCCCATATGTCTGCTCGGTTATTACAGCCTTCTGAGAGGCGGGCGGCCCGGGGCAGCCCGCGTGTTTCTGACAGCAATGTCATTATGGTTCTACGGTTATTTTAATCTGTCTTATCTGTTCCTAATGGTCTGCAGTATTGCCGGGAACTATCTGTTACACAGACTGCTGTCCGGGAAGAGTCTCCGGCTGCGGCGCATGGGACATGGAAACGTTTCAGGACACGGGACTTCGTCCCGCAGGGCAGTTCTGGTTCTGGCGGTTGCGCTGAATCTGGGCGTGCTGTTCTACTTCAAATATTTTGACTTCTTTCTCGATACCGTGAACGGCGTGTTCGGAGCCGGTTTTGCTTTGCGGGGTATTCTCCTTCCTCTGGGAATCAGTTTTTTTACCTTCCAGCAGATTTCCTTTATCGTGGACACTTACCGGGGGGAGGTGGCGGACTGTTCGCTGTCCGAGTACGCGCTGTTTGTCTCCTTTTTTCCTCAGCTCATAGCGGGTCCTATCGTGAATCACAGTGAGATGCTGCCGCAATTCCGGGCGCTTGGCAAAAAAAAGGCGGACTGGGAACGGATTGCGGGAGGAGCAGCGCTTTTTATTCTGGGCCTCTCCAAGAAGGTGCTTCTGGCGGACACGTTTGGTGCGGGGGTAGATTACGGTTATGATAATCTGGCTGTTCTTGGCCGGGCGGACGCGTGTCTGGTGATCCTGTTCTACGCTCTTCAGCTCTATTTTGACTTCAGCGGTTACTGCGATATGGCTGTAGGAATCGGCAGGATGTTAGGGATAGAGATCCCCGTCAATTTTCATTCTCCCTACAAAGCGACTGACATAGTGGATTTCTGGAAACGGTGGCACATTACCCTGAACCGTTTTTTCACCAAATATATTTATATTCCGCTGGGCGGCAACCGCAAGGGACAGGGACGGATGTATCTGAATCTCTTGCTCGTCTTTTTCTTAAGCGGTCTCTGGCATGGGGCAGGTTTTCATTTTATTGTCTGGGGGATGCTGCATGGGGGGCTGTATGTGGCTACCCGCTTCTGGCAGGTGCATATGCAGCAAAAAAATGACAGAAGTGTCATTAATAGCGAGGGCGGAGGCGGGAAATGTCACGGCCGGATGCGCGGCAAAGTGATGACAATCGTGTCGCAGGCGGCCACATTTCTCTATGTCAGCGTCGCCTGGGTCTATTTCCGGGCAGAAAATATCGCACAGGCAAATGCGCTTCTTCGGACAGCATGCAGGGGAGAGGTGAAAAAGATTTCCATGGATCTGGCGGAATGTCTGCAGCCGGATGAATTTTGGTATGTGATCAAAGTCCTGCATCTGGACAACCTGTCTTTCAGCCGTTATATTCTGATGTTTTTGATTCTGGGAGCCGGGCTGTATCTGTCGATGGCGGGACGAAACGCGAATGAGAGGGTGGCGCGCCTGAAATACGGGCCGGTGTCGGCGGCGGTTTTTGTGGTTCTGGCGGTGTGGTGTATCTTAAGCTTTTCCGGTGTCAGCACGTTTTTGTACTTCAATTTTTAAGGATGGTAATGGCATGAAGCGGTTTAAAATATGGATTTTCTCCATCGTGTCCCTCACTTTCATATGGCTTATACTGGCGGCCGCGCTGGTGGTCTGGGTAGATCCTTTTTTCCAGTACCATGCGCCGCTTGCGGACTTTCCCTATCTGGTGGACAACCAGCTCACCCAGAATCCGGGAATGGCGAAGCACATGGAATACGACAGTGTGATCCTGGGGTCCTCCATGACGGTGAATTTTAACACCAACTGGTTTGAGGAACTGATGGGACTTAAGGCGGTCAAACTTAGCTACAGCGGCGCCTACCCGAAGGATCAGGCGAATATCATGGATATTATCTTTGACAGCGGTCATGAGGTGAAGTCGGTTTTCCTGGGGGTCGATGTGACGACTTATACGGGTGGCGTGGAGGAGACGAAATACCCGCTTCCTGCCTATCTCTATGACGACAATTATCTGAACGATATACAGTATGTGCTGAATAAGGACGTGCTTTTGAATTATGTGCTGCGTCCGCTGGCTGACCCGGATCAGACGGATCTTGCCACCGTGTACCAGAGCTGGTGGACGGATGAATATTACAATATCCAATGGGTGATGCACAACTATGAGCCGCCTGTAAAGGTGGAGGAGGAGACGGAGCCGGACGCCTTTCTTGAGAGTACGGATCAAAACCTGCGGGTCAATCTCTGCCCTTATATCGAGCAGAACCCGGAAACTACCTTCTATATTTTTTTCCCGCCCTACAGCATCCTCTATTGGAACGACGTCGGGCAGGAGAATCATATGGAGGCTACCATGAAGGAGTATGCGCATATCGCGGGGACGCTTCTATCCTACGACAATGTGCGTGTGTTTTATTTCCCGAACCGGGAGGAGATTGTGACGGATCTGAACAATTATGCGGACTATACCCACTACCACGCGAGATTTAACCGTTTTATGACAGAGTGTTTTGCCGATGGAACGTGCGAGGTGAAGAACATGGAGGAGATGGACCGGGCGCTGGAGGAGACGCGGGATATGATAGAACGTTTTGACTTCGAGGAGCTGTTTTCGGTGGAATACTGACGGAGAAACAGATGCATGGGGCTTTGAAATAAAAGAACCGGCTGGTGTGCCGGTTCTCTCGTTGTAGATTTTCTGGAATTGTTTATTCGGACGCCTGCTCTGCCAGTTCCGGGAACATGCAGTCTGTAAATCTCTGAGCCAGCACTTCCAGCCCGGCGTCGTTAAAGTGAATATAATCCGTCATATAATCCAGATAATTGTCCTCGTTGATGGAGCCGTAGAAATTGTCTATAAAGGAAACACTGACGTCCATGGTGGCGTCCCGTTCTTTCTGCAGATAATGGCTCAGGGTACCATGCCCCAGATCCACCCTGTCACCGTTCTGGAAGTTGCCCTCCTCATTGATGCTGTGGCAGAAGGTATGGGACATGACCACGATGCGGATGTGGGGATAAGCCTCCTGAATGGCTTTTACACCCGAGCGCAGCGCACCTGTGTAGGTGATCTCCGCGTATGGTGCGTTGGGATCGTCGCAGGGACGCTTGTTGACATAGTCACTGCCGTCATACATCACGCAGATCATATCCACAATGTTCATGTCAAGCTCGGAGAGCATCTGTGTCGTTTTCGCAAAGTTTTCGTCATAACTGTAGGTGGCGGCTGTCTTCATCAGGTCGAAATCTCCGCTCGCAAGGCTTTTTGCCACATAGGAGAAGGAGAAAGCATCCAGGATATAGCCGTCGTTATATGAGGCAAACTGTGCTGCCATGGTCGTTCCCGTGAAGGAGCCGTTGTAGACCGTGGCTCCTGTTTTTTTGGCGATTTGTCCGGCGAGACCGTTTTCTCCCTGCTCCAGAGAGAATGGATCGTCGCCCAGGCAGAGGATGGTGGTCACACCGTCGTCCACAAACCCCTCGCGTTTATCCGGGGCAAGCGGAATCAGATTGTCCATAACTTCTATATCGAAATCCGTGGTCTGGTAGTCCGGATCGTAGTCGGAAGGCGTTCCCTGGTTCCATTTGTAGAGACGGAAAGCCGAGAACCCGATGACCAGCACGATGGCTGCCAGCAGAATGAGCTGGATATTGGCGAGAAGACCGCTCTTTCTTTTAGGCTTTGGTGAAGATTCTGACAGGTTTGTCATATTTTTTTCCTGTATTGTATTTTTTTCCTGATTTTCTCCCATGTTTTATTCATACCCTTTCCTGAAAGTCTTATTCGTTTCGTCTGGTTTTCATCTATTCTACTATTATTTTTTCCAAAAATCTACAGGAAAAAGTGCCCTCATAAAATCTTAATAACTTCTTATCGGACTGATCACAGAAAGAGAGCGCTGCCCGGAATCCGAAGACTTCGATCTGCGCTCTTCTTCTCTGTTTTCGTATCACACGATGGATACGGCGTTTTCCAGCGGGCACGGTTTCGGTGCGGCGTAAGAATGGATCGCCGGCTGCGCAAGCTGCCGCTGCAGTTCTTTATACCATTTGCTGTACTTGTACATCCGATATGTAGTGCTCAGTTTCCTGAGCTGCTCATCGTCGGCACAGCAGACCGTAAAAGAAACTCTCTGCGATTCATCCATAGAGGCATAATCCAGATAACTGAGTTTAAGCTCGGTAATCGTTCCCTGACATCTGGGACAAAACTGTTTATGCCCATTTAACATGTGAACTCGCTGGCAACGCTTACAGTAATGCATGTACATCATGAAAATTCCCCTTTTCCATTGATCCCTGTAAGGTAACCGTTTGTCTGTTGCCCTTATATTGTGTCAGTTGGAGCGGTCAAAGTCAAGCGCATATTAGCGAGAAATGCCATAATATGGGTGTAAAATATCGCGCAATTATCGCGGAAAAGGCGTAAATACGGCAGAGAGTGTCAATTTACATAATCCGACGCACCTGCGGACACGACAAAAATCTTGATATTACGCTGTTTTTGTGCTATAATTTCAAAGAATTATTTTGAATAGAGGTTTACATAAACATAGACGAATAGTCAAGAAAAAGTAAGGTGGGAGCGGTAATGCAAAATAAGAAAAATAAGAGGAAACATACGGAAAATCATCACAGATCCGTTCGGTTTGAGGATCTGCTGGAGGATGACCGGTTTGATGATGAGGATTTTGACAGTGTGACTGAGGATACACTGGAGTTTTTGAGTCTTGATGATGAAATGATTGAAGCTTATCAGCGAACCCATCCCCCAAAATACGGGAAAAGTGTGTCCGAGAAAGCCCGTCCTGTCCGTCGCGTGGAAGAAGATTACGAGGACGAGGACTACGAAGACGAGGACTATGAGGATGACGACTACGAAGACGAGGATTATGAAGACGACGACTACGAAGACGGGGACTATGAGGACGGCGACTACGAAGACGAGGACTATGAGGACGACGACTACGAAGACGAGGACTATGAGGACGACGACTACGAAGACGAGGACTATGAAGACGATGATTACGATGATGAGGACTATGAAGACGACGATTACGATGATGACGACTACGATGAGGATGACGGCTTTGCTGCCCGTCTGATGTACTTTATCGGTGAGATGAGCGCGCTGGATGTGGCCGTGGCCCTTCTGGGAATTCTGGTGCTGGTTGGCGCGATAGCTACCGGCGGCATCTATGTCCATGCAAAATCCGTGGAGAAACAGGTGGAAACTTTTGCCGATATGGGAGAGGAGATCGAGGGCATTTCCGTGATCGGGGAGAGCGGTCTTCTGGCGGTGTCGGAGTCCGCGAGACTTGGCGGTATGATCAATGTGGAGGAAGAGGAATCGGGAGAGGAGTCCGAAAAGGAGCAGGAAGAGAAGGATCACGAGGATCAGAAGGGAGAAGTGGGGGTAGAGCTTCACCTGACCTCAATCCTTTCGGATATGAAGATTAAGTTTGTCAATAAAGAGACAGGCAAGCTGATCGGTGGCGTGCCCTTTGAAGTGGAAGTTTCCGGGGCGAAGAGCTTTCAGTGGAAGGATGACGATAAGGACGGTGTGATTTACCAGACGGAGATTGCTGCCGGTACATATGATGTCAGGATCCTGCCGTTATCCGGCGCGGCCGCAGAAAAGTATACGCTCCCATCGAAGAGCAGCAGCGTCAAGGTGACGGACAAGATCGCTTATCAGAAAGTGGATGTGGCGGACGAGGTGAAGACCGAGGCGGAAATCAATGTGGCCAAGGAGGAAGCCACCCAGCAGAATACCGTGGTGGAATCCGCCCTGAAGGATACGGTGGAATGGGTGGAGTCCACAAAGACGCCGATCGGAGAGGAGACAGCGGAGTACGAGAAGGTGCCCATGGAGAACATTGCGGATCCGTGGAAGACAGGCAGTGCGTTTCGGAAGATGGTAGAAGACGGAGGGGATGATCCCTATGCCGACGTGCAGGTATCCATCAATAAGGACAGTCTGACACTTGAAAAAGGAAAGAGCGATTCCCTGAAGATATCTGTCAGCAGCAGCCAGGTGGAGTATTCCGTGGAGTGGAGCGTTTCAGATACCTCTGTCGCAACGGTGGAAGGCGGCACGGTTACGGCAGTTGGGACAGGCAGCGCCACCGTCACGGCGCGTGTGGTCGTGGGGAGCATGATTCAGGAATTTAACTGCTCCGTTATGGTGAAAGATTCCGGGGAAGAGGATTCGGACAAGAAGGACGATGAGAATAAGGAAGAGGATGCCGATAAAGATAAGGATAAAGACAACGACAAGGACAAGGATAAAGATAAAGATAAAGACAAAGATAAGGACAAAGATAAGGATAAGGAGGAGCAGAAGGTCTATACCAAACTGTCCATAAGCGGCGAAAGTGAAGTCAAGGTTGGAAAAAAGGTGACTTTGACGGCGGAGACAAATCCCAAAGGCGGCAAGGTTACCTGGAGCAGCGACGAAGAAAAGATAGCAACGGTAAATGAGAAGGGCGAGGTTACGGGTGTCGCTGAGGGCGAGGTGAAGATCCGGGCCGTCTGCAAGAACCCGGAAGACGTTGATGATATCAAAGAATCCTTCAAGATCAAGGTGGTGAAAGAGGACGTTGAGATTGACAAAAACACAAAACTGAAGGACAAGGACGGCAATCAGCTTTACTATCGCAATTCTAATAAAGAGTATGTAGAAGCGACTTACGAGGATTACGGAAAACGGGAAACTTTTTATAAAAAGGGAAAAGGGACGACGGCATCGGCATATAAGTATACCGGGTGGCAGACCATTGACGGACATGTTTATTTTTATGATAAAAACGGAAATTATGTAACAGGTGAACAAGTTATCCAGGGTGCAAAATACAGCTTCGGCAGCGACGGAAAACTGGCAAAAAGCTCGGGTGCCATGGGAATTGACGTGTCCAAGCACAACGGCAATATTGACTGGAACGCAGTGAAAAACTCCGGTGTTTCTTATGTGATCATCCGCTGCGGCTACCGCGGTTACTCCACGGGCGTGCTGGTGGAGGACCCGAAGTTCAGAAGCAATATCAAAGGTGCAAAGGCGGCGGGCCTTAAGGTGGGAGCGTACTTCTTCAGTCAGGCGGTCAACGAGGTGGAAGCCGTGGAGGAGGCATCCATGGCGATTGATCTGGTGAAGGGCTACGGCCTGAATTACCCGCTTTTCCTCGACGTGGAGGCAAGCGGCGGCAGGGCTGACGGTATCAGCCGCGATACCAGAACCGCAGTTTGCAGGACATTCTGTCAGACAGTGCAGAATTCCGGGATATCGGCGGGGATTTATGCGAATAAGACGTGGTTTACCGAAAAGATCAATACGGCGAGCCTGACGAGCTATAAGCTGTGGCTCGCGCAGTACGCAAGCGCACCGACATATACGGCAACCCGCTATGATCTGTGGCAGTATTCTTCGAAGGGAAAGGTCAGCGGCATCAGCACGAATGTGGATATGAATATAAGCTATGTAAATTATTAAGGTGTGGCGGTGCTTGCATTTTTATGAGGCTTCACGGATAATATAACAGGAATGAAAAGAATTTTTCATAAAAGAGACAGGGGGTAAAACGGATGAAGACATATCTGGTAACAGGCGGCGCCGGATTTATCGGCTCCAACTATATTCATTACATGTTTGGGAAATACGGCGATTCCATCCGCATCATCAATGTAGATGCGCTGACTTATGCGGGCAACCCGGAAAATCTGAAGGAGGTGGAGAGCAGGGACAACTACACCTTCATCAAGGCGGATATTTGCGACAAGGCGGCCATCGAGAAAATTTTTGCCGAAAATGAGATAGACAGGGTTGTCCATTTCGCGGCGGAGAGCCATGTGGACAGAAGCATCAAAAATCCAGAGGTGTTCGTGCAGACGAACGTGTACGGGACAGCCGTGATGTTAAACTGCGCGAAAGCGGCGTGGGAACTGCCGGATGGCAGTTTTAAGGAGGACAGGCGTTTTCTGCATGTGTCCACCGACGAGGTGTACGGTTCCCTTGAGGAGGACGGAGGGTATTTTTACGAGACGACGCCCTATGCGCCTCACAGCCCTTATTCCGCAAGCAAGGCGGGGTCAGATATGCTGGTGAGGGCCTATATGGACACCTATCATTTCCCGGCTAACATTACAAACTGTTCCAACAATTACGGGCCGTATCAGTTCCCGGAGAAGCTGATTCCCCTGATCATCAACAATGCACTGCAGGGCAAGAAGCTTCCTGTCTACGGGGACGGCAAAAACGTGCGTGACTGGCTCTATGTGGAGGATCACGCCAAGGCCATCGACATGGTGCAGGAGAAAGGACGGCTTTTTGAAACGTACAATGTGGGCGGACACAATGAAAAGCAGAATATAGAGATCGTGAAGATTATCATAGAGACACTCCGTGACATGCTCCCGGAGACGGATGCAAGAAGAACGCATCTGACGGAGGATCTGATTACGTATGTGGAGGACCGCAAGGGGCATGACAGGCGTTATGCGATCGCGCCTGACAAGATCAGGGAGGAGATCGGATGGGAGCCGGAGACGATGTTTAAGGATGGCATCCGCCGTACCATCGAGTGGTATTTTGCCCATGAGGACTGGATGAAGAACGTGACCAGCGGCGATTACCAGAAGTATTATGAGGAGATGTATCAGGCGGAGTAAAGGTGTGATATGGGGCAATTTCTATCGAGCATTATATTGTTTATCATACCTGGTTATATAGCGGCTGTCCTGCGGTGCGGGAACGGGGAAAAGAAAAATCCGCTGCAGCTTGCGGCGGATACGCTGTGCTATGCGTTTCTGATTCTGGCGGCTGTCTCCGGCATCCTGTATGCGCTGTTCGGCGATGGTGATTTTCTGGTCAAATATCAGGGGGACGTGTTGCTGTATGTTTTCTGCTTTGCGGGAACATACGGCTTCTCGTTTGTTCTGGGGATGTTTCGACGCCAAAGGGGATCTGGCGCCGACGCTAGAGGGCGGAAGCTTCTGCTTGTCTTTACCGGCCTGTGGGCCGTTGTGCTTGCGGGAATAGCCTATGACGATTACGCGAAGCGCCATGTCGTGATTAACGAGGTATGCGCCCATAACCTGAGCCTTGTGCTGGATCACAGGGGAAAAAGCAGTGATTATATTGAATTATACAATCCGTCTTTCGCGGCGGTATCGCTGGACGGATGGTATCTGACGGATCAGGAGGAGCTTTCGGAAAATACCCGTCTGCATGAAATGGTGATCGGACCCCGCTCATACCTCCTGCTGTTTGCGGACGGCGCTGCCGGGCGCAGTGAGAACGAGGAGAGCGGGGAAGTATGCTATTATCTGGGAATTCGCTTGAATGAAGCGGGGGAAACGCTGACGCTTGCGGACGGCAGCGGGAATACGGTGGACAAGGTGGATGTGCCTCCTCTGGCGGCGGATATTTCCTATGCCAGGCAGAAAGACGGAAAAGATACGTGGAGCCTTGTCAAAAACGGAAGTCCGGGGGAGGGAAACGAAGGTCTGAGGGCATATGTGCTTCCCACACTGGAAAAGCCTTCCTTTTCGGCGGCAAGCGGTTTTTATGGGCAGCCTTTTACATTGTCTTTGGCGGCAGGGCAGGGGCAGCGCATTTATTATACCACGGACGGGAGCGAGCCGACGACGGAATCGACGCTTTACACGGAGCCGGTCGTCATAGAGGACGGCAGCGCCAGGGAGAACTGTTACGCCGCTATTGCGGGCATTTCCCAGGACGGGGATTACCGGCCGGAGAACCGCATTGACAAGGGAACGGTGGTGAAAGCGGCTGCAGTCAACAAAGCCGGAGAGGTCAGTGAAACCGCATCGGCGGTATATTTTGTGGGATTCGGGGAAAAGGCGGGATATGAGAATGTGATGACGCTGTCTTTGACGGTGGCGCCGGAGGATTTCTTTTCCGAGGACCGGGGCATCTATATGCTGGGCGATGACTATCGGGCATGGCTTGTAAATTACAGGGATTATCGGAAACAGGAGGAATACCGGGGGCAGGGACGTTCCTGGGATTACGGCAGCGTGGTCTGGCGTTCCTTTATGGCGAATTATACCCATTCCGATAAGACGAAGGAACGGCCGGTTACGGCGGCGCTTTTTGATGCCGATGGGAAGCTTCTGGGTGAGGAGCGGATCGGCGTCAGAGTACGTGGCGGATCGTCCAGAAATCTCCGGCAGAAGGGATTTAATTTTTATGCAAGGCAGGAGTACGGGGAGGATGTGCTTGGTTTGCGGTCGAAAATGCTTCGGACGTCGGGATCCATTGACACGAACGTGACTATGCTGCGGGATGTGTTTAACCAGTCACTGGTGGAGGACCGGGAGCTGGAGACGCAGCCGGGACAACCGTGCGCTGTGTTTTTAAACGGGGAATATTGGGGACTCTATAATTTGCAGTCGCGCTTCAGTGCGGGATATTTCGAGGAGAAATACGGGCTTTCCGAGGACGAGGTCATTGTGGTGAAGCAGGATAACCGGGTATCTGTCGGCAGGGAGACGGATCTTTCGTTTTATCAGGAGCTGGTGTCTTATGCCCGCGAGGCGGATCTGTCTGACCCGGAGGCTTACCGGGAAATCGGACGGATGATGGATATACAGAGTTTTATAGACCATTACTGTTTTGAAATCTATATTGCCAACACGGACTGGCCGCTGAACAACCTGTGCTGCTGGCGCAGCAGAAAGGAAGACGGAGCGTCCGATTATGAGGATGGGAGATGGCGCTGGGGTGTGTACGATACCGATGAGTCCACAGGTATTTACAAGGACGGCATGGGCACTTATGCGTCCGATCCCTTTTCGGAGGAGTCGCATTGGTTCGGTGCGCCCCTGACAACGCCGCTGATGTCCAATCTCATAGAAAACGAAACGTTCCGGCAGCAGTTTGCCTTGACCTTCATGGATATGGCAAATAAAAACTTTGCGTACGGGGATGTTCATGGTAAACTATATGAGATGGCGGCCCTTTACGCGGCGCCTATGGAGAAGAGTTACCACCGCTTTAACGACGGGATATATACCCAGGATACTTTCTGGGAGAATATCGGTGTGATAGATGAGTTTTATGAGAAGAGGGCAGACTATGTGGTGCCCGACTTTGCAGATGCGCTCGGACTTTCCGGGGAGACCGGGGAAGTGATACTACAGATTAGCAATATGACAAATGCGTCAGAAATGACGGGAGTGTCAGAAATGAAGGACACAGGCGCATCGGGGGGCACGATCCGCCTGAATACCATCACCCCCGATCTGAAAGGCGGGGAGTGGCGGGGCACTTATTTCACCGACTATTCCGTGACGGCGACGGCTGTGCCTGCGGAAGGTTATCGGTTTGCAGGCTGGCAGGGTACTTACGAGTCCGGGGAGAAAACGATTGAGGCGGCTGTGACAGAGGAAGGAATCTGCCTGCGGGCGGTATTCGTGCCGGAGGAACCGTAAGGGGAGGTATATTTATATATGGTTTGTATGATTATCCTATTATTGCTTGTGCCGGGAATGGTTACATGGAAGATCGCGGGAGAAAGGGAGCTTGCAGACTGGAAGGATGCGGGCAGGGCGGCTGTCAACTGGCTGGTGCATGACCTTGTCATTGCCTGCCTGGTGTACGCGGCGCTCTATCTTATGAAAGGCGCGGTTACCGTCAGTTTTTCCACGGATTATCTGGGGGAAGCGGTCTGTTATTCCATTTATGATATCAGCTTTGTGTTCCGCTATTCCGTGCTGGCGCTTCTTGCGGCGGCCGGGCTTGGCGTTCTGGAACGATGTGCAGGGAAGTTTTTTCGCCCTGCAGGAAAGCAGGATTCATGAGACGGGCGGTCTGTACGGCTGCAGCTGTGTGCGCGGCCATGCTTCTTACGGCCTGCGCCGGTGAGGATTTGGCGTCAGGAGAAGGGATCTCAAACGGGCAGGATGCGCAGACAGGCCAATCAGGTGAGACGGTTTCGGAAAAGGCAGGGCAGGATGAAGACTGGCTGACCGTGCGGATGAAGCGGGACGGGAGAACGAAGCATGACTTGAGGACAGAGCCGCAGGATATGGAACAGACAAAGCAGACAGATCTGGATGCTTACGAAGCAGGGGAGGTTATTATTTCGGCCGGCGGCGATATGTGGATTTCCGGAAGTCTGGACGGTCAGCTTGTGATTGACGCGGAGGAGGACGAGCTGGTGCATCTGTATCTGGCTGGGGTCGAGATTACTTCTCCAAACGGTCCGGCGCTCCGCGTGGAGGAGGCGTTCAAAGTAATTATGACACTGGTGTCAGACACGGAAAATGTGCTGACGGACTCACCCGATTACACGGATTATGAGGAGACGCCGGCCTGTCTTTACAGTGCCTGTGATCTGACGATCAACGGGGATGGTGCGCTGCATATTACTGGCTATCACGAGGACGGCATCCGCAGCAGAGACAGAATCAAACTTCTGGACGGCACGCTTTCGGTGCAGGCCAAAGGCGACGGCGTCCGGGGTAACGACGGCATTTATATGCAGAATGCGTCTGTGCGTATAGAGAGTGAGAAAAACGGGCTTCGCACGGTAAATCAAGGTGCGGACGACCGGGGCGTCATAGAGATAAGCGGCGGTACGCTTTCGGTGATTGCCGGGCAAAACGGTGTCAGTGCGGCTTCCGATGTGTATTTGTACGGCGGCCGCTGCAGCGTCAATGCCGTGGAGGAAAAGGTGCGTGCGGAGGGGACAGCTTATATTGCGCAGGGGTGTATGGAATAGTGCGGGGAGCGCAGGGAATGTGACAGAGTACAGACACGAGTATAAATATAGAATAGACGCAAGACAGAGGGCGGTACTGCGGCTGCGGGCGCAGGGCATTCTGGAGCGGGATGTCCACGCGGGGACGGACGGGGCGTATCTGATCCGCAGCCTCTATTTTGACAGCCCGGAGGACGACTGTTTTTATGAAAATGAGAACGGGGACGATCCCCGGGAGAAATACCGTATACGCTTTTACAACTGCGACACTTCCCGGATCAGTCTGGAATGCAAGGCAAAGTCCAGAGGCATGACGAAAAAAACCGCGTGTCCGGTTACGCCTGACCAGTGCAGGCAGTTTATGGCGGGAGAGATACCAAAGCCGGAGCGGGAAATTTCCATAAAACAGGAGGCCATGTTCACGCAGATGCGGCTGAAAAGTCTGCGCCCGGTGGTGATTGTGCAGTATATCCGCGCGCCTTTTGTGTGTGATGCGGGCAATGTGAGGGTGACCTTTGATGACGATATCGTCTCCTCGAATGACATTGCCGGCTTTCTGCAGCCGGAGATTCCGCTTCGGTGTGTGCTTGGCACGGGGGAAAGCATTCTGGAGGTAAAGTGGGACGAGTTTCTGCCCTCCTATATCAAGGACCGGCTGGCGCTCGATTCCTTACAGTGGACGAGCTTTTCCAAATATTATCTGTGCCGAAAATATAATTGCTACGGGGGAGTGAGGGTATGAACTTCATTGATATCTTTAAAAAATCGTTTCTGGAGGGCTATGCGTCCGTCAGGATTGATGTGGCACAGATCGTGATGTGCATGGTGATAACGGTGTTGATTGCGGGCTATGTTTTTCTGATTTACCGCACGGTCAATAAAAATGCTTTCTATAATCGGAACTTTAATCTCTCACTGATTGCGCTTTCCGTGATTACAGCGGCGGTGATCCTGACGATCCAGTCCAATATCGTGATTTCCCTCGGCATGGTGGGCGCGCTGTCGATTGTGAGATTTCGTACGGCCATCAAAGACCCCATGGATCTGGTATTTCTGTTCTGGTCAATCAGTGTGGGCATCATATGCGGCGCAGGCTTTGCCGTGGTGGCGGTAGTTGCATCAATCATCATAACTGTGATAATATTATTATTTGACAGGGTGCCCGCAGGCGTACCGGCAGTGATCCTTCTGGTGAACGCTTCCGACTACAAGACAGAGGGGCGGATCATGGAGATTGTGGAGAAACACTGCGGTATGTGTCAGGTGAAAGCGCGCAATCTGACGAAGGATAAGCTGAACATGGCGGTTGAGGTCAAAACCGGGGAGGGCGGCAGGCTGGTGGAGGAACTGATGGATCTGGACAGCGTTACTTCCGCGTCCCTTGTTGATCACGACGGAGAAGTGACTTTCTGATCACAGAATACTATTTTAATGAATGGGAGAAAAAAGCGATGAAAGGAATTATTTTAGCAGGCGGCTCGGGTACCAGGCTCTATCCGCTGACCAAAGCGGTTTCCAAACAGATTATGCCGATCTATGATAAGCCGATGATCTATTATCCGCTGTCTATTCTGATGCTGGCGGGAATCAGGGAGATCCTGATCATTTCCACACCCAGGGACGTGCCGGTTTTTCGGGAACTTTTCGGCACGGGAGAGCAGCTTGGCCTTCGGATGGAGTATGCGGTCCAGGAATATCCGAGAGGGCTTGCAGACGCCTTTATCATCGGTGCGGATTTTATCGGGACAGACAGCGTGGCCTTGATTCTCGGCGACAATATTTTTTACGGACAGAGTTTTTCCAAGGTGCTTAAGGAAGTGGCGGCAAGGGAGAGCGGCGCCACCATTTTCGGCTATTATGTGAGAGATCCGAGGGAGTACGGCGTGGTGGAGTTCGACGAGAACGGCATGGCCCTCTCCATCGAGGAGAAGCCGGAGCATCCGAAGAGCAACTACGCGGTGCCGGGACTGTATTTTTATGACAATGACGTGGTGGAGATCGCAAGGAATGTGAAGCCTTCTGCCAGAGGAGAAATAGAGATTACAAGCATTAACAATGAATATCTGCAAAGAGGAGCGCTGCGGGTGGAAACACTCGGCCGCGGCTTCGCGTGGCTGGATACGGGAAGTCATGACATGCTGCTCGATGCGGCGGATTTTGTGGCGGCTTTCCAGAAGAGACAGGGGCTTTATATTTCCTGTATTGAGGAGATCGCTTACAGGAGAGGGTTTATCACCAAGGAGCAGCTTCTTAAGCTGGCGGAGCCGCTTATGAAGACTGCTTACGGACAGTATATAGTAGAGGTTGCAAATGGGCTCTAGACGGATGAAATGGGCGATGGCCGGCATGATCGTTGTATTTTTGGTGGTGTTTGCGGTGATCGCCATTGTGAATTTAGATACGGTGAAACAAAAACTCGGCCTTGCGGAGAGGGAGCCGGTGCAGGAGGAGATGACTGCGCAGGAGGAAGCGGTGGAGACGGAGGATGGGCAGATCGGAGGCGACCTGTCTGCTTTTCTGAGGGATGAGACCTTTTTTGACCCGGAGGTCAAGTTTAAGAGCATCGAATCCTACTCCGGCAGGAGTGTGTCCCTGATGATGAGCTCCGTGGCCAAGGATCTGCGGATCATGGTGGTAGACAGCGTTGGACGCCTGGTGACAGGAGCGGATTTCACTGTCACGATTCAGGATGTGGGCGAATACACAGATAACGACAAGGACGGCGTGATTTATGTGGACGGCCTGCGCTCCGGGGAGTACAGTGTGTTTCTCAACGAAAAAGACGGCTTCCGTGTGCCGAACACCATCACTACGATACAAGTACGCCAGGATATCGAGTACCGGGTGCTTGACAATATTGAGTATCTGATGGTGACGGAGGAAGACATCGACCCGGAAAAGGAGGATAAGGCGGTCAACAGCGCCGAGGAGGATGCGGACGGCACAGAGAATATGGAGCTGCAGTTTGACAAAGGCAGCGCGAAGCTCGGCATCGATGTTTCCAAGTGGAATCAGGAAATCAACTGGGAGGCGGTGAAGGATGCGGGTGTGGAATTTGCCATTATCCGCTGTGGATACCGGGGTGCGACGACAGGTGCGCTGGTTATCGATCCCAGATACGAGGAGAACATAGAGGGCGCCATCTCGGCAGGCATTCCCGTGGGCGTTTACTTCTTCACCCAGGCTCTGGATGAGGTGGAGGCTGTGGAGGAGGCTTCCATGGTGATCCGTCTGATCGAAAATTATGATGTGGATTACCCGGTATTTCTCGACAGTGAGAGCGCCGGTGGCAGGGGGAGAGCCGACGGGCTGGACAGTGATGAGCGGACAAGGGCGCACAGGGCATTCCTGCAGACTATTGAGGCGGCGGGTTATGAGACGGGCGTATACGCTTCCCGCAACTGGCTCAATGACAGGCTTGATATGTCGAGATTGTCGGATTACAGAATCTGGCTGGCGGAGTACGCGGATGCGCCTACATACGATGCGTATTATTATCATATGTGGCAGTATACCTCAAAGGGAACGGTGGACGGCATTTCCACAAATGTGGATCTGAACCTGTGCTACATGAATATTGATACTTCCATCAATCACGCCAAAGGCGCCGCAGGGTATTCCGGCGTGGTGAACGGGGATACGGGAAATGTACCGGTAGAATAGTTCAGCCAGACCGGTAAACAAGGAGGAAATTACGATGGGAAAAATAACAGTGGAGACGTGCGAAATTGAAGGGCTTAAGGTGATTACTCCGGCGGTGTTTGGGGACAACAGGGGTTATTTTATGGAGACTTACCATTACGAGGACTATAAGGCGGCGGGAATCGATCAGGTTTTTGTGCAGGATAACCAGTCCGCGTCGGTGAAGGGCGTGCTCAGAGGGCTGCATTTTCAGATCAATTATCCGCAGGACAAGCTGGTACGGGTGATTGCCGGCGAGGTGTTTGACGTGGCGGTGGATCTGCGGCCGGGATCCGCGACTTATGGCAAGTGGTACGGTGTAACCCTTTCTGCTGAGAACAAAAAGCAGTTTTTTATTCCGAAGAACTTTGCCCACGGCTTTCTGGTGCTTTCCGACTACGCAGAATTTTCTTACAAATGTACGGACTTTTATCATCCCAATGATGAGGGCGGTATTCTTTACAGTGATCCTGAGATTGGTGTGGAGTGGCCGATTCCCGGGGGGATGGAACTTGTGATGTCCGACAAGGATAAAAAGTGGGAGGGCCTTTCCTCCTTTACAGAGAAGTACCGGGCGTGAGAAACGCGGCATTCTTTGCAGATCAAGAAGGCAGTAACATGAGCGAAAAGAGACAGGAAGAGAAAAACTGCATAAGGAAAAAGGAATTTCCGAAGTCAGCGGCGATAGCTGTATTCTGGGGATTTGGCCTGCTTTTGGCATCTGTGCTGATTCTTCATCACAATCCGCTTGCCGATCAGGTGACGGAGCAGATGAAGAAGGTAAGCGGCTGCGTACTGATTACCTTCACCTGTATCATATTTACGATTTATCATGACAGGATCGTGACCATTCCGGTGGAGCTTTTCCAGAGCAGGGGACTGATCTGGAAATTGGCGAAAAACGACTTTAAGAAGCGGTATGCAGGATCCTATCTCGGGATTGTGTGGGCGCTGGCGCAGCCTGTGGTGACGGTGCTGATGTACTGGATCGTGTTTGACAAAGTATTTCAGGCGAGGGTGGAGTTTCTGGCATCGGACGGCGTAGCGCCGCCCTATGTACTCTATCTGATGGCGGGACTGGTGCCCTGGTTCTATTTCTCGGAGGCAATCTCCCAGGGGACGATGGCGCTTGTGGAGTACACCTATCTTGTTAAGAAAGTGGTGTTTAACATCAGTATCCTGCCCATCATCAAGGTGGTTGCGGCCACGTTCATTCATGTATTTTTTGTGGGCATTCTGCTGGTGGTGGCGGTGTGCTACGGTTACACCCCCTCGATTTACACGGTGCAGCTTCTCTACTACAGTCTCTGTCTGGTTTTCTTTGTGCTGGCACTGAGCTATCTGACGAGCGCACTGGTAGTTTTTATCAGAGATCTGCAGCAGGTGATCAGCATTGCGCTTCAGATCGGCATGTGGGCGACGCCTATTATGTGGAACATCAATATGCTGCCCAGTGATAACATGAAGACGCTTTTTAAGCTGAATCCGCTTGTATATATTGTAAACGGTTATCGGAGCGCGATTTTTGAGGAAGTGTGGTTCTGGGAACACTTCTACTCTTCCACTTATTTTTGGATTTTTACAATCAGTATGTTCTGTATCGGGACACTGGTGTTCAGAAGGCTGCGCAGTCATTTTGCAGATGTGCTATGAGCCGATCGAGCAAGCCCGGTCACGAGGACTGCTACGCAGCCTCGGCGTAACTGCGGAATGAAACAGGGCGCCAGCCTGCGAGCGAGAAGCAGCAAAGCGGATTCGGGCGGCGGCAATGCCCATATATCATGCGAGGAAATATGGTATGGATAATCATATCGCGATCAAGGTCACAGATCTCGAAAAAGTGTATAAACTCTACGACAAGCCTTCGGAACGGCTCAAGGAGGCGCTGCACATCGGGCGTGGAAAACATCATACGGAGCACCGTGCTTTAAAAGGGGTCAATATGACCATAAGGCAGGGGGAATGCGTCGGGATTATCGGCACCAACGGTTCCGGGAAATCCACAATTTTAAAAATAATAACAGGCGTTCTCTCTCCTACGGCAGGCGAGGTGGAGGTCAACGGGCGCATCTCTGCGCTGCTGGAGCTTGGCGCCGGATTCAATATGGAGTACAACGGCATTGAAAATATTTACTTAAATGGCACGATGATCGGCTTTTCCAAGAAGGAGATCGACCAGAAGCTGGATGAAATTCTGGCATTTGCAGACATCGGAGACTATGTATATCAGCCTGCCAAGACTTATTCCAGCGGTATGTTCGTGCGGCTGGCTTTTGCGGTAGCCATCAACATCGACCCGGAGATCCTGATTGTGGATGAGGCTCTTTCGGTTGGCGATGTTTTTTTTCAAGCCAAATGTTATCACAAATTTGAGGAATTTAAGGAGATGGGCAAGACGATTGTCTTCGTCAGCCATGATCTGAGCAGTATCAGCAAATACTGTGACCGGGTGGTGCTTTTAAACCAGGGAATCAAACTGGGAGAAGGCGCGCCCAAGCAGATGATAGACACATACAAGCAGGTGCTGGTCGGACAGTATACGGCGCCTGAGTCGGAAGGCGAGCGGCTGCTGGACGATGAACAGCTTCGGGCGATGGCGGCGAAGGGCGTGGACGGCAGCAAGATGGACGGGGCGGAGCCGGGAAAAAGGAATGTCTCCGGCGCGGCCGGGTGTGCGGAAAACCCGGAGCTGCTGGAATACGGTTCTAAAAAGGCACAGATTACGGAATACTATATTACGGATGAGAAGGGGACGAGAACTGCCACCATTTTGAAGGGAAGCGCGTTTACCATTCATATGCGTGTGGAGATGACGGAAAAGATTGCCGCGCCGATTTTTGCCTTCACCATCAAAACGGTGCGCGGTACGGAGATCACGGGCACCAACACGATGTTTGAGAAAGCGTTTCTCGAATCTGTGGAGGCCGGGGAGACGAAGGAAATCACCTTCACCCAGGATATGAATCTGCAGGGAGGAGAGTACCTTCTTTCGCTTGGTGTGACCGGGTATGAGGAGGATGATTTCACGGTATATCACCGGCTCTACGACGTGCTGGGCGTGACGGTGATTTCCGATAAAGATACGGTGGGATTTTACGACATGAATTCTAAAGTCGTGGTAAAATAGCGCATGATATTTATGGGCGGACACTGTGGGCAGGAAAGAAAGCTGCTGATGGGAAGGAATGGAAGATGCCGGAAGATAAAACAGAGAGAATAGGAAAAATAAAACTGGATTTAACTCATTACCCGGGCGAGGATTTCTACTGTGACGGAGAGATAGAAGACGAGCTGCTCGCCATTGCAAGGGACTGTGCGGAGGTGGAGTACCAGAGAATCATAGAAGAGAGAAAGAGCTGGGAGATTTTGTACCACCTCTCTCCGCTCCGGGAAAATATTGTGGAGTGGTTGCCGGTCAGCCGTGCCATGAAGGTACTGGAAGTCGGATCAGGCTGCGGCGCGATCACGGGGGCCCTGTCAAGGCGGGCCGGGGAAGTGACATGTGTGGAGCTGTCCAAAAAGCGGAGCATGATCAATGCCTACCGTCATATGGACGCGGACAATGTGACGATCCATGTGGGCAATTTTCAGGATGTGGAGCCGGATCTGCCCGATGACTATGACTATATCTGTCTGATCGGCGTCTTTGAGTACGCGCAGGCGTATATCGGCTCGGAAACGCCATTTGATGATTTTCTGCGGATTATTAAGAAGCACTTGAAGCCCGGGGGGCATATTGCGATTGCCATAGAAAATAAATTTGGATTAAAGTATTGGGCCGGATGCAGAGAAGACCATCTGGGCACGTATTTTGGGGGAATTGAGGACTACCCGGAGGGCGGTGTGGTGCGCACCTTTACGAGAGACGGCCTTCTCGCCATAGCCCGGCGATGCGGCTTTTCGGAGATGCAGATGTATTATCCTTATCCCGACTATAAGTTTATGACAACACTCTATTCCGACAGAAGGCTTCCGAATCGCGGGGAATTATCAAATAACATGCGTAATTTTGACCGTGACAGACTGCAGCTCTTTGATGAGAAGCGTGTCTTTGACACCGTATTGAAGGAAGGACAGTTTCCTCTCTTTTCCAATTCCTATATGCTCCTTCTGGGCCCTGCCCTGTCAGAGGAATATGTGAAGTACTCCAACGACAGAAAGGAAGAATTTCAGATCAAAACGTTACAGAGGAGTATCGGATTTGGCAGAAGAATAGAGAAACATCCGTTATCAAAAAGAGCCTGGGAGCACATCGAAGCCACGGCTGCGGCCTGCGACAAGCTGGCCGAACGGTATGAGGGGAGTCGCCTTGAGGTCAATGCGTGCAAGCTGGAAAGAGAGGCTGACGGCACACCTTATATCACGATTAAATTTTTGGAAGGGCGGACACTGGAAGAAATTCTTGACGAGTGTCTGGAGAAAAATGACCTTGAAGGTTTTCACAGTCTCTTCGACGAGTACTTGAAACGGATCACATGGGGAGAGGAGAAAGAGATTGCCGACTATGACTTGATTTTCGCAAATCTCTTGATTCCACAAGGAAGTAACGCGTGTGATGAAAATGGGGACTCAAATCGGAATATTAATATCGAACGTTATATAAATGAGGAAAAGTGGGGGCTGATTGACTGCGAATGGACTTTTGACAGGGCTATTGAGACAAGAGAAATTGCTTTTCGCGCCCTCTACTGCTATCTGCTTGAGGATGAAAAAAGAAATGGATTAAATCCTGATTTGATAATGAGCAGACTACAGATTGGACCTGTCGAGGCGGAACAGTACCGCAGGCAGGAGATGAAATTCCAGAAGTATGTGACGGGAAAGCGGCTTTCCATGGCGGAGATCAGGGAGGCCATCGGTCAGCCCGTTTACCGGCTGGCAGATTTCTGCGAGGGGCTGACCAATAAGTCTGTGGACAATCGTATACAGATTTATGAGGATACCGGGAGAGGTTTCCTTGAGGAGCAGTCCTTTTTCCCGGAGGAGGACGGTGAACAGGTTCTGCGAACCGGCGAGGGTATGGTGGAGCTTTCCGTACGCATTGCGCGAGGACGGAGCGCGGTAAGGATTGACCCGGGTAGTCATACCTGCGTGATTTATATCAAGAGAATCAGCTGGAACGGTGGGGAAATTTCCTTAAAAGGAAAGCAGATTCAGATGAACGGGTTTAAGATCGGGGAGGACACATACGCTTTTCCTACGGAAGATCCGAACATCACCCTTTCCCTCTGGGGACTTCCCTCTGAGGAGGAGAATCATCTGGAGGCGGTCATGGAGGTGACCGCGATGCCGGCGGAAACCGTGAAACATTTGCAGAAAAGGGGATTGTTTAACTGATGAGCATTCAGAAAAACCGCTATGACTGGGTGGCATACTATATGGCTGCCTACGAGGAGGAGCGAAAAAAAAATACCCAGATGGCCGGACGCATTGCGGACGCGGAGAGAAAACAGGCGGATCTGCAGGATAATCTGAACCGCATCTGTGCCAATCCGTTGTATCGGATAGCGGCCAAAGCGTCGGCTCCCCTGCGGGGTGCGGTGCGCAGAATGAGAGGAACTGTGATATCGGAGGAGGAGCTGTCAAAGATACAGGCTTCAGAGGAGAGAAAGCAGGCGTACGAGGAGACGCTCTGGCAGCAGTCCAACCCCTATCTGCAATGGATCGCGGTGCATGAAAATAAAAATACGGGTGTTACAGAACCGCCGGAACCGATTGCGATAAAGGGATTCCGGGAGATTGTAGTGCCAAAGACGGATGTCTGTATTCTGACTTACGGAGACGGTCTGCTGGCGCCTTTTGTGTTTTCCGAGGTGCGGAGCTATTTTGCGAAAAACAGTGCATGTCTTCTGGCATACGCGGATGAAGATTTTTATTGGGAAGATCTGTCGAAGCGGATGGAACCATGGCTGAAGCCGGCGTATTCCCCGGATACCCTCCTTGCATTCCAGTACTGGGGGCATTTTGTGGCTGTCCGGGTCAGTGTGCTTGACAGTATGAATTACCGTATGGTGAGCATGAAGGATCCCGATCTCGGTTTTTACGAGCTTTGCCTGCGGCTGGAGGAGAAGATTGAGGAACTTTCGGAGGGGTATTTCAGAAGGAGGAGAGAGGCTATCGGGCATCTGGATTCCATTCTATACCATAGAAGATACGATCTGCCTGAGAGAAATGCTGTCGGAATGGGACAGGCTGTTTCGCCCCGGGAGCAGTTTGCTCTTGTCCAGGAGAGTCTGAAAAAGGAGCTTTCAGAGGGCCGTTTTCTGACGGGCGCTTCCTCCAAATATGTGACGCTCAAGGAAGACATGCTGATGCGCAGAGGCGGCCGCGGCGTGCTGCGGCAGGGAGCAGACCCGGATATTTACCATCTGCTCTACGACACTTCCGTTTCAGGCACGGAGCGCTGCACCCGGTCAGGCAGTGAAAATACGGCGATTGCGCCGCACCGTGTGGTGTCCGTGATCATTCCCTCCAAAGACCACCCCGAAGTGCTGGAAAAATGCCTTCGTTCCTTTAGGAATAAGACGCAGTACCGCTATTATGAGTGGATTGTGGTGGACAATGGAAGCAGCGAGGAGAACAGGGAAAAAATGGAGGCGCTGCAGAAAGTTTACGGCTTTACTTATATTTATGAGCCGATGCCCTTTCATTTCTCCAAAATGTGCAATCTGGGAGAGAAGAAGGCAAAGGGAGACCTGCTTCTTCTGATGAATGATGATATAGAGATCATTGAGGGGAGCTGGCTGGAACGTATGGCGGGACAGGCGCTTCTGCCCCATGTGGGAGCCGTAGGGGCGAAGCTGTGGTATGCGGGTACGGAGAAGATCCAGCACGCCGGCGTTACAAATCTGAAAATCGGACCCTCCCACAAGCTGGTTACCTTTCCGGACGAGGAGGATTACTATTTCGGGAGAAACCGGGTCACTTACAATGTGGCGGCGGTGACGGCGGCCTGTCTGATGGTGTCGCGGCAAAAATACGAGAGGGTAGGCGGTCTGGATGAGAGTCTGCCGATAGCCTACAATGATGTGGATTTCTGTTTCAAGCTGCTGGAGGCGGGCTATGTTAATGTACAGAGAAATGATGTGATTCTCTGCCACCATGAGTCTTTGAGCCGTGGACTGGATGAGCAGAATGAGGGAAAATGGGAGAGACTGCTTGCCGAGAAGGAGACGCTTTACGGAAAGCATCCGCAGTTTCGGGGGACGGATCCTTTTTATCACAAGGATCTGATAGACAATACGTCAAATTATGTGTGCAATTATAAGCTTCCGCACGAGGATCATCTCTGTACGCAGGAGGCGGTATTTCTGCCAAAAACGGCCATGCGTAAACTGGTGAAAAGGGCAGGGAAGGGTGCACTGCGGCTGACGACGGATCTGGCCGGCCCCCAGCATAAGATACTGGCTGATGAGCCGGATATCCTGTGGATTATGGGATGGAGCTATGTTTCCGGCGCCGATAACGCGGCCTTTGAAAGAAAAGTAATTTTACAGAGAACGGACGGGGCAGGCTATCTGGCAGTTCCGGCAGACTGGCACAGGACGGATGTGGAGGAAATTCTGCCGCAGGAGAAACATATCGGGCTGGCCGGCTTTGTACTGCGGCTGCGGCGGGAGGAACTGGCGCAGGGAGAGTACCGGGTCGGTATGCTGGCGGAGACGGAAGCGGTGAGTGAGACGGAGCCGGGGCTGTCTTTCGTGGACTGGTCTGAACGAACGCTGACAGTGTAAAAACGCGAAAAGAACTTCCGGGCTGGCAAAGCCGGCCTGGAAGCGTTAAGTTTTTCTGTATGACAGAAAGGGAAGATATGGATAGGAAAGGGATGACGGAGACAGAGGAGCTCCGCGTTTGTAAGGACGCCTATGAGAGAGAGAAACGCCGGGGACGCGCACTTACGGGAAAACTGGCGGAGGCGGAGCATAACAGGGCGCAGACGGAGGAGAAGCTTGCCAAAATCAAGGGAAGCCTGCTCTGGCGCATGTCCAGGCCGCTTCGTACGCTGTTTCACAAGGCTGCACGGCTCAAGGAGCGTCTTGGCTGCTACGGGAACCTGAAGGGGATCGCCCGCAAGCTGAATGCCAAGATGATTGAGCGGCAGGCCAGAGAGCAGCATGGATCGGCCAGCTTTCCAGAGATTGAGGAGGCGGCGAGACAGCGTCTCTATAAGTTCAACAGGGAGGTCAAATTCAGTATTCTGATACCGCTCTACAACACGCCCGAGAAATTTCTGCGGCAGGCGATAGAATCCGTCATGAATCAGACTTACGAGGGTTGGGAACTGTGTCTGGCGGACGGTTCCGATGAGGAGCATGCTTATGTGGAGCAGATCTGCCGGGAATACATGGAGAAGGATAAACAGTATCTGCGGCCAAGCAGCAGTCTCTATTGCCGGATCCTGTATAAAAAATTGTCCAAAAACGAGGGTATATCCGGCAACACCAACGCTTGCCTGGCCATGTCCTCGGGGAATTATATCGCGCTTTTTGACCATGACGATGTATTGCACCCCTGCGTTCTCTATGAATATATGAAGGTGATCTGCGAGAAAGGGGCGGATTATATTTACTGTGACGAAGCCACATTCAAGGGCAGCGGAACCGTAGACGACATGATTACCCTGCATTTTAAGCCGGATTATGCGCCGGACAATCTGCGGGCGAACAACTACATCTGCCATTTCAGTGCTTTTGCGAGACGGCTTCTGGGCGGGACGGAACTGTTCCGCTCCGAGTTTGACGGCAGCCAGGACCATGACATGATACTGCGCCTCACCGCCCGTGCAAAGTGTGTGGTGCACGTGCCAAAGCTGATGTACTACTGGCGGTCCCACGCGGGCAGTGTGGCCTCCGACATCAGTGCGAAGAGCTATGCCATCGAGGCGGCAAAGGGAGCGGTGGCGGCCCATCTGACGTCGCAGGGTTTTAAAAACTTTGAGATTACTTCCACGAAGGCATTTGAGACCATTTTCCAGATTAAATACGAGATTCTGGGGAATCCGAAGGTGTCCATCGTGATTCCGAACAAGGAACATCTGGAGGATCTGACGCGCTGTATTACCTCCATATTGGAGCGCAGCACTTATGACAATTATGAGATTATTGTGGTGGAAAACAACAGCGTCTCGGAGGAGATCGCTGCATATTATAACAAAATACAGGAGAATCCGGCGGTTCGTGTTATCACCTATAAGGGGGAGTTTAACTATTCAAAAATCAACAATCTGGGCGTTTCTAAGGCGGAGGGCGAATATGTACTTCTTCTGAATAACGACACGAGTGTCATAACGCCGGACTGGATCGAAGAGCTGCTGATGTATGCCCAGAGAAAGGATGTGGGAGCGGTCGGTGCGAAGCTCTACTACGAGGACAGAACGATCCAGCATGCAGGCGTGGTGCTTGGGCTTGGGGCGCACCGGACGGCAGGACACAGCCATTACCGGGTGGATCACCGCAATCTTGGCTATATGGGGCGGCTCTGCTATGCGCAGAACGTGATGGCGGTGACGGGGGCATGCCTGATGATGCGCAAGGCTCTCTACGAGGAGCTTGGCGGGCTGGATGAGGCCTTTGCCGTGGCTTTGAATGACGTGGATCTTTGCGTCCGCGCATGGAAGGCCGGGCGGGTCAATGTTTTCACCCCGTTTGCGGAGCTCTATCACTATGAGTCGGCGTCCAGAGGAACAGACCTGACAGGCGCGGGTGCCGAGCGCTACGAGAAGGAGTCGGCGCTCTTCAGGGAGCGGTGGAAGGAACTGCTGGAGCAGGGAGATCCCTACTATAATCCCAATTTCTCGCTTGACCGCAGTGATTTTGCGCTGAAAGTGGAAAAATAAACATACGGCAGGTGCATGGCGCGGTGTGAAAAGTTATTGTGGCAGGCAATATGTGCAAGCCGAAATACCTTGACCGAAGCATCCGCTTTTACTATAATCTTTGTAAGGGCGGTCAATCCGAGAGGAGGAATCAATATGGGGGTTACTGGTATAACTGAAAAAGAGATGCAGAGTGTGAAAATGTCTACACTTTATGAATTAAGACTGCTTTTTACACAGGGAGATAAAAGGAGCACACAACAGATGAGATCGTGGAACTTTTAGATAAAATAGCGGTGGCAAAGGATCAGAAGTAATCTGTATACGATTTTTATAAAATAATATTAAGGAGGGTTTCAAAATGGGCTACAAAGAGCAGTTTGAATTCTGGCTGGAGGATTCCTACTTTGATGAGGGGACGAAGCAGGAGCTTCTGGCGATCAGAAATGACGAGAAGGAAATTGAGGACCGTTTTTACAAGGAACTTGCTTTCGGTACGGGAGGGCTGCGCGGCGTGATCGGCGCGGGCACGAACCGTATGAATATCTACACGGTGCGCAAAGCAACGCAGGGTCTGGCTAATTACATAAAGAAACAGGGCGGTGAGGAGAAGGGTGTGGCGATTGCCTACGATTCCAGAAGGATGTCTCCCGAATTTGCAGATGAGGCGGCTCTGTGCCTTGCGGCCAACGGCATCAAGGCATATGTATTTGACGCGCTCAGGCCTACGCCCGAGTTATCCTTTGCGCTCAGGGAGCTGGGCTGCATTTCCGGCATTGTGATTACGGCCAGCCATAATCCGCCGGAGTATAACGGCTACAAGTGTTACTGGGAGGATGGCGCACAGGTTACGGCTCCCAAGGATGTGGAGATCATTGAGGAAGTCAACAACGTGACCGATTATCATACCGTGAAGACAATGGACAAGGAGGAAGCGAAAAAAGCCGGCCTCTATGTGGTCATCGGCAAAGAGATCGACGACAAGTACATGGCGGAGCTGAAAAAGCAGATTATCCATCCCGAAGTGATTGAGGAGATGGCGGAGGATATGAAGATTGTTTATTCGCCCTTTAACGGCACGGGCAATGTGCCTGTAAGGCGGATTCTCTCCGAGCTTGGCTTTAAGAACGTATACGTTGTGCCCGAACAGGAGATGCCCGATCCCGACTTCACGACGCTTGAGTACCCCAACCCGGAAGATCCCAAGGCATTCACCCTCGCACTGAAGCTGGCGAAGGAGAAAAACGCCGATATCGTTCTGGCAACGGATCCCGATGCAGACAGACTCGGCATCTACGCACTGGACACCAAGTCCGGCGAATATGTGCCTTTCACGGGCAACATGTCAGGCATGCTGATTGCGGAATACATTCTGAGAGAGCGGACGGCTGCAGGAAAGATGCCTGAGAATCCGGCTCTTGTGACCACGATTGTGACCACCAACATGGCGCGTGCGATCACGGAGGATTATAAGGCCAGATTCATTGAGGTGCTGACAGGCTTTAAGTTTATCGGTGAGCAGATCAAACTCTTTGAGCAGACCGGCTCCAACAACTATGTGTTCGGCCTGGAGGAGAGCTACGGCTGTCTGGCAGGCACCCACGCCAGGGATAAGGACGCCATTGTGGCGGTAATGTGTCTGTGCGAGATGGCGGCATGGTGCAAGAAGAACGGAAGAACCGTCTGGGATCAGATGATCAGCCTCTATGAGAAGTACGGTTACTACAAAGAGAGCCAGTATTCTATCACCAAGAAGGGCGTTGAGGGCGCGAAGGAGATCGAGGAGCTGATGAACAAGCTGCGCCAGAATCCGCCTAAGAGCTTTGGCGAGCTGACGGTGAAGGAATTCAGGGATTATGATACAGGAAAGACGCTGAATCTGGAGACGGGCGAGGCGGGAGAAACCGGGCTGCCGAAGTCCAACGTTCTCTATTTTGATCTGACGAATGACTCCTGGTGCTGTGCAAGACCTTCCGGCACGGAGCCGAAGATCAAGTTCTACATGGGTGTAAAGGGCACAAGCCTTGAAGATGCCCAGGCGAGACTTGACAGACTGACGGAAGAAGTCAAGAAGAACATCTGATTTTAAGAAGAAAAGGCCGCCCCGGCATGGCAAGTGCGGGGCGGTCTGCCTATATGCACGCGCCTGCAAAAGCATAACGCCGTATGCGCGGCATGGGGCGGGACGACGGGCAGGGAGAGATTCCCCGGCTGAAACAGAGAATAAAACAGGAGATGCTGCAGTGGGAAATCGGATACTGAGAATCGACAATGTGAGAAAAACAGTGAATTATTTAAAGAAGAACGGACTGGCGGGCACTTTCTATGCAGCGGCGGAACGTGTGCAGGAGGAGAGAAAAGCGGATTACCGGTATCTGCTTCCAGACGCACATACACTTGCCAGGCAGAGACAGGAGACGGCGGATTATCCGTATCTGTTCAGCATTGTCGTGCCCGCATATGAGACGGCGGAGGCGTACCTGCGTGAAATGATTGCCTCTGTGCAGGCACAGAGCTATCCGCACTGGGAGCTGCTTATCATGGATGCGGGCGCAGGCGCAGCCGTGGAGCGTGTGGTGCGGCAGATCATTCATGAGACCAGAGATCTGCGGATACGCTACAGCCGCCTTTCAGAGAACCAGGGCATTGCGGAGAACACCAATGCAGGAATTGGACTGGCGGGGGGAGATTACATTGCCCTTCTCGATCATGATGATTTCATAACACCTGATGCGTTATATGAGATGGCCTGCTGTGTGCACCGGGGCAGACAGGAGGGATGCCCGCCCGTTCTTCTGTACTCAGATGAGGACAAGTACGATGAGGCGGCGCAAACCTTTGTATTTCCTAATAAAAAGAAAAAGTTTAACCTGGATTTAATTTTATCAAACAACTATATCTGCCATTTTACGGCGGTGGAGGCGGGGGTGTTGAAACGCTTGAAACTGCGCGGGGACTATGACGGCGCGCAGGACTACGACCTGGTGTTACGGATTGTGGACAGTCTCTGGCCGGAGGATGCGATTGTCCCGGATCAGGCTCGTATCTGTCACATCCCGAAAGTGCTCTATCACTGGCGCTCCCACAGGGATTCCACGGCGCTTAACACGGGCAGCAAAACTTACGCTTACGAGGCGGGACGGCGTGCCCTTGCAGACTTCTGCAAAAGAAGAGGGTTTCTCGCACAGGTGGAGCACAGTCTGCATCTGGGTTTTTACCGCATTGTCTATGAGCCGGATCTGCTGACAGTGAGGCGGGACGCGGGCATAGTGGGCGGACGGATTCTCGACGAAAAGGGACGTGTTTTTGCGGGTGGTTATGATAAGGAGGGGCAGTGTCTGTATAAAGGACTGCCGGCCCGCTTTACAGGAGGGAGCACGCATCTTGCGGTGCTGAGACAGAACTGTGCTGCGGTGGACATCCGTTGTATGAGGCTGCAGAAAGAATTGCGGCCGTTATTTACGGAGATCACGGGACTGCCTTACCGGGAGAAAACGCTCCGGGTGAAGGAGGGGCGTGGGAGGAAGACGAGAGAAATCCGCATCGCGGATGTGGCGGGACTGACCTGTGACGAGGCGGGATATCGAAAGCTGGGCATGGCGTTAGGAGAAGCGGTGCGCCGGGAAGGCTATCTGGTCGTGTGGGATCCCGGGATCACAATCCGCCTGTGAAGGCGCTGCGCGCGAATGCGTGAAGCCTGCGTTCTACGTATGTCTTATGGGACGGACAAATAAGAAACCGACGCGGACGGTAAGGAGAAAGAGCATGTCAGAGGAAATAGCGGGGAGGGATGGTGGAATCCGTTCTACAATTGTTATTCCGAACTTTAACGGTATCAACTATATCGAGAACTGCCTGGCATCCCTGGCGGACGAGCCTGCCCGGGTGATTGTGGTGGACAACGGTTCCACGGACGGCAGCAGACAACTGGTGCAGGAGAAGTTTCCCGGTGCGCGGATGATCGCACTGGAGAAAAACTCTGGCTTCTGCACGGCGGTTAACCGGGGCATGGAAGCCAGCGACACAGCGTATGTTATTTTGTTAAACAACGATACCACGGTCAGACCCGGCTTTGTGCGTGCGCTGGAGGCGGCCCTTGAGAAGGACGCGAGAGTCTTTTCCGGGGCGGCAAAGATGGTGAACATGCGCCGGCCCGAGCTGATCGACGATGCGGGAGACTATTACTGCGCGCTGGGCTGGGCCTTTGCCGCAGGAAAGGACAAGCCCGCACAACGTTACAACAGGCAGAGGGAGATCTTTTCCGCCTGCGGAGGAGCCTGTATCTACCGCCGCAGTATTCTCGGAGAGACCGGCATGCTGGACGAAAACCATTTCGCCTACCTGGAGGACGTGGATCTTGGCTACCGGGCAAAGCTGTTCGGCTACAGGAACCTCTATGTGCCGGAGGCGGTGGTGTATCATGCAGGCAGCGCATCCACAGGTTCCCGTTACAATGCGTTTAAGGCGGAGCTCACCGCCGCAAACAGCGTTTATGTGGTGTACAAAAATATGCCCCCCGCGCAGATTCTGATTAATCTGCCGTTTTTGCTGGTGGGCTTTGTGCTAAAACTCCTCTTCTACTGCCGGAAAGGGCTTGGCGGAAGCTGGTGGAAGGGAACCCGGAAAGGGATCCGCCTGTGCTGTTCTTTACAGGGAAAAAAAAGACGGGTGCCCTTTTCCCGGAAACGGCTGGCGGCCTATCTGGTGATACAGTGGGAGCTGTGGCGCAATATATGGTATAAAATCCGCCTGTAGGGAACAGCAATTTTGTGCCCTGCAATATGAGGTTGTTTTTTGTGTGCGTTTATTATAAAATAAATCATAATGTCACATCCTACTTATGGTAAAAATGCGCAGAGCATAGACTGATTATGATAAAAGACAACCAGAAGTATTTCAACAGACTGCACGTCGTGCTGGATGCCGTGATCGTAGCGGCGTCCTATATGCTGGCATGGTACTTGAAGTTTGCCAGCCCGTTTTCGGACATCGACCCTAATGTCGGTGCTCTTTCTATGGGCACATATTTTGAAATGCTCTATCTGATCGTGCCCGGGTATCTGATTTTATACTATGCGTTCAATCTTTATTCTCCCAAGAGAGCTACGGTACACCGATATGAGATCCTGAATATTTTTCAGGCGAATACAGTGGGTATGGTAATCATGATGGCCGGCTGGTACATGATTGCGCAGATTCACTTTTCACGTACCATGATGGCGATGTTTTACGTCATCAATATTTTCCTGACCACGCTTGGGCGTTCGCTCATCCGCATCCTTTTGCAGTATTTCCGTGAAAAAGGCTATAATCTGAAATATATTTTGCTTGTGGGGTATTCCCGCGCCACGGAGGAGTATATTACGCGTATCAATTCTAACCCGCAGTGGGGTTATGTGGTGCGCGGCATTCTGGATGATCATGTCCCTGCCGGCACACTCTACAAGGGCGTGAAAGTGGTGGGAACGATTGAAAACCTTCTCTATATTCTCCCGGAAAATAAGTTGGACGAGATAGCGATTACCCTGTCATTGAGGGATTACGACAATCTGGAGCACATCGTGGATTTGTGTGAAAAATCCGGCGTGCACACGAAGTTTATTCCGGATTACAACAGTCTGTTCCCGAGCCGCCCCTACACGGAGGATCTGATGGGGCTGCCGGTGATCAATATACGCCATGTGCCGCTGACGAACACCTTGAACTGGTGGATGAAGCGGATGGTCGATATCCTTGTGTCTCTGGTGGGGCTTGTGGTGGCGTCGCCCGTGATGATTGTGTCCGCCATCGCCGTGGGCTGTACGTCCAGAGGGCCGGTTATCTTCAAACAGGAGCGGATCGGTCTGCACAATAAGCCTTTCCGTATGTACAAGTTCCGCACGATGGAGGTGCAGAAGCCTTCCGCCGAGAAGAAAGGCTGGACGACGAAGAACGATCCCCGTGTCACGAAGGTGGGTAAGTTCTTGAGGAAGACAAGCATTGACGAGCTGCCCCAGCTTTTTAATATTCTGATGGGAGATATGAGTGTGGTAGGTCCGAGACCCGAGAGACCGCAGTTTGTGGAACAGTTCAAGGAGGAAATTCCCCGGTACATGGTCAAACATCAGGTGCGGCCGGGTCTGACCGGCTGGGCGCAGATCAACGGTTACCGGGGCGATACTTCTATAAAAAGAAGAATAGAATTCGACATTTTTTATATCGAAAACTGGACCATGTCCTTTGATATCAAGATTATGTTTCTCACGATTTTCAAGGGATTTATCAATAAAAATGCCTATTAGAAGAGATACTAAAATCTTAAGAATAGTGAAAGACTTTCGGAAGAAACGGGAATTATATTGCAATTATATCAAGATGTAGTATAATCTTATAAGAGTTCCACAAAAGCTTGCTTTTTTGGACAAAATATGACAAAATGGAAAACGGACTTTTGAAATTTGACAGGAGATTGAGGGAGTACAGAGTATGGCTAAGAGATACGTGGATGACTATGACGACGAGGAAATAAGACCCCGGAAGAAATCTTCCGGGAAAGGCGGCAGTTCTTCCGGAAGAAAGAGTTCCGGCAAAAAGAAATCCGGCAAGAAGGCGCAGGCGAAGAAACAGCGCAGGCGCATCATTCTTTTTATTATAGAGATCATTATCCTGCTGATCGCGGTGGTAATTCTCTACGCTGTTCTTGCCGGTACGAAAAGCGGAAAGGTAGAGCTGAAGGAGAAGGATATTATCATCAACGAGACCGTACAGGAGGCACAGGAGACGACGATGAAGGGGTATCGGAATATTGCCCTCTTCGGTGTGGACTCCACCACGGGCGCGCTGACGAAGAATACGAGAAGCGATACGATTATGATCGCGTCCATCAATCAGGACACGGGAGAGTGCAAGCTGGTTTCCGTATATCGTGACACATACCTGAATTTGAGCAACGATTCTTATAATAAATGTAATGCGGCGTACGCAAAGGGCGGTCCAGAGCAGGCCATCAACATGCTGAATATGAATCTGGATATGAATATCACGGATTTCGTGACGGTTGGTTTTGCCGGACTGGCGGATACGATCGATGCGCTGGGCGGCGTGGATATCGAGGTGGACGAGTCGGAGGTCAGCCACTTGAATAACTACCAGCTCTGCATTGCGGAAGATTTGAAGAGGGAGTACACGCCAGTGACACAGACCGGCTACCAGCGTCTGGACGGCCTGCAGGCTACAGGATACTGCAGGATCCGTTACACAGCGGGTGATGATTTCAAACGTGCCGAGAGACAGAGAGAGGTGCTTTCCGCAGTGGCCGATCAGGCGAAGAAGGCGTCGCTGCCGAAGCTGACAGAGACAGCGAACTCCGTGTTTGAAGAGGTGTATACCTCCCTGGATCTGTCTGAGATTGTGGAGATGCTGGGTGATGTGGGAGCCTACCAGATTACGGAGACGGACGGCTTCCCGCAGGAGGATATGCGTGCTACCGGCACCATCGGTTCGAAAGGCTCCTGTGTCATTCCTACCAGTCTGGAGGAAAATGTGAAATGGCTGCATGAGTTCCTGTTTGATGCGAGCGACTACGAGCCGTCCGCTACCGTAAAGGAATGCAGTGAGAAGATTTATCAGGATACCAGTGGATATTTAACAAAGTAAAAGCAAAGGGGCTTGTCTTGCAAGCCCCTTCTATGCGTTTATCAAAGCGGACGGAGGAAGAAAGAGTGGAGACAGTGGACGTGATTATTCCCGTCTACAAGCCTGATAGCGGGTTTTTGACGATGATAGAGAAGCTGCAGGCGCAGACAGTGCCGGTAAATCACATTATTGTTATGAATACGGAACAGAAATATCTGGACAGACTGCTTTACGGTACTACCCTGGAGAGAGAGAATCATAATAATATAACAGTGAGGCATCTGTCAAAGAGAGAGTTTGACCACGGACGGACGAGAAACCAGGGGGTGAAACTCTCGGATGCAGATGCATTTCTTATGATGACCCAGGATGCCATGCCTGCGGACGAGTACCTTGTGGAGCGGCTTTTGGAGAGTCTTCGCGGGGAAAAAGTGGCGGCGGCTTACGCCAGACAGCTTCCAGACAGGGAATGCAGCGAGGCGGAGCGGTTCACGAGAGGGTTTAACTACCCCGAGGAATCCCGCGTAAAGACGAAGGCAGATCTTCCCGAAATGGGTATAAAAACTTTTTTTTGTTCCAATGTCTGTGCGGCTTACAGGAGAGATGTTTTCGACGAGCTGGGAGGATTTGTAAACCGGGCTATCTTCAATGAGGATATGCTCTACGCCGCAAAGGCGGTAGAGGCAGGGTATGGGATTGCTTATGTGGCGCAGGCCAAGGTATACCATTCCCATAATTACACATACAGACAGCAGTTTCGCCGGAATTTTGACCTGGGCGTTTCCCAGGCGGACCACCCGGAGGTGTTTGCGGCCTATCCCTCGGAGTCAGAGGGAATCCGGCTGGTTAAGAGCACGGTGGAGCATTTGAAAAAGAAGGGGATGCGCAGCAAAATACCAGATGTTATTATCCAGAGTGGCTTTAAGTACACGGGATATGTGATGGGAAAAAGATACCGCCGGCTGCCGGGACGGCTGATATTGAAGCTGTCCTCCAACAGGGAGTACTGGCGTTGAGAGTATGTCAAAAGAGGCATTCTCGAAAGGAAAAGCAGGGAGGTAAGGACTAATGTGTGGAATTGTAGGATATATCGGAACAAAGCAGGCGGCACCTATCATTCTGGACGGTCTGTCTAAACTGGAATACCGGGGGTATGACTCGGCAGGTATGGCCATTTATGACGGCGGGGGAAAGATCAATATCACCAAATCGGTGGGGCGCCTTAAGATTCTGGAAAATATCACCCGGGGCGGGGAGACCATGCCGGGAATCTGCGGCATCGGGCATACACGGTGGGCGACACACGGCGTGCCGAGCGACACAAACGCACATCCGCATTTCAATGAGGCGGAAACGATTACCGTGGTACATAACGGTATTATTGAGAATTATATCCAACTGCGCAAAATGCTCACGGACAAGGGGTATCATTTTGTGTCGGAGACGGATACGGAGGTGCTGGCCCATCTGCTGGATTACTATTATAAAGGGAATCCTCTTGAGGCGGTCACAAAGGTGCTTCACCGTGTGGAAGGCTCCTATGCGCTGGGCATCCTTTTTGCGGACTGTCCCGACCAGATTTTTGCGGCCAGAAAGGATTCCCCGCTGATTGTGGGGCAGAATGAGGAAGGCTGCTTTATCGCTTCGGATGTGCCGGCAATCCTGAAATATACCAGGAAAGTTTATTATGTGGATAACCAGGAGGTGGTGCGCCTGCGGGCGGATCACATGCATTTCTATACGGTGGATGAGGAGGAGACCACAAAGGAGCCTGTCTTTATTGACTGGGATGCCAGTGCGGCGGAGAAGGCCGGATATGAGCATTTCATGCTGAAGGAGATGTACGAGCAGCCAAAGACCGTGACCGATACGATCCTGCCCCGCATTAAGGATAACGATATCGTCATCGAGGAGCTTAACATGACCGATGAGGAGATCCGCGTGGTGAGCAAGATTCATATTGTGGCGTGCGGTTCCGCCTATCATGCGGGTGTCACGGGAAAATATGTGATTGAAGGACTGGCGCGCATTCCCGTGGAGGTTGATCTGGCCTCCGAGTTCCGCTACCGCGACCCGATTCTGGAGGAGGGCGCGATGGTGGTGGTGATCAGTCAGTCCGGTGAGACGGCGGATACGCTGGCTGCGCTTCGGGAGTCTAAGAAGAGAGGCTTCCAGGTGCTGGGCATCGTCAATGTGGTTGGCAGCTCCATTGCCAGGGAGGCGGACAATGTCATGTACACATGGGCGGGGCCGGAGATCGCGGTGGCGACTACGAAGGCTTACAGTGCCCAGCTTGTGGCGCTCTATCTGCTGGCTGTGAAGTTCGGCAGAGTGCGGGGAAAAATCGACGATATGACATACATGTCACTTTTGGGCGACCTGCGGTGCCTGCCGGATCAGATCGAGCTGCTTTTGAATAATAAAAATAAGATCCAGCGATTTGCAAACCGCTATATCGGCGCAAAGGACGTATTCTTTATCGGCAGGGGGATCGACTATGCGATTTCCCTGGAAGGGTCTTTGAAATTAAAGGAGATTTCCTATATCCACTCCGAGGCCTACGCAGCGGGCGAGCTGAAACACGGCACCATCTCTCTGATCGAGGAGGGAACTCTTGTGGCGGCGGTGTCCACCCAGCCTGCGCTCTATGCGAAGACCATCAGCAATATGGTGGAGGTGAAGGCGAGGGGCGCCTTTGTGCTGGCGGTGACCTGTGAGGAGAACAAGGAGATTGAGAAGGCGGCAGATTATGTGATCTATATCCCGGAGACAAATCCTTATTTTGCCAATTCGCTGGCGATCATACCGTTACAGCTTTTCGGATATTATGTGGCTGTCGGGAAAGGGTGCGATGTGGATAAGCCGAGGAATCTGGCGAAGTCGGTGACGGTAGAGTAGAGTGAAATGCGGCATTCTCCGCAAAATCACATTTTATTCCTCAAATAAACACAATTTAAACACAAATGGCAGATATACTTAGGACATAATCAGCGAGGGGAAATAAAGCAGGCGGACTTAAGTTCGTGATTTGTGGAAAGGAGCGGGATTATGTACGACAACAATTATCCAAACGATTATTCCAATCATACGGGTTCGGAACAGACGGGGCTTCAGACGGGGAATGAGTCTGAGCGGAGGGGGATCGGCTATCGGTCTTACCAGAATACGGGAAATCAGACAGCCGGTGTATACGGACAGTCAACAGGGCAGAACCTGTACGGAAGCAGCAGCGCCCAGCAGGGAAGCGGCGCTTACCAGGGGAACGCAGGAAGCTATCATTATGGAAGCGCTTATCCGAACGGTTATGCGCAGATGGAGCAGAAGAAGGAAAAGAAGCGCAGAGAGAAAAAACAGGGCACCGGTTATGTTAAGAAAGTCCTTGTGGCGGTGTCTCTGGGACTGTTCTTTGGACTTTTTGCAGGAATCGGACTCTACGCTGTGGAGGCAGTCACGGGGATGACGAATAAGGAAAGTTCGGCTCTGGAGAACGAGGAAAGCTCTTCCATGGCGGCGGAAATTGACACGGAGATTCAGGCTCCGGCGGCAGTGCCCTCGATCAAACAGTCGGATACGGCGACGACGGTGGTCACCGATGTGACGGACGTTGTGAAAAACGTGATGCCGTCTATCGTGGCAGTGAATAACCATTATACGGAAACGATGTCCTGGTTTGGCCAGTCCATGGACAGTGAGGCGGATTCCAGCGGGTCAGGTATTATCGTAGGATTAAATGATACGGAGCTTTTGATTGTGTCCAACTACCATGTGGTGGCTGACACCGATAAGCTGACGGTGCAGTTTAACGAGGGCAGCGAGGCAGAGGCTTTTATCAAAGGACAGGATTCCAAGATGGATCTGGCGGTCATTGCGGTGCCGGTGACAGAACTGTCAGATTCGACCTTAGACGCAATTGAAGTGGCTACGCTGGGTGATTCTGATGCACTGGAGGTGGGAGAACCGGCCATTGCCATCGGCAATTCCCTCGGATACGGACAGTCTGTTACGACGGGCGTGATCAGCGCTCTTGACAGAAGTATCAGCCTGTCGGCAAGCAACGGTTACAGCGGAGACAGCGTGGAGGGTACTTTTATCCAGACCGATGCGGCGATCAATCCCGGTAACTCCGGCGGCGCGCTTCTGAATATCAAGGGTGAGGTGATCGGCATTAATTCCAACAAGATCGGCGGCAGCGCTGTGGAGGGCATGGGCTATGCGATCCCCATTTCGTCGGCAAGCCCGATCATTGCGGAGCTGATGCTCAAGGAAACCAAGAGCAAGGTGGCTGAGGAAGAGCGGGGATATCTGGGTATTTCCGGCATCAGTGTGACCCAGGAGGTCTCCCAGGCTTACGGCATGCCGGAGGGTGTGTATATCGCGCAGGTTTATCCGGGTACGGCATCGGCGGCAGCGGGCCTTAGGCAGGGCGATATCATCACGGAGTTTGGCGGCAATAAGATCAGATCTATGGATGAACTGCAGAAGGAGCTGGAATTTTACGCGAAGGGCGACCAGGTGGAGGTCAAGGTGATGACCATGACTGTGGCCGGTTATGAGGAAGTGACGAAGCAGCTGATGCTGGGTAATAAAGTGAGCGAATAATATAGAAGGCATATAGTGGAGACGAAATCCCCGGCAGGACGGTATCGTGAAGATGCGGCTGCCGGGGATTTTCTATGGAATGGAAATTCAAGTATAGATAATCCACTATTCGTATGCTATACTATGGGCAGACCAATGCCCGTGGGTGAATGGAGGGAAGATAAGAAGTATGGATGATCATAGAGACGATAAATACGAGGACACAGAGTTGGAAAAGAGCGATGGTTCCGTGACGGAAGAGAAGAGAAACGATGATTCCAGCAGCGATTACGAGGACGTCTGTTTTATCTGCCGCAGGCCGGAGAGCAAGACGGGAAAGATGTTCCGCCTGCCCAACCATATATGCGTCTGCGACGACTGTATGCATAAGACGATGGACACGGTCAGCCAGTTTGATTATCAGGGGCTTTTGAACAATCCGAATACGGGGGATCTGAATGGAAAAGGTTTTCCCAATATCAGCTTTGTGAATCTGGCGGACTTAAAAGGGGACGGCGGCATTCCCAACAAACAGAAACCGAAGAAAAAGAAGAAAAAGGCGGCGGAGATCGATATCAGGGATATTATGCCGCCCCATAAGATCAAACAGAAGCTGGACGAGTATGTGGTCGGGCAGGAGCACGCAAAGAAGGTGATGTCCGTGGCAGTTTATAACCACTATAAAAGGGTTGCCACCGGCACGATGGACGAGATTGAGATAGAAAAGTCAAACATGCTGATGATAGGTCCTACGGGCTGCGGCAAGACTTACCTGGTGAAGACTCTGGCGAAACTGCTTGATGTACCGCTGGCGATCGCGGATGCCACCTCGCTGACGGAGGCGGGCTATATCGGTGACGATATTGAGAGCGTGGTGTCAAAACTTCTCGCGGCGGCGGAAAACGACGTGGAACGTGCAGAGCGGGGCATTATCTTTATTGATGAGATTGATAAGATTGCCAAGAAAAAGAATACCAATTCCCGCGATGTGAGCGGGGAATCCGTACAGCAGGGAATGCTAAAGCTTCTAGAAGGTGCGGAGGTGGAGGTGCCTGTGGGCGCTAACTCCAAAAACGCTATGGTGCCGCTTGCCACGGTAAACACGAGAAACATCCTCTTTATCTGCGGCGGCGCGTTCCCCGATCTGGATGAGATCATCAAGCAGAGACTGAATAAGAAGACTTCCATCGGCTACAATGCGGAGCTGAAGGACAAGTATGATAAAGAAAAGAATATCTTAAGCAGGGTGACGGTGGAGGACATCAGAAAATTCGGTATGATCCCGGAGTTCATTGGGCGCCTGCCGGTGATCTTCACGCTGGAGGGCTTAAGCCGCGATATGATGGTGCAGATTTTAAAAGAGCCGAGAAACGCGATTCTGAAACAGTACCAGAAGCTCCTGGAGCTTGATGAAGTGGAGCTGCTGTTTAACGAAGGGGCGCTTGAGGCGATCGCGGATAAGGCGATGGAGAAGGAGACCGGGGCCAGGGCACTGCGGGCTATTATCGAGGAATTTATGCTGGATATTATGTACGAGGTGCCAAAGGATGACAATATTGGACGGGTGACGATCACCAGGGAATATATTGAAGGAAACGGCGGGCCGATTATTGATATCCGAAGCAGGAGCGCAGAGCACCCGGATCGCCTGAATGTGATACAGAATCCGGCTGATGAGTCATAGCGTCTGCCGTCAGACTTACGGCCAGGGCGCGGCCGGCACCCTTGGCCGCCGGTGTCAGGACATTCCGTCCGCGCATAGGATACAGCAAGGAGCGTTGGGCGGAAAGGGTATGTAGATAAGCTTGTCTTATTTATGTGCATGAAAAATCTTGACCTGTCGGGAAATGATTTTGTCGGAAGACTTTTTGGATATCATTGTCGATTATGATGTGATCGTGGAGATTCTTGAGGGAGCGGATGTAGAGTTCTGTTATCGTGAAATTGATGCCGGCTACGGTATTGCACATGTGAGGCGCAGTCAGGTGCAGCCGGTATCCATAGGTAACTATGGATATTCGACGATCCCTAAACTGTACGGGCTGATGCAGGCGGGAGAGCGTGGGTTCGACGCTTCCCCGCTGGCGGCGATGGGCAATATCCGTGTACAGAATCCGCCGCTTGCCTTACAGGGAAGCGGCGTTATTGTTGGGTTTGTCGATACGGGAATTGATTATCGGGAGGATGTGTTCCGCAGAGAGGACGGGAGCAGCCGCATTCTTTCCATCTGGGATCAGACCATACAGACAGGGGAGCCGCCCGAGGGTTTTGCATACGGAACAGAATACCGCAGGGCGGATATCGACAGGGCGCTCGCTGCGGCGGAGCCGGAGACGGTGGTTCCCAGTACCGATACCAACGGACACGGCACAAAGATGGCCTCTGCGGCGGCGGGGAGCCTTCTGGATCAGGGACTCACGTTTCGGGGAGCTGCGCCCCTCGCGGACATAGCGGTGGTGAAACTAAAAAGTGCAAAGGCGTATCTGCGCGATTATTACCTGATCGATGACCGGGCGGAGGCTTTCGCAGAAAACGATATCATGGAGGCTGTGAAGTATCTGCAGCAGATGGCGGTGGCGTTCAGCAGGCCCGTAGTCATTGTAATCGGACTTGGCACAAATATGGGCAGCCATGACGGTACCTCCGCGCTGGATTCGTATTTAAACATCGTGGCGGGCCGGAGAAGCAGGGCCGTTGTGGTAGGCGGCGGCAATGAAGGCGACAGGGAACACCACTATGAAAATTTTATGCCGAGCAATGTGGAGATCCGCGTTGCCGGCCAGATGAAGGGTTTTTGCGCAGAAATCTGGGGGAGCCTGCCGGATGTCTATGCCGTTTCGATACGCTCTCCGGGAGGGGAAGTATCGCCGGTGATTGATTTTCGAAACGGCATGGACAGGAACGTCTCCTTTATTTTTGAGAGAACCCGCATACAGGTGGGGATTGTTCTTGTGGAGAAGGACGCGGGAGATCCGCTCATTTTTCTGCGCTTTGTAGATCCGACGCCGGGCATCTGGACCGTGACGCTGACGGCTTCCGCGAGGGGGCCGAATGGCGATGGCATATATCATATGTGGCTTCCGATCGAAGAATTTTTGGAACAGAGCGTTACTTTTCTGCAGCCAAGTCCGGATGTGACGCTGACAGAGCCTGCCAACGCCTCGCAGGTGATTACCATTTCTGCCTACGACAGTTATACGGACAGCTGGTATGCGTCTTCCGGCAGGGGATTCAGCAGAAGCGGCGGCATTAAGCCGGATCTTGCCGCACCCGGGGTGGGTGTGCACACCGCACTCGGGGAGACGGACGGTTCCTGCATGGCGGCGGCGCTGGCGGCAGGCTGTGTGGCGCAGTTTCTGGAATGGGCGATCGTTGACGGAAACGCCTTCGCCGTGGACAGCCGGGGAACCAAGAGTTTTCTGATCCAGGGGGCGGAACGGCCGGGAGACATCCGATATCCCGATAAACGCTGGGGATACGGGCGGATCAATATTAACGGAACCTTTGAGACGCTGGCGAGGTTGTAGAAAAGATTTTGCTAATATATGGGGTATCGTATATAATAAATGTACATTTGGTTGTTTTCCTAAAGGAGTGTAAGCGAAAGGAGTGTTTCCTGCATGAAGCGTGCCAACAGAATTTCAGAGATCATAAATGCATTTTCCCCTGAACCGTTAAAAGTGGATCAAATGGCAGAATTTTATTGTGATGACACGATGGAATACCGTATGAGCGATAAATACAGTTCTCCGATCGAAGACATTTTTGAAATCTGTCAGGAAGAAAATTCGCACAGCGCATTTTTGCTGCTTGGACATAAAGGGTGCGGGAAGAGCACAGAGCTAAACCGCCTTTCCAATGACTTGCATGTAAAAGGATATCAGGTAAAGACGATTGTGTGCAGTATGGATCTGGATATGTTTAACATTGTATATTCTGATCTGTTTATTTTGATGGGAGAGGCCCTGTTGGAAATTGCAGAGGAGTGTGGATGCAGAATAGAGGAAGCTGTTCTGGATAGAATCATGCATTTCTGGGATGCAGGAGAAGAAACTTTTGTATCAAAAGGGGAGGAAGCGCTTCTGGTAGAAGCAGGCGCTGCGGCGGAAACGCCGGGGATTCTTCGTGTTCTGCACATTTTTGCTAAAATCAAGGCAGATCTCAAGTACAACGAGGAAGTGCGAAAAGAGTACAGAAAGAAGATCAGTGTGCGCTCGAGTGAATGGATTGAGGTGCTGCGCAGCGTCTCAAAGGAGATTGTCGGGAAAACAGGGGGAAAAGCGCCGGTTATTATATTTGAAGATCTGGACAAATTGAATCCAGAGGATGCGTGGAATGTATTTTACAATTATGCATCGGTTCTTTCGGGGATGCCGTTTTCCGTTATCTACACATTTCCGATCGCGCTCTCCTACGACACCAGATTTTCGGCAATGGAGGCATATTTCATTACTAAGACATTGCCAATGATTAAAATAGAGACGATAGAAGGGAATCCATATGAAGAAGGCATTCATGTAATACGCGGAATTGTAGAAAAACGAGCGGATTTACAATTATTTAAAGAAGGGGTGTTAGAAAGTCTGATCAGATATTCAGGTGGATCCCTGCGGGATTTGTTTCAAATGATCAATTCGTCTGCCAAGCGGGCGGAACGCAGGGGCAGTGAAAGAATTTTCATGGAGGATGCGGAAAGGGCATTGGAAGAAGTGAAAACATCCCTGACCAGAAGGATTGAGAAAAAAGATTATGATTTTCTTGTCCATATTTATCAGGGAAATAAAGAATTGATTGAGGATAAGCAGATGCTTCTAAAAATGCTTCAGGCATTGGTGGTTCTTGAGTATAATGGAAAACGCTGGCACAACATTCACCCGTTGGTTGCCCGTTTTTTTGCAGAACAGGGGTTGGTTTAGGATGTCAGAAAAAAATCTGGATGGTTATCAGGCACTGGGATGGATCATCAATCGGTCGGAAAGCGGGCTGTTTCTGGCGGTAGCCGATGAGCTGATCCAGATGGAAATCGTAGAAGTGTACCGTCATGGCAGAATAGGCATCTATGACTGCAGACAAAACCCTGGGGGATACTCTTTTCAAACATTGAAACAGTGGATAGATGCCCAGAGTGGCATCGATACTTTTTTTGTTATCAATTTTCATCTTGCGATACAGAATGAAGAGGATATAAGACGTTTGAATTTCAGCCGGGATATGCTGGCAGGGCTTGAGAAAAATTTGATTTTTTTTACAACCGCGTATGGGGACGACAGTCTGGCAACCGGCGCCTATGACTTTTATTCTTTTATAAAAATCAGAGTGATCTTTGAAGAGCATGCAGTGGAAGAAAAATGGCGTGAAGAAATACAGACTTTAGATATAGAGGAGGAATGGCGGATGCAAACGGGGCTTCAAGGAGAACCCAGGCAACAGTTGACGAAAGCCTATGCACTTGTGCAGCAAGCGAAGAAAGAGAGCGACACCGCAAAATATCAGGAGAGCTTAAGACTGTTGTGGAAGGCGGCAAAGATTTACGAAGAGATTCTGGGATCGGAGCATCTGGAAACTGCCTCTGTGTATTATGAAATGGCAGAGGGATATGTGAACATGGATCAGTATGGGCAGGCATCGGAGCAGTGTGGAAGGGCACTGGATATATGCAAAAAGGTTCTGGGAGAAAACCATCCGATGATAGCGGCATGCTATGACTTGCAGGCATTGATTTACGAAAGGCAGGGAAGATACAGGGAGGCGGAGGAACTGAGCCGCAGAGCGGTCTCTATGTGTGTGGAACTGTTAGGTGCAGAACATCCGAAGACGGTCTCATTTTGCCATAATTTAGCAGTAAAATATGAGAAACAGGGGAAATATGAGGAGGCGGAGCGATTATATCGACAAGTATTGGCAGTAACGGAAAAGGTATTAGGAAAACAAAATTCGGATGTGGCGGCAACCTATAATAGCTTGGCAATTATATATTTGAGACAAAAAAAGTACGGACAAGCAGAAGAGCTGTTAGAGAAAACACTGGCAATTCTAAAAGAAGTTTTGCCGGAATATCATCCGAACATAGCTGATACTTATAATAATCTGGCGTTTTTGCGTGCGCATCAAAATAAAGAGGCAGAAGCGGAAGAGATGTATCGAAAAGCAATTACAATATATAAAGTGGTGTGTGGGGGAGGAAGTTGGAAGGCAGCAGCGACCTGCTATAATTTGGCTTACTTATATGAGAAACAGGGAAGATATGAGGAAGCGGAGAGGTTTTATTGTGAGGCGTTGTCAATTTATGAGAATCTCTTCGGAGAGAAACATCCAAAAACAGCATTTGTTTATTTGACGCTGGCTGAACTGTACGGGAAACAGAACAAGAACACGCAGGCGGAAGCGCTATATGGAAAGGCACGGCCGGTTCTGGCGCAGATTTTAGGGGAAGAAGAAATGGAGAAGTAACGGGTTTGGTGTACACGGCATTAAGACATAGAAGCAGCGTTTTTCATTCCGAGGACAGAGGATGGAAACGCTGCCTTTTTGCTTTGGAAATGACAGGAAAAGGGAAGGGGATTTCGTCAAACCTTGCTGATTCCTCCCACTTGTGGTAAGGTGTAATAGTGAGTGTTTATTTTGGAATGTTATGCTCACACAGTGGAATGGAATGTTCATGGAAGGCGGATATAGTAGAATGAGGAAACGTAAGCTTGGACTGGCCGGGCTGATTGTACTTTTGATTCTGACGGGCTGCGGGAATCCTGCACAGGAGACAGTGTCATCTGCGGAGAATGATGAGCCGGAGGAGACGAAGCAGGAGAGCGAAGGGGAAGAGGAGAACGGATCGGGCGTGGAGACGACTACCTGGCGGGAGGCGGTCCAGAAAATGTTTGAGGATCCCTACGGGGATTACAGTGAGACAGGCGGTGAGATTGCCTTCCTCACGGATGGTTCCGTGGAGGATGGCGGTTACAATGAAGCGGTTTTTAACGGTGTGCGGATGTATGCGCTGGGAGCGGGGACTTCCTTTTCCTATTATCATGCGGATCCGAACGTGCCGGAAAGCTATGGTGAAATGATTCAGAGGGCTGTGGCGGACAATGCCGGACTGGTTGTCTGTGCAGGGGATCTGTTTGGCAAAGCCGTTGGGGCTTTGCAGGAAACCTATCCGCAGACTTCCTTTCTGCTTGTGGACACCGTGCCGCATGATGAGGAGGGGGAGGAACTTTCTCTGGCGCAGAATGTGCACTGTATTTTGTTTCACGAGGAGCAGGCCGGGTATCTGGCGGGGTATATGGCAGTGTGGGAAGGCTACCGCAATCTTGGCTTTATAGGCGGCAGAGAGGAACCTGCCGTCCTGCGTTACGGCTACGGTTATCTGCAGGGAATCGACGCGGCGGCCAAGGATTTATCGCTGGATGATGTGACAGTCAATTACTGGTATGCAGACACCTATGCGGCGGATATTGCCGTGCGGGAGCGGGCAGACGGCTGGTACGAAAATGGCACGCAGATTATCTTTGCCTGTGGAGGCGGATTGTACGAATCCGTGCTGGAGGCGGCGGAAAACCGGGACGGCCTTATGATTGGCGCGGACGTAGATCAGTGCAGGATTTCGGACCGGGTGCTGACCAGTGCGGTCAAAAACATCGGACCGGCTGTGACGGACGCTCTCGATGAATACTATGCGGCGGGGGGATGGTCTGAGGAGGATGCCGGGCAGGTGAGGCGTTACGGTGTGCAGGACGGCTGTGCGGCGATCCCGGTAGTGGATACGGAGTGGCGGTTTAAGGAAATCCCCACAACCCATTTTTTTGAGATTTATAAGCAGATGAAGAGAGGCGACAGAGGGGTGTCGGACGCGATCGAAGCGCCGCCCCAGGTGGCTGTTGCGGTGAATTTTGAATGAGCGCGGGAGGTTTGGGAGTGTATAAGGAAAAGAAAAGTATGATCCGATCCGGGCATCCCCTGCTTACAGGCATCTGTATGGCGATTGCGTTGCTCTGCGGATGCGGAGAGGAGGCGGCGCCCGCAAGCGCGCCTGCCGGACAGGAGAAGACGGACGAGGAAAATGCAGCCGGGCAGCGGGAAAAAGAGCTGACGGAGCTGACGGCAGGGGAGACAAGCCTGTCGGTGGATGAGCTTTCGGATTATGCGATGGATGTGGCGCTGACCTATGATGCGGAGCTGAAAAAATTGCAGTATAAACTCACCATGCCGCTGATCCCGTCCAGTGACGATGCGTATCTGTATCTGTTCCGGGCGGATACCTGGGAGCAGGATGCGGATGCCCTAGAGAAGGAGCCGGTTACGAGAGGTCGCAAAGACAGGGAATGGGAGACTGTTTTTTCCTATCGGGACGCCTATCTGTACGCACGGTTTATCCCGGCGGTGAAGATGGACGGGAACTACGTGCAGGTGGGCAGGAGTGTATATATATCGAACCCGGAGGCGCTTGCGGAAAATCAAGATCCTTACCCGGATCCGGGTTCCAAAAAGGGGATTCTTTTAGACCCCACAATGCTTGGGACGCCGGAACTGACGGATCTGGGTGTGAAGCATGCGATCTACAATATACCGCTTTCACATATTATGGGGGAGACTACGGATCAGACGTTTCCGACGATCACCTATACATACAAGGGCAGAAATTATGCTTTTAACGGGGCGGCGATCAACGGTTATGACGGGCTTTTTACTTATCTGTCGAATATGGGAATGACCGCCACGGCGGTTGTGCTAAATGACTGGAACGAGGCATTCCCGGAGCTGATCCACCCGGATGCGAGAAACCAGGAGAGCGGCGCATACTATTATATGTTTAACGCGGCCGATGAGGAGGGAACCCGGACCCTGGAGGCTGTGGCAGGATTTCTGGCGGAGCGGTATTCGGATGGAAAACACGGTTTGATACACAGCTGGGTGATAGCCAACGAGATCAACCAGAACCGGGTGTGGAATTATATGAACACCCGGGATGTGTACCATTACACCAAGGAGTTTGAAAAATCTTTCCGCATCTTTTATCAGGCGGTGAAGAGCCATTATGCGCAGGGGAGGGTGTATTTCAGCATTGACCACGCCTGGAACAGCAACGAAGGGGACAATTCCGCCTTTTTTAACGGCAGGGATATTATGGAAAGCTTTAACGAGGCGGCGCTGGCGCACGGGAATTATGACTGGGGCATTGCGATCCACCCTTACCCGGAACCGCTTACGCGCGTGAACTACTGGTCGCAGGAGTATGACAAGACGATTGACGCCCCTCATCTGTCCATTATGAATCTGAACGTGCTGACGGATCTGCTGTCCGAGGAGGAATATCTGGACAGGGCGGGAGAGGTACGCAGTGTCACGATCACGGAGCTTGGTTTTTCGTCCGGCTCCGGGGAGCGGCTGCAGGCGGCGGCTTTCGCCTACTGCTATTATATTGTGGAGAATAATCCTTATGTGGACGCCTTTTTGATGAACCGGCAGACGGATGCGCCGGAGGAGGTGATGGCAGGGCTGGCCTTTGGCGTGTATGAGTACGACCATTCCGGGAAGTATATAAAGGATGTTTTCCGCTATATCGATACGGACAGAGCCGGGGAGTACACGGGATTTATGCTTAATATTCTGGGAGCGGCAAGCCTGGAGGAGGCGCTGTCGTGGGCAGAGGCGGAGACAGACGGGAATTAAGGTGCATTAGAGCATGACGTCATGGGAAAGAGGCATGGCATGGAGAAAAATCGGGATGAAGGTTTCCTTACTGGTTACGGTTTATAATGCAAAAGAAAACTTGCCGTTCACATTGGAAAGCATTGAGAAACAGGATTACCACGATGTGGAAGTGGTGATTGTGGATGGTGGTTCCACGGATGGCACAGTGGAATTGATCAAAGTGTTTTCGGCGCGGATGGAAGTGCGTCAGACGCATTCGGTGCGGTGGGTTTCGGAACCTGACGGCGGTCTTTATGATGCGATGAACAAGGCATTGCGCATGAGTACCGGTGAAGTGGTTGCGGTCTGCAACGATAAATTATGCAAATCTGATGCGGTCAGCAAAATGATTGCCGCGCTGGAACAGGGAGGCTTGGAATGTGTGGGCGCTCACGCGGATCTTGTTTATGTGGAAGGCGAGCGGGTGATCAGGGAGTGGCGTATGGGACAGGGACGGATTTCGGAGGGCTGGATGCCGGGGCATCCGACCCTTTTTCTCCGGCGGAGTGTGTATGAGAAATACGGGATGTATGATACCTCTTACCGCTGCGCGGCGGACTACGAGTTTATGGTGCGTTTCCTGAAGGAGCCGGAAAACAAGCTGGCTTATGTGCCGGAGGTTCTGGTGGCCATGTTCTACGGAGGCACCAGCAATGCGGGGCTTAAGAATTACCTGATATCCTTCAGGGAGGGGTATCTGGCGCTTCGGACCAACAAGGTTCCGCATCCGCTCTGGATTACGCTGCAAAGGAGCCTGCGGGTGATCCGGCAGTTTTGAGAAGGAAGAATCTGAATCTGCCTCCGCGCCTTAGCGGCGGCGACGGCGTAAACGATTGATAGACAGAAAAAGGCGGGAGGGGTGTTATGGCAGTCATCGGCTTTGCAGCTCTGGCATTTGGGATTTTTATGCTGGATCTGCTTGTAAAAAATCATATCGAAAAGAACATGGAGGAGGGGGAGGAGAAACCCTTCTGTGAGGGAAGACTTTTGATCAAGAGATACCATAACAAAGGCGCTTTTCTGGATATCGGAGAAGGGAAACAGAGGGTCGTGGCCATGCTTTCACTCGGACTGACACTGTTTATGACGGTGATTTTCCTCTCCACATTCAGCTTTCGGGGAAACTCTGCCCTCAAGGCAGGGTTGGCCCTTCTGCTAGGCGGCGCTTACAGCAACACTTACGACCGCCTGGCAAGGAAATATGTGGTGGATTATGTCAGCTTTCCCGTGAAAAACAGGCGGCTTCGCGGGATTGTGTTCAACATATCCGACTTCTGCATTATAATCGGGGCGCTTCTGCTGGCGCTCGGGGAAGCGAAGCGGAAGTGAGAAAGTGGGAAGTGAAAAGGCGAACGGCCCGCATGTTATGCGGTGATCACCGTGCCGCTTCGGCCTTTCAGGGCTTCCTTGACATTTCCGAGGGAAGTGATTAATACTTTTCCATCAGGGTTTTCTTCCAGATAAGCGATGGCTGCTTCAATCTTCGGCAGCATGGTTCCGGCTTCAAACTGGCCTCGTGCGCACAATTCTTTTGCCTCTGCTATGGTGAGGGCGGGGATTTCCGACTGATCGGGTTTTCCGAAATTTAGGTATACGCAGGGTACGCCTGTCAGGATCATCAATTCGTCAGCCTGGAGGCTGGCGGCCAGTCTTCCTGCCACGGCGTCTTTTTCTATCACGGCGGACGCACCCTTAAGCACATGGTTCTGCTCTATCACGGGAATACCGCCGCCGCCGCAGGCGATCACCACCTGGTCCGCTTCGGTCAGTGCGCGGATGGCGTCAATCTCCACGATAGCAATCGGGCGGGGCGCCGCAACCACACGGCGGAATCCCTTGCCGGATTCCTCCTTCACATAATTTCCCTTTTTCGTTTCCATTTCCGCATCCTCTGCGGACATATAGCGGCCGATTACTTTCGTGGGGGCATAGAAGGCTTCATCATAGGGGTCGACGGTCACCTGAGTCAAAATGGTGCTGACAGTCTTTACGATGCCGCGGCCCAGAAGTTCGGCACGCAGCGCGTTCTGGATATCGTACCCCACATAGCCCTGGCTCATGGCAGAACAGACGCACATGGGAGCGGGAGTGTAGTCGGTGTAAACCCGCCGCAGCTCCGTCATGGCTTTATGGATCATGCTGACCTGGGGGCCGTTGCTGTGGGTGATGGTGAGCTGGTAATCGGCTTCCACAAGATCTGCAAGAGCTTTGGCAGTCTTTTTGACTGCATCCCACTGCTCCAGAGTGGTATAACCAAGCGCCTCATGTCCGAGGGAGACGACTGCCTTTTTCTTATTCACATTCATATTCATATGATTTCACACTGATCCTTTCAAATGTCAGATTTCCACTGCCGCACATACCGGCGCTGCGACCTGCCCAATGCCGCAGGCGGGGCGGTATCCGGCCTGTATACTGCAAGTATATCAAAACCGCAGGTCTTTGTATAGAACGGTTTTATATAAAGTTATGTAAACTAATTTCGGACATGGAAAAAACTGTGCAATGACTGTAAATGGGATATTTTGGATCGTAGATGCTCTAACTTATGCGGGTAGTACAGGGGATATTATGTAAATTGGTTGTATATATTATACAAAATAGAAAATAGTAAATTGTGTAGAGTTATGCAACATACACAAGAAAGAGTTTGACAAGAAAAAGGCAGGGCAGTATAATGAAAGAATAAAAATACAAAAAAGAGGGGAAGGAGGTGAAACCGGCGTCCCAGATGTTGGGGGAAACGTCGGGATATAGATGAATTATCTGAGTGCATTACAGGGTATGTCGTTAGAGCAGATTAGGTCAGTCATTGAAATTTTGCAGCAGTCTTCTGACACTTATATGTTTATTCTTGATTTGACTGTGGATACTTATATGGTGGCGGAGAAGGCGACGAAGCGGTTTCCCTTCCACTCTATTGTGATCGAAGACTGTTCGGAGACGTTGAAAAGCGTGATATATCCTGCGGATTATGAGATGCTGTCGGTGGATCTGGAAAAATGCCGTTCCGGAGAAAAAGACACCCATGCGCTGGAATACCGCTGGCTGGACCGTATGGGCCGGGTAGTCTGGATCAGCTGCCGGGGAACGGTGGTGACGGGTGCGGAAGGGCACAGACTCTTAATCGGCACTGTCAGCGAGATGGGGAAGAAGGCGAAAGCCGACAATATAACAGGGCTTCGCCGTGAAGCGAGACTCCGGCTCAACATGGAATCGACGCTCCGGGATAACCCGGAATCCATCCGCTATCTGATGCGCATCGGTATTGACAATTTTAAAGAGATCAACGAAAAAGAAGGTGTGGAAGCCGGTGATGAGGTTTTGCGGGAGCTGGCAGAGTGCATTCTGAAGAATGTGTCAGAGAGCGTGGACGTGTATCGCCTGGTTGCCGATGAGTTTATGATTGTGGACATCGGAGAAGGCACAGGGCAGGATCCCGATCACATTTACAAACAGATTCAGAAGACCATAGCCGATATGGTCAAAAATAAGGAATACAGTCGGTTTTATACGGTGTCCGCAGGGGTGCTGGCGGAAGATTTTTCAGGCAGGACCGTGGAGGAGCTCATGCGATTTACGGAGTTTGCCTTAAATGAAGCGAAACGAAACGGCAGAAACCAGATGACGGTATTTGACCGCAGGGCTTACGATGTATATCTGGAAAGGCTCGATATCCGCAAGTCGCTCAGACAGGATATCAACCATGATTTCAGGGGATTTGAAGTGTATTATCAGCCCATTGTGTCTGCTGCGGATTATAGGCTGATCGGTGCGGAGGCGCTGCTTCGCTGGAGGAATGAGAAGTACGGCAGTGTGTCTCCGGCGGTTTTCATTCCGATTCTGGAGGAGAGCGGCCTGATTATTCCGATCGGGCAGTATGTGCTCTGGGAGGCGGCGCGGACATGTAAAAAGTGGAAAGAGTATATACCTGAATTTCACATCAATGTGAATTTATCTTATGTGCAGCTCTATAAGAGCGATATGATGCGGGATGTGGAGCATTGTATACAGGAAGTGGGACTGGATCCGGAAAGTCTGGTTCTGGAGCTGACGGAGAGCGGTTACATTGAGACAAACGACCGCATCAAGGAGCTGTTTAAGGATCTGAAGTCGAGAAAGATAGACCTGGCGCTGGATGATTTCGGCACAGGCTATTCCAATATGCGTTATCTGAAGGAGATTGATGCCAAGACGGTAAAGATTGACAGAAGTTTTGTGGTACAGGCGCTCAAGAATGAATATGATTTCAATATCATAAGCCATATCATAGATATGGTGCACAGCCTGGGTTCGGTGGTCTGCATGGAGGGAATTGAGGAGAAGGAAGAGCTCTCCAAAATGATGGTTACCAAGCCGGATATGATACAGGGATTTTACTTTGGGAAACCCACATCGGCGGGGCAGTTTGAGAAAGACTTTCTGCAGACTACAGATTCTCCCTGATTCGTATGTCCACATCCACATAATTGTTCTCCGAGGCGGGCATTTCTCCCGTGGTCAGATAGGCAAACAGGATGGTGAGGGGGAGAGAACCCTGTTGAAAGGGCTGTTGGCAGATGGTGGCTGCGATCAGTCCTTTTTCCATATATTCCCGGGTGGTGGGAACGAGATCATTTGTTATGACAACTGTGTCATCTTTTCTCGCAGAGGACTCGATGGCACGGCAGCCGCCGTATACGCCGCCCGCAGTGAAATAAAAGGCGTTGATTTCGGGGTGGTCCGAGAGAAGTCTGCTTGTCAGTTCGAAGCTGATCTGGTCGTCGTCGTTGCTGTTGACCGTCTCCACGATGCGGATATGGGGATGGGCTTCGGCGATATGGGCGAAACCGGCGATTCGCTCCGTGTGGCAGAGAATATTCTGGGAGCCGGAGACGATGCCGACATGCACGCAGTCTTTTGTCATCAGGCGCATCAGGCCGCCGGCGGCTTCCCCGGAACGGTAAAAGTTGCTGCCTACATAGGCCAGGCGGCTGGAATTTTCGATATCTGTATTTAATGTTACGACAGGAATCCCGCAGCTGCCGAGGCTGTTGATCTTTTCGCGCACGGCGCTGTCGTTGTATGGGGAGATGGCAAGGCCGTTGATGCCTTCCGAAAGCAGCTCTTCTATAGCGTCGAGCTGTTGCTGCAAGCTGTACTCGGTCTGCCGGATGAGGACACTGCAGTTATAGCCGGCAAGTTCTTCCGCCTTTTCATGTACGCCGGAGAGAACGTCCTCAAAGAAAGGATTGCCGATGCCCAGCAGAACAACGCCCAGTTTCAGGTTCTTTTTCTGGGCGGCGAGAACGATGCCCGCTTTGTTTGGCTTATAGTCGAGGGCGCGGACAATCTTCATAATTTTTTCTTCTGTCTGGGGATTGACGTCGCCGCGGTGGTTTAAGACGCGGTCCACCGTGCCCCTTGATACGCCCGCGAGGGCGGCGATTTCCTTGATGGTTGCCATAGCAGGATTTCCTTTTCTTAGATTTAATATTGATAACAGTGCGGAGCATGCTGGTTTTCAGGCATTCTCCTGTGCGAGATTTAGTGCTTCCAAGTCAGCGTAGCTGACTTTGTAGCTTTGCTGACTTTGTGATGCAGCCTTTGCTGCTGAATTATAATTAGAAGTATTTCTCGCGCTCTTCACTTTAGCATATCAAGTGGAAATAGACAATGCGTTCCGCCACATTTTGTGTAATATTACGAAAAACAGATACGGTATTGCTTTTATCGGCCGGACGGCTTATCATGGAAACAGAAGGATCGTGCACGGGCACGGAAATTTTATCCAAAGCAGAAGAATGGGAGGATTAACATGCTTTATATTGGGGTAGATTTGGGAACCAGCGCAGTGAAGCTGCTTCTGATGGAGGAAAACGGCAAAATCGTCAATATTGTGTCGAAGGAGTATCCGCTGTATTTTCCGCATCCGGGGTGGTCTGAGCAGAAGCCGGAAGACTGGTATGAGCAGAGCATCGCGGGCATCAAGGAGCTGACCTCGGATGTGGACAAGAGCCGGATTGCCGGGATCAGTTTTGGCGGACAGATGCACGGGCTTGTGATTCTGGATGACAAGGACGAGGTAATCCGTCCCGCAATTCTCTGGAATGACGGAAGAACAACGGAAGAGTGCGATTATTTGAACAACGAGATCGGGAAGGATAAGCTGTCTGAGTATACGGCGAACATTTCTTTTACCGGGTTTACGGCGCCCAAGCTTCTCTGGGTGAAGAATAAGGAGCCCGAGAATTTTGCAAGGATCAAAAAGATCATGCTCCCCAAGGACTATATTGCTTACAAACTGACAGGGGTGCACTGCACGGACGTTTCCGACGCTTCCGGCATGCTTCTGTTTGATGTGAAAAACCGCTGCTGGTCGAAGGAGATGTGTGAGATCTGCGGCGTAAAGGAAGAACAGCTTGCGAAGATTTACGAGAGCTACGAGACCGTGGGTACGGTGCTTCCCGAGATTGCGGCGGAGCTTGGTATTTCCGAAAATGTGAAAGTGGCGGCCGGCGCCGGCGACAATGCGGCGGCGGCTGTGGGAACAGGCACCGTGGGAGACGGCATGTGCAATATCTCACTGGGCACAAGCGGCACCATCTTCATATCCTCCGACAAGTTCGGCGTGGATAAGTTTAATGCGCTTCACGCCTTCGCCCACGCGGACGGTCATTACCATCTGATGGGCTGCATGCTCAGTGCGGCTTCCTGCAATAAGTGGTGGATGGATGATATCATCGGCACCGAGAAGTATGCGGACGAGCAGAAGGCGGTCACGGACGACAAGCTGGGAGAGAATCATGTGTATTTCCTGCCTTATCTGATGGGTGAGCGTTCTCCGCACAACGATCCCGATGCGAGAGGTACGTTTATCGGTATGACGATGGATACGAGCAGAGCGGACATGACCCAGGCGGTGCTGGAGGGCGTGGCTTTTGCACTGAGGGATTCCCTGGAAGTGGCAAAGTCGCTCGGCATTCACATTGAGCGCACGAAGATCTGCGGCGGCGGCGCAAAGAGCCCGCTCTGGAAACGGATGATCGCTAACATTATGAACCTGAAAGTGGATGTGATCGAGAGTGAGGAAGGGCCGGCTATGGGCGGCGCGATGCTGGCAGCGGTGGCATGCGGTGAGTATGCGGATGTGGAGGAAGCGGCAGAAAAAATCGTGAAGACTGTGGACACGGTGGAGCCGGAACCTGCGCTTGTTGAGAAATACGAGAAGAGATACCAGCAGTTTAAGCAGATTTATCCGACCTGCAAGGAGCTGTTTGGGAAACTGGTGTGAGAAGAGTTTCTAAAGACGTCCTGCCATAGGACGGGACGCCAGGAAACTCTGGGAGTAGCTTTGCAACTCCGTCCCACATGGGAGCTTGAAATGCAAGCATTTTACGCACAGTGAAATCAAGGCGAAGGGAGAGAAGATATGGAGATTAAAAAAGTGACGGATCCGTCATTTCGTAAGTATGGCAGGGTCGTGGAGGGGATCGACTTCACGGATCTGGTGGAGGCGATCAAAAAGGAGACACCGCTGCCAGATGGAGTAGCTTATGAGCCTTCCATTAAAGCGCTGGAGGAGACGACAGCGGCTAAGGCGTTACAGAGGAGAACCTACGGCGAACTTCCCATTGAGGTTGGTTACTGCAACGGCCACAATTATAAATTGAACGCCATTGAGTACCACAGAAGCTCGGAGATCAACGTGGCGGCTACGGATGCGGTGCTGATCGTCGGTATGCAGCAGGATATCACCGAGGATTTCAAGTATGAGACGGCTAAGATGGAGGCTTTTCTTGTGGAGGCAGGCACGGCGGTAGAGCTTTACGCGACGACCCTGCACTATGCGCCCTGCAGTGCGGACGAGGGTGGCTTCAAGGTAGGCATTGTGCTTCCGGCAGGCACCAACTATCCGCTGGAAGAGAGCCATGACGGCTGGGAGGATTCCCTGATTACGGCGCAGAACAAGTGGCTGATCGGCCATGCGGAGGGCGGTCTCGATGCGGGTGCGCACATCGGACTTGTGGGAAAGAATCTGGACGTGCGCGAGTAGGGTGAAAAGATGTTCTGGCCGTTCACAGCAGAGGCTGTTTCGCGGAGAAACTCTGGATTTGCTTTGCTAATCACTTTCACTCAGGAGACTGCCAAAGGCAGCATTCTCCGTATAACGATATAAACACACCGGCAGAACCGGTTAAAGGAGGGTATAAAAATGAACAATTTACCGAAGGTAAAAATTGGTATCGTGGCAGTAAGCCGCGACTGTTTCCCGTCATCCCTGGCGATCAACAGAAGAAAGGCCCTGGTGGAGGCTTACGAGAAGAAGTATGACGCGGCGGACATCTACGAGTGTCCTGTCTGCATCATCGAGAGCGAGATCGACATGGTGAATGCATTAAAGGATATCAAGGACAACGGCTGTAACGCGCTCTGCGTATACCTTGGCAACTTTGGCCCGGAGATTTCCGAGACACTGCTTGCGAAGCATTTCGAAGGTCCGAAGATGTTCGTGGCTGCAGCCGAGGAGTCCCAGGGTGACCTGATTCAGGGCCGCGGCGATGCGTACTGCGGTATGCTCAATGCCAGCTACAACTTAAAGCTCAGAAACGTAAAGGCTTATATTCCCGAGTATCCCGTCGGCGATGCGGAGGACTGCGCGGACATGATCCACGAGTTTGTTCCGATTGCACGCGCGGTTGCAGCGCTCTCCAGCTTAAAGATTATCTCTTTCGGCCCCAGACCGCTCAACTTCCTTGCCTGCAATGCGCCGATCAAGCAGCTTTACAATCTGGGCGTGGAGATCGAAGAGAACTCCGAACTTGATCTGTTTGAAGCGTTCAACAAGCATGCAGACGATCCCCGTATTCCTGAAGTGGTGAAGGATATGGAGGCTGAGCTTGGCGACGGCAACAACAAGCCCCAGATTCTGCCTAAGCTTGCACAGTACGAGCTGACCCTGCTCGACTGGGTTGAGGAGCACAAAGGTTACCGCGAGTATGTGGCGATCGCCGGAAAGTGCTGGCCTGCATTCCAGACCCAGTTCGGTTTTGTTCCCTGTTTTGTGAACAGCCGTCTGACCGGCAGAGGCATTCCTGTATCCTGTGAAGTGGATATCTACGGCTGCCTGAGTGAGTTTATCGGCGAAGCTGTCAGCGATGACATTGTAACGCTGCTTGACATCAACAACTCCGTTCCGAAGGACATGTACAAAGAGTCCATCGAGGGCAAGTTCGATTACAAGTTTACGGATACTTTCATGGGCTTCCACTGCGGAAACACCTGCTCCAAGAAGTTGTCCAAGTGCAGCATGGAATATCAGATGATCATGGCAAGATCCCTGCCTGAGGAAGTAACCCAGGGTACGCTCGAGGGCGACATCGTTCCCGGCAACATCACCTTCTACCGTCTGCAGAGCACGGCTGACAATATCCTCCGCGCTTATGTGGCAGAGGGCGAGGTGCTTCCTGTGGCAACCAAGTCCTTCGGCGGCATCGGTGTATTCGCGATCCCGGAGATGGGCAGATTCTACCGCCATGTGCTGATTGAGAAGAATTACCCGCACCACGGCGCGGTTGCTTTCGGCCACTTCGGCAAGGCACTGTTCGAGGTATTTAAGTATATCGGTGTGGACGTGAGCGAGATCGGCTACAACCAGCCGAAGAGCGTACCGTATCCGACAGAAAATCCTTTCGCGTAAGACGGCGGCGGGAAAAACGTGAGAAGAACGATGTGCGCCTTTTTGGATGGGAAGCTGCTTATAAAATGCACAAAAAAGGGACGGAACCGAATCACTGGTTCCGTCCTTTGCGCGTCATTGGATTGACGCTTCGTTTGTCAGAGAATGGTGTCCACCATAGACCCCATGGTCGGTACATTGACGCCGCCTCCGCCGTTGTTGTAAGTTTTCTTCGAAAGAGAATCTCCCTGGGTTGCGTAGCGGTAAATCTGATTGACTCTGTCGGTCATCTTCTCTGCGGTGGAGTAAACACCTTTGAAAAGATTTTTGACACCGCTCATATCCGCATCTTTAAACTTTTTCTCGTCGAGAGACAGCGTCTTGTCGGAATTTATGGTAACGCCGATTCTGGAGAAGGCGCTCTTGCTGCCGCTTACGATATTCTTTAAGTAGCCTGCCTGATTGACTACGTTGGAATTGGTGCTCTTATCGGTGTTCTTGATCAGCGCATTGTAATCTTCCACGAAGGAGGAGAACGCTTTGTAGACCTCGTCCTTGTTGCTGTTGCTGATATTCATGGCACTCAATTTCTCAATGGACTTGTAGAGTGTATTGGCAGCGTCGGCTGAGGAAGCGTCCGTCACGGTCTTGTTTTTGTCTTTATCCTTTGTGGAGGAGGTGCTCGTCGATGAGCCTACACCCGCGTACTTAGCCTTGGAGGAGGTAACGGACTCGCCGTCGCCGGCAGCCCTGTAAATCCGGCTTGCTTTATCGACCGCTTTGTCGGCGAAAGAGCCGATGCCTCCGAACAGTGTCTTCACCGTAGCGCCGTTTCCATGTTCCGTGTCGGCAAGCGCTTTCTTCATGGAATCCTCGTCGAAAGAGAGGGTCTTGTCGGAGTTTAAGGTAATGCCGACCTTGGCGAAGAGCTTGTAATTGCTGTAGTAGGAGTTATACAAAGATTCCGCCTGTTTTTGTACCGTAGTATTGTCGCTTTTGGAAGCGCTCTTCATCAGGCTGTTATAATCCTTGATAAAAGCGGAAACCGAATCCGTGATTTTGCCGATGTTTTCCTCACTGCGGTCATCATAGTTCAAAGAACCGAGTGCAGAGGCGGATTTGTAAAGGGATGCCGCTGCAGAAGCGGACGCGCTGTCCTTGATTTTTCCGGCTTTTTTCTGATCGGTTTCGCCGGATTCCTCTGCCTCCTGCTTTTCAAGCTTCGCATAGTAAGATTTCATCATCTTGCCGTAGCTGCCGTTTTTGATGGCGGCGTAATCGCTCAGAAGAGAACTCACTCCCCCTGTGCCGTCAGAGCCGCTCATTCCCCCAAGCAGCGTGGAGTAGGTGTCGGCCATTCCTGAATTTAAACCGTTTAAACTGATTCCCATGTCATCGCCCTCCTTGTCATGTTGGTTGACATCCGTGTCATATATATGTTTATTCCATATTTTCCTATATCTATTATTTCGTCTTTTCAACGGATTTGTAAAGAGGTTTTATAGAAAAAATTTTTAAAAATTTTCAGATTTTTTTTGACTTTGTTTCATAAATATATGCAAAATACCAAAAGTGTCTATAATGCACAAAAAAAGTCCTAAAATGCAAAGAAATAAAGATAATACAACGACAAATATTTTATATTGTTGACACAAATTGTATAAAATGCTATAGTGATAGAAACGAACAGAGGAAAAATTAGCAAAAATGTAAAAAAAGGATGGACTTTCGCGTTCTGTATATATGGTAAAGATGGCAGGCGAATAATTATGGATTTTCAGAACGCGGAGCTTTAACCAGAATCGGGCGCGCGGCTGCCCGGCTTTTTTATGAAAGGAGAGTGTTTATGGGACTTTTTCAAAATATCTTCGGGGGCGGAAAGAAAGAGGAAGTAATTGAGATCTTTGCACCGGCGGCCGGAAAGCTTGTCCCATTGAGTGAGGTCAGCGATCCCACGTTTTCGGAGGGGATTCTGGGGCAGGGAGCGGCGGTCATTCCCACGGGCAATCAGTTCTTCTCGCCGGTGGACGGCACGGTCAATACGGTGTTCCCCACGGGGCATGCGGCGGCGCTCACTTCGTCAGACGGCGTGGAAGTGCTTTTACACATTGGTCTGGACACGGTGAAACTGAACGGGAAACATTTTACCATACATGTGGAGGAAGGACAGCAGATCAAGAAGGGGGATCTGCTTCTGGAGGCTGATCTGGAGCAGATCAAGGCGGCCGGATATGATACCATTACGCCGGTTATTGTCTGCAATACGGAAGAGTTTGCGGAAATCGCGATGGCGGAGGTTCAGGCCGTGGAGGCCGGTGACGTCGTATTGAATCTCAAGAAATAGAAGTTCTGGCATTACGGAGGTGGGGATGGATAAATACGTTGGAAAAAGCGTGATGAGGGGAATTGCCATAGGAAGGGTATACCTTTATAAAAAGGTAGATATTCAGGTGACGGATGAGAAAGTGGCAGATGCGGCGGCCGAGAAGGAACGGTTTCTGGAGGCTGTGGACAGGGCGAAGGCGCAGCTTACAAGACTCTATGACGAGGCCCTGCAAAATGTGGGCGAAGATCATGCCGCTATCTTTGACGTACATAAGATGCTTTTGGAGGATGAGGACTATCTGGAAACTGCCGCAGGGGAGATTGAGAGCGGATATAACGCAGTGTACGCGGTAAATCATGCGGGCACACAGTTTGCGGAGCTGTTTGCATCTATGGATGACGAGTATATGAGAGGGCGGGCGGCGGATATCCGGGATATCTCCCAGAGAGTGATCCGCATTCTTCTGGATCTGCCGGAAGAGGAGATCAATTCCGAAGAGCCGGTGGTGATTGTGGCGGAGGATCTGACGCCCAGTGAGACGGTAAAGCTTGACAAAAAGAAAATACTCGGATTTGTGACGGTGAAAGGATCGGCCAATTCCCACACGGCGATTCTGGCGAGAAGCATGAATCTGCCGGCATTGGTGAACGTGGACATCGCTCTTTCGGATGAGCTGCACGGGAAGACTTGTGTGGTGGATGGATTTGAGAGCGAGTTTGTGGTGGAGCCGGAGGAGGAGATCCTGTCCCGGAAGGTCGTGCGGAAAAACCAGTGGGTGGCGGATCTGGAGGCGCTTGAGAAACTGAAAGGGCAGGATAACATCACAAAGAGCGGGAAGCGGATAGACATTTTTGCAAATATCGGAAATGTGGAGGACGCGGATGCGGCCTGCGCGGCGGACGCCGGTGGCATCGGCCTTTTCAGAAGCGAGTTCCTCTATCTGGGCAGAGAGACGTTTCCGTCCGAGGAGGAGCAGTATAAGAGTTATAAGGCTGTCCTCGAAAAGATGGAAGGAAAAAAAGTGGTAATCCGCACAATGGATATCGGGGCGGATAAGAAGGTGGATTACTTTGGACTGGAGCCGGAGGAAAATCCGGCGCTCGGTTACCGGGCAATCCGCATCTGTCTGGACCGGGAGGAGATTTTTATCACCCAGCTAAAAGCGCTATACCGCGCGGCGGTTCATGGAAAGCTGGCCATCATGTTCCCCATGATTGTATCTGTGGATGAGGTACAGCGGATTAAACAGATTGTGGAGATGGTGAAAGAGGATCTTGCAAAAGACGGATTTTCGGTGGGTGAGGCGGAACTTGGCATTATGATCGAGACTCCTGCGGCGGCTGTGATTTCCGATAAGCTGGCGAAGGAAGTGGACTTTTTCAGTATCGGAACGAATGATCTCACACAGTATACACTGGCGGTAGACCGTCAGAACCAGAAGCTGGAAGGGATCTGTGATACGCATCACGAGGCGCTTTTGCGGCTGATCGAGATGACCGTGAAGAATGCTCACGAGGCGGGTATCTGGGTGGGCATCTGCGGGGAGCTTGGTGCGGACACAGAACTTACGGAGTGGTTTTTGAAGATCGGTGTGGATGAGCTGAGCGTTGCTGCCTCGGCGGTACTCAAGGTACGCAGAGCGGTGAGGGAGCTGCCGTAAATATGCTCCCGGATATAGGTGAGCTTCCGGGGGATCATATAAAAATTTAAGGAGGGAGGATAAAGAAATGAGGGATTTTACTTATGTAATCAAGGATCCGGTGGGGCTGCATGCCAGACCTGCAGGTCTGCTGGTAAAGAAAGCGGGCGGGTTTGCCAGCAGGATTACGATCGAGTCCGAAGGGAAAAGCGCTGAGGCGAAAAAGCTGATTATGCTGATGGGGCTCGGAATCAAGCAGGGTGCGGAGGTTGTCTGCCGTATTGAGGGCGAGGATGAAGATGCCGCGTATGAAGCGCTCGCTAAATTCTTTGAAGAAAACTTATAAAATAATTGGGAGGTAGTGCTTATGATGAAATATTTACAGAAACTGGGAAAATCCCTGATGCTGCCGGTGGCGTGTCTGCCGATCTGCGGTATTTTGATGGGAATCGGATATGCGCTGTGTCCGGAGACAATGCAGGGCGGTGACATCGCCGGGACAGGATTTTTAAGCCTTCTTGGATTCTTCCTTGTGAAGGCCGGCGGTGCCCTGATCGACAACATGGCGTGGCTTTTTGTTATCGGTGTAGGTGTAGGTATGGCAGATGACCATGACGGCACGGCAGGTCTTGCGGCGCTGGCATCCTGGCTGATGATGACGAACCTGCTGGCAGTAGGCACAGTTACGACGCTGATGCCTTCCATCGCAGATGACGCCAATAAGTCACTTGCTTTTGCGAAAATAGGAAATCCTTTTATCGGTATTCTTGCAGGCGTGATCGGCGCTTCCTGCTACAACAGATTTAAGTCCACAAAGCTGCCGGATTGGATGTCCTTCTTCAGCGGCAAGCGTTGTGTAGCTATTATTTCAGGTGTGGTATCCATCCTTGTATCGGCAGTTCTGCTCTTCATATGGCCTGTTGTGTTCGGCGCGCTGATTGCAGTAGGTCAGGGTATTGTTGGAATGGGTGCAATCGGTGCAGGTATTTACGCTTTCCTGAACCGTCTGCTGATTCCCACAGGTCTGCACCATGCACTGAACAACGTGTTCTGGTTTGACACCATCGGTCTCGGCGATCTGACCCATTTCTGGGCAGGTCAGACAAGTGCGGATGTTGATTGGAGCCTTGGTATGTACATGTCCGGATTCTTCCCTTGTATGATGTTCGGTATTCCGGGTGCGGCGCTGGCCATGATCCACACCGCGAAGAGCGACAAAAAGAAAGTGGCGGTCGGTCTGGTTGCATCTGCGGCAGTTTGTTCCTTTGTCTGCGGCGTTACAGAACCTTTCGAGTTTGCGTTCATGTTCCTTGCCCCTATGCTGTATGTGATTTATGCACTGCTTTACGGAATTTTCACAACGGTTACCGTACTGCTCGGCTTCCGTGCAGGCTTCAGCTTCTCGGCAGGCGCAACCGACCTTCTGTTCTCGGCATCCCTGCCGGCAGCACAGAGCACATGGCTGATTCTTCCTCTGGGCCTTGCGGCATTCGCAGTATTCTATGTGGTGTTCCGCTTCGCTATCGTGAAGTTTGATTTGAAGACACCCGGCAGAGAGGACGACGATTTAGAGGCAGAGAAGAAAGCGGTTCTGTCCAACAACGATTTTACGCAGGTGGCTTCCATTATTCTGGAAGGCCTCGGCGGTAAGGGCAATGTGAAGTCTCTTGACAACTGTATTACAAGACTCCGTCTGGAAATTAACGACTATACACAGGTAGATGAAAAGAAGATCAAGTCTGCAGGTGTGGCAGGCGTTATGAGACCGAGCAAGACTGCGGTGCAGGTTATTGTAGGCACCAAGGTGCAGTTTGTGGCGGATGAAATGAAGAAGATGCTGTAATGATTGGCCGTATCGGCTTAAGGCCGGGCATATGAAGGGGTTTGCATGAATGATGCCCGGCAGGGCGGGGGTCCTTAGGGCCTCCGCCTCTTGTATGCGGGAATAGTAAAGGAGGAAACGGAAAATAATATGAAGATCATCAGAGCGAAAGATTATGACGACATGAGCCGTAAGGCGGCAAACATCATCTCGGCGCAGATGATTATGAAACCGAACTGTGTTCTGGGTCTGGCTACAGGTTCCACACCCATAGGTGTTTATGGGCAGCTTGTTTCCTATTATCAGGAAGGGGATCTGGATTTCTCGGGCATAACAACGGTGAATCTGGACGAGTACCGTGGTATCAGCCGGGACAATGAGCAGAGTTATTACTATTTTATGCACGACAATCTGTTTAGCAAGGTAAATATCGACCTGAAGCGGACTTTTCTGCCGGACGGCATGGAACCCGACAGCGCGAAAGCCTGCCAGGACTACGACAGAGTGATTGGGGAAACCGGCGGTGTGGATCTGCAGCTCCTCGGACTTGGACACAACGGGCATATCGGGTTTAATGAGCCCGGCCCCATTTTCAAGGCGCAGACCCACTGCGTAAAACTGGCAGAGTCCACGATCAAGGCTAACCGGCGCTTTTTCGCTTCTGAGGAGGAAGTGCCCAAGGAGGCATATACGATGGGCATCAAAACCATTATGCAGGCGAAAAAGATTCTTGTGGTGGTAAGCGGGGCAGACAAGGCGCCCATTTTGAAAAAGGTGATCTATGGGGAGATCGCGCCGGATGTGCAGGCATCTGTACTGCAGCTTCACGGTGACGTCACGGTAGTGGCAGATGAGGCGGCATTGTCAGAAATATAATTGAACGGGAATAGAATGATGCAGAACGTGAAGGCGGCTTCTCTGTGAGGCTGCCTTTTTCTACGCCCCGGACTCCTTTCTGAGATTGGCGGCATCTGGCAGATTTCCCGCATTACAGGGAAAACAAATACAAAATTTGCGTGTTTCCCGCATATATTTGAACATAGAATAAAAAGCGGGAGACTGTTATGGCGGAGAAGAGGAAGTGGAGCGATAAGTTTAAGCTGGCAATGGGAGAACTGGAAAATAAAATACAGAGGGAGCACAGGGGGCGGACTGCGGGCGCCTGGCCTGAGCCGGAAAAAGTGGAGGCATGGAATGCCGAGAGACAGCGGCAGAGAGGGTGTGGGCAATACTGCGGCTCCGTGAGCGCAGCGGAGAGAACACAGACCAAGGAAGAGCACAAGCGGGAACTGTTCCTGAAAAATGTGGCAGTGCAGACGGCGAAATCGGCGGCTTTTCTTCTGGCGGCGGTGGCGCTGATTCAGGGAATTGTGAGATTTCTGCCGGACTCCATCACGGTGAGCAGTTCCGTTGGCGGCAGGGAACTGCCCATCTACTGTGTAGAGACGGATAAGAAGCAGGTAGCGCTGAGCTTTGACGCGGCCTGGGGGAATGAAGACACGTCACGCATTCTGGAGACGCTCAAAAAACACAATGTGAAGGTGACGTTCTTTATGACGGGCGGGTGGGTGGAATCCTACCCCGAGGATGTGAGGGCGATCCTGGCGGACGGTCATGATCTGGGCAACCACAGCGAGAACCATAAAAACATGTCCCAGCTTTCCGACGAGCAGTGTCAGGAGGAGCTGATGAAAGTACATACCAAGGTGCAGGAGCTGACAGGATATGAGATGTGCCTGTTCCGGCCGCCCTACGGAGATTATGACAATCATGTCATAAAAAATGCACAGAAGTGCGGATACTATCCGATCCAGTGGTCGATCGATTCTCTGGACTGGAAGGATTATGGCGTGGACGATATCGTCAAGCGCGTGGTGGAGTCCGACAAGCTGAATAACGGGGCGATCATTCTCATGCACAACGGGGCGAAATACACGGCGGACGCGCTGGATGCAGTGATTACAGGCCTGCAGGATAAGGGGTATGAGCTGGTGCCCATCTCGCAGCTGATCTACAAGGATAAGTACCACATGAAAGCCGACGGGACACAGGTGTCCGGGGAGTAGGGAGCGGCTCTGCCATAAAGATGTTTCAAGAAAATCTGCATTGTTAAAATGCGGATTTTTTTGTATACTTATTTCTAGTACAGAAAAAGATGGACAGAAGAACGGAGGATGAGTATGCCACGCAGAACAGATATTCACAAGGTACTAATCATCGGATCGGGCCCGATCATCATTGGACAGGCCTGTGAGTTTGACTATTCGGGGACACAGGCCTGTAAGGCGCTCCGAAAGCTGGGATATGAGATTGTGCTGGTCAATTCCAACCCGGCAACGATTATGACGGATCCGGAGACAGCGGATGTGACTTATATTGAACCGCTCAATGTAGAACGGTTAGAACAGATCATTGCGAAGGAACGCCCCGATGCGCTGCTTCCCAACCTGGGAGGGCAGTCCGGGCTCAATCTTTGCGCAGAACTGAACAAGGCGGGTATTTTAGAAAAATATAACGTGCAGGTCATCGGCGTGCAGGTGGATGCCATAGAGCGCGGCGAAGACCGCATTGAATTTAAAAAGACCATGAATGCGCTTGGCATCGAGATGGCCCGCAGCGAGGTGGCATACTCCGTGGAAGAGGCGCTTTCCATCGCGGAAAAGCTGGGCTATCCTGTGGTGCTGCGCCCTGCCTACACAATGGGCGGCGCGGGTGGCGGCCTTGTCTATAATAAGGACGAACTGAAGGTGGTGTGCGCCAGGGGGTTACAGGCAAGTCTTGTGGGGCAGGTGCTGGTGGAGGAGTCCATTCTGGGCTGGGAAGAGCTGGAGCTTGAGGTGGTTCGGGATGCGGACAACAACATCATTACTGTCTGCTTCATTGAAAACATAGATCCTCTGGGGGTTCATACGGGAGATTCTTTCTGCTCCGCGCCCATGCTGACGATCTCTGAGGAGTGCCAGAAGCGTTTGCAGGAGCAGGCATACAAAATCGTGGAATCGGTGCAGGTGATCGGCGGCACCAACGTGCAGTTTGCCCATGATCCCGTTTCGGACCGTATTATTGTAATTGAAATCAATCCCCGTACCTCGCGCTCTTCCGCGCTGGCGAGTAAGGCGACAGGATTCCCGATCGCCCTTGTGTCTTCCATGCTGGCAGCTGGCCTTACCTTGAAGGACATTCCTTGCGGCAAGTACGGAACTTTGGATAAATATGTGCCGGACGGCGATTATGTGGTGATCAAGTTTGCCCGCTGGGCCTTTGAAAAGTTCAAGGGTGTGGAGGACAAGCTGGGCACCCAGATGCGCGCCGTGGGCGAGGTTATGAGCATCGGCAAAACATATAAGGAAGCGTTCCAGAAGGCCATCCGTTCCCTTGAGACGGGGCGTTACGGGCTGGGCCACGCGAAGGATTTTGATACGCTGCCGAAAGAGGAGCTGCTGCGCAGGCTGAACACGCCTTCCAGTGAGCGTCACTTCCTCATGTACGAGGCGCTGCGCAAAGGCGCGACGGTGGAAGAGATTTTTGAGATAACCAAGGTCAAGGCTTACTTTATCGAGCAGATGAAGGAACTGGTGGAGGAAGAGGAAGCTATTTTACTGCATAAGGGAGAGATGCTCCCCGATGAAATGCTTGTCACAGCGAAGAAGGACGGCTTCTCCGATAAATATCTGAGCCAGCTTCTGGAGATTCCCGAGGCGGATATCCGTAACCGCCGACTTTCGCTCGGGGTGGAGGAGGCATGGGAGGGTGTGCATGTCAGCGGTACGGAGAACAGCGCCTACTATTATTCCACCTACAACGCGCCGGATAAGAACCCGGTGAATGAGGAAAAACAGAAGATTATGATATTGGGCGGCGGCCCCAACCGGATCGGGCAGGGCATCGAGTTCGACTACTGCTGTGTACACGCGGCAATGGCGCTTAAAAAGCTTGGATTCGAGACGATCATCGTGAACTGTAACCCGGAGACGGTGTCCACGGATTACGACACTTCCGATAAGCTGTATTTTGAGCCGCTGACGCTGGAGGACGTGCTGAGCATTTATAACAAGGAAAAGCCACTGGGCGTGATTGCACAGTTTGGCGGACAGACGCCCCTCAATCTTGCATCCGAACTGGAACAGAACGGGGTGCGGATTCTGGGCACGTCCCCCTCGGTCATTGATCTGGCGGAGGACCGCGACCAGTTCCGCGCCATGATGGAGAAACTGGACATTCCCATGCCGGAGTCGGGTATGGCTACCACGGTGGAGGAAGCGCTCGGCATTGCGGCGCGGATCGGCTACCCGGTGATGGTGCGTCCTTCCTATGTGCTGGGCGGCAGAGGGATGGAAGTGGTCTACGATGACGCAAGTCTGACGGAATACATGAATGCGGCGGTGGGCGTGACGCCCGACAGGCCGATTTTGATTGACCGTTTCTTAAATCACGCTCTGGAGTGCGAGGCGGACGCCATCAGCGACGGTTCCCACGCTTTTGTTCCCGCAGTGATGGAACATATCGAGCTGGCGGGCATTCACTCCGGCGATTCGGCATGTATTATTCCTTCCGTGCATATTCCGGCGGAGAGCGTGGAGACGATCAAGGAGTACACGAGGAAGATTGCGGAGGAGATGCATGTCAAAGGGCTGATGAACATGCAGTACGCCATCGAGAACGGCAAGGTGTTCGTGCTGGAGGCGAATCCGAGGGCGTCCCGCACCGTGCCGCTTGTGTCCAAGGTCTGCAATATACGCATGGTGCCTCTTGCCACGGATATCATTACCTCGGAGCTTACGGGGCGTCCGTCGCCGGTTCCGGGATTAAAAGAACAGGTGATACCGAATTACGGTGTGAAGGAGGCGGTGTTCCCCTTCAACATGTTCCCCGAGGTGGACCCGATTCTGGGACCCGAAATGCGCTCCACGGGCGAAGTGCTCGGGCTTTCCCGCTCTTACGGCGAAGCCTTCTTCAAAGCGCAGGAGGCGGTGCAGTCAAAGCTTCCGCTTGAGGGAACGGTTTTGATTTCTGTGAATAAAAAAGATAAGGATGAGGCGGTGGAAGTGGCGAAGAACCTGGCGGAAGACGGGTTTAAAATCGTGGCCACCGAAGGCACTTACAATCTGATTACGGCAGCAGGGGTTCCCGCCACGAAGGCGAAGAAGCTCTACGAGGGGCGTCCTAACGTGGGCGACATGATCACCAACGGGGATTTCGATCTGATTATCAACTCTCCCGTGGGCAAGGACAGCGTGCATGATGACAGCTATCTGCGCAAGGCGGCGATCAAGGCGAAAGCGCCTTATATCACCACGGTTGCGGCGGCGAAGGTGACGGCGGAGGGTATTCACTACCTGAAAACTCACAAGGGCAGCGAAGTGAAGTCCTTGCAGGAACTGCACGGGGAGATACACGACAAAGAATAATGGCTTTTTCTAAAGAACAGTGTTATGATAGAAAAAAATGTATGAAAGGGTGGATGAACAATGAAACTGGATTTAGGAACGGTAGGTAAGTGGGAGAAATCTCTGAGAGAGGCCGGGTATATGAGTGATGAGGATCACATCATTGAACATACGAAGGGCGATTTATGGGAAATGATGTCGCAGACGAGAGGTAATTTCTTCTTCACGGAGGAGAAGTTTATCTTTACCGGGGGACTGCTTGGCGTAAGCAACTTTTCCGTGAAATACAGCGACATCAAGGAGATGAAGCTTGTCAATGTGGGAGGGCTGCTTCCTTTAATCCCTACAGGGCTTATGGTGATCTGCTACGACCCGGAAAAGGGAAAGAACGTGAAACATAGATGTTCTGTCATGAAGAGAAAAGAGTGGATGGAGTTTCTTCGGAATAAGGCTGGACTGTAAGGACACAGAGGCTGCGGCATCGGATTTGTGCGCAGCCTCTTTTATTATGGGGCGGTTGGAATTGCTTAGATAGAGAAACGTGAGAAAGCGCTCATTCTTTACAGGGCGGGAAGCTATGCCAGGAATGGAGAAGCAATAGGTAAAATCCTCAGAACTGTCATGTATATTGACAGAAAATTTAGGGGGGGGGGTATAATGAAAAGCAGCAGAGAGCGTTACTCGGCTGCTTTTTTTAAATAATCAGATAAGGAGATAAGGTGAAAGCTATGCTTGGCAAAAAAGGGAAGGTATTCTGGAAAAGAGGGATGGCAATTTTGCTTGCTTGCGCAATGACAGTGACAATGACAAAAATGCCGGTGTCCGCAGCGGAGACAGAAATACTGACATCTGCGTCAGGAATTGGCAAAGAAGCACAGGGGAATCCGAAAGCGGAGTACCAGGAGCAAAAGCCAGAGACAGATACGTCAGTAGGAGAAAGAGTGCCGGATACGTCGGAGGGAGAAACAGGGCCGGATACCTCAGAAGGAGAAACCGGGCCGGATACGCCAGAAGGAGAAACAGGGCCGGATACGTCAGAAGGAGAAACCGGGCCGGATACGCCGGGAGGAGAAACAGAGCCGGATACGTCAGAAGGAGAAACGGTGCCGGATACGCCGGAAGAAGAAACAGGGCCAGATACGTCTGGGAATCTGAGTGACGAGGACGAAACAGGAAATAGCGGGGATTCCGGCAAAGAAGAGACACCCGATGCGTCACAGAAGCCGTCGGATGACACTGATACGGAAGAGACAGAAGGAGAAAATCCGGCTCAGCCGGGAGTGGAGTCCCCCGAGGAGCAGCCTATGGAAGAAATGCCGGGCAGCGTCTCAGCGAATGATAGGAACGTGGAAGTAATGGCAGAAGAGGGGCAGTCTGTCGGAAAAGCGGTTAATTCGGGTAAAGTGAATGACATTATTTGGAAGATTGAGGAAGGAACCCTCACGATTGAGGGAACCGGGGACTATGGGGACGGCAATATTGCGCCTCCATGGGCAGACAGAGAGGACGTGACGTCCGTGATTGTAAAAGTGACGGGCATAACTTCGACAGAACATATGTTTTCTGGCTGCAGCAGCCTGACGGATGTTGATCTGGCAGGACTTGACACGAGCCGTGTCACAGATATGAGTGGTATGTTTAGCAGATGTAAATCCCTAAGGGGACTGGATCTGAGCGGATTTGACACGAGCTGTGTCACAAATATGGAAGGTATGTTTGGTGGCTGTAGATCCCTGGGAGAGCTGGATTTGAGCGGATTTGACACCAGCCTTGTTACAAATATGAGTGGGATGTTCTGCGTGGGAGGCTATGAAAGTGGTGTTGACGATAGCGGAACGGTGAAACCGATCTGGAGGAACGGGTGTCTGTCTGATCTGGATATCAGTCATTTTAACATGGAAAATGTGACAGATACGTCATGGATGTTTGCCGGATGCGGAAGAAATATAAAGCTTGGTCATTTTAATTCTGTCAATGTGACGAACATGAATATGATGTTTTATTCAACATCTATATTGAATATGGATGCTGAAAACTTTGATACGAGCAGCGTAACAGACATGGGCGGCATGTTTTCCGAATGCCAGAATCTGACGACGCTGGACGTTAGCTGTTTCGACACATCCAAGGTGGAAAATATGTCTTCGATGTTTTCTTACTGTGACAAACTGGAGGATTTGGATCTAAGCTGTTTCGACACATCCAGAGTGGAAAATATGTCTTCTATGTTTTATTACTGTGGCAGACTGAAGGATTTGGATCTGACTGGTTTTGACACACGAAATACAGAAAATATGAGAAAAATGTTTAGTGGCTGTAATAGTCTGAAACGGTTGGATCTGAGCAGCTTTGACATGGGATATTGTACAGGTGACCCGATGGATATCTGGGAGCTGGAGAAAATGGAGTATATCTGCACGCCAGTCAACTGCCTGATCAGGGAGAGGCTGCCTGATCAAGCAGGGAAATGGTACACGGAAGACGGGACAGAGTACCGTGAGCTGCCAATTGGTCTGAGTGAGAGCATTGTGTTATATAAAAACGGCTATCCGGGAGACGGAAAAACGAAGCAGCTTGTTTCTGTTACCGGGATCACGGTGGCAGGAAAGGAATATGACGGTAATCCGTTTACATATGAAGGGACTGCCGCTGTCACGGATGCGGCGGGAACGGCAATCCCGGGGGTTGTGCTTTCCGGCGTTTATTCCGGGACTCTGACAGATGGCAGTGCATATGCGGAAAGTGCGAACGCGCCGGTTCAGGCAGGAAGTTATACGCTGACATTTCAGATTTCGGGGCTGGATGAGGAGAAATATATCTGTAAGAAAACCACATATGCATTCCGCATTGCCCGTAAAGAAGTGACGGTCACGGCGCCGTCGGTGAACGTGGCGCTTGGCGGTTCTCTGCCGGTTCTCAGCACATTGACCTGTGAAGTCAGTGAAATGGCCGGGACGGACACGCTGGCGATACGGCCGACGCTTAAATATGGCACGGAGGAAAGTAAAATTGCGCTGGATCAGGCGGGAACATACGCCATTATACCCTATGGAGCGGCTGTGGCAGATGAAGTCGCGGGAAATTACAGTATCAGATATAGGAACGGTGTCCTGCAAATCGGAGACGCTACGGAACCTCCGGCTGAGGTGGTCGACAGCGGAAAAATAAACGAGATTTCCTGGTCGATAGACAAAAAGGGCAAATTGACAGTAGAGGGAACCGGGGATTATGCGGAAGAGGACGCGGTGTTCTGGGATCAGATGACTCCTCCGTGGGCCGAAGATTACAGGATTCTTACGGCGGAAGTTAGGGTGAGTGGGATTACCAACACGACGCGCATGTTTTATAACTGCAGAAATCTGAAAAGCATAGATCTGTCCGGCCTGAAAGCGGGTAAAGTAACAGATATGTCCTGCATGTTTGAGGGCTGTTACGCTCTGGAGGAACTGAACCTGGATGGTCTGAATACGGCGAACGTGACGTCAATGTGCTATATGTTTAAGAATTGCCGCAGCCTTACGGTTCTGGATCTTCGAATTTTTCATACGGACAGGGTTCAGAACATGGTGAGTATGTTTGAGGGATGCAAGAAGCTTGCCGACCTGGATGTGAGCAGCTTTCATACGGGGAAGACAGGCTACATGGAAAGCATGTTTAAGGGTTGTGTTTCTTTGGAAAAACTTGATATATCCAATTTCGACACGGGGGCGATGAATTCTGGGATGTCCGCCAACAGCATGGGAAATATGTTTTATGGATGTACGGCACTTAAGGAACTGAACATGTGCCAGATCAAGGCTTATGATATCCATAATCTGTTCAGCTCGTGTACCGCTTTGCAGTCGTTAAAGCTGCGGGGAAGCGCAGAAAACATAGGAGGTATTTTTAAAAACTGTGTTAATCTTAAGAGCCTGGATCTGAGTGAATTTGATACCAGCAGAATCACCAATATGAGTGAGTTGTTTTCCGGCTGTCGTTCTCTGACTGACTTGAATCTAAACGATTTTAAGACGGGAAATGTAACGAATATGGAGGAAATGTTTTTCGGCTGCCGTTCTTTGACAAATCTGGATGTAAGCAGTTTTGATACGGGAAATGTAGGGAATATGGGAGGGATGTTTGAAGACTGTATTGCTCTGTCCAGCCTTGATCTGAGTAACTTTGAAACTGGCAGTGTGACAAATATGCAAAACATGTTTAAAAATTGCCGCAGTCTCGACAGTCTGGATTTGAGCAGCTTTACGACGGAAAAGGTGGGAGGCATGGCAGGCATGTTCCAGGACTGCAGCAGTCTGACGGATCTGGATATAAGCAGCTTTGGGGAATACATGATCAAAGGACCGTATGACGAGAGACGTGTGCAGGATATGTTTTCCGGCTGCAGTTCACTTACCAGGCTGGATCTGTCCCATTTCAGAACGGCACAGTCCAGAGATATGAGCCGTATGTTCTTCGGCTGCAATAGCCTTACGGATTTGGATGTGAGTGGTTTTGATACGGGCAGCGCCAAAAATATGAGTGGTATGTTTGCCGGTTGTAGTAGTCTGACTGCGCTGCAGTTAGGCGGCTTTGATACCCATCTGGTTGAGGACATGAGTGGTATGTTTGAAGGCTGCAGCAATCTTACCGATGTGAATGTGAGCAGTTTTGATATCGGGTTTCTGAAAAATATGAGTCGTATGTTTGCGGACTGTGAAGCCCTGACGAGTCTGGATTTGAGCAGTTTTCAGAGACCCGCTGTAGTGAACATAAACAGGAATGCGGATATGACCGGCATGTTCAGCGGCTGCAGCAGTCTGGTCGATCTGGATATGAGAAACTTTAACATGGACAGAATTTACAGTTATGTGGAGAATCTCTTTGCCGGGTGTTCTTCCTTATCTATTCTTTATACGCCAGTCAACTGTGTCACCAAGGTGCCGCTGCCGTCGCAGACAGGGGATCAGTGGAAATCCGCAGACGGCCGGATCTATATGGAGCTGCCCCAGAAAAAGGCGGAGAGCATCCTTATTTATAAAAACGGCTATCTGGATGATGGAGCAGGCGGGCTTAAAAAAATTGTGACGGTGTCCGGCGTGAGCGTGACCAGCAAACTGTATGACGGTGAGGCCAGCCCGTATAGCGGTGCAGCTGTGATCACGGATTCTGAGGGGAATGTGATAGCGGATCTTGCACCTGTCTATCGGTACTCTGGTACAAGGGCGGATGGGACTGTCTATACGGAAACTGCGGAGGCGCCCACACAGGCGGGCTCCTATAGATTATCTGTGGAATTGTCGGGAACCGCAACGCAGCAGTATGCCCTTCGGAAAAACATTTACAGTTTTCAGATCAGACAGCGGGAAGTGAAGATAAGCGTTTCCTCATTGACACTTGAGCCGGGAGCACAGCCGCCGGAGGACGCAGACATTAAATGGGAGGCGGAAGGCTTTCTGGAAGGCGATACGTGGCACAGAGAGCCGTCGTTCCGCTACATTCCGGCTCTTGCGTCACCCTTACAGCCCGGTCGCTATCAGATCATACCCTATGGCGCCGATGCCGGAAACAACTACCACATGAGTTACAAAAGCGGCGTGCTTCTGGTGGGAGGTTTCGGAGACGTCCTGCCGGGGGATCTGCCTTCCGACGGGGTGATTCCGGAGGGACTCTGGATTGCAGGTCTGTCCGACACAGGGTACGCCTATACAGGAAAGGCGATCAGGCCGGAAGTGAGAGTTTATGATTATAAGACGCTGCTGAGAGAAAAAGTGGATTACACCGTGGCTTATAAGAACAATACGAAGGCAGACAAGGCATCTGTGGCCAAAACCGCGCCTACGGTTACGGTGACAGGCAAAGGGAATTATACCGGGAAAGAGACACAGACATTTCGGATTCTGCCGTTAGATATCGGAGGCACAGAGGCGGATGGAAACTTTGCGGCGGATGACATGGCTGTGGCATACAGTAACAAGCCGCAGAAACCGGCACCGGTCCTTATATGGAACGATACAAAGCTGAAAAACAGGACAGATTATACTTATACCTATGTAAGCGGCACGGACGGAGGAAAGCTGGATTCCGTAAAGGAGCCGGGCGTCTATTGGATCGAGATTGCCGGAAAGGGAAATTTTAAAGGCAGCCGCCGGCTCAGACTCCTGGTGACAGACACACTGAAACCGGTGAGTAAGCTGAGCGTGGGCGGAGTGAAAGCGCAACCTTACACGGGAGATGCGCTTATGCCGCAGATTACGGTGAAAGACGGAAAAACAACGCTGACGGAGAATACGCATTATACGGTGGCTTACAGCCGCAACACGGCTGTGGGAACGGCATACGCTGTGGTGACGGGAATTGAGACGGCCGGGTACTGCGGCGCAAAACGGATCAGCTTTAAGATTACGGGCACACCTATCAAAAAGGCGGTGGTTACAGGCCTGGCAGAGAAAGAGTTTTCCTATGGCGGTGTTGCTATTACGCCGAAGGTTTCGCTGTCTCTCAAAGTCAAAAAGGATGGCGTGACTGTGGACACACTCCTTAGGGAGGGAACGGATTATACAGTCGATTGGCAAAAGAACCGGGAGGCGGGCACGGCCTCTGCGATCTTTACGGGAAAAGGCGCATATACAGGGACGATGAAGAAGAGCTTTAAGATTCTGCCCTTTGACTTGACGGCAGATAAGGAAAGCAGGGTGACGGTGGCGCTCCTTCAGGAGAGCGTACCTTATGCCAAAGGCGGGGCGAAGCCCGCTGTGTCGCTCACCTTCAGGCGGGACGACGGCAGTACACAGGTATTGACAGAAGGAAAGGATTACACGCTGACTTTCAAGAATCATAAGGCCCTAAACGATGGCAGCGACACCGAAAAACTTCCGGCAGTCACTATAAAAGGAAAAGGATGTTTTAAGGGAACCTACGGCAAGGCGTTAACCTATACAATTACAAAGCAGGAGCTTGGAAAACTGAAGCTGTCGGCGCAGGATAAGACTTACCAGAATAAGAAAAACGGCTATGTGACAAAGGTGACGGTTACGGATCTGGATGGTACAGTTCTTCGTGCAGGCACAGATTATGACAAGAATGTCATGTATACTTATCAGGATGAGACAACGGTGCAGAATATTTCTGGAGGCGGGTCTGCTGTCCGTGCCGCAGGCACTGTTGTGAATACCGAAGATATCATTCCGGCAGGTACGGTTCTGCGGGTGACCGTGAAGGGGAAAGACGGCGGAAACTACACGGGTACCCTGTCAGGGGAGTACCGCATTTCCAAGTCTTCCATCTCTTCGGCGGCAGTTTCGGTTCCGAAACAGGTATACACCGGGCAGGAGATCACTCTGGATAAGGAAGATATCACGGTTAAAGTCAAAGGAAGACCGATCGACGAAAATCAGGAGCGGAGCCAGTGGGAGATCGTGCCGGGAAGCTATAAGAATAATGTGAAGAAGGGAACAGCCAGCGTGACAATCAAGGGCGCAGACAACTATGGCGGCGAAAAGACGGTGAAATTTACGATAAAGCCGAAGGGATTTTTGTGGTGGTGGAGGTAAAAACAGTGTGATAAATATTTGACAAATAAAAAAGACTGTGATATGCTATCTGAAAATTCAGCGAGGAGACAAGAATATGTTTCACACTAATCGAGTCCAGTTTATGGTCATTATGGGTATTATGCAGATTTTTCAGATTATGGTCACAGCCTGAAGGCGGCGGAAAGCCGCCGGGCGCATGGCCGTAAGACGAAAGGTCTTATTTGGCCATGCGGGAATCAGGATTTCAGATAGGAGAACCGCATGTGAGATACACGAAGGTGTACAGAACACGCGGTTCTCCTTTTTTGCGCGAATAAGCAGAGTCAGAAAGCGGCACAGACAGGATGTGTGCTAGCACGCAAGACTGGCTGAGACGATTTATGACGAGGCGCAAGACGTCCGGGGGACGTCTGTCCTGCGCGGACCGAAGTGGAACGGAGACCGCGAACGAGAAAGACGAAGTCTTTCGAGTCTGCTTATTCGGAAAGAGTCAAGAGAGGAGAGGACAGAAATGCAGGCAATCAGAGTGGAAAATTTATCGAAAACATTCCGCGTAAAGCGGAAGGAAAAGGGAATGCGCGGCAGCATCAAAGCGTTCATCCATCCCCGGATAGAGGAGATCCAGGCGGTGAACGGGGTTTCCTTCTCGGTGGAGGAGGGGGAGATGCTTGCCTTTATCGGGCCAAACGGCGCGGGCAAGAGCACGACCATCAAGATGCTGACCGGGATTCTCTATCCCGACGGGGGCAGGGTGGAGGTGATGGGCATTGATCCCACGAAAAAGCGCAGGCAGCTTGCCTATGAGATCGGCACGGTGTTCGGGCAGAAGGAACAGCTCTGGACACATCTGACGCCTTACGACAACTTTCGGTTTTTCGGTGCGATTTATGACCTTTCTGAGGAGGAGACGGAAGCGCGGATCGGAGAGCTGGCAGAGCGGTTCGGGCTGGCGGCATTTATTGACACACCTGTCAGAAATTTGTCGCTGGGGCAGAGGATCCGCTGTGAAATCGTGGCCTCGCTGATCCATAAACCGAAAGTGCTTTTTCTGGATGAGCCGACGATCGGCTTAGACCCGGTGGTGAAAGAAAACGTCCGGGAATTGATTCGGCAGATGAACAGAGAGGAACACACTACGATTTTTCTGACCAGCCATGACGTGGGGGATATCGAAAAGCTCTGCAGGCGTATCATTATCGTGAATGCCGGACAGATCGTGCAGGATGATTCGGTGGAGCATCTGGTGAGCCATTATCTGGATAAAAGTCCGGCAAACATGCAGGCGCAAGACAGAGCGTGTGCGGTGAAGACGGGAAATGGGGAGGCTCAGGCCCGGACGCTGGAGGAGATCATTGTGGATATCTACAAATCGAAGGAGGATAGCTGACCTATGGAAAAGCGCATGGAAAGTTCCGCTTTGACGGACGACAGGAGCCGGCGCCGCAGGGCAGCAGGATGTATGCCATGGCGAAAGTATGCGGTCATTTACAAGTCCGTGCTGTTGGAGAGTCTGCAGTATGCGGCCAATATGGTGATGGGATTTTTTTCATATTTTATCTTTATTTTTATCTTTGTCAAACTCTGGGGATATATTTACCAGACGCCGGGAGAGCTGATTGCAGGATATACAAAGGAGCAGATGATCTGGTACGTGATGATGACGGAGATGATCTGGTTCGGCTCCAATGCCGCCTCTGTGGCGGGGGAGGTGTCAGGGAGCATCCGGGGCGGCAATATTGCTTATCTGATGAACAGACCATACCACTATACGCTGTATGTGTTGACGAAATATACCGGGGAGTGGAGTGTAAGGCTGCCCATGTATATGATGTTTGCAGTGGTTATCGGGACGGTGATGGTGGGGCCGCTGCCACGGTTTCCCTTGGCGGCGGTTCCGGGGATGGCGCTCTGTGTGGTTCTGGGACTCACGATCAATGCGGTGTTTAAAATATGCATCAGTCTGCTTTCCTTCTGGATTGAGGATGCGACACCCTTCCAGTGGCTGTATGATAAGCTGCTTCTGGTTGTGGGGACGATGTTTCCGGTTGAAATTTTTCCAATAGCATTACAACCGCTATTCAAGCTGACACCGATCTACACAGTCTGCTATGGGCCGGCCAAGCTGATCGTGGATTTTAGTTCGAAAAAATGTGTGGAGATACTGGCGGCGCAGGCAGTTTATCTGGCGGCAGGAGGTGCGCTGATGCTGCTGATTTATAAGAAGGGGGTGAAAAAGCTGTATGTTAACGGCGGTTAAAAATCAAATGCGGGTATGCCTGCTTTCCGTTAAATATAATATTATGCGGGAGATGGTGAACAAGGTTACTTTTTTGACCAATATCTGTTTCATGCTGCTGAACAACGCCACTTTTCTGGTGCAGTGGATTATCCTGCTCCGGCTGCGGGAGGATGTGGGGGGATATACTATGCGGGAGATTATGCTGCTCTGGGGGCTGACCGCAACGTCCTTCGGGCTTTCGCATATTCTGTTTGCAAGGGTGTTTTCCCTTTCGGAGCTGATTATCAAGGGAAAGCTGGATTCCTTTCTGGTGCAGCCAAAGAATGTGCTGGTCAGCGTGCTCACTTCTTCCACTGATATTTCCGCGATCGGCGATTTCCTCTACGGGGTGGTGATTGTGTGCATCTGCAGGCCCGGCGTGGGCGGGTTTTTCCTGTTCCTGTTGTTTGCGGTGACAGGAGCGGTGATCTTTACGTCCTTTGCCCTGCTTCTGGGGAGCCTGTCCTTCTGGTTTGTGCGGATGGATATGGTGCAGGACCAGATGGTTATGAATATAGTAAGCTTCGCCACTTACCCGGACGGAATTTTTAATGGCGTTACCCGGTTTTTGCTGTATTTTGTCATTCCTGCGGGTATGACAGTCTGGCATCCGGTGCATATGCTGGTCAGATTTGAGGCCGGGATGCTCTTTACGGTGCTGGGGTATGCCGGCGGGCTGACCGCTCTGGCTGTGGCGGTGTTTTACAAAGGGCTTAAAAGGTATGCTTCGGGGAATCTGATGGAGGCAAGGCTTTGAAACGGCCGGCGGATTGACAGGGAGCCAGTCCGACATCGGTACGGGCATATCGGTATCGGTTTAAAGAAATATTTGACACTTGCTGTATTGTCGAGTAAAATAAAATGTAATTTTATGTTGTAAAAGAGGGCAGCCACAGCCCGGATTAGACGGAGAGTATGAAATACCACAAACGCGTGGCGCAAGGCGGCGTGTTTGTGGTTTTCGCTTGAAAAACAAGAGAAGGAGAGAAAAAGTCATGAAACAAATGAGAATGAGGTGGAAAATGCTTTTGCCGACGGTGTTTCTTTTGGCGATGGCATTTTCCTCGACGGTATTTGCGGCGGAGGAGGAGACCTTGTATGTGCCCGGTCTGCACGCTACGTTCTGGGCGCTGGTTCCGGCCATTGTGGCTATCGGCCTTGCGCTGATCACGAAGGAGGTTTACAGTTCCCTGTTTGTCGGTATTCTGATGGGAGCGCTCCTGTACTCGGGATTTGAGTTTGAGCTGACGATCACCCATATTTTTTCGGACGGGATCATCGGCGTTTTGTCTGACAGCTACAATGTAGGTATTCTCGTATTCCTTGTGATTCTGGGTGCGATGGTCAGCCTGATGAACAAGGCGGGCGGCTCGGCGGCTTTCGGGCAGTTTGCGGCGGGCAAGATCAAGAACCGGGTGGGCGCGCAGCTTGCGACGATTCTTTTAGGGGTACTTATCTTTATTGACGACTATTTTAACTGTCTGACTGTGGGAAGCGTGATGCGTCCCGTAACGGACAAGTTTAAGGTGTCAAGATCAAAACTGGCCTATCTGATTGACGCAACGGCGGCGCCAATATGTATTATCGCACCGATCTCATCCTGGGCGGCGGCTGTGACAGGTTTCGTGGAGGGGGAGGACGGTTTCTCCATCTTTATCCGCGCAATTCCATATAATTTTTATGCGATTCTGACGATCGTTATGATGGTCGGCATGGTGCTGATGAAGACAGAATTCGGAAAGATGAAGGAGCATGAGAGAAATGCGGCTAGAAAGGGCGATCTTTTCACGACACCGGGGCGCCCTTATGAAAATACAAAGGAAGAGAAAGTAAACGCAAAAGGCGGCGTTGTAGATCTGCTGATTCCCATTGCCGCGCTGATTGTCTGCTGTGTGATCGGCATGATTTACACGGGCGGTTTCTTTGAGGGGGCAGGATTCGTCGAGGCATTTTCGAACTCCGATGCGTCTCTTGGTCTGACGCTCGGCAGCTTTTTCGGTCTGGTTATCACGGTTATTCTCTATCAGATCCGCCGGGTGCTTTCCTTTAAGGAGTGTATGGACTGTATTCCAGAAGGGTTCCGGGCGATGGTGCCTGCGATTCTGATTCTGACCTTTGCCTGGACGCTGAAGGCGATGACGGACAGCCTGGGCGCAGACGTGTATGTGGCAGGGCTGGTGGAGTCCAGCGCGGGTGCGTTTATGAACTTCCTGCCGGCGATCATCTTTGTGGTGGGATGTTTCCTTGCCTTTGCAACAGGTACTTCCTGGGGAACATTCGGTATTCTGATTCCCATAGTGGTTGCGGTGTTCCAGAACGGCGATCCGCAGATGATGATTATGTCCATTTCCGCCTGCATGGCGGGTGCGGTCTGCGGCGACCACTGTTCCCCGATTTCCGATACGACCATCATGGCCTCGGCGGGCGCGCAGTGCGAGCATGTGAATCATGTGACGACCCAGCTTCCCTATGCGGTAGTGGCGGCGGTGGTGTCCTTTATCACTTACATTGTTGCCGGCTTCGTAAAGAGCGCGTGGATTGCACTGCCGGTTGGAATCGTGCTGATGCTGTTGACGCTGTTTGCGCTTCGCGGTATCAACGGCGTAGTGGAGGCGGACCAATAGAACTTTGCAAATTCAGTAGACGGCTTCCACATTTTCCACCCCGTCTTTTGTGATATCAAATTTCCAGACTGCGTGTCCGGGAATGCGGTGCTCAGTTAAATAGTAGCTGTTATCTATCTGGGTAATGTAGTAGGGCGTGCCGCCGCCGATGAAATTTTCATAAATATCCTCGTACTTTCCGCGCGCCAGGTTTTTCAGATTTTTTGTGCGGATGATGGTGGCATAGTCCTGACTGCCTGTGATATCTGTGGAAACAGTAATATAGCAGCTGCCTTTGGCGAAGGTAAGCTGTATCATGCCGGCCATTTCGTCAGGTACGGGGTAGGTTTTTCTGATCTCGAAGGTGGAAAGATCCGCCTGCAAAATAGCGGGTGTGCCGGGTGTGCCGGATACGAAAAAGATGTCGTTCCCCTCGATGGTGAAGGAGCGCACATAGGTGTCCTTTAGGGCGTCCACAGTGCGGATTTGGGTGAGGTACATGTGGGAGTCTCCGGGATCATGGCGGCACAGGTACATTTCGCCGTTCATGGAGCTCCATACATAAAAGGTGTCCGTAGGGGCGTCATAGACAATATAGTGAGGGCGGTTTCCGACTCCATCCAGCGTCTGGGTGTGGTAGAAAACGCCCTCCTTTTTTTCAAATACAAGGATGCGGTTTCCCTCCGTGTCGTCCACCAGATAGACAAATCCGTCGCTTGCGATGGTGTGCCCTTTGTCGATTTCATCTGTTAAAATCTGCCAGTCCGTCAGAGGATCCGTGAGATTATCGTGGTAAATCACCTGGTTGTGGTAACAGTCCACGATAAAATAGGTGTCCTCCACTTTCGTGACATAAGTGGGGACGCTTAGGCTGGCGGCGGAATTGCGGGGAATATCCTGCGCGGCGGCGGGGGTGAAATCTTCGCCCGCAAGATCCTGCACGATCGTAAAGGCGCGCAGATGCGCTTCGCTTGGGAACGGGGCATTTATCTCTTTTGTGACTGTGCGGGCGGGAGATTCGCCGGGAGCGTCGCCCGGAGTGCAGCCTGTGAGGAGTCCTGTCAAAAGAAGCAGAGAAATAAGGTATGGTAGGTTTAAGAGTGAGTGTTTTTGTTTCGGTTGTGTTGTTTTCATAACTTTGTCCGTTTCGTTGTCAGATTATTTTGTCAGCAGCGTATATGCCCATTTTAGAGGGCCGTGTATTATTTTACAATATCTTTTGTGGATATTCAAATAGGGGCGTGATACAATATCATAATAGACAGGACGGCAAAAAGCGTTGTTCGTCTGGTAGACGAATGGATATCTGACTAGTAGAAGGCTGTTAATTTAGATGAAAAAGAAAAAGAAAGTGACAAGTGTGTCATATGAGAGGCGGGAGGGCGCATTCTCCCGCGAATATAGTGTTACATTCGGGGTTCTATCTGCCCTTGCCATTATCATGATCGTGGCGGGTCATTCAGGCTATGATATTTTATCGGTGGGCGGTCTGTTTCCCTACTATTCTTTTCATGTGCCGCTCTTTATGTTTATTTCTGGCTATTTCTATCGGGAAGAGGAGGAGAGCAGGCCTTTCGCGTATCTGAAAAGGAAGGCGGGACGTCTTCTCCTGCCTTATTTTATCTGGAATGTGATTTATGGAATTGTCGCATGGGCGCTGAGGGCCTTTGGCGGTTTTGCGATGGGTGAGGCGATCTCATTTAAGACTCTGTTTGTATCTCCCTTCTTAAACGGTTATCAGTTTATCTATCATTTTGCGGCATGGTTTGTGCCCGTGCTCTTTATCGTTGAGGTGATGAATCTGTGTATGCGGCTTCTGCTCAGATGGCTGCGTATAAATAGCGAGTGGCTGATTCTGATCGGCACTCTGGCCGTGGGGATGCTTGTGGTGCAGTTTGCCATAGAAGGTCGTGTGTGGGGGTTATACAAGACGCTTGGACGGATTCTCTTCCTCTATCCGTGCTTTCAGATGGGCCAATTTTATAAGAAGAAACTGGAAGCATGGGACACTCTTGGAAACGGTCCCTACTTTGCTGCGGTGTTTGGTATACAGGTGCTTCTGCATCTGTGCTGCAACGGGCTTGCCTACAGCAGTGTGTGGTGCACAGGCTTTGCAAACGGGCCGGTGATTCCGTATGTGACAGTGGTGTCAGGTGTGGCGTTCTGGCTGCGCGTTTCGAAAATTCTGGCTCCGCTCTGCGGGGCAAACTTTCTGTATCTGGGCCGCAATACTTATGCGGTGATGATGCACCATATCTTGGCTTTTATGCTGGTGAAGGCGGTTCTGGCGGGGATTGCTGCCCATACGGGGTATCTGTCGGATTTTGATTTTGCGCGTTTTTACGCAGATATTGATTATTATTATCTGGTAAAAGGATCGGAGGCGTTTCAGATGGTTTATCTGGCTGCGGGGGTAGGGCTGCCGCTGCTATTGCAGAGAGGGCAGGACCGGCTGCTGTCTGCGCTAAGGCGCGTCCTTTCACCTTCGGTTTGAATTGCAATCGGCGGGGGAGTGTGTTACTCTATCTAAAGAATGTCTGGAGAGATGTGCCGGAATGGAGGCACAATGGGAGAAAAAGTAAAGATCTATAACTGGGACGGTGAAAAATACCGGTTTCTTGGGAGAGAACGGCTGCGGAAGATAAATGACACCTATGTCGTAAATATGCGGGAGCGGATGGGAGACATGTCTTTTACGACAAGATATCTGCTTTATGCGTCTGCGGGATTTGTGAAGAAGCACCGATATGAGAATCTGCTGTTTCGGGCGGGAAAGAGCGAGACGTGGCTGCCCGTGGAGGAGAGAATGCAGACCGAAGCGCTGTTTTCTTATCGGTGACGCGAGAAGCCGAATGCAGGAGACGGGAGCCGGTCTGTCGGCGGACGATAGGGAGCGCCGCGCAGAATGCCGGGAGGGAAAGGAAGGATATCCATGGTCACAATCAGCCTGTGCATGATCGTGAAAAATGAAGAGCGGATTTTAGCCAGATGTCTGGACAGCCTGCAAGGGCTTGTGGATGAGATTATCATTGTGGACACGGGCTCTGCCGATGAAACGAAGCGGATTGCGGCGGGGTATACGGAGCAGGTCTATGACTTTGTGTGGACGGGGAACTTTTCGGAGGCGAGAAATTTTGCTTTTTCCAAGGCAAAGATGGAGTATATCTATTCGGCAGATGCGGACGAAGTGCTGGATGAGGAAAACAGAGCCGCTTTCTTGCGGATGAAGGAGGTTCTGCTGCCGGAGATCGAAATTGTACAGATGTATTATGCAAATCAATTGGCAAACGGAACGATCTACAACTACGACAAGGAGCTTCGGCCTAAGCTTTTTAGGAGAAACCGCACGTTCCGATGGCAGGGGGCGATCCATGAGCAGGTGGGAATTACGCCTGTTATTTACGATAGCGAGATCTGCATTCAGCATCTGCCGGAAGAAAACCACAAGGACAGGGATCTGGCGGCTTTTGCGCGGATTGTGGAGGCGGGGGAGCCTCTCGATAAGAGACTGCACAACATTTACGCGAAAGAGCTTTTTATCTCCGGGGAGGAGAAAGATTTTCTGGCGGCCAGGGCGTTTTTCCAGGATTCCTGCAAGGATGGGAGCCGGGGAGAAGAGGAGCTGATGGAGGCGGCCTGCGTGGCGGCAAAGGCGGCGCGGCTTGCCGGAGATGTGGCGGACTTTTTTAAGTACGCGATGAAGGCTGTTGCGTCCGAAGGCTGTGCGGAAATCTGCTGCGAGCTGGGAGCTTTCTATATGGAAAGGGAAGATTATGATGAGGCTATTGTGTGGCTGTATAATGCGGCTTACGAGACGGAGAGCATTTTAGACATCCACAGCGGCGGCGATCTTCCCCTGCGGGGACTTGCCAAGTGCTATCAGGAGCTTGGCAATGAAGAGCAGGCGGCAGAATATAGCGGACTCGCGGCTGCGTGGTCAATAACGTGAGAAGAAGGAGATAAACCGCATGAAATGGGAAGAAAATGTACGCAGGGTGGTGCCGTATACGCCCGGCGAACAACCGAAGAAATCGGGTGTTATCAAACTGAATACCAATGAAAATCCGTATCCGCCTGCGCCGGGGGTTGGGAAGGCTCTGGCCGCTCTGGATGTGGAAAAATTCAGGCTCTATCCAGAGTTCCCGGAACAGACAGAGCTGGCGGAGGCGCTGGCGGGGCATTATCAGATCGGGACGGATCAGATTTTTATCGGCGTCGGCTCGGACGATGTGCTTTCTATCGCTTTTATGACCTTTTTTCAGTCGGACAAACCGGTTTTTTTCCCGGATATCACCTATTCTTTCTATGACGTGTGGGCGGATGTGTACGGAATACCCTATGAGAGGAAGGCGCTGGACGCGGACTTTCAGATCTGTCCGGCGGATTACTGCAAGCCTAACGGCGGCGTGATTTTCCCGAATCCCAACGCCCCTACGGGAGTGCTGATGCCCCTTGAAAAGGTGGAGGAGATTGTGGCGGCCAACCGGGATGTGGTGGTGATTGTGGACGAGGCGTACATTGATTTCGGCGGGACGAGCGCGCTGCCGCTGATTGATAAGTATGACAATCTGCTGGTGGTGCAGACCTTTTCCAAGTCCCGGTCCATGGCGGGTATGCGGATCGGCTTTTGTATGGGGCAGCCTGCGCTGATCCGGTATCTGAATGACGTAAAGTATTCGGTCAACTCCTATACCCTGAACACGGCGGCCCTTGCGCTTGGCGTGGAGGCGGTGCGGGATGAGGCGTACTTTAGGGATTGCTGTCGGAGGATCATACAGACGAGAGAAAAGGCGGAGGAGGAGTTGACAAAGCGGGGATTTGCTTTTCCGAAGTCCTATGCCAATTTTATCTTTGCCTCCCACAAAACGGTTCCTGCCCGTGAAATTTTCGAGCGGTTGAAAGAAAATGACATTTATGTCAGGTGGTGGAACAAGGACAGGATCGACAATTATCTTCGCATTACCATAGGGACAGATGGGCAGATGGAGGCGCTTTACCGGGCGCTTTATGAAATCTGCGGGTAGAAAACCGTCGGCGGATGTTAAGGGAAGATTTATCGGAATAAGGTGTTTTTCATAAGTATATAAGACATATACTTATAACAGTAGAAGGCAGAGCGGGCGGAAGGCCAGAGAAAATGCAGTGGATTGAGTTAGTTAAAATAGGATTTAATAATGAAAACAGTGGAGGAGTGTAAGAAAATATGGAAAGTTTAGCGGTGGCATTTGCCAATACATTGGGAAGATATGTGAGTAAGGAGATTGTGGTTTTTGTGATTTCCATGATACCGATTTTGGAGCTGCGCGGCGGTCTGATTGTCTCCAAGCTTTTGCAGGTGCCAATTACCACGGCGATTCCGATCTGCATCATTGGCAATATTATTCCGATTCCCTTTATTTTACTGTTTATCAAGCAGGTGTTTAAGCTGCTTAAGAAAATAAAAATTTTCCGCGGTATTATTGAGAAACTGGAAAACCGCGCCATGAGCAAGAGTGACAATATCAAGCGTTATGAATTTTGGGGACTGGTGCTCTTTGTGGGGATTCCCCTGCCGGGCACGGGAGCCTGGACGGGTTCTCTGATTGCTGCTCTTTTGGATGTGGACTTTAAGAAGGCGGTTTTGGCGGAGCTTTTAGGCATTGCCATCGCAACGGTGATCATGTCTTTCCTCTCTTACGGGCTGCTGGGTGCACTTGTGGGGTAAGATCACGGATGAAGGTGAAAAAAGACAGGAAAAAATATATGCTGGCCGGCGCTGCGCTTATGGTGGTTCTGGCAGCGGCCGGGCTGATCGGTGTCTTGCTTGGAGGATCGCTTTCCGGGGAGGATAACCCGAATCTGGCTCTGGGGAAGGGTGTGAAGGCTACCTGTGACAGCGTGGAGCAGGAGGCCTTGTCTGCGGCTATGGCCATTGACGGGAACGATGCGGATCGCGCTTCCCGCTGGTCCAGCGAGAATAACAGGGAGGATGCCTCTCATTTTATACAACTGGAATTTCCCGAAGAAATTTCAGTTTCTTTTGTTGTGCTGAAATGGGAGCGGGCAAACGCTGTCTCCTATGCGCTGGAAAGCTCCGTGGACGGTACGGCTTACGAGACGCTTGCGGCTTTTGAGACGGCGCCGGAGCTGCTCAGCCAGGAAATCGTTTTGAAGAAGCCTGTACAGACACGTTTCCTTCGCCTGTCCACCTATGAGGTGTCGAAGGAGTCGGCGGATTACTCTGATCTGTATCAGAACGTTTCCCTCTATGAGTTTGAGGTCTACGGGGACAAGCCAACGGCCTACAAATTAGAAACGCCTGTTATTGAAAAAACAGCGGAGGGCGGCAGAAAGCTGGTTCTCCCGGAAACGCCGGACGGTTTTCGGGTAACGCTGATCGGCGCGGACTTAGAGCAGGTGATCGGGGCGGACGGCACCGTCTATGACACGATTCAGGGGAAGGACGTGACGGTGGGTTATCTGGTGGAGGACACGAGGGGCCGGGAGGAGACAAGGGAGGTTTCCTTTGTGGTGCATGTGCCTGCGGCGGACGCCGTGCCGGAGGAAGTGCAGTCAGATGCGGGCGAGGCGGATGATGCGTTGGAGAATGAACAGGCCGATGTGGACGTGGCTTTGGCGGAAGACGGGCAGGGGGCGGTCAATGCCTGTCCCGGCTGGGTGATTCCCTCGATTGCGGAGTGGAAAGGAGGCCGTGGCAGCTTTTATCTGGAGGAAGGCGCGCGGATTATTGTGGATATGGACAGCCGTCCGTATGGAAAAGAAGAGAAGACGGATCCGGCCGGGGGGCATAACGTGAAAACGGGTGAGAGTGCAGAGGCGGATGCGCAGACAGTCTGGGATGTGGCGGAACTTTTGAGCGAGCGCTGCGGTAAGGACAGGGATTTCCAGAAGCGCCTGCCTGTTCTCGAGGGGACGGAGGAGGATGTCAGGCCGGGTGATATTTATCTTGGCTATGCGCAGGAGGAGAATGGCCTTGGCAGGGAAGGATATACCTGTGAGATAACTGACAAATGTGTCATAAAGGCGGAGACAGCGACAGGAATCCGCTGGGGTACGGTCACCTTGATGCAGATGCTGTTTGCCGGTTGGAAGGAAGGGGAAACTGCCCCGCAGGGATATATCCGTGACTATCCGCTCTACGAGGTGCGGGGCTTTGGGATCGACGTGGCCAGAAAGGCCGTGTCGCTTGATGTACTTTATACAATGATGGAGACGATGTCATGGTATAAGATGAATGATCTGGCGATTCATCTGAATGACAATGAGATCCTTGCCACCAGCGGACTCACCGGCTCGGTGGAGCAGGCCATGACGGCGGAAAGTGCGTTCCGGCTGGAATCCGGCGTTCTGGGAGTGCAGGCCGAAGGGAATTATCCGATGCCGCAGGAGTATGCCTACACGAAAGAGGAGCTTGCGCAGTTCATTGCCACGGCGAAGACTTACGGCGTGACGGTAGTGCCGGAGATTGATACCCCGGCCCACTCGCTTTCCATTACGAAACGCTACCCGGATTATGCTCTGCGCACTTCCGGCGAATCGGTGGATCAGATTGATCTTGGGAACGGAAAGGCCGTGGCCTTGGCAGAGGAGATCTGGCGGGAAGCGCTGGATGAGGAAAGCGGCGCATTCCGGGAAGCTGAGATCGTCAATATCGGTATGGACGAGTATTACGGAGACGGGGAGCAGTACAGGCAGTATCTGACAAGAATTAACAAGCAGGTGCAGGAAGCGGGAAAGACGGTGCGCCTCTGGGGAAGTCTTAGCAATATGGGCGGCACGACAGTGCCTTCCCCTGAAAACCTGCAGATGAATATTTGGAGTACGGATTGGGCCGATCCGCAGGAAATGTACGAGGCGGGCTATTCTCTGATCAACATGCAGAATAACCATCTTTACATCATACCGGGCGGCGGCTACGACTATCTGGATTGCAGGGAATTGTACGAAAATTGGGCGCCTAACCGGTTTTATGACTATAACAGGACGGAGACCATCCCCGCCTATTCGCCGCAGATGCTGGGGGCGGCCTACATGATCTGGAACGACATGTGCGGCAGTCTGGATATCGGCATCAGCGAATATGATCTGTATGTGCGGTTTTTGGAGCCTCTGGGTGTGTTGTCTGCCAGGCTGTGGGGGGCGGACCGGATCGCGGCTGATTTGGAGAAGGAGACCGGGAGACTGGAGCCTCTGGGGGTTGAGGAGCCGGCAGCGGAGCCGCGTTACACGGTTAAGATGAAGGTGCGGCTGGAGGAGAACCCGGCAAAGAGCAATAAAGCCCAGATCATAGCGGAGGGCGACTGCGCTTACGGCAAGTGGGCTTTCTATGCGGTGGAGCCGGAAACAGGAAAGGTGGGCTTTACCAGAGAAGGCAGGACTTACACCTTTGACTATACGCTGCCAAAGGGCGAGTGGGTGAATTTAAAAGTAGAAGGCGAAGCGGGTGTGACGAAGCTCTATGCGGGCGGCGAATCCTTTTTCCTTGGCGAGGAGAAAGAAGTGGACAGTCTGGGAAGCAGCGAGCCCTTTGAGGAGCACGCAACCTTTGTGTTTCCCTTGCAGAGAGTGGGGGAAGAGACGGGGAGCTTTGACGGAGAGCTGGAGCTGTACGTGGGAGGAAACGGAGGCGGAGCGCTGCACGCTGATCTATTCTGCCATGAATCAGCGGGGAAGGACACGCGGCTTTTCGGCTCAAAAGTTCCCTCAATGTACTGATAGCAGGTTTTGATGACGGAAAGGGCGTCCTCTTCTGCGCGCAGATGATATTCGGTGAACCTGCCGTAAGCCGAGACGACAAGAACGGTAAGCTCCGCCGTTTCTCCACTTTTCAGAGCGTCTGCAAAGGCGCACATCCGCTGTGGGTTTACCATGTCTGTCTGGTTTTCGCCGTCGACTGCCGTGACGCCGTGGGCACTCAGTTTTTTATGCATTTATAATATGGCATATTTTCGGGCGGCTGTCTAAGGTGTTTGTTTATGATATAGGAAATCTTAAGAAATACGGATTGAGCGGCCGGAATTTTTGGTTGCGAAAGCTTTTGCGTTGTTATACAGTTATACAGTAGAGAAAAGTGGTTTTACTGGCAGGCACAGCGATGGGCGAAACGGTATAGTACGCCTGTGGTGAACGTCTATACGGTGCGAATGGATACCTCTCTGAAAATATTGGAATACAGGGAAATGACAAAGTGGCATGAAGAGATTGGAAAAGGGATAACAGGACGGACAGGAAGATGGAAGCATATTCTGATTTTGCGGAAGTTTATGATGAACTGATGGACGACACGCCCTATGAGGCGTGGTGTGAATTTCTGATGGGCGTTTTTCAGCGGTACGGCGTGGACGATGTGTCGAAAACGGCGGACAGCGGGGAGACGGCCGCAGAGCCGATGGATCAAAACCTCCGGCAGGAGCGCAACACCATCCTCGATCTTGGCTGTGGGACAGGTACGCTTACAGAACTTCTGGCGCGTAGAGGATATGACATGATTGGCGTGGACAACGCGGAAGGGATGCTGCGCATCGCCATGGATAAACGGGAACGGTCGGGATTAGACATCCTGTATCTTTTGCAGGATATGCGGGAGTTTGAACTTTACGGCACGGTGGGGGCGGTTGTCAGCGTCTGTGACAGCGTCAATTATCTGCTCACGGAGGAGGATATCGTGCAGACCTTTGAGCGGGTTAACAATTATCTGTACCCGCAGGGACTGTTTATCTTTGATTTTAATACCGTCTACAAATACGCTGTCATGATCGGGGAGGCGACCATAGCGGAAAACCGGGAAAATTGCAGCTTTATCTGGGAAAACTATTATCACGAGGAGGAGGAAATCAACGAGTACGATCTGACTGTCTTTGTGGCGGAGGAGAAAAATGTGTCCGTGGCAGGGGGAAACCCGGAGGGGCAGACAGCCTGCCGGGAGAGAGTGCAGGGAGAAACAGGGCAGGAATTTTGTCAGACCCGGTTATGTGAGAATGTGCAGGCACAGCGATTCCGGCGTTTTCAGGAGGTGCACTACCAGCGAGGCTACCGGCTGGAGCAGGTGAAGGCACTTCTTTTGCAGGCGGGACTGGATTTTTTGGAAGCGCTGGATGCAGACACCCACGGAGAGGTGACGGAGGAGAGTGAGCGAATCTACGTGGTGGCGAGAAAGGGCGCGGGAACGATGGCGAATCAGACAGCTGTTTCGGATAAAGAAATATAAAAACATATGTTACTGAAATGACAGACGACAGGGGATTGACAGGCTATGAAAAATATAATAGAGAGAAAATATTGGATTCCGGGTGTTCTGCTTTTGCTTTGGATGGGTGTTTTTGCCTTTGCAAACGGGAACTGCCAGTCTTTTTGGGCGGACGAAATGGCGTCCATAGGATTCATTAAGGACGGGTTAAGTATACCGCAGGTATTAAATACGTATCTGTATCGGGAAAATAACTTGCCGCTATATCCAATGCTGCTGTATGTGACTTATCGGATTATGCCATACGGTGAGAAATATCTGCTGATTCCCTCTATTTTGTTTTGTCTGGCTGGAATTGTATTTCTGGCCTTATCTGCAGGACGGCTGAAAGGAAAAAGGGCAGGATTTATCGCCCTGTGTCTGGGGGCTTCGTCAAATGTCCTGCTCTGGCAGGCGGCTTGGGAGATCAGATGCTATGCCATGGCATTCTTCCTGTCCGCCCTGGTGCTTTATGCTTTTATCGGCAAGATGCAGAAGCCGGATGCGAAGCGGATGGTTTTATATGGCGTGGCTGTGGCGTTTTGCTTCTGGACGCACTGGTTTGCCTGCATCCTGCTTTTCTTTTACGGGGTGATTGATCTGACGCTTGTGATGCTGCGAAAGGTATCATGGAAACACCTTTTATGTTATGTTCCGGGCTGTCTCATCTATTTTCCGTGGCTTGTTGCATCTTTTTACTATAAAAGCTGGGGATTAGATAATTATTGGAGCGAGGCGCCGGAGTGGAAAGACATGCTCTGGACGGTTTTATTTTACTTGAGCGGCAATCGCGTTCTCTGGTATATATGTCTGCTTACCTGGGCATTTCTTGCCGGCAGGGCGTTGTACGTGATGCGAAAATCGTATGCCGGGGAAAGGACAGGGGCGCTGCTTTCAGCGCTTTGCGTGGCGGTTACGGGCTGGATGATCGGATTTGTTTTCGTGTTCAGCAAGTACATTTATCCGGAGGGCGGTCTGTTTGTGGAACGATATTTTACGGTTGTACAGCCCCAGATTCTGCTGATCACGGCATTGGGAATCGACTATATACTTGATCTGGCGGAAAAATTTCCGAAAAAACCAGTTGTATGGACGGTGCGGACTGCAGTCATTTCACTTTTGCTGGTATCTTTTGCCGTCAGCTACCGCGATGCGTACCGATCCATCAGAAAGCCCATGGAACCATACCGTGAGGCGGCGGACTATCTTGCCAATGAAGGTGGCATATGGGAAGAAAATGCACTGTTTGTGGGCTCCAACGAGTTTTGTGCGTTGGATGGATTTATCGAGTATTATTTTGAAAAAAGAGGGTACGGCGCGCCGGCGCATATTGTGGACAGCATGGTGCACAGTGAGCAGGAGACAAGGCTTTACCCCAATTACGCGCAGGTGTCTGTGGAAGAACTGCTCTCCTATGACCGAATTTATTGTCTGCGGATTCACATGGGCATGGACGAGGCATTGGAACATCTGCTTGAGGAAAATTATATGATGGTACAGACCAAGGACGAAACAGGAGTGGAAATCTGGGAGAAGAAAACGGCGGGGAAATAGTCGGGGACATCCATAAGCGGTCTTGCCGGACGTACGGCAAGACGAGGAAGTATATCGAAATAGAGCTGATGATATAACATAGATGGGAAAGGTGCAGACAATATGGGAGATTATATGGTACGTGCCACGGCGGCGGGCGCGCAGATACGCGCTTTTGCGGTGAATACAAAAGAATTGACGGAAGAAGCGCGGGCGGCCCACAACGCAAGCCCTGTGGTGACGGCGGCGCTTGGAAGGCTGATGACGGGCGCGCTCATGATGGGCAGTATGCTCAAGGGAGAGAAGGACATTCTCACCCTGCAGATCCGGGGAACCGGACCGGTACACGGTCTTACAGCGACGGCGGATGCCGCAGGCCACGTGAAAGGCTACGCGGACAATCCGCAGGCGATGATGCCGCCGAACAGCGCGGGAAAGCTGGATGTGGGCGGTGTGATCGGCGCGGGCGTCCTGCATGTGATGAAGGATATGGGATTAAAGGAGCCTTACGCTTCCACGGTTACCTTGCAGACAGGGGAGATCGCCGATGATCTGACCTATTATTTTGCGGCTTCCGAGCAGATACCGTCTGTGGTGGCGCTGGGCGTTCTGATGAACCGGGATAATACTGTGCGGCAGGCGGGCGGTTTTGTCGTACAACTGATGCCCTTTACCTCGGAGGAGGTAATCAGCCGTCTGGAAGAAAAACTGACAAAAATAACGTCTGTTACAGAATTACTGGAGGCGGGAAAGACGCCAGAGGAGATTCTGGAGAGTGTGCTGGGAGAGTTTGGTCTGGAGATTACGGACAGGATGCCGGTGAGTTTTCGGTGTGACTGCAGCAGGGAACGGGTGGAGAAGGTACTCTTAAGCCTCGGAGAAAAAGATTTACAGGAAATGATCAGCGAGGGGAAAGAGGTGGAGCTGCACTGCCATTTCTGCAACAAGAACTACGTGTTCTCAGTGCAGGAAGTGGAACGACTGATGAAGGCAGGAAAGGCCCAATAATCCAAAAAATTAAAACAAGATTTGATATATAGCGCCGTGATTGCAGGAAAGCGGATAGAAAACAGAGAAAACGGGGAAAATGAGTGTATCTAAAAAAGGAATGGCGTAAAAAGAGAAAGTAAAACGCAGGAAGCATAGAAAGATAAATCAAGACTTAATATAAGCGTGAAGACGAAAAAAGGGGAAGGAGAAAGGGCTGACAGGATATGAAACAGGGATTTATAAAAGCAGCGGCGGTAACGCCGAAAATTAAGGTGGCAGACCCTCATTACAACGCCAGGGAAATCGGTAAGGGGATCGAGGAGGCAGTGGGACGTGGCGCCAGGCTGATTGTCTTCCCGGAATTGTGCCTTACCGGCTACACCTGTGGAGATCTGTTTTTGCAGGAACTTCTGCTGACGCAGACTATGGATGCGCTGTCGGAGGTGGCGGCGGCTACAGAGGACAGCGATGCCCTTGTCTTTGTGGGGCTGCCCCTGGTAAGGAATCATAAGCTGTACAATGTGGCGGCTGTCCTGCAGGACGGAGAGATTCTGGCCTTCATTCCGAAGCGGACTATCCCTTCTTACGCGGAGTTTTATGAGACAAGACACTTTGAGCCGGGAAATTTCCGGCCGGAGCCGTTCTTGAACGAGGGAAAGGAAATTCCTTTTGGAACCGATATTCTTTTCCAGGTAGATGCGGTGCGGGGACTCACCGTGGGCTGTGAGATCTGTGAGGACATCTGGGCGCCGGAATCTCCCGCGACAGCCCATGCGCTGGCCGGGGCAACGGTGATTGTCAATCTTTCCGCGTCCAATGAGACGGTGGGGAAGGATGTTTATCGCGAGATGCTTGTGAAGTCTGCGAGCGCGAGACAGATTGCCGCTTATGTTTACAGTTCAGCCGGGGAGGGGGAATCCACACAGGATCTGGTTTTCGGCGGCCACAATATCATTGCGGAGAATGGAACGGTGCTGGCGCAGGCAAAACGGTTTGAAACGGGTGCAATTTATGCGGATCTGGATATTCACAGGCTTTCCCATGAGCGCCGGAGGATGAGCACCTATCAGGGAGAAAATACGAGAGAACATACAATACTGCCCGTGCACATGGAGGAGGAAGAGACTTTTCTGGAAAGACGGTTTTCGGCGAGACCTTTTGTGCCGGATCAGGCGAAGGAGCGGGAAGCGCGCTGCGATGAGATTTTGTCCATCCAGTCCCACGGTCTGAAAAAGAGGTATGAGCATACCGGCTGCCAGTCGGCGGTGCTGGGCATTTCCGGCGGTCTCGATTCCACACTTGCGCTTTTGGTGACGGTGCGGGCTTTTGATCTGCTCGGTATGGAGCGGAATAAAATAACATCAGTTACCATGCCCTGCTTTGGCACCACCGACAGAACATACGACAATGCCTGCAGACTGGCGCAGCTTCTGGGGACGAGTCTGCGGGAGGTGGACATCAGGGAGGCAGTGAATGTGCACTTTGGGGATATCGGACAGAACAGCGGCTGCCACGACGTTACCTACGAGAACGGACAGGCCAGAGAGCGGACCCAGGTGCTGATGGATATCGCCAACCAGACAGGAGGTCTGGTGATTGGCACGGGGGATATGTCTGAGCTTGCTCTTGGCTGGGCCACTTACAATGGAGATCATATGTCCATGTACGGTGTGAATGCGGGCGTGCCTAAGACACTGGTGCGGCATCTGGTGCGCTACTATGCGGACACCTGTGATGATGAGACGCTCAAGAAGCTTTTGCTGGATATTTTGGACACACCCGTGAGTCCTGAGCTTCTGCCGCCTGTGGACGGGGTGATTTCCCAGAAGACGGAAGACCTGGTGGGTCCTTACGAGCTGCACGATTTCTTTTTGTACTATATGCTCCGCTGCGGCTTTGAGCCGGCGAAGGTTTACCGGGTGGCGCGCATGGCATTTGCCGGGATTTATGACGAGGATGTCATACTGAAGTGGTTAAAGATCTTTTATCAGCGGTTTTTTGCCCAGCAGTTTAAGCGCTCCTGTCTGCCGGACGGCCCGAAGGTGGGAAGCGTGGCGCTCTCACCAAGAGGGGATCTGCGGATGCCTTCGGACGCCAGCGCGGCGGTGTGGCTTGCGCAGCTTAAGGAGTTGTAGAGAAAAAGAACCGATGGATCATCGGAGGAAAGATAGATTTTTCAAGGAAAGCAGGCAGTCAATCCGGGATGGATCAACTGCCTGCTTGCGTGTTTCCTGCTTTTAGTTGTCACAGGTATTGCTCTATTTTACTTTGACAGAATAGCGGATGACAGTAGCTTTTTCGTTATCTGCCTGACTGCGGAATGTTACTTTCAACTGCAGCTTATAGGTTTTGCCCTTAATTGTCTCAGCGGTATTTCTCAACGTGATGACAGGGCCGTTGTTTCCTGCATCTGTATAATCGCATTGGAATGCGTCAGTTTCATTCAGCAGTTCTACGTTCTCAATCGGCAGTTCCGTTTCGCGTCCTTTCAGTGTGGCAGTGATACGGCGCGTGATGGCAGGAGATGTGCCGCTGTATATGGTGAGGCTCTTGGGAGAGACTGCTGCCTTGGGCTTGCCCTGCTTTAATTTGAGATTGATCTCCGGCGTCATGTAGCGGATCGAATCTCCGGCTGCGTTTTCAATGTTGAGATCGAGTTTTACCTTATAGTTGTACTTGGTAATCAGCGCTGCATTTGGCTTGGCATAAATGAATACTTTGCCGTCTTCGCACTCTGCAAGGAACAGGTGGGCTGCTCTGCCGGAAAGGCGCACGCCGGTTATGGTTCCGTTCAGAGACTTCAGTGAGGGTGTCACCGTCACATAGGTTCCTTCACGGTTTAATACGTCAATGTTTCCTTTGGCGGATATCTTGACTGCCTTATCCATAGCTGTGTCCGTGACTTTGACGGTGAGCGGTGTGCTTACTGTCAGCGTATCGGTTGCCCGGATATTTACCTTGAATTTGTAGCTGCCGGGTGCCACAGCCGTGTTGTTCAGCCTGGCAATTACCTGTTGGCTCTCCCCGTCATATTGGAAGACAATGCCTGTCTGGATGACTGCCTGCGACTTTCCGTCTGCTGCGCTTACGCTCACCCCGGCGGGTGTAAATGCGGCGCCGTCCTTCCACATCACTGCTGTCGCCGCAGCGTCATAAGCCATGGATGCAGAGTTTGTGTTGAGCTGCAGCGTAGTTTTGGCCAGCTTGGCAGCCGGTTTGTTTTTGCTCACTTTAACGGTAAACGGTACGTCAAGCTCGTTTGTCCACGTACTGTGTGACAGTGTGAACGTGGTACCATAGGATGCATTCTGTCCGCCCTTTCCAGTGTACTGGATCAGCAGGTTCCCCTTCTCGTCATTCATCAGGGCGAAACCGGCTTTGCTGGATGCGCTGTCAAGTTCATACGTTACATCAGCGTAGGGGTTTCCGTCTGGCTGATAGACAGTCGGATTCAAAATTGCGCTGTTTAACCCCGCATCGGGATAGAGCGTTACAGTCTTGCTGGAGAACTTACATGCGGGCGCTTTCTTTTCCACGCCAACAGTAAAGTCTGCCGTAATGTCTTTATAGCCGCTGAAATGTAAGGTCAGCGTACCCTTCTTATCGCAGTCTGCGGCAAGTCCGCCTCCTTTGGCTTTCAGGACATGGGAACCGTTGACATTTTCGACGGTGAAATCACAGTCAGCCAGCTCCACCCGATCCAGAGTCTCCTCGGATGTCACCGTTAAACGGCTGTTTTCCCAGTTCTTATAGAAGAGATTTACCTTTGCTGTCTGTTTGATCTTAAATTTCGGTTTTTGATCGACAACCTTGACGGTAAGAGGCACATTGTCATAGTTGTACTCTTTTGCTCCGTCCTTTACCGTGCCCTGCAGAGTAAGTTTGTATGTTCCCGTGGCCGTGCCGTCGGCTGCCTTGATCACATACTGTTCCGGCGAGGCGTCGGTATTCAGTGTGAACTTACCGGCATCGCTTCCCGCAAGGCTGACATTTGTCACCTGGTATCCTGTGCACGGATAGAGTGCAAATGCAGTGCCTGTGGTCTGCTGCAGGTTTATTGTGACAGGTGTGTCACTGACGTTTGGCATCGCATCGGACACGTGCAGACGGATCTCGGTCTGTGTCTTGGCGGCGTCGTTTGCGATCAGGGTAATTTTTGCCATGCCAGCGGCTTTCATGGTGAGCGGTATGTTGTAGCCGCCCTCGACAGCCGTCGGCTTGTCGGTTTTGATTACCTTGGCGTTGTTGTTTTTAAGCGTCAGCTTATCTGCGCCTGTGACGGTCACATGGATCGTGCCCGTATTGGAGGCGTCAGTGGTGTTTATCGTACCGTAGTACACATGTTTCTGCTGTGCATCAGCGGAGAAACCGTCCACGGCGGTCACCTGTATTGCTGCGGGTGCCCCTTCGGTAACTGTGATTTTAAACTGTGTTTTAAGCAGTTTATTATCCGCAAATTTGATCTGTGCCTTTACAGTCGCATTTCCGGCTTCGACAGCGTCCAGGGTTACTTCTGATCCGCTGGCGGCGCTGAGCTTCGCAACTGCCGGTTTATCTATGGTCCATTCTACCCGGCTGCCGTATGCGGAGAGATCGAGCGGTGCACCGTTGATGTCCCAGAGCACGGACAGTGGTGAAGATTTGCCTTTCTGCAGAGAGCTGCTGTCTGCGCCTATGGCAATGCCGGTCACAGTGGTGAACGCCACGGATAAATCTTTTTCAAACGGTTTTGCGTCAGCGTCCTGCGGGTCATTGTACTGTGCCAGAAAGCTTTTGCTTTGCACGCCGGCAAACTGTTTCAAAGAAACGCTGCGGGACGGCTCGTGCCATGTCCAGCCTTGTGGAAGCTTTACATCTGCCAGTGTGAGCTGTTCGTTTGTCAGTGCCGTCAGTCCCGTAGGAAGGCTGGCATCGTCCACAGTTGTGGCGGTCTTTACCACAACTTCGCACACAGCCGTCTCCGAGCCTGATTTTGTGGTAACAGTGGCGCTTATTTTAGCGGCGCCTCTGCTGCGTGCGGTCACAACGGCGGTCAGAGGATTGATTCCGTTCTCTGCGACCGAAGCGACAGCCGGCTTGTCGGATGCCCAGGTGACTGACTCGATGGAGACATCACTTGGTGTCACAAATAACTTTAACTGCTGGGTATCCGGCATCTGGGAAACCGGCGCATTCTGCGCATCCAGATACAGGGTACAGCTGCTCATATTTAAGGTGACTCCGTTCAGCTGATTTCTGCTTACGGTTACGTCGCAGGTCAGCGTAGGGCCGTTCTTAACTGCGGCCAGAATTTTGGCAGTACCTGCGCCGACAGGGGTTACGAGTCCGGCTCTGGATACGGTGACAACGCTCTCGTCATTGCTGCTCCAGGTGATATCGCTGATATCCGCAGTACCGTCGTTTACCTTCAGAACCTCTGTCCGGTCCGGCTCAGCGGACAGGTCGAAATGCAGAGAGGTATGGTTTATCGTATAGTTATATACCTGGACGGTACAGGACGCCGTCTTACCGTTGTGGGTAGTGGCTGTGATTTTAGCGGTACCTGTCCCGGCTGCCGTCACGACGCCGGCTGTATTAACCGTGGCAACGGCGGTATTGTCGCTTGACCAGGTGACATTTTTGTTGGTTGCATTGTCGGGTTTTACCGTAGCCGTCAATGTTTCCGTCTGGGCAAGCTGCATATTCAGCGTGGTCTTGTCCAGTGTTACGCCTGTCGCATTTACGACAGTGGTGTCACCTTTCACAGCGAGATAGCCGATCTCGGAATCGTGGCTGCCGTCCGCATTTACTGCTGTCATGCGGTAGGCTTCTTTGGGATCCGTTTTTTGCAGATCGCCTGCGGTAAAGTAGTAATAATTGTTGTTCGTCGCTTCTTTTACTGTAAAGGTATCTATGACAGTTGTGTCATATGGTCTGGTGATCGTTACGGTTACAGGATATGCGTAGGAACTGAAACCATAATAAGCGTTCGTGTTGGTGTCGTCGCTGCTGAACCAGACGCCGCTGCTGCCCAGGGAATGCCACACGCCATATGTTTCGTTTGCGTTGTATGTATCCGAGTAATGTACCGTTCCGGAAGACAGTCTGATTCCCAGCTTTTCTGCTTTGCTGATCTTTGCATACACGCCGATGTATTCCTGGGAAAGGCCTGTCAGATACAAGGTGAAATTGGAACCTGACCAGCTGACGTGGTCTAGTTTCCAGTCAGTGACCGGGTCTCCCAGCAGGTCAAAGAGCTCGAGCCGGAAGCCCCCGTCGTTCCAATAGCTCATCGCTGCCTCGTTGGTTACTTTGCCGTTATATTTGTGAATATAATGGCCGGCAAGCTGTTCGGAAGAAAATTCTACATAAGTTCCGCTTTTATTGCTGCTGGACCAGGAGCCTGCCCACTGGTTATTCATGTAAAACTTGCTGTCATCATACACATAGAGGTCGTGCGAGAGCGCGCCGGACGCCCCTGCCATATACTGCACCCGATATACACCTTCGGAAAGGCCGGAGGAATCGCTCCATGTGCCAGTGTGATTGACATAGCCGTCAGCGGTTTTCCCTTTGGTGAATGTCACACTGCTGCCGATGCTATTCTGACCTTTGTAAATCTGCGCAGTGACTGTCTCATTTGCAAATATGTATTTCTCGGGAATTGCTAAGTGCATGGACAGTTTCTTTAATGGCTGCGCATGGTAGCGGATGGTGTCGGAGTATATTGATTTTGCGCCATCGCCGCTGCTGCCCGTGGAGTAGTTATACCATCTGACAGTGCTGTTGGTATGGTTAAAAGTTTTCGCCTTTCCGTTCTTGTCCGTGTAGGCATATATGAAATATGCTGCCTTGTTCTGCGGGGGCGCGTAGCTGTTCCCGGAGCTGTCCGCAAATGCGAGGGACAGCATTTCCTCAGTGATGGTATCTTCGGCAGTGCCCATGCAGGTTTCGTATTTGCTGTCGCTGTAGACAGATACGGAAACCTTCGTGCCTTCGTCGACAGTGGAGTCAGTTTTGACTTCGTAAAGGCCCTTCTTATAATTATAGTGTTCAAAGGAGACAAAATCCTCTGATGATGCGGACAGAGAGATCTGCTTGTCTTTTATCATGTCTATGAAAGCATAGCTGGGGTCTGCCTCGAATCGATAGGTATAATCTGTGGAACCGGCCGCATTCCAATACACATTTTTTTGAAGTTTCTTTAATTTGTAGAGATATGTTTCCTCGTTATTTTCAGGTACGGCATTGACAAACTCCGAGATCACGGTGTTGCCATGATAGAAAACCGGGCGGACTTTTGTCGGATCGATGTTGATACCTGAAAGCGTAACATACAGATAGTCTCCGTAATTGTCGTAGTATGGATCGGTTGCCGGATGCAAATAAGTCAAAACGGCCGTGTTATCGACCGATACTGTATTTTCTACCGTATAGGAGGTCTGGTCAGTACAGGTAATGACCGCCTTGTACATGCCCATCGTCAGATATTTGGAAAAATACATGGTGCAGGAAAGCGTCTGGCTCTGCAGGCTGGTTGTCAGGCCGGAGATATAGTAGTAACCAAAACAGTCTTCATACGGATCGTAGCTATTCGAATAAAGAGAGAGAGAGGTGGCCTTTCCAGCCTTCTTTCCATCAGCATCAACCAGAGTCACGCTGGAAATCTGCTCCTCGGTACAGGACGCGGGAAGATTGGCGATCTGGATGTACACAGATTTGGCGTTTGGCTTGATGTATCTTGTCTCAGCCACGGGTGAGCCGGCTATGTCTGCGGTAAATGTAAACTGAGCGTCCTGTTTCAGCCAGATGTTTCCGTACTGGTCTGTCAGGGTGACCTGGGCTTCGCAGGGTGCATCTTCCGTAATGGCGATGTCTGTGGCCGCACCGGACGAATCCGTCAGGATGTTCCTGATATAGTACATATCATAATAATTGCTGTCGGAAGCAATTTCGTTGCTGGACACGGCTTTTTCACCGATGGAGAGCGTCAGGGTATATTTTCTGCCGGAATCCTTTTTCAGACCGGACACTTTGGCAAGAAACGGTCTGGTATCACCCATTGCATAATACCTGGGTGCAAATACGGCCGAGATATCACCGCACTGCTGGGAGACAGTGTCAGCAACCCAGTCAGGAGTCTGTGTCAAGAGCGCTGCAGGGAGCTTTTCCTCTGTGATCTTGTCTGCCGCAATGCGGTTGCCCTCGAAATAGGCTCTTTTGAGCCAGGACATCCCGGACAGATCCGGCAGGTCGGTCAGATCGTTAAATTCCAGATTCAGTCTTGTCATGTTTTTTAAGTCAGAAAGACCGCCGGCATCTGTTATGGAATGTCCCTGAAAATTGATTTCCGTCAGGTTGACCAGATGTTCAATACCCTTCAGGGAATGGATTTCGCCGGAGGCGCTGCTTCTCGAATAAGATAATTCGGTCAGGGTTTCCAGTTTATCACTGGTAATCTTGGCATCTGCGCCAATTCCGGCCTCCTGTCTGATCAGACTGCGGAATGTTTCGTCGGGGAAGTCTGTATCCTCATAGGTTACGATACCTTCGGTCGTGAAGGTGTTCGGCTGATCCTCGCTTCCAAATGTCTCGACAGATCTGGCTGCCAGCGGGCCCTGCGGAGCGATGTAGTACTCATATTCTGTGTTTTCCGTCAGATCCAGAAGTACAAGGTTTGCAGAGGCGGAAGCAGCTTCTTCACTGTCGTTCTTGATAGAACCGCGTACTGACTTCCAGGACTGCGTGCCTTTGCTGCGGTAGAAGACAGTCAGAACATGCTCCTCGTCAATGGGATAATAGGGTGATAATGTGACCAAAGTCTGAAAACTGTTTGAGCCTGTTTTTTCCGTCACGGTCAGTTCTATGTCAGGAGCTGTGGTATCTTTGAACAGGATATCGATATCTGATGACGCCACAGTTATCTTTTCGCCTGCGCCGATGTAAGTTTCCAATGTGGCGCTGGCTTTTTTGACCCAGGGAGATTTTTCGAGGGACTGGTCAATGAAGGCGTAATATGTATCAGGCACAATCTGTCCGTCTTTATCACGGTACAGGGAGCCGGATACATCATTGGACTGTCCGTCCTCCGTGCTGTCAGTACAGTGCAGTCTGATCCTGGACACGGGAGACTTGTCCGGGTTGGAGATAGTCCAGACAACTTTAGCCTTCTGGTAGCCAATCTCCTCTACAGAGATATCTTTGATGGAAACCGATGTTTCCGTGACAGGCGGGCCCGTGGTAAACTGTGCCGGAACTGTCAGAAAATGGTAGTAATATTTGCTCTCCGTGCTGTTGTAATTATAGTATGCCAGCCGGTAATAGTAAGTGGTTTCGGGAGTCAGCGCATCTGCTCCTGCAAAAGTACCAGACACTTGATAGAAGCTGTCGGATTGATCATCCCATTCGTACGAATAATCCAGATCTCGAAAAGATCCGTCTAAGATTTGCGAGGAAGATAACTCTTCAGAAGATACCTTGGAGACACCTTTAAAGAATTCGTCTGTTCCATCGGTGGTGTAGAGAATCCGCAAATAGTAATCGTAGACGCTGGATTGTGAGTGTGCGGAAAACGCAGCAGAATAACTCCCCGGCTCCATTTTGATTTCGGAGAGTTTATATCCGGCCGGGTCTTCCGTCGGGTAATCGGTGTCGCTAAGCGCAGCAGAAGACAGGAATGTGTCTTCTGTGTCGGTCGCAGCGTCATTGTCGGAGACAGAAGGCGTCTCGGGAGTATCGTCGTTTTCATCCGTGGCATCGTCCTTGTCCGAGTCATCGCTGCCGATGTCGTCGGAGTTGTCATCGCTGCCGTTGCTGCCGGAACTGCCGTCGTTGATGTCATTGCCGTCATTGTGATCGGAACTGTCGTCGTTGTTCCCGGTGTTGTCATTGTTGTCGGAACTGCCGTCGTTGTTCCCGGTGTTGTCATTGCTGTCGGAACTGCCGTCGTTGTTCCCGGTGTTGTCATTGTTGTCGGAACTGCCGTCGTTGTTCCCGGTGTTGTCATTGCTGTCGGAACTGCCGTCGTTGTTCCCGGTGTTGTCATTGTTGTCGGAACTGCCGTCGTTGTTCCCGGTGTTGTCATTGCTGTCAGAACTGCCGTCGTTGTTCCCGGTGTTGTCATTGTTGTCGGAACTGCCGTCGTTGTTCCCGGTGTTGTCATTGTTGTCGGAACTGCCGTCACCGTTCTCGTTGCTTCCGATGCTCTCAGAACCCCTGTCTGTGGGCAATTCGGTAAGTTCTTCGACACTTCCCGATTCGTTTGTCGTGTCTGCATCCGGCGTTTTTGCATATACCGGCAGACACGTCGAGAAAACATTTGTTGCGATTAGTACAGCACATAGAAATGTAGTACATAATCTTCGTCTGCGTTGTTTCATTTCATTCTTCTCCTTTTCTTTATACGTCTTTTGGGCAGTAAATCAACTTATTCTAGCATTTTTCGGGGGGGGGGTGGCAAGAGGGTATAGAAAAAAAGGGAAGAAGCGTACAAAATTCTGCATCAGAGTGCCGGGATTTTGGAAGTTTGTGATTGACAGAGAGTAAAGAAACGTGTATGATAAATTCAACAAGAGTAATCAATGAAACGTGCATTCGCACATTCGGGCAAGTTCAGCCGCTTACTCAAAACTACCAAATCAAATAGCGGCAGGGGCGAAAGCCTGGGATGCACTTAACGGTACTAGTAGAAAACGATGAAAAGTGTGAAACCATAGCTTACCTTCTGCCGGAAGAAAAGGAGGAAAAAGTTTATGGAACACAGGAAGATGGAAAGAGAGGATATTTTCAGGATGATTGAGGGAGGGAAGTCTCATGGCACAGAGGTCTCGGAGAACATGCCGGATGACAGGGTATATACCATCAAAGACATCGAGGCACTGCCGGAGGGAGAGCGGGCGGAGCTGATTGATGGGAAAATGTACAGGATGGCTACGCCCACACTGACCCATCAGGATATGCTTATGTGGATGAGTGTAAAGATTTGGATGCATATATCGGAACACGGAGGGGGATGTAAAGTGCTTCACGCACCTTTCGCAGTCTATATCAGGAACGATGATCACAATTATGTGGAGCCTGACATTTCGGTGATCTGCGACAGGGACAAGCTGGACGAGAAGGGGTGCCACGGTGCGCCGGACTGGGCGGTGGAGATCGTCTCGCCGTCTAGTAAGACGATGGATTATATCAGAAAATGTACGCTGTACGAACAGGCGGGCGTGAGGGAATATTGGATTGTGGATGCGAAGGAGAAAAGCGTTTTTGTGTACAATTTTGAGCATGGGACATCAGAGCGGTATGCTTTTTCCGAGCCGGTGAAGGCGGGGATATATGAGGATCTGATTTTCGATTTTAACGAGGTGGTGTGAGGCCGGACTGCATGTCAGGCTGCGCCGGAGTGCGTTTTTATGTAAGTTTGTGACGACAGTGTCATTTTTGGGACGCCGAAGATGGACTGTAGAACAGGGTTAAGCGGCCGGGGCGTGTAAAACACCCCGGTCGTTTGCACTTTATGCTGTTTGCCAATGTTTAGACTGTCAGGAAAACGGCTTTTGTTATTCAAGATCCGTTTCACCCTGATTCTCCAGCGCCTTATTGAGGGAGCTGGTAATGGCATCTAAAAGGATCATGGAAGTGTACTTGCTGTCATCGGGATATGTAATTCCTTCCAGACTCTGGCTTGTGATGATCTGGTCGGCAAGATCCTCGAAGGAAGGCTGGATCAGAGGGTACATGGTGGTGACAGCATCATCCAGATTTACCAGCCGGATGGCGTTGATGTTCTTTTCGTCCACGGTCACTTCAATCTCCACGACATTGTCATTTAAGATCAGAGAAGTCGTATATACGCCGGGCACATAGGTGTCGTTTACGGGCTGCGTCACGGTGGACATGGTTTCCTGCTTTTTTTCTTTGGGCAGAAACATAATGATGAGCAGGATAATAAAAAGAATACCGAGAGCAGCGAAAATGCCGGTATATATTAACTCTTTTACATGAAGTACGACAATTTTGGTTTTAGAACTCATACAAATAATCCCCACAGTGATTCTTTTTTTACAGTTTATGTGGGTGGGGATGGGTTTATGCGTGGGGATTTTTCTGTTGGTATCTGTAGCACAAATTGCAAATGATTCCACTATGGGGCTATAAATAATCTAAGATAGAAATATCTTTAAATTCTAATATAGAATCTATGTCATTATTTAGTTTAGCATTTTGGACTTATGTTGGCAATATTGTTTAAAAGTATAATCCTATATTACTATCTTATATAATAATATGAAAGCTATTTACAAATATGATATGCTGTGATATATTTTAAAAAATGAACAAATGATGTAGTCGAACACTTCATTGAAAGCGGCAAGTTGGTTTATCACTTGCGGGAATAAATGATACTACTTTGCTGTAGGAAGAAAGGCGGGATACAGATATGCGGTTCAAACTTGATTTCATAACTGGTCAGTCGGAGTTAAACGCTGATTATCGGCGATATGTATTGAGTTTCATAAAGAACGCATTATCACAGTCTGTAAACGGGAATTTACTGGACCGTTATTACACGGACACCCATACGAAAGATTTTTCGTGGACAATGATTGTCAGTAAGCCGCGCTTTACGAAAGAGAAGTTCCAGTTCGCAGACAACAAATTTTCTCTGGTCTTTTCGACAGATGACGGGAAGCAGACCGGTATGTATTTGATGCTGGCGTTTTTGAACCAGAAAAATAGAAAATACCCGGCGGAAGAGGGCAATTTTATCATGCTAAAAAATATTGTTCAGCTGGATCAGAAAGAGATCAGGGGAATGACTGTCAGATTTACCACGATGCCGGGTTCATCGCTTGTAGTGAGGGAACACGACAGAGATTCCAATAAAGATATATATTACAGCTGTGAGGATGAAGGATACCCGGAAAAACTGGAGCAGGCGCTGAAAACCCAGGCAGAGATGGCAGGGTTTTCGGAAACGTCGGTGGGGAGCATCAGACTGCATTGTGTGACAGGCAGGAAAGTGGTGGTGAAGCATTACGGGATCTATCTGGATGCGACGATTGCAGATTTTACGGTGTCCGGGGAAAACAGAATCCTGCAGTATTTTTATCAGAATGGGGCCTGCTCGAGAAGAAGTATAGGCTTTGGTATGCTTGATATTGTGGAGGAGGGATGAAGATTGGCCGGAGAGTTCACTGATTATCTGGAAGCGGATGACTGGAAAAATGCGGCGGCAATTGTAGGGCTGATTCGGTTTTTTGACTATGCACAGATACCCTATAACCGGGAGGAAATCGAGCTGGCAGAAGAAATTTATGACCACGATTCCGAATATGATGAGGGACTGGATTTCCTCAAATTTAATGCATCTGATATCACGGAGGAAAAGCTGGATGCGTTTATTGAGGATTACTTTGCTGAAGAACTGCATCATTGTGCGGCGGAGCAGGTACTGCATAAGGCAGAATGGTCGAAAGAGGAAATTGACTTTATTAACAGTAAGCTGACAGGAAATACGGTTTTGAAAAAAGTGTTTGCGAAGCACAAGTTTGACGGAACGAATGCGGAAGACATTCTTGAATTGATTGAAGAAAACAGAACAAACATTGTGAGGGAGACTTATAGAAATAAAAATAATCTATATCGAAATTTCTGCAATGAAAATGTATTTCGAAAGCCGAAGGGAGATGCGGCGCGGCTAAAAGGATACTATGTGGATTTGGCAAAGAAGGGTAAATCGCTTTCCTACCGCTATGATATGGGAATGTTTTCCTCTTCGGACAGCGAATTTTACGATTTCATACCGTTCGCATTTACCATCGGAAGAGAGTCCTTTTTTATCAATGACAATTCCACGATCAGGCAGTTGGTTCGGACAAATCGGATTCTGCGGGATAAGTGTCTGGAACAGCGGAACAATCAGTCAAATAGAAATGCGGATCCCAGAAGAGTTTTGTTTGAAAACATCATATATGCTTCAGACTTTTTGAACTATGATGTGGAGATTATTAGAAAAAATGTGGATAATTCTTATTTTGAGACATTCTTTTTGAGACGGGAAAGCATTGCTGTATTTCAGCAGATCAAAAATTATCAGGTGTTTTGCAGAACGGTAAGAATTGGTGATGATTATGTTTCCATACAAGAGCGTGTGACGGATTCTGTTAGGAATCTGCAGTTGATGGATGGTCTGATAGAAGCGTTGATCGAGGACGACATAGACAAAAAGACAGACAACAATTCCATTTTGACGGGGAGCATGATCAAGGTGAATATGCTGCTTCGCGATAAATTACATATGGGAGGTGTGAACATGAACAAAGCGATGCGCGGTGCATATGCGGGAGCGGAAAAAGCGGCGGCGGTGCTTAAGGGAAGGAAACAGGGCAATAAGATCAGCAGCTACAGAACAAAGCTGTTAAGCGCGTTACACTTCCACGATTACAATCGGTTTTCGGAGATACTGCTCAGCTTATCCAATTATACAGATGTGTATTTCCCGTTTGCTTATGATTTGTTTGAGAATTTTGAAGCCAACAAAGAGGCGGCCTATACTTTTGTCAATCATTTCAATGAGTATTCCAGAGGAAGGACAGAAGACGATGAGGCAGATCACAGAGTAGTGGATGAAGTGTAAAGGAGAGGACTTATGGAGAAGAAAACGATTACATTGACAGTGGCAGCCAATATGACTTCCAACTATTCAGAAAATTTAAGCAATATTGGCAGTGTACAGAAAATCTATAAAAGAGGGCATGTATACACGATTCGCAGCCGCGAGAGTCTGAAAAATGCGATTATGGTGCAGAGCGGGATGTATGACGATCTCGTGACTACAGTGGACGGGGCAACGCAAAAGGAAGCGACGCCCGAGAGAAACGCAGCCAATAACCGTGCACTGGAGGGCGGTTATATGACTACGGGAAAAGATACTTATATACGCAACAGCTCTTTTTATCTGACAGATGCAGTTGCCTGTGACCCGTTTGTCAGCGAGACCCGTTTCCACAATAATTTGTTTTTAGCGAATAATTATGCCAAGGCGAATCATCTGAATCTCCAGAAGGATGCCGGCGCGGCAGGGCTGATGCCGTATCAGTATGAGTATGAGAAGTCTCTGCGGGTATACAGTATGACGATTGATCTGGGAATGATTGGGACAGATCCCAATTTTATGGAAGAGGAAGCCGATGGAACAGAGAAGGCGGAGAGGGTCAACAGTCTTCTCAGTGCGGTGGAAAATTTAAGCCTGGTTGTCAGAGGGAATCTGGATAACGCGGAGCCGATTTTTGTAGTGGGAGGTTTTTCGGAGAGAAAGACACATTATTTTGAGAATGTGGTCAAGGTGATCAACAACAGACTGGAATTATCAGAGGATCTGATTCAGAAAGTGAAGAAGGGATATTCCACAGCGCTGCTTCGCGGCCATAACTTGGACAACGAGGACGAAATCGTTGAGAAGCTGCATCCTGTCAGTGTAGAGGATTTCTTTGATACACTGAGACAACAGGTGCGGGAATATTATCAGTAGGAAACAGGAAGAAGGTGTGCGGATGTGTAAAGAGGCGATAAGGCTTGTTCTCTACCAGTCCAGTGCCAATTATCGAAGACCAGAAACGTTTGAAAATAAAATGACTTATCCACTACCGCCCTTTTCGACTGTGATTGGTGCGATTCACAAAGCGTGTGGCTATACGGAGACGCACGAGATGGATGTCAGCATACAGGGCAGATATGGATCCATGAGCAGGCGGATATATCGGGATTATAATTTCCTTAATTCCACATTTGATGACAGAGGCATTCTTGTAAAGATGACCAATGAAAGCATGCTCAGTACGGCGTTCGTCAAAGTGGCCGAGGCGAAAAAGCAGGGCAGCAGTTTTGAAAAAAACGCGGATATCAAAGTGTATGACCAGAATCTGTTGGAAGAATATCAGAGCCTGAAAAGAAAGGGAAGAGAAGTCCAGATTCTGAAAAATGAAAAACTCAAGCCGGAACTGGAACGATTGAGAGAAGAGAAAAAGAAGTTGGCGGGGCTGAGGAAGCAGCTGGATAAATTATCGCAGGAATTTGAAAGGGTAAAAGAGCAGGAAGAAGATGTCAGGGAGAAGATAGCGGAGACAGAGAGAAAGTTTTCGGAGTATGAGAAAAGCGTGTTTTCGGTTCCCTATTCTCACTTCCGGGTGCTGACAACCTCGATCAAACAGTATGAAATATTGTCTGATATTGATCTGATTATACATATCACGGCAAAAGACAGAGGAACACTGGAGGATATTTACGAGAACGTAACCAATATGACGTCCCTTGGGAGAAGTGAGGATTTTGTCGAGGTTAAGGAAGCGGCGTGGGTTACACTCCGTGGATGTGAGGGAGAATTGGAATCAGAATATCCGGCTTATCTCGCCATAGAGAATGTGAGACGGCAAAAAGTCTTTACAAAGGATAAGGGGATGAGCAGACAGATTGTCGGCACAAAATACGCGATCCCGAAGATGTACACGATCAGCGAAAATGGGCAGAGAGTCTTTGATAAGAAAAAGGTGCTGTACGCTTCTGGCTACACAATAGATGATATGGCGGAAGGGGCCGGCATCTATGTGGACTGGCTGGATGACGGGAAGTATTACATCGTAAATTTTGTTTAGGGAAAAGGTAAGGCTGCATGAAAGAAACAGCAAAAGATTTGTTTGAACTGGAAAGCGCAGAGATGACGAGGCAGATGGCTAAAAGCGGCGGTGTGACGATAGCGGAGCACAATCGCGCACTGTCAGAACGGGCGAAAGCGCTTTTCGAACTGCATTATATTGATCGGGATATATACGAATTGTTGTGCATGGCGTGCAAGTACCATGATCTGGGGAAAGCCAATCCAAGGATGCAGGAGAGACTTGAACATGCGGAGCTTAAGTTTGACCCGGATCAGGAGATCCCTCACAACGTCCTGTCCATGTATCTGATGCCAAGAGATTCTTCAGCGGCGTACTATATCGTCCTGTTTGCGGTGGGATTTCATCACGATTACGGGGATGTGTTCTGGCTGCTGGAAGATCGGGAGAAACGGGAGCTTGCGGAAAAACTGCTGGCGCAGTGGAAGTGCGCCGCTCATCCGGGCAGGAGAGCAATAAAAACGATCAAAAGTTACATTGCACAGGCGGCGATAAAAGATAAGATGATACTGGTCAAGGGTCTTTTGCATAAATGTGATTATGCGGCCAGCGGCGATGTGGAAATTGAATATAAAAATGATTTCCTGCTTCGTAAAACGAAACAGTTTTTCGGGAGAAAAGGATATTCGCTGAATGAGATGCAGCGGTTCTGCCTGGAAAGACAGGATAAAAATATCATGGTCGCAGGGCAGACCGGGATGGGCAAGACAGAGGCGGCATTGTTATGGATCGGGGATCATAAAGGCTTTATTTTTCTGCCGGTGAAGACGGCAATTAACAAAATGTACGATCGGATAAGAGAAGAGATTATCAATGATGGGAGTGGTGACGGCGTAGAGAAACAACTCGGTCTTTTACATTCGGATGCGGTGTCCCGGCTGTTGGAGCAGCAGGAGAAAGATGCGCAGAAAGGGAAAAGTGCAGGCGGCAGTGTTTACCAGGAGATGGATGTGATTGCGTATCACAATCGCAGCAGGCAGCTTGCCATGCCGCTTACCATCTCAACGGTAGATCAACTGTTTGACTTCATTTTTCAATACCAGACTTATGAGTTGAAGCTTGCAACACTGTCGTACTCAAAAATCGTGATTGATGAGATTCAGATGTATGGTGCGGATCTGCTGGCAGATCTGATTTTCGGATTAAAGATGATTCGGGAACTGGGAGGCAGGATCGCCATTACAACGGCCACGCTTGCGCCTTTTGTGAGAGAGCGGATCGAAGAAGAGGTCGGAATGTTTGAATATGCCGTATTTTGCGATAGAGAGCAGATACGCCATAAAGTGAAGTGTGTGCCGGCGTTGATGGATACGGAAGCGATACGCGAACTGTTTTGGAAAGGCGGTAAGATACTTGTTATCTGCAATACCATAAAAAAGGCACAGAGGATGTATGAGGAATTGTGTGAACAGATCGGGGAAGAACAGGAAGACAAAATCCACCTGCTCCATTCTAAGTTTATACATCGGGACAGGGCCAGGAAAGAAACGATGATTTGTGAGTGTGGGAAGAGTGAACATGAGGACACAGTCATCTGGATCAGCACATCGCTTGTGGAAGCGAGTCTTGATATTGACTTTGATTATCTGTTCACGGAACTACAGGATATTCCGTCCTTACTGCAGAGAATGGGAAGGGTGAATCGGAAAGGGAAAAAGGCAGTCCAGGACTATAACTGTTTTGTCTATACCGAGATAGAGGATAAATATTTAGAACGCCCCATTGTTTCGGGAAGAGGGCAGAAAGGAGGCAATGCAGCTTTTATTGACGGAGATATCTTTGAATTGTCCAAACTGGCTTTGGAAGAAACGCTGAGGCAGGAGAAGGAAGGTATGCTTTCTGAGGGATGTAAAATAGGGATGATGGAAACATACTTTACGACAGAGAGACTGTTGGGTACAAACTATATGCAAAAGTACAGAAAACAGATGGAAAGACTTAAAGATATTGAATGGTATGAAGTGGACCGCAATGAAATCAGAATAAGAGAGGATATTTTTACAAAAGATGTGATCCCGGTATCCGTGTACGAATCCTGCCAACAGGAAATTGAGGATGGCGCCAGGAAGATACGTTCTTCCCATACAGGTATGCTTGAGCGGATCAAAGAGCGCAATCGTATGATGCAGTACACTGTTCCTGTGCAGAACTATATTGTGGAGGAGTATGAGAAGGCTGTCCGTAAGGGCCTGTCGGCAAAGCCTTGCCCTCCTGTGCAGATTGGAACTTATGAAAAGATAGCTGTCATAGATTGTGATTATGATGAACGGATAGGATTCCGTGCAAAAAAGTTTGATAAAGTAGAAGACCCTATTTTTGTATAGAAAGAGTGAGGGGAAGATGGAAGAGCGGATCACAGGAGTGATGATTTACTATTATTTTGTGTGCAAGAGAAAACTGTGGTACTTTATCCATGAAATCAGTATGGAGGCAGAAAACGAAAATGTCATGCTGGGGAAATTATTGGATGAAAGTAGCTACCAGAGAGGAGAGAAACACATTAATATTGATAATGTGATTAATATTGACTTTATCAAAGAACATAAAGAACTCCATGAAGTGAAGAAGAGCAGGGCGATAGAGGAGGCAGGCGTCTGGCAGGTAAAATACTATTTGTATTATCTGAAGCAAAGAGGCGTAGACGGATTAAAGGCAAAAATTGATTATCCTCTCTTGAAGAAAAATCTTATGGTTGAATTGACGCAGGAAGATGAAGCGCAGATAGAACGGATCATGGGTGATATTCATGCCATGAAGGAGCAAATGCTGCCGCCTGAGTTCTCCAAAGGGAAAATATGTGCGAAATGTGCTTATTACGATCTTTGTGTGATTTGAGCAGACTTTGCGATAAGTCATAGAAGTATACCATGAGGGGAGAGATATGGGACAGAGTTTTTATGTTTACAATAACGGTGATTTGAAAAGAAAAGACAATACACTGCAATTTACGCCATGTGAAGGGGAAAAGAGAGATATTCCGATAGAACGGATTGATGATATTTATGTGATGTCGGAAATGACCTTCAATACTGCTTTTATCAGTTATATATCGCAGTATGGCATTCCCATTCATTTTTTTAACTATTATAATTTTTACACGGGGAGTTTTTATCCAAAAGAAAAGCTGCTGGCCGGGCAGCTTTTGGTAAAGCAGGTTGAGCACTATTCCGATTATGGTAAAAGAATCGTGATTGCCAGAAAATTTATTGAAGCGGCGGCAGATAACATATATAGAAATCTTCGGTATTATAATGGGCGGGGCAAAGATGTCTCCGCGTATATGTCGGAAGTGGATGACTTGCGAAGGAAAATACCTGATACAAATTCCATACAGGAATTGATGGGAATAGAGGGAAATATCAGAAAACACTATTATGCAGCGTGGAATGTGATTGTGGATCAGGAGATTCACTTTGAAAAGAGAGTGATGCACCCGCCGGATAATATGATAAATTCGTTGATCTCCTTTGTTAATTCCATGATTTATGCGAAAGTTCTGACGGAAATATACCATACACAGCTAAATCCAACGATCAGCTATTTGCATGAACCGGGAGTCAGAAGATTTTCGCTCTGCCTTGATATTGCAGAAGTGTTTAAGCCGCTTGTCGGCGACAGGTTGATTTTTTCTTTGTTGAACCGCCGGCAGATTACAGAGGACAGCTTTACCAAAGAATTAAATTTCCTGCATCTTACCAAGGAGACTTCCGGGCTGATTGCAAAGGAATTAGAAGAACGGCTAAAGAAGACAATTATGCATAAGGAACTCGGGCGGCAGGTCAGTTACCAATACCTTATGCGCCTTGAGGCATATAAATTGACCAAGCATTTGATTGGTGAAAAGGAATATGAAGGGTTTAAAATATGGTGGTAAGATATGTATGTGGTGTTAGTATATGATATCAGCCAGAATAACAACGGACAAAGGCGCTGGTCTCATGTGTTCAAAACTTGTAAAAAGTATTTGACGCATATTCAAAATTCTGTTTTTGAGGGAGAGATCTCTAAAGTTCAACTAGTAAAACTGCAGCAGGAATTGAAGCCCTATATTGATAAAGGGGAAGATTCCGTTATTATTTTTAAAAGCCGCCAGGAAAAGTGGCTGGACAAAGAGTTTTGGGGAAAAGACGAGGATAAGACCAGTTTCTTTTTGTAACGGATTCTGTCGACTGGTAATGGCGCAAAAATCGCAGGGGGTTGACAAGGGAAGAAGTGGTCTGGGGTGCAGGGGCATAGCGGGAAGTATTTATGATAAATTAATGTGGGAATATTATCGTTTGCCGGGAGGTGGACAAAAGAGGCAGTGCTGGACGTGAATGGGTGGGAGGATATTTTGTGTGGGGTTGATATAGGAACAGAGTGGAATTTAAAGGTGTGACATTACTTCGTTTAACTCATTTGCTAATTCGTTGATATAGGAACAGAGTGGAATTTAAAGATGTGAAATCCTTCATTACAGACTCCACCTTTTCACGTTGATATAGGAACAGAGTGGAATTTAAAGGTTGGTATTACTCTTCACTCCACAGATACCCTCAAAGTTGATATAGGAACAGAGTGGAATTTAAAGGAAAGTTTTCTACATCTACTGTGCCATTATCGTCTGTGCCGTCAAGACAAAAAAAGTGTGAACATGAAATTTAATAATTTCCACTCTGAATATCCCGTACAATCATGCGTTTTAGCTTATCCTGCAAGGTTTCTCTGCTTGTTTCGCTAAAGTGGCACGTCACAAAGTAGGTCGTTCTGCCTATGGTCTTTACAAAGTGCGGTCGGCGTTCCTGTGCCTGTTGGTTCTCATTATTTTTTGGCATATACATAAATCTCCTTTACATGAAAAGAGGGCATACAGAGTAATCTCCATACGCCCGCTGTTGTTAGTGGCTGTCTGTTCCCTTATCCGCATGAAATTGACATTGCGGTTTCCGGCATATATACTTGTTGCTTACTGTCAAATAAAGGTAAACAGGGCAGAAAAAATGTTGTATCAATGCAACGGATAAGAGAGGTAATAAGCATGGGAAAAATGATAGTGCTGACGTTTTCGGACAGTGAGGAAACAATCTTTAAGAGGGCGGTTTCCCTCTTAGCAGACGAATTACAGATTGAAGCGGAACAACAACCTGTTTCCTTGCCTGTATTGTCCTTTCAAGGTGGAAATACTGCAACATCAGCGCAGGGTGTTGCGGGATAGGAGAGATGTGCGCCTTACTCGGATTGGGCCGGATTGTAAAAACCCGACTTATCTGAAAACGGTGTTAGGTAGGCGTTGGGTACAAGTTCAGTGCTGACGCTACAGAAAACGGTACTTTGTAGAACGTTCTTTTTCTAACTTTGGGCAAAAAATATGCACCATGCTAATCTTCACATGGTGCATACTCCCGTAACAATTTACGCACAACAAAATTATTTACTACGCAAAAGACCTCTGTTGATTGCGCCGTACAAGTCTGTTCCATTTTGCTCCTTATTCCCTGTCAGAAGCTTTTCCAATTTTTCCAGAAAAGATACATAAAACTGCCTTTCCTTTACAAGTGCCTGTTGTTCTTCAATACTTATAACCCGATTAGGTTCTAGAGGATGGTCAAAATCATATAAAGCTTTTTGAGTAGCCCGCATTGCAGACTCCACGGAATTACCCAAAATGTCCGTACTATTCGACAACCCGTAATAATGGGCTATAATTTGCTGTATGTGCATATCTGTTATATGAGTCCGTCCATTCTTAGTTTCACCCAATCCGTTTACTCCAACTTCTTTCACTGTCTCCATCCAAGCATCTTTTACAGATTGTGGAGCATTCGGTCCAGCACTCTGTAGCACACGTTCCTCAAAATCCGTTGCCGCTTCATCTCGAAGCCGTTCTTCATTCTTTTCGGTTACATATTGTGCAAATGTAGGAGTCCCGTTACTTTTCTGCATATTTTCGTATGATATGATATTCTGCCGATAATTAGAATTAACCTGCATATACGCTACCCCCATACAGCTTAATGTATATAAAAAGTAATATTCATTGTATTCCACGGTGAATTTGCAGATTTGGAACTAGCCTTAAATGTTCCGGCTTCAAAACCATAGCTGTTCTCATATCTCCAAACGCAAGCCCATCCATCGATTATACGATCATTATCAAGGTCTATCGCTTTTTTAGATTTCAAGGTCATATTAGTGCTGTTAAGAGTGGCTGAGCGTGTTTTTGCATACCCGATCTCAATCGTTTCAACTTCCAACCAAGTCCCGCCGTGATCCAATGTTGTACCAACCTGCGCAAATGACCCCGAACGTTGAATAACTTCTGTTCCACCTTTTTCAGAAGATACGGAATACACATAAAACTGTGTCAATGCAGGAGCCGCATCACGCGGTTGTATTTCCGCAGCACTTACAGGAATAACATTAGCAACCAACAACGTACTAACCAACATAACACTTAATAACTTTTTGAATTTTTTCATTTTTCACTCATCCTTTCTATAGTTAAAATATCTAATCAGCCTCGCATATCAATATGTTGTGTTATCTTTCTTGTTTTATATAAATCTGATTACCCCCTTTCACACACTTTCCACAAATATAGATATGCGTAACTGAATGATTTACTTTGTAATTATCCACTATCTCACTTTATACTCATATTATTTATCGGTCAGAAAATGAATATTTTAATATATTTCCATCCAAGATTCACTTTATAATGACATATCATGCGCCTTTGACCTCTCCTTTCTCTGCTCTGTCGGCGGTATTGCCTGCTCTACACAACGCTTGACGGTTTCAGCTTCAGCAACTTCATCTTTCAGCTTGCGCATTTCCCGATAAAGGCGGTCTTTCTGTGCGGTTAGGTCTGCAACCTCAGCTTTCCACGCTTTCGGTCTTAGCTTGGTGTCGCTCCCTAAATGCTCTTTCAGATACCTTTCCGCTCGGTCATACAGTGCAAGTTCGGTGCGGTAGCGTTCCGCATAATCCTCCTGCTTTTTCGGCTTGGTCTGTTTGTATGCCTTGTGGTAATCCCGATACTGGAGATAGTTTTCCGCTTGGTCTATCAGTTCTTTTCGCTCATGGAGTAGCTTTTCTGTCTGCTTTATCTCGCTGTTGGTATTCCAGTACCGTTTTTTCATTTTCGATAGCGTTTCCTGCAACTCGGACAGGGTGGAAATGTTATTGACCTGTAAGAAGCTGACCGCCTTTGCAAAGGTTTTCAAATCCCGTATTTTCCCGTAACGGCTGTCTGGCTGTCCTGCCTGTTGCATGGCGGTATTCAGCAGTTCAAGGAGTGTGGGCGGCTGTGGGGAATGGATAGGAACGGAATGGAATGGATTGATGGATTGGCTGTCTTTTTCTGCCGACTTTTCCTTTACCCATTTTTCCAGTCCGGCAATCCGGCGTTTGACTTCTTTCAACAGCCTGTTCTGTTCCCTTATCTGACGGTTTTTCTCGCCTTTCTCGGTCACAATGCCCTTGCGCTCCATTTGGGTAGCGGCTACGCCCATGTGTACGGTCGGTATCTGTTCTATGCCCTGTCGCTCGTAGGAACGGTGGTCTATCCTCTGCGGGATATTCTGCTCCGCAAGGTACTTGTTCGTAACGTCTGCCCATGCCCGCCGCCACACTTCGGCTTTGCCTTTGTCATTCCAGTCCATAAGGTCAATCTTTCTTACTTTGTAATTCCCGCTTTTTAGTTTTATCCGCTGACCGTTTTTGTCTAAGATGTATTCCTTTTTTGATTTCGCGCCCCATTCGCCGGACTGTTCCAGTGGTCGCATGGTTAGCATGATGTGGGCGTGCGGGTTTCCGTTGTTCTTGTCATGGATAGCTATGTCCGCACACATTCCGGCAGACACAAAGTTGTCCTGCACATACTCACGCACAAGCCGTATCTGCTGTTCCCTGTCAAGCTCTCTTGGGAGTGCGGCTTCAATCTCCCTTGCAAGCTGTGAGTTCTTTGCTTTCTCGATTTTCTCAACGGAGTTCCAAAGGGTGGAACGGTCTGCAAATTCGGGCGGGGCGTGGGGCGGCAGTAGTATCTCTGTATGCACAATGCCCTTTTTCCTCGTATAGTCATGGGTAATCCCGTCATACTCGTTTGTGATTTTTTCCCCGCTTCGGTAAGCGGCTGAACCAACCGCTGACAGTTGGCTTTCCGCCCCTCGGCTGAATATATTGATAGTGCAATGGTAAATCGCCACGCTTTCAGCCTCCTTTCGGGTGGCACATTTTAAACTTTGTGGACAGGCACGCCCCGCACTTTGGGGTGTGCCTGTACGCAAAGTACACTAAGGGGTAGGGCGGTACGCCCGTAGGGGAATAGTCGTTTCCCCTGTTGGCTGTCGCAAGACAGACAATGCCCTCTGCAAGAGCCCTCGGAGAGCGCACGCACCGGAACGGTGTATAAGTGCGCCCTTGTCTGAAACAAGGGAGATTTAATTCTCCCCCTTTGGCTTTTGCGTCCGGCGTAAAAATTCCTGCGCCTGTGGTGTCTGCAAAGCGGTTTCAAGCAAGCCTTTTATCTGCTCGTTTGTGTACTGTTCCGGCTGTTCCAACAGGCTTTCCAGTATCGCCCCACGCTCTACAAGGCGGTGCGTCCTTATCTTGCGTTCCTCGCTCTTTTTCTGGTTGAGCAGTTTTTTCTTCCTGTTCTGCAACTGCCGTATTTCTTCCTCTGCTTTTGCAATCTGCTCGTTGATGTTCCCCATGCGTTCCCTCCTTTCTGTGCTGTGGCTGTTTGTAGGATATTTGTGTAAAAGAAAAAGACATCTTCTAGTTTGAAAATGTCTTTTTCAGATACGCAACTATTCAATTTTTGGTGGTTAGATTTTATTCACTTCCGACATAAGCCGTATGCCGTCATGCAATCCTAATTTGTAAGCAACCTTTCCGTATGCCGCCCCGTTTGCATTTATGGCAGTAAATACTTTATCAACAATACGTTTTTGCTTCCTATCCAGTCCGGCTTTTTCCAGTTCACTATATGCCATGTTCTGCTCTTTCAGCGTGGCGCGGTAATAGCTGTCTATTTTTGCGGCTCTGTCTAAGGCTTTAATCGTCCTTATCCTTGCAAGTAATTCTAACAAACTCTTTGTATTTGTTTTTCTCATGTTTGTACTCCCTTTGCAAAATCCTGTTAAAGTTCCACAAGCAAATTGTCAACTCCCGTCTTTTCAGCAAAATAAAATCGTTTGTCTAAAAGTTCTTTTCGCTTTTCTTCCGGCAGACATTTTAGTATGTCGTCATAATCCATATCCGCCATAGGTGTGTCTGATGACAGATTGATAAGCTGTGTATGTAACCATTCGTCCCAAAGGTCATCAAACAGACTTTTGCTGTTATAATAGCTGTCCATAGTATCAAAGCCAAAAGGGAACTTAAAATATTGCAATTTAACAAAACCGTATTTACCGGCATTAAGGATAATTAACCCCTCATTGTCGAACAGTTCAGAAAATGTGTCTGCGACCTTTTGACAGTTTATTATTTCCTCGTCTGTAATATATGTTTTGGCTTTATCCATAGTTCCTCCCATAATCTTCTACCTTGCGGCACTCGACTTCAAATATATTTCCGTCTTGAAGCAAAACTGTGAATATGCCTTTTTTATCATTTGTTTCAATGTCCCTTATTCCTATCTCATCTGCGTCGTTCAGTAAATCAAAAACTTTATCTTTGAGGTAATCAAGTTTTTTGTTCCTCGTTTTCATTCTTCTCCTTTCTTTGAAAACATATGTTTCTATTACTAGTATTATAATACTTGTTGCAGATTACAAAAACACTATAACAAGTTTAAAATAGAATTGCAAGAAAAACAGATTTTAATTTATCGACAGGAGATGACAAAAATGGACAAACTGGATAAAGAATATGGACAGTTAAAAATACGTTTGTCTGAACTGATAAAGGACAGAGGACTTAACAGAAATCAAGTGTCTATCAAGGCGGCAATGAACTGGAAACAAGTAGATAGATATTGTGACAACGATATTTCCCGCCTTGACATATTTGTTTTATGCAAACTATGTACAGCTTTAGAGTGTAATATCCAAGACTTATTATTATTTATTCCTGCTGATAATAAGCCGGACGGATAGGGCATTTACACGCCCAAGAAAAAACGTATGTTTCTGCATTTAGTGTTCTAATACTTGTTTAGGATTACCAAGACTCTACAACAAATATAGAATTAAATTGTTTAAAACCTACAAGAATACTAATTGCAGAGGTGGAAAAGTGGAAGATAATTATGGTCACATGGAAATCCGGCTGAATGAATTGCTAAAGGAAAAAGGGTTGAGTAAAAATAAGCTGTCGCACAAGGCAGAAATGAACTGGAAACAGATTGATAATTACTGTACCAACAGCATTACTCGCTTAGATGTATTTGTTTTATGCAAACTCTGTACTGTCTTGGAGTGTGGCATAGAAGATTTGCTTGTTTTCTATCCACCCGAAAAGCAGTAAATTTTATTTATCAAATCCATTCAGCAGATTCAAAGTCTGGGATTCTGTTATGTTTTTTAACTGCATTCCCAGACTTTCATTCTGCATTATCCCCGCTTTTTTCTGAATTTCGATTATCGCAATTCAAGAGTTTCGATTTTCGCAATTCAAGAATTTCGATTTTCGCAATCTAATAATACTGATATTATTCAGACTGATTATAGTCATACTTATCATATCAATCAATCCTTTCCCTTCCTTTCCTTCCCCTCCCTAGTCGGTGTCGGTGGCAAAGTTCTTGACGTAGATAATGTTTGGTTTTCCCATTCCCTGTCTTACGCTCTCGATTAGTCCTATTCCTTTTGCGCTGTCAAGTTCCGCAAGCAGTCTGACCGCCTTGCCGCTTGCACAACGGAAACGCCCCTGTATCTCGCCAATCGTGAAGTAGAGGTATATGCGCCCCTGTTCATCAATCCACCCGTTTTTCAGTGACAGTTCCATGCGGTCAATCAGCATACCATAGAGCAGTTTTGCGTCTGTGGAAAGCGTCTGAAAGCGGCTGTCGGTAAACAGCAGCTTCGGTATGCGGTAAAAGGCGTGCTGTTCGCCCTGTTTCCCGTAGAAGTAATCAAACGGCATTTTCCCTTTCTCCTTTCCCTGTTTGAGTAGCGTTTTCCTGCCGTTCCCATGTGCGGGTAAAGAAGAATACCCTTTTGCGGTTCGGCTCTGCGTTTCCCCTGTTGGGATAGCAGATTTAAAGGCTGAAACGCCCGTATCGGCACAACCTTACCCCGTACCATGCAGACGCTTTGTAGCCTGTGCTTTCTGTTCCTCGGTCAAGGTCACTGTGCGCTCTTTGGTTCGTATGCTGACAAAGTTCCTCGGCATGGCGTAGGTCTTTCCGGCGGCGGTCTGCGCTATGCACTGGAAGTCCTGCGGGTTCTTTTCCACAAGTTTATCCATTTTCCTTATCCACGCCGGATAGGACGTGTAGAGGGTGGCGGTGGTTTCATCAGCGCAAAAGCTGATATGCACTTCCTGTTCGCATTTTAACAGTTTCATGGTCTTGGTGTCCTCCTTTCCTGTGGGTTCTGTGCTTCGTTTTCCCTGTTCGGTTAGGAAAAACGAAAAGACCGCAACAAACGCCGCAGTCTTTCCCACTCAATGATATTCTGTTGTCTAAATCGCTTCTCGGAGTGCGGCTTCTGCCTTTAATCTTGCCCTGCGCTCCTTGTCATACTGTTTCTTGCGTTCTTTCCTTGCCTTTTCCTTTTCCTGCTCGATTTTTTCCCAATCGACAGGCTCGCTTACATTTGGCAGTCCGATTTTGCCGATAAAGTTGAAATGTATCTCAATTTCCTGTGTCCTGTGGCTTCTTTTTTCCCCGTACACTGGCTCATGTATTAGCACTCTGTCTATAAATTCGTTCAGCATGGGGGTTGTGATTTCGTCAAACTCACTGTATTTCTTCACAAGCCGCATGAATTTGTCTGTCCTTATCTCGTTTTCCTTGCCCTGTGCTATGATGTTGTCAAGTTCTTCCGTCCTCGCTTCAAGGGTGCTTAATTCGCTGTCATAGTCCGCAAGAAGCCTTGTAAAGTGCCTGTCGGGTATCTTCCCCGTTGCGTTGCCCTCGTACAGTTTCTTGATGAGGTCGTTAAGTTCGTCAATCCGTTTTGCGGCGGTGCGTTTCTCATTCCGGCTGTCTGTTATGATGCGCTCGCTTTCCTTGTCGTCCATTTCACGCACTGTATTGAGAAATTCTTCCTCATGCTCCAGCGCAAAGCCGCATACCTCACGAATGGAAACAGCGATAAGGCTCTCAACTGCCGACACTTTCACGCTGTGGGCGGTGCATTGCCTGTGTATGTTGCGGTAGTTGCCGCAGGTATAAAGATTGTCGCTGTCGTAGATTTTTCCGTTCGCCCTGTGCTGTGACTGTGGGCTTCGGTAGTACATTCTGTGTCCGCAGTCGGCGCAGTAAAGCAGTCCTGTTAGACGGTTCGTATATGTGCCGTTTGGCACTTCCTTACGGATTGTCTTTCTCGCTTTCTGTGCGGTATTCCATGTTTCCTCGTCAATGATTGCTTCGTGGGTGTTGGGGAATATCATCAGTTCTTCGGGTTTCGCCTTACGCCTTTTCTTGGTCTTAAAACTTTCAAGGACGGTCTTTCCCAAAACAGTGTGCCCCATGTATTCCTGCTTTTCCAGTATGTAGCATACGGCGGTGTTAGACCATGTGTAAGGACTTGTAAAACTTTTGCTATGGTTGTTTTCGGGGCAATGCTCGGCGGCATAGGCTGACGGGATAAGGACACGCTCGTCTGTCAACTGCCTTGCAATCGCTGACACACCCACGCCCTCAATCACAAGCCGGTATATCCGGCGCACTACCTCGGCGGGTTCGGGGTCAATGATTAGGTGCTGCTTATCCTGCGGGTCACGCAGATAACCATAGGGAACGCTTGGGGAAACACGTTTCCCCTCCTGCATTTTGGCTTTGAAGATTGCCCGTATCTTTTGGCTTGTGTCCTTTGCGTACCATTCGTTCATAATGTTTAGGAACGGCGTAAAATCGTTGTCGCCCATTGTTTCGCTGTCTACGCCGTTGTTTACCGCTATGAAGCGCACACCCTTTTCGGGGAACATGATGTCTGTGTAAAAGCCGACTTTTAAGTAATTCCTGCCTAGCCTGCTCATGTCCTTTACAATCACTGTGCTTACATTGCCCGCTTCAACCTCGGCTATCAGTTTTTGAAAACCCTCACGCTCAAAAGTAGTGCCGGATATGCCGTCATAAGTAAAATGCCGGATATTGGAAAAACCCTGTCTTTTTGCGTATTCCTCTAAATACTGTTTTTGGTTTATGATACTGTTGCTTTCGCCCTGTTGTTCATCATCTCGTGACAGTCTTTCGTAGAGGGCGGTAATCTTTGCGCTGTTCGTCATTGTAAATTCCTCCATTTCTCGCTATAATAAAGCTGATTTCAGCTTGGGGAAAAGGTGGTCTTTTCAAAAACTCACACTTTTTCCGTCCTCTTTAAATATACCCCTTTGTTTCAGTTGATATAGGAACAGAGTGGAATTTAAAGTGAGGAACAGCCATCAAACGATATGACAAATGGTAGGTTGATATAGGAACAGAGTGGAATTTAAAGGTTATCCAACTAATCGGCAAACCTAACGGTGGACTGTTGATATAGGAACAGAGTGGAATTTAAAGATTCGTAGCAACCGTCAAACAAGCTGAAATTACTGAGTTGATATAGGAACAGAGTGGAATTTAAAGTCCATAACAGCGCAGTTTTCACACTGCTTTCTCATCGTTGATATAGGAACAGAGTGGAATTTAAAGAACGCAAGACAGGACTTAGACAGTTACCGTGACGCGGGTTGATATAGGAACAGAGTGGAATTTAAACGGCGTCCCCAGGATTAGACCGTTCGGGTTTGTAGAGATAGCAAAAAAAGTGGAATGCTAAGGCAACTGTCAGTATTGGCCGATGTAAATTTTCATGGCAGAAATAGTCTGTCTTCGCTTGTAGTGCAGGATCGTAGTGCAGGATCATTATCGCCGGACTTGACAAAAGAATAAATAAACTGGTATGATTGTACCGAACAAGGGCGTTCTTACAGGGATAGAGCGCCCTAAAATTATGCTTATAAGCGTGGAAAGGGAGGCGCTGCATGAGAAAAAACTATAGCAGGGAAGAGATCTTGAAGCTGGTCGAAGAGGAGGATGTGGAATTTATCAGACTCCAGTTTACAGATATTTTTGGAAATCTGAAAAATGTGGCCATCACGGCGGGCCAGCTTGAGAAAGCTCTTGACAACGACTGCATGTTTGATGGTTCCTCAATTGAAGGTTTTGCTGATGTGGAGGAGTCGGACATGTATCTGCATCCCGATTACAGCACGCTGGAAATTTTTCCGTGGAGACCTCAGCAGGGAAAAGTCGCCAGACTGATCTGTGATGTGCACCGTCCCGACAGAACTCCTTTTGCAGGAGATCCCCGTCATATCCTAAAGCGGGCGGTCCGGGAGGCGGAAGAGATGGGCTTTACGTTCCGGGTGGGAGCAGAGTGCGAGTTTTTCCTGTTCCATCTGGATGACAACGGCATGCCGACTACGCTTACCCATGAAAAGGCGGGATACTTTGATGTGGGACCGGCGGATTTTGGAGAAAATGCAAGGCGGGATATGGTGCTGACGCTGGAAGACATGGGATTTGTGGTGGAGGCTTCCCATCACGATGTGGCGCCGGCCCAGCATGAGATCAGCTTTCGGTATGACGAGGCGTTAGCGACAGCGGACAACATTATGACATTTCGTCTGGCGGTCAGAACCATCGCAAAAAGGCACGGGCTTCATGCTACCTTTATGCCAAAACCCAAATATGGGGTGAACGGATCCGGCATGCATATCAATATGTCCCTGTCAAAAGACGGCAGAAATATTTTTGCGGAGGAAAAGGACGCAAATGGGTTAAGCCGTGAGGCATATGCTTTTCTTGGCGGGATAATGGAGCATATGCGCGGGATGACGGCAGTTACGAACCCGATTGTAAATTCCTATAAAAGGCTTGTCCCCGGTTTTGAGGCGCCGGCATATATCGCCTGGAGCACGACCAACAGAAGTTCTCTGATCCGCATTCCAGCGGCCAGGGGGGAGGCGGTGCGGATAGAGCTTCGCAGTCCCGATCCGACAGCTAATCCCTATCTGGCGCTTGCGGCGATTCTCAGGGCCGGTCTGGACGGAATCAGGAGACAGGTGTCTGTGCCGGAGCGCGTGGACTGCAATATTTTTCGCATGAGCGAACAGGAGCGGAGTAAACGGAACCTGGAAAAGCTGCCGGGGACGCTTGCCGAGGCTGTGTCATGCATGGAAAAGGATTCGTTTATGAAGGACACGCTGGGAGAGCATATTTTCACGAAATACATTACACAGAAAAAAGAGGAGTGGAACCGCTACCGCAGTCAGATTACGGATTGGGAGATCAATGAGTACCTGAATCGGTTTTAAAGATTGTGTAGTGTGTTGCCGGCTAAAATGAAATAGTGTATGTTTTCGCGGTGACAGGAAGGGGGTGAGCGTGTGTTTCACATCATAGTGGTTCTGCCAAAGCCTGAAGACGCGAAAGGCATCCGCAATCTGCTGATCAAAAACGGGTTCCATGTTGACAGCGTGTGTGCGACAGGCTCTCAGGCCCTTAGCAGGATGGACGATTTCAATGACGGACTTGTGATCTGCAGTTACAGGATGTCCGATATGATGTACAGTGAACTTCACGCCTGCCTTCCGAAAGGATTTGAGATGCTTCTGTTAGCCTCAGCGAATATACTCAGAGAGTGCGATCTGCGAAATATAATGAGTCTTGCCATGCCGCTTAAGGTGCATGATCTGATCAACACAGTGGATATGATGGGGCAGGCCATCGAGCGGCGCAGACAGCGGCAGAGACAGCGCCCCAGAGAGCGCAGCGCGCAGGAGGAAGGACTGATCAGGGAGGCGAAGGCGCTTCTGATGAACCGCAATCATATGACGGAGGAGGAAGCCCACCGCTATTTGCAAAAATGCAGCATGGACAGCGGTACCAATCTGGTGGAGGAAGCCCAGATGGTTCTCGCCATGATGCGGACGTGACAGCCGCACGGCGGGAGCATGCGTGCAGTGTATGATATGGTAGCATTTTGGCAGGGATGGATGTATACTTGAAAGAAACTGGAAAATGGTGCAGGAGCATCACAGATATGCCGTGATGGCGCGTGGATCTGTTTGTGCGAAACGGCAGTTGAGATTTGTGTGACAGCGTCGCATGGATGCTCCGGAATGGAGATGGACATGAAATTCACGAAAATGCAGGGCTGTGGCAACGATTATGTCTATATTGACGGAAGCCGTGAGCAGATCCCGCAGGAGGAGAAGCCGGAGCTGGTCCGCCGTCTGAGTGACAGGCATTTCGGTATCGGCGGGGACGGGGTAATCTTTATCAACCCTTCCGATGAGGCGGATTTTGAGATGGAGATGTACAATGCGGACGGCAGCAGGTCGGAGATGTGCGGCAACGGCATCCGCTGTGTGGGAAAATTCGTTTATGACAAAGGGCTCACGGACAAAACTGACATAACTGTCATAAGCGCAGGGAGCATAAAGTATCTGACGCTTTTGGTGAAAGACGGAAAAGTGGAGCAGATAAAGGTCAATATGGGCGCGCCGGAGCTGAGGGCGGCGCTGGTGCCTGTAGTCAGTGAGAACGAGCGGGTGATCGGTGAGCAGATTCATGTGCAGGGGAAAGACTATAAAATGACATGTGTGTCAATGGGTAATCCCCACGCCGTGATTTTTATGAATGGGGTGGAAACACTTGCCATAGAGGAGATTGGCCCTTATTTTGAAAACCACGAGCGGTTTCCCAGGCGGACGAACACGGAGTTTGTGGAAGTGATCGACACAACGACCGTGCGCATGCGGGTCTGGGAGCGGGGCACAGGGGAAACACTTGCCTGCGGCACAGGCGCATGTGCGGTGGTGGCAGCCTGTGTCTTGAACGGTCTGACGGAAGAGACCGTCACGGTAAAGCTTTTAGGCGGCGATCTCACTGTCACCTGGGACAGGGCGGCGAATCTGATCTATATGACAGGGCCTGCGGTTACGGTTTTTGAGGGTGAAATACAGGAAGGATGACTTGAGAAAAAGTGTACTTGATGAAGCAAGGAAGGATCTGAAAAATATGGTAAAAGTAAATGACAATTATTTAAAACTACCGGGAAGTTACTTGTTTTCGACTATTGGGAAAAAGGTGAACGCTTACGCGGCGGCTAACCCGGACAAAAAGATAATCCGGCTCGGGATCGGCGATGTGACAAGGCCGCTTACTCCTGCGGTGATAGGCGCGCTGCACAGGGCGGTGGACGAGATGGCTGATGAGAAAACCTTCCGCGGTTACGCGCCGGACTTAGGCTACGAATTTTTAAGAAATGCCATTGCTGAAAATGACTATAAGGCCAGGGGCTGCCGGATTGAGGCGGACGAAGTTTTTGTGTCTGACGGGGCAAAGTGCGATTCCGGCAATATTCAGGAGATTTTTGCCACGGACAATAAGATTGCAGTCTGCGATCCCGTCTATCCCGTGTATGTGGACACCAATGTGATGGCTGGCAGGACAGGCGTTTATGATGAGAATACGGGCAACTGGAGCGATGTGATCTACATGCCCTGCACAGAGGAAAACGGCTTTGCGCCGGAGCTGCCAAAGACAGTGCCGGATCTGATTTACCTGTGTTTTCCGAACAACCCCACGGGATCCACCGTCACGAAAGCACAGCTGCAGGAGTGGGTGGACTATGCCAACAAAAACGGTTCCGTCATCATCTATGACGCGGCTTACGAGGCATATATTTCCGAGGCGGACGTACCCCACAGCATCTACGAGTGCGCTGGGGCGAGAACATGTGCCATAGAGCTTCGCTCCTTCTCCAAAAACGCGGGTTTTACCGGCGTGCGTCTGGGTTTTACCGTGGTACCCAGGGAGCTTAAGGCGGGGGAGGTATCGCTTCACGGGCTCTGGGCAAGGAGACACGGTACAAAGTACAACGGTGCACCTTACATGATCCAGCGGGCGGGCGAGGCGGTTTACAGCGAGGCAGGAAAGAAAGAGACGCGGGAACTGGTTGCCTATTATATGAAGAATGCGGCTTATATTCTGGAAGGCCTCAAAAGCGCAGGATATACGGTATCTGGCGGCGTCAACGCGCCGTATATCTGGCTGAAAGCGCCGAACGGCATGACGAGCTGGGAGTTCTTTGACTATCTTCTGGAGACGGCAAATGTGGTCGGCACGCCCGGATCGGGATTTGGGCCGAGCGGCGAGACGTATTTCCGGCTGACGGCGTTTGGAAGCTATGAAAACACCGTGGAGGCGGTGGACCGAATTAAGAAGCTGGGGGCGTAAGACATGGATATCTATTTACTGCGGCACGGGGAGACGGACTGGAATAAGAAACAACTCCTGCAGGGACATACGGACATTCCGTTGAATGAAAGAGGAAGAGCGCAGGTGGAAGATACCGTGCGCAGGCTGCGTGCGCTTGACATGAGGATGGACGCTGTCGTTTCCAGTCCCTTGAAGCGGGCGAGGGAAACCGCAGAGATTGCGGCACGCATACTGGAATATCCGCAGGAGAAGATTGTCGTGGAAGACCTTCTCATTGAGCGCGGTTTTGGCGAGGGGGAAGGCATGTTGTTGGAGGAGATGAAGGCGCAGTATCCCGACAGTGACTGTCCCGGCATGGAGTCCAAAGAGGCGCTGGTAAGGCGCAGCGGACAGGCGTTCCAAAAAATAGCAAGCGTTTTTTCTGATGCGGAGCGGATTCTTCTGACAGCGCACGGGGCAGTTCTGTTTGCTCTTTTAGAAGCGGTCTCAGAGGAGACAATTCCCTATACAGGGAGGGCGGCATGTATCACCCAGGGCAGCATTTATCGGATCCGCAGGGTGGATGGCAGGATTTCTTTTGCCGCTTATGAGGAAGAAGCGGGCGGATTTTTGGAGCTGGACGCGGAGGGAATCGGCCGATTGGCGAAAATATACCTGTGAGTTTCAAACCGATTCTATTCCCCGGCTGATGGTGCATTTTTTGGCTCTTATGCCGTTCTTTTTTGGATAAACGTTGTATTTTTTACCGTACACGAGTACTTTTAGCATAAAGAGCTTGCACATTGGAAAGAATTATGTTATACATGTATACAAAGGTGTAGGAAAGGCTTTCCGTTGGCAGGAAAGCGGCCTGCAGAACAAATGCAAAGAAGGAGACTCTCCCTGAGGGAAGCGACAGGAATACGGCGTCACCGACTGAGAGCGCTGTTTGTGAAAGACAGGGAAGGGAACACTCTGGAGCAGATTGCCTGAACTCCATAGCAGGGCATCGGCATTAGGATAAGCCGGAATGCGGAGGGATATGACATTGATGTCATAAATGGAATAGGGCAGTACGTTACACGCGTTAAGTGTTTGAGAGGGTAAGGCGAAACTGCATTCTGTTTGCAGATGCCGGCTTACCAAGGCGGGTGGTACCGCGGATAATGAAACATATCCGTCCCGGAATACAGAAATGTGTTCCGGGGCGTTTTTTGTTCCGGGACACCATGTGAAGGAGGTAACCATGACGAACAGGAATATTTACAGGGATGTAACTTTACGCGAAATCAGTGAGGGCGACATCGGCAGGGAACTGCGTGTGGCGGGCTGGATTGAGAACATCAGGGATCACGGCGGCGTGTCCTTCCTGGATCTGCGGGACATGTACGGCGTGCTGCAGGTGGTGATGCGTGACACCTCTCTTTTGGAGGGACTGTCCAAGGAGATGAGCGTTTCCATCGAGGGGCTGATTGAGAAGCGGGATGAGGAGACGTACAACCCCCGGATTCCGACGGGAACGATCGAGCTGGAGGCCCATAAGGTGGATGTGCTTGGCAGAGTATATAAGCAGCTTCCCTTTGAGATTATGACTTCGAGGGAAACCAGGGAGGAGGTGCGTCTGAAATACCGTTATCTGGATCTGCGCAACCAGAAAGTGAAGGACAATATTATCTTCCGTTCCCAGGTGATCGCATATCTGCGGGAAAAGATGACGGAGCTTGGCTTTCTGGAGATTCAGACGCCGATTCTGTGCGCCTCTTCACCGGAGGGCGCGAGAGACTATATCGTGCCTTCAAGAAAATATAAAGGTAAGTTTTACGCCCTGCCGCAGGCGCCTCAGCAGTTCAAGCAGCTTCTGATGGTGTCGGGATTTGACAGGTATTTCCAGATCGCGCCATGTTTCCGGGATGAGGATGCCAGGGCGGACCGCTCGCCCGGCGAATTTTACCAGTTGGATTTTGAGATGAGCTTTGCCACCCAGGAGGATGTGTTTGCGGTGGGTGAGGAGGTGCTGTCCGCTGTATTTGAGAAATTTGCGCCACATGGGGCGGCGGTGACAAAGGCGCCGTATCCGATTATCAGTTATAAACAGGCGATGTTAGAGTTCGGCACGGATAAGCCGGATTTGAGAAACCCGCTTCGCATCATTGACCTGACAGACTTTTTCCAGGCATGTACCTTCAAACCGTTCCAGGGCAGAACCGTCCGCGCCGTTAAAGTGCACGCGGAGATGTCGAAAGGATTCCACGAAAAGCTGCTCAAGTTTGCCACGGATATGGGCATGGGCGGTCTCGGCTATCTGGAGGTGGCGGAGGATTTGAGTTACAAAGGGCCGATCGACAAGTTTATCCCGGAGGAGAAAAAAGGAGAACTGCGTGAATTGGCGGGACTTACCGCAGGCGATACCATCTTCTTTATCGCGGACAGGGAGGAGCGGGCGGCCTTCTATGCGGGTCAGATCCGCACTGAGCTTGGGCAGAAGCTGGATCTGCTGGAAAAAAACGCGTTTCGGTTTTGCTATGTCAATGATTTTCCCATGTTTGAGCGGGATCCGGAGACAAAGCAGATCGGTTTTACCCATAATCCTTTTTCCATGCCCCAGGGCGGTCTGGAAGCGCTCAACAAGATGGATCCGCTGAAAGTGCTGGCGTATCAGTACGATATTGTCTGCAACGGCGTGGAACTTTCTTCCGGCGCGGTGCGCAACCATGACATGGAAATTATGGAGAAAGCCTTTGCCATTGCGGGCTATGACGGGGAAACTTTGAGGACAAAGTTTGGGGCGCTGTATCAGGCGTTCCAGTTCGGGGCGCCGCCCCATGCGGGTATGGCGCCGGGCATTGACCGTATGGTTATGCTGCTCAGAGGCGAGGAGAACATCAGGGAGGTGATCGCTTTTCCCATGAGCGGTTCTGCGCAGGATCTGATGTGCGGCGCGCCGGGAGATGTGACGGAGCAGCAGCTTAGAGAGGTGCATATCAAGGTCAGGGCATAGGTTATCTGAGATAGAAAGCGGATGAAGGCTGATTTTGGCGTCGCCGCGCGATCACTTCGGAAAAGCGTACTTGGAAAATGCGGAGAGGAAAGGAGAAACATGGCCAACATTATAAATGATGAGACAATAGAATATGTAGGCATTCTGGCCAAACTGGAGCTGTCTGACGCGGAGCGGGAGCAGGCCAAGTCGGATATGGGGAGAATGCTTGACTACATCGACAAACTGGGGGAGCTTGACACCACGGACGTAGAGCCGTTGTCCCATGTATTCCCGGTGGAAAATGTATTCCGGGAGGATGTGGTAACCAACGGGGATGAAAGAGAACGGATCTTATCCAATGCGCCTCAGGAGAAAGAGGGGATGTTTGTGGTGCCGCGGACGTTCGGGTGACGGTGAGGGAAACATACCGTACGAACGGGAAAGACGAGGAAGAGCGATATGAATATAGTAGATATGACGGCGGTGCAATTGTCGGCGGCGATCATGGAAGGAAGAACCACAGCCGTGGAAGCTGCGGAGGCTGTACTTGCACGGATTGAGAAAGAAGATAAAAAATATAATTGTTATGTTACTGTGGATAGGGACGGCGCGCTGGCGCAGGCAAAGGCGGTACAGGCAAAAATTGAGGCAGGAGAACTGACAGGACCGCTGGCGGGTGTGCCTGTGGCGGTGAAGGACAATATCTGTACGGATGGACTGCGCACCACCTGTTCTTCTAAGATGCTGCATCATTTTGTGCCCGCTTACTCAGCGGAGGCCGTGAGAAATCTGCAGCGGGCGGGAGCGGTGATTCTGGGCAAAACCAATATGGACGAGTTCGCGATGGGATCCACCACGGAGACCTCCGCCTATGGTCCCACAAGAAACCCGAGAAATACAGAACATGTGCCGGGCGGCTCCTCGGGCGGTTCTGCGGCGGCAGTGGCAGCAGGCGAGTGTGTTTACGCCATCGGCTCCGACACAGGCGGTTCCATCAGACAGCCGGCTGCCTACTGCGGGGTGGTTGGCATGAAACCGACTTACGGCACGGTTTCCCGTTACGGGCTGATAGCTTACGGCTCCTCCCTGGACCAGATCGGCCCGCTGACGAAAGATGTGGCGGACTGCGCGGCGGTGCTGGAGGCGCTGGCCTCCCATGACCCGAAAGATTCCACTTCTGTTTCCAGAGAGGACACGAATTTTACGGCGTCCCTCACGGATCATGTGGAAGGACTGCGCATCGGCATTCCCGATGACTATCTGGGAGAGGGACTTGACGGCGAGGTGCGGGCGGCTGTTTTGCAGGCGGCGGAAGTTCTGGAGAAAAGAGGCGCGGTGGTAGAGCGGTTTGACTTAAGCCTGGTGGAATACGCGATTCCCGCATACTATACCATCGCGGCGGCGGAGGCCAGTTCCAACCTGGAGCGGTTTGACGGCATTAAGTACGGCTACCGCGCCGAAACCTTTGAGGGACTTCATAACATGTACAAGAAATCCCGCTCGGAGGGCTTTGGGGAGGAGGTAAAACGCCGCATCATGCTTGGGTCTTTCGTGTTGAGTTCCGGCTATTACGATGCCTACTATCTGAAGGCGCTGAAGGTGAAAGCGCTGATTAAGAAGGCCTTCGACACTGCCTTTGAAAAATACGATCTGATTCTTGGGCCGGTGGCGCCCACCACCGCGCCGAAGTTGGGAGAGAGCCTGGCAGATCCGATTCAGATGTATCTGGGGGATATTTATACCATTGCCGTGAATCTGGCGGGACTGCCGGGCATCAGTGTTCCCTGCGGTGAGGACAGCAGGGGGCTGCCCATCGGCCTGCAGCTCATTGGGGATTGTTTTCAGGAGAAGAAGCTGTTTCGGGCGGCGTACACTTACGAGCAACGAGAGCAACGCGAAAAGAAGTTCTAAAGACATCGCGCCATTGGACGCGATGCCAAGAACTTCTAAGTTTCGTGTGGGAGAATGACTGAAATGCGTCATTCTCCGGGCAATTGGAGGTAAATATAAATATGAGAAAACAATACGAAACCGTAATCGGTCTGGAAGTCCATGTGGAGCTGGCCACAAAAACAAAGATTTTCTGCGGCTGTTCCACCGCCTTTGGGGCTGCGCCAAACACCCAGACCTGCCCGGTCTGCACAGGAATGCCGGGTTCCCTGCCGGTGCTTAACAGAAAAGTTTTGGAGTATGCCATTGCCGTGGGGCTGGCGACAAACTGCGATATCACGCGCTATGCGAAATTTGACAGAAAAAATTACTTTTACCCGGATAATCCGCAGAATTATCAGATTTCCCAGCTCTATCTCCCGATCTGCCGAAACGGCGGCGTGGAGATAGAGACAGAACAGGGCGGCAGAAAGATTGTCGGCATCCACGAAATCCACATGGAGGAGGATGCGGGCAAGCTGATCCATGACGAGTGGGAGGACTGCAGCCTGGTGGATTATAACCGTTCCGGCGTGCCGCTCATCGAAATTGTGTCAGAGCCTGACATGCGAAACGCCGGGGAGGTGATCGCTTATCTGGAAAAACTGCGGCTGCTGATCCAGTATCTGGGCGCTTCGGACTGCAAACTGCAGGAGGGCTCCATGCGTGCGGACGTGAACCTTTCCGTCAGGGAAGCGGGGGCAGAGAAATTTGGCACCCGGACAGAGATGAAGAACCTGAACAGCTTCAAGGCCATCACAAGAGCGATCGAGGGAGAAACGGCCAGGCAGATCGATCTGATCGAGGCGGGGGAGAGCGTGGTGCAGGAAACCAGAAGATGGGACGACGCTAAGGGTGAGTCTTACGCCATGCGGAGCAAGGAGGATGCCCAGGATTACCGTTACTTTCCGGATCCGGATCTGACCCCGATCAGCGTAAGCGAAAAGATGCTGGAGGAAATCCGCGCCGGACAGCCGGAGTTTCGCACGGAAAAAATGGCGCGTTACCGGGAAGAATTTGATATTCCCGACTATGATATCGAGATCATCACAGGGGAGAAGCCCCTTGCGGATCTGTTTGAGGCGGCGGTGGCGCTGGGGGCGCAGCCCAAGAAGGTGTCTAACTGGATTATGGGGGAAACCATGCGTCTGATGAAAGAGCGGGAAGTGGACGCATCGGATCTGCGCTTTTCGCCGGAGAATCTGGCGAAGCTGATTGCCCTTACCGAGACGAAGCAGATCAACAGCTCGGTGGCGAAGGAAGTGTTTGAGGTGATGTTTGAGGAAAATGTGGATCCCGGGCAGTATGTGGAGGAAAAGGGGTTAAAGACCGTCAATGACGAAGGGGCCCTTAAGAAGACCATAGAGGAAGTGATTGCCGCAAACCCCCAGTCCGTGGAGGATTATCGGAACGGCAAAGAGAAAGCCATCGGTTTCCTCGTGGGGCAGACCATGAAGACAATGAAGGGGAAAGCAGATCCGGGGGCGGTGAACCAGAAACTGCGGGAACTTTTACAAAAATGACAAATGTGTCATGTTTTGGGAGCGTGACAAAGGAATAGGCATTGCAAAGCGTGAATATGCCAGAGAAACAGATGCGCCAGAGCAGATCGATCAGCTTCTGGCGCAAATTGTTTATGATGGAATATTTTAAATCTGATAAAAAGGCACTGATTTATGTTTCGGTGTTATCCTCGAATAAATAGTTTAGAAATTGCAGTGTTATCTTCGGACTCTCCACCGAAAGCGGAATCCCGATCACGATTTCCGAAGGATATCCCTGAAAGGTGTAGCCGCGATCCGCAATGTAATCGTAGCAGCCGGAATCGCCCAGCTTATTTCCTGTCTGCGGGATGCGGATGCCGACGGTCACGGGCTTTTCCATAGTGGAGGGGTCGCTGTGGTCGATGACGCTGTTGTAGACGGCTTCCTGCGCGGTCTCCATATCTTCCAGTGTGTCGCCCGTATCTTCATCAAAGGCGGCGCCGTCTGTGTAGTAGAGCAGATCGGCATAGGGAGCCAGTTCCTCTTTGGTAAAGACGGTATTCAGATCATAGAAGTACTCAAGACGTGCATAGCCTTCGAAGGTTTCCGTGTCCGCCACAATGGCATGGATATCTCCGGCCTGCATCATGGCGGCCATTTTCTGCCGGTTGGCAACATCGTACTGGCTGCCGCCGTCGGCGGATATAGAGACAGAAGTGTCAATATTTACCTGATAAGCCTCCGGGTCAATGCCTGCGTATTCCATGAACGCTTCGTCCCATGCGGCTGCGGTGACAGCGTGATCCCCGGAAGTGTCCGCGTTCAAAAGAATCGCGTAGAAAGCGAAAGGCTTATTGGAACGATAGGAGTTGATGAAGCTTATGACAAAGACAACCACGATGACGGCCGCGATCGTGTGTACCTTATAGTAATCCCAGAAATAAGCGAGCTTTTCTCTGGGAGTCATGGTGGCAAAGGCTTTTTTCTGTTGCTCTCTGATCTCTTCTACCACGGAATTGTGTGACGACATGATACGTTCCTTTCTTCCCGCAGATCATCTGACTTAGACCTTCGACGGAAACAGACAGCCTGTGGGAGTGAGATTTTTCTTCTTATATGTTATAATGGATACAGACTGCGAAGAATACAGCATTTCACATTATGCTTTTATGATAAATATTTTGGAAATGGTTGTCAATGATGGGAAGATTTAGTTTGTGTGAAATTTCTATAAACAGAGAATGAATATCCATTAACAGATTGACGTGTTTTTGTATAAAGAATATAATGGGTTATAAAAGCGGGACTTGGGAGGCTGTTATGGCGAGAACAATAGGAATCGGAATTCAGGATTTTGGGGAAATAATAAAAAATAACTGCTTTTATGTGGATAAAACGGCCTTTATCAAGGAATGGTGGGAAAACATGGATAGTGTTACCCTGATTACCAGACCGCGCCGCTTCGGGAAAACCCTGACCATGAGTATGACGGAACAGTTTTTTTCGGTCAAATATGCGGGAAGGGGCGACTTGTTTGATGGACTTTTCATCTGGCAGGAGGAAAAATACCGCGCCATGCAGGGGACATACCCTGTGATCAGCCTTTCTTTTGCGAATATCAAGGAGAACAATTATAAAGATACGCGGGATAAGATCGTACAGCTTCTTGCCCGCGAATACGCAAGATGCGCGTTTTTGTTGGAAGGAGACTGCCTGAACGGGCAGGAAAAGGATCTGTTTCTCAGAAAGACGGCAGATATGGGGGATGTGGACGCGACGCTGGCACTTCATCAGCTGTCAGAATTTCTGTATCGCTATTATCGGAAAAAGGTGATTATTCTGCTGGACGAATACGACACGCCCATGCAGGAAGCCTATGTCCATGACTACTGGGAAGAGCTTGTGGCCTTTACCAGAAGCATGTTCAACGCTGCCTTTAAGACAAACCCGTGGCTGGAGAGAGCCATTATGACAGGGATCACCAGAGTCAGCAAGGAGTCCATCTTTTCGGATCTGAACAATATAGAGGTGGTCACCACCACGTCAGGGAAATACGAAACGGCCTTTGGGTTTACGGAGCCGGAGGTGTTCTCGGCGCTGGATGAATTTGGCATGGGCGCAGAAAAGCAGGATGTCAAGCGGTGGTATGACGGCTTTATTTTTGGGGAAGAGAGGGATATTTATAATCCCTGGTCGATCCTTAATTTACTGGATAAAAGAAAGTTTACCACTTATTGGGCGAATACCAGCTCCAACAGTCTGGCCGGTAAGCTGATCAGGGAGGGAAGCAGGGATGTGAAGGAATCGTTCGAAAGACTGATGAAAGGCGAACATCTCTGGGTTCCCATCGACGAGCAGATCGTTTACAACCAGCTTGACACGAACGAGTATGCGATCTGGAGCATGCTTGTGGCAGGCGGCTATCTGAAAATACAGGATTACGAAGAGTATGGGAAAGACGAGATCATAGGCGAACCCAAATATGAGCTGACGCTTACCAACCATGAAGTGGAGATTATGTTTAAGAATATGATCAGAGGCTGGTTTGCGGGGGATGTGTCGAACTATAACGCATTCGTCAGGGCGCTTTTGTCTGGCGATCTGGATGCCATGAATGAATATATGAACCAGATTGCCGGCAACACGTTCAGTTATTTTGACACGGGTAAGCGCGCTTCCGGGAAAGCGGAGCCGGAGCGGTTTTATCATGGGTTTGTGCTGGGGCTTATGGTGCAGATGGAGGACTGTTACACGGTCACATCCAACCGGGAGAGCGGGTTCGGCAGATATGACATCATGTTAGAGCCGAAAAAGGAAAATCTGGATGCGATTTTGATTGAGTTTAAGGTATTTAATCCCAGAAGGGACAATAGCCTCGAAGACACCGTGCAGGCGGCGCTTTTACAGATAGAAGAGAAAAAGTATGCGCAGACACTTATCGCGAAGGGGATTTCGGAGGAGAGGATTCGGAAGTACGGATTTGCATTTAAGGGGAAAGAAGTGCTGGTCGGGTAACGGAATGGCGGCAGAGCTATCATGTTTACAGGTAGTGTCCACAATGTTATGATAACATACAAGTATTGTGGTGGGATTTAGCAGAAAGGGGGAATTTTACATGGCAGAACCATTACGCAGGTCAGCCAATGCATTGCTGGAAGCGATCGCTAAGGCATCGCAGAATGCGGAACCGGCGAAATTCGGACAGACGGCAGCTTCCGTGCTCAGTCTGATGGACGGGACTTCCCGGATAGAGGCATTCCGTGGAATTGTCGATGCCGCAGATGCCGCAGACGAATTATCCGAAAAGGCTGTTCAGGAGCAGAAAGGTCTGATTGTCTCGAAGGATGATTTGAAATGCATACTCAGATATGTGGATATGGCGAAGGCACTGCCTCTCACAAAGGAGACGGCGGAGACTTATCTGGGCTATAAAAGCAACGATTCGTTTTTTGAGGAGGAAAAGCATAAATTTCTGATGCCGGAAAAACAGGTTGCCTTTGATAAGCCGATCTATGATCATGCGGTCCAGTGGGATCCGCTGGCGGTGGAAATCCAGAATGTCGGTAAGACATTGACGGATTATGCGAAACTTTTTGCTTCCAGAGCGGACAGTACGGTCGAGGTGCTGCAGGATCTGAATAAGTATTTAAAAGTGCATGGATTTATCGCGGACGATTCTGGTAAGCAAATTGTAGAGTGCGGAACAGAGATGCTCAGACTCTGGAAGGACGATACCGGGCGGCATAAGGATAACGTACAGAAAACTTACAGGAAGCTTGGTGTATTCAGAGACGAGATGAACGACAAGATCAGCAAGAGTGTCGTAGATCGTTCCAAGGCGATCGCGGCGCTCGATCTGTGTACCGAGCAGCGGGATTTACAGCAGGAGATTGATGATCTGAAGCAGGAAATTAAATCTTTGGAACAGGAATACAAGGAGGCTGTGGGACTTGCCTTTACCGGCTCGGCAGGATTGGTATTGGGAATTCCGGGGATTATTTCATGGGCGGTTACAGGCGGCATTTATGGAGACCGGGCTGAGAAGATCAGGAAAAAGAAGAAGGAGAAGAACCGCGAGCTGAAGCCTCTTGAGGAAAAACTGGATAAATATAGCAAGATTGACGGCAGTATCAAAAAACTGGAGACTTCCATAACGGATATTTCTCACGCACTGTCCTCTGCGGATATAGGACTGCAGCATATTATGACGGTGTGGAACAGTCTGGAGCAGGATATCGACAACGCCCTGCTGCACCTTAACAGAATGGATGACCCTGAATATGTGAAATATGTGTTTACATTGACGAACGAGCTGAAAGAAGCCAGAACCTCATGGGCGGGCTGTAAGAAAATTGCAGAGGATCTTCTGAGATGTTTTAAAGAAGCGTATGAGGAGTACGGGAAGACTAAAAAATAGCGAAAGGGAAAGGGGAATTTACGATGGATTTTGATCGTGCAAAGATGGAAGATACTTACACGAAAATAAAGCATGTGGATATGGAACATTTCCCGGACACGATGAAGGATCTGTTTCTGGCGGCGGCTGACCTGCGTACATACGGTGCGCAGGTTTATCAGACGTTTACACAGACCATGTACAGCAAAATGCCGTCTATGCTCCGGGATGCCTGTGTCTATTCCGAGCCGGAGCAGTTTGTGGAGATCGAGGAGAAGATCCGCGCGGCAAAGACGCCGGAGGAGAAAAAAGAGTACGAAGAAATTTTTGTGGATATGGAAGCGGTTTTTCTGAGAGAGGGAAAGGCGTTTGCCGGCAGTTTCGGTGCGATTGCCCGGACGGTGCGGGAGGACAGTGCCATTATCGGGAAGAACTGCAGGAAGGATCTGACATCCGGGACTTTCTTTTACGGCAAAATAGAGGACTCCATGCGGATCAGGGGCAGCCAGATCGCGGATATGGCTGGGGTGATCAAGGATGTATATGTGGAGCCGATGCAGAAGTTAAAGGAGCAGATCAAGTCCTATGACGCGGATATCGAAAAATATCTGGATCCCAATAAAGCGTTTGAGCGGTTTATGAAGGCTCTGCCCAGTGCGGAGGAATTTGCAAACCTTACTAAATTCGCCGAGGAAAAGGCGGATGCCAAAGTGCAGGCGATGAAGGCGGCATATGCAGTGGCGTTAAAAGGAATCGAGTACATAGGAGGTAAGATAGTCAATTTTGAGAAGATGGAAGAGCGCCGCAGGCTGCAGGAGGAACTGGATAAGCTGAAACAAAATTACGCAAAGTATAAGGCGCAGTATGAGGAGGTAGTCAACGAGTACGACAAGGCGCACAGCCTTCTGACGTTTATGGATGACGTGAAGTATTTTTCGGATTACGCGCAGCCTTTTAACAAACGCGCCGCAGAGGACGTCAGACAGCTTGAAGAGGCACTGGCTGGAAAGGACGCGGCGGCTTACAATGAGTGCGTGAAGAAGATGGAGGACGAGTATGGCGTTTTCTGGAGCGAAGAGTGAGAATTCGCTGTCTGGGAGACTGTTGTGGAGAGAACAATAGGAATCAGGCAGCATATAAAGTTTTTTGGACAATCCGCCGATAACTGTGATATAATGAATAATCACATTGTCTGAAAATGCCACGGAGGGTCAGGTTAGTTATCATGGAGGATGCTGCTGGAACAGTCAAAAACAAATCTATGAGAAAATCACAGAAAAAGCAAATAGAAAATATGCTTGACCTGCTGGATCAGGCGCATACCGCAATCAAAAAGGCCGTGGAGACGGGAAACACAGAGATTGCGCTGACTTTGCTGGAACAGGCGCAGGATTCGGCAATCCAGGTTGGCGGGATGATCGAGGAATCCTTGGGAGAGGAGTTTGCCACAGTCAGGATATTGGAGTCGTACTGTGAGCAGGTCTATCAGTCTTATGAAATGATCCGGCAGCAGCAGGCTGTCAATATAGGAAAGGTATATAAAAGCCTGCGCAGGGAACTCATCCGTATGGAAAACAGTGTGAAGAACGACATTCCGATCAGGACGAGCGTGGTTTTTCTGCCCTATAAGGCTTCCATGTGGGACAGTCTGGAGAGTGTCTGGAAAGCAGCTGATGCAGACCCGGATTGTGATGCGTATGTCATACCGATTCCTTATTTTGATAAGAACCCCGATGGAAGTTTTAGCAGGATGCACTATGAGGGAGATTTGTATCCGAAGAATGTGTCGGTGGTGTCATGGGAGAAATTTGATCTGGCGGGAGAGTATCCAGATATTATTTATATACATAATCCATATGATGAATGTAATCATGTGACGAGCGTGCATCCGGCTTTTTACGCAAGGGAACTGAGAAAGTTTACAGATAAGTTAGTATATATACCATATTTTATATTGCCGGAGATCAATCCTGACGATCAGGTGGCAATTGACGGAATGAAGCATTTTTGTTTTACTCCCGGGACAATTTATGCCCACCAAGTGATTGTCCAGTCGGAAGACATGCGGCAGATCTATATCAATGAATACAGTAAGGCCGCAAAGGAGATGGGGCTGTCAGGGGAACATGTGGACAGAAAGTTTCTGGAAAAGAAGTTTCTGGGTACGGGGTCGCCGAAGATTGATAAAGTATTGAGCACAAAAAAAGAGGATCTGGAGATTCCGGCGGAGTGGCTAAAAGTGATTGAGAAGTCGGACGGGAGCTGGAAGAAAATTATTTTTTATAATACCGGCGTGAGTGCACTTTTGCAGCATAGCGAACGGATGCTTCGTAAGATGGAGTCCGTGTTTGAAGCGTTCAGAAAAGATAAAGATGAGGTGATACTGTTATGGAGACCGCACCCGCTGATTCAGGCGACGATTGAGAGTATGAGACCACAGTTATGGGCAGCGTATCGGGATCTCAGAGACAGATATGTTGCGGCAGGCTGGGGGATTTATGACGATTCGGCAGATATGGACCGAGCAGTGATTTTAAGCGATGCGTACTATGGGGATCATAGTTCGGTGATGCATTTGTATCAGAAAATAGGAAAACCTATTTTAATTCAGAATGTAGATGCAGCTTTTGACGAAAACAGTGGTGAAGGTGAGATCGCACTTAACTTTAGAAGTTTTGTAAGGAAAGGAAATGAAATTTGTTTTGCAAATATGGAATTTAACGGACTGTTTATAATGTCCCTGGATACGGGAGAAATAGCGCATATACATACTTTTTCCAAGGCTAAACCAAATGAGTTTTTTTGTGTAGGGCAGTATTGGGCGTATTATCAGGACAAACTCATTTTCTTCCTAAATAACGATTATTCTCATAATTTATATTGCTATGATCTGAAAACAGGAGAAGAAGAGGCATATGATTTTCCGCAGGCAGACGGATCGCTGATGGTATATTATTACATATTTGTATGGCGTAACAAGGGTTTGGTTTTTCCGTCGGATATGTCAATGGGGTGCTATGTCATAGATTTAGATACCATGCGGATTACGCGGGACGAAAACATGAGTGCGCTGATGGCAGACTGCAAGTGGGGGATGCGTGTCATAAAGCAAAGTGAGAACAGCTTTTCATTTGTAAATGGGTCAGGGAACGAGCTGATTGTAGTCGATGTGGAAGAAAAAGAGAAGACGGTTATTAAGCTGCCAGTACAAAACTGTGGCATGGCGCTGGCAAGTGGGCAGACAGTCTGGATGACAGTGGCAGACAGCGCAGATGTTTATGAATGGAACAGGGAACAAAATATACTGAGAAAATATATTTTGAAAGACACAGATTTGTGGGATGGATCAAGTGTTCCTTACGCCAATCTGATTTATATTGAGGAACAGGATTGTCTGATTTTATTAGGGCAGGCGGTCGGACATGTGTTGAAAACAGACAGGCGGACGCTGACTATAGATATAGCGTTTGATTTTCCCGGTGAATTTAGGTTTGTGAATAACAAATTGCAGCAATACGCCTCTTTTGGGGAAGTGGAACGTATTGGAGATGAGTTATGGTTTTATCCGGTAAGAGGAAACGAGCTTCTTATTTATAATATCAGGGAGCATTCCGTCAGAGGTATCAGATGTTCTGTTCCAATGGAGAATATTTCTCAAGCACAGGAAATTCTGGCGTGCGAATTGGATAAAGGCGCAGACGAGATTCAGGAGGGAATGTTTTCTTTGAAACGAATTTCCAAAGGGTTGAGGGATAGATGGTAATGTAGAATTTTTAGGATAGGAATGTGCGTGCGAAATGAAAAAGATATTAAGTATATGTATTCCCGTGTACAATGGCGGACAGATTGCATGTCAATATATTGAAGAAATTTTGACGTATGAAAAGGATGATATAGAAGTGGTTGTGAGTGACAATGCATCTACGGATAATACGCTCCAACTTTTGCGGAATATTGATGATGATCGACTGAAAATTATAGAACAGGAAGAAAATAGAGGTCCTTTTTTAAACTGGTATTATGTGTTGATGGCAGGCACGGCGGAATATGTGATGCTGCATCAGGACAATGACAGGATTGAGGTAAAGAATTTACCCCGCTACATAAAGTTTTTAAAGAGTGTGCAGTACGATGTGATGCGCAACTGTCCAGGACTTCTAAAATCCAAAGAAATTACGGTTGAGCAAGTGCAATATTACAACGCCATTTATGGACATGCCGGTTACGTTGTGTATAGGCGGGAAGCGTTGCATGCTATTAAACCCTTGAAATGTAGTTTTGACTGGAAATATACTTCATATCCTTATGTTATATGGGACACACAGATATTGATGAAGTATCCTCTGGGAACGAAAAAAGCGTATCTGAACGGCGATATCAAAATCGTGTATTCGCCCAGATCTTATCGGGAAAGACCATCGCGGACCAAGGAATTTTCGGCAAATGAGCCGCCGCCATATTCTTATGAGAATATTCTTGGCAAGTTTATGCAGTACATTAAGATCTTAAAGCATTTATATCCTGAGGACCGGGAGTATTGTAAATTGATCTGGAATGCTTACAGAATCAATTTATATTGGGCAGTTGTTCATTTTTATATGGTTATGAAAAAAACGGAAGCAAAGTGGGTGAAGCTGCGTTATGGACTTGATGTTCTGGACGGGAAAAAATATAACTGGCAAAGGCTGGATGATGATTTTTATAAAAAAACCGTCCGGCAGCTTCCCATATGTTCCATGAAATATCGCGTAATTACTAAGTGCATGTTGAAACTGATAACAATATACACCAAAAATCTTTTCTGGCTGGTGTGCGAAGACGAGCAGGATATTGTACCTAAAGGGTTAAGAGGGAGACTGGATAAATTTTTGGAATCTTGTGTAGAAAAGGTGTGTGCATAGAAAATGAATGAGCGTGAAATAAAAGAAAAAATAGAAGAACTAGTCAGAGAATATTACCAGAAGACGCATAGAAAGAATAAGGATAACGACTCGTTTGAAAAGATTCAATACGCGGGACGGGTTTATGACGAAAAGGAAATGGTCAATCTGGTAGACGCCGCATTGGAATTTTGGCTTACATCCGGGCATTACGTGGATGAGTTTGAAAAGGGGCTCGCAGATTTCCTGGATGTCAGACACTGTTCGCTAGTCAATTCCGGCTCGTCGGCAAATCTTTGCGCGTTTATGGCATTGACTTCGCCCAAATTAGGCGAGCGGAGGATCAAAAGGGGGGACGAGGTGATCACTGTGGCGGCGGCATTCCCGACTACAGTGACGCCGATCATTCAATATGGGGCTGTTCCTGTCTTTATTGATGTGACGATTCCGCAATACAATATTGACGTTTCCAGACTCGAGGAGGCAAGGACGGATAAAACAAAAGCAGTGTTTATAGCCCACACATTAGGCAATCCTTTTGATCTTCAGTACATAAGAGAATTTTGTGACAGATATCAGTTCTGGCTGATCGAAGATAACTGCGATGCGCTTGGTACAACATATCTTTATAACGGTGAATGGCATAAGACAGGTACGATAGGAGATCTGTCTACCTACAGCTTTTATCCCCCACATCATATAACGCTGGGAGAGGGTGGGGCAGTATGCACGAATCATACGCAGCTTTATCGTCTGGTCAATTCTTTCCGTGATTGGGGAAGGGATTGTTGGTGTAATTCCGGGGTTGACGATACCTGTAAACATAGATTTACCCAGAAGTTTGGTGAATTGCCGTACGGATACGACCATAAATATGTGTACTCACATTTTGGATATAATTTGAAAGCGACTGATCTACAGGCTTCTGTCGGATGTGCGCAGCTGGAGAAGCTTCCGGGGTTCGTGGAACAGAGAAAACATAATTGGGCGTATTTGCGGGAAAATCTGGAGGAAGTGTCCGGGCAGATTATTCTTCCTGAAAAAAATGAAAAATCTGATCCAAGCTGGTTCGGTTTTCTGATGACGGTCAGGGAGGAAGCAGGATTTACAAGGGATGAAATTGTGCAGTTTTTGGAAAACCGAAACATTCAGACAAGGAATCTGTTTTCGGGCAATTTTATCAAACATCCGTGCTTCGATGAGATGCGCAGTAAGGGAGAGGGATACAGAATAGCAGGAGATCTTGTGAATACGGATATGATCATGGCTGCGTCTTTCTGGATTGGTGTTTATCCAGGGATGAATCAGCGAAAGCTGGATTACATGATTGATTCCATTAAAACATTTGTGAAAGAGAGGTAGCCGGAGATGGGAAAAACACATCCGTTAAAGCCTTTTTATGATGTGATAGACACAGGAAACCCGAAAGAAAAGTGGGAGAGACTACCGGAGTTTCCGCGGATTATAGAACTGGAGATAACAAACCACTGTAACTTTCAATGCGTTATGTGCAAAACCGGAAATGGGCAGGCAAAGCGTGACAGAGGATATATGTCGGAGGAGATCTATCAGAAACTGATTGATGAACTTGCCGGTATGGAAAGCCAGACGGCGATTAAGTTTGTCGGGCAGGGCGAACCGACCTTGCATCCGGCTTTCCTTACATATGTTATGAAGGCGAAGGAAAAGGGGATTGTCTGTCACCTGACAAACAACGGAAGCATGATGAACGATCAGTTTATGGAAGAACTGATAGACACAGGGATTGATTCTGTTAAATTTTCTTTTCAGGAAGTTTCGCGGGACGGATATAAGCTGCTGCGCATCAGAGATGATTTTGAGGAGCTGCTTGGGAAAATCGAAAAGCTGTATAAACTCAGGGGAGAACGTCAATATCCGTTCATTACAATCGGAACCTCTGTTTTAACGGAGACAGAGGCAGAAATTGCCGCATTTCGGAAACAGTGCGAATCGATCTGCGATAAGACTGAGATCGGCATCACGACGCTGGAATATATTGATCTGGAACTGATCAGCGACACGGGCAGAAGAGATGAAATGAAAGTCATAAAGCAGGAGCAGAAGGAATGCTTAAGACGCTACAATTGCTGCCATCAGATTTTTGATGTACTAACACTTCACTGGAACGGAAATATATGTGCATGCTGCGCTGACAACGATGAAGTTATGGTGTTGGGGAATATAAAGGAGATGACTCTAAAAGAGTGCTGGGATTGTGAGAAGGAGAAAAGCTGGAGGCGGATTCTGGCGGAGAGAAGATACGAGGCGCTGCCGTTGTGTAAGGACTGTTACGATATATACGGCTGGACATACAGTGAGAATAAATAATCGGAGATTATGATGAAAGTTGCAATTTTAGCAGGCGGAAAAGGTACGAGAATAAGTGAAGAGTCCCACTTAAAGCCAAAGCCCATGGTAGAGATCGGAGATATGCCGATCTTATGGCACATCATGAAAATTTATTCTTTTTACGGGTTTAATGAATTTATCATATGCTGCGGATATAAGGGATATGTGATCAAAGAATTTTTTGCGGATTATTTTTTACATATGTCTGATGTGACTTTTGACTTTAACGATAACAATAAGCTGATTGTTCACAACAACAGAGTGGAACCGTGGAGAGTGACACTAGTGGATACCGGAAAAGAAGCCATGACAGGGTCCAGAATTAATCGGATCAGGAGCTATCTCGGGGAAGATGAAAATTTTATGCTTACCTATGGAGACGGTGTGTCTGATGTAAATATACAGGAACTCCTTACATATCACTATGAGAGCGGTAAATTAGCGACGATGACGGCGATACAGCCAACAGGAAAATTTGGTGCACTGAAAATATTGGATGATGGTGCCGTCACTGATTTCATGGAAAAACCAAAAGGCGGGGACGGAGGCTGGATCAACGCCGGATTTATGGTTTTGAACAGGGGAGTTTTTGATTATCTAAATGACGATGAGCAGCTGGTTTTTGAAGAAACGCCCTTGAGCCGGCTGGCAGAGGACGGCATGCTGGGGGCATACAGGCATCATGGCTTTTGGCATGCAATGGATACGGTGAGAGACAGAGACACACTGAATATGATGTGGAAAACAGGGAAAGCGCCATGGAAACTATGGTAGATCATTCCAGAAAATTTTGGATAAATAGAAAAGTCTTGGTTACAGGGCATACTGGATTTAAGGGCACGTGGATGAGTATTATGCTGACAGAGCTGGGGGCGGATGTATGCGGATATTCATTGCCACTTGAGCCGGGTTGTTTTTATGAAAAAGCAGGAGTGACGGCTATAAGGCATAAGGAAGGCAATATATCGGATTACGTGGCGCTAAGTAAGGTGATTATCGATTTTCAGCCGGAAATTATCATTCATCTGGCGTCCCATTCATCGCTGGACGGCTGTAATGAAAAGCCGGACTACATTTTAAAGACAAATATAGATGGCGTAATCAATGTTCTGGAGATTAGCAGAAAGGTGGAGTCTGTAAAATGTGTTTTGATTGTAACCAGTGATAAATGTTACCGCAACATCGAATCGATCATTCCCTATACGGAGGAAGCGGAACTTGGAGGTGCAGATCCGTATTCAGTAAGCAAAGTCTGTCAGGAACTGATCAGCCAGTGCTATCGGAGTTTCTTTTTTGAAAACGGGAAAGGAAATGTGTCTGTAGCTACGGCGAGGGCGAGCAATGTCATAGGGATAGGGGATTACAATTTAACAAGACTGGTTCCCTACTTACTGGAGCAGTTTAGGAAAGAAGAGAGAGCTGTACTGAGAAATCCAAAGGCAGTCAGACCATGGCAGTATGTGCTTGATGTGGTTTGGGGATATTTGCTGCTGTCGCAGAAACTTTATGAAAACAGCGGTAAGGAAAATGAATTGAGCGGAGCATATAATTTTGGCCCTGGTGCGGATGGATTTAAGAACGTAGAGACGCTTGTGGGATGCATGGCAAAGTTTTTTCCGAATGCGGCGTACGAATTTATTGGCGAAACTAAGACAGCGGAAACGCAAGTATTAAAATTAGACAGTTCAAAGGCGGGGCGTATGCTTGGATGGAAGACAAAATATGACCTGGAAGACATGCTGTATGAGATCACGGATTTTGTCAGGAAAGAAAAACAGTCGGTCAGCATAAAAGAACTGAGCAGAAGGCTGGTACATAGATACTTTGATAAATTATGTCAGGATGCGGATTAAGTATGGAAAATATGTTGTTAAAACTATACTATTCGATGAAACGGATAAGGATGGTAGAAAATTACATAGCAGATCACTATAACGGGGAAGTGCGGGAAATGCGCACGCCGATCCATTTATGTGACGGACAGGAAGGAATTGCGGCGGGGGTGTGCGGGAATCTGCACAGGCAGGATACGGTATTCGGTAACCACAGAAGCCATGGACACTATCTTGCAAAGGGCGGAGATCTGAAAAAGATGGTGGCGGAGCTTCACAACAGGGAAACCGGATGCTGCAGAGGACGCGGCGGCTCCATGCATCTGATTGACAGGGAAAATGGGGTTGCGCTTACCTCATCCATTGTAGCAGGAAACGTATCGATTGCGGTTGGATATGCTTTGGCACAGAAAATGAAAAAAACGGATACTATTTCGGTGGTTTTCTTTGGGGATGGAGCGTCCGAAGAGGGATCGGTATATGAAAGTATCTGTTATGCGAAAATAAACAGACTGCCGGTGCTGTTTGTCTGTGAAAATAATTTGTATTCCATTTCGACACCTTTTTGTGTCAGAGAACCAAATGCAGACATCGGTTCTAAATTTGAAACGATCCTGCCTGTCGCATCTGTCGACGGAAATGATGTGCTGACAGTTTATGAAAAAACACGTGAGATAACAGAACACATCCGAAACGGTGAAGGGCCATGGTTTTTGGAGTGTAAAACCTACAGATACAGAAATCATCATAATACAGGTAACGGAGTGGATAACCGCTTTAGGACAACAGAAGAATTGGATTTATGGAAAGCAAAATGCCCTATTATGAAATTGGAAAGAAAACTTTCGGCGGAAGGGCTGTTGGAAAATGCGGAGATTGAAAGAATAGAAGATGAGATTCAAAAAGAAATAGAGGCAGCATTTTCATATGCAAAAGAAAGCGCATGCCCCGATGCCGGTACATTATGTGAAGGAGTGTGGAGCTAAAGTGCCTTGGACGAGAGTAGACAGCGGTGAAATGCTGGATAGTGATCATATATTAAAGGATATCAAAGGTCAGAAAATGACATATACGGAGGCAGTCAGGAACGCTCTGGCGCAGGCGCTGCGGCTGGATGAAAAGGTGTTTGTCATGGGGCAGGGCATTAACGATGAAGTAGGAATGTTTGGAGCGACGACAGGTCTCTACAAGGAGTTTGGGGAAGACCGTGTATTTGATACACCGCTGGCGGAGACAGGGGTGACAGGTGTGGCGGTTGGAGCGGCAATGGGGGGAATGAGACCCGTGTACTGTCATAACAGACCGGATTTTTTAATGCTGGCGATGGATCAGTTGGTAAATCATGCCTCAAAATATAATTATATGTCTGGAGGAATATGCCCGATCCCTCTTGTGATATGGGCTGTGACAGGCCAGGGATGGGGATCGGCTGCACAGCACTCGCAGGCACTGCATGGAATGTTTATGCATGTGCCGGGAATCAAAATTATCATGCCGACTACGCCTTATGATGTGAAAGGGCTGCTGCTGCAGGCAATCGCAGACAATAATCCAGTACTCTTTTTGGATCATCGAAGGATTCATAATCAGGTGGGGAGTGTGCCGGAGGAAATGTATACAATTCCATTTGGAAAAGGCGTGGTGAGGAAACAGGGAAAAGATATCACGATTTTAGGAATTTCCTCGATGGCCTTGGAGGCGCTGCGGGCAGAAGAGGCGTTGAGAAGCAAAGGCATAGATGCGGAAATATTAGATTTGAGAACAATAAAACCGTTAGATATAGAAATGATTATCACGTCGGTAAAGAAAACAGGAAGATTACTGATTGCGGATACCGGGTGGAAAACCGGCGGTATATCAGCAGAGATCAGTACGCTGGTATATGAGCGGCTGTATCGGGAATTAAAGGCGCCTGTCGCGAGAGTTTCATTGCCGGATGTGCCGACTCCTGCGGCGTATACGTTGGAAGAAGCGTATTACAACAACGCTGCGGATATTGTGAGAGAAGCTGAAAAAAGTATGCGGAGTGTTTCTTAATTATGATGAAGAGAGTAATAATAAGCGGTATATCAGGATTTATTGGGAATGCGGTTGCACGCAGATTGATAGCGGAAGGCACGGAAGTGACGGGGATTGTCAGAACTGACGTAAAAAACAGCCGGGAAGCATTCAGACTTGCGGGACTGGATGCGGAACTGATAGAGTGCAATCTGGATGAGATTAGGTGTCTGCCAGACAAAATGAAAAAGAAAGGATTTGATGTCTTTTACCAATTTGCGTGGGACGGACTGACCAGAGAAACATTGGATGATTATTTATGTCAGATGGACAATGTAAAGTGGATGGCGGACACTGTTATGGCTGCTTCTGAAATGCAATGTAAAAAAGTGGTTGGAGCAGGCAGTATTACACAGACAGAATTATATACAAAAAGAGGCAGGCTGTATACGGAAGACAAGCATAAGTTTTACAGAGCGGCACAGCTTGCGTCAGAAACTGTGTGCAGGGCAGTTGCGCGGAATAAGGATGTTGAATTTATCTGGCCCATTATCGTGAATGTTTACGGAGAAGGGGAGACGAATCCGAGACTGATCAACTCCCTGATAGATCATATGGAAGAAGGAACGCCATTTCCTTTGAGCTCAGGTGAACAGTTGTATGATTTTCTGCATATAGAAGACGCGGCAAGAGCTTACTGCCTGATAGGCGAGTTGGGCAGACAGGAATCGCAGTATGTATTATCCAGTGGGAATCCCATGCCGTTGAAAGAGTACATTCTTAAATTGAGGGATATCGTTGCTCCGAATTATCCGTTGGAATTTTCAACCCGGAAATTTTCGGGTTATGAGATAGAAAGAGAGTGGTTTGATATAACTGATTTGAAAAAAGACACAGGATTTGAGCCAGAAATATCATTTGAAGCAGGGGTAAAAAGAATGTTGAAACGGATAGGAGAGTGAAACGGTATGGCAGCGGACAGGGTGAGTGAAATATTCCGCAGATATCGGACGGAGCGGGAAAATATTGAAATAACGCTTGATGATATGAGGAATGATCTGCGCGAATACATGCATTCTATCGTACTCTATGGCGCGGGAAGCGCAGGGATCGCATTTCTGAATTATTTCAGGGATGTGGGTATAGAGCCGGTTTGCTTTTCAGACGGAGACTCTGAAAAATGGGGGAATACATGTGAAGCTCTGGAAATTATCCCCCCTGCGGAGATTGTGGACCGGGTTGGAGATCATGCTCTTGTGATTGTCACGATTAATACAGACGGAAAGAGCTACTGCAAAGATTTTAAAAAGGAACTGCTTGCGGGCGGGCATCAGGGGGTACATAAAAGACTGAGGGAGTGCGGCTGTAAACATATTATAGATTACACCTATTTCAGAAGGTGTTATTCCCTGTTTCAAGGGGGGCGATATAATCTGCCGGCCTGTACGGATGTATATCTTATGACGGAAAATCAGGACAAGATCGGGAAGGCATATGACATGATGCATGATGACGAGTCCAGAGAGGTATTCTTAAAGATACTGGAGTTCAGGCTGATAACGGATGAAGTTGAGATACCGGTATATCCAGAAAAGGGGATGTATTTTGAATATGATTTGTTTCCCAGATTGAAGGACGAGGTTTTTGTAGACTGCGGCGCCTGTGGGGGCAGCAGCCTGAAAGAGTTTTTGCAGTATAACGGTCATCGGTTTAAAAAATATTACGGAATTGAGCCTGATCCGATAAACTATGGCAGACTGGAACAGTATATTGCAGAACTTACCGAGGACGAACGCAGAAGGATCCATATAAGTAATACGGCAGTGTACAGTCATACAGAAGGTGAGGCTTTTTATGTGCTGGGCGGTCCGGGGACTTTTCAGGCAGAAACGGGGTCGCAGACCGTACCGACAGAAACGATTGACCATATTCTGGACAAAGAGCGTGCCACCTATATCAAAATGAATATAGAGGGTTCGGAGGTTCCGGCACTGCGGGGCGCGGAGCGCGCGATCAGAGAATGCAGGCCTCGTCTGGGGATTATGGGATATCATAAAACAAGTGATTTTTGGGAAGTGCCTCTGCTGATGAGGGAGTATGTACAAGATTATCATATCAGTTTGAGGTCTTATATGAAAAATGTGGCTTTTACGTACTATGCCTTTTAGCGGATGGGTGGGGGAATAAAATATTGAGCACTTTTTTTGATAATCAGGCATGCAATGCATTGGAAGATATAGAGGTGAAAGACGGAACTTATTTTGTAACGGGGGCGACAGGGTTTATTGGACGTTATATTGTTTTGAGTCTTTTACATATATGCAGACATGACAAAGCCCGGGTAAAAGTGATCGCGGCTGTTAGAGACAAAAAGAAGGCGGAGGAGATATACCGGGCGTATCTTCAAGAATCGTATTTCGAAATTATGGAGCAAGATATGACAGAGCCTTACCATTTTGACGAAAATATAGATTATTTGATACACGCGGCGGTAAGAAAACAGACAGTTGATAATGACTCATTCTCTGTATTTCATGACAATATGCTTGCAACAAAAGAAATATTGTGCTTTGCGCAGGAAAAGAAGGTAAGAAAGATTCTGCTGATCAGCACATGCAGCGTTTATGGGGACTTGCTGCTTCAAGGCATTACGGATGAATGTCATCTGGGCGGAAATGATTCCATGAATGCGAAACTGTGTTATGCCGAAAGCAAGCGGGCATCTGAGTACATGTTTGCGTGCGGGCTGGAACAGATGTCGCTGTGTGGAAGCATTGTGAGGCTTTTCAGTGTGTATGGGCCGGGAATGGATTTTGCCTCTCCCAATGTGTTTGCAGATCTGTTCAGGCAGGCTATGATCGGGGAAAAGATTAAGATAAACGGATCGGGGCAGGGCGTCAGGAATTTCAGTTATATCAGGGATGTGATATATGGAATATTCACGGTGCTATATGCGGGGGAAAACGGGGAAGCATATAATGTCGGCAGCAAAAATGCGGATATTTCGATCTTGGGGCTGGCGGAAAAGCTGGGGGAGAAGACGGGGCGTAGACTGGAAATAGAAGCGGAGCGTCTGTCGCCAAATGGAAGAGAGACGATACAGGCTGCACGGATGGAACGAATTGGGTCTATAGCAAAACAGCCGGCGACAAGCATAGAGGAAGGATTGGAGAAGATGATTTCATTTTACAGCAATTATGTGTTGCTGCAAAAAGTGATAGATGAGATGGATTCGTTGTGAAACAGGAATAGGTGTAAGTTGGGATCCCGGCGCGTGTAATTAAGCGATATAATTTCAAAACCGAACAATGGGAAAGCGTGACAAATGACATACAAAAACTGAAAAACGGAGAAGCTTTTAGCCCAGGATGAGGAGATAAACGGAATATTCGTTTCATGTGAACTGGAGGGAACTATCCGATAATTCCAGAGCCGTTTTCCGGGTAAAAAAATATTTTATATAGAGAGGGAAAGATTTGCGGCGCCAGCAAGTATCCGTATGAACCGAAGGATCGTGAGGTATATTTTGACCAAAAGAATAAACGGGAGATTGCGTTGAATTATATTAAAGAAATGTTTGTTTTGTCAAAGTGTGATTCCTATATTTACAGCGAATGCAGTGGAGGCATTGCGGTGCTGCTATTAAAAAAGGGTCACTTTGACAGTTGCGTCTGTATATAAGGGAAAGCGAGGAAAATATGATATGACGGTTGCGGAATACATTTTTGACTTTATATATAAAAAGGGATGTGACACGGTATTTATGGTATCCGGCAGTTCAGCCATGTGGCTTACAGATGCGTTATGCAGAAATGACAGTCTCAAGGCTGTTTGCTGCCACCATGAACAGGCAGCAGCCATGTCTGCTGACGGCTATGCGAGGGTGAATCATGTGCCTGGCGCCTGTCTGGTTACTATCGGCCCAGGTGTATCAAATGCCATCACGGGGACAGCACAGGCATATTTTGATTCGACACCCATGTTTGTTATTTCCGGGCAGGCCAATTCCCGGCTTTTACAGTATGCCATGGACGGTGGGATACGGCAGAACGCGTGCCAGAGTATGTTGGTGGAGCCTCTGGTGGACAGCATTACAAAGTACTGCGCTACGATTATGGATCCGGGAGATACGAGATACATTATGGAGAAGGCATATGCCGAAGCGGTTTGTGGCAGACCGGGACCGGTATGGATTGACGTGCCGGTGGATATTCAGAACAGGCAGGTTCCAGAAGAAATGAGGGGATATGACAGAGAGGAAGAGAGACGGGAAGCCGTTGATTATGGCATGATAGCGGAGCTTCTACGCAAGGCGGAAAAGCCTCTCATAATGGCAGGGTTTGGTGTCAGGAACGCAAGGGCGGTTGAGGAACTGGTGCAGTTTTCTGAAAGATTCCGTGTACCTGTTGTTACGTCCAGAGGCGGTATTGACGTGATTGCCTCCGATCACCCGTATTATATCGGCAGACCGGGGAATTACGGGGACAGAGCGTCCCATTTTGCGATTCAGAAATGCGATCTTCTCCTCATTCTGGGAAGCCGGCTGTCTGTCTCCACAATAGGATATTACCCGGAGAAACTGGCGGAAAATGCCGTGAAGATCATGGTGGATATAGATGAAAAGGAATTGCTGCGGGAAGCCGTTCCTATAGACCATAAATACAGATGTGACGTAAAGGAGTTTTTACAGGAATTGACCGGGTATATGGGAAGTGATGACTTGATGGAGGATCATCAAGAGTGGGTTGCCTGGTGCATGGACAGGAAAGCCAGATACCCGGTTGTTCTGGAGGAATATAAATGCCAGAAACCGCTTAACAGCTACTATTTCACTTCTGTGCTGTCTGGTCTTGTTCCCGAAAACACTAATATTGTGGTGGATACGGGCAGCGTGTATTGTATGGTTTCGCAGAGCTGGACGTTGAAAGAGGGACAGCGGTACTTAGCGTCGGGCGGGTTTTCATGTATGGGTTTCTGGGCTACTGCCATGGGAGCGTGCCAGAAGGGAAGAAATACCGTAGCGCTTTCGGGAGATGGGGCTGTACAGATGAATATACAGGAGCTTGCGACGCTTAAGTACAATCAGCTTCCAGTCAAATTATTTGTATATAACAATAACGGGTATATGCTGATTCGGCATAATCAGCATAATTATATGAATGACCGATTTTTGGGAGTTGGACCGGACAGCGGATTGCAGACGCCGAATTACTGTGAAATTGCGAAGGCATATGGGCTTAAGGCAGTGCGCATTACGGCGGATGATGACATAGAAGCCTTGATTTTGGAGGTTCTTGCGGAAGCAGAGCCGGTTGTGTGTGAAGTGATTTTACAGGAGTTTTCGGAGATTGTACCTAGGATAGCATCGCGCGTGATGCCGGACGGTTCACTCAGGGCAGCGGATTTTGACGATTTGTATCCTTTTATAAGAACAGAGACAGAGTAAGGAGAGGCGGACATGATATTAAGAGCAAAGACCAAGAATTTATTCAGTGGAAGAGAGTTATCTGAACGTCAGCAGCTGAACAGCAAATTAAATATGGAAGAAATGGAACAGGGCAGGACGATTCTGGAATCTTATCCGAGACGTCTTGTGTTTGAATTGACAAACGCTTGCAATCTTAATTGCGTCATGTGTGGAAGGAACGCGGCGGATTTTAAGCCGACAGTATTTGACATGGATGCGTTCAGAAGCTTTGAACCGCTTATGGATGTTGTAGAGGAAGTCACATTGATGGGGTGGGGAGAACCAACCATCCATCCGAATTTTATTGAAATGCTGCAGATAATCAGCAAACATGAGGCACGAAAGTATTTCTGTACGAACGGAATGAATCTGGGCAAAATAAAGGATGCCATATTTGACTATAAAGTTGACGTATTTGCGGTAAGCCTGGACGGAGCGACAGATGAAACAAACAGCAGAATACGGAGAGGGTCTAAGATTGATCAGATCGTGGCTGATCTTAAAGATATTGTGAGAACGAAAAAGGAAAGAGGATTGAAATATCCTTGGATTAATTTTGTATTCTGTGCTATGCGGTCTAATGTTGCGGAATTGCCGGAGATGGTTAGACTGGCAGCAGAAATTGGTATAGAGGAAGTCAAAGTGGTGTATCTCACAGTGTTTGAAGAAAACCTGCTGGAAGAATCTCTCTGGGGACATGAGGATCTGGTCAGAAATATTTTTGAAGATACGATTCGGATAGCGGAGGAACTGGGAGTTGTATTAAAACTGCCTCATTACATAGGAGAAGATGTGGCAGAGGATAAGTATCATAAAGACTGCTTTGTGACGTGGAGAGACTTTTTCCTGGGGTCAGACGGTTATGTAAGACCGTGCATGTCAACGCCGGTTCAGTTCTTTCCATATGACAAAGAAAAGGCGTTTATGGAATTGTGGAATGCGCCGCAGTATCAGGAATACAGGGAAATTGTAAACCACCAGAACAAGATGGACGATCCATGTAAAAGGTGTTATCAGTCATCCCATTGCAACTGGAATAGAAAAGAATCTTTTATACAGGTGGGAGAGGAATTTTCGCCTACGTGGGAAAAGTAGTGGTCATTAAAAAATACAGGAGTATGTAAAAATGAAAGCGAATGCCAGAACAGCCAAGGCGGCGCAGGCGTGGTATCGAAGCAAGCGGATGGGAAAATTGAAGGAGCTGTACTTCAAATATTTACAGTGCCGGTATCGGTTTTCTGAATGGCATATCACACCGATTAATTTTCGCCCGTATGCGATAGGAATTGTTGAATATCTGAACAAACAGCCCAAGAAGAAGGTAGTTGAAATAGGATGTGGGCTGGGTGAGATCGTAGGAAATCTTTCAGGCTGCGAAAGAGTGGGACTTGATCTTGATGCGGGGGTAATTAAAGCGGCAGGAAGATTGTATCGCAATACAAATTTTGTGGTTGGTACTTTTGAAAATGTTAAAAACCAAAAGATAGACTATCTCATAACAGTGAACTTTATACATGGAATTCCCTCAGAGGAATTGAAAGAAAAGTATCGATATCTTTGTATGAATAATGATATTAAACATATTATATTGGATATTACGGACTCACCAAATTATCAATATATCCATGATGTGCATTATCTGTTTGACGATTTGGGATATACGATTAAGAAAAGACTCAAAAGGTATCAGGTGATAAACGGAGGTAGATGGATTTATATTTTTGAAAAAGCGGCGGGAGGCAATTAAAAATGATTATTGGTATTGATAAAGGATCTCGAAGCAGAAAATATGTAATTGCCGCACAGAATATGGGTGTCTCCCACAAGATGGTGGACTGCAGCTCATCAGATATTATAAGACAGCTGGAAGGTGTTGATGCCTTGATATGGCATTGGACACATGATAGCTACATCGACAAGAACGTTGCCTTTCACATTATTAAAAGCGCAGAAATGATGGGAAAAAAGGTTTATCCGAATGCGGCTACATGCTGGATGTTTGACAATAAGATTTCAGAGAAATATTTGCTGGAGGCGGTAAATGCGCCGTTTATTGAGAGCAAAGTCTTTTTTGAATTCCAAAGTGCGATTGCCTGGATCAAAAGGCAGCAGTTCCCGATCGTGTATAAACTGCCGCAGGGAGCAGGGAGCAGTAATGTCAGACTGATTGAAAATGTAGAGGAGGCTGTAAAGATATGCAAGGCGCATTTTTCCTTTTGGAGAAGACCTGATATAGATATGCAATTGTTTTACGCAAAAAAGGGAACGTACCTTAAGATATTGAGAGAGATTTTCCAAAGTGATTTGTCGCGATATGGAGTAAACAACAGAGGCTGCTTACTGCTTCAAAAATTTATACCGGGCAATGCGTACGATATCAGGGTAACGATCATAGGTGAAAGAGGGCTGATATTTCGACGTCATGTGAGAAAACATGATTTTCGAGCATCGGGCAGCGGAAAAATTGACTATGAGGTGTCAAAACAGGATCTCAGGGCGATTCCCATAGCAAGAAGGATATCGGAACGAATTGGCAGCCAGACAATGACGTATGATTTTATCTACGATAAAAGTGAATTGAAGATTGTAGAAATGAGTTATGGGTTTTCGGCGAAAGCGGTATATGACGCGCCGGGATGGTATGACGCGGACATGGCATTTCATGTAGAGCATACGGATGTCCATAAACTTGTAATTTCTGAATTGATGAAATAGCAGACAAAAGGAAGCCGGATGAAAAATTTTATTTATTATAAAGAGGATGTGGAATATCCAAAAGACAAATACTTCAGACCGCATAAAGTGTATCCGGAGTATCCGTTTGCCGGGCTTGGGGTATCGGAGGGAAAAAATGACGTCTATGAAATGGTTAGAGATATGTTTAGGATGTTATCGTTAGATGCGCAGCGCTTTGGAAGCTGTGAGTGGAATCCGCTAGGAGAATACATAAAACCAGGAAACGTTGTGTTAATAAAGCCTAACTGGGTGAAACATGAGAATGCAGCGGTTAAGGGACGCAGGGGAATGGAGTGTCTGGTTACAAATTCCTCAATACTCAAATGTATGATTGATTATACGTTAATTGCCTTGAAGGGGAGCGGAAAGGTAATTATCGCCGATGCGCCTGTACAGTCATGTGATTTTGGACGGATGAAGAAAAATATAGGACTGAATGATCTGGAAAAATTTTACAGGACTGCCGGAACAAATGTGGCTTTTGTCGATTTGCGTAATTACAGAAGTTTGAGAAACAAGGGAAATATTGTGACGGTTCCGACAAATGCGGTTTATGCAGGAAAAGTGATTAATTTAGGAAAACATTCCTGCTTTTATCATAACTGTAAGGAAGGGCGCTTAAGAATTACAAATTATGACTACCGGACGGTTAATCAACATCATCGGGGAATGACACAGGAGTACTGCATTAGTGAAGCGTGTCTGGCGGCAGATGTAATCATCAATCTGCCAAAGCCAAAGACACATAGGAAGGCAGGGTATACGGGAGCACTAAAAAATATGATCGGGGTAAATGCCATGAAGGACTATCTCCCGCATCATACAAAAGGTTCCTATATGAAGCGGGAAGGGGATGAATATTATTCGGGATCCCAAAACACCAAAAGAAAAAGTGATATCAATGATCTGATTGATATACTGGAAAAAAAGTCACTGTTTCTGGCCGGAAGAATATTAAGACAATTAAGGGATCTGCTGGCGGAAAATGGAAATGATACAGAGAAGTATTCTGAAGGAAGCTGGTGGGGAAATGACACGATTTGGAAGACGATTTTAGATATAAATAAGATTGTTCTATATGCGGATAAAAATGGAAAGATACAAAGAGACAGACAGAGGAGAGTGATTACGATCGGGGATATGATCGTAGCCGGTGAAGGAGAGGGACCTATCACACCGTCCCCTAAAAAGACGAATAGTATTTTATTCGCGGATAACAGTGTAGTTTTTGATGAAATGCTGGTTAGATTTATGGGGTTTGAGGAAGAAAAGTTCACATTGCTGCGGGAAGCGAAACGAAATGGCAAATTGTTTGACGGGAATATAGAGGAATGCGAGCTTGTTTCAAACTGCGAGAAATTCTGTGGGAAGATATCTGAACTGAAGGGGATATATAAATTTGCACCGTCAGAAGGCTGGAAAGGATATATCGAAAAACGATGAAAAAGAAATTTATTGTTACAATCGATACAGAAGGGGACGATTTATGGACGACGAAGATCACAAGGAACGGATTAAAAGAAATCACAACGGAAAATGCAAAGAATTTGGAGCGTTTTCAAAATTTATGTGAGAAATATGGTTTTGTACCAGTTTATTTAACGAATTATGAGATGGCGCTGGCACAGCCGTTTGTTGAGATGGCGCGTTACGCACTGAAAAATAGGCGGGCGGAAATTGGAATGCACATGCATGCGTGGAATTCACCCCCAATCGAGCATTTACCGTACAACCCAAGAGGAACACATACATATATTGGCGAGTATTCGAGGCGACTGCAATGGGAAAAAATGAAGTATTTAACGAGGCTCCTTGAAGATACGTTTCAGACGCCGATCACGAGTCATAGGAGCGGCAGATGGTGGTTTGACGAGTTTACGCTGAAATGTCTGAAAAAGCTGGGATATGTAGTGGACTGCAGTATGACGCCTTATATATCCTGGGCGGATACTATCGGAAACCGTCAGTATGGCGTGGATTATTCAAAAGACCGTTACCATGGGGAGTATATGCTTTCCATGAAAAATATACATAAACAGGGACATTCGGGGGTGTATGAAGTTCCACCGACTATTCTGAAGCGCTATGTATTGAAATTCCCGAAGCTGCAGAAAACGACGGAGTGGTTCAGACCTAACGGGAGTAATCTCAAAGAAATGCTCTGGATTAAAGATAAGATAAAGAAATCAGAAAAATACGGATATCTGCAGTTTATGCTGCATTCTTCTGAATTGACGCCGGGGACAAATCCTACGTTCAAATATAGAAACAGCATCGAGAAACTGTATTTGGATCTGGAAATATTGTTTGAAGCAGTTTCCGCAGATTTTGTGGGGACAGGGATAACGGATTATGTGAAAGAGAGGGTGGGCAGCAATGCAGAAGGACTATAAGTCAGACACGTGGAGAGAGTTTAACGAGGTGGTGCGGAACAGAAATTTGTGGATTTTTGGAGCCCCCGGTGCAGAAAGGATATTAAGGGAGCTTGAAAAATTTGGGAAACCTTGGAAAGTAGCAGGAATTGTAGATAACGACCAGAAAAAGTGGAGGAGAGGTAAAACAATTTCTGTAAGCGACCCAAATGTACTGCGGGACGAAAATGCGGAAGAGACAGTTGTATTGATCTGTGGTATGCATACGGGAGAGATCGGCAGACAGTTGGAGGAAATGGGTATAAAAAATTATTATTCAGAGTTCTGGATGTCCTCGGAAATAAAAGACTTTTATAAGATGGAAACGAACGCAGATAAAATAAAATCTGTTAAGCACATCTTGGCGGATCAGCGCTCCAGGGATGTGCTGGATGCAATTGTGGAAAAGAGAAAAACTGGTTTTATGGATTATACGGATATCAAAGAATGGTCAGAGTCTGAGTACTTTCTGGATGAATTCTGGAAACCGGTAGAAGATGGAAGAGAAGTATTTATTGACGGAGGCGGCTACACGGGAGATACCATAGAAGAATTTATAAACTGGACGAAGGGAAATTATCAGAGGGTATACTCTTTTGAACCTCAAAAAGACAAATCCCGTATTATTGAAGAAAAACTATGGCAGTGGGGAGATAAAGTCAGATTTTTCAACAAGGGGTTATGGTCCCTTGAAACCCGGTTATCGTTTAAGGATGGTGATGATATGTATTCAGGGAAAATAGTGAATACAGAAAACGAGGAAAATCCGATTGAGACGGTAACCCTGGATGAGATTGTGAAAGAGAAAGTCACATTTCTGAAGATGGATATTGAGGGTGCGGAGGTTGAGGCGATAAAAGGCGCAAGGAATATCATACAGAGTGATAAGCCCAGAATGGCAGTCTGTATTTATCATAAACCCAACGATTTGTGGGAGATACCGTTGATGATTCACGAAATGGTGCCGGAGTATAAAATGTATATCCGTCATATGGGAATAAGATGTTATGGAACGATTTTGTATGCAGCATTATGACAATGAAACAACGGTAAAAAGGAATTTGCGGGGCGGACTATTATGAATATTGCGATTCTGATACCCGAACTTGGCGGCGGCGGGGCGGAACGAGTGGCGCAGATATTGGGTGACTATTATGTGGACCGGGGAGAAAAGGTGTTTTATTTTCTTCAGGATTTGAATATAAGACAGGATTATCCAGTAAAAGGCCAGATTATTAAGACCAGGATTCGAAGCTGCATGGAGGAAAACGACGTTAGCGATATACAGCGGATGATGCGGTTGATCAGATCCTCTTTGCAAATGAGAAGGCTGAAGAGACAATATCATATTGATGCGGCAATCAGTTTCATGGAAGAGTTCAACTACATCAATGTTTTATCTAAAGGAAGGGAAAAAGTCATTGCCAGAGTCTGTACGATTTTGTCAACAAGAAAGGAATTAAACGGTTTTTTATACAAAAAAGGAATCGTCCGTTTTTTCTATTCCAGAGCAGACCGGGTGGTAGTTATGAGTCGCTATGCATGGAAGGACATGTGCGGGTTTTATGGTGTTCCGCAGAAAAAGCTTATAAGAATCCCGAATCCGGTAGTGGATCATTTGGAATGGCGGGATGAGGAGGAATGGAAATACGGGGAAAAGGCGTTTGTCTGTATGGGACGTCTGGAAGGGGTAAAGCAGCAGGAACGCATTATCCGTGCATTTTCTTATACTGCAGCCTATGAGAGCCAGGCGAAACTGCTTGTTCTGGGAAAAGGACCTAATTTAAATTATTTGCGGAGACTGTGCAGTGAACTTCGAATAGAAGATAAAGTGATTTTTGCCGGATTTACGGACAGACCTGCGTATTATTTAAAACATGCGAAAGCCTTTGTCATGGCGTCAAAAGTGGAAGGATTTCCCAATAGTATGATAGAGGCGATGAGTTGTGGTATTCCTGTTATTACGACTGATTCCCCGGGGGCATGTGGTGAAATTGTTGGAAAGCCCCAAACCATAGAGCATGTGGATTCCATGATGTGCTGCAAATATGGGATTTTAACCCCTGATATGCCGGAGGGAAAAGTGAAAACAGGGGATTCCCTGACAGAACAGGAAATGATTTTGGGAAAGGCCATGTTGAGAATACTGACCAGAGACAGAGAATGTGAAGTTTACAGAAAGCGGTCACTGAAACGGGCGCATATGTATTCAATAGATAAGGTAATTCAAAAATGGAACCGTCTGATCACAGGCCGGGAAACAGAAATAAAAATTATATGAAATGAGGAAGGAGAAAAAACAAGTGAAAAAAGGAATGATTTCAGCAGTATCCATGATAGTGGGTGCAGTTGCGGGTGCAGGCGCTATAGGGAAAATGGAAGGTGACAGACGAAATAAGGCACAGAGCATGTCGGATAAGCATCTTGCATTATTTCTTATGATGAATCAGTGGGTGAAGATGAAGCAGCAAGGCAGGAATTTATCAGAATACTTTGAGAGAAACGGATATAAAAGAATCGCAGTGTATGGTATGAGCTATGCTGGAGAAACATTTATCGATGAACTTAAGGGAAGCAAAGCAGAGATCGTATATGGAATTGACCAAAGGGCAAATTCTATTTATGCGGATGTGGATATTGTTTCTGTTGATGATGCTTTGAAAGAGGTTGATGTAGTTGTAGTGACAGCGATTACCTTCTTTGACGAAATTGAGGAAAAACTTTCCCGGAAGCTGGATTGTCCCATCATTTCTTTGGAAGATGTTCTATATGAAATATAGGGAGCGGTAAGCATATGACAATTCTATTTGCAACGACGGATTATGTCGGCAGTGGAAAGCCTATGACCGGGCTTCCGGCATATCTGTACAGAGTGTCGCGGGCATTGTCAGATATGGGGCATACGCCAATCATTATGACGCTGGGACATCATGATTTTTATAGAAATGATGATGGAATAGAGGTATATACGATTTATGTGCCATCTTCTTATTACAAAAACAAATGTGTGGGCTATATATGTGATGCCGTTTCTAAATCCAGAATTATGAACAGGAGGATAAAAGAACTGTCGTACAGGCGGCATATTGACGTGATCCAGTTTACTTCGCTGATGGGGCTGCCGTTATGCTACACAGGTGACATTCCTGCGGTGTTACGGCTTTCCTCCTATGCGAGAATTGCGTTTTCCACACATATTTCTGTGGAAAAAACGCTTGTGGAGACAATGGCTTTCTTTGAGAGACATTCGGCTAAAAGATGTGTTGCCGTATATGCGCCCTGCCAGGCGACTGCGGACCAGTTCGGCAGGGATGCGGGCAGGAAAGTATATGTATTGGAACCGCCTTTTCAAAATGAAGTGGAATGTTATGATTATAGTTTGGCAGATGGATTGAAAGGGAAAAAATATATTTTCTTTTTTGGAATTTTGTCGCCGGAAAAAGGAATCGGAGTTATTGCGGAAATAATATATCGGTTTTTGGACGCATACAGGGATTACACATTTGTTTTTGCGGGGCAGCCTTATGAGGTAAACGGCATACATGCGCATACACTGTTAAAACAGCGCGCAAAGGAGTATGCGGATCGTGTGATTTTGTTTAAGCCGCTACCGCACGAACAGTTGTATCCGATTATCATGGGCGCAGAATTTATTGTATTGCCATATTTTAACGACAACCTGGCGAATGCCTGCCTGGAGGCAATGTCGTTTGCAAAAGTAGTGATCGGGACGGATGGTGGAAGCTTTGAGCAGGTGATCGAGCATGGATATAACGGAGTTCTGTGTCAAAGAAATGATCCCGAAGATCTGCTGGTTCAACTTCAATATGTAATGAATCTTTCAAGTGAAGAGAAATGTGAAATGGAGAAAAACGCAAAGAGAAGAATAGATCTTTTGAAACCGGAAATTGCGGTGAAAAAGCTGGTGCGTTTTTATGGCAGAGTGTTGCGCTACAGGGGGCGGAATAAAGAGTAAGATGAATGAGACATTGGCTTCAGGGAAGAATAAATGGAACGTGTACATATGGGGGGCCGGATACTATGCAGAATTTATTTACTCGGTGATAGACAAAGAGCACTGTATCGTAAAAGGAGTAGTTGATTCGGATACGGAAAAACAGGGACAAGAGTGGAAACACGGATTGTATATTTCCGCTCCTGAGACCTTGAATCGTATCGCGTTTGACTATGTCTTTATTTCACCTCAGAACTATAGAGGAATCGAAAAGCAGTGTGGAATCATGGGAATTCCTAAAGAGAAAATTGTAGTATACTGGCGGGATAATGAAGCGGCAGGACGGTTTCAGAGCCGTGCAGACCGTGTATCGGAGGCTGAGAATAACTGTATTAGATACAGGAACAGACTTTTGAATGCACCTTATGAGTGGGGATTACAGGATGTACCAGAGATCAGGCCAGCTGTGGAACTGCTTCACCGTATTCTGGCTGAAAGGTGTTCCCTGTGCAGATATGGAGATGGCGAATTTGAAATTATGCTTCATCGTGAGAGACCATGGTTTCAAAAGGTAGACAATAAATTGGCTGAGCGGCTTAGAGCAGTAATTGTTTCTAAACGGAAGGACATTATTGTGGCAGTGGCAGATAATTTCGGGACGCTTGAAAAATACAAGGATAATGCAGCGGATGACATAAGGAAATATATGGTTCCGAACAGGAAAGATATTACTTCTCTGCTTGATTCAGACTGCGTCTATTATGACGCGTATGTTTCCCGTCCCTATATCATTTACAAAGATCAGGTGAAGGCTGACGAGATATTTAAGCTTTTTAAACAGATATGGCAGGACAGGGAAGTGATACTGGTTGAAGGAAAGACAGCCAGAATCGGTGTCGGCAACGATCTGTTCTATGGAGCGAAGAAGATAGAGAGAATTGAATGTCCTGAGAAAGATGCGTGGGATATGTATGAGGATATTCTGCAGACAGTGAAAGAAAAGGCACGTTATGAAACGCTGATATGTATTTCCCTTGGACCAACGGCAACGGTGCTTGCCTGTGATCTTGCGGCCGCCGGATATCAGGCACTGGACATCGGACAGTTGGATAATGAGTATGAGTGGTATATCAGAGGAGCTGGGAATCGGATTCCTATTCCGGGAAAGATGGTAGCGGAAGTGGACAAGGGCAGATGTGCAAGTGATACATCGGGGACTGGAGTGGATATGGAAGAAAAATACAGACAGCAGATTGTGGCAGAAATAGACGCAGAGGAGACAAAAAGCGGCGAATCATAAGTGGGGAACAATGGATGGAAAAGATATTTATTTGGGGAACCGGGGTAATAGCAGAACAGGTTCTTGGAGAATGCGATGTATTCGGGTTGTACGATGTTATGGGCTTTATTGATAACAATACGGAAATGAGCGGAAAAATTTATCATGGGAAGAAAATTTTTACTGCGGATATATTGAGGGAAACGGAGCCGGACAGGATAGTGATACTGACGATTCGCTATAAAGAAATAGAAGAGCAGATTCGAAAGGAATTTCCCGGAATAACGGCGGCTATTGAAGAAATGAACTTTTTCTACAAGCAAAATGTTATGAACCGATACCGGAATAGCTGTGATCCGGAAATTGTTAAAATATTAGAGCGGTTTGGAAAAAATGATTTACAGGTTTTTAATTATGATTTTGTGAAAAAATATGATGATATGTGTTTTCAGATAGAATTTGACAGGTCGTGCGGGATGTTCTTTGTCTGCCATGGGGGAAAGCGGTTATATTTCTCAAAGGCAATCAAGGATGAGCAGGAAGCAGCGGATTATTACAGAGGGGTATTGATGGAGCAGGACGGGGAGTCGCCGCATAAATATATGGACGAGGCGTTTAGAGTAGAAGACGGGGATGTTGTTGTGGACATCGGGGTTGCCGAGGGGAATTTTTCTTTGCAGGTGGTTGACCGGGTTTCCAGACTATACATAATTGAGTCGGATGACGGATGGATTGAGGCGCTGCAGGAGACATTTAAGAATGATAGGGAAAAAGTAACTATCTTAAAAAAATTTGTGACTTCTGTGGATGGAGGAAAGTATGCGACATTGGATTCTCTGATAGAAGAACCGGTGAATTTCATTAAGATGGATATAGAGGGAAATGAATGGGATGCTTTGCTGGGGGCGGAGCGGCTGATTGGGAGATCGGAGAATCTCAGATGTGCGGTGTGTGCTTATCACGGAGATTTTGACGAAATTCTGATCAGGGATGTGCTGGGTAAGTATGGAATGGAGACTTCTAACACAGCGGGATATATGTGGTATCCGGGAACAAACAGACAGACTTATGTTTCAACCAGGCTGTGTCGGGGAATTGTCAGAGGGATAAAAAAACGGATCGGGTAGAGGAATGAAAGCGGGAGTCAGGCAGATGCAGAATGAAAAGACGGATAATAAGACGCTTGCCGTTGCTGCTGTCTATGACAGGGATGGCATTATAGATGATTATCTGATTTTTTACCTGTCCTCTTTAAGAGAGGTGGCGGACCGGCTGATTGTAGCTGTTAACGGAAAACTGACCGGAGCGGGAAGGGAAAAACTTATGGTTGTGGCGGATGAAATTTATTGCCGTCCCAACACCGGTTTCGATTTTGGTGCATATAAGGATGTACTGGAAAATGATTTGAAGCCTGGAGAACTGGAACAGTATCAGCAACTGGTTCTGTGCAACGATACATGCTATGGACCGTTTGTGCCATTTGCAGATATTTTCACGCGGATGCAGGAAGGTGATTCGGAATTTTGGAGCATGAATTACATAGAGGATTTGCTTTTTCCTCATTTCCAGTCATATTTTATGGTATTCAGAGGCAGAGCGGTTTGGCTGCTGTCAGATTTTCTGGCTAGAGAGGTTGACAGCGGAATTACGAATCCAGTACTGGCTTGTGGATATGAACATGGATTGAGTGAGTGCGTTTTATCGAGCGGTATCATTACAGACTACTATACTTCAGAAAAAAAGGAGTATCATGATTTGGACATTTTTGAGGCACCGGACTACGCACTGCAAATGCTTGGACTTCCGATGCTCAAAAGAAGGGCATTTTCGGATGAACTGTCCGTCAGAGATAACTGCCGGAAAGTATTGAACATGCTGGCAGAGCAGGGGAAGTATCCGATGTCCTATATTCTGGACAACATCAGTAGGATATACCATGCAGATTTTTCAGAAGCACTGTGGAAATCGTATATAACGGAAGGCCGGTATTTTGAAAAGAATTATATTCCAAGAGAAGATGTGATTGCGTTTTGCAGAAAGTATGGAAACATATACCTGTATGGAAACGGTTATATGGCGGCATTGTTTATGGCACGCTTCAGAAGATACATGAGTGGGTTTGGCGGATATGTGGTTTCGGATGAATATTTCGAATCGGCAGGGTATAGTGGAGAACGGGTTTATAAACTGTCACAGATAGGAGCGGAAGAACCTTTGATTGTGGCAATGACTGGGAAAGTAGCATTACAGGTAATAAATAAGGTGAGGGACAGGGTGAATGTTCTGTTTTTGTCGGTAGATCCGAAAATAAGGAAAAGCGAATAAGAAAGAGGAGACTAGCATGCGAAAAGCGGTTATTTATGGAACGGGAAGCTATTATGAGCAGAATGGAGGGAGACTTCCAAAAGATCTGGAAATAGTTGCATATGTGGACAGCAGTATAAAGAATGCGACTTCCCATACGGGGGAATTATTTCGGGGACTTCCTGTGCTCCTCCCGGAAGAGCTTGGGACGGTTATATATGATGTGGTTTATATCTGTACGGACTATGCAGCGGGAAACCGCATTTTTCAGAAACTGTCTGTGTTGGGGATTGGTTCTGACCGTATTTTCTTTTTGAACCGTATGGAATCGTCGATAGATTGGAAGTATGTGGCGACTGGGGATCGGAAGGGATATTTGTCGACGATTGACGGAATTACTATTAAAGAACGTTACCTGACAGATTTTGATATCGTGAATGAAGTTCTCATTAACCGTTCATATGGGTTTGGATTTGGAGAGAGCGAGAGTATTGTGATAGATGTCGGTATGAATGTTGGAATCGCGTCTTTATATTTTGCAAATCAGCCCAGAGTGAAGAAGGTTTATGGATTTGAGGCGTTTCCAGATACCTATGAGCAGGCAGTAGCTAATATCGCCCTAAATCAGCCGGGAATCGGTGATAAAATTGTGGCAATGAATTTTGCACTTTCCGATGAAAACGGAAAAAAGATGGTGGCAGTGTCGGCGGAAGAAACGGGATGGCGGGATATTTTTTCCAGAGATGAGAGCAAACGGCAGGTAGAAATTGTGTGCCGGGATGCGGGAGAAGCAGTCGGAGAAATCCTAAATCGGCATACAGAAAAAATCGTTTTAAAAGTTGATACAGAAGGGGCGGAATTTTCTATTTTTGCAGCGCTGGATAAGGCAGGTTGTTTTGAAAAGATTGATGTGATTATGATGGAATATCACGGAGACCCGGAAAAACTGTGTTCTGTTCTGAAAAAATACGGTTATCAATATTTTATTCAGGGTAAAAAGACGATATGCGGACTGATTCATGCAGTTAAATAGGGGGAACAGCATATGGAAAAGACAGAACTTACATATGACGGTCTTTGCGGAATGATTGAAGCGTGTGCTATTCCTGTTTCTTACAAGGCATTAAAGGACAGGAAAAAGATGCTTGTGATTGCTATCAGTGAGGAAGTAAGATTTCAGAAGAGTGTGCAGAGGATTGAGGAATATAGTCCGGGAATTGAACTGATTATTGTTGCCCAGACAGGATTAAAAAGCGTCCTGGACGGAATATATGGCGGAAAATACAGGATAGTTGGATGGAGCGGAAAGTATACGGTAGAACTGATTGATAAAATAAGAGATGAGACGGATATCAGCGGGATTGACGGCTTTCTTTATTTTACACAGCACCCTGTGAATCTGCGGGATAAAAATATGACTGATATAGCGCAATGTCTGCAGAAAGAAGTGGATATCCATGTTTACAGTGATACGGTAGGGTATGAACTGTATGAATATCAAAATCTTCCGCTGTATAGACAAGGGATTAAAGTGTATGAGGAGATAAACAGGCTGATTGGTCTGAAAGTTTTGTGTACGGATGAGGGGAGTCTGGTATGAAGATTGGCGTTTTATCTTTATATAAGGAAAGGGAAATTACAGGGATCAATAAGGTTACAACGGGTCTTATGGAAGAACTCTTAAAGCAGGATCAAGAAAACGAGTATGTGTTTCTGGGAAAGAATGACTGGCTCGACTTGGATATGGACTACATACCGGTTCTGCCGGATGCGGGCGGTTCCATACAGTTAAATTATGCTTTGACGACACATCCACTGGACATTGTCCATTCTCATTACCGCCCTTTTGAACTGGAACAAAAGATTCCCTGTGCAAAAATATTGACGATTCATGACTTAATTCCGCTGATTTATCCGCAGTGGTATGGGAGCCAGATGGAATATTATGATGTTTTCATACGCAAGTCGGCAAAGAGCGCGGATAAGATCATAGCGGTCTCAGAATGCACGAAGAGGGATATCTCAGAATATTACGGTATTGTACCTGAAAAAATTGAGGTGGTATACAATGGCCTGTCTCCGGTAAAGCTATTTGCTGATGACGCCGTGGGGGAGAGCGTGCCGGAACTTGAAAATACGGATTTCATCTTCTCGGTTTCCGGTCTTGGACCGCATAAAAATCAGAGAGGGTTGGCAGAGGCATTCCTTCTCTATAAAAGACGGCACCCTGATAGCCGTGTGAAGCTGGTGCTGACAGGACCCGTACGGAAATATGAGGTAGTCAGGGAGATACTGTCGAGGAACAGTGATGTGGCAGAGCATGTGGTGTTTACAGGCTTTGTCAGTGACGAACAACTGATATGGCTATATCGGAAGTCGATGGCGTTTATTTACGTATCTTATTATGAGGGGTTCGGCCTTCCGATTCTGGAGGCGCTTTCCGTTGGGAAGGCGGTGATTTGTGCGGAAGCCGCTTCCATGCCAGAGGTGGGTGGAGACGCAGTGGCGTACTGTGATCCGCATAATGTGGAAACGATAGAAGCGGCGATTGACAAAGTGGTATCGGATGCTGCATACAGAAATATCCTGGAGAAGAAAGCATTGGGACAGGCTCTTAAGTTTTCATATGGGAAGGCGGCAGAGGAGATGATGAGGATTTACGGATCTTTTCGAAAATAAGCTGGGACGCGGACAGGGGGAAAATATGTCTGGCAGTAGAAAGAAAATTTTACATATGACTCCACCGATCATTAACAACGGTGTATATAAATATATTTTCAACCACATGGAATACATAAACAGAGAACGATATCAGTTTGATTTTCTGACCAGAAATGCGAAAGCGCTTGAGGCGACGGAAGAATATAGAAAATACGGTTTCTCGATTCGGTCATTCTGTAATACCGAGCGGAATAACGAGGCGGAAATGCGAAAAGAAATTTCGGATATTCTGAGCGGAGAATATGATGCAATTCATCTTCATACCAGCTTCTGGAGAGGATTTCTGATTGAGCAGATCGCTATGGAGAGGAAAGTACCGAAAGTGATCGTACATTCCCACAGTACATGGGTTGATGTGAAAGACGACAAGAAACGGGAAGAAATTTTGCGGATACATAATGCATATAAAAAAGAGTTTGATTTTCGGTATGCGACTGATGTATGCGCCTGTTCGCGGCTGGCAGGGGATTGGCTGTACGGAGAACAGATTCCGCGAGAGAAGATACAGATACTGCCTAATGCAATCAATGTGGAAAAATATCGGTTCAACTTTGAAGTGCGGAATGAATTGAGGAAAAAGCTGGGATTGAATGACAAGATTGTCATAGGGAGCGTAGGGAGGTACTGTTACCAGAAGAATCAGAGTTTCCTGATAAAAGCCTTTTCTAGGGCGAGAGTGTACAATAAAAAGCTTTTCCTTTTGCTGATCGGGGGAGGGGAGCTTAGGGATGAACTGAAAAAACAGATTGCAGATCTGGGATTAAAAAATGACGTGTGCTGTCTGAACTGGCAGGATAACGTATCTGATTATTTTCAAGTGATGGATATATTCTGTTTGCCGTCGCTGTTTGAAGGGCTGGCGATTACCTCTATTGAGGCGCAGGCGGCAGGGCTTAAATGCTTCATTGCAGATACGATATCCGAAGAAACAGGAGTAACGAACCTGGTGGATTTTTTGCCGCTGGATGAACTGGTCTGGGCAGAGCAGATGGTACAGAGCGTTCAGGCAGGAGACCGGGAGTGGAAAGATAAAGAGATAGAAATGGCAGGCTATGATATCAGAACGGCTGTCAGAAAGCTGGAAAAAATATATGGGTGAAGAAAAGAGAAAAGTATATATTGCCGGGGCCCATTCCAGAGGGCGAACCTTGCGGGCTTATCTGGAATACCTTTACCCGGATTTGGAGGTGGAGGCATTTCTGGTCGATGATATGTCAGAAAACGCAGATACGGTGGATGGACTTCCGGTGCGGCTGATCGGACGAGATCTGCGAGAGGAATATCCGGTTTATCTGGGGATGCGGGGAGTGAACCATGAAAAGGTTACAGATGAGCTGCTGGATGTGGGAATGAAAGACATCATTCCGATAACGGTGGAGCTGGACAGGCAGCTTCGTAATGAATATGTCCGTAGAAATGTGCAGGATAAGGGACAGGTATTTATGATGATAGATGAATTGTCTGCGGGGGAATAGGAATATGCAGGAAAAAACGGCTAGAATATATGTGGCTGGTTCTATCTATGATAAGCCATTGCAGGATAGTTATACATTCATTAATGAAGAGGTGTTTTTGCAGGTGGGGGCAGCCTTGACAGCGAAACGGATGTCACCAGATGCGGTTTTGGACTGTGATGGGGAAAACATTTCTAAAAGGAATAAACAGTTTTGTGAACTCACAGGGCTTTACTGGATTTGGAAGAACGCCAGTGAAGACTACGTAGGGCTGGTGCATTATAGAAGGCATTTTCTTCTGCCGGACAATTGGCTGGAGCGGATGAGTGAAAATAAAGTAGATGTGATCCTGCCCGTGCCGTTGTACGTTGCACCGAGCATTGCAGGGAACTACAAGGAGAGACATATTGCGTCGGACTGGGAATACATGATGTCGTATTTTAAGGATAATATTCCGGAAGAATACGAGGCGGCAGACCGAATTTTTAGCGGGAATCTGTATTCGCCCTGCAACATGCTGATCGCCGGAAAAGAGGTATTAAACAAGCTTTGTGAGTGGATGTTTCCCATCCTCTTTGCGGCAGCGGAACATGGGGGAGAAAAGGAAGATCCGTATTTAAACCGCTATCCAGGTTTTATTTCGGAGCGGCTGATCACTTATTTTTTTGAGAGCCGCAGGGAGAAATACCGGGTAGTATATGCAAATAAAAATTTCCTAAAATAGAAAAGAAAAGTAAAGTAAAGGAGTTTGGCATAATATTTGAGATTTTCCCCTCCATGTGATATACTCTGTCTGTAAATTATAGTCTAAATTGAGAAAACATATGGAGGACTCCACATGGACTTTGAATTAACAGCATCCATGATGTGCGCAAATTACGGCAATCTGGAAAAGGAAGTGCGCGATTTAGAAGACGGCGGTATCGATTCTTTTCATATAGATATTATGGACGGCAGGTATGTGCCGAATTTTGCCATGTCCTTAAACGACATGTCTTTTATAGCGTCAGCGACGAAAAAACCGCTGGACGTTCATCTTATGATAGAACACCCCAACAACAATATACATATTTTTTTAGATCATCTGCGCAAGGGAGATACCGTATATATTCATCCGGAGGCGGAGTACCATCCGTCTACTACCTTGCAGAAGATCATTAACGCGGGGATGGTGCCGGGAATTGCCATCAATCCGGGAACCAGTATCGAGACAGTCATGGAGATGCTGGTGATCGTGAAGAAAGTGCTGGTGATGGCGGTGAATCCGGGCAATGCAGGACAAATGTATATGCCTTATGTTGGTAAGAAGATTACAAAGCTTCTGGCAATCAAAGACGAGATGAAGTTTGAAATTTACTGGGACGGTGCCTGCGGTGCGGATAAGATTACGCAGTATGCACCCAGAGGAATCAAAGGCTTTGTGCTCGGTACGACCCTCCTCTTTGGCAAGGAGGCGGCTTATGGGGAGACGCTGAGAAATATCCGAAAATTACAGTTCTGAGAAAAGAAAGAGTGCGGAATACCTAAAAGCGGAAGGAAACTGAAAAATTTTAGAGATAAGACATAGCAGTTTATGGATGGTCATAGACTGCTATGGGGGTGAAAATATGGTGACAGCACTGCTTCTGTCCGGCGGGACAGGGACAAGGATGGGTGTGGAAACGCCCAAACAGTACATAGAGGTGGAGGGCAGACCGATTATTGCATACTGTCTGCGGACGCTTTTTTCCCATGAGGAAATTGACGCGGTGCAGATTGTGGCGGATGAGATGTGGCGGGAACTGATTCTGGAGTGTGTGGACGGTTTGGGCGCATGGGAAGAGGACAAGGATGCAGATATTGGGAATGTGCAGGGAATCGGTGGTATGCCGCCTGCAGGAAGAAAAAATAAATTTCGCGGTTTTTCTGCTCCCGGGGAGACAAGACAGCTTTCGATCCTGAACGGGCTGGAGGATATAGGGAAATACGCGGTGGATTCCGATTATGTACTGATCCATGATGCGGCAAGGCCGCTGCTGACGGCAGGTTTGGTTACGGATTGTCTGTCTGCAGCGGCGGATCATGATGGGGCAATCCCTGTACTGCCTATGAAAGATACGGTATATTTCAGTGAGAACGGAGAACAGATTACCTCGCTTCTGGCACGCAGCCGGATTTTTGCGGGACAGGCGCCGGAGGCGTTTCTTTTTGGGAAATACACGGAAGCGGTCAGGAATCTTTTGCCGGAGCGTATTTTTAAGATCAACGGATCCACGGAACCGGCTGTCATGGCAGGGATGGACATTGCCATGATACCGGGGGATGAGGGGAATTTTAAGATTACAACAAAGGCTGATCTGGAGAGATTCAGAGAGTGCGTTTCAACTTGTGGAGGACAGGCATGAAAAAATGCCGTTCGTTTTCTTGGCGGCGAAGGCAGGCATGACAGATACGATAATTTAAGGAAAGGCAGATAGATAGAATGAAAGCATGGGTGCTGCATGGCATAAATGATCTGAGACTGGAAGAAATAAACACTCCCATAATAGGAGAGAATGAGGTTCTGCTTGCAGTGAAGGCGGCGGGCATCTGCGGTTCAGATATCCCGAGGGTATTTCACACAGGAACCTATTCTTATCCGCTTATTCCGGGGCATGAGTTCGCCGGGCAGGTGATGGCCGTGGGTGGGTCTGTGGATGAAAAATGGCAGGGTAAACGGGTCGGTGTGTTTCCCTTGATTCCGTGTGGAGAGTGTCTGCCGTGTCAAAAGGAGCAGTACGAGATGTGCCGGCATTACAGTTATCTCGGTTCCCGCTGTGACGGTGGATTTGCGGAGTATGCAGCGGTGCCGGAAAAGAATCTGATCAGCCTGCCGGAGGGTGTAAGCTTCGAGGAGGCGGCGATGTTGGAGCCGATGGCGGTGGCGGTTCATGCCATGAGAAAAATTGCGCCTGCCCCGGGAGAGTGTATTGTGATCTGCGGGATGGGAACGATCGGACTTTTCCTGCTGATGTTTCTGCTGGAAGCCGGCCATAAAAATATATTTGTCATCGGTAATAAGGATTTTCAGAAGCGGATGGCGCAGAAGCACGGTCTGTCTGCGCAGGCATATTGCGACAGCAGGACACAGGATGCGGAAAAATGGCTGGATGAGCAGACTGGGGGCAGGGGAGCAGATGTACTTTTTGAATGTGTCGGAAGAAATGAGACAGTGGGGCAGGCGGTGCGGATGACAGGCCCGGGAGGCCGGATCATGCTGGTGGGAAATCCGGCTTCTGACATGACACTGCCGAAGGCAGTGTACTGGAAGATTCTGCGCAATCAGCTGACGGTGTTTGGCACATGGAATTCCTCCTTTACCCATTCCCGGGAGGACGACTGGCATTATGTGCTGGAAAGACTGGGAGACGGGCGGATTGCGCCGAAGCAGATGATTACCCACAGATATCCGCTGGAGGAACTGGATCAGGGGCTGACGGTCATGAAGGATAAGAAAGAAGAATATGGAAAAGTGATGGCCGGGAATTAAGCCCGGCCATTTTGAGTTCCTCCCATGTGGGGGCCTTGAAAAGACTGGCCCGGCTGTCTGTGTGACAGTCTTTATCTTCTTCCGTAGCCAGATCAATTCTGGAAAGATCTGCTACATATAAGGTCAGGTTGTTACTGTACACTTGATAATTTATGATATTAATCAGTTTATAACAGGCATAAAACTTCGGACAATTGGAAAACAGGGTATAATCCAGGTAGCCGATATGTATGGCGGGTTTGGCGTCGCGGTATTCCTGTCCTCTGTTCAGACGGTCATAAGAGCGGCACAGATACATGACGGAACGGTTTTGCCAGTTGAGACGGTTGGAAATCTGCATCTCAAGATCGGTATAAGCCAGATGTGGGTTGAAAAGAACAACTGATAAGGGTTATATACAAGATTTTGTATTGTGTAGTTTGTATGGTGCCTGGATGATAAACAATAAGCGGATAGCCAATATTGGGAAAGGCAAATCCATTCAACGGCATGTTTGATCTTGCAACTTTCCCTGATTTGTTATATGATATTTCTATATTTTTATGGGACAGGCGGCAGCGGTTGCCTGAATTTGCAGATGGCTTTATACTTAATAGATATATGGAGGTTACAGTATGAGTGAAACATATGTGGAATTGCTGGTAGCGAGAAAGCCGTCTGTGCTGATGCGTTTTTTAAAGATGCTTCTGATTATGCTGACGGTAGTATTTGCGCTGATTGGCTTCCTGACGCCGTTTGTGGTGGGAATGCTGATTGCGATTGTACTGGGCGGCTGCGCTTATTTTGCGCATATGAACGCTGAGATCGAGTACGAGTACCTCTATCTGGACAGGGAGCTGAGCATAGATAAGGTATTGGCAAAAAGCCGCAGAAAGAAGGCGGGAAGTTATTCTCTGGAGCAGATGGAGATTTTTGCGCCCCTTAATTCCCACAGACTGGATTCTTACAAAAACCGTCAGATGAAGACGGTTGATTACAGCTCGGGCATCGCTGCGCAGCCGGAGCGTCGTTATATGATGATCTGGAACGGCGACACAAAGATTATTCTTGAGCCGAACACAGAGATGGTGAAAGCCGTTCAGAGCATTGCACCCCGCAAGGTTTTTACAGATTAGCAGAATAAAGTGGTTGGAGAAATACTGTCAGTTGAAGGGCTGGCAGTATTTTGCATAAATAAATGGCAGTCTGGCGCCGAGAAAGCCGGACTGCTGCATACTCACATACTAACCAGCACAATACAGGAGGAGAGAAGATGGGTCAGATTATTGGAGAAGGAATTACTTTTGATGACGTGCTCTTGGTGCCGAGCTATTCCCAGGTGATTCCGAATCAGGTGGACTTGACAACGAACCTAACGAAGAAGATCAGGCTGCACATTCCCATGATGAGCGCGGGGATGGATACGGTGACTGAGCACAGAATGGCCATTGCTATGGCCAGGCAGGGAGGCATCGGCATCATTCACAAGAACATGTCTATAGAGGCGCAGGCAGAGGAGGTAGATAAGGTGAAACGCTCTGAGAACGGCGTTATCACGGATCCCTTTTCGCTGACTCCGGATCATACGCTTGCAGACGCTGACGCGTTGATGGCTAAATTCAGAATTTCCGGTGTTCCGATTACGGAAGGACGTAAACTGGTCGGAATCATTACAAATCGTGATTTAAAATTCGAGACTGATTTCAAGAAGAAAATTAAGGAGTCCATGACATCCGAGAACTTGATTACCGCCAAGGCAGGAATAACGCTGGATCAGGCCAAGGAGATGCTTGCGAAAGCCAGAAAAGAAAAGCTTCCCATTGTGGATGACGATTACAATCTGGTAGGGCTCATTACCATAAAGGATATCGAAAAAACCATCAAATACCCTCTTTCTGCCAAGGACAGCCAGGGCAGGCTTTTATGCGGCGCAGCGGTAGGCATTACAGCCAATGTGCTTGACAGGGTGAAAGAGCTGATCGATGCGAAGGTGGATGTGATTGTGCTGGATTCCGCTCACGGACATTCCGAGAATGTGCTTAAGTGTGTGCGGATGATTAAGGATAAATATTCCGAGCTGCAGGTGATCGCAGGCAATGTGGCCACGGGAGAAGGTACGCGTGCGCTGATCGAGGCGGGCGCAGACGCGGTTAAGGTGGGCATTGGCCCCGGTTCCATCTGTACGACGAGAGTGGTGGCCGGTATCGGTGTTCCGCAGATTACGGCTATTATGGATGCCTATGCGGTGGCGAAGGAGTACGGCGTGCCGATTATTGCTGACGGAGGCATCAAGTATTCGGGAGACATGACAAAGGCCATTGCGGCGGGCGGCGATGTCTGCATGATGGGAAGCATGTTTGCAGGCTGTGAGGAGAGCCCGGGAACCTACGAGCTCTATCAGGGCAGAAAATATAAAGTATACCGCGGCATGGGTTCCATTGCGGCGATGGAGAACGGTAGTAAAGACCGCTATTTCCAGACCGATGCCAAGAAACTGGTGCCGGAAGGCGTGGAGGGCCGTGTGGCTTACAAGGGCAGTGTGGAGGATACGGTGTTCCAGCTGATGGGAGGCTTGCGCTCGGGCATGGGATACTGCGGAACTTCAACGATAGAGGAGTTAAAACAGAACGGCAGATTTGTGAAGATTTCGGCAGCGTCCTTAAAGGAGAGCCATCCTCACGACATCCATATCACGAAAGAAGCGCCGAACTATTCTGTGGACGAATAACAGCGTGAGAAGAAATTCTAATCACTCACAGCATAGGCTGTTTCGTGAAGAATTTCTAAGTCTCACGAGAGAGAATGCCTGAAAAGCGGCATTCTCCGTAATGAAATGACGTGGAGAGGAAAGAATAAAATGGAAAAGAAAAATTTGGCGAAAGAGCTTGCGGGGAACGCTTATCCGGGTCGTGGGATTGTGATTGGTAAGTCTGCGGACGGATCGCATGCGGTGACGGCATATTTCATTATGGGACGCAGCGGCAACAGCAGAAACCGGGTGTTTGTGGAGGACGGAGCGGGTATCCGTACCCAGGCATTCGATCCCTCCAAGCTGGAGGATCCAAGTCTGATTATCTATGCGCCCGTGCGTGTGCTTGGCAATAAAACGATCGTCACAAACGGCGATCAGACGGATACGATTTATGAACTGATGGACAGGCAGCAGACCTTTGAACAGGCGCTGCGCACCAGGACGTTTGAGCCGGACGCGCCCAACTATACTCCCCGCATTTCGGGAATCATGCATCTGGAGAACGGCAGCTACAATTATGCCATGTCCATTTTGAAGAGCAATAACGGGGATCCGTCCTCCTGCAGCCGTTACACGTTTGCGTACGAGAATCCGAAGGCGGGAGAGGGACACTTTATCCATACTTATATGGGAGACGGCGATCCGCTGCCCAGCTTTGAGGGAGAACCTGCGCTTGTGGGAATTGATGGCAGTATTGATGATTTCACGGCGAAGGTTTGGGAAAATCTGAACGAAGAGAACAAGGTGTCTCTGTTTGTGCGGTATATCGAGATCGCTACGGGGAAATATGAGACAAGGATTGTGAATAAGAACCGTTAGCGGGGACGTTGGCCCGGATCTGCACAGTGTGCCTGCAATGTGATGAGAATGACAGAAAACAGAGTGGATAGGAGAATAAAAAAGACGATGAACGAACTGGAATTAAAATATGGCTGTAATCCGAACCAGAAGCCTTCCCGTATTTTTATGGCGGACGGCAGTGAACTGCCGATTCAGGTATTAAACGGCAGACCGGGTTATATCAATTTTTTGGATGCTTTTAACGGCTGGCAGCTTGTCACCGAATTGAAGAAGGCCACAGGCCTTCCGGCGGCCACTTCTTTTAAGCATGTGTCGCCTGCCGGGGCGGCAGTAGGACTTCCCCTGGGGGAGACTTTGGCCAAGATTTACTGGGTGGATGATCTGGGAGAGCTTTCCCCTCTGGCCTGCGCGTACGCCAGAGCGAGAGGTGCCGACAGAATGAGTTCTTTCGGTGATTTTATCGCACTCTCCGATGTGTGCGATGCGGACACGGCCAGGCTGATCAAGCGGGAGGTTTCGGACGGTGTGATTGCGCCGGGCTATGAGCCGGAGGCGCTGGAGATTCTGAAGGCAAAGAAGAAAGGCGCCTACAATGTGATCCGGATTGACGAAGCGTATGTGCCTGCGCCGATTGAGGTGAAGCAGGTGTACGGCATCAGTTTTGAGCAGGGCAGGAACGAGCTGAAGATTGACGATGCCTTTTTTGATAATATCGTGACGAAGGAAAAGGATCTGCCGAGGCAGGCGAGAATAGATCTGGCGATTGCCATGATCACGTTAAAATACACACAGTCCAATTCCGTGTGCTATGTGAAGGACGGGCAGGCCATCGGTATCGGTGCGGGACAGCAGTCCAGAATCCACTGTACCAGACTGGCGGGCACAAAGGCGGACAACTGGTTCCTCAGACAGTCCCCGCAGGTACTTGGATTACAGTTCGTTGACGGCATCGGCCGGGCGGACAGGGATAATTCCATTGACCTTTATATCGGGGAGGATTACATGGATGTGCTGGCTGACGGTACATGGCAGAAGATATTTAAGGTGAAGCCGGAGGTGTTTACGGCGGATGAGAAGCGGGCGTGGCTGGATCAGATGAGCGGCGTGGCGCTTGGCTCGGATGCGTTCTTCCCCTTCGGGGACAATATTGAGCGCGCCCACAGGAGCGGCGTACAGTATGTGGCGCAGCCCGGCGGATCTGTGCGGGATGACAATGTGATCGGGGCGTGTGATAAGTATGGGATGACGATGTGCTTTACGGGCATACGGCTGTTCCATCACTAGGGTAAATGAAATTGATTTTCACGCGTATTCGTGGTAAAATTTAGGAGTCGCAAAGGCGCGTCGGCGCAGGATGCGGCTTCGGAAAAGATAATAAAACAAAGGAGTGGAAAAGGGACAATGAGTAAGAGTTTTGAGGATCTGTTATCAAAGGTTTCCGAGTGTGAGATGAAGAAGGTTGCGGTAGCGGTGGCGCAGGACAGCGCGGTTCTCGAGGCTGTGGCTGCGGCGAAGGAGAGAGGTATCGCGGAGGCGATCCTTGTGGGTGACGCTGACAAAATCAAAGAGGTGGCGGAGGCAGACAAGGTTGACATCAGCGGTTTTGAGATCATTGATGAGAAAGATGACTATGAAGCCGCCTTAAAAGCAGTCAGCCTGGTGCATGAGGGCAAAGCCGATATGTACATGAAAGGTCTCATCGACACGAAGTCCTTCTTAAAGAGTGTGCTGGACAAAGAGGTGGGTTTGAGAACCGGCAAGGCCCTTTCCCATGTGTGTGTGTTTGAGGTGGAGGGGATCGATCATCTCCTGTTCCTGACGGACGTTGCTTTTATGACATATCCGACACTGGAAGATAAGGTACATATCATCGAGAACACGGTGGATGTGTGTCATGCCTGCGGCATTCCGAATCCGAAGGTGGCTCCCCTGGCGGCAGTTGAGGTAGTGAATCCCAAGATGCCTGTCACGGTGGAAGCTGACGAGCTGACGAAGATGTGCGAGGAAGGAAAGATCTCCGGCTGTGTTGTGGACGGTCCTCTTTCCCTGGATCTGGCGATCGACCCTGAGGCGGCGAAGCATAAGGGGGCAGAAGGCAGAAAGATCGTCGGCGATGCGGATGTACTCCTTTTCCCTGATATTCATGCGGGCAATCTGGTTTACAAGTGCCTCGTACATACGGCAAAGGTGAAGAACGGCAACATTCTGACCGGCACGAAGGCACCGGTGATTCTGACTTCCCGGTCCGATGATTTTGAGACAAAGGTAAATTCCCTTGCGCTGGGCGCGGTTATGGCAGGCGCGATGGCAAAGATGAACTGATTGAGCAAGCCAGACCGCGAGGACTGCTTCGCAGCCTCGGCAGATTGCGTGAGCTGAACGGCTCAGAAAATAGAAGGAGGAAAAAATGGCAATCAAAAGTTTAATTATCAATCCCGGTTCCACATCTACAAAGATTGGTGTGTTTGAGGATGAAACTCTCCTGTTTGAGGAGACTTTGAGACATTCCACGGAAGAGATCGCACAGTATGAGAAAATCGTGGATCAGAAGGATTTCCGCAGAAAGATCATTGAGGATCTGTTAAAAGAGAAAGAATTTGATATCAAGTCCCTGAACATGGTAGTGGGACGCGGCGGCATGTTAAAGCCGATTCCGGGAGGCACCTACGCGGTGACCGACGATCTGCTGGAAGATCTGAAAATCGGCGTGCAGGGCCCTCATGCATCCAATCTGGGCGGCATTCTGGCGAGAGAGATCGGTGACTCCATCGGTGTTCCCTCCTATATCGTGGATCCCGTGGTGGTGGATGAGCTGGAGCCTGTATCCAGATATTCCGGTGTGCCGGAACTGCCAAGAACCAGCGTGTTCCATGCGCTGAACCAGAAAGCGGTGGCGAAGCGTTATGCGAAGGAGCAGGGTAAGACATATGATTCTCTGAATCTGGTTGTGGTACACATGGGCGGCGGTGTGTCCGTGGGCGCACACAAGAAGGGCTGTGTGGTAGATGTGTTTAACGCCCTTGACGGTGACGGCGCATTCTCTCCCGAGAGAGCGGGTGCGGTACCGAGCGGCGCACTGATTAAAATGTGCTTTTCCGGGAAATATACAGAGAAAGAGGTTTACAAGAAATTTGTGGGCGGCGGCGGCTTCAACGCCTACTGCGGCACCAACGATATGCGTGATGTAGAAAAGATGGTGCAGGAAGGCGATAAGAAGGCTGAGGAAATCAGAGAGGCGTTTATCACCCAGGTTGCAAAGGACATCGGCGCGATGGCATGTGTTCTGCAGGGCAAGGTAGATCAGATTATTGTGACCGGCGGCATTGCCTACGATAAGGCAGTGGTTGCAGGCCTCCGGGAGAAGGCGGAGTGGATTGCACCCATGACCGTATATCCCGGTGAGGATGAACTGATGGCTCTGGTACAGGGCGGCCTGCGTATCCTGCGCGGAGAGGAAGAACTGAAGGTATATTGAGAAAAGGATTCTCATTAAATATGAGGCGGCGGAGGGGCGAGAAAGCAGGCTCCTCCGCCGCTTATTCGATAGATACGCCGGATACGAGGGGTTTTGCTTGAATTTACCCCCTGTATCTGGTAAAATGTAGTTTAGTGTTTTGGTATTGTGGGGATTTTTTTGAGAGAAAGGCATGTGTCAGCCCGGAGGGGCGCATGGGAATGAGAAAATTATGAGCGTGGTACAAAAAATATTCGGAACGCACAGTGAAAGGGAGATCAAGCGCATTAACGGTCTGGTTGACAGAATCGAGGGCATGCGTCCCGGGATGATGGAACTGACGGAAGAGCAGATGCGTGATAAGACAAAGGAGTTCAAGAAAAGACTCTCCGAAGGGGAGACTTTGGACGACCTTTTGCCGGAGGCGTATGCTCTTGTCCGCGAGGCGGCCAGGAGGGTTCTCAACACGGAGCATTACAGAGTGCAGCTGATCGGCGGTATTATCCTGCATCAGGGACGGATCGCGGAGATGAGAACCGGCGAAGGAAAGACACAGACCTGTCTTTTGCCGGCCTATCTGAATGCGCTGGAAGGGAAGGGCGTGCATGTTGTCACGGTCAACGACTATCTGGCGAAGCGTGATGCAGAGTGGATGGGGCAGGTGCATGAATTTCTCGGTCTCAAAGTGGGATGCGTTTTAAATGATATGAAATCAGAGGAGCGCAGAGAGGCGTACAACTGTGACATTACCTATGTGACCAACAATGAGCTTGGCTTTGACTATCTGCGAGACAATATGGTCATCTACAAGGAACAGCTCGTGCTCAGAGATCTTCACTATGCCATCATCGATGAGGTGGACTCGGTGCTGATCGACGAGGCGAGAACCCCGCTGATCATATCCGGGCAGAGCGGTAAGTCCACGAAACTTTACGAGGCGTGCGATATTCTGGCAAAACAGCTCACCCGCGGTGAGGACATGGAAGAACTGACCAAGATGGATGCCATCATGGGCGTGGAGAGGGAAGAGACCGGGGACTTTATCGTGAACGAGAAGGACAAGGTGGTGAACCTGACCGCGCAGGGCGTTTCCAAGGTGGAGCGTTTCTTCCAGATCGAGAATCTTGCCGACCCGGAAAATCTGGAAATCCAGCACAACATCATACTGGCTCTGCGGGCGCATAACCTGATGTTCCGCGATCAGGATTATGTGGTGAAGGATGATCAGGTTATGATCGTGGACGAGTTTACCGGGCGTATCATGCCGGGACGTCGTTATTCCGACGGTCTGCATCAGGCGATTGAGGCGAAGGAGCATGTGAAGGTGAAGCGGGAGAGCAAGACGCTCGCCAACATTACCTTCCAGAATTTCTTTAATAAATTTGAGAAAAAAGCGGGCATGACAGGTACGGCGCTCACGGAGGAAAAGGAGTTCCGTGACATTTACGGCATGGATGTGGTAGCGATCCCCACGAATAAGCCTGTGGCACGTATCGATCAGCAGGACGCTGTCTATAAAACAAGAAAAGAAAAACTCAAGGCTATTCTTCATGCGGTACAGGAGGCGCACGCCAAGGGACAGCCCGTTCTGGTGGGCACGATCAATATCGACGCTTCGGAAGAGCTTTCCGCCATCTTTAAGAGAAACGGTCTGGAGCATAAGGTGCTGAACGCCAAGTTCCACGAGCTGGAGGCGGAGATCGTGGCGGACGCCGGCATTCACGGCGCAGTTACCATCGCCACCAACATGGCGGGTCGTGGTACGGATATCAAGCTGGACGAGGAGGCGAGAGCGGCGGGCGGTCTTATGATCATCGGCACGGAGCGGCATGAGTCCAGACGTATTGACAACCAGCTGCGTGGTCGAAGCGGTCGTCAGGGTGATCCCGGCGAATCCAAGTTCTTTATCTCGCTGGAAGACGATCTGATGAGGCTGTTCGGTTCCGACCGCATGATTACCATGTTTAACGCGCTTGGCATCCCGGAAGGGCAGGAGATTGAGCACAGCGCGCTGACTAAGGCGATTGAGACGGCGCAGAAGAAAATAGAGAACAACAACTTCGGTATCAGAAAGAGCCTGCTTGAGTACGATCAGGTGATGAACGAGCAGAGGGAGATCATATATGAAGAGAGACGCCGCGTCCTGGACGGTGAGAGCATGAGGGACGCGATCTACAAGATGATCACGGATATCGTTGAAAACTGCGTGGATATCTGCATCGGTGATGACTCCGATTTTGAGGACTGGGATTACAATGAGTTGAATACCCTGCTGATTCCCACGGTGCCGTTAAAGCCGGTGGATGCGTCGAGGGTGTTGAAGCCCAAGAAAAACAGTCTCAAACAGCAGCTAAAGGAGGAGGCTGTGAAGCTCTACGAGAGCAAGGAGGCGGAGTTCCCGGAGCCCGAGGCGATCCGCGAGATCGAGCGCGTAATTCTGCTCAAGGTGATAGACAGGAAGTGGATGGACCACATCGACGATATGGATCAGCTCCGTCAGGGCGCGGGTCTGCAGGCTTACGGCCAGAAGGATCCGCTGGTAGAGTACAAGCTGAACGGTTATGAGATGTTTGACGACATGACCCAGAACATTAAGGAGGAAACCGTGCGTCTGCTCTTCCGTGTGCGCATTGAGCAGAAGGTGGAGAGAGAGCAGGTGGCAAAGGTGACCGGCACCAACAAGGACGATACCTTGCAGAAAGGTCCCGTGAAGCGCGCGGAGGCGAAGGTTTATCCCAATGATCCGTGCCCTTGCGGGAGCGGGAAGAAGTATAAGCAGTGCTGCGGGAGGAAATAAGATTAAAAGCGGATTGCCTTTAAAAATTTATTGATTTTTACCTAAGAACTGCAAAGATCTATTTAAAACAGTAAGAAAGAAGGTGAAGTTAAGTGGTAGAATTAGACAATATGAAATCGGAGCTTCTTGCGTACGAAAGCCCCTTAGCGGAAGTGAGGGATTCACTTTAACTTAGCAGATAAGGTAAAGCGGATCGAGGAGCTTGACATGGAGATGCAGGCGCCGGACTTCTGGGACGACCCGGAGAAATCAAATCAAAAAATGCGGGAGTCCAAGGGACTGAAGGATATCGTGGAGACGATGAACGGTCTTTCCGGCCAGTATAATGACATTTTGGAACTGATCGAGCTGGGCTATGAGGACAACGATCCGGCGATCATTCCCGATATCGAGGAGGAGCTTGTCTCTTTTAAGGAAACCTTTGAGAATATCAGAATCAGCACCCTCCTTTCGGGTGAGTATGACAAAAACAACGCGATTTTAAAATTAAATGCCGGGGCAGGCGGCACGGAGAGCTGCGACTGGTGCAGCATGCTCTACCGCATGTATACGCGCTGGGCGGAGCGCAAGGGCTATTCGCTGGAAGTGATCGACTATTTGGACGGCGACGAGGCGGGCATCAAGTCCGTGACTTTCCAGATCAACGGCGAGAACGCTTACGGCTATCTGAAATCAGAGAAAGGCGTGCACAGGCTTGTGCGGATTTCGCCTTTCAACGCGCAGGGTAAGCGGCAGACTTCCTTTGTGTCCCTCGACGTGATGCCGGACATTGAGGAGGATGTGGACGTGGAGGTGAAGGACGAAGATATCCGCATCGACACGTACCGAAGCAGCGGCGCGGGCGGGCAGCACATCAATAAGACTTCTTCGGCCATCCGTATTACCCATTTCCCGACAGGGATCGTGGTGACCTGTCAGAACGAGCGGAGCCAGTTCCAGAATAAGGACAAGGCGATGCAGATGTTGAAGGCAAAGCTCTATATGCTGAAACAGGAGGAGAACGCGGAGAAGCTGTCGGATATCCGGGGCGACGTGAAGGAAATCGGCTGGGGCAACCAGATCCGTTCTTATGTCATGCAGCCATACACGATGGTAAAAGATCACCGGACAAACGAGGAGTCCGGCAATGTGGACGCGGTGATGGATGGGGCGATTGATCCGTTTATCAATGCGTATCTGAAATGGATAAATAGTTAAGCGACAGGATATTCAGTCAGTCAGAGCAGGCGATAGGTCTGCCTTGATTGACTGAATATATTATTAAGGAAAAATATGAAAAGCAGATATCCGTTAACGTATCTTAGAAGATTTGTTTTTTGCGTTTTTATCGTATGCCTGACAGGGCTTTTTAGGGAGCATTATCAGACGATACAACATAAAAAGTATATGGACAATTTGAGCAGTACGGTGAAAGCGGAGGAGGCGGAAGAAGATACGGAAGTAATTGATACAGGAGCGGCAGACAATACGGTGGAAGTGGAGGAACGGAATACAGATACGCAGGAACAGCCAATCATGGATAGATTTGCGGCGCTTTGCGCCCAAAATAATGACTTGACTGGCTGGATTTCCATTCCGGATACGGTGATTGATTATCCGGTCATGCAGTGTGCGGATAACGAATTTTATCTGCACCATGATTTTGATAAGAGAGAAGACAGGTATGGCTGCTTATATGTGAAGGATATTGCAGATGTCAATACGCCGGGCACCAATTTTGTCATATACGGACATAATATGAAAGACGGAACCATGTTTGGTATGTTAGACCAGTATGTGGAGCGGTCTTTTTATGAGAAACACCGGCAGATTTTTTTTGATACGCTTTATGAGGAGCGGAAATATGAGATCATGTCTGTCTTTCTTTCCAATGCAAATGGTGATAAGGAAACAGGATTTAAGTATTATCAGTTTTATCAGGCAGATACAGAGGAAGAGTTTGCATACTTTTATGATCACATAATGGACAAGTCGTTGCATGATACGGGAGTGACAGCGGAATTTGGAGATACATTTCTTACGCTGTCCACCTGCGCTTACCACGAGGAAGACGGAAGAATTGTGGTGGTAGCTAAAAGAGTAGAAGAGTAATGAGCGGGGAAAACGGGATGAGAAAGAGTAAAAACAAAGGTTACAGGTGGATAGCGGTGATGCTGACGGCGGCTCTGCTGGTCGGACAGTGCCGGGTACCCTTGCTGGCAAAGGAGGGGACTGCTCCCACGGAAATGGGCATTTCGGATGAAAATAAGGATGGCATGCAGATGGGTGGCGCTGATGTGGGGGACAAAGACGCGCCGGAAGACGATGAAGATGACGGCACAGGGGAAGCCGGTGATGGTGCAGGCAATGGCGGCGCAGGAGAAGCCGGTGATGGTGCAGACAATAGCGGCACGGAAGAAGGCGGCGCAGGGGAAGCCGGTGATGGTGCAGGCAATGGCGGCACGGAAGAAGGCGGCGCAGGGGAAGCCGGTGATGGTGCAGACAATGGTGGCACGGAAGAAGCTGTTTCCCAAAATGCGCTGTCTGAGGAAGTGGGGACGATGCTGACGCAGGATGAGGGTATGGAAACGTATGCGGCTGATGGTACGATCTGGGATGATGGTTCTCATCTTTGGTACAGGGTGACAGGAAATGGCGAAGTCGAAGTAAAAGGGGAAGACCCGGATAATAGGGTGCCAAACGTAATCATTCCTGAATCATTCGTGAAGGATGGAGTTGCCTGGCGTGTGACAGGAATAGGGGCAAACGCATTTCAGAAGAGCTGGACGCTAAAAACGATTTCCATACCGGCAAGTGTGGAGCGTATAGGGGATAATGCATTTGCGCTCTCCGCCCTTTCCGACGTCACGATAGCGGAAGGCGTGAAAGAAATAGGAAATAGCGCGTTTACTAGCTGCTTTTTGAATAGCATAACGATACCGAAAAGCGTGAGAAGCATAGGGGAGAGGGCATTTGCTCATAACGAAGATTTAAAGAGTGTAACGATATCGGAAGGTGTGGCAGGTATAGAGAAGCGGACATTTGATGGATGCACCAGGCTAACGAAGGTAGAGATACCGGAAAGCGTGACGAGTATAGGAGAGGGCGCGTTTTGTGACTGTAGCCGTCTGACCAGTGTGACAATACCGGCAGGCGTGACGGAAATAGGGGAACTTGCGTTTGCGGGGAGCGGTTTAACCAGCGCAGAGATACCGCAGGGTGTGACATGTGTAGAGACGGCTGTGTTTGAGGGCTGTAAAAGCTTAACCCGCGTAACGATACCGGAAAGTGTAACGAATATAAAGAGGAACGCTTTTTATCAATGTAGGAGCTTAATCGCCATAGAGATACCGCAAAATGTGACGCAGATAGGGGAGGCTGCATTTTATAACTGCGAAAAATTAACCGGCGTAGAGATACCGCAAGGTGTGACGCGTATCGAACAATATACATTTGCGTCTTGTAGCGGTTTAAACAATGTGGAGATACCGGGAAATGTAACGAGTATAGGAGAGGGCGCGTTTTCAGATTGCAGCAGTCTGGCCAGTGTGACAATATCAGAAAAGGTATCGAAGATAGGTGTGGAGGCGTTTAAAGATTGCGGCCAATTGAAAGCGTTTTTTATTGTTGTATCGTCAGATGCGGACATCCGGTTTCCACAGGTCGGGAGAGACGCATTTGCTCCATTTCCTGACAATAATGAGGCGAATAAGAGATATGTTCATTTTTTCGGTACATTTGATACGAGTAAGAATGAATTGAGGGGACAGGCCTATACTGACGCCTTCAAAGAGGCCGCGCAAAATGACGGCGATGCAGACAATGGCAGATGGTACGGCTGGTCCTATGAAGGAGTAACCATAGAGACTTACACCGTGACCATCAACGTGAAGAAAGATAAAAATTCATGGAGCGGCCACAGCAGAACCTTTGCCCTGCTTGGCGGCGGTGGCAGTGGATTCCTTGAAGTGCAAGGGCAGACGGGAGACAGCTCTTACAGCATCAGCCAGGTGCCAAATGGAACCTACCGCGTCTATGATGTCACGGGCATTTCCGCAGATTCCCTCTATTCCGGGGCGGGGGATCCGGGGATGAATGTGCGTGTGAGCGGCGCGGACACGCAGGTGGATGTGACGGTCAACGGGGCGGATGTGGAAGAGGACATCCATTATTATACCGCCACCTTCTACGACGGGACGGAGGCTTACAAAGCCGGAACGCCGCAGGAACCGCAGATTGTCCTGCGAGGGCGGCAGGTGTCGAAGCCGGCGGATCCGGGCAAAGCGGATTACGATTTCGCCGGGTGGAAGACGACGGACGGCGGCAGCACAGCCTATGATTTTGCCATTGCTGTGACCGATACCACAGGTATCTTTGCAAGCTGGGTGGAAAAGCCGGCGGAGCAGTTACATATCACGGCGTTGTCCACAGGAGGAGGAACCATTTCTCCGATAGGTGACATAAGTGTCACAAAAGGCGGGGAGCAGACTTTTACAATCATGCCGAATGCGGGGCACAGAATTAAGACGGTTACGGTGGACGGCAGGGATGCAACCGCAGAGCTAAAGGATACGCTGGCAAGAGCGCAGGCGGGAGCCGGATATTATACTTTCACGAATGTGACGGAAGATCATACGATTCATGCGGCTTTTGAAGCCGACGGTGGTGCGCCGGGAGAAGACGATAAGCCGGGCGAGGATGACAAGCCGGGCGGGGACGATAAGCCGGGCGAGGATGACAAGCCGGGAGGAGAGGATAAGCCGGGCGGGGACGATAAGCCGGGCGGGGATGATAAACCGGGAGAAGACGATAAGCCGGGCGGGGACGATAAGCCGGGCGAGGATGACAAGCCGGGAGGAGAGGATAAGCCGGGCGGGGACGATAAGCCGGGCGAGGAAGATAAATCGGATGGCGGTGACAAGCCGGATGACAACGATACGTCAGGAGGCGGGGATAATCCGAGTCCGGGTGGCGGAGACAGTGGCACAGGGGATATACAGACCACTGCCGTGGTACAGACAACGGCGCCTCAGGCTGTAAACAGTGCAGCAGAAAATGCCCGGATGTCCGACGGTGCAGAGCAGGGATCAGAAAAGGCGGCGTCAAACGGGAGAGAGCCGAAAACCGACGATCCTACTCTGGTGGAAATTTACGCTACGGTAGCCATGATTGCCGGGCTGACGTACCTGATTCTCTATCTCATGGAAGAAGGGCGAGGCATGACCGAGAGGGAGAAGGAAGTGTTCGTGAAGGCGTTTATCCGATGGGCGAAGAAGGGAGGCAGATTCAGGAAGTGTTGTGCGATCGTGGCAATCTTCTGTCTGCTGGTGTACTATCACAGCATCGGAAAACGCGAGGGTCAAAACGGTTTTGACAGGGAATATCTGGGACGGGCGATGTGATTAAATAAAAAAGGCCGCTCTCAGGCGGCCTCTGTATTATGCTGAATCAGATCCAGAAAAAACTCTGCCTCCGTGGCGGCCATATAGGGAATCACCCACAGCAGGGCGAGTCCGCAGGATAACAGACCGAGAAGCATGAGCGGAAGAAAACTCACATAGAGATAAAAGAGCCTGCCCTTGTGGTGCACCATGAGGCGCCGGCTTTTTTGCAGCAGCTCCTTCGCCGTATACTGGGGGAAATCATGGAGCAGGAAAAAAGCCTGTTCGTAAAGAAGTCCAAGCATGACGGAGACCACCCCTGACAGAATCAAGGAGAGGGCGTAGGGCAGCATAAGATTCATTACCTGATCCATACGGTGGAAATTTGTCATCATGATATAATTCAAAATAATCTGAGGCAGATTCGCGATATAAGTGATCAGAGTGATCCATGCCTGTATGGTGATGGCTTTGTCGGGGCAGAGCTGGAAACCGTAAAACAGATCACCCACCGAGACGGGACGCCCGCAGATCACCTTCAGGTAAAGATAGGCGTTGCCGGAGGTAAACAGCCCGGTCAGCACGGAAATCAAAAACATAATTGCGTAGTAGATTATTGTGCCGGGTATCGTGGAGAGATCAACGACCAGGCTCACAGCGATGGTGGCTGTGCCAAGAATGAACCCCATGAGCAAAAAAGCGCCGATGACCGTGCCATAATGCCCGAGCAGATGCTCTCTGGCGCTGGCTTTCAATTCTGCAGAAGATTTAAATCGGCTCATATCAGACTGCCTCATCGAAGTTCATGCCGCGGTATTTATTTGCTGCATCGGAGGACTTCATATCTTTCTGGTAAGGATTTTCCTCGTTAAAATATTTGATCTGTGTGGCTGTGGTGCCCCCGGACACATAAGTCCGGCCGCACTCAGGACAGATATCCGTGTGGATGGACACATTACAGGAAACCACTTTACCGTTCTTTTCAGAGGCTTTCTGGTAGGCGTTGCTCACATGTTCCTGCTCGTGGCTTCTTACTTTGGAAGCAGCGGCTTTGGGATCGATGTGGGAGGGCGCCTTGAAGGAGACATCGCCCTCATCGGAGCCGTCCTGATATTTTCGGTTCTTGCAAGTTTCGCACTCAGCAGGCGAGGACTTTTTGCCAGCCTGCTTTTCGGTGGATTCACCGGGATTGCGGACAACAACGCGGCCGTCTTCGGAGGCCTGTGGGGAACCAGGCATATGCTGTGCGGCGGCTTCCGTCTCGCGGGCGCCCGGCGCCTGTTCCTGCCCGGAGGAAGCGGAGCCGGCGGATTGTTCCTGCCTGTAAGAGCCTGCGGCCGAAGGGCCGGTATAGGAACCGTATGCTGTATAAGGATTGTAATAGGAAGATCCTATAATCGGAGAAATTGTCATCTTGTTACCCTGCCTTTCTTTTCACATCATCTTGCGCGAAATTTTTCATACCGGGCCGCTCTCTGATCGGAGCAGGCCGGCTCCCGGATTACTCAGACGTATCGTAATCCCACATATCATAAACTTCTTCCATCATTTCATAATAGGAAACGCCGTACTCTTCCTCGCAGATCCTGTTGACCTCTTCGGTCAGCTCTGGGGAAAGGCTGGGAAGGGAAAACACCAGCCAGACGGCGGCAACACATATCACCACGTCCAGTACGAGCCCGGTAATACAGCATGCCATGCCCGCTACTGCCTTTCCGGTCATTTTCCTCGCGCCGCCTTTTGAGAGGATGGCAAGAATGATGCCGACGCCGCCCAGAAGAAAGGGTATGGACAGACGAAGCAGCAGAAGGCTTGCCAGTGTGATGATACCCAGAATCATGGAAGCGGCAGCCATGCTGGCACCCCTGGGTTTTATGGGGGCAGGCTGTAAGGGTGCGCCGTAAGGATTGTTTGGGTTGTTGCTGTACGGGTTATTGCTGCTGTAAGGATTATTGTTATACGGATTGTTATGGTAAGGATTGTAACCGCCGCCGGGACTGCCCTGCGGATTGTCTGGCTGATAGCCCATAGTACCTCCCTGTCGCAGATGCCTGCTGTCATTTTATGCATGACTGCGGTGATCTGTACCGAAAATTCGTGCTTTTACACGCTGTATCTCTATAATCCTCTATAGTTTAGCATGTTTTTCCGAAAAAAACCAGTGGAAGCATGCATTTCCTGTGGCGAATTTTGAATTTATCCTGTATAATAAAAACGTTAGGCTAAAGAATGCATGTATACTTTGGCGTGATGAAGCGATAAAGAAGAGGGTATTTATGGACATTATACTAAAACTAAAAGAGGAATTACAGGTAGAAAAATGGCAGGTTGAGGCAGCGGTATCGCTGATTGACGAGGGGAACACGATTCCCTTTATCGCCCGCTACAGGAAGGAGATGACAGGTTCCTTAAACGATGAGGTTTTAAGAGATCTGCATGAACGGCTTACTTATCTGCGGAATCTGGAGGAGAAGAAGGCGCAGGTTCTTGGCAGCATCGAGGAGCAGGGAAAGCTGACAGACGAACTGCGCGAGCGCATTGAGGCGGCGCAGACTATGGTGGTGGTGGAGGATCTTTACCGCCCTTACCGCCCGAAGAGAAAGACCCGGGCGGGTGTGGCGAAGGAGAAGGGCTTAGAACCGCTCGCAGCGTTTATTCTTGCCCAGGAGACCACGGAACCCATTGAAGCCGAGGCGGAGAAATACGTCCATGAGGACGAGGATGAGGCGAAAACCGTGAAAACAGCGGCTGAGGCGCTGCAGGGGGCGAAAGACATTATCGCGGAACAGATTTCCGACGAGGCGGATTACCGCATCTATATCCGCGATATGACCATGAAGGAAGGAAAGCTTGTAACTGCCGCCAAGGACGAGAAGGCGGAGAGTGTTTACGAGATGTACTATCAATATGAGGAGCCCGTCAGCAAGGTGGCCGGGCACCGGGTGCTTGCGATCAACAGGGGTGAGAATGAAAAGTTCCTGACTGTGAAAGTGGAGGCGCCCGAGGAGCGGATTCTGCAGTTTCTGCGCACCAAAACCATAATAAATGACAATCATGTCACATCTCCGATTCTGGAGGAAGTAATCGCTGACAGTTATGACAGGCTGATCGCACCGGCCATCGAGCGGGAGATCAGAAACGACCTCACCGAGAAGGCGGAGGACGGCGCGATTTCCGTATTTGGAAAAAATCTGGAGCAGCTTTTATTGCAGCCGCCCATCAAGGGTAAAGTCGTGCTTGGCTGGGATCCGGCTTTCCGCACAGGCTGTAAGCTGGCGGTTGTGGATGAGACGGGAAAAGTGCTGGACACGAAGGTAATTTATCCGACCGCGCCCCAGAATAAGGTGGAACAGGCGAAGGCGGAGCTGAAAAAGCTGATCAAAAAATACAACGTATCCTTGATTTCCGTCGGGAACGGGACGGCATCCAGAGAGTCCGAGCAGGTGATTGTGGAGCTGATTAAAGAGCTGGACGTGCCGGTCCAGTATGTGATTGTGAACGAGGCGGGCGCGTCTGTCTATTCCGCCAGCAAGCTTGCCACGGAGGAATTTCCGGAGTTTGACGTGGGCCAAAGAAGCGCGGCTTCCATCGCGAGAAGACTGCAGGATCCGCTGGCTGAGCTGGTAAAAATCGATCCCAAGTCCATCGGTGTTGGGCAGTATCAGCATGACATGAACCAGAAGAAGCTGAGCGAAGCCCTTGGCGGTGTCGTGGAGGACAGCGTGAACCGGGTCGGCGTGGATCTGAATACCGCATCCGCATCCCTGCTTGAGTATGTCTCCGGCGTGACCAAGGTGATTGCCAGAAATATCGTGGAATACCGGGAAACAAACGGCCGCTTTTCCAACAGAAGGCAGCTTCTCAAGGTGGCCAAGCTGGGGCCGAAGGCCTTTGAACAGTGCGCCGGCTTTATGCGCATCGCGGACGGAGACAATCCCCTGGACGCCACCAGCGTGCACCCGGAATCTTACGAGGCGGCAGGGAAGCTGATGGAGAAGCTCGGGCTTACGATGGAAGACGTGAAGGAGGCCCAGAAGAAGGCGGCGGTGAAGAAACCGGCTCCCGTGAAGGAGAAGAAGCCCCGCCCGAAAAAGCCGGTGATCCGCAATACGGACACGGCTATGGGAAAGGCCCTGGCGGCGGCGCTTGGCGGCGTGGATATGGCGGCAGAGGAAAATGACACAAGTGTCGCAAACTCCGGCTCCGGCAGTTCCGGGCAGACTGCGGTGAGCAATCTGGCCAGGAGAGTCAAGGACAAGAAAAAGCTGGCCGAGGAGCTGGGAATCGGAGAGATTACGCTGATTGATATTCTGACAGAGCTGGAAAAACCGGCCCGCGATCCCAGAGACGACATGCCTGCGCCGATCCTTAGAAGCGACGTATTAGATATGAAGGATTTAAAGCCCGGCATGATTTTAAAGGGAACGGTCAGAAATGTGATTGACTTCGGCGTCTTCGTGGATATCGGCGTACACCAGGACGGACTGGTACATATCTCGCAGATTACGGACCGCTACATCAAACATCCGCTGGAGGCGGTCAGCGTGGGGGATATTGTGGATGTGCAGGTGCTCACGGTGGATGTGCCGAAGAAGCGGATTGGACTTACCATGAAGATCAAAAGACAGTAGAAAAGGAGTTAAGTTATGCTTAGGTACATTGTAAAGAGAATTTTGCTGGCAGTCGTGACGATCTGGGCGGTTGCCACACTCACCTTTTTTCTGATGAATCTGGTGCCCGGCGGTCCGTTTTTGTCGGAGAAGGCGATCAGCCCCCAGGCGCAGGCGGCGCTGGAGGCGAAGTACGGACTGGATAAGCCAATGTCCCAGCGCTATGTGAACTATATGACCGGGGCGCTTCACGGAGATTTCGGGGACAGTCTGAAACAGAGAGGCCGTACCGTCATGTCGATCATTTCCATGAAATTTCCCGTGTCCGCGAGAGTCGGCGGGATATCCGTTCTCGTGGCGCTGATTCTTGGAATCCCGCTTGGCAGTATCGCCGCTTTGAAGCGGGGGAAGGCGGCGGACAGCGTAATCAGCGTGATTGCGACATGCGGTATCGCGGTGCCCAGCTTCGTGATCTGTACGCTGCTCATGTATTTCTTCGGCGTGAAGCTGGGGCTTTTGCCCACGATGGGTCTGGAGAGTGCAAAGCACTATGTGATGCCGGTGATTGCCCTGTCTTTCTATCCCACGGCCTATATTATGCGTCTGATGCGTTCCTCCATGCTGGATGTGCTCGGACAGGATTACATGCGCACGGCGCGGGCAAAAGGACTGGCGGGAGGAAAGATACTCTTCAAGCACGCGCTTAGAAACGCGATTCTGCCGGTAGTAACCTATGTGGGTCCCATGCTTGCGTACACCATTACGGGAAGCTTCGTGATGGAGAAGATCTTTGTCATTCCGGGACTTGGCGGAGAGTTTATCAAGGCGATCAACGGACGCGATTACACGCTGATTATGGGAACGACGATCTTCCTGGCGACCCTTGTTATCGTGATGAACGTGGTTGTGGATATCATTTACAAACTGGTTGATCCGAGAATCAAGTTAAAGTGATATCACAGGGTCATAATGACAATACTGCTCGTGCCTGCACGAAAGCAGCAAGTGGCATTTATGCCCCGCCAAACATGAGGAATTGGCGGATTCCGAATGTTTGCAGGATTGCGGGAATTGCGCAGAAGAGGAGCAATCCGTGACAGCAGCAGATATGAAAGAAAGGTATGAAATTACAATGAAAGAAAATCCCTTAAGTTTTCAGTTAAAACTCAAGCCGGAAGATTTTCTGCCGGCTACGGAGGAAGAAAAACAGAGTCAGGTCATCATGCGTGAGAGCGTGAGTTTCTGGAAGGACGGTATGCGCCGGCTTCGGAAAAATAAGGTGGCGATGGTCTCGCTGGTTGTGATTATTGTGGTAATGATATTTTCCTTTATCGTTCCCGCTTTTTATCCGTACACATACAAGGAGCAGATCAAGGGGGCGAACAGCCTTGCGCCCATGGAGTATTCGGCGGAGGAGCAGGCCAGGATCGATGCGGGCGAGAAAGTGTTCCCTCATGTTTTCGGCACGGACAAGATGGGGCGTGACTATGCCATCCGCGTGATGATGGGCAGCCGCATTTCCCTGCTTGTGGGCCTTGTTGCGACGTGTATTATCCTGGTCATCGGTTCCGCTTACGGTTCTATTGCCGCTTTTTTCGGCGGCTGGGTGGATCTGGTGATGATGCGTATTGTGGATATCATTTATACGATTCCGGATATCCTTCTCATCGTTCTTTTGTCTATGTCTTTGAAGGCGCCGCTTGCCAATCTGGCTGCCAAGCCGGGTTTTCACTGGCTCAATGTCGTGGGTGAGAATCTGATCAGTATCTTCGTGGTGTTTGCCCTGCTCTACTGGGTGGGCATGGCGAGAATGGTCAGAAGTCAGGTGCTCATGTTAAAAGAGAGCGAGTATGTCACGGCGGCCAGAGCTTTAGGCGTCGGAAACGGCAGGATCATCAAGAAGCATCTGCTGACCAACTGTATCGGCACCCTGATCGTGACGACGACTTTGCAGATTCCGTCCTCCATCTTTACGGAGAGTTTCCTGAGCTTCTTAGGCCTGGGCGTTGCGGTGCCGCTGCCCTCTCTGGGAAGCCTTGCAAGCGACGCGCTAAACGGCATTAACACATATCCGTATTTACTGTTTATTCCGGCGCTGTTGATCAGTCTGATAATCTTAAGCTTTAACCTGCTCGGGGACGGCCTCAGAGACGCCTTTGACCCGAAGCTGAAAAACTAACGTGCGAAATGCGAAAAGTACTTCTAAAGACGTCTCGCCATAGGACGAGACGCCAAGAAGTACTAAGTTTCGCATAAGAGAATGCCAAAATGCGGCATTCTCCGCAGAGATTTTGAAAGGAGAATACTTATTTGAAATGGGAGAATATCTGGTAGATGTCAAAAATGAACGGCTTTCTTTCTTCACGCCCGCCGGAGAGGTTAAGGCGTTAAACGATGTCTCCATCCGTCTGAAGGAGGGAGAGGTCTTAGGAATCGTAGGAGAGAGCGGTTCCGGCAAGTCGGTGACGGCGTACAGTCTCATGGGGCTTACCGCCCATCCGGGGAAACTGCTTGGCGGCGAACTGCACTTTAACGGGCATCAGGTAGAGAAGATGACCGAGAAAGAAATACGAAAATTTCGTGGGAATGAGATTTCTATTATCTTTCAGGATCCGATGACCAGCTTAAACCCGGTCTATACCATCGGCAACCAGATTACCGAGGTGATCCGGCTTCACACGGACAAGACGAAGCAGCAGGCGAGGGAACGCGCCAAAGAGCTTCTGGAGCTGGTGGGCATCAATGAGCCGGACAAGCGTTTAAAGCAGTATCCGCACGAGCTTTCGGGCGGTATGCGCCAGCGTGTGATGATCGCCATCGCGCTGGCCTGTGAGCCGAAGCTTTTGATTGCGGACGAGCCGACTACGGCGCTGGACGTGACGATTCAGGCGCAGATTTTAGAACTGATGATGGAGCTTAAAGATAAGCTCGGCATGGCGATCATTATGATCACCCATGATCTGGGCGTGGTGGCAAGCATGTGCGAGCGCATCGCGGTTATGTATGCGGGCAGAATCATTGAGTACGGCACCACGGACGACATTTTCTATCATCCGAAACACGAGTACACGAAGGGACTGATCCGCTCCATTCCGAGACTGGACACGAAGGAACATGAGAGGCTGGTTCCCATTGAGGGAACGCCGGTGGATATGCTGAATCCGCCTGCGGGCTGTCCCTTTGCGCCCCGCTGTGATGCAGCCATGCATATCTGTCTGCGGGAGATGCCGCCAGTCACCACATTCGGTGACGTGCACTATACCCAGTGCTGGCTGAACCAGAAGGAAGAGATGGAGAAAGGAGCGTCCCATGAGTAAGCATTTGATTGAGGTAGAGCATCTGCGCCAGTATTTTCCGGCGGGAGGCTTTGGAAAGAATAAAAAGTTTGTCAGAGCGGTGGACGACGTCTCTTTCTATGTGGATAAGGGGGAAACGCTTGGGCTGGTGGGTGAATCCGGCTGCGGCAAGACCACCACGGGGCGCACCATGCTGCGGCTCTACGAGCCTACGGGCGGGAAATTCACTTTTGACGGGGATGTAATTTTCGATGTGGCGAACAAGCAGTATGCGAACATGCTTCCTTACAGGAAGCGGATGCAGATTGTGTTCCAGGATCCTTACGCAAGTCTTGACCCGCGCATGACGGTTGGCGATATCGTGGGGGAGGCCATCGACGTGCACAAGCTGGCCCAGAGTAAGCAGGACCGCTATGACCAGATCATACACATTCTGGAGCGTGTGGGCTTAAATTCGGAGCACGCGAACCGCTACCCTCACGAGTTTTCCGGGGGACAGAGACAGCGTGTGGGCATTGCCAGAGCGCTGGCTGTGCACCCCGAGTTCATCGTCTGTGACGAGCCTATCTCGGCTCTTGACGTGTCGATTCAGGCGCAGGTCATCAATATGTTTGAGGACTTGCAGGAGCAGATGGGGCTGACCTATCTGTTTATCGCCCACGACCTGTCGGCGGTGAAGCACATTTCCAACCGCATCGGTGTGATGTATCTGGGCAGAATGGTGGAGCTTGCGGACAGCTATGAATTGGTGGACCGCCCCCTGCATCCGTACACGAAGAGCCTGATCTCGGCGATTCCGATTGCAGATCCGAAACAGGCGAGGGAGAGCCGGCGTATCGTGCTGGAAGGAGATGTGCCAAGCCCATTAAATCCCCCCTCGGGATGTACCTTCCGTACCCGTTGCCCCTATGCGGATGAAAGGTGCGCTGCGGAGGTTCCCGCATGGAGAGAAGTGGAAAACGGTCATTTTTGCGCCTGCCACCATATTGACAAGTGCAATTAAATGTGATAAACATGTTAGTTGGAAAAGTAAATCATTTAAGAAGAGGAGGAACGATTATGAAAAAGAAAGTAATCGCGCTGATGCTGGCAGCGGCTATGGTTGTCGGTGTGACGGCCTGCGGCGGCAGTTCTGCGGAACCGGCTCCGACGCCCGGGATCGACGATGCGTCAGAAACCACAGAGGGGGGGGAGGCTTCCGCAGATGATACTGGTGCTGACAGTACTGCACCCGCAGCTTCCGGCGAAGGGAAGGTTCTGTCCGTACAGATCGGCCCGAACCCCGAGACCATCGACCCGGCGTTAAACAGCGCAGTGGATGGCGGCAACATGATCTTACACACGTTCGAGTGCCTTTTGACGGTGGATCAGGAAGGCAAGCTGGCTCCCGGCCAGGCTGAGAGCTGGGAGACTTCCGAGGATGGCCTGACATGGACCTTCCATTTAAGGGACGGTCTGAAGTGGTCTGACGGCTCCGCCCTCACGGCAAACGATTTCGTATACAGCTGGCGCAGAGTCTGCGATCCTATGGTAGCGGCTCCTTATGCAGAGACTGTTCTCGGCATGGTAGAGGGCTATGCAGATGCCATCGGCGGCAATCTGGAAGCGCTCGGTGTGGAAGCACCCGATGATAAAACCCTTGTGGTTCATCTTACCCAGCCCTGCTCTTACTTCGGCTCTCTGGCAGCTTTCGCTACCTTAAGCCCGGTACAGCAGGCAACCATTGATGCCAACGGCGATGGCTGGGCAGTAGCGGCTGACACCTATGTTTGTAACGGCAGCTTCTATATTTCCGAGTGGGTGCCCGGTTCCTATATCATGTGCACAAAGAACCCGAATTACTGGAATGCGGATGCGATCAAGCTGGATGCGATCAAGTTCAATCTGATCGAGGATTCCAACGCTTCCTACAGCGCATACCAGACCGGCGAAGTGCTCTTCATCAAGGACGTGCCCACAGAGGAGATCCCTTCCCTGGAAGGCAACGCAGAGTTCCATGTGGAGCCGATTATCGGTACCTACTATCTGAGCTTAAATACGGAGAGAGAGCCCTTCAACGATCCCAAGGTGCGTAAGGCGCTGAGCCTTGCCATCGACCGTGAGTATGTGGCAAATACGCTGATGCAGGGCACCTATTCTCCTGCAAGCAACTTTATGGGTCCCGGCTGGATTGATACGGACGGCAGTCAGTTCATTGACAACGCAAACGGCGGCAAGCCTTATATCGACACGGCAAACCATGAGGCGAACGTGGAGGAGGCGAAGCAGCTTCTGGCGGACGCAGGTTACCCGGACGGCGCAGGTTTCCCTTCCATCACTTACTCCACCAACGATATAGGCTACCACAAGGTAGTGGCTGAGTATTTACAGCAGGCATGGGCAGAGATCGGTGTTGAGCTTCAGGTAGATATCGTTGAGTGGGCAAGCTTCACTCCCATGAGACGTAACGGTGATTACGATGCTTCCCGTAACGGCTGGGTAGGCGACTACAGCGATCCTTCCAACATGCTGGATCTGCTCTACTCCAGTAACGGTAACAACGACGGCAAGTTCAACAATGCAGAGTACGATGCGGCTATGGATACTTCCAGAACCACACTGGACGCTGCAGAGCGTTCTGCAGCCCTTCACAAGGCTGAGGACATCCTTATGAATGAGGCGGCCTGTGTTCCTGTTGCTTACTACAATGACTTCTGGTTACAGAGCAGCAAGATCCAGAATATGTGGCATTCTGCATACGGCTACTGGTACTTCATGTACGCGGATATTGCGGAATAACAAATAAGATAAAAGGCGTAAGGCTTCTGTGTATTTGAGGGGCCTTGCGCTTTTTTTGACAGGCATTTGTCATAACATGGACTTTATAATTCTGATGTGGTATGCTTATTTTGTAACAGCAATAAGCCACAGGAAAAGGTAGGTGATCATATGCCAAACAATGCAGAAATCGCTAAAACAACAATAGATGATTTCAGAGAAATACAGGAGTATATGGTATTGGCAAAGAAAGAGAACGCAACAGAGACATATGCCAAGTTGAAAAAGAAGTACATTTCTCTGAAAGCATTGTTAAATGTTTTGGGCGTAAATCTTACTGATATTGACGAAATCAAAGAGTAAATTACAGCTTGATTTTAGTATGTTCACGTGGTATTCTATTACAGGAAAACAAAATAAGAGAAAAGTTCTTCGGGGCAGGGTGCAATTCCCTACCGGCGGTTATAGTCCGCGACCCGTCACAATCCAAACGTTTACCCGCGCAAGGAGAGGATGGCTGATCTGGTGAAATTCCGGAACCGACAGTATAGTCTGGATGAGAGAAGACGGATAAAGTGACATTTAAGTCATATTTATCGGGCAGGAGCCTGTGCCGCCGGCGCAGCGCGGAAACTGCTTAATGTGTATGATATGCCCCCGGAGTTTAGACTTCGGGGGTTTTCTGCGCGCATAAGCAGAGTCAGAAAGCGTCAGAGCCAGGATGCAAACCCGCACAGGCAGAGCCGGAAGAACTTTCCCCTAAAAAAGGAGGAAAAGAAAAATGGGTAACGGATTATTACAGAGTATTGCAGACAATGTGATTTTTGTGCTTGTCTGCGTGAGTGTGGCAGCGGCGCTGTTTCTCATCGCCTACGCGGCAGAGAAGAGCGTGCAGAAGAAAAACAGGGTGACGGAGCGGATTCTCACCACGAGAAAAATTACCATGATCGGCCTTTTTTCCGCGCTGGCCGTGATCCTGCATTTGTTTGACTTCCCGGTTCCCTTTCTGGCGCCCGGGTTCTACAAGCTGGACTTCTCGGAGATCCCGGCTCTGGTGGGCGCTTTCGCATTCGGCCCCGTGGCGGGCGTGATGATTGAGTTTTGCAAAATTCTGCTCAAACTTGTCATCAAAGGAACGAGCACGGCCTTTGTGGGAGACCTGGCGAACTTTGTGATTGGCTGCAGTCTGGTACTGCCGGCCTCCATCCTGTACATGTTTAAGAAGACAAAGAAGATGGCAGTCGCTGCCTGCGCGGCGGGTTCCCTGATTATGACGGTGTTTGGCACGGCCTTCAACGGCGTCTATCTGCTTCCGGCGTTCTCGAAGCTGTTCGGGATGCCTATGGATGCCATCATCGCGGCGGGCGCGCAGATCAACGGCAATATTCACGGCGTTGTAAGCTTTGTCATCTTTGCGGTGGCGCCTATTAACATCATTAAGAGCGTGGCGGCATCTGGGATCACAATGCTGATTTACAAGCCCTTAAGCCCGATTTTGAAAAGTGCCGGGCCTGCTTTGGAGAGAAGGACCGCCGGCGAGGTTTCAAACTCCGGCAAGGCGTGACATGATTCAGAAATGAAAATGATTATCATAAAAACATAGAAGGCGAAAATACTACTTTTTTACGGAAAGGTAGTATTTTCTTTTTTGTAAGGTTCCTGTAAGATTTTTGTAAGATTGGTGGTGTAGAATGGGAGTGTAAATCCGGCACGGACGGCAGCATCGGAGCAGCGCGGTTTTTTAAGAATCAATTAAGATTTAAGTGTGCTTCTTTTAAGAAAAAGATGATAAGATATAGAAAGTGAAAAATTGAAGCCGGAGACAGAGCTGTTTCGTTATAGATACTGTACATAATAGGAATGGTATGGTTAGAAATAAGAGAAAGGAACGTAGTATCATGGGGACATTGGTGGAAATCCGGGATATCTGCAAGGTCTACAATCCCGGGGAAAATGAAGTGAAGGCGCTGGATCATGTGAGTCTGACGATCGGAGAAGGGGAGTTCGTGGCGATTATCGGCCATTCGGGCTCGGGAAAATCCACGCTGATGAACATGCTCGGCTGTCTGGACGTGCCCACCAGCGGCAGCTATTTTCTGCACGGACACGATGTGGGCAGTATGTCTGACGATGAGCTTTCGGACATACGCAATCAGGAGATCGGCTTTGTCTTTCAGGGGTTTAATCTGATTCCCAGCCTGACGGCGGTGGAGAACGTGGAGCTGCCCCTCATTTACCGCGGCGTCGGAAAGAAGGAACGGCTGGAACTGTCGGAGAAGGCGCTTGATAAAGTGGGGCTTGCCAAACGTAAAACCCACAAGCCCTCGGAGATGTCCGGCGGACAGCAGCAGAGGGTGGCCATCGCCAGGGCCATCGCGCAGGCGCCGCCCATTATTCTGGCGGACGAGCCGACAGGAAATCTGGATTCCGGCTCTACCAGGGAAATCATGGATATCCTGCGCGGACTACACGAGGAGGGCAGGACAGTGATCCTGATTACCCATGATGACGAGATTGCAGCCCGGGCGAAGCGGGTGATTAAAATTATGGACGGAAAAATAGAGGAGGACTATGAAAATGTTTGGAAAGGCGAAGAATAAGGCGGAAAATACGGACATCACAGAGATGAAGCCGAAAAAGGAAAAGACGCCGATGGATAAGGCAAAGAAGAAAAAAATCCGCCGCAGGGTGATTGCCGGCGTGCTGGTTGTTCTGGTTGTTGCTTTTTTTGTGAGAAACTCCATTGCGGCTAAAAATACGGCCCCGATGGTAACGACCGTGGCGGCTTCCATGGGAAATGTGGAGCAGATCTTAAGCACCGGCGGTACCGTGAAAAGCGATGAGACAAGAACCTATTTCGCGCCTCTATCCGTGGAGGTGGGCGATGTGATGGTGAAGACTGGCGACACGGTGAAAAAGGGGGATGTGATTCTTACCTTTGACGAGAAAGCCCTGTCTGAGGAAAAAATGGCGGCAGAGTATAAGCTGGCTTCCAACGAGGGCGGCTATAAGAGTTCTGTGCATAAAAACAATGAGTACATAGCGGATCTGTCAGAGGCGAACCGCAATCTTCCCGTGCTGGATCAGCAGATTGCAGACAACGAAAAGCTGTTAGATGAGCTGAACAAAAAGATCGAGGAGAAGAAAGCGGGCTGGAATTACAATGGAACGAACCTGAATGTCTCTGTTATGGAATGGCAGAGCATTATTGCCCAGGATGAGGAGGCGCTGGCAGATATCAACGAGAGAGAAGCAAGAGGGGAACTGAATGATTACACCGAAGACGAGATCAAAGAGATGCGCAATGAGGCGGAAATCAAGCTTGCCAATGACAGGGATATCCTCTTGAATCTCCAGATCCAGACGCAGTATAACGGTTACGAGGAATCGTACAATAAGGAAGTCAGAGATCTGCAGCGGCAGGCGCAGGAGGTGGAAGAGCTGATTGCCTCCTACAAGGAATATAAGTCCGAGATGAAATCCCAGAAGGCGTCCTCAGAATCCGGCGTTCTGGATGCGGGCGGCAAGGCGAAGCTGGAGGCGGACACGGCTCTTGAGAAACTGACCAACCAGGAGAAACTGGATGCCATAGCCGAGGTGGAGAACGGACTGAAGGCTGATTTCGGGGGCGTGATCACGGAGCTTGAGGCGATAGCCGGACAGCCGCCCACAGAGAGCGGGAAGCTTGTGACGATTGAGAGCACGGAGAAAGTATTTGTGAGACTCAGTGTTTCCAAATATGACCTGGAAAAGATTGCCGTGGGACAGAAAGCGGATATTGATATCGCCGGAAAGACATACGAAGGTACAGTGAGCAAAATTGACGGTATGGCCACCCAGAATAACAGCGGCGCTATGGTAGTCGGCGTGGATGTCAACATCGACAACCCGGATGAAAACATTTTCCTCGGCGTGGAAGCTAAGGTTTATGTCCATATGGCGAAAGCCGAGGGTGTGGTTACGGTGCCCCTTGAGGTGATCAACAGCGACAGGGAAGGCGATTTCGTGTATGTGGAAGAAAACGGTGTGGTGGCAAAGAGGCGCGTTACCACGGGTATTACGTCCGACAGCGCCATCGAGGTGAAAGAGGGACTTTCGGAGGGCGAAAATGTAGTCATGGCGAACGGCATGGAATTTGAAGACGGCACGGCGGTAACGGCTATGCCGATGCCGTAGCGCGAAAAAATTCGGTTCTGTATTTTGCGCGGGAGAATGTCTGAAAAACATTGTTTTCCGTGTGACAGAATATAAAGGAACGAGGACAAAATGGGACAGATATGGGAATATATAAAAATAGCCTTAATGAATATTAAGACGAACAAAGGGCGTTCTGCCCTCACCATGCTGGGTATTATCATCGGTATCGCTTCCGTCATTATGATTATCTCTATCGGTAACGGAGTGCGAAGCTCTGTCAACGAGGAGCTGGAAAACATGGGAGGCGGTCTGATTGCCATTTACACCAATGATAATGAGAAAGGCAATGATGTGAAGTTTACGGAGGAAGACTTTGCGCTGATCAAGGAAAAGGTGGAGCATGTGAAAGGTGCAACGGCGCAGTATGGCTACTATGGCGCAACGGCAAGGGGACGCAAAGGAGCAGATTTTATGGCGGTCCTTAACGGCGGAAATACGGCGCTGCAGTATGCAATCGGCAACGAGCCGATTGTCAGGGGCAGATATTTTTCCCAGAGTGAGTGCGATGCGGCAGGTATGGTCTGCGTCATCACGGAGAGCGCGGCAAGGTCGCTGTTTGGCACCACGGATGTGGTAGGCATGAGCTTCGAGCTTACCCTATGGGATGTGAGTCAGGATCTGCGGATCGTGGGAATCAGACAGGATACGCCGGCAGGTCTTATTTCCGCTATGAGCGGCAGCGGCTATTTACAGGTGGAGATGCCACTATCAGCTATGGCGTCCGGCTATGGGCTGTGGATCGGCGAATTCAGCCAGCTCTATGTGGTGGCGGAGAACTCAGAATATGTGACGCAGGTGGCGGCGGACACTATCAATCTTCTGGAAAACCGTTATAATGTGCGGGGAGAAAACAAGATTATGATGGAGAGCTTTGCGGATTATTCGGCTCAGTATGATCAGATTCTCAGTATGCTCACGCTGTTTATTTCCTTTGTGGCGGCGATTTCCCTGCTGGTGGGTGGCATCGGCGTTATGAACATCATGCTCGTGTCCGTGACAGAGCGGACGAGGGAAATCGGTATCCGCAAGTCACTTGGGGCGAGAACAAAGTCGATTCTCTTACAGTTTCTGGCGGAGGCGGGTATTATCACCCTGATCGGTGGTCTGATTGGTATTTTACTTGGTGCGCTCGGCGCAAGGGCAGTTTGCGGCGCCATGGGTTTTGCGGCGCAGATCAACATTTCCACGGTGCTTATAGCGGCGGCCTTTTCCTCGGGCGTGGGTATTTTCTTCGGTATTTACCCGGCGAAAAAGGCGGCGAAGCTAAGCCCCATCGAGGCTCTGCGGCATGAGTAAGATGCACCGCTGCGAGTCTGAGAGAGCGGCAGTGCAGAACATCGTGCGCCCCATCGTGCGGCTTTATAATTGACAGTTGACATCCGGACCACGGTATGATATAGTAGCAAATGCCGAAGACAGTAGGTGCCGTATTGCCGGCGTAAGAGTCCGCCTACCGAGGAGAGAAGAGCTGTCAATGATATTAATGCCCTCCCTGTCTTTGCAGGGAGGGTTTTCTGTTTCATAGAAATATGTCTCCGATCGGCACGAAAATCTATAAGGAGGTAATGTAATGGCAAAAGTGGAATTGAAGAAACCCATCGTAGATGAGATCTCCGCTGCCGTGAAGGATGCACAGTCAGTTGTTCTGGTGGACTACCGCGGACTTACGGTGGAACAGGATACACAGCTTCGTAAGCAGCTGCGTGAGGCCGGAATCACCTACAAGGTTTACAAGAACACAATGATGAATTTCGCATTCAAGGGTACGGACTGCGAAGCGCTCCTTCCTTATCTGGAAGGCCCCAGTGCGATTGCCATCTCTACAGAGGACGCTACGGCTCCCGCGAGAGAGTTATGCAAATTCGCTAAGACGGCAGATGCCCTTGAGGTTAAGGGCGGCATTGTGGAAGGCACCGCTTATGATGCGGACGGAATCAAGGAAGTTGCAAAGATTCCTTCCAGAGAAGAGCTGCTGTCCAGATTGCTTGGCAGCATGCAGTCTCCGATCACCAACTTCGCGCGTGTAATCAAGCAGATTGCGGAGAAGGACGGAGAAGCCGGTGCAGAGGCGTCTGCGGAAGCAGAGGCTGCACCCGTAGCGGAAGAACCGGCTGCAGAGGCAGAAGCTGCACCTGCGGAAGAAGCGCCCGCAGCAGAATAAACGGCTAAATCGGTTTCCGTGCTTCGCATGAAAACCAAAACCGGGTCTGCCCCAGGCAGTCTCAAAACGTAAGTTGAATATTAAATAAAAAATGGAGGAAAACAATCATGGCAAAGTTAACGACTCAGGAAATGATCGATGCGATCAAAGAGCTGACCGTATTGGAATTAAATGATCTGGTAAAGGCATGTGAGGAAGAGTTCGGCGTATCCGCAGCAGCGGGTGTTGTAGTTGCGGCAGCAGGCGATACAGGCGCGGCAGCAGCAGAGGAGAAGACCGAGTTTGACGTTGAGCTGACAGAGGTTGGCCCTAACAAGGTTAAGGTAATCAAGGTAGTTCGTGAAGCTACCGGCCTTGGTCTGAAGGAGGCGAAGGATCTGGTTGATTCCGCTCCGAAGGTGCTCAAGGAAGCTGCTTCCAAGGAAGAGGCTGACGATATCAAGGGCAAGCTTGAGGCTGAGGGCGCAAAGGTTACCCTGAAGTAAGCAAAAGTCTGATACAACAGGACCGTTCATGTGCAAATGCGCATGGACGGTTTTACTGTTTCTTAAATTTCTCTTATTTCCCAAAGTTTTTATTGACTCCTAAAAGGACTTGTAGTAGAATGTATGGTGCACTATTGTGGTGTGCTATGCTTATTTGAAGTGTCGTTTCCGATTAAGCATGGATCAATCATAAAGAACGGGGTGAAGTGTCAATGGAAAAAAACAGGATCCGTAAGACTGCAGCCGGCAGAAATACGCGTATGACCTATGCACGACAGAAAGAGGTTCTGGAAATGCCGAACCTGATTGAAGTTCAGAAGAACTCCTATCAGTGGTTCCTGGATGAAGGCTTGAAGGAAGTATTTGACGATATTTCTCCGATTTCGGATTACAGCGGACATTTAAGTCTGGAATTTGTTGACTTTGAGCTGTGCGAGGAGGATGTCAAATATTCTATTGAGAAATGTAAAGAGAGAGACGCCACTTACGCAGCCCCTCTCAAGGTGAAGGTTCGTCTGATTAACAAAGAAAAGGACGAGATTACCGAGCATGAGATCTTTATGGGTGATCTGCCGCTCATGACACAGACAGGCACCTTTGTGATCAACGGTGCGGAGCGCGTTATCGTAAGCCAGCTCGTCCGTTCCCCCGGCATCTATTATGGGATCGGACACGACAAGATCGGTAAACGGCTTTTCTCCGCAACTGTGATTCCGAACCGCGGTGCGTGGCTGGAGTACGAGACGGACTCTAACGATGTTTTTTATGTGCGCGTGGACAGAACCCGAAAGGTTCCGATCACTGTGCTGATCCGCGCGCTCGGTGTCAGCTCCAACGACGAGATCAGAGAACTTTTTGGAGATGAACCGAAGATTGAGGCAAGCTTTGCAAAGGACGCTTCTGAGAACTATCAGGAGGGTCTGCTTGAGTTGTATAAAAAGATCCGTCCCGGCGAGCCGCTCAGCGTAGAGAGTGCGGAAAGCCTGATTATGGCAATGTTTTTCGACCCCAGAAGATATGATCTTGCAAAGGTCGGCAGATATAAATTTAATAAAAAACTGATGTTCAGAAACAGGATCAGAAACCATGTGCTTGCAGAGGATGTGGTGGATACCCAGACAGGGGAGATTCTGGCGAAAGCGGGCGACAAGGTGACGATGGAGATGGCGGATGCCATCCAGAACGCTGCGGTTCCTGCCGTGTGGATCCAGACGGAGGAGAGGAATGTCAAGGTTCTCTCCAACATGATGGTGGATATCACGAATTTTGTTGACTGCAATCCCAAGGAGCTGGGCATTACGGAACTGGTTTATTATCCTGTTCTGCAGCAGATTCTTGACGAGTACAGCGGCGATCCTGCGCAGCTTGCAGAGGTGATCCGCAAGAATGTACACGAACTGATTCCGAAGCATATTACAAAGGAAGACATTCTGGCTTCCATTAACTATAACATCCATCTGGAGTATGGCATCGGCAATGATGACGATATCGACCATCTGGGTAACCGCCGTATCCGTGCGGTGGGAGAACTTTTACAGAACCAGTACCGCATCGGACTCTCCCGTCTGGAGAGAGTGGTGCGCGAGAGAATGACCACTCACGATGCGGAGGAAATTTCCCCGCAGGTGCTGATCAACATTAAACCTGTACAGGCGGCGGTGAAGGAATTTTTCGGTTCCTCCCAGCTGTCCCAGTTCATGGATCAGAACAACCCGCTCGGCGAGCTGACCCACAAGAGACGTCTGTCGGCGCTGGGTCCCGGCGGTCTTTCCAGAGACCGTGCCGGATTCGAGGTGCGTGATGTGCACTATACGCATTATGGCAGAATGTGCCCTATTGAGACGCCGGAGGGACCTAACATTGGTCTGATCAACTCCCTTGCATCCTATGCGAGGATCAACGAGTATGGTTTTGTGGAGGCGCCTTACAGAAAGATCGACAAGAGCGATCCGCAGAATCCGCGCGTTACGGACGAGACAGTCTACATGACGGCGGATGAGGAAGATAATTATCATGTAGCGCAGGCTTCGGCGCCCCTTGACGAGAACGGTTATTTCAGAAGAAACAGCATTTCCGGCAGATACAGGACAGAGACGCAGGAATATCCGAAGGCCATGTTTGACTATATGGACGTGTCACCCAAGATGGTATTCTCGGTGGCGACGGCCCTCATCCCGTTCCTGCAGAACGATGATGCGAACCGCGCGCTGATGGGTTCCAACATGCAGAGGCAGGCAGTGCCCCTGCTCTTTACGGAGACGCCTGTGGTGGGAACCGGCATGGAGCCGAAAGCGGCTGTGGACTCCGGTGTCTGTGTGGTGGCGAGAAAGTCCGGCGTGATTGAATTTGTGTCGGCCGATATCATCAGGATGACCTGTGACGACGGGGAGAAGGACGAGTACCGTCTGATGAAGTTCTCCCGCAGTAACCAGTCGAACTGCTATAACCAGAAGCCCATTGTCCAGAAGGGCATGCATGTGGAAGCAGGAGATGTGATTGCGGACGGCCCGTCCACAGATGGCGGCGAACTGGCTCTTGGAAAGAATCCGCTGATCGGATTTATGACCTGGGAGGGTTACAACTACGAGGACGCCGTACTCCTCAGCGAGAGACTGGTGCAGGAGGATGTGTATACCTCCGTGCATATGGAAGAATATGAGGCAGAGGCGCGGGATACCAAACTCGGCCCCGAGGAGATCACAAGGGATGTGCCCGGTGTCGGCGACGATGCGCTGAAGGATCTGGATGACAGAGGTATTATCCGCATTGGCGCGGAGGTGCGTGCCGGTGATATTCTGGTAGGCAAGGTGACGCCCAAGGGCGAGACGGAGCTTACTGCGGAGGAGAGACTGCTCCGGGCGATCTTCGGTGAGAAGGCGAGAGAGGTCCGAGATACTTCCTTGAAAGTGCCTCACGGCGAATATGGTATTGTTGTGGACGCCAAAGTGTTTACGAGAGAGAACGGCGATGAGCTGTCTCCTGGTGTGAATCAGGCGGTTCGCATTTACATTGCGCAGAAGAGAAAGATTTCCGTTGGAGATAAGATGGCAGGCCGTCACGGTAACAAGGGTGTGGTTTCCCGTGTGCTGCCCGTGGAGGATATGCCGTATCTGCCAAACGGACGTCCACTTGACATTGTGCTGAATCCTCTGGGCGTGCCTTCCCGTATGAACATCGGGCAGGTGCTGGAAATTCATTTGTCGCTGGCGGCGAAGGCTCTTGGCTTCAATGTGGCTACACCTGTGTTTGACGGCGCAAAAGAGGATGACATCATGGACACGCTGGATCTGGCAAACGACTATGTCAATCTGGAGTGGGAGGAGTTTGAAAAGAAGCATAAGGATGAACTGCTGCCTGAGGTGTTGGAGTATCTGTCCAAGAACAGGGAACACAGAAAGCTCTGGAAAGGCGTGCCGATCTCCAGGGACGGCAAGGTCAGACTCAGAGATGGACGTACAGGTGAATATTTCGATTCGCCGGTTACCATCGGACACATGCATTATCTGAAACTGCATCATCTGGTAGACGATAAGATTCACGCCCGCTCTACTGGCCCTTATTCGCTGGTAACTCAGCAGCCTCTGGGCGGTAAAGCACAGTTTGGCGGACAGCGTTTCGGTGAGATGGAGGTTTGGGCGCTGGAGGCATATGGCGCGGCGTACACCCTGCAGGAGATTCTGACTGTGAAGTCCGACGATGTGGTGGGGCGTGTGAAGACTTACGAGGCCATTATCAAAGGTGACAACATTCCCGAGCCCGGTGTGCCGGAGTCCTTCAAGGTGCTTTTGAAGGAGCTGCAGTCACTTGGACTGGATGTCAGGGTGCTCCGTGATGACCAGACAGAAGTGGAAATCATGGAAACCATCGACTACGGCGAGAACGATTACCGCTACGAGATCGAGGGGGATTCCCGCAGTTACGACTATGAGAGAGAATCCTTCGGTTCTATGGGCTATCAGCGTCAGGAGTTTGACGAGGACAGCGGACAGCTTGTGAGCAGTGACGCGGAGGAGGCTGATTCCTTTGAGGAGTCAGATGAGGTGTTCGAAGAGGCTTACGACGAACAATAATCTGGATGGAGGTTAATGCAGCATGTCAGATATGAAACAGGAAGCGTATCAACCCATGACATTTGACGCGATCAAGATCGGACTGGCGTCACCGGAAAAGATCAGAGAATGGTCCAGAGGTGAGGTGACTAAGCCGGAGACGATCAACTATAGAACGCTGAAACCCGAGAAGGAAGGGCTGTTCTGCGAGAGGATCTTCGGACCCAGCAAGGACTGGGAATGTCATTGCGGCAAATATAAGAAGATCAGATATAAAGGTGTTGTCTGCGACCGCTGTGGCGTTGAGGTGACGAAATCCAGTGTCCGCAGAGAGCGCATGGGCCGCATCGAGCTGGCGGCTCCAGTATCCCATATCTGGTATTTCAAGGGTATTCCGAGCCGCATGGGACTGATCCTGGATCTCTCCCCAAGAGTGCTTGAGAAGGTGCTCTATTTCGCGTCCTATATTGTGCTGGATGGCGGTGAGACGGATCTGGATTACAAACAGGTGCTCTCCGAGAAAGAGTATCAGGATGCCAGGGAGACGTGGGGAAATAAATTCCGTGTAGGAATGGGTGCGGAGGCGATCAAGGAGCTTCTGCAGGCTATAGAATTGGAACAGGAGGCGGCGGAGCTGAAGGAGGGCCTGAAGGAGTCCACAGGACAGAAGCGCGCCCGCATTATCAAAAGACTTGAGGTTGTGGAAGCTTTCCGGGAGTCCGGGAACCAGCCGGAGTGGATGATCATGGATGTGATCCCTGTGATTCCGCCCGATCTGCGCCCTATGGTACAGCTGGATGGCGGCCGTTTTGCGACTTCTGACCTGAATGACTTATACAGAAGAATCATCAACAGAAACAACCGTCTGAAAAGACTTCTGGAGCTGGGCGCTCCCGATATCATTGTCCGCAATGAGAAGCGTATGCTGCAGGAGGCGGTTGACGCGCTGATCGACAATGGCAGAAGAGGCAGGCCCGTGACAGGACCCGGAAACAGAGCGTTAAAGTCCCTTTCCGATATGCTGAAAGGTAAATCCGGGCGTTTCCGGCAGAATCTGCTCGGTAAGCGTGTTGACTATTCTGGTCGCTCCGTTATCGTGGTCGGCCCGGAACTGAAAATATACCAGTGCGGTCTGCCCAAGGAGATGGCGATCGAGCTTTTTAAGCCCTTCGTGATGAAGGAGCTCGTATTCCGAGGCATTTCGCAGAACATCAAGGCGGCGAAGAAACTGGTGGAGAGACTGGACACGCAGGTGTGGGATGTGCTCGAGGAAGTAATCAAGGAGCATCCTGTGATGTTAAACCGTGCACCTACCCTGCACAGACTGGGTATCCAGGCGTTTGAGCCGATTCTGGTTGAGGGTAAGGCGATCAAGCTTCATCCGCTCGTGTGTACGGCATTCAACGCTGACTTTGACGGTGACCAGATGGCAGTTCATCTTCCCCTTTCCGTGGAGGCGCAGGCGGAGTGCAGATTCCTTCTGCTCTCGCCGAATAACCTGCTGAAGCCTTCGGACGGCGGCCCGGTGGCGGTGCCTTCCCAGGATATGGTGCTGGGCATCTACTATCTGACGCAGGAAAGACCCGGCGCAGTGGGCGAAGGCAAATTCTTTAAGAATGTAAATGAGGCGATTCTTGCTTACGAGAATAAGGCATGTACCCTGCATTCAAGGATCAATGTCAGAGTGACAAAGAAGGATGCTGACGGGCAGGAGGTTTCCGGCAACGTGGAATCCACGCTGGGAAGATTTCTCTTTAATGAAATTCTTCCTCAGGATCTGGGATATGTGGACAGAACCGCCCCGGAGAATCTGCTGAAGCCGGAAGTGGATTTCCATGTAGGCAAAAAGCAGTTAAAGCAGATACTTGAGAAGGTTATCAACATCCATGGCGCAGTGCGGACGGCTGAGGTGCTTGACATGATCAAGGCGACCGGCTATAAATATTCCACACAGGCGGCTATGACCGTTTCCATTTCCGATATGACGGTGCCTGCGAAGAAAGCGGAGATGCTGGAGGCAGCCCAGGCTACCGTAGACAGGATCTCCATGGACTTCCGCAGAGGAAAGTGTACGGAGGAGGAGAGATACAAGGCGGTCGTGGAAACTTGGAACGACACGGATAAGGAGCTCACGGAAGTGCTGCTCTCCGGTCTGGATAAATATAACAACATCTATATGATGGCGGATTCCGGTGCACGTGGATCCAACCAGCAGATCAAACAGCTTGCGGGTATGCGCGGTCTGATGGCGGATACCACAGGTCGTACCATCGAGCTGCCCATTAAGTCCAACTTCCGTGAAGGTCTGGATGTGCTGGAGTATTTCATGTCGGCGCACGGCGCACGTAAAGGATTGTCCGATACCGCGCTTCGTACCGCTGACTCTGGATATCTGACCAGAAGAATGGTGGACGTTTCGCAGGAACTGATTATCCGTGAGATGGATTGCTGTGAGGACAGGGACGAAATTTCCGGCATGGTAGTCAAGTCTTTCATGGACGGCAAGGAGACCATCGAGGGATTGAAAGACAGAATTATGGGTCGTTTCTCCTGTGAGGATATCAAGGATAGAGATGGCAGGATGATCGTGAAGAGAAACCACATGATTACCCCCGCCCGTGCAGAGAAGATCTTGAGCGTAGGCGTGAATGAGAATGGTGAACCTGTGGAGGAGGTTAAGATCCGCACGATCCTGACATGCCGTTCTCATGTGGGAATCTGTGCGAAATGTTATGGCGCCAATATGGCGACCGGCGAGGCGGTTCAGGTCGGCGAGGCTGTCGGCATCATCGCGGCGCAGTCCATCGGTGAGCCCGGTACACAGCTTACCATGCGTACCTTCCATACCGGTGGTGTGGCAGGTGACGATATCACACAGGGTCTTCCCCGTGTAGAGGAGCTTTTTGAGGCACGTAAGCCGAAGGGTCTGGCGATTATTGCAGAGTTTGGCGGCGTAGCAGCCATTAAAGATACAAAGAAGAAGAGAGAAATCGTTATCACCAACAACGAGACCGGCGAATCCAAGACATATCTGATTCCTTACGGTTCCAGAATTAAAGTGCTGGACGGCGCGATGCTGGAAGCCGGTGACGAGCTGACTGAGGGTAGTGTGAATCCTCACGATCTGTTAAAGATCAAGGGTATCCGTGCCGTACAGGATTATATGCTCCGTGAGGTGCAGAGAGTGTACCGTCTGCAAGGTGTGGATATCTCCGACAAGCATATCGAGGTGATTGTGCGGCAGATGCTGAAAAAAGTCCGCATTGAGAACAGCGGCGACACGGAATTTTTGCCGGGCACGCTGGTGGATGTTCTGGACTATGAGGACATGAACGAGGAGCTGTTCAAGGAGGGCAAGGAGCCTGCGGAGGGCAAGCAGATCCTGCTTGGTATTACCAAGGCGGCGTTAGCCACCGATTCCTTCCTGTCGGCGGCGTCCTTCCAGGAGACCACTAAAGTTCTGACAGAAGCGGCGATCAAGGGTAAGGTGGATTCCCTGATCGGTCTGAAGGAGAACGTGATTATCGGTAAGCTGATTCCCGCAGGTACGGGTATGAGGCGCTACCGTGATACCAGACTCAGCACGGATGAGAATCTTCTCAGCCGGCTTCGCATGGATGACGAGCTGGAGTTTGAGGACGGTTCCTATGAGGAAGAAGAGTTCGAGAACGCAGATGATTTGGAAGAGATTGAGGAGATCGAAGAGCTGGACGGCGGTATTGACGAGGCGGAAGATTTTGCCAGGGAGGAAGAGCTTGAGCCGGTAGAATAAAAAGACAGTGTACAGATGAGTATATTCCACTTGCACTTTTGGGGATTTTTAGTATAATAGATTTCAGTATGGAAATCGAATTTGACGTAAAAATAACACCCAATATTTTATATGATTATATGCTGCAGCACACTTATTCGCGACTGCCCGGACTTATGGGGACGCTTGTAGGTGTGCTGATGCTGTTTCTTTTTGCAGCCAACAGACAGCCATTGATTCTGATTATCTCTCTGGTAATTCTGCTTTATCTGCCATGGACACTCTTTTTGAGGGCGGCTTCCCAGGCGAAAAGCAATCCGGCATTTCGGAAGCCGCTGCACTATAGGCTGACGGAGGAGGGCATACAGGTATCACAGGACGGCGTTACGGAGCAGATGGCATGGGAGGGCATGGTCAAGGCCATTTCCACGCCAAAGAGCATAGTGGTTTATACCACGGCGGTGAATGCCTGCATTTTTCCGAAACGGGATCTGGGAGACGGCAAGATGAAAGTGATCGAGATGATCTCCACCCACATGCCGCCGAAGAAGGTGAAGATCCGCGGCTGACGCTGGAAGAAGTTCGAATACGCAGCAGAAGAGGCGGTATTTAAAAGGCAGCACAGTTGTCCTGGAAAGTCTGAGTCTCGTGTGAGAAAATGCCTAAGGACGGCAAATTCTGTATGGAGAAAATGCTATGACTGAGATGTGGGAGAGCCGCAGCGCGGCGGACACATTTGCATATGGAAAGGCGCTCGGAGAGAAAGCGGATTCCGGGGAAATTTATACGCTGGCCGGCGATCTGGGCGTAGGCAAGACCGTATTTGCGCAGGGCTTTGCGGCAGGGCTTGGTATCGCAGAGCCTGTGAACAGCCCAACCTTCACAATCCTGCACAACTATGAGGAGGGCAGGCTGCCGCTTCACCATTTTGATGTGTACCGTATCGGTGACGTGGAGGAGATGGAAGAAATCGGCTATGAAGACTGCTTTTACGGGAAGGGAGTCTGTCTGATTGAATGGGCGGATCTGATCCGGGAGATTCTGCCGGAGAAATGTATCCGCATTGTGATTGAGAAGGATCTGACGGAAGGGTTTGACTACCGTAAGATAAAAGTGCAAAGATAAGCGGAAAGAGTGAAACGCTTCGGCGGTTTGCGGAAGGTGAAGAAGTGAAAATATTGGCGCTTGACAGCTCCGGGCTGGTGGCTTCTGTGGCACTGGCGGAGGATGACAATTTAATTGCGGAATATACCGTACAGTATAAGAAAACCCATTCCCAGACCCTTCTGCCCATGATGGAGGAGATTGGCAGGATGGTTGAGCTGGATCTTGCCACAGTGGATGCCATTGCAGTGGCGGCGGGGCCCGGTTCCTTCACGGGGCTGCGGATTGGTTCGGCTACGGCAAAGGGGCTGGCTTTTGCCCTTGAGAAACCTGTTGTCCCGGTACCGACTGTGGACGCGCTCGCCTTTCAGATGTACGGCGCCGGGGATCTGGTGTGTCCGATTATGGATGCCAGAAGAAGTCAGGTGTACACAGGAATTTATGAATTTATTCCCGACAGGGATGGTCGACTTGTATTTGACATGCATGTTATCAGAGAACAGTGCGCCGTGTCATTTGACGAGATTGCCGGGGATTTAAACAGACTTGACAGAGATGTCATATTCTTGGGAGACGGTGTACCTGTCTTTCAGGAGCGGATGGAACAGAGCATGCATGTGCCGTATACAACGGCGCCCCTGCACCGGGCAAGGCAGTCGGCAGCGGCAGTCGCCGCGCTTGGCGCACGCTATTATGCGGAGGGGAGGGCAGTGGACGGGGCAGCTTTTGCACCGGAGTATCTGCGGCTCTCACAGGCGGAACGGGAGCGCGCCGAAAAGGAGCGTGAAAAGTCCTTATGATCGTATATCGGGAAATGAGGCGGGAGGATGTGCCGTTTATCAGCCGCCTGGAGGAAGAAACCTTTTCCATGCCGTGGTCGGCGGCTTCCTTTTTGCAGATGATCGAAAAGGAAGATACCGCGTATTTTGTGGCGGAGGAGGACGGACAGCTTCTCGGCGGCTGCGGTCTGCTGCTGATTGCGGGAGAGGGGAATATCACCAATGTGGTGGTGACTCCCGAAGCCAGAAGGCGCGGCGTGGCGACAGGACTCTTGCGGTATCTGATGGAGAAAGGTGACCGGGCCGGTCTGACGGCTTATACGTTGGAAGTGCGGGTCAGCAATGCGGCAGCTATCGGCCTGTATGAGAAGCTGGGTTTTGTATCCGAGGGAATCCGCCCGGATTTTTATGAGAAACCAACCGAAGACGCAGTGATTATGTGGAAGAGATAGGCAGCGCATGGAACAATTACCACTGTTATTATGCCTTTTGTCTGCTAGAATGAATACAGCAGCTTTTATAAGGAGGATTGTCATGCGCGAGTATAATGAAGACAGAGAGTTGACCAAGGTAGTCTGCAATGCCTGCGGCAAACATTTGCTGGTAAAAAATGGCATTTTGAAAGAAGAGTGCATTCATGTGGATCACGATTTCGGTTTTTTCGGTTCCAAAGACGGAGAAAGCGAAAGTTTTGATCTGTGTGAGACATGTTACGAGAAGATGGTTGCCGGATTTGCCGTGCCCGTGAAGCGGTGGGAGCGGAAGGAACTGCTGTAGACTGCCTCCGTTTTGAAGTCGGGCGCAGACTTTGGAAATCAGTCAGGCGGCCTGCATGGAGGAAGATATGTTAGATATCTGTTTGCTCGGTACGGGAGGGATGATGCCTCTGCCGTACAGATGGCTTACTTCGCTGATGGCGAGGTACAATGGAAAAAGTATACTGATTGACTGTGGGGAGGGAACCCAGATCGCCATGAAGGAGAAGGGCTGGAGTCCGAAGCCGATTGATGTGATCTGTTTCACCCACTTTCACGCGGATCATATCAGCGGCCTTCCGGGGATGCTGCTCACTATGGGCAATGCAGAGCGCACGGAGCCGCTGCTTTTAATTGGTCCGAAGGGGTTAACCAGAGTAGTCAATTCCCTGCGGGTGATTGCTCCGGAACTTCCCTTTGAGATTGTCTGTAGGGAGATCACCGAGCAGGAGCAGGTGTTTTCCTTCGGCGGATTTCGGATAGAGGCGTACCGTGTCAACCACAATGTGGTCTGCTATGGTTACAGTATCGTGATTGACCGCATTGGCAAATTTGATGTGGAGAAGGCGCAGGCGCTGAATATTCCGAGAAACTACTGGAATCTCCTGCAAAAAGGTGAGATAATAGAGGCGGATGGACATACCTTTACTCCAGACATGGTGCTGGGGGCGGCGAGAAAAGGCTTAAAGGTCACTTACTGTACGGACACGAGGCCCACAGAGAGTATTGTGAAACATGCGTCCGGAGCAGATCTGTTTATCTGCGAGGGAATGTACGGTGAGCCGGAGAAGCAGCAGAAGGCGAAAGAATATAAGCATATGACGTTCTACGAGGCGGCAGATATGGCAAAGCGCGCCGGAGCGCGGGAGCTGTGGCTGACACATTACAGCCCGTCGCTGATGCGCCCGGAGGATTATATGCGGGAGGTAAGAAAAATTTTTCCGAATGCGGTGGCAGCCAGGGACGGCAGAAGCGTGGATCTCCTCTTTCAGGATGAGGAATGACAGACAGGAAGGTATGCTTTGGAATCAGGACGAAGCAGCCGATATATAAAGAGAGAGTAAGGCAGTCGGATACAGGAGGGGAAGATGAAAGGTTCAAAGATTGCTAAGACGGTAGTTATAGCGGTTGTTCTTGCGGTAATTATTCTGGTTTATTACTATAGTCTGGGTCATCGGGCGAAACGGCAGGAAGTGGAGGAGGCGATTGCCGCCACTGTGGTGCAGAGCATTCTGATGCGGGATCTGGAGCATAATTATCCGCCCACACCCAAGGAAGTGGTGAAGTATTATGCGGAAATCACGGAATGCTTCTACAATGAGACTTATTCCGACGAGGAGCTTGTCCAGCTTGCCGGTAAGATTCAGATGCTGTATGACGCGGAACTGGTGGCAAATAAGACGCAGGAGCAGTATCTGCAGGATCTGCGGGATGATATTGCGGAGATGAAGGGCCGGCAGCTTACAGTTGCAAGCTATGAGGTTTCTTCCAGTACCGATGTGGAATACTTTACACAGAATGAATATTCCTGTGCCAGATTATACTGCACGTTTTATCTGAAACAACAGGGCGGAGGCCGGGTACCGTCACAGGAACGGTTTGTACTCAGACAGGATGAGGACGAGCACTGGAAGATTCTCGGCTGGGAACTTGTGGAGGAGTGAGCAATGGGAAATATCGGGGAAACCGTGACGATTCTGGCGGTGGAAACTTCCTGTGATGAGACAGCTGCGGCTGTGGTGGAAAACGGCAGGGAAGTGTTATCAAATGTGATATCCTCCCAGATCGATCTGCATACGCTCTACGGGGGGGTGGTGCCTGAGATTGCGTCCCGCAAGCATATCGAAAAGATCAATCAGGTGATGGCGGAGGCGCTTTTGCAGGCAGGGAAAAAGCTTTCCGATATGGATGCTGTCGCAGTTACTTATGGCCCGGGGCTTGTGGGTGCGCTTCTGGTGGGCGTGTCTGCGGCGAAGGCGGTCAGTTTTGCATCGGGGATTCCGCTGGTCGGCGTGCACCACATTGAAGGGCATATCAGTGCAAATTATATAGAGAACAGAGACTTGGAACCACCCTTTGTCTGTCTTGTAGTTTCTGGTGGACATTCCCATCTTGTAGTGGTGAAGGACTACGGGGAATATGAAATTCTGGGACGCACCAGGGATGATGCGGCGGGAGAAGCGTTTGACAAGGTGGCGCGCGCGATCGGGCTGGGTTATCCCGGTGGGCCGAAAATTGATAAAGTTTCCAGAGAGGGGAACCCGGAAGCCATCGCTTTTCCAAGGGCAAAAGTGGGAGATTCCGACTATGATTTTAGCTTCAGCGGATTGAAATCAGCGGTGCTGAACTATCTCAATTCCTGCGAGATGAAGGGAGAATCCTTCTGTCAGGCTGACGTGGCGGCATCCTTCCAGAAAGCGGTGGTGGATGTGCTTGCAGAGCATTCCATGCATGCGGTGGAATCCTGCGGCATAAAGAAATTTGCCATAGCCGGCGGCGTGGCATCCAACACGGCGCTCAGAGAAGCGCTTACAATAGCCTGTGAAGAACGCGGTGTGACGTTTTACCATCCGTCGCCCCTGCTGTGTACGGACAATGCGGCAATGATCGGTGCGGCGGGATATTACGAGTATGTGAAAGGCGTGCGGCATGGGTATGATCTGAATGCTGTACCGAATTTAAAGCTCGGAGAGGGTATATAGCCTGGCCTGGCAGGAAGGGTACAATGGCAGGCCATTTGGAGGTGTGCCCGTAGGAGTGGGACGCAGAGCGGGAGTGAATGAATGATGGATAAAAAGAGATGCACTGCCATTGTGCTGGCGGCGGGACGCGGCAGCCGCATGGAGAGTGATGTGGCAAAGCAGTATATGCTTTTGCGGGACAGACCGCTTATATGGTACGCATTACATGCGATAGAAGTCTCCTCTGTGATTGATGACTGCATCCTTGTCACCAGTGCAGAGGATATTTCTTATGTAAAAAAAGATATTGTGACGAAGTATGGTTTTTACAAAGTGACGACTGTTGTGGCAGGGGGAAAAGAGCGGTATGATTCCGTGTATAACGGCCTTTTGGCTGCCAGGGGCAGCGCGGCGGCGCGCGGTGGGGAGAATCGGTGTGCTTTCGGTCATGACGGCTATATTTTTATTCAGGATGGCGCGAGACCCTTTCTGACGGAGGAAATCCTGAAACGCTGCTATGAGGCAGTAGAAAGGGATCACGCCTGTGCGGCGGGAATGCCTGTGAAAGATACCATAAAGATCGTGGATGAAATCGGGTTTGCAAGGCAGACACCGGACAGAAACTTTATGTGGCAGGTGCAGACGCCCCAGGTTTTCGACGCCCCATTGATTTTATTTGCCTACGAAAGACTGATGCAGGAGAAGGAGAGGCTTTTGCAGGAGGGAATTTCTATCACGGATGATGCCATGGTGGTGGAAACTTTTACGGACTGTAAGGTCCGGCTGGTGGAAGGGTCTTACAGTAATATGAAAGTGACTACACCGGAGGATATGACGGTGGCGGAAGCGCTGCTGGGGACACAGGACATATAAACGCCGGAAGGCGAAAAAATGCAGGCGGGAGTCCCTCTGAGCGGGACAGAAATGGAGAGTAAAAAAAGAGCTGATAAAAAAATAAAAAAATAGGTTGACAGGCAAGTCTATCTTTGCTAGAATAATTTTTGCGCTCGACCGAAACCGGGAGCGCGAAACGAACACGGAGAGGTATCGAAGTGGTCATAACGAGGCGGTCTTGAAAACCGTTTGTCCGCAAGGGCGCGTGGGTTCGAATCCCACCCTCTCCGCTGGAGATCCCTCTCCGACCGAATCCCTTTTGATTCGGAAATATTGTGAATAATATAGTTTAGCTATATCTGGAGATGTACCCAAGATGGCTGAAGGGACACCCCTGGAAAGGGTGCAGGTCGTTAATAGCGGCGCGAGGGTTCAAATCCCTCCATCTCCGTTAGCGTCGAAGTAAATTCCTACGGAATTAACTTCTGAAGAATACGCCGTATTCTTCGTGACGCAGCAAAATATTGTACCTTGACAAATAAACAGTGATGCAACCCTGAAAAGATTCCAAGAGAAAATTTTCAGAAAAGTATCGGACGATACAAACTAACAAACAGTATTTAAGGGTACAAACGGAGCTGATCCTGAAGGGATTTGCTCCGAGCCAAGTGCTTGTTTTGAATCCGGATCAGAATAATTATTAGAGAGTTTGATCCTGGCTCAGGATGAACGCTGGCGGCGTGCTTAACACATGCAAGTCGAACGGGAATGCCACGCTGATGCGATTTCGGTCAAATCATGTGGCATTCGAGTGGCGGACGGGTGAGTAACGCGTGGGTAACCTGCCTTACACAGGGGGATAACACCTGGAAACAGGTGCTAATACCGCATAAGCGCACAGGGCCGCATGGCCCGGTGTGAAAAACTCCGGTGGTGTAAGATGGACCCGCGTCTGATTAGCTTGTTGGCGGGGTAGGGGCCCACCAAGGCGACGATCAGTAGCCGGCCTGAGAGGGTGGACGGCCACATTGGGACTGAGACACGGCCCAAACTCCTACGGGAGGCAGCAGTGGGGGATATTGGACAATGGGGGAAACCCTGATCCAGCGACGCCGCGTGAGTGAAGAAGTATTTCGGTATGTAAAGCTCTGTCAGCAGGGAAGAAAGAAATGACGGTACCTGACCAAGAAGCCCCGGCTAACTACGTGCCAGCAGCCGCGGTAATACGTAGGGGGCAAGCGTTATCCGGAATTACTGGGTGTAAAGGGAGCGTAGACGGTGATGCAAGTCTGGAGTGAAAGGCGGGGGCCCAACCCCCGGACTGCTCTGGAAACTGTGTAACTTGAGTGCAGGAGAGGTAAGCGGAATTCCTAGTGTAGCGGTGAAATGCGTAGATATTAGGAGGAACACCAGTGGCGAAGGCGGCTTACTGGACTGTAACTGACGTTGAGGCTCGAAAGCGTGGGGAGCAAACAGGATTAGATACCCTGGTAGTCCACGCCGTAAACGATGATTACTAGGTGTCGGTGGGTATGGACCCACCGGTGCCGCAGCAAACGCAGTAAGTAATCCACCTGGGGAGTACGTTCGCAAGAATGAAACTCAAAGGAATTGACGGGGACCCGCACAAGCGGTGGAGCATGTGGTTTAATCCGAAGCAACGCGAAGAACCTTACCAAGTCTTGACATCTGGATGACAGGGACGTAACGGTCCCCTTACTTCGGTACATCCAAGACAGGTGGTGCATGGTTGTCGTCAGCTCGTGTCGTGAGATGTTGGGTTAAGTCCCGCAACGAGCGCAACCCTTATCTTCAGTAGCCAGCAGGTAAAGCCGGGCACTCTGGAGAGACTGCCGGGGATAACCCGGAGGAAGGTGGGGATGACGTCAAATCATCATGCCCCTTATGATTTGGGCTACACACGTGCTACAATGGCGTAAACAGAGGGAAGCGAGCCCGCGAGGGGGAGCAAATCCCAAAAATAACGTCCCAGTTCGGATTGTAGTCTGCAACCCGACTACATGAAGCTGGAATCGCTAGTAATCGCGGATCAGAATGCCGCGGTGAATACGTTCCCGGGTCTTGTACACACCGCCCGTCACACCATGGGAGTCGGAAATGCCCGAAGTCTGTGACCTAACCGCAAGGGAGGAGCAGCCGAAGGCAGGTCGGATGACTGGGGTGAAGTCGTAACAAGGTAGCCGTATCGGAAGGTGCGGCTGGATCACCTCCTTTCTAGGGAAGAGAAGTAGGGGCTGCATTACTGTTGATCTGCCAGGGGGCAGAGGGAAAAAATTCTGGTGGCGGTGCGCTTACGGGAGACACCCGTACCCATCCCGAACACGACGGTTAAGCTGTAAGCGGCCGATGGTACTATGCCGGAGACGGCATGGGAGAGTAGGTGGCTGCCAGATTATCTTAATAAGTTTGCTTGCAAGTTGTATGTCAAACCTGCGGTTTGCCATTCCGCAGCGACGTTGCTTATTACACTTATGTGTGTATGCATCTAACGTATAAAGTCGCATGTCTGCCACTTGCATGATTAACGAGGGCTTATAGCTCAGCCGGTTAGAGCGCACGCCTGATAAGCGTGAGGTCGGTGGTTCGAGTCCACTTAAGCCCATCGGGACAGGCAGGCATTTTTTCTTCGGGAATGAACATCCGCTGAGGAGGAAAGGTCCACTTAAGCCCGTCGGGATCTGATGACTGAATCTGGATTCCGGAACGTACCTTGAAAACCGAATACTGAAGATCCAAAAAAAGATATCGGCAGTTAATTGCGAAGCAATTTACTGCGAGTATCGACATCCGAGGTCTGTGACCATGGGAGGAAGCAGCGGGAAGGCTGTGGAAGAGGCCA